>NZ_PQSU01000011.1 GCF_002920615.1 Streptomyces sp. Ru62
CCCCACCCCGCCCCAAGAACTCAAGGCACGCCGGCTACGCCCCTTCCGCCGACTCCTCCTCGTCGGTGTCGGTGTCCCCGGGCGCGTCGGCGGCGAAGCCTGGGAGCCATTCCTCCAGTTCGTCGCGGAGGCGTACCGTGGCGCCCAGTTGGCACAGGACCCCGATCGTGCTGAGGGTCACCCGGTGTATCAGCAGATAGGCCGGCGGGAGGTTGAGCCGCTTGCCGAGCTGGTAGGCGGGGGAGCGGGGGTCGGCGATGCGGGCGGCCTGGCTGCGCATCCAGGAGCGGGTGAAGGTGAACGCCTCCACGCGGGCCGGCTCGATGATCGGCAGCAGGTAGTCGAGGACCGCGTCCGGGTCCAGCTCGATGGTCTCCTTCACGAAGCCCTCGGCGCACAGCAGCTCGTAGACCGTCTCCGCCTCGCCGTCCAGCGTCATCCGCAGCGAGATGCCGATCGGGGTCGGCAGGCCGCCGGGGAGCCGGTCGACGGTGCCGAAGTCCAGCACTCCCAGGCGCCAGTCGTCCGGGCCGTCCGGGCCACCGGGCAGCAGACGGAAGTTGCCCGGATGGGGGTCGGCGTGCAGCAGGCCGGTGCGGGCCGGGCCGGAGAAGAGGAAGCGGGCCAGGAGCTGGCCGGCCCGGTCGCGCTGCTCCTGGGTGCCGTCCGCGATGACCTCGGACAGTGGGATGCCGTCGATCCATTCGGTCACCAGCACCTGGTCGCACTGGTGCACCACCGCCGGGACGACCACGTCCGGGTCGTCCGTGAACTCCTCCGCGTGGGCGCTCTGCGCCTGGGCCTCCAGCCCGTAGTCCAGCTCCTCCGAGACGCGGTCCCTCAGCTCCGCGATCAGCGGCTTGATGTCCATGCCCGGGATGAGCGGGCCCAACAGCCGGGAGAACCGGCTCAGTTGACCGAGGTCGGAGAGCAGTGCCTCACCCGCGCCCGGGTACTGCACCTTGACCGCCACCTCACGGCCGTCGTGCCACACCGCCCGGTGCACCTGGCCGATCGAGGCCGCGGCGGCCGGCTTGTCCTCGAACTCCTCGAAGAGGTCGCGCCAGTCCGGGCCGAGCCGCTCCTGGAGCACCGCGTGCACGGTGCGGGTCGGCATCGGCGGGGCGGCCTCCTGGAGCTTGGTCAG
Organism: Streptomyces sp. Ru62; assembly: GCF_002920615.1. GTDB lineage: Bacteria > Actinomycetota > Actinomycetes > Streptomycetales > Streptomycetaceae > Streptomyces. The sequence continues at coordinate 1,148 of NZ_PQSU01000011.1, forward strand.
GGCCGCGCGGTAGGGGCCGGCGATCTCCTCCGGCAGCGCCGACTCGAAGACGGACAGTGCCTGCCCGAACTTCATCGCGCCGCCCTTCAGCTCGCCGAGCACCTTGAACAGTTGCTCCGCCGTGCGCTGTTGCAGCTCGCGGCCGACGATCTCCGCGGACTCGCCCACGATCCGCTTGCCCAGCCCCCAGGTCGCCCGGCCGGCGAAGCCGAGCGGGAGCGCGGCGAGCTTGGCGGTCCGGGTGACCGCCTTCCGGGGAAGATCAGACATGCGCCCTCCAGGTCCCAGTCGGCCGTGCCGCGCCTGCTTCGCGTCGCCGCTTCGTCGACGGCCGTTGCACCGCCATTGTCGCGCGCGTTCCGCCATCGGTTGCGGAGTGCTCCCGTTTCTGTCTCCCGGCCGCCCCGCACGCGCATTCCGGATGCGGCCGCACCGGCCGGGCGCACCAGTCCAGACCGGGCAGGGACACCTCCCAGCGAGTACCCGCGGCGGACGGTGACCCCCCGTCGAGGAAGGCCAGGGCGTGCGCCGCGGCGAGACCGGCCACCGCCGTGGCCAGGGTCAGGTCGCAGGCCCCGACCCGGCGGGACCGTCCGGACCGCCACTGGGTGACCAGACGGGGCCAGGCCGGGTCCCGGTCCGTGCGGTCCCGGTCCAGGCAGCCGGCGCAGCCCGACTCGCCGGGCAGGACGAGCGGGCCGACGACACCGGTGCCCTCCACGACCCCGGCGTAGAGATGAGGGGTGCCGGTGGTCATCAGCGGTTCGGCGGTGAACGGGTCCGGGGCGTGCACGGCGACATCGTCGCGGGGCGCGAAGATCACCAGGGAGAGGCCGGGCTCCTCGGCGCCGGAACCGGGGGAGTGCGCGTGGCGCGGGGGGCGGTCCGGTGCGGCGCGGCGGACGGCGGCCCGGGCCGCCGCGTCCCGGCGGTCGCCCAGCGACTCGGCGGTCAGCCCGCCCGGCGCCACGTCCCACGGCTCCACCCGGCCCACGTCGCACACCTCGACCTCGCCGACGCCGGCGCCCGACAGTGCGGAGGCGAGGAGGGCGCCGACCCGGCCCGCGCCGCGCACCCGGACGCGCAGTGCGCGCCGGGCCGCGAGGCGGGCCAGCGCTCCGCCCGGCTCGGGTGTGAGGAGGGACAGGGAGGCGAGGTCGGGGCGCAGTCGTTCGAGGACGTCCGTCTTCTCCCGCAGTGTGTCGGCGGCCGGTCCGCCGCCGCGTGCGTCGTCGAGGAGGCCCGCGCGGGCCAGCCGCTCCACCAGCGCGTCGACGTGGCCGGCCGGCACGTCCGCCCGGCGGCCCTCCTCGCGCAGCAGCGGCAGTCCGCGCGTGCCGTCGAGCAGGTCCAGGAAGCTGCCGGTCGCCGTGGCGACGGGGCCCAGGGTCAGGGCGTGCGCCGGGGTCATCCCGAACTGCACGGTGTTGCGGTCGCGCCAGCCGCGCCGGAGTGCGGGCTTCACCACCGGATGCATGACTGTCCCCCCGTGTCCGTGAATGCGTGTCTGGGCCAGCATGCCTGGGCGGTGGTCGGGGCGTCGGGAGTTGTCCACAGGCTGGGGGTGTTCTTCATATCAATCAGACGGGGTGAAGTGGTGTAAAAAGGATGGATGATTCGGTCGTACGAATCAAACACATGGTGGGGGATCCGGAGGGAACCGTCCCCGGGCCGGGACTTTGCCCCGGTCCAGCGGGTAACGTCGGGGCGTGCCCGCCGACCCACTGCACCGCGCCGGTGAACCACAGCGCAGCACGACGAGCCAGCCGCCCCGCGGCTCGGGGACGAGCGCGATCGAGGTCCGCAGGAGCGCCCGGCGCCGCCGGACGGTCTCCGCGTACCGCGAGGGCGATCGCACCGTCGTACTGATCCCCGCCCGGATGTCGAAGGCGGAGGAGCAGCGCTGGGTCACCGTCATGCTCGACAAGCTCGCCGCCCAGGAGAGCAAGCGGGTGCTGGGCGACGCCGAGCTGGCCGAGCGTGCCGAGCGGCTGTCCGCCCAGTACTTCGACGGCCGGCCCCGGCCCGCCTCCGTGCGCTGGGTCACCAACCAGAACACCCGCTGGGGTTCGTGCACCCCCGCCGAGGGCAGCATCAGGCTGTCGCACCGGCTGCAGGGGATGCCGGAGTACGTCGTCGACTACGTGCTCTGCCACGAGCTGGCGCATCTGCTCGTCCCCGGCCACGGCGCCGACTTCTGGCGGCTGCTGGATGCCTATCCGCGCACCGAGCGGGCCCGCGGCTACCTCGAAGGGGTGGTCGCCGCCGCCCGGCTGCCGCATGTGCCGGGCGTGAGCGATGAGCAGGAGACCTGAGCGGACTCCGGGCGTCCGGCGTCTTTCCGGGGTGACCGGGGGCAGCCCCGCGCGCCGAGTGCCTTCCGTGTGAGCGGCCGGGTGCGGTTGTGTACCGGGTCTGTACCGACCCGCACCCTCGGGGGTCGCTGTCGGTCTTTGCCGTTAGCCTGGCGCGACGCACTCACATTCGGGATGGGGGACGGTCGTAACGCATGGCCAGGGAATTCCAACGCGGCCACAAGGCCAGGATCAGTGACCTCACCGCGGGCACGGATCTGTACGTAGGCGTGCAGATCTCCGGTCCCGGACTGACCTTCGACATCAGCTGCTTCGGTCTGGACGCCGACGAGCGTCTCTCGGACGACCGGTACTTCGTCTTCTTCAACCAGCCGAAGTCCCCGGAGGAGTCCATCCAGCTGCTGGGTGCCCAGGCGGGTGACACGGAGTCGTTCCGGGTCACGCTCGACCGGATCCCCTCGCACATCCGCAAGCTGTCCTTCACGGCGACCGTCGACGGCACCGGTCAGATGTCCCAGATCGCTCCCGGACACCTGCGCATCGTGGCGGGCGGCGAGGAGGTCGCGCGGTACTCCTTCAGCGGCGCGGAGTTCTCCACCGAGCGGGCCGTGATGCTCGGTGACTTCTACTTCAAGGACGGATGGCGGTTCGCCGCCGTCGGACAGGGCTTCGACGGCGGTCTGGAGGCGCTGCTGAAGAACTTCGGCGGCGAGGTGCTGGAGGAGGAGGCGCCCGCCACCCCGCAGCAGCCCCAGTCCGGTGCGGCCCCGGGCTTCGCCCCGCCCGCCCAGACCACGCCCCCGCCCGCGTTCGGCGCCCCGGCCGCCCCGGCCCCCGCACCCGCCCCGGCCCCCGCACCCGCTCCGGCGCCGGCCCCGCAGGGCTTCGCCCCACCCCCCGGCCCGACTCCGCCCCCGGCCCCGGCGCCCGGCCCGAACGTGCACGCCGCGCCGACGGTCGTCGCCCCCCTGACCCCGCCCGGAGGCGGCACCGTCCCGCCGCCGGCCCCCGCACCCGCGCCCTACGGACAGTCGCCGCAGCAGCCGTCGTACGGCGGCGGGCCCGGCGCGCCGATGCCCCCGGGATACGGCCAGCAGCCCGCACCCTACGGCGGTCAGCCGACCCCGCCCATGCCCCCGGGCTACGGGCAGGTCCCCGGCCAGCAGCCCGCCGCCTACGGAGTGCCGCAGGGCGCGCCCCAGGGCGGTGCCGGCGTGACGGCCGCGCTCCAGGCGTTCAAGGAGACGCCGACCGGGCAGCGCTGGACCCAGCAGAACAAGAAGCTGATCCGCGTCGACCTCGGCATCGGCGGCCGGCCCGTGCTGGCCAAGCAGGGCAGCATGGTGCTCTACCAGGGCAAGGTCGACTTCAGCTACAAGGGCGCCGGGTTCGCCGGGCGGATCGTCGGCAACGCCACCGGCCAGGAGATGCAGCTGATGCGCTGCACCGGCCAGGGCCAGGTGTTCCTCGCCGAGAACTCCACCCACCTGCACCCCGTCGAACTCCAGGGCGACGCCATCTGCGTCTCCGCGGAGAACGTCCTCGCGTTCGACGAGAGCCTCCAGTACGAGGTCCGCCGCATCGAGGGCCACGGCATCCCCGGCGGCGCGCTGTTCACCATGCAGTTCCAGGGCACCGGCACGATCGTCGTCAAGACGCACGGCACGCCCGTGGTGCTGCCGGTCACGCCGACCACCTTCGCCGACTGCAACGCCGTCGTCGCCTGGTCGGCCGCCTCCCAGGTGATCGTCTCCAGCCAGGTCCGCATGCGCCGCAACGCCTACCCGGGCGACACCGGCGAGAGCGTCAACCTCCAGTTCCGGGGCGCGCCCGGCAACTTCATCGTCGTCCAGCCCTACGAGGTCTAGAGGGAGCCCGTCATGAACCAGCCGCTCGCGGGCTTCGCCCCCGCACCCATCACCGCCCGCATGGAGAACCACGGCAACCACATGCTGAAGGTCGCCCTCCAGACCGGGAACGACCTCCTCGCGCGCGTGGGGTCGATGGTCGCCTACGAAGGCTTCATCCAGTACGAGCCCAACCCGCCCGCCGTCCGCCAGATCGCCCGCGACTGGGTCACCGGCGAGGGCGCGCCGCTGATGAAGTGCTCCGGCGACGGCCTGCTCTACCTCGCCGACTACGGCGCCGACGTCGTCGTGATCAACCTCAACGGCGACGGCATCTCCGTCAACGCCACCAACCTGCTCGCCTTCGACGCGCACCTCACCTGGGGCGTGGAGCGCGTGAAGGGGCTCGCGAAGTTCGCCGGGCAGGGCCTGTGGAACACGAAGATCTCCGGGCAGGGCTGGGTCGCGCTGACCTCACGGGGCAAGCCGATCGTGGTGGACTGCGGCGGCGGCGAGGACGAGACGTACGTCGACCCGGACGCGCTCGTCGCCTGGTCGCCGAACCTCAAGGTGAAGGGCAAGCGCAGCTTCAAGGCCCAGTCGCTCATCGGCCGGGGCAGCGGCGAGGCCTACCAGATGGCCTTCTCCGGCCAGGGCATCGTCGTCGTCCAGCCCAGCGAGGACAGCACCGACCGCCTCCGGTTCCGGGGCTGAGGGGGAGCCAGAACACCATGCAGAGCCCGCTTTTCGCGCACAACGACATCCAGACGCAAGAGCGCTGGAGCCTCCAGAACGCGCAGATGCTCCGGGTCACCCTGGAGGGCCACGACGACCTGCTCGCCCGCAAGGGCACCATGGTCGCCTACCAGGGCCTGGTCGAGTTCGACGCCGAGTACCGCAGCAACGGCCAGGCACGCGCGCGTGCGCACACCGGCGAGGGCCTGGACCTGATGCGCTGTCACGGACAGGGCACCGTCTACCTCGCCAACCTCGCCCAGCACGTGCACATCATGGACGTCGAGCAGGACGGGCTGACCGTCGACAGCTCCTACGTCCTCGCCATGGACTCCTCGCTGCACCACGAGGTCATCGCCGTCGACAGCCTCTACGGCATCTCCGGCTCCGGGAAGTACCAGCTCAACATCACCGGTCGCGGCCGGGTCGCCCTCATGACCTCCGGGGCGCCGCTGCTGATGCAGGTCACTCCCGACCGGTACGTCAACTGCGACGCCGACGCGATCGTGGCCTGGTCCACCGGGCTGCGCGTGCAGATGCAGGCCCAGACGCACTCCTCCGGCGTGTGGCGCCGGCGCGGCAACACCGGTGAGGGCTGGGAGCTGAGCTTCATGGGCACCGGCTTCGCGCTGGTGCAGCCCAGCGAGCCGCTGCCGCCGCAGAACGCGGCGATCGGGCAGGGCCTCGCCGCCCAGTTCGGCATGGGGCAGCAGGGCGCGCGCGGGCAGAACCAGGGGAACGTCTGGAGCTGATCGCTCCGCCGGTCCGGCCCGGGGGTTCCGGGGGCCGCCGACCGCGTTCGGCTGCGGTCCGTATGTGGCCGGCGGCGCAGTCCCCGCACCCTCTGGGGGCGCGATGGGCCGCCCGACGCGAGGGGCGACCGCCCACGGTGGTCGCCCCTCGCCTGTGGTCACAGGCGGGCGCGGGTCGCTTCCAGCAGCCGTACGACCGACTCGTCCGCCACGTCGGCCACCTCGTCGTAGGCGTACCAGCGCAGGTCGAGCGACTCGTCGCTGATCCCGTGCACCGCGCCGGGCGGGGCCAGGACCGCGTACTGCACGTCGAGGTGCCAGTGGCACGGAGGCGGGATCGGGTGCCGGTCCAGCCGCACCGGGCCACCGGGAAGCAGCGTCAGCCCGGTGATGCCGGACTCCTCGGTCGCCTCCCGCAGGGCCGCCGCCTCCAGCGTCGGGTCGCCCGGCTCGCAGTGCCCGCCCATCTGCAGCCACATCCGCAGCTTCCGGTGCAGCGTGAGCAGCACCCGGCCGCGCTCGGGATCGACCACCAGGGCGCTGGCCGTGAGATGACCGGCGTGGCACGCCTTCCACAGGCCGTCCGGGTGGGCCGCCAGATGGTCCAGGTATGCCTGGCGCAGCTCTTCCTGGCCCTCGTACCCCTTCAGGACGAGGACCGCGTCGTCGTACAGGCTCACTCGGCGTCGTCGCCCTTGCCGTCGTCGCCCTTGTCGCCTTCGTCCCTCTTGCTCAGGTCCGGCTTGCCCGCGGAGCCGCCCGCCGCCTCGCCGAGCATCTTGTCCAGCTCGGAGAAGTCCAGCTGCTCGCGGTGGACGAAGCCGTCCGGATCGTCCAGGTCCGTCGCGGTCGGCAGCATGTCCGGGTGGGCCCACAGGCCGTCCCGGCCGTCGACCCCGCGCGCGTCCGTGAGCGAGGCCCACAGACGGGAGGCGTCACGCAGCCGGCGCGGACGCAGCTCCAGGCCGATCAGCGTGGCGAACGTCTGCTCCGCCGGGCCACCGGTCGCGCGGCGGCGGCGCAGCGTCTCGCGCAGGGCGTCGGCGGACGACAGGCGCGGCTTCGCGGCGGCGTGGACCACCGCGTCCACCCAGCCCTCCACGAGCGCGAGAGCGGTCTCCAGACGGGCCAGGGCGGCCTTCTGCTCGGGCGTGTCCTCCGGCTGGAACATGCCCTGCTGGAGCGCGTCCTGCAACTGCTCCGGGTTCTGCGGGTCGAACTGGCCGACCACGTCCTCCAGCTTGGCCGTGTCGACCTTGATGCCGCGCGCGTAGCCGTCGACCGCGCCGAACAGGTGCGAGCGCAGCCACGGCACGTGCGCGAACAGCCGCTGGTGCGCGGCCTCGCGCAGCGCCAGGTACAGCCGCACCTCCTCCTGCGGGACGCTCAGGTCCTTGCCGAACGCCTCCACGTTGGCCGGGAGCAGCGCGGCCTTGCCGGCCGGGCCCAGCGGCAGGCCGATGTCGGTCGAGCCGACGACCTCGCCCGCGAGCACACCCACGGCCTGGCCGATCTGGGTGCCGAACATGGCGCCGCCCATCGAACGCATCATGCCGATCAGCGGGCCGGCCATGGCCTGCATCTCCTCCGGCAGCACGTCGCCCATGGCCGCGCCGACCCGCTCGGCGACCGGGTCGACCAGCTCCTGCCAGGCGGGCAGGGTCGCCTCGACCCACTCCGCGCGCGACCAGGCCACCGCCGAGCCGGAGCCCGACGGCAGGGACGTCGCGTCGTCCAGCCACAGGTCGGCGAGGCGGACGGCCTCCTCCACCGCCCTGCGCTCGGCGGGGCCGACGCTCGCGTCCTTCGTGCCGTCCGACGTGCCCTGGGCGACCGTCTGGCGGGCGATCTGCTTGGCCATGTCCCAGTTCACCGGGCCGCCCTCGTAGGACAGCATCTGGCCGAGCTGCTGGAACGCGGCGCCCAGGTCGGTGGGGTTCAGGGAACCGAACATGGCTGCGAGCGGGTTGTCGGCGCCGGGGCCGCCAAAGCCGCCGGCTCCGGGCAGGCCGCCGAAACCGAACGGATTGGCCGGTCCCTGCCCACCACCGCTCTGCTGGTCCTTCTTCTTGCCCTCGTCGCCGTCTTCCGGCTCCTCCGGCGGAAGGCCGAAACCGAATGGGGTGTCACTCACGGGATTCCTCGGCTGGTAAGGCCACCGGTTTCGCTCCGGCGGCGCGGCTGCCCGACAACACCACCCAGCGTAGACACCCCGACCCGATCGGGCCTCGGTGCTTCGCCCACGGAACGCCTGCGGCAGGATGGATGCACCTGGTACGTACGCGTCACTCGCGCCCGTACTGAAGACAACCGCTGGAGACGCCCGGTGAGTTCCCCAGATCCGCAGGTTCGCGCAGCGCGAAACCTCTCAGCCCACCCGTCGCCCGACCACCGCCCCTCGACGACGGCGCTGCGCGCCGGCGAGACGTCTGCCGTGCGCGGGCCCGTCGTCGCGGTGACCGGCGCCGCCACCGGGGTCGGCGCCCTGCTCACCGAGCGACTGGCCGCGTCGGAGGAGATCAGACAGGTCCTCGCCATCGACGAACGGCGCGGTGAGTGCGCCGACGCGCAGTGGCACATCCTCGACGTCCGCGACCCCGCCATCGCGGACAAGCTGCGGGGCGCCGACGTCGTCGTCCACCTCGCGCTCGACCTCGACCTGGAGACCGATCCGGCGGCGCGCACCGCTTACAACGTCCGGGGGACACAGACCGTCCTGACCGCCGCCGCGGCCGCCGGCGTGCACCGGGTGGTGCTGTGCACCTCCGCGATGGTCTACGGCGCGCTGCCCGACAACGAGCTGCCGCTGTCGGAGGACGCCGAGCTGCGCGCCACCGCCGAGGCGACCGGCGTCGGGGACCTGCTGGAGATCGAACGCCTGGCGCGGCGGGCTCCGCGCGCGCATCCGGGCCTGAACGTCACCGTGGTGCGGCCGGCCGTGCTGGTCGGCGGCACGGACACCGCGCTGACCAGGTACTTCGAGTCGCCGCGGCTGCTGGTGGTGGCCGGGTCGCGGCCCGCGTGGCAGTTCTGCCATGTCGAGGACCTGTGCAGCGCCCTGGAGTACGCCGTGCTGGAGAAGGTCGACGGGGAACTGGCCGTCGGCTGCGACGGGTGGCTGGAGCAGGAGGAGGTCGAGGAGCTGAGCGGCATCCGGCGGATGGAGCTGCCCTCGGCGGTCGCGCTCGGCGCGGCGGCCCGGCTGCACCGGATCGGGCTCACCCCGTCCCCGGCGGGCGACCTCGCCTACACGATGTACCCCTGGGTGGTCAGCGGGAGCCGGCTCCACGACTCCGGGTGGCGGCCGAAGTGGACCAACGAGGAGGTGCTCGCCGAGCTGCTGGAGGAGGTGTCCGGCCGGCACACGGTGGCCGGGCGGCGGCTGGGGCGGAAGGACGCGACGGCCGCCGGTGCGGCCGGGGCGACGGTCGCCCTGCTGGGCGCGGCGGCCGTCGTACGGCGCGCCCGGAAGGCCCGGCGACGCGTCTGACGTGCGGGGAGCGGCCGATGCGGAAGCTGCGCTGTAGGAGCCTCCAAGCGTCCCGCGCGCGTGCCTGCGGAAACTCGTATTCCGCGGTGTCACACCCGTGCGGCACGATGGGGGCATGGCGCATACGAACGATCACCCCGGTGAGCAGGCGGCTCAGGACCCCATCAAGCTGATCGGCATCCGGGAGACCCCGCTCTCCGTGGACGAGGTGTTCCAGGCCGTCGGCGACGACGCGGCCGGGGGCGTCGCGCTGTTCGTGGGGACCGTGCGGAACCACGACGGGGGTGCCGACGTGGACGCGCTCGGGTACTCCTGCCACCCGAGTGCCGAGGCCGAGATGCGGCGGATCGCCGAGAAGGTCGTCGCCGACCACCCCGTGCGGGCGCTGGCCGCCGTCCACCGGGTGGGGGACCTCCGGGTCGGGGATCTGGCCGTCGTCGTCGCCGTGGCCTGCCCGCACCGCGCGGAGGCCTTCGACGCCTGCCGCAAGCTGATCGACGACCTCAAGCACGAGGTGCCCATCTGGAAGCACCAGAAGTTCTCGGACGGCACGGAGGAGTGGGTCGGCGCCTGCTGACGCCTGACCGACGCTCGATCCTGACGAGGGCGCCCGCTGATTCCCGGCCCGGGCGCCGGCTGATACTGGCGCGAGCGCCTGCTGACCCGGCCGGAGCCCGCCGTTCCCGGACGGTCGCCTCCGGCCTGGGCTCGGCGTCCGCTGGCTCCCGGCCGGCGCGCCCCGGCACCTCCCGGCTCCGGCCCGGAGCCCGCTGGCCCCGGCCCGGCACCCGCCGGCCCGCCGGCTTGCGCTTGCTGCCTCCCGCCCGGCACCCGCAGGCCCCACGCGGCCCCCGCAGCCCCGCCGGGTGCCCGTCAGCCGCGGCCCGACGACACGGCCCAGCGCCCGCAGCCCCCGCCCTGCACTCGTACACCTCGACCCGGCCCCCGCCGCACCCCAGCCCGTCACCCCCGACCCGGCCCCCGCAGCCCCCGCCCGTCCACCCCGCCCAGTGTCCGGGCCCCTCGCCCCGCCCCGTCCGCTGATCCGTCTGGTCTTCCGCGGTCCCCCGAAGGCGTCACACCCGGCACACGTCTGCTCCGGTTGCGTAACCGGCACCCTAGCGTGAGCGTTGTCCGTGCAGACGGTTAATCTGCTGATCAGTCATTTGCGGACGCTCATGGCGTATGGGAGGTCGGCATGGGGGTGCTTGTCTGGCTGCTGATCCCGCTGGTGGCCGCGATCGGCGGCGGGCTGTGGGGAACGTGGGCCAACCGGACCCGCAAGACGCGGAGCGACGGCCCTGAGCTGGACGGATACGCCCGGTTCCGCGAGGCCATGGAGAAGTCCCACACGGGTGCGCGCGGCGCCTGACGGGGGTGCCCTGACAGTGCGCTGACAGAGGCGTCCCGTACTGTCGTGACATGCCACGCCGCACCGCGACGATGCTCGCCTCGACCCTGATGCTGATCGCGCTCCTGTGCGCGGGAGTCCTCATCCCCGTGCCGTATGCGGAGATGTCTCCCGGCCCGACCGTGAACACGCTCGGGGAGCACGACGGCGAGCCGGTGCTGCAGATCTCGGGGCACAAGACCTACCCGACGGACGGCCATCTGAACATGACGACCGTCCGGGTCACCGGCGCCGACTACCGGATGAACCTGGTGGAGGCCGTCTACGGCTGGCTCGCCCACGACAGCAAGGTCCTCCCGCACGACACGCTGTACCCGGACGGCAAGACGGAGGAGCAGTCCACCCAGGAGAACGCCGAGGAGTTCAGTCAGTCCCAGGAGAGCGCCAAGGTCGCCGCCCTGAAGGAGCTGGGCGTCCCGGTGAAGTCCTGGGTGATCGTCTCCACGGTCGTCAAGGGCTCCCCGGCCGAGGGCAGGCTGCACGCCGGTGACGTGATCAAGGCCGTCGACGGTACGGCGATCAAGCAGCCGTCCGACGTCGCCAAGCTGGTCACCAAGCACAAGCCGGGGCAGAAGGTCGTCTTCACCGTCGTGCCCGCCAAGGAGCAGGCCGCCGCCGAGAAGGCGAACGGGGCGGCGACCAGGACGCGGGAGGTCACGATCACGACGACGACCTCCCACGACACCGCGGCGAAACGGGCCATCGTCGGCATCTCCGCCGGGACCGACCACACCTTCCCGTTCACCATCGACATCAAGCTCGCCGACGTCGGCGGGCCCAGCGCCGGCCTGATGTTCGCCCTCGGCATCTACGACAAGCTCACCCCGGGCAGCCTCACCGGCGGGAAGTTCGTCGCCGGCACCGGCACCATCGACGACAACGGCACGGTCGGCCCGATCGGCGGCATCGAGATGAAGACCGTCGGCGCGCGCGACCGCGGCGCCCGGTACTTCCTGACCCCCGCCGACAACTGCGCGGCGGCCGCCAAGGACACCCCGGACGGGCTCACCCTGGTCAAGGTCAAGACCATCGGTGACGCGCTCGACGCGCTGAAGGACATCCGCAGCGGGGACACCGCCGCCCTGCCGAAGTGCACCGCCAAGGGCTGAACGGGCCGTGACACGGCTGGGGGCGCCCCTGATGGCCAGGGGCGCCCCCAGCGCCGTGCCCCCGAGGGGCGGGATCAGTCCACGAACGTCGCCGCCAGGGCGTCCGCCAGGCCCGGCACCAGGTCGGGTCCGGTCAGGACCTCCGTCGGGGAGTCCTTCTCCCGCAGCCGCAGCGCCGACTCGCGGCTGCCGTCGCGCAGCACGGCGACCGTCATCCGGACCTCCTGGCGCTCGGGGTGCTCGGCCACCCACCTGGCCAGCCCGGCCTCGTCCAGACCGGAGGGGACCTGGGCCTCGGCGGACGGCGGCAGCATCAGGCGCTCCACCGCGAGCGCGCAGCCGGTCACGGCGTCGGGCCAGGCGATGGTGCCGAGGAACTCGTCGAGGGGCTTGCCGGACGGGAGCTCGTCCTGCTCGATCGGGGTGAGACCGACGGTCTCGGACTCGTCCTCCAGGCCCAGCTGGGCCGCGAGCGAAGGTTCCTGAGCCCGCAGCCGTGCGGTGTCTACGAGGGCGAAGAGGCGAGCGGGCTGGTCCCAGCCGAGGCCGGAGACGTACTCGTCGATCTCGAGTACGGCCCGGGTGAGCGGGCTCGCTGCCATGGGAGTGTTGGACATGGTCACAATCCTGCCTCGTTCCCGGCCGGAATCGGGAACCGAGTAGACCGTGAGTAAGTTGCATAGGTGTGGGCCCGCGATCACGGGGGGCCACGGCGGGCCCGCGAACCCGAGGGTCTGACGGATCGACAGCGAACTTCGAGGTGCGCACCTTGGCTTTCCAGATGCCGGACCGCGGCGGAGGCCCGACGGGGCCACGGATCAGAGCGGGCCGCCCGTCCCGGAGGGTGAGGGCCCTGCTCGTGACACTGGGCGTGCTCGCCGTGCTCGGCATGGCGTTCACCATGTTCGCGGGCTTCTGGACGGACTGGCTGTGGTACCGGTCGGTGCACTACTCGTCCGTGTTCACCACCACCCTGTCGACCAAGATCGGGCTCTTCTTCGTCTTCGGCCTGCTGATGGCGGCCGCGGTCGGCCTGAACATCTGGCTCGCCCACCGGCTGCGGCCGCCGCTGAGCGCCATGTCCATGGAGCAGCAGAGCCTCGACCGCTACCGCATGGCCGTCGCGCCGTACAAGAAGTGGCTGCTGCTCGCCGTCACCGCCCTGGTCGGACTGATCGCGGGCGCCTCGGCGGCCGGCCAGTGGCGGACCTGGCTGATGTGGGTGAACGGCGTGCCCTTCCACCAGAAGGACCCGCAGTTCCACCTCGACGTCTCCTTCTACGCCTTCGACCTGCCCTGGTACCGCTTCCTGCTGGGCTTCGGCTTCGCCGCCGCCATCCTGTGCCTGATCGCCGCCGCGCTCACGCACTACCTGTACGGCGGGCTGCGCGTCACCAGCCCGGGGGCGCGTGCCACCGCCGCCGCGACCGGCCACCTGTCGGTGCTGCTCGGCATCTTCGTCGCCCTCAAGGCGGTCGCCTACTGGCTCGACCGGTACGGCCTCGCGGTGAAGTCCAGCGACTTCAAGGCGACCGGCAACTGGACGGGACTGCGCTACGTCGACGCCAACGCCTACCTGCCGGCCAAGACGATCCTGTTCTGCATCGCCGTCATCTGCGCGCTGCTGTTCTTCGCCACCCTGTGGCGGCGCACCTGGCAGCTGCCGGTCATCGGCTTCGGCCTGATGGTGCTGTCGGCGATCCTGATCGGCGGCCTGTACCCGGCCATCGTGCAGAAGTTCCAGGTCCAGCCGAACGAGCAGGCCAAGGAGGCGCCGTACGTCCAGAAGAACCTGAAGGCGACCCGCGAGGCGTACGGCATCGACCAGGCCAAGGTCACCGAGTACCCGGGCAGGTCCACGACCTCGGACAAGACGAAGCTGCGCGACCAGGTCGGCGCCACGGCCAGCATCCGCATCATGGACCCGAACGTCGTCTCGCCGACGTTCCAGCAGCTCCAGCAGATCAAGGCCTACTACGGATTCCCGACCAACCTCGACGTCGACCGGTACCCCAAGGACGGCAAGGAGCAGGACACCGTCATCGGGCTGCGCGAACTGAACCTGGACGGCATCCCGAAGAACAACTGGATCAACGACCACTTCCGCTACACGCACGGCTTCGGCGTGGTGGCCGCCAAGGGCACCGAGGCGGACTCGGAGGGCCGGCCGGTCTTCACCGAGAAGAACCTGCCGTCCCAGGGCGACCTCGGGACGTACGAACAGCGGATCTACTACGGCGAGAAGACCACCACGTACTCGATCGTCGGAGGCCCCCAGAAGGAGGTCGACTACTCCGACAACGAGCGTGAGATGACCACCAGCTACCAGGGCAAGAGCGGGGTCAACCTCGACAACCCGGTCAACCGGGCCGCGTACGCGGTGGCGTTCAACGAGCCGCAGATCCTCTACTCGGGGGCGATCGGCAAGGGCTCCCGGATCCTGTACAACCGCACGCCCAAGGAGCGCGTGGAGGCGGTGGCCCCCTGGCTGACCATCGACGGTGACGCGTACCCGGCGGTCGTGAACGGCCGCATCCAGTGGATCGTCGACGCGTACACGACGTCGAACGGCTACCCGTACGCCTCCCGTACGACCCTCGGTGACACGACGGCCGACTCGCTCACCGCGACGAACAACTCACGCGCGGTGGTGGCCCAGCAGAACCAGGTCAACTACATCCGCAACTCGGTGAAGGCGACCGTCGACGCCTACACCGGCGACGTCAAGCTGTACCAGTGGGACACCCAGGACCCGGTGCTGAAGACCTGGATGAAGGCCTTCCCCGACACGGTGGAGCCGCGCAGCGCGATCTCCCCGGAGCTGATGGATCACCTGCGCTATCCGCAGGACCTGTTCAAGGTGCAGCGGGAGCTGCTCACCCGCTACCACGTGACGGACGCGCAGACGTTCCTCACCGGCAGCGAGGTGTGGGAGGTCCCGGACGACCCGACGAACAACTCGGGCAGCGCGGTGCCGCCGTACTACCTGAGCATGAAGATGCCGGGCCAGAGCGAGCAGGCGTTCTCGCTGACGACGACGTTCACGCCCAACGGGCGGGACAACCTCAGCGCCTTCATGGCCGTCGACTCCGATCCGCGCACCAGCGACTACGGCCGGATCAGAGTCCTGAAGCTGCCGACGAACACGACCGTCGACGGCCCCAAACAGGTCCAGAGCCAGTTCAACTCCGAGTCGGCCATCGCGGAGACCATCAGCCTCCTCAGCCGCGGGCATTCGAAGGTGGAGTACGGCAATCTGCTGACCGTGCCACTGGACGGGGGCCTGCTGTACGCGGAGCCCGTCTACGTCCGCGGTGGTTCGCTCAAGTACCCGTTGCTGAGGAAGGTTCTGGTCACCTACGAGGGCAAGACCGCCTTCAAGGACACCCTGGACGAGGCCCTCGACGAGGTGTTCGGCGTGAAGGGCTCGGCCAGGCCGCCGGAGACCGGCACCACCACCCCGCCCAACACCGCCAATCCGACGGTCAAACAGGCGCTGGAAGACGCGCAGAAGGCGTTCGACGCCGGGCAGCAGGCGCTGAAGAACGGACCGGACTGGGACGCGTACGCCAAGGCGCAGAAGGATCTCCAGGACGCGCTGAAGCGGGCCGAGGAGGCCCAGTCCAAGACGGGCGGCAAGAACGGCGACAAGAACCGGAGTTGATCAAGACCCCCTCGCACCGTGGTACGGTTGACACACAACGGCGCGGGGTGGAGCAGCTCGGTAGCTCGCTGGGCTCATAACCCAGAGGTCGCAGGTTCAAATCCTGTCCCCGCTACTGAAGTCGAAGGCCCGGATCCAACACGGATCCGGGCCTTCGTGGTGTGCGAACTCATGTGCTGAGGGGAGGGACCGGCCGCGCCGCCGTGGGGAGTTGGGCGGTATGTGTTTGACTTGTCTCTCTGTGGGCATGTCGACAAAACGCTCAAGTGACCTCACGGGCTGCGTTATACCGGGTGTACCCAGGTTGCAGGTGGTGCGACGATGGACGTTATGGGGGACAAGGCAACTCTGTTCGAGTCAGGGCGATTTGTGCAGCCTTCCGACGCGGAGCCGGCCCGCGACGAGTTGGCGGACATGGGGGAAGCCGGCGAGGATACGCGCCTCGCGCTCGCCGCGCAGAGCGGTGACGCCGAGGCGGCGAGCGTCCTCGGGGCCATGCTGCTGCGCCGCGGCGACCTGGACGGAGCCGAACCCCACCTGCGCGCGGCCACCGCGGCCGGTGACCGGGCCGCCGCCAACAACCTGGGCGTCCTGCTGCACCAGCGCGGTTACCCCGAGGAGGCGGCCGGCTGGTGGCGGATCGCCGCCGTCGCCGGTTCCGCCGCCGCCGCGCACGCGCTCGGCCGCCACCACCGGGAGCGCGGGGACGAGCCGGCCGCCGAGTACTGGCTGCGCCAGTCCGCCGAGCAGGGCCATGTCCTCGGCGCCTACGCGCTCGCCGACCTGCTGGAGCACCGCGGGGACGTCGGCGCCGAGCACTGGATGCGTGCCGCCGCCGAGCGCGGACACCGCGAGGCCGCCTACCGGCTGGCGCGCGCGCTCGACCGCGCGGCCGGACACGGGGACGAGGCCGGGGGGGACAACGCTGTCGCGGAGGCCGAGCAGTGGTACCGGCAGGCCGCCGCGCGCGGGCACCGGCGGGCCGCGCTCCAGCTCGGGGCCATCCTGGAGAGGCGCGGCGAGCTGAAGGAGGCCGGGCGCTGGTACCTGACCTCCGCCAAGGACGGCGAGCCGCGGGCCGCCTGCGCGCTCGGCTTCCTGCTGCGCGACGCCGGCGACACCGAGAGCGCGGCCGTGTGGTGGCTGCGCGCCGCCCAGGACGGCGACGGCAACGCGGCCAACGCGCTGGGGGCGCTGCACGCCGAGCGCGGCGAGACCCAGACCGCCGAGCGGTGGTACCGGGCCGCGCTGGACGCCGGTGACGACAACGGCGCCTACAACCTCGGGCTGCTCTGCGCCGAGCAGGGCCGCACCGCGCAGGCCGAGCAGTGGTACCGGCGGGCCGCGTACGCCGGGCACCGCGAGGCCGCGAACGCGCTGGCCATCCTGCTGCTCCAGAACGGCGACACGACCGGGGCCGAGCCGTGGTTCTCCAAGGCCGCCGAGACCGGGAGCGTGGACGCCGCGTTCAACCTCGGCATCCTGTACGCCGGGCGCGGCGAGGACGAGATGGCGCTGCGCTGGTACGAGCGGGCGGCGGCCGCCGGGCACGCCGAGGCCGCGCTCCAGGTGGGGATCGCCCGGCTGCGCGAGGGCGACGAGCAGGAGGCCGAACGGCATCTGCGCTGCGCGGCGGGCGGCGGCAGCGCGGAGGGCGCATACCGGCTGGCCGCCCTGCTCGACGCGCGGCGGCCGCCGGAGCCCGCGCACGAGCTGGGGGAGACCGTGCAGGAGAAGACCGAGTGCGAGGAGTGGTACGAGCGTGCCGCCTCGCAGGGGCACCGGCGGGCGCAGGTGCGGGTCGGCATGCTCGCGGCGGCGCGGGGCGACGTGGTGGAGGCGGCGCGGTGGTACCGGGCGGCGGCCGAGGCCGGGTCGCGCAACGGCGCCTTCAACCTGGGGCTGCTGCTCGCCCGCGAGGGGAGCGAGCCCGAGGCGGCGGTCTGGTGGACGCGGGCCGCCGATGCCGGGCACGGGCGGGCGGCGCTGCGGCTGGCCCTCGTCTACGCGCGTCGCGGCGAGCTGGCTGAGGGGCAGCGGTGGGCCGACAGGGCGGTCGCGCTGGGGCCGGCGGAGGTGTCCGAGCGGGCGGCACGACTGCGGGACGCGCTGCGGGAGGAGCTCTCGGCGTGACGCCGGACACCCCGGCCCCAACTGATTTGCTTCTCGATGTCTCCCTCACGTAGTGTCGTGTTCACCGACGCGGGGTGGAGCAGCTCGGTAGCTCGCTGGGCTCATAACCCAGAGGTCGCAGGTTCAAATCCTGTCCCCGCTACTGAAGGCCGAGGGCCGGAATCCAGAGATGGGTTCCGGCCCTCGGTGTTTCCGTACCCGGCAACCCGCACGCGCGACCGGCAAACCGCATACGCGAAGAGCCCCGGCGGATGCCGGGGCTCCAGGGAAGCGGGTGTACTACGCGCCCGCGCAGTCCGGGCACAGCCCCCGGTACGTCACCTCGACGTCCGACACCGTGAAGCCGAAGCGCTCGGTGTCGGGGAGGTCGGCGAGGGGGTTGCCGGTCGGGTGCACGTCGCGGATCGCGCCGCACCGGGCGCAGACCAGGTGGTGGTGCGGCCGGTGCGCGTTCGGGTCGTACCGCTTGGCGCGCTTGTCCGTCGTGACTTCCAGCACCTCGCCGAGCGAGACCAGCTCGCCCAGCGTGTTGTAGACGGTCGCCCGGGAGATCTCGGGCAGCTTGGCGACAGCCCGTGCGTGGACCTCGTCGGCCGTCAGATGGACGTGCTCGCCGTTCAGGACCTCGGCCACCACGCGTCGCTGCGCGGTCATCCGCCATCCGCGTCCACGCAGCCGTTCCAGAAGGTCGCTCATGGCCACCAGCCTAACAGGAAGAGTCCCCAGGTCGGGAATAGGTGTGATTTTGGATCGTCATTTGACTTAGACAATGTCCATTGTAGGATCGGAACCGGCTTTGGCCACAGGACAGGACTAGTCAGTGATGACGCAGGAGGCGTACGTGACGCAGGGACCGCTCACCACGGAGGCCGGTGCCCCGGTCGCCGACAACCAGAACAGCGAGACGGCGGGCGTCGGCGGGCCGGTCCTCGTCCAGGACCAGCTCCTGCTGGAGAAGCTGGCGCACTTCAACCGCGAGCGCATCCCGGAGCGCGTGGTGCACGCCCGGGGCGCCGGCGCGTACGGCACCTTCACCGTGACCGCCGATGTCACGCCCTACACCCGCGCCGCGTTCCTCTCCGAGCCCGGCAAGCAGACCGAGGTCTTCCTGCGCTTCTCGACCGTGGCCGGCAACCTCGGCGCGGCGGACGCCGTCCGCGACCCGCGCGGCTTCGCGCTGAAGTTCTACACCGAGGAGGGCAACTACGACCTCGTCGGCAACAACACCCCGGTCTTCTTCATCCGGGACGCGATCAAGTTCCCGGACTTCATCCACACCCAGAAGCGCGACCCGTACACCGGCAGCACCGAGGCCGACAACGTGTGGGACTTCTGGTCGCTGTCGCCCGAGTCGACCCACCAGGTGACCTGGCTGTTCGGCGACCGCGGCATCCCCGCGTCGTACCGGCACATGGACGGCTTCGGCTCGCACACCTACCAGTGGAACAACGCGGCCGGCGAGGTCTTCTGGGTCAAGTACCACTTCAAGACCGACCAGGGGATCAAGAACCTCACCGCCGGGGAGGCCGAGGTCCTCGCGGGCAAGGACCCCGACTCGCACCAGCGCGACCTGCGCGAGGCGATCGAGCGCGGGGAGTTCCCGAGCTGGACCGTGGGCGTGCAGATCATGCCGGCGGCGGACGCGGCGACGTACCGCTTCAACCCGTTCGACCTGACCAAGGTGTGGCCGCACGCGGACTACCCGGTCATCGAGATCGGCAAGCTGGAGCTGAACCGCAACCCGCAGAACATCTTCGCCGAGGTCGAGCAGTCGATCTTCTCCCCGGCGCACTTCGTGCCCGGTATCGGCCCCTCGCCCGACAAGATGCTCCAGGGCCGGCTCTTCGCCTACGGCGACGCCCACCGCTACCGCGTCGGCATCAACGCCGACCACCTGCCGGTGAACCGCCCGCACGCCACCGAGGCGCGCACCAACTCCCGTGACGGCTTCCTCTACGACGGCCGGCACGGCGGTGCGAAGAACTACGAGCCGAACAGCTTCGGCGGGCCGCAGCAGACCGGCCGTCCGCTCTGGCAGCCGTTCGACGGCTTCACGGGCGGCACCGGCAACCACCCGACGCCCGTGCACGCCGAGGACGACGACTTCGTGCAGGCGGGCAACCTCTACCGGCTGATGTCGGAGGCGGAGAAGGAGCGGCTGATCGCCAACCTCGCGGGCGCGATCTCGCAGGTCTCGCGCGAGGACATCGCCGAGCGCGCGATCGGCAACTTCGCGGCGGCCGACGCCGACTTCGGCAAGCGGCTGGAAGCGGCGGTGCGGGAGCTGCGCGGCTGAGCCGGCCGCCCTCGCGGCTGGGCGGGCCGGACCCCACGGTGCTCGGGGTCCGGCCCGCTTCGCGTGTCACAGCGCGGGCGTGGGTTCGCGGGCCGGGAGCCAGCGGCGGACGATGTCGCGGACCGAGACGATCCCGGCCACGTCGCCGCGGTCGAGGACGACGAGGTGCCGGAAGCCGCCGTGCGCCATGGCGCGGGCCGCCTCCTCCAGGGTCCAGGTGGGGGCGGCGAAGACGACGTCGGTGGTGGTGTGGGCGTGGGTGCGCTCCGCGTCCGGGTTCTGCCCGAGGCCGACGGAGTTGAGGATGTCGCGTTCGGTCAGGATGCCGATGCCGCCGGCGTCCGGGTCGAGGACCACGGCGGCGCCGACACGGCGGGCGGACATCAGGGCGGCTGCCTCACGGAGGGTGTGGGCGGGGCCGAGGGTGAGAATCACCGTGCTCATGGCGTCACGGACGAGCATGGACGGACCACCTCCTAGGAATCCCTGGGAAAGTTCAGGGATTCACAAGTTCACAAGTGGGGGTGGGCTCAGAGTGCCAGGTAAAGGGAGGGTCAACAAGAGGGCGCGCGGCGCCAGTTGAGGGCGTAGCGGGAGTACGTCCGGTCCTCCCCCCGTTCCTCACGGGCGCGGGCGGAGGTACTCCAGCAGCTCGTCGTGGAGCAGGCCGTTGGATGCCGCCGCGTCGCCGCTGTGCGGGCCCGGGCGGCCGTCGAGGCCGGTGAACGTCCCGCCCGCCTCCGTCACGATGATCGCGTTGGCGGCCATGTCCCACAGCGACAGCTCCGGCTCGGCGCAGATGTCCACGGAACCCTCGGCGACCATCATGTACGGCCAGAAGTCGCCGTACGCGCGCGTGCGCCAGACCTGGCGGGACAGATCCAGGAAGCCGTCCAGGCGGCTGCGCTCCTCCCAGCCGGAGAGCGAGGAGTACGCGAAGGAGGCGTCCGCGAGCTTGCCGACGCGCGAGACGTGGATGCGGTTCGCGGAGGTGAGGTTGCGGCCGGTGAAGGCGCCGTGGCCCTTCGCCGCCCACCAGCGGCGGCCGAGCGCGGGGGCCGAGACCACGCCGACGACGGGCTGGTAGCCGCCCTCGCCCGCCTCCATCAGGGAGATCAGGGTGGCCCAGACCGGGACGCCCCGCACGTAGTTCTTCGTCCCGTCGATCGGGTCGATCACCCAGCGGCGGGGGCCCGTGCCCTCGATGCCGTACTCCTCGCCGAGGACGGCGTCCCGCGGGCGGGCGCGCTGGAGCTGGCCGCGGATGAGTTCCTCCGCGGCCTTGTCCGCCTCGCTCACCGGGGTCATGTCCGGCTTCGTCTCCACCTTCAGGTCGAGGGCCTTGAAGCGGGCCGTGGTGGCGGCGTCGGCCGCGTCCGCGAGGACGTGGGCGAGGCGCAGGTCGTCGAGGTAGTCGGGCATGTGAGGCACGGTATCCGGCGGGGCCGCCACGGGGCCACCGGGGGCGCCGGGAGAGCCCCGGAGGGACGCGGCTGGCCGCGCGGCAGGCCATGGCGGACCCGCGGCGGGAGGACGGCCGAACGCCTCCAGCGCTCCCTCGCGAACCCTTGACAGTGCATACAAGCGCGTCAAATCTGGGCGCAGAGTCGGTGTGGTCCAGGGAGGCGAGGATGCCTGCTGCCCGGGAGTCCCTGTTGGACGCCGCGTACACGGCGCTCGCGCGCCGGCCGTGGTCCGCCGTGCGGATGGTCGACGTGGCCGCGTCGGCCGGGGTGTCCCGGCAGACCCTGTACAACGAGTTCGGCAGCAAGGACGGCCTGGCCCGGGCGCTGGTGCGGCGGGAGGCCGACGGATACCTCGCCGGCGTCGAGCGGGCCCTCGCCGGCCCCACCGGCGCGCGGGACCGGCTCACCGCCACCGCCGAGTGGACGGCCACCGCCGCCCGGGACAACGTGCTGGTCCGGGCCATGCTCACCGGCTGCTGGACCGAGTGGTTGCCGAGCCCGCCGCTCACCGCCGTGCCCTCCACCACCGCGGTACCGGCGCAACGCCGGGCGGACGGGCCGCTGCCCGCGCCCCGCGACTTCGTGCGGATCGTCCGGGACCGCGCGGCGACCGCGCTGGCCGGCCCCGGCGCCGACCCGGCCGACACCGCCGAACTGCTCCGCTCCTGTGAGCTCGTCGTACGCCTCGCCCTGTCCTGTGTGGCGGCGCCGCCGGGGGAGGGCGGGATGGCCGAGCTGGTACGGGCGGTGCTGCCACGGCACCTGGTGTGAGGCCGGCCTCAGACACCGTCCTCGTAGGGTCCGCCCCGGAAGTACAGGGCCCCGTAGTGGCGGGGCCGGTCCCCGCGTTCGTGTGCGGCGTCGGAGCGGTCGGCGGGCGCGGAGCGCCGGGCCAGGTCCCGCAGCCGGTCCAGGCCGGCCAGCACCTCGGCACGGTGGCCGGACTCCTTCATCCACCGGGGCAGCCGCGCGAACATCGCCATGGTCGGACGCGCGGGGCCCCGCTCGCGCAACGCGGCACCGACGTAGGCGGCCAGCGCTTCGAGATGCTCCTCGTTGCAGGCCCACAGCACGCGGCCGAGGCACCGGGTCTGGAGCCACAGGGGCCGCCGGAAGAAGGGGTCCTCGGTGCCGCCCGGCTGGGCCGCGACCAGTGCCCGGCCGCGCGGGTCCGCCGTCCAGTGGGCGATCGCGCCACAGCCCGCGCAGGTCAGCCGGCGCGGCAGGAACAGCAGCTCGCTGAAGTACGGCGGCGCAGGCAGGTCCGGCCGGGGAGTGACCAGCGCGCGGCCACCGCAGCCCGGGCAGACCACCAGCACCCGGCCCGTGTACTGGACCAGCCAGCGGCCCGTGTCGTGGTGCCGGGACGGATACGTGCCCCCCATGCCCCGCCCCCTAGTGCGCCGACCCCGACAACTGCAGCCCGATCACCCCGATGATGACCAGGCTGATCGACACGATCTTCAGGGTGGAGACCAGGTCGCCGAGGAAGACCATGCCGTAGATGGCGGTGCCCGCCGCGCCGATGCCCGTCCACACGGCGTAGGCGGGGCCGACGTCCAGCTTCCTCAGGGACAGGGTGAGCAGACCGAAGCTGCCCAGGGCGAACGACGCGAAGGCGATCGTCGGCCACAGACGCGTGAACCCGTGCGAGAGCTTCAGGCACACGGCGAAGCCGGTCTCCAGTATCCCGGCCACTATGACCAGCAGCCACGCCATGTGCGGTCCTCCCGTTGATCCGGATCTCCGGCTCGGTGCGATTATGCACTTACCGCCCTCGCACCCCGGCAAACAACGCGAGGCTCAGTCGCCTTCCTTGCGCTCCCTGGTGGCCAGCAGCCGGCGCAGCGAGTACAGCCGTGCCGGGTCCGCGTGCCCCTCCGCCACCCACGCGTCCAGCGCGCAGTCCGGCTCGTCGTGGCTGCACGCGCGCGGGCAGCCCGCCGTGCCGGGTTCGAGGTCGGGGAAGGCGTGGATCACCCGGGACGGGTCGATGTGCGCGAGCCCGAAGGAGCGGACCCCCGGTGTGTCGACGACCCAGCCCCCGGCACCGCTCAGCGGCAGGGCGAGGGCGGAGGTGGTGGTGTGCCGGCCCCGGCCGGTCACCGCGTTGACGTGTCCCGTCGTACGCCGGCGCTCCTTTGGCACCAGCGCGTTGACCAGGGTGGTCTTGCCGACGCCCGAGTGGCCCACGAACGCGGTGATCTTGCCGTCGAGGTGTTCGCGGACCCGGTCCGCCGCGTCTCCGTTCTCCAGTTCCCCACGGCTGGTGACGACGTACGGGATGTCGAGGGCGCCGTACAGCTCCAGCAGCTTGTCCGGCGGGGCCAGGTCCGACTTGGTCATCACCAGCAGCGGCTCCAGACCGCCGTCGAAGGCCGCGACCAGGCAGCGGTCGATCAGCCGGGGGCGGGGCTCGGGATCGGCCAGGGCCGTGACGATCGCCAGCTGGTCGGCGTTGGCGACGACCACCCGCTCGTACGGATCGTCGTCGTCGGCCGTGCGGCGCAGCACCGACGTCCGCTCCTCGATGCGGACGATCCGCGCGAGCGTGTCCTTCGTGCCGGACAGGTCACCGACCAGGGCCACCCGGTCGCCCACCACGGCCGCCTTGCGGCCCAGCTCGCGCGCCTTCATCGCCATCACGACCCGGTCGTCGACCAGGCAGGTCAGCCGTCCCCGGTCGACGGTGAGGACCATGCCCTCGGCCGCGTCCTCGTGCTTGGGCCGGATGTTCGTCCGCGGCCGGTTGCCCTTGCGGTTGGGACGGCTGCGGATGTCGTCCTCGTCGGTGTGCTTGCCGTAGCGGCGCATGGTGTACGTCCCTACTGCCCGAGCATCCCGGTCCACAGCTCGGGGAAGTCCGGCAGGGTCTTCGCCGTCGTCGCCACGTTCTCGATCCGCACGCCCGGCACGGCCAGGCCGATGATCGCACCGGCGGTCGCCATGCGGTGGTCCTCGTAGGTGTGGAAGGTCCCGCCGTGCAGCGCGCGCGGGCGGATGTGCAGGCCGTCGGCCGTCTCCGTGACGTCACCGCCCAGCTCGTTGATCTCCTTGGTGAGCGCGGCCAGCCGGTCCGTCTCGTGGAGCCGCAGATGGGCCACGCCCCGCAGGGTGGACGGCGAGTCGGCGAGCGCGGCCACCGCGGCGATGCCGGGGGTCAGCTCGCCCACGTCACCGAGGTCCACGTCGATGCCGTGGATCGCCCCCGAACCGGTGAACTCCAGGCCGTACTCGGTGAGTTCGCAGGAACCGCCCATCTCGGTGAAGATCTCCCGCAGCCGGTCACCCGGCTGGGTGGTACGGGCCGGCCAGTCCGGGATCACCACCTTGCCGCCGGTGACCAGGGCCGCCGCCAGGAACGGCTGCGCGTTGGACAGGTCCGGCTCGATCGTCAGGTCCCGTCCGAGCAGCGCGCCCGGCGTCACCCGCCACACGTTCGGCTCGCCGCCCGACTCCGGCGTGTCCACCTGGGCGCCGACCGCGCGCAGCATGTCCACCGTCATCCGGATGTGCGGCATCGAGGGCAGGCTGGCGCCGGTGTGGCGGACCTCCACGCCCTGGTTGAAACGGGGGCCCGACAGCAGCAGCGCCGACACGAACTGCGAGGACGAGGAGGCGTCGATCGACACCGGGCCGCCGTCCAGGGCCCCGCCGCCGTGCACGGTCAGCGGCAGTGTGCCCCGGCCGTCGTCGTCGATCCGGGCGCCGAGCACCCGCAGCGCGTCGATCACGCCGTTCAGGGGACGCTCGTACGACCGCGGGTCCCCGTCGAACCGGACCGGGCCGTCGGCCAGCGCGGCCACCGGCGGCAGGAACCGCATCACCGTGCCCGCGTTGCCGACGTCGACCGTGGCCGGGCCGGACAGGCCCGTGGGCAGCACCCGCCAGGCCTCGCCGGTGCCGTCCGGGCCCACGCCCTCCTCGATCTCCACGCCCATGGCCCTGAGGGCACCGGCCATCAGCAGGGTGTCCCGGGACCGCAGCGGGCGGCGCAGCCAGCCGGGCTCGGAGGCCAGGGCCGCGAGGACCAGAGCGCGGTTGGTGACCGACTTGGACCCCGGCACGTGGACCGTCGCGTCGACGGCTCCGCTCGCGTGCGGGGCGGGCCAGAGGGCGGTGGAGGAGGTGTTCGGGGCCATGGGGCCACTTTATAAGGAGGCAGCGCCGTCAACCCTCCAGCAGCCAGCGGCCCCCGCCGATCAGCGAACACAGCGACACGGCGTGGAACAGGAACAGCCACAGGCCCGCCGGTACGTGCGTCAGCCGCGCCAACTGGTCCGCGTCCGAGTCCCCGGCCCCCGACCGGGACCGCTTGGCCTGGAGCTCGAACGGCGGCCGTACCCCGCCGGACAGCAGGAACCACACCACCGCGTACGCGAACGCGGCCTGCACCTGCGGCCCCGCCAGCCAGGACACCAGCAGGAAGGCCCCGCCCGCGAGGACCACGGTCAGTACGCCGTACGCGTTGCGGATCATCACCAGCATCGCCACCAGCAGGGCGGTGGCCACCCACAGCAGGAGGGTGATCCGCCCGGCGGCCAGCAGCGCGGCCCCGCCGAGACCCAGCAGCGAGGGGGCCGTGTAGCCCGCGGCGGCCGTCAGGATCATGCCCAGCCCGTGCGGCTTGCCCCGGCTCACGGTGAGCCCGCTGGTGTCGGAGTGCAGCCGGATCCCGGTGAGCTGCCGGCCGGTGAGCAGGGCGATCAGACCGTGACCGCCCTCGTGCGCGATGGTGATCGCGTTGCGGGATATCCGCCACACGGGGTGGGGGACGACCACCGCGAGCGCGGCGGCCAGCGTGGCCAGCACCACCCACAGGTCGGGGTCGGGCTGGGTGCCGGTGAGCCGGTCCCAGAGGCCGGGCAGCGCGGTGGCGGCGAGGCGGTCCATATCTGCTGGTGGCTCCCTTTCGCTGGACGGAATCTGGCAGTGTGGCACGTATGTGCGGACGGTATGCATCGAGTCGTGGGCCCGAGGATCTCGCAGGAATCTTCGAGGTCGAGAAGTGGGACCCCGAGGAGACCCTGGAGCCCGACTACAACGTGGCGCCGACCAAGGAGGTCTACGCCGTCCTGGACCGCCCTCTGAAAGACGCGGACTCCCCGCGTCCGGTTCGCCAGCTCCGCTCGCTGAAGTGGGGGCTGGTCCCGTCCTGGGCCAAGACCCCGGAGGGTGGCGCCCGGATGATCAACGCCCGCGCCGAGACCGTGCACGAGAAGCCCGCCTACCGGCGCGCCTTCGCCACCCGCCGCTGCATCGTGCCGGCCGACGGCTACTACGAGTGGGTCACCGGTCAGCAGGAGCGCGACCTGGAGGTGGAGGGCAGGAAGAAGCGGCCGCGCAAGCAGCCGTACTTCGTGCTGCCCGCCGACGGCTCGGTGTTCGCGATGGCCGGTCTGTACGAGTTCTGGCGCGACCGGACCCTGCCCGACGACCACCCGCGGGCCTGGTGGGCCACCTGCTCGGTGATCACCACCGAGGCGGAGCGGACCCCGCTGGCCGTGGCCCCCGCCGAGGGTCCGCGCTCCCTCGCCGAGATCCACCCCCGGATGCCGCTGATGCTCACCCCGGACCGCTGGGACGCCTGGCTGGACCCCTCCCGCACCGACCCCGACGACCTGCGCGAGCTGCTCGCCCCGCCCCCGGCCGGCCTGATGCGGGCCTACCCGGTCCCCACCGCCGTCAGCAACGTCCGCAACAACGGCCCGGAGCTGCTGAAGGAGCTGGAGGGACCGGAAGAGGGCACACTCTTCTGATGTGACGGACGTGACGGAAGTGACCACACAGACGGTCGGTACGGATGCCGGTGACGCCCGGATCACCTGGCACCCGGCGAAGAGGGCACGGCTGGTGCTGGCCGTCAGCCACGGCGCCGGCGGCGGCATCGAGGCACGCGACCTCCGGGCGCTCGCGGCCGCCCTGCCCGCCGACGGCGTGACCGTCGCCCTCGTCGAGCAGCCCTGGCGGGTCGCCGGCAAGAAGGTCGCTCCCGCGCCGAAGACCCTGGACACCGGGTGGCGGGGCGTGTGGCCCGCGCTCGCGGAACCCGGCCTGCCGGTGGTCTCCGGGGGCCGCAGCGCCGGCGCCCGGGTCGCCTGCCGCACGGCGGCCGGGCTGGGCGCGCACGCCGTGCTCGCGCTGAGCTTCCCGCTGCACCCGCCGGGCAAGCCGGAGAAGTCCCGGGCGGACGAGCTGCTGGGGGCCGGCGTGCCCACGCTGGTCGTCCAGGGCGGCAACGACCCCTTCGGGAAGCCGGCGGAGTTCCCGGAGGGTGACTTCCGGCTCATCGAGGTGCCGTACGGCGATCACGGGTTCGCCGTGCCCAAGCGCGCGGAGATCACCCAGGAGCGGGCGCTGGAAACCGTCACCGGCGCGGTACGGGAGTGGATCGCGTCACTCGGGTGACCCGGGAATGTTGTGCGGTGGGCCGCTGTTGACAGCGACGGAAGTGCCGACGGCTTCGGCACCGACGTCGTAGGAGAGGAAGTCCGCCGCATGGGTTCGACCATCTGCCCGGCCCGCAGCAGCCGCAATGACCTGGACTGGTCCGTGCTGCACGCGGCCAAGACCGCTCCTATTCGAGCGGCGGCAGGCACGGGTCGTGTTCTATCCTCCGAAACGAGTGGGATCGGTTTCGGTCCCGCCCGTGATCTTGAGGAGGTGGGTCCGGTCACCGGTACCGACGCAGGGACCGACAACGGCCAGGCGGAGCTGCCCGAGGGCCAGGGCGTCAGCGCGGACGCGTCCGATGAGTCGACCGCGGAGCGCAGCGCGCGCTTCGAGCGGGACGCGCTCGAATTCCTCGACCAGATGTACTCGGCCGCGCTGCGCATGACGCGCAACCCGGCCGACGCCGAGGACCTGGTGCAGGAGACGTACGCCAAGGCGTACGCGTCCTTCCACCAGTTCCGCGAGGGCACCAACCTCAAGGCGTGGCTGTACCGCATCCTCACGAACACCTTCATCAACTCCTACCGCAAGAAGCAGCGCGAGCCCCAGCGCTCCGCCGCGGAGGAGATCGAGGACTGGCAGCTCGCCCGTGCCGAGTCGCACATGTCGACGGGTCTGCGCTCCGCCGAGTCGCAGGCGCTCGACCACCTGCCCGACTCGGACGTGAAGGCCGCGCTCCAGGCGATCCCCGAGGAGTTCCGCATCGCCGTCTATCTCGCGGACGTCGAGGGGTTTGCCTACAAGGAGATCGCGGACATCATGGGGACACCCATCGGTACGGTGATGTCCCGGCTGCACCGGGGCCGCCGTCAGCTGCGCGGCATGCTGGAGGACTACGCCCGTGAGCGCGGGCTGGTCCCGGCCGGCGCCGGAGAGTCGAACGAAGCGAAAGGCTCGGGCTCATGAGCTGCGGAGAGCCGCACGAGACGGACTGCAGTGAGGTCCTCGACCACCTGTACGAGTTCCTCGACAGCGAGATGCCGGACGTCGACCGCGACAAGTTCCAGCACCACTTCGAGGAATGCTCCCCGTGCCTGGAGAAGTACGGCCTGGAGCAGGCCGTGAAGAAGCTGGTGAAGCGGTGCTGCGGGCATGACGACGTGCCCGCCGACCTCCGGGCCAAGGTCATGGGGCGGATCGAGCTGATCCGCTCCGGGCAGACCGTGCCGGAGCACGACGTGGCCAAGGCCCCCGCGGCACCGCAGGAGTCCTGACACGCCGGGACATCTCACCCGAACGTGCTAATCCTCAGGTCATAAGCCCCGCACCCCCCGACTCCGCCCTAGGCTCCGAGCCTGGAGCAGGCACGGTCGGGGAGGGGCGTGATGGACGTGGTACCGGCAAGGGCACGCGGCTATGTCGCCGTCGTCGCCCTGTCGGCCGTCCTCTGCCTGCTGCCCCTGCCGGCGACGCACACCCCCTGGGGGGAGCCGGCCCTGCTCGCCGCGCTCTACGCGGTCTGCGGGCACGCCGTACGCCGCCGCTTCGGCGGCACCTTCTACCCCGTGCTGCTCGCCGGTGCGTTCCTGCTGCCCCCGGCCGCCGCCGCGCTCGTCCCGGTGCCCGCCGCGCTGCTCTCCCCGGTCGAGCACCGGCCCGCCCTGCTCCGGCGCGTGTGGCGGGCCGCGCAGCCCGCGCTCGCCGTGTGGGCCGCCGCCCGGACGCACTGCGCGCTCGGCGGCGAGGACGCCGTCCTCGGCTCCGACTTCCCCTCCGCGCTGCTGCCCGCCGGCGCGGCCGTCCTCGCGTTCTGCCTGGTGCTCACCGCGCTCGACGGCGGCCTGCGCGCGGCGGCCGGGCTGGTGCCGCTGCGGCGGGCCTGGCGCGGGCTGCTGGGGCGCTCACTCGCCCCGGTCACGGTGCACGGACTCGCCGGGCTGATGATGGCTGTCCTGTGGCGCAGCCCCTACGGCCCGGTCGCCGCGCTCCTCGTGCTGCTGCCGATGGGCGTCTCCTGGTGGGTCTTCGCGCTGTACCACCGCGAACGCGCCGCCCACCAGGCCACCATCCGCGCCCTCGTCCAGGCCGTCGACATCAAGGACGGCTACACCCGCGGCCACAGCGAACGCGTCGGACAGGCCTCCGTGCTGATCGCCCGCGAACTCGGCATGGACGACGACCGCGTCGAGGTGCTGCGCTTCGCCGGCATCCTGCACGACGTCGGCAAGCTGGGCGTGCCCACCCGGCTGCTGCGCAAGGAGGGCCCGCTCACCCCGGAGGAACGGCGGATCATCGAGCTGCACCCCGAGTACGGCCACGAGATGGTCCGCGGGATCTCCTTCCTGGGCGAGGCCCGCGCGGCCATCCTCCACCACCACGAACGGCTCGACGGCAGCGGCTACCCGTACGGCCTGGCGGGCGGCCAGATCCCCGAGTGCGCCCGGATCGTCGCCGTCGCGGACGCCTTCGACGCCATGACCTCCACCCGCTGCTACAGCAGGGCCCGCCCGGTCGAGGCCGCCGTCGCCGAGCTGGAGCGCTGCGCCGGGTCGCACTTCGACCCCCGCATGGTCGGCGCGCTCGTGCGCGCCCTGCGCCGCTCCGGCTGGCACCCGGCGGTCACCGCCGACGAACCGGCGTACGGCACCCCGCCCGCGGAGCGGACCACCGGCACCGGGGCGCCCCGGTGACCGCCCTGCGGCTGATCCACGCCGCCGCCGCCCTCGTCGCGGCCGGTTCCCTCGCCGTCACCCTCTGGACCGGCCTGCACGACCGGGGCGTCGCGCTCGCCTTCGGCGTGCTCATAGCCGTCGGCGAACTGACCCGCTGGAACGACGAGCAGGGACAGCGGCAGGCCGCGCCCCTCGGTGCCGCCGGCGCCCTGTCGTACGCCCTGCTGGGCGCCGACGCCGGACGGCCCGGCCAGCACGGAGCCGCCCAGGTCGTCACCGTCGTCCTCGTCGCCACCGTGCTCGGCGCCGTCCCGCACATCTGGTCCGGCCGCGGCCCCACCGCCGACCACCTGACCCGCCGGATCCTCACCGTCGGCTTCGCCGCCGTCTGCTTCCAACCGCTCTACAGCCAGGGCGTCTTCGCCCATTGGGTCGGTCCCGCCTACGCCCTCCTGCTGCTCACCCTGCTCGCCCTCACCTCCCTGTGCGGGGCGGTCCTGGCCGCCGCGCTCGCGCACTGCCGCACTAGCTGGCCGTTCGGCCCGCTGCTGCGCGAGGAACTGCGCGGACTGCTCGGCATCGGCTCCGCGATCTGTGCGACCGGCGCCGTGATGGCACTCGCGGTAGCCGTCGTCGGCCTGTGGGCGCTGCCCGTGTTCTGCCTGCCCATGCTGCTCGTCCAGCTCTCCCTGCGCCGGTACGCGGCCGTCCGCGCCACCTACCGGCAGACCATCGCCTCCCTCGCCCGCGCCACCGAGATCGCCGGCTGCACCCCCGCGGGGCACGCCCACCGCGTTGCCGCGCTGAGCCTCGCCGTCGGCCGGGACCTCGGCCTGAGCGGGCCCGAACTGACCGTCCTGGAGCACGCGGCCCTGATGCACGACATCGGCCAGCTCAGCCTGGTCGACCCGGTCCCGGCCGGCGCCACCGCCGGCCTGCCCGCCGCGGAGCAGCGGCGCATCGCCCTGCTCGGCGGTGCCGTCGTCCGGCAGACCGGCGTGGACGCGGCCGTCGCCGTCGTCGTGGAACGGCAGGCCGACCCCTACCGGGAACAGCCGCTCGCCGCCCGCATCGTCCGGGCCGTGAACGCCTACGAGGAGAAGACCCGGGACGCCGGTCCCGAAGGCCCGCTGCGCGCGCTGGAGGAGCTGCGACTCGGTACCGCCGGGGACTACGCTCCCGAGGTCGTGGAGTCGCTCGCCCGGGTACTGGCCAGGCCTCCCGGAGTCCGGGAGCGCGTGCCGGTGCGACGAACAGGACTGTCTGACCCCGCGCCCGGCGGGGTAACCCATGGGTAATGAGCGCCTTTCCCGCGGCACGTGGTTGGATGCGAGGGAGAGGGTGTCCGGGGGCACAAGCCAGCCCACAGCGGGAAATGGAACTGGCAGGCGGGAATCGTGAGGATCTTCGGCAAGGGACGGCACCGGCCCTCCGCCTCCTGGCGGCAGGCCACCGACCGGGCGTTCACACTCATCGGCGACGGCCGGTACGAGGACGCGGGCGAGCTGCTGACACGCGCCGCCGATCTGGAACCCTGGCTGTCGGAGTCCTGGTTCAACCTCGCCCTGCTGCACAAGTTCCGGCACGACTGGGAGCAGGCGCGCGCGGCCGGACTACGCGCGGTCGCCCTGCTCGACCGGGAGACCGGGGCGCCCGACTGGTGGAACGTCGGCATCGCCGCGACCGCGCTGCAGGACTGGCCGCTGGCCCGCCGCGCCTGGCAGGCGTACGGGCTGAAGGTGCCCGGGGGTGCCGCGGCCTCCGCGGAGCCCGTCGGCATGGAGCTGGGCAGCGCGGCCGTGCGGCTCTCCCCGGAGGGGGAGGCCGAGGTGGTGTGGGGCCGCCGGCTGGACCCCGCGCGGATGGAGGTGCTGTCGATCCCGCTGCCCTCCTCCGGGCGGCGCTGGGGTGAGGTCGTACTGCACGACGGCGTACCGCACGGCGAGCGCACCACCTCGACCGGGCACTCCTACCCGGTCTTCGACGAGATCGAGCTGTGGGCGCCGTCGCCCGTCCCCACCTGGGTGGTCCTGCTGGAGGCGGCCACCGAGGCCGACCGGGACGCGCTGGAGCAACTGGCCGCGGACGCGGGCTTCGCGGCGGAGGACTGGTCGTCGTCGGTACGGCTGCTGTGCCGGATGTGCAGCGAGTCCCGCATGCCGTCCGACGAGGGCGAGGGGGTGCACCTGGACCCGCACGACCACAGCGAGCCGGGTCACCCCGGGCCGCTCGGGCACCGGACGGACGGACAGCTCTGGGTGCCGGAGCGGGAGTGCGGTGTCGCGGCCCCGGCGTCGCTCGTGCGGGGGCTGCTCGACGGGTGGGTCGCGGACAGCCCGGACTCGCGGGACTGGCGCGATCTGGAAGAGGTCTGCTGACCAGGCGCCGTACCCTGTATCAGCAACATCTCTCCCTGTTCTTTGAGGAAGGCGTACGTCGGTCATGGCGCAGCAGGACACCGATCAGCAGCACGCGGGCGTGCTCCCTGTCGACGACGAGGGCTATGTCGTCGACACGGAGGACTGCGAGGAGCGCGAGAGGGCCTGGCGCGAGCGCGGCACCTCCCGGCCGATCACGGTCGTCGGCAACCCGGTGCTGCACAAGGAGTGCAAGGACGTCACCGAGTTCGGCGAGGAGCTCCAGCAGCTCGTCGCCGACATGTTCGCCAGCCAGCGCACCGCCGAGGGCGTGGGCCTGGCCGCCAACCAGATCGGTGTCGACCTGAAGGTCTTCGTCTACGACTGCCCGGACGACGAGGGTGTCCGGCACGTCGGCGTGGTCTGCAACCCGAAGCTGGTCGACCTGCCCGCCGAGAAGCGCCGGCTGGACGACAGCAACGAGGGCTGTCTGTCCGTGCCCACGGCGTACGCGTCGCTCGCCCGTCCCGACTACGCCGAGGTGACCGGCCAGGACGAGCAGGGCAACCCGATCAAGGTCCGCGGCACCGGCTACTTCGCACGCTGTTTGCAGCACGAGACCGACCACCTCTACGGCTACCTGTACATCGACCGGCTCTCGAAGCGGGACCGCAAGGATGCGCTGCGGCAGATGGCGGAGAACGAGCCACGTTACCCCGTGGTCGCCAACGACTGAGCGACGCCGGGCACTTGGGGCGCCCCGGCCGGGATCCTTCCCGGCCGGGGCGCCTTCGTGTCACCGCGCTTCGCTCGTGCGTGCGTCGTACAACCGGTCCCTTCTGCGCTCCTGGTGATCCTTAACCAGTCAAACAGGGGAGATTCGCGGCACCTTGGGGTGGTGAATGGAGCAAATCCGTTCCCATGGCGCTCAGTTGTGGTGCTGAATGGAAGTGCGGGATACGCAACGGCGCACGCCCGGCACAACGGGAGGGGTGTGCGCTCCTGGCGGCTGAGAGGGGTTTGTTCGTGCAAGCTTTCCCACACAGCACCACAGCGACGCAGACGGCGGTCGTAGTCCCACCCTCACTGGCACTCCCGGTGATCGAGTCCGCCTTTCCCCGGCAACTGCATCCGTATTGGCCACGGCTCCAGGAGAAGACCCGGCTCTGGCTCCTGGAAAATCGGCTCATGCCGTCGGCCAAGGTCCAGGAATATGCCGATGGCCTGTGCTACACCGACCTCATGGCGGGCTACTACACCGGTGCCCCCGACGAGGTCCTCCAGGCCATAGCCGACTACAGCGCCTGGTTCTTCGTCTGGGACGACCGCCACGACCGCGACATCGTGCACGGCCGGGCGGGCGACTGGCGGCGGCTGCGGCACCGGCTGCACGCGGCTCTGGACGCACCCAGGCACCATCTGCGCCACCCCGACCCACTGGTGGCGGGCTTCGCGGACAGCGTGCTGCGGCTGTACGGCTTCCTGTCGCCCACCTGGAACCACCGGTTCGCCCGGCACTTCCACGCGGTCATCGAGGCCTACGACCGTGAATTCCGCAACCGCACCGAGGGATACATACCCGGTGTCGAGGAATACCTGGCGCTGCGCCGGCTCACCTTCGCGCACTGGATATGGACGGACCTGCTCGAACCCAGTGCCGGATGTGAACTCCCGGACGCCGTGCGCAAAAACCCGGCATACCGCCGGGCGGCCCTCCTCAGTCAGGAATTCGCCGCCTGGTACAACGACCTCTGCTCGCTCCCGAAGGAAATAGCGGGCGACGAGGTGCACAATCTCGGAATCAGCCTCATCACCCACACGGGGCTGACCCTCGAAGAAGCGGTGGACGACGTCCGGCGGCGCGTCGAGGAATGCATCAGCGAATTCCTCGAAGCGGAGCAGGACGCCCTGAGGTTCGCCCGTGAGATCGACGACGGAACGGTCCGCGGAAAGGAGTTGAGCACCGCGGTCCAGACCTGTGTCGGCAATATGCGCAACTGGTTCAGCTCCGTCTACTGGTTCCACCACGAGTCCGGCCGGTACATGGTCGACAGCTGGGACGACCGCTCCACGCCCCCGTACGTGACGAACGAAGCGGCAGGTGAGAAATGACCGTCGAGTCGGTACAGCCCGTGAACCCCGGGACCCCCGGTACGCCCGAGAACCCCGAGACGCCCGACCTGCGTGAACCGCCCCTGGCCGGAGGTGCCGTACCGGTCCTCGGGCACGGTCTGAAGCTGGTCCGCGACCCGCTCGCCTTCATGTCCGCACTGCGCGACCACGGAGACGTCGTCCGCCTGAAGCTCGGTCCCAAGACGGTGTACGCCGTCACCACCCCGGCGCTCACCGGAGCACTGGCCCTGAACCCCGACTTCAAGATCGACGGTCCGCTGTGGGAGTCCCTGGAGGGCCTGCTCGGCAAGGAGGGCGTGGCCACCGCGAACGGCCCCCGGCACCGCCGGCAGCGGCGCACCATACAACCCGCATTCCGGCTAGACGCGATACCCGGCTACGGGCCGATCATGGAGGAGGAGGCGCACGCGCTGACCGACCGCTGGAAACCCGGCGGCACCATCGACTGCACCTCCGAGGCCTTCCGGGTCGCCGTCCGCATCGCGGCCCGCTGCCTGCTGCGCGGCGACTACATGGACGAGCGCGCGGAACGGCTCAGCATCGATCTCGCCACCGTCTTCCGTGGCATGTACCGCCGGATGGTGATCCCGCTCGGCCCGCTCTACCGGCTGCCGTTCCCGGCCAACCGTGAATTCAACCGGGCGCTGGCCGATTTGCATCTGCTGGTGGACGAGATCGTCGCCGAGCGGAGGGCATCTGGTCAAAAGCCGGACGATTTGCTGACGGCATTGCTGGAGGCGAAGGACGACAATGGCGACCCCATCGGGGAACAGGAGATACACGACCAGGTCGTCGCCATACTCACCCCCGGCAGCGAAACAGTCGCGTCCACGATCATGTGGCTGCTCCAGGTCCTCGCGGCACACCCGGAACACGCCGAGAAGGTACGGACCGAGGTCGAATCCGTGACCGGTGGCCGACCGGTCGGATTCGAACACGTCCGCTCACTCACGCACACCAACAATGTCGTCGTCGAGGCCATGCGACTCCGGCCCGCGGTATGGATATTGACGCGGCGCGCGGTGAGCGACACCGCGCTCGGCGGCTATCGCATTCCGGCCGGGGCGGACATCGTCTACAGCCCGTACGCCATCCAGCGCGACGCCCGCTCCTACGCCCGCCACCTCGACTTCGACCCCGACCGCTGGCTGCCCGAGCGGGCCAAGGAGGTGCCGAAGTACGCGATGAGCCCGTTCAGCGTGGGCAACCGCAAGTGCCCCAGCGACCACTTCTCCATGACCCAGCTGAGCCTGATCACCGC
Organism: Streptomyces sp. Ru62; assembly: GCF_002920615.1. Lineage (GTDB taxonomy): Bacteria > Actinomycetota > Actinomycetes > Streptomycetales > Streptomycetaceae > Streptomyces. Next base: position 37,182 of record NZ_PQSU01000011.1, read on the forward strand.
GGCGATCTCCGCGAAGTACCGCTTCGAGCAGGTCAGCGGGTCCGACGACACCACCCGCGTGGGCATCACGCTCCGCCCGCAGAACCTGCTGCTGCGGGCGATGCCCTGGTAGACCACCTGGTACCGGCGCGCGCTCAGGCGGCCTCCGGGCCCCGGAACGTGCGCCGGTAGGCGTTCGGGGTCGTCCCCAGCGCCCGGACGAACTGGTGGCGCAGCGCGGCGGCCGTACCGAACCCGGTGCGCCAGGCGATGGCGTCCATGGTCTCGTCCGTACCCTCCAGCAACTCCTGTGCGAGCAGCACCCGTTGGCGAAGGATCCACCGGTACGGCGTGGTCCCCGTCTCCTGCTGGAAGCGCCGGGCGAAGGTGCGCGGCGCCATATGGGCGCGGGCGGCGAGCTGCTCGACGGTCACCTCCTGGTCGAGATGGGCCTCCATCCAGGCCAGCACCTCCCCGACCGTGTCGCAGGGCGCCTTCGGCAGGGGCCGCTCGATGAACTGCGCCTGCCCGCCGTCCCGGTGCGGCGGCACCACCATCCGACGGGCGATCTTGTTGGCCACCTCCGGCCCCTGCTCCTTGCGCACGAGATGCAGACAGGCGTCGATCCCGGCGGCGGTGCCGGCCGAGGTGATCACGGGGTCCTCGTCCACGTACAGCACGTCCGGCTCGACCGTGAGCCGCGGATAGCGCCGGGACAGCTGCTCGGCGTTGTGCCAGTGCGCCGCGCACCGCCGTCCGTCGAGCAGCCCCGCCGCGGCCAGCACGAACACCCCGGAGCAGACGCTGAGCACCCGGGTGCCCCGGTCCACGGCCCGCCGCAGCGCCGCCAGCAGCTCCTCCGGGTACGCGCGCTGTGTATAGGTCTCACCGGCCGGTACGGCGATCAGATCGGCCTCTTCCAGCCGCTCCAGACCGTACGGCGTGGACACGGTGAACCCGCAGTGGGTGCTCAGTTCGGGCCCCTCCGCCGACACCACGGCGAAGTCGTACACGGGCAGCCCGTCGTCGCTGCGGTCGATGCCGAAAACCTCGCACACGACACCCAGCTCGAAGGGATGCACCCCGTCCAGCAGCACGGCGGCCACGTTCTTCAGCATGCTGCCAGTGTGCCTCGGCAGTGGCAGTAATTCGAGCCTCTACGGCAGTCCTGCCACTCCCGGTAAGGGGTGTCCGGCGCGACAGTGGTGTCATGAACGGAAACCAGATCGAAGGCCTGATCGGAATGATCGCCACCCTCGGGATCCTGGTCCTCCTGGTCCTCCCGTCCGTGCTCGGCATCGTGCGCGACCGGCGCATCGACCGCCAGCTCAGGGCGGCCGAGCGGCCGGGGACACCCGGGCCCACCGAACCGGCGGAGGAGCCCCAGCCCCGCAGGAGCCGCCACGGCGCGGCCCGTACCGCCTGACGGAAACCGTGTGCGGGGCCTGTCCGCCCGCTGTGTAACCTCTCCTCTCACATCACAAGGGGAGGGAACATGCGAGGCAGAACGGCCTGGGCCCTGGCGGGCGGGGCCGCGGCCCTGACGCTGCTTACGGCGACGGGCGCCCACGCGGACACGAGGTGCCGGCCCGCTCGTACAAGGTGAAGCGGGCCTCGCGGCTGACCACGGACGCCTCTCCCGAGCCCGTCGCCAAGGGCGCCAAGCTGACCGTCACCGGCAAGCTGTCCCGGGCGAACTGGGAGGACCTGAAGTACCACGGGTTCACCGGGCAGGACGTCAAGCTCCAGTTCAAGGCGGCCGGCGCCGCCCGATACCGCACGGTGAAGACCGTGCGCACGGGCGACGCCGGAAAGCTCAGCACCAAGGTCACCGCCACCGCGGCGGGCAGCTGGCGCTGGTACTTCCCCGGCACGACGACGACCGCGCGGGTCGTGTCGGCCGGGGACGCGGTGAAGCTGAAGTAACGGCCGGTCAGAAGTCCTCGTCCAGGTCGACGGTGCCCTCCACCGCGACCTGGTAGGCCGAGGGGCGGCGTTCGAAGAAGTTGGTGAGTTCCTGGACGCCCTGGAGCTCCATGAAGGAGAAGGGGTTCTCGGAGCCGTAGAGGGGGGCGAAGCCGAGGCGGGTGAGGCGCTGGTCGGCGACACACTCCAGGTACTGCCGCATGGAGTCGGTGTTCATGCCGGGCAGGCCGTCGCCGCACAGGTCGCGGGCGAACTGGAGCTCGGCCTCCACGGCCTCGCGGAGCATGTCGGTGACCTGTTGCTGGAGCTGGTCGTCGAAGAGGTCGGGTTCTTCCTTGCGGACGGTGTCGACGACGTCGAAGGCGAAGCTCATGTGCATGGTCTCGTCGCGGAAGACCCAGTTGGTGCCGGTGGCGAGGCCGTGGAGCAGGCCGCGGCTGCGGAACCAGTAGACGTAGGCGAAGGCGCCGTAGAAGAAGAGTCCTTCGATGCAGGCGGCGAAGCAGATGAGGTTGAGCAGGAAGCGGCGGCGGTCTGCCTGGGTCTCCAGGCGGTCGATCTTCTCGACCTCGTTGATCCATTTGAAGCAGAACTCGGCCTTCTCGCGGATGGAGGGGATGTTCTCCACGGCGGCGAAGGCGGCGGCGCGGTCGTCGGGGTCGGGGAGGTAGGTGTCCAGGAGGGTCAGGTAGAACTGGACGTGGACGGCCTCCTCGAACAGCTGCCGCGACAGGTACAGCCTCGCCTCCGGCGAGTTGATGTGCTTGTACAGCGTCAGCACCAGGTTGTTCGCGACGATCGAGTCGCCCGTCGCGAAGAACGCCACCAGCCGGCCGATGAGGTGCTGTTCTTCAGGCGTCAGTTTCGCGAGGTCGGCGACGTCCGAGTGGAGGTCGACCTCCTCCACGGTCCAGGTGTTCTTGATGGCGTCCCGGTAGCGCTCGTAGAAGTCGGGGTAGCGCATCGGACGGAGAGTCAGTTCGAAGCCCGGGTCGAGCAGGTTCTGGTTTCGGGTGGTCATTACTGGCAGGCCTCGCAGGACTCGGGGTTTTCCAGGGAGCAGGCGATCGCGTCGGGGTCGGTGGCCTGCTGTACGGGGATGGGCTTGGCGGCCTGCGCCTGGCCCTGGGCGGCGCGGGCGATGCGCGTTGCCGGGCGGGAGCGCAGGTAGTACGTGGTCTTCAGGCCGGACTTCCAGGCGTAGGCGTACATCGAGGAGAGCTTGCCGATCGTCGGCGTCTCCAGGAACAGGTTCAGGGACTGCGCCTGGTCGAGGAAGGGGGTGCGCGCCGCCGCCATGTCGATCAGACCGCGCTGCGGGATCTCCCACGCCGTGCGGTACAGGGCGCGGATGTCCTCGGGGATCCAGGCGAAGTCCTGGATGGAGCCGTTGGAGTCGCGCAGGGCTTCGCGGGTGCGGGCGTCCCAGACGCCGAGGTTCTTCAGGTCCTGTACGAGGTAGGAGTTGACCTGGAGGAACTCACCCGAGAGGGTCTCGCGCTTGAACAGGTTGGAGACCTGCGGCTCGATGCACTCGTACACGCCCGCGATCGACGCGATCGTGGCCGTCGGCGCGATCGCGAGGAGCAGCGCGTTGCGCATGCCCGTCTGAGCGATCCGCTCGCGGAGAGCGTTCCAGCGCTCGGGCCAGGAGAGCTCGACGTCGTAGTGGTCGGGGTGGAGGACGCCGCGGGCGGTGCGGGTCTGGTTCCAGGCGGGCAGGGGGCCGTTGCGTTCGGCGAGGTCGGCGGAGGTCTCGTAGGCGGTGAGCATGATGCGTTCGGCGATCCGGGTGGAGAGGGCCTTTGCCTCCGCCGAGTCGAAGGGCAGGCGCAGTTTGAAGAAGACGTCCTGCAAGCCCATCGCACCCAGGCCGACCGGGCGCCACTTGGCGTTGGAGCGGCCCGCCTGCTCGGTGGGGTAGAAGTTGATGTCGACGACGCGGTCCAGGAAGGTGACGGCCGTGCGGACCGTCTCGTCCAGCCGCTCCCAGTCGATGTCACCGGTCGCCGTGTCCACGAAGGCGCCGAGGTTGACCGAGCCGAGGTTGCAGACGGCCGTTTCGCCGTCGTTGGTGACTTCGAGGATCTCGGTGCAGAGGTTGGAGGAGTGGATGACGTTGCCGGGTTCGGCGGTCTGGTTGGCGGTGCGGTTGGCGGCGTCCTTGAAGGTCATCCAGCCGTTGCCGGTCTGGGCGAGGGTGCGCATCATGCGGCCGTACAGGTCGCGGGCCGCGATGGTCTTCTTCGCCAGGCCCGCCGCTTCGGCCCTGCGGTAGGCGGTGTCGAACTCCTCGCCCCACAGGTCGACCAGTTCGGGGACGTCGGCGGGGGAGAACAGCGACCACTGTTCGTCGGCGTTGACCCGGCGCATGAACTCGTCCGGGATCCAGTGCGCGAGGTTGAGGTTGTGGGTGCGGCGGGCGTCCTCGCCGGTGTTGTCCCGCAGTTCCAGGAACTCCTCGATGTCGGAGTGCCAGGTCTCCAGGTAGACCGCTGCCGCGCCCTTGCGCCGGCCGCCCTGGTTCACCGCCGCCACCGAGGCGTCCAGCGTCTTCAGGAACGGCACGATCCCGTTGGAGTGCCCGTTCGTCCCCCGGATCAGCGAACCGCGCGAGCGGATGCGGGAGTAGGACAGGCCGATGCCGCCGGCGTGCTTCGACAGCCGGGCGACCTGGTGGTAGCGGTCGTAGATGGAGTCCAGCTCGTCCAGGGGCGAGTCGAGCAGGTAGCAGGACGACATCTGCGGGTGTCGCGTACCGGAGTTGAAGAGGGTGGGGGAGGACGGCAGGTAGTCCAGGCGGCTCATCAGCCCGTACAGGTCCGCGACTTCGTCCACGGAGCGGGTCGTGTCGTCCTCCGCCAGTCCGCTCGCCACGCGCAGCAGGAAGTGCTGGGGCGTCTCCACGACCTTGCGGGTGACCGGGTGGCGCAGCAGGTAGCGGCTGTGCAGGGTGCGCAGGCCGAAGTAGCCGAACCGGTCGTCGGCCGTACGGTCGACCAGCGCGTCGAGGCGCTCGGCGTGCAGCCGCACGAACTCGGCGGTGCGGTCGGCGATCAGGCCCTCGCGGTGGCCGACCGCGACGGACCCGGTGAAGGACGTCACGCCCTGCGAGGCGGCCTCGTCCCGGATGGCCAGGGTCAGCAACCGGGCGGCCAGCCGGGAGTAGGCGGGGTCCTCGGAGATCAGGCCGGCCGCGGCCTCCGTGGCCAGCTCCCGCAGCTCCGCCTCGTCGGCCCGAGCGGACCGGCCGCGCAGCGCGGCGGCGGCCACCCGCCCCGGGTCGGCGTCGGGCAGGTCGGCGGTCAGCTCGGTCAGGGTCCGCAGCAGCGCGGCACCGGGACCGTCGGTCTCCAGCTCGCTGACTGAAGCCGGGTCGACTGGCGCGATGGTCACGTGGGGCTCTCCCTCGCTCGGCACGGGGCCTGGCGGAAGGCAGGGGCAGCCACGAGCGCGCACGGCGTCGCGTCCACCGGCCCACTCCACGAGGCCCGGACGTCTGAACCACCCGGGCCTGGACGGCCGGGTGCACCGCCGGCAGGTCTTCGGACTCGACAGGCGTGCGGAGGCACGCGAGTACACCGTTGCGGGACAGTTCCGGATTCACACCGGATTCCCCTGCGACGACAGCGAGAAGAGCATACATCTAGTGCCGGGCTGCCATGTCACCCCCAGATGTAGTGCCGACCCGGCCTCTGAGGGCCAACTCGCACGCAGTGCGATGTCGTCCCGGCCCGGGGATGCCGGTCCCGCTCGGGGGCGCGGACGAAACCGAGGCTCCGGATCTCTGCCTCTCCCGGACCCGCGATGTCGGTCATCCCGCGATGTCGGTCATGGGGACGCCGGAGCGGACGAAGGTGACCCCGCCCAGGAGGACGCCGTCACGAACGGCCACGAGGACCTCCGCGGCGACGGCCCACCGATTCCGCCGGGGGGACACGGCGAGGATCCCCGGGGATCCGAGGCGGCGCCTGCCGGGTTGCGGGGCGGAATGCCCATGTTTTCATGGAAGTAGGTGCTTCGTGGGGTCCTCCGTGCCGAAAGCTGGTCTCGGAAGGAGAACGCACCATGACGCGCATCGTCCGTCATCCACCAGGCAAGGAGCGGCCACGCAACGCGCCGATGGCGACGCTGTACGCGAGACGGGCGTGGCGCCGGGTCAGACGATTCTTCATGGCCTACTGGCACCATCTGACCATCAGGTCGGAGGCCCGCCTCGACACCACCCGCCCCCGGAACTGGCGCAGATGGGCCTCGTACACCAACGTGGCCCGGGTTGTCTGGGCCCTTGCCGCGCTCGCCGTCCTCGCGTGGGTCGGCGAGGGCGTGTACATCCTGATCTCGCACCACACGACGGGGTTCGAGTCGTGGCGGAAGAACAACCAGGGCTTCGACGCCCTTCTCCGCTTCGTCGGTCCGGTCCTCTCCGCTTCGATCGCCGCCGCCCTCTTCCTGTTCTTCTGGTACTGGTGGACCAAGCGGCGCTACCTCGCGAAGGCGCGCAAGCACCCCCGCAAACTGGTGCCCACCGCCGGCCCCGACATCGCCGAGATCGTGGGCCGCGAGGAGATCGTCCGGGTCATCGCCCAACGACTGAGGCAGCGTGACACCCGCAGGCCGTATCTGCTCGTCGGTGGTGTGGGCACGGGCAAGACGGCCGTCCTGGTGCGGCTCACGGAACTGCTCGCCCGGCAGCACGCCGTTCCCGTGCCGATCCGGCTGCGGGACGCCACCGGCGCCGATCTGAACTTCGAGCGCATGGCCAGGGAACGGTTCGCCGAGGAAGCGCCCCGCGGCATCCTGGCACGCACCAAGAACGACCGGGTCTGGCAGCAACTGCTCGCCGACGACAAGGTGGTCGTCATCGCCGACGGCCTGGAGGAGGCGGTCCTCGACGAGCGCCTCCAGGAGGACAGGGACAACATCATCCGCCGGGCCATCGAGCGCGCCCACGAGGAGAAACTGCCGCTCGTCATCGCGTCCCGGCCGCACAGTCCGCTGGAGAGCACCCCCGCCGCGATCGTGGAGCTGGAACCGCTCAGCGAGGAGGAGGCGCTGTACTTCGTCGAGGCCCGGATCCCGGAGACGGACGAGCGCCGCGTCGACTGGATCGTGGAGACCGCCGAGGTCACGGAGTCGCCCATCTATCTGCAGATCGCCCGTGAACTGCACCACCACGGAGACCTGGAACGTGACCGTCCGCGCAACGACAAGGACCGGCTGGACACCCGTAGCTGGGACCGCAGCACGCTGCGGCTGTGGCTGCTGGAGACATGGGATCTCGCCGTGCGGGAGGGCCGACTGCGCGGGGACGTCGAGCTGGACCCGCGGGAGCGCCGCGACACGCTGGAGGTGGTCTCCGCGCTCGCCTGCACAGGACTGCTCCAGGACAAGCTGGAGGTCGGCTTCGCCGAGCTGCTGGACAACGACGTACACCCCGGTCCGGCCCGGCGGACTCGGGCCCGGGCGGAGCACCTGTGGGCCCAGAGACCACGTTTCGACCAGTACGACAAGCGAGGCAACGCCTTCACGGAGTGGCACCGGGAGCGGATCTGGGACACGCTCTGCGCCCATCTGAGCCAGGAACAGAGAGAGCGTCTGACCAAGGGCGACATCGGCCGGTGCCAGACCGCGCTCGCCCACTTGGCGGCCAACGCGAACAAGCTCCAGCTGGTGGAGAGCTTCGAGAAGAGGGTGCGTTTTCCGCACAGCATCATCCAGGCCTACTTCGGCTTCCGCCTGCTGCGGCACCTCGACGAGCGTGACGCCGGCGAGTTGATCAAGCAGGCGCTGCGGCCGCCGGGCCCCAGCCGCGAGCTGCTCATCGCCGCGGTGCTGCTCTCCCGTCACCGGGCGGCGAAGCTGTCGGCCAGGGGAGGCAGTATGGGGGCCGAATGGCAGAAGACCCGGGCCGAGCTGGTGCGGCGCGCCCCCGTGTACGGCCACCCCCTGGCCGAGCGGCTGTTCATGGCCGCGAACCACCGTGCCGACGATCCCAAGGCCCTCGACCTGTACGCGGCGGCCCTGGAGGTCGACAGCGTGGAGCGCCGGCCACGGCTGCTGTGGGACATCGTCGAGCGGGTGCACAGCCGCTGGCCCCACATCAAGGGCGACCGGCGCACCGTCGAGGACGCGAAGCTCGCACTGCTCAAGCAACTCGGCACGGCACTGCGCGCGGCCTCGGAGAAGACCGACACCATGCAGCTCTACGACCACCTCTTCCACATCGGCAAGGCGGAGCCCTCGCACTCCGTACGCCTGGTGGTCGCCCAGGAGTTCGGCAGCGGCGGAAACGACGCGTTCGCCTTCATCCGGGACAAGATCGGCCTGAACACCGACCCCATCGGGGAGTACAACAACGAGGTCGACAAGCTGAGAGTCCACAAGAGGGACCGGTACCAGGACTGGACGGGGAGGATGCGGAAGGCGGTGGCCTCCCGTGCCTCCTCGCGGGACCAGTCGTCGGCGGAGGTCGATCGGCTCCAGGAGGAGCGGAAGGAGATCAAGCAGCAGTACCGCAAGGCCCGCATCGAGCTGTCCAGGGAGTTCATGATGCGCGCCTGGATGCTCCCCATGCTGCTGGGCTCCGTCGACGACGCCCACCGTGACGAGGCCCGGGGCCGCCTGACCAAGTGGCTGCGCCACCTCGATCCGAAGGACACGCACGGCAGCCCCGACCTGCCCCTCCCGCTGGAGACCGCGCTGGCCCAGGGCTTCAAGTTCGCGGCCAACCGGCGCAAACGCCACCCTCACTCGTACCCGGGCAGCCGGGCCGATCTGATCCGGCAGGCGGAGACCGTGCTGCAGCAGTCACGCTGCTGGTACACCCAGGTGATGCTGCTTCAGGCGCTGTGCCTGTGGGAGCTCCCGGACAGCGTCGGCCGTCATGAGAAGGACGCGGACTGCGCGGTGTTGCGGGAGGACGACGTCGACGGTTCCGGCGAACCGTCCCGGGCGATCGGTGGGAGCAACGCGGTGCAGACGGTGCAGCGCTGGCTGTCGATGGCGGGCACGGTGAACACGGTGCCCGGCTGGCCCGGCGGCAACGGCGACGCGCCCCGGCGGGTCCTGCATCCGTTCGTCGCCGAGGCGGGCGACCTGGTGGCCATGGCACTGGAGACCGGACAGCCGGAACGCTTCCTCTGGATCGACGAGAAGACCGTCACCGACAACATCGGCTCGCGCACCGGAAACAACCGTGGCTACCGCAAGCACAATCTGTGGATCCCGCCCTCCGCCGGCTGGAGCACCCTCGACGGCCGCGCCCAGCGCCTCGTCGCCGACGTGCTGATCATGCTGAACCTGGTCGAGCGGGACGGGTATCCGGGCGAGGTCGAGGAGCGCATGCTCCGCGCCGAGCGGCCGGGCATGCCGCTTCCGCCGTGCATCGGCACGAACCGCGACCCGCTACGGCCCGATCTGCGGCCCGGCACCGCCGCCCCGCCCCCGCCGGGCAGCGCCTGTCTGCCCGACTGCAAGTTCCAGCTCTGCCCGTACCCGCCCCGGGGCGGTGTCCCCCGGGGCGAGATCCGTGAGCCCTTCTGCCGCCAGCAGCAGGTCCTCCTGCCCGGTCCCATACGCCGCAAGCTGCCCCGGACCGTGCACCGCAAGACACCCCCCTGGGTGAGCATGCGAGTCCGTGAACTGGACGGCTTCTGGGACGCGATGGCCGGGCGCACGCGTGACTGAGCGCCCGGCCGGGACGTGGGCTAGTGAGCGCTGCCCGCGGTGGCCGGCGGCAGCTCCACCTGGACACCGGGGTCGCCGGCGTCCGCCGTGTAGTCCTCCGGCTTGGTCTCGTCGATGCCCTCGGGGGCCTTCACGGCCTTCAGCACGACGGTGAGGACCACGGTCACCAGGACGTTCAGGACGAACGCCGTCAGACCGATGTAGCCGATCTCCCCGATGCCGGGGATCTCCTTGGCGTTGCCGCCGAAGTGCTTCTGCGTCGGCGAGGCGATGCCGTAGGCCGCGGCCGTGCCGTAGATCATGCCGACCGCCCAGCCGGCGATGAGCGCCCAGCGGTGGAACCAGCGGGTGAACAGGCCACCCACCAGTGCCGGGAAGGTCTGCAGGATCCAGATGCCACCCAGGAGCTGGAAGTTGATGGCGACCGTCTTGTCCATGGTGAGGACGAAGACCAGCGCGCCGACCTTCACCAGCAGCGAGACCAGCTTGGAGACCTTGGTCTCCTGCTCCGCCGTCGCGTCGGGCTTGATGAAGTCCTTGTAGATGTTGCGGGTGAAGAGGTTGGCCGCCGCGATGGACATGATCGCCGCCGGGACCAGCGCGCCGATGCCGATCGCCGCGAACGCCACGCCCGCGAACCAGTCCGGGAACATGTCCTCGAACAGCTGCGGGATGGCTAGCTGGCCGTTGGTGACCTTCACGCCGGCCGCGATCGCCATGAAGCCCAGCAGCGCCAGCAGACCCAGCATGAGGGAGTACAGCGGCAGGATCGTGGTGTTGCGGCGGATCACCTCACGGCTCCTGGACGACAGGGTCGCGGTGATCGAGTGCGGGTACATGAACAGCGCGAGCGCGGAGCCGAGCGCCAGCGTGGCGTACGTCCACTGGCTAGCCTCCCCCGGCGCCAGCGCCCCGCGCGGCTTGCCGGTGGCCGGATTCACCTGGCTGAACGCCTCGCCCGCCTTGGCGAAGATGTCGTCGAACCCGCCCAGCTTGATCGGGATGTAGATGATCGCCACCGCGATGACGATGTAGATCAGGGTGTCCTTGACGAACGCGATCAGGGCGGGGGCGCGCAGACCGGACGAGTAGGTGTAGGCCGCCAGCACACCGAAGGCGATGAGCAGCGGCAGGTCCTTCACGAACCAGTTGGTGTTCTCGCCGCCGCCGACGCCCATCACGTCCAGCACCGCCTGGATGCCGACGAGCTGGAGCGCGATGTACGGCATCGTCGCCAGGATGCCGGTCACCGCCACCGCCAGCGACAGGCCCTTCGAGCCGAACCGGCCGCGCACGAAGTCCGACGTGGTCACGTAGCCGTGCTTGTGCGAGACCGACCACAGACGGGGCAGGAAGGTGAAGATCAGCGGGTACACCAGGATCGTGTACGGCACCGCGAAGAACCCGGCCGCCCCCGCCGCGTAGATCGCCGCCGGTACGGCGACGAAGGTGTACGCCGTGTACAGGTCACCGCCGAGCAGGAACCAGGTGATCCAGGTGCCGAAAGACCGGCCGCCCAGACCCCATTCGTCCAGGGAGTGCTCGTTCTCGGCCCTGCGCCAGCGCGCGGCCAGGAAGCCCATGACCGTGACGGCCAGGAAGAAGAAGATGAAGACGCCGAGCGCGACGCCGTTGACGCCGTCCTTCACTTCACCGCACCCCCGTTCGCGTCCTTGCGGGCACGCTGGTCACGCTTCCAGAGCTGGTGCGCCAGAATCGTGAGCGCGGTGGAGATCAGCACCCAGAGCATCTGGTACCAGTAGAAGAACGGGATCCCGATGAACGTGGGATCCGTCTTGGCGTACGAGCCGACCCACAGCATCGCCACGAAGGGCGCGACGAGACACAGGGCGATGATCACCCGGACCGGTGTCACCACCGGTGGTCTCACTTCAGGCGTTTCCGACATGCCACGGCTCCGTCCCCTCGCTGATCACCTGTGTAATGAGCAGGCAATCTAGGTGACGGTGTCGCGGGAGTGGAAGACCTCGTCCGCATATCGGTATATCGATTCAGCGAACGTACCGGGCACGGGTCGGGCGGCGCCTACTCCGCCGGCCGCTTGAGCCGGGCCACGAACTTGTACCGGTCCCCGCGGTAGACCGAGCGCACCCACTCCACCGGCTTGCCCTCGCGGTCCAGCGAGTGCCGGGAGAGCATCAGCATCGGCAGGCCCACGTCGGTGCCGAGCAGTCCCGCCTCGCGCGGCGTGGCCAGGGAGGTCTCGATGGTCTCCTCGGCCTCGGCGAGGTGGACGTCGTACACCTCGGCGAGCGCTGTGTACAGGGAGGTGTACTTCACCAGCGAGCGCCTGAGGGCCGGGAAGCGCTTGGCCGACAGATGGGTGGTCTCGATGGCCATCGGCTCGCCGTTGGCCATGCGCAGCCGCTCGATGCGCAGCACGCGCCCGCCGGCCGTGATGTCGAGCAGCTCGGCGAGCCGGTCGTCGGCGGTGACGTACCCGATGTCCAGCAGCTGTGAGGTCGGCTCCAGGCCCTGGGCGCGCATGTCCTCCGTGTAGGAGGTGAGCTGCAGCGCCTGCGAGACCTTGGGCTTGGCCACGAAGGTGCCCTTGCCCTGGATGCGTTCGAGCCGGCCCTCCACGACCAGTTCCTGAAGGGCCTGGCGCACCGTGGTGCGGGAGGTGTCGAACTCGGCGGCCAGCGTGCGCTCGGGCGGGACCGGGGTGCCCGGCGCCTGCGTCTCCGTCATGTCGAGCAGGTGCTTCTTCAAGCGGTAGTACTTCGGCACGCGCGCGGTACGGGTGGTGCCGGCCTCGTTCTCCGCACTGCTGACGTCGGTGCTCATGCTCTGCCTTCCCGGCTCCTGATGCCGAAAGCGACCGACATCCCCATCGGCCACGGCTCACATCGTGGCACGGGTTGTCGTGTCAGCACTCCACCCGCACGCTCCGTGATCTCCTCTATATACCGTTGCGCCCGCTGTTGGTCTAGTCCATCGGGAGGGTGAGCCCGGCGGGAGCCCGTGGGGCGGGGGCCCGTGGGACCCGCGGCGCCCTCCCGTCGGGCGCTGCGGGCTAGAGCCCCTGCCAGTCCGGCTTGTTGGCGTAGGTGTGCCGGAAGTAGTCGGCCAGCTTCAGCTTGGACGCGGCGGCCTCGTCGGCGACCACCGTGGCGTGCGGGTGGAGCTGGAGCGCGGAGGCCGGGCAGACGGCCGCGACGGGGCCCTCGACGGTCGCGGCGACCGCGTCCGACTTGCCCTCGCCGGTCGCCAGCAGCACCAGGTGGCGGGCCTCCAGGATCGTCCCGATGCCCTGGGTGATGACGTGGTGCGGGACCTGCTCGATGTCGCCGTCGAAGAAGCGGGCGTTGTCGATGCGGGTCTGCTCGGTCAGCGTCTTGATGCGGGTGCGCGAGGCGAGCGAGGAGCACGGTTCGTTGAACCCGATGTGCCCGTCGGTCCCGATGCCGAGCAGTTGCAGGTCCACGCCGCCGGCCTCGGCGAGCGCGCGGTCGTACGCCTCGCACGCCGCCTGGACGTCCTCCGCCGTGCCGTCCGGCCCCATGAACGCCTCCATGCCCACGCCCAGCGGCTCCAGCACCTCGCGGCGCAGCACGGAGCGGTAGGACTCGGGGTGGTCGGCGGGCAGCCCCACGTACTCGTCGAGCTGGGCGATCCGCGCCCGTGAGGCGTCCACGGCGCCGGAGCGCACCTTGGCTGCCAGCGCCTGGTAGATGGGCAGCGGGGTGGAGCCGGTGGCCACGCCGAGCAGGGCGTCGGGCTTGCGTCGCAGCAGCTGTGCCATGGCCTCGGCGATCAGCTCGCCGCCCGCCGCGGCGTCCGGAACGATGACAACTTCCACGCTGGGCCTGCCGTTCTGAAGAGGGCTCTGTGCGTCTCTATGTGGTTTAGACCAATCTAACAGTATCGGCGTTCGGGGGCGCGGGGAAGACGGGCGGGGGCGGGGAGGGGCGCACGGAAGGAGGGGAGGGGGAGGGGCGGGGAGAGGCCGCGGAGCCGTCACCGGGGAGCTCTCAGGTGAGGGAGCCTCCCGTGGCGTCCAGCCAGTGCCCGGTCACCCAGCGGCCGTCCTCCGAGACCAGGAAGGCCACCGCGTCGGCGATGTCCGCCGGCGTGCCCACCCGGCCCAGCGCCGAGTAGCCGGCCGCCCGCTGCCACGCCTCGTCGCTCGCGCGCAGCCAGGCGGCGTTGACGTCGGTGTCCACGATGCCGGGCGCCACCGAGTTCACCGTGATCCCGCGGGGGCCGAGCATCTTGGACAGGTCCCGGGTGAAGACGTCCAGGGCCGCCTTCGTCATCGAGTACGCCATCAGGTCGGGCATCGCGGCGGTCCGGGAGAGGCCGGACGATATGGTCACGACCCGCCCGCCGTCCCGCAGCCGCCGAGCTCCGAGCCGGGTGAGGAAGAACGGGGCCTTCACGTTGACCGCGAAGAGCCGGTCGTACTCCTCCTCGTCGATCTCCGCGAACGGGCGGGTGGTGCCGATGCCGGCGTTGTGCACGAGGATGTCCAGCCCGTGCGCGTGCCGGTCGAACTCCGCCCACAGTCGCTCCGCGTCCCCGGGTGTCCCCAGCTCCACCCCGAGCGGGAACGCCGAGCCGCCGGCGGCCTCGATCGCCGCGACCGTCTCCTTCGCGGCGGTCTCGTCGCGCCCGTAGTGCACCGCCACCCGCGCCCCGTCGCGTCCCAGCCGTTCGGCGATCCCCCGCCCGATGCCCCGGCTCGCGCCCGTGACCAGTGCCGTCTTCCCCCTGAGCACGCCCATGTCTGACCCTCCAGATTTGTCTAACGGTCGCTACAAAAAAACCGTACACCACCCCGCCGACAATTTTCTAGGGGGCGCTATAAAATGGCCGTCATGACGACGGGTCAGGACACACGGGCGCACGGCGGCACGGGCCGGACGCGGGGCAGGCCGCGCTCCTTCGACCGGGCCACCGCGCTGGAGAAGGCGCTGATGGCCTTCTGGGAGCGCGGGTACGAGGCCACCTCGGTCTCCGACCTCACCCGGCTCATGGGCATCGGCGCGCCCAGTCTGTACGCGGCCTTCGGCGACAAGCGGACCCTCTTCGACGAGGTCGTCCGGGTCTACGCGGGCTCGCACGGCGCCTTCACCGACCGCGCCCTGGCCGAGGAGTCCACGGCCCGGGCGGGCGTCGCCCGCATGCTCCGCGAGGCCGCCGCCGAGTACACCGACCCCGCCCACCCGCACGGCTGCCTGATCGTCCACGCGGCCACCAACTGCACCAGCCCCGAGGTGGAGACGCTGCTGCGGGACATGCGCAACGCCAACATCGCCGCCGTCGAAGACCGGATCCGGGCGGACGTCGCGGCCGGGCTGCTGCCGGCCGGCACCGACGCCGCCGCCCTCGCCCGGCACACCGGCGCGATGATCCAGGGCATGTCCCAGCAGGCCCGCGACGGCGCACGCCGGGAGGAACTGGAAGCACTCGCGGAAATTGCCATGGCCGTCTGGCCCCACGACTGACCCGGGCGGGCTAGGCTGCGTGGCATCGCGTGCCGGTGCTCCCACGAGCGCGGACGCCCCCACACCATGGACACGTCGTCGTGGTCTAGTCCACAATCGAGAACAACACGCTTCCGCCCTCCCCGCACAGGAAGGCGGATCGAGGAACCGGCGCTCTCTGCCCTGACTGCCCCGGCTCCTCGGCCTTCGGCCGACCGGGACCGCACACCCCACGGCCGATGATGCTCCGGGCTGCGGTGCCGGGAGGGTTGAGGGTCCCTTCCAGGCGCCGCGGCCCGCGGGTGTTTTTCGGCCACCCGCGAGGCCCCGGGTACGCTCGCAGACGTGCCCTCCATGAACGAACTCGTACGCCAGCACACCGCCCTCGACGACTCCGACCTTGAGTGGCTCCACCTGCTGGTCTCGGAGTGGCAGCTGCTCTCCGACCTCTCCTTCGCCGACCTGGTGCTGTGGGTCCCCACCCGGGACGGCACCCGGTACGTCTCGGTCGCCCAGATGCGCCCCAACACCGGCCCGACCTCCTACCAGGACGACATGGTCGGCCACCTGGTCCCGCGCGGCCGGCGGCCCATGCTGGACGCGGCGCTGGACGAGGGCCGGATCGTGCGCGAGGGCGACCCGGAGTGGCGCGAAGAGGTCCCCGTACGGGTCGAGTCCATCCCCGTACGGCGCGAGGGCCGCGTCCTCGGCGTGATCGCCCGCAACACCAACCTGCTCACCGTGCGCACCCCGAGCCGCCTGGAGCTGACCTACCTCCAGAGCGCCTCCGACCTCGCGCAGATGATCGCCGCCGGCTCCTTCCCCTTCCCGGACCAGCAGGTCGACATGGACGCCTCCCCGCGCGTCGGCGACGGCCTGATCCGGCTCGACGCGGACGGCATCGTCCAGTACGCCTCCCCGAACGCCCTATCCGCCTACCACCGGCTCGGCCTCGCCGCCGACCTCGTCGGCCACCACCTCGGCCAGACCACCGCCGAACTCGCCCCCACCCGGGGGCCGGTGGACGAGGCGCTGGCCAAGGTGGCCAGCGGCTGGGCGCCGCGCGAGTTCGAGATCGAGGCCCACGACGGGGTCATCCAGTTCCGGGCCATCCCGCTCAAACCCAAGGGCACGCGCATCGGTTCGCTCGTGCTGCTCCGGGACGTCACCGAACTGCGGCGCCGCGAACGCGAGTTGATCACCAAGGACGCCACCATCCGGGAGATCCACCACCGGGTGAAGAACAACCTCCAGACGGTCGCCGCCCTGCTCCGGCTCCAGGCCCGGCGCATCGAGTCGGAACGCGGCCGGGAGGCCCTGGAGGAGGCGGTCCGCCGGGTCGGCTCCATCGCGATCGTTCATGAGACGCTGTCTCAGAACCTGGACGAGCGCGTGGAGTTCGACGACATCGCCGACCGGGTGCTGGCGATGGTGGCCGAGATCTCGCCGGGCAAGGTGGCGGGCCGGCGCAGCGGGCGGTTCGGGATACTCGACGCCGAGGTCGCCACCCCGCTGTCCATGGTCCTCACCGAGGTCCTGCAGAACGCCCTGGAGCACGGTTTCCGTGAGGGCGACACCGGCACGGTCGAAGTCTCCGCGGTGCGTGGCGGCACCACCAAGGAGGCCCGGCTGCTGGTCACCGTCCAGGACGACGGGGTCGGACTGCCCGAGGGCTTCGACCCGCACCGCTCGGGCAACCTCGGCCTGCAGATCGTACGGACGCTGGTGGAAGGCGAGTTGGGCGGATCGTTCGACATGGTGCCGGCGCCGGGGCGCGGGACGCGGGTGATCCTCGACATTCCGGTGCGGGCACAGAAGTGAGCCGGTGCGCCCACCGGGGAGCGGGCACAGCAAAAAGCCCCGGACCGTCGTTGGTCCGAGGCTGATGCTCGTTGCTGCTCTGCTTGTATCGCTAAGCGCATCGGGGGAACTGCGCGCTGCGGCTCGGGGGCGGGAGATGCGTACGTGCTGTGCGCGCCGCCAAGCTCAGGCTGTCAGCAGGGGTGGGTATGTCAGGCGGAGGCCTGACGAGCCCGGTTGCGGGCGGCGCGGCGCTTCATGGCACGGCGCTCGTCCTCGCTGAGACCACCCCAGACGCCGGAGTCCTGACCGGACTCAAGCGCCCACTGCAGACACTGCTCGATCACCGGGCAGCGACGGCAGACGGCCTTGGCTTCCTCGATCTGCAGCAGCGCAGGACCGGTGTTGCCGATGGGGAAGAAGAGCTCGGGGTCTTCCTCGCGGCAAACGGCGTTGTGACGCCAGTCCATGGCTGCTACCTCTCCTTGGTATTACGTGCAGGTTGCTTGTGAATGTGAACGCTTTCACGAATCCCTCAACAAGTGAAGGGCCGACCGCCGAGTCTTCACCCGGCGTGGTCCTGTGTTTGAAGAGGGGTTCTGGCGATCAGTGGAGGCCGGTGTTGCGGGCCGTCCCGATCGCCACGTAGAGACTCGCAAACCTCAGCGGCGGATACAACCCCTTCCGGAAAGTTTTTTTTGATTCCTCGGTGTCGACTAGGTCACAGCCGTACTTCCATGGGGTGGACCCTGGTCTAAACGTTCGAGTGAAAGGACTTTCGCCCGTTCCGCTCACACAATCACACGCAGTGCACGGCGTACGCCTGTGAACGTCACGCTCGTACGCAGCCCGAGATGGTCACCGTCCATCTGAAGGGGGAGAGGCACCTTCGAATGCAAGGTGAACTGGTCCAGGTCGTGCAGTGAGACGGCGTGCTTCCCCTGCGGTCCCCGCTCGGGGGACGAAGTGAGCAACTGGGTGCCATACCGGGCAACCGCGGCCGTGGACAGACGGCTGAGGCCGAGCACGTCGATGCCCGTATCGAACGAGGCCTTAGGTGACGTGTACATCGGGCGATTGCCGAGATACGTCCACGGGGACGTGTTCGAGACTATGGCGACGACCAGATCCTCGATCGGGTCCGCACCGGGCTGTTCGAGCGTGATCGTGCCGTGCCGGCGGTTCGGCTCGCCGAGGAACTGCCGGACGACCTGACGGACGTACAACGCGTGCGTCGACTTCTTGCCGCGCTCGCGCTGCTGCTCGACCCGGCCCACCACGCCCGCGTCGAAGCCGAGCCCGGCGTTGAAGGTGAACCAGCGGGCCGGCACCGCCTCGTCCTCGGTGCCCGGCGTGCCGGAGGTCAGGCCGAGGCCGACGACCCGCTCGGTGCCGTCGCGCAGCGCGTCCAGCAGGGCTCCGGTGGCCTCGACCGGGTCGTTGGGCAGACCCAGCGCGCGGGCGAAGACATTCGTGGAGCCGCCCGGGACGACGGCGAGACCGGGGAGGCGGTCCGGGGCCGGACCGGCGTGCAGGAGGCCGTTGACGACCTCGTTGACCGTGCCGTCGCCGCCGAGCGCCACCACCAGGTCGATGTCGTCGCTCTCCGCCGCCTGCCGGCCGAGGTCGCGAGCGTGGCCGCGGTACTCGGTGGTGACCGCCTCCAGCTTCATCTCGCTCGCCAGCGCATGGATCAGTACGTCACGTCTGCGTGCGCTTGTGGTGGTTGCCGCCGGATTGACCACGAGAAGTGCACGCATGCATGGCAGCGTACCTACTGGGGGGTACTCGGCCCAGACCGAGTTAGGGATCCGGTAAGAGAGCGCGGCGTGAGCCTGGACACTCGGGGGCGCGGGGCGCGGCAGCGCGCCGGAGGGGGAGGGCTACCCTGCTGAGGTGAGCAGTCAGCAGAAGCCCGCCCCGCACACCGCCGAAGCCGCCACGGCAGACGCAGCCGACCCGGCCGCCGGGCCGCGCCCGCGCCGGCTGACGTACGCGGCGGCGCTGGCCGCGCTGGAGGGAGCGGCGCTGGTGGCCGGCGGCCTGTGGGTGCTCGTCCTCGGGCTCACCGGTGACCCGGACGACCGGCAGCAGGCCGTGACCCTGGGGATCACCCTGGTCGTCCTGGCGCTGCTGCCGCTGCTCGCCGCGCGCGGTCTGCTGCTGCGGCGCGGCTGGAGCCGGGGGCCGGCGCTGATCACCCAGCTCATGGCCCTTCCCGTGGCCTACAACCTGCTCCGGGCCGACAGCATGGCCATTCCGGCCGGTATCGCGCTCGGGCTGGTCGCCGTGGTGGCGCTGGTGCTCCTCGTCAACGGCGAGACGACCCGGGCCCTCGGGATCAAGGGACCGGGCCGGGGCGAGTAGGGCTCAGTGGGCGGGGCCTGTTCGCACAGAGCCTCGCCGAGCGGGGCTCGCTCCCCGCTCACTCCTCCACGAGGAGCTTCTCGCGGAGCTGGGCCAGGGTGCGTGCCAGCAGGCGGGAGACGTGCATCTGCGAGATGCCGACCTCCTGCGCGATCTGCGACTGGGTCATGTTCCCGAAGAAGCGCAGCAGCAGGATCCGCTTCTCGCGCGGCGGCAGGTCCTCCAGCAGCGGCTTGAGGGACTCGCGGTACTCCACACCCTCCAGCGCCTCGTCCTCGGCGCCCAGGGTGTCGGCGACCGCCGGTGACTCGTCGTCCGTGTCGGGGACGTCCAGGGACAGCGTGGAGTACGCGTTCGCCGACTCCAGGCCCTCCAGGACCTCTTCCTCGGAGATGGCGAGCTTCTCGGCCAGCTCGTGGACCGTCGGGGACCGGCCGTGCAGCTGGGACAGCTCGGCCGTCGCGGTGGTCAGCGCGAGCCGCAGCTCCTGGAGCCGGCGCGGCACGCGGACCGCCCAGCCCTTGTCGCGGAAGTGCCGCTTGATCTCGCCGACGACGGTCGGTGTGGCGTAGGTGGAGAACTCCACGCCACGCTCGGGGTCGAACCGGTCGACGGACTTGATGAGACCGATCGTGGCGACCTGGGTGAGGTCGTCCAGCGGCTCCCCGCGGTTGCGGAACCGGCGTGCCAGGTGCTCCACGAGCGGCAGGTGCATACGGACCAGCTGGTTGCGCAGCTCGGCGTACTCCGTGCTGCCCGCCGACAGCGTGCGCAGCTCGACGAACATCGCCCGCGCCCCGCTGCGGTCCTGGACGTCGTGCTGCACGGCCTGCGCGGCCTCCGTGCCCAGCGCGTCGTCCTGGGCGTATCGCTCGTGCTCGCTCATCGTCCCGCCCGTAGCCCTTCCCCGAGCCCTGCCCCCCGCGCGGACGGTGGGTCCGGCGCCGCCGCGTGCCGTCGGTGGAGTGCCCGTGGCACCGTCACCGTCGACCCGCGCGGAGTCGTCCTCCGGGTGCGGTCTGGCCTGCTCGGGGATGCCGTCGATGCCGTCCGCCATGCGCCGGGAACCGTCCCGGGGACCCGCCCCGGAGGTCTCGGCGTCGCCCGACCAGGAGGCACCCCCGTCCCCGGTCGGCAGCTCCCGTGTGCCGCGCTCTTCGTCCCGCACCGGCCCGTCCCCGTTCCTCACGCCGGCCCGGGGCCGGCGCCACGCTGTTTGTAGAGGCTGATCGACACCGTCTTGTCCTCGTCCACGGCGGACGAGACCTTGCCCGCGAGGGCCGACAGCACGGTCCAGGCGAAGGTGTCCCGCGAGGGGGCGTGGCCGTCCGTGGTCGGCGCCGACACCGTGACCTCCAGTGAGTCGTCGACGAGCCGGAAGACACAGCTGAGCACCGAGCCGGGCACGGCTTGCTGGAGCAGGATCGCGCAGGCCTCGTCCACGGCGATGCGCAGGTCCTCGATCTCGTCCAGGGTGAAGTCCAAGCGGGCCGCGAGACCGGCCGTGGCCGTCCGCAGCACCGACAGGTAGGCACCCGCAGCCGGAAGCCGGACTTCCACGAAGTCCTGGTTCGCCGCGGGCTCGCCTGCGATCTGGGACACCCTCACCTCCATGGTGGTACAAGCTTTACGGGGCCGAGGGTCGCCCCCCGGGGTAACGCGTACGTGGTTCGAACGGTGACGCTATCGCGCTCCGAACGTTTCTGTCCCCGGGACCCCAACCCCCTGGCGTCACTCACAGTAAAGCTGTGGATACGCTCCGTGTCTAGAGGGTTTGCGGGCCCAAATGGGAGGAGCGCGCGCCGGGTTGACGTACCCAGACGTCAGACGCTCGAACCGTCGTGTGGCAGCCGCCGCATGCAGTGTCACACGAGAACGCGGTCGGACGGGACGCTCTCGGGGAGAACGCTCTCCGGGACGCGGTCGAAGGGCGGTCCGGGACGGTGCTCGCGGGGCGCCCGGGAACCGTCGTGACAGGCTCAGACGAGCACGTGGTCCACGAAGCACCACCGCCAGTCCTCGCCCGGCTCGAACGTGCGCATCACCGGGTGACCGGACTGCGCGTGGTGCTCCGTCGCGTGCCGCCCCGGCGAGGAGTCGCAGCAGCCGATGTGGCCGCAGGTGAGGCACAGCCGCAGCTGGACCGGGTTCGTGCCGTCCCGCAGGCACTCCGGACAGGTCTCGTCGAGCGGCTCCGGTTCCGGGTGCGGCAGCGCGTCGGCATGCGTGCACTGTTTCATGATTGCCAGATTACGACGGTTGTGCGGGTTGCCGCGCGAAAGACGAGGGTGGGCGAGGACCATGGACGTGATGCCCCTGCTGATGCTGGTGGCGGGCAGTGCCGCGGTGGCCGCGGCGGCCCGGCGTACCCCGGCGCCGGCGCCCCTGCTGCTGGTCGCGGTCGGTCTGGCGGTCTCGTACATCCCCGGCGTGCCGTCCTACACCCTCGATCCGCACATCGTCCTGCCGCTGCTGCTGCCCCCGCTGCTGTACACCTCGGCGAGCGACAGCTCCTACCTCGACCTGCGGGCGCAGATGCGACCGGTGGCGCTGCTCTCGGTGGGATACGTGCTCTTCGCGACCGTGGTCGTCGGCTGGGCCGCCTACCTGCTCATCCCCGGGCTGCCGCTGACCGCCGCGCTGGTGCTGGGCGCGGTGGTCGCACCGCCGGACGCGGTCGCCGCCACGGCGGTCGCGCGCCGGGTGGGACTGCCGTCCCGGATCACCACCATCCTCCAGGGCGAGTCCCTGCTGAACGACGCCACGGCGATCACCGCCTACAAGGTGGCGCTCGGCGCCGCCGTCGGGGAGGGGGCCACCTGGGCGGGCGGCATCCGCGAGTTCGCGCTCGCCGCGGTCGGTGGGGTCGGGATCGGTCTCGTCCTCATGGCGCCCCTGCACTGGCTGCGCACACACCTGACCGAGCCCCTTCTGCAGAACACGCTCTCCCTGCTCATCCCGTTCGTCGCCTACGGGGTCGCCGAGCAGGCGCACGCCTCCGGGGTGCTCGCGGTGGTGGTCGTCGCCCTCTACCTCGGCCACCGCGCGTGGGAGGTCGACTTCGCCACCCGTCTCCAGGAGGGCGCGGTGTGGAAGATGGTCGCCTTCGTGCTGGAGTCCGCGGTGTTCGCCCTGATCGGTCTGCAACTGCCGATCGTCCTGAAGCGGCTCGGGGAGTACGAGGGCCCCGTCGCCGTCTGGTACGCGGTCGCCGTCTTCCTGGTCGTGGTGGTGGCCCGGTTCGTCTGGGTCTATCCGGCCACCTTCCTGCCCCGGATCATGTCGACGCGCATCAGGGAGCGCGAGCAGGACCCCACCTGGCGGGGCGCGATGGTCACCTCGTGGGCCGGCATGCGCGGTGTCGTCTCCCTGGCCATCGCCTTCGCCATCCCGCCGAGCATGCCCGCCGGCCCGCGCAACCTGATCCTCTTCCTGACCTTCACCACCGTCATCGGCACCCTCGTCGTGCAGGGCGTGACGCTGCCGCCGCTGATCCGGCTGCTGAAGTTCCCCGGCCGCGACCGGCAGGCCGAGACGCTCGCCGAGGCAAACGCCCAGGCCCAGGCCTCCCGGGCCGCCGAGGCCCGGCTCGACGAACTCCTCTCCGACGACCGCAACGCGCTGCCGCAGCCGCTCGCCGACCGGCTCCGCATGGTCCTGGAGCGCCGCCGCAACGCCGTCTGGGAACGGCTCGGACAGGTCAACCCGGTCACCGGCGAGTCCGTCGACGACACCTACCGGCGGCTGTCCCGCGAGATGATCAGTGCCGAGCGCGAGGTCTTCGTCAGGCTCCGCGACCTGCGCTACATCGACGACGAGATGCTGCGCGGGCTGCTCAGACGCCTGGACCTGGAGGAGGCGGCGGCCTACCGGGAGGCCGGTTAGCGCTCCGGGGCCGCTGTCGCGGGTTCCGGGAACGGCCGTCCCGTGACGACGGCGGCGATCGCCGTTCCGCGCGCGAAGGCGTTCTCCTCCGCGAGGGCGACCAGTCCGAACAGCAACTTGGCGACATAAAGGCGCTCCACGGGCAGCCCGTGCCGCTGCTCGAAGTCCTGTGCGAACGCCTCAAGTTCCGCTGTCGTGCGGGCGTAACCGCCGCAGTGGAAACGGTCGTCCAGGGTCCAGGTGCCGCTGCGGGCGCCGAAGGCACGTTCCTGCAGAGCCGCTACGTCGGCCTCCAGGAATCCGCCCTTCAGGACCGGTACGCCGAGCGCGCGCTGGCCGGCCGCGAGTCCGGCGGCGAGGCCGGCGAGGGTGCCGCCGGTGCCGCAGGCGACCGCGACGACGTCGGCCCGGCCGCGCAGTTCCGTGCCGAGGGCGCGGCAGCCGCGGACCGCCTCGGCGTTGCTGCCGCCCTCGGGGACGACGTACGCGTCCTCGGCGCCGGCCGCGCGCAGGATCCCGGCCAGGGTCTCCGGTTCGGTCTTGCGGCGATATGTCGATCTGTCGACGAAATGCAGCCGCATGCCGTCGGCCGCGCACCGGGCCAGGGAGGGGTTGAGGGGGCGGTCGGCCAGCTCCTGGCCGCGGACCACGCCTGTGGTCGGCAGCCCCAGCAGGCGGCCCGCGGCGGCCGTGGCTCGCAGGTGGTTGGAGTAGGCCCCGCCGAAGGTGACCAGGGCCCGGCCGTCGGCCGCCGCGATGTTGGGCACCAGTTTGCGCCACTTGTTGCCGATCAGCTGCGGGTGGATGAGGTCGTCCCGCTTGAGCAGCAGCCGGAGCCCGCGGCGCTCGAACCGGCCGTCCCGCACCTCGTTGAGGGGCGAGGGGAGGCGGGGGCTGAGCGGATCGGGGCTGGACACGGCTTCATTGTCGCCCGGTACGGACGCGGGCGGGGACGGGGTCACCCGGGCTGTCCGGCGCCCGGTACGGACGCGGGGCGGGGACGGGGTCACCCGGGCTGTCCGGCGCCCGGTACGGACGGGGGGCGGGGCGGGGGCACAGACCTGCCCGGCGCCGGGTACGGACGCGGGTCACCGACCTGTCCGGCGGCGGTACGGACGCGGGGGCACCGACGCGTCCGGACAGCACGCCTAGTCCTTCAGCCGTTCCCGCACCCGCTCCCTCAGCCAGGACATCTCGAAACCCCGGGGGTCCACCTTCCCCGGCTGCCACTCCCGGTGGCCGATGACCGACCGTTCCGTCCACCCGTGGTGCCGGCACAGTGCCGCGGCGACCCGCTCGATCGCCTCAAGCTGTTCGTCCGGCCACGGATCCTCCCCGTCGCCGAGGTTCTCGCACTCGAAGCCGTAGAAGTGCCGGTTGCCGTCGGTGTTGGCCTCGTTGTCCGGCGGCAGCCCCTTCTCGGCGATCACCGCGCGCAGTACCTCGTCGTCCCCGAGCCCGGCGTGGTTGGCGCGGCCGTAGCCCACCAGGTGGACCGTGCCGTCCTTGGTGATCACGCCGTGGCACAGCGGCCCCGGCAGGTCCGGGTGGCCGTCCCGGCACACCTCCACCGTGCGCGCGCTGCCCTTGGTCACCGTGTGGTGGATCATCACGCCGTGGACCGGACCCCAGGGGCCCTTGTGATTGCGGTTGTGGTGCTGCCAGTCGCCGACCTCGACGACCGTGACGCCCTCCGCCCTGAGCGCGTCCAGAAATCCGCTCGCCGACATGGGTGGGGCCATGCCCGACTCCTTCGTGCCGTGCCCGTGCGGCCGCCGGTCGCGGCTGCCGGATGTCCTGCCTGCTTCTACCGAAACCGGACGTCCCGGACCACATCGTTCGTACGGTGTGCGAGCCGATCCGGACAGAGGGGGGCATGCGGTGCGGGCCGGGGCGAGGTCCCCCATCGTGCCCAGTAATCCGATGATCCATTCCCGCTCTTTCGGGTAATGGCGCGCACACGCTCCGTGCTGGGACGCTCGATGCGAGACCGGTGCCCGGCGCACTTCGGCACCGGGCATACATGGGAGGGCATTTCTCTATGTCGGTAGGCGAAGAGGTCCGCACGGATCAGGGCAGGCCGCAGCAGTCCCTCGGGACGGCGGCCGCGCGGAACCTGGCCACCACCACCAAGTCCGCTCCGCAGATGCAGGAGATCAGCTCCCGCTGGCTGCTGCGCACGCTTCCCTGGGTGGACGTCCAGGGCGGCACGTACCGGGTGAACCGGCGTCTGACGTACGCCGTCGGCGACGGCCGGATCACCTTCGTGAAGACCGGCAACCAGGTGGAGGTCATCCCGGACGAACTGGGCGAGCTGCCGGCCCTGAGGTCGTACGAGGACGGGGAGGTGCTGGCCGAACTGGCCCGCCGCTGCCGGCAGCGCGACTTCGCACCCGGCGAGGTGATCGCCGACTTCGGCAACCAGACGGACGAGGTCTACCTGCTCGCCCACGGCCGGGTGGAGAAGGTCGGCACGGGTCCCTACGGCGACGACGCCGTCCTCGGTGTCCTCGCCGACGGCGCCTACTTCGGCGACCAGGCGCTGCTCGACCCGGAGGCGATCTGGGAGTACACCGTCCGCGCGGACACCTCGACCACGGTGCTGATCCTCAGCCGCCAGGACTTCCAGCAGGTCGCGGAGCGCTCCGACTCGCTGCGCGCGCACCTGGAACGGCTGCGCTCGATCCCCGAGCAGCGGACCAACAAGTACGGGGAGAAGGAGGTCGAGCTGGCGGCCGGCCACTCCGGCGAGCCCGACATCCCGCACACCTTCGTGGACTACGAGCCACGGCCCCGCGAGTACGAACTGAGCATCGCCCAGACCGTGCTGCGCATCCACTCGCGCGTGGCCGACCTCTACAACCAGCCGATGAACCAGACCGAGCAGCAGCTGCGGCTCACGGTCGAGGCGCTGAAGGAGCGCCAGGAGCACGAGCTGGTCAACAACCCGGAGTTCGGTCTGCTCAGCAACTGCGAGTACGACCAGCGGATCCAGCCGCACGACGGCGTGCCGAGCCCGGACGACCTGGACGAGCTGCTCAGCCGCCGCCGCGGCACCAAGCTCCTCCTGGCCCACCCGCGCGCCATCGCCGCGATCGGGCGCGAGCTGAACAAGCGGGGACTGGTCCCGGAGACCATCGACATCGCCGGCAACCGCATCCCCACCTGGCGCGGGGTGCCGATCTACCCGTGCAACAAGATCCCGATCAGCGAGGCCCGTACGACCTCCATCATCGCCATGCGTACCGGCGAGGCCGACCAGGGCGTCATCGGCCTCAGGCAGTCCGGCATCCCGGACGAGATCGAGCCGAGCCTGTCCGTCCGGTTCATGGGCATCAACGAGCAGGCCATCATCAAGTACCTGGTGACGGCCTACTACTCGGCCGCGGTCCTGGTGCCCGACGCGCTCGGCGTGCTGGAGAACGTCGAGATCGGTCGATGGAGGTGACGTCTCCGCACGTCGTGGCCGTGTCCCCGCCCCCCGGGGCGGGTAGGCCCTCGGAGTACGCGTCCGGCCGGGCCGGTGACGTCGTACTCCGCGGACCTGGCGAGGGGGAGGCATGGCCGAGTTCATGACGGAGACCGAAGAGCGTTCCTCCGGTGTGCCGCGTCCCGGCACACCGGGGGAGCCACCCGAGAAGGCCGGGGACGGCGCCGCCTCTCCGCTCGACGCACACGAGGCGGCGGCCCAGCTGGAGCGCGCCCGGGCGCTGGTCGACCCGGAGCTGCGCGCGGCCGTGGAGTCGCTGCCCGGCTCCATGCGCCGGATCGCGAGCTACCACTTCGGCTGGCAGCACGCCGACGGCACCCCGGCGGCGGGCAACGCGGGCAAGGCGATCAGACCCGCGCTCGTGCTGGCGGCCGCCACGGCGCTCGGCGGCCCGGCGGCCCGGTCGGCGGCCGTCCCGGCGGCAGCGGCGGTCGAACTGGTCCACAACTTCACGCTGTTGCACGACGACGTGATGGACCGGGACACCACCCGCCGCCACCGGCCGACGGCCTGGACCGTGTTCGGCGACGCCGACGCGATCCTCGCCGGGGACGCCCTCCAGGCGCTGGCCCTGCGGCTGCTCGCCGAGGATCCGCACCCGGCCTCGGTGCCGGCCGCGGCCCGGCTCGCGGCCTGTGTCGTGGAGCTGTGCGAGGGCCAGCACGCCGACACCGACCTGGAGCGATGCGCGCCGGACGCGGTCACCTTGGAGGAGGTGCTCGCCATGGCCGAGGCCAAGACCGGTGCCCTGCTGGGCTGTGCCTGCGCGCTCGGCGCGCTGTACGCGGGCGCGGACGAGGAGGAGGTGGCCGCGCTGGACGGCTTCGGCCGGCAGGCCGGGCTCGCCTTCCAGCTCATCGACGACGTCATCGGCATATGGGGAGACCCGCGGCACACCGGCAAGCCGGCCGGCGCGGATCTCGCCGCACGCAAGAAGTCCCTGCCGGTGGTGGCGGCGCTGACCTCGGGCACCCCGGCGGCGGCCGAGCTCGCCGCGCTGTACGGGGCGCCGCTCCGCGAGGAGGAGGCGGAGGCCGGGGAGATCGCGCGTACGGCGCTGGCGGTGGAGCGGGCCGGCGGCCGGGACTGGGCGCAGGCCGAGGCGGCCGACCGGATGGCCCGGGCCATGCAGGAGCTGGCCCGCGCGGTCCCCGATCCGGAGGCGGCGGGAGGTCTGCTGGCACTCGCCGAGTTCGTGACCCGGCGCACCAGCTGAGGCCGCCCGTCCCGGCGGCCGAGCAGAACCCGGAGCCCCTGGGCCCGTGCGGCTCCTGACCCCGCGCGGTCAATCGGGGGCTCCGGTCAGGCGGCCTCCGCACGCTCCCACAGTGTGCGGAGGCCGCCGATCCCTCGACGACGGACGCGGGGGTCGTGGCGGAAGGGAGCGCGGAGGGCGCCACCGGCCTACCCTGGGGACATGGACAGCGAGGAACACGTCTGTCCCATCTGCGGACAGCCGGTGGAAACGGTCGTCAAGCGGCACAAGACCCTGGGTGCCTGGGTACCGGTCTGGGGCCCCGGCCCCTGCCGCAACCCCGACTGCGCGGCGCACGCCGGGACCGGCCCCCGGCCCGCCGGGCAGGAGCGTTCCGCCGGTGCGCAGGCCCGGCCGGGCGGAAGCGGTCCGGGGGACCCGTCGGCGGCGGGCGCCGAGAACAGCGCCGTCTGAGCACGGGGGCGGGCGGGGGCGCCGTAGCGTGGGCGCATGCCGAAACTGCCGTACGTCCTGCACCTCACCGAGCGCTCCCTGTGGGAGGCGGCGCGCGAGAGCGGCGCCTACGAGATGTCCACCCGGGGCCGCACCCTCCAGGAGGAGGGCTTCATCCACTGCTCCACGCGTGAGCAGCTCCCGCGCATCGCCGACTTCCTCTACGGCGGTTACGACGGCCCGGACGAGCTGGTCGTGCTGGTCGTGGACCCGGCGCGGGTCGGGGCACCGGTGAAGTACGAGTCCGTCGAGCCGGGCGGGGAGGAGTTCCCGCACGTGTACGGGCCCGTACCGGTCGAGGCGGTGGTGGACGTCGAGCCGTGGGGCTGAGCCGGGAGGCGGCGCGGGCAGGCCCTGCACGGTCCCGCGTGGCGGTCAGCCGGCGTCGGCGCCCTGACCACGGCGGCCACCGCCGGTCGGCAGCCCGCCCGTTTCCGGGTCCCGGCCGGTCAGGCAGTACGTGCCGCCGGCCGGGTCGCGCATCACCGTCCAGTGGGCGCCGTCGCGCACCGGAGCCGCACCCAGCTCCTCGTGCCGCGCCCGGACGGCGGTGATGTCCGCGCAGGCCAGGTCGAGGTGAGCGGAGGCAGTGCGCTCCTCGTCGAGCCGCTGGAGCAGGAGCCGTAGCGGCAGGCCCGCCGGCGGCCGCAGCACGGCGAACTCGGGCCGGGAGCCCGTCAGCCGTTCCCACCCGGTCAGCGCGGCCCAGAACGCGGACTCGGTGTCGTACCGGGACGGCGGGATGTCGAGGCACACCTGGTCCAGGCGGCTGCCGGACACCACCGGCGGCCGTACCGTCTCCCCCTGCCAGGGCACGGCGCAGAACAACTGCCCGGCCGGAGAGCGCAGTACGGCCCAGTCGCCGTGGTCCGCCACGAGACCGGCGCCTAGTCGCCGGGCGAGTGCCGTCAACTCCCGTACGTCCTCGGCGCACAGGTCGAGGTGGGCGCCGCCGTCGCCCTCGGTGACGCCCTGGAGCTTCACGCCGGGGTCCGCCCCCTCGGGCAGCAGGGTCACGAACTCGCCGTGCTCGCCCCGGAACGCGGAGAGCCGGGTGCCGGTGACGGCCGCCCAGAAGGCGCACGCGTCGGCCAGGCGCGCGGCGGGGCGGTCGGCGAAGGCGTACGTCCAGCGGATCGTCATCCGGGGAGTCTAGGCGGAGCCGGGACCGAACAGGGCGACGGGCGGCCGGACTTCAGCGGCCGGAGTCAGCGGGCGGGGTTCAGTTCGTGGGGCGTTCGAGGAAGCGGAGCTGGTTGCCGGCCGGGTCCCGGAAGGCGCAGTCGCGCACCCCGTACGGCTGGTCCATCGGCTCCTGGAGGACGTCGGCGCCGGACTCGCGCACCCGCTCGTACAGCGCGTCGCAGTCGGGCGTGGTGAAGATGACACCGCGCAGCAGGCCCTTGGCGAGGAGTTCGTTGAGCGCCTGCTTGTCGGCGGGGGAGGCGTCCGGGCTCGCGTCCGGCGGCTCCAGGACGATCTCCACGTCGGGCTGGAGCGGGGAGCCCAGGGTCACCCAGCGCATCCCCTCGAAGCCCACGTCGTTGCGGATCTCCAGACCGAGCACATCCCGGTAGAAGGCGATGGCCTTGTCATGGTCGTCCACGGCAAGGAAACACTGCGCGAGTTTCACGTCCATGGACTCACCCTAGAGTCGGGGACGGCGTCGCGCCTCAGTACGGGCGGCGGCGCGGCCGGGTCAGCCGGCGGGCCACACAGGGCGGGATCGCCGCGGTCTCAGCGTGGTCACGGGCGCGGTAGGCGCTCGGCGTCTCGCCGACCAGCTCGGTGAACCGGGAGCTGAAGGAGCCGAGCGAGGTACAGCCGACGGCGAGGCACACCTCGGTCACGGTCAGATCGCCCCGGCGCAGCAGCGCCTTGGCCCGCTCTATCCGCCGGGTCATCAGGTAGCTGTACGGCGTCTCCCCGAACGCCTTGCGGAAGCTGCGCTGGAAGTGGCCCGGCGACATGAGGGCGTCACGGGCCAGCTCGGTCATGTCGAGCGGCTCGGCGTACTCGCGGTCCATGCGGTCGCGCACCCGCCGCAGCCGTCGCAGGTCCTCCAGGGCGGTCACCCGCTCAGCTTCGCACAGGGACGCGCAACAGAATCCCACCAATGCGACGGAGCGTTCTCCTCCAGTTGTCCGGGCGTCCGGCGTGTGAGCGACGGGCCGCCGCGGGCCGGAATCCACGCGAGAGCGGCCCGCCCGGGCATCCGGGCGGGCCGCTTCCGCGTCCTGTGCGAGATCCGGGGGCCTTGGGTCAGGCCTTCTTGGTCTCCCAGAAGATCTTGTCGATCTGGGCGATGTAGTCCAGCGCCTTCTGGCCCGTCGCCGGGTCGGTGGACGCCTTGGCGGCCGAGAGGGCCTTCAGGGTGTCGTTGACCAGCTGGTGCAGCTCCGGGTACTTCTCGAAGTGCGGGGCCTTGAAGTAGTCGCTCCAGAGCACGGACACGTGGTGCTTGGCCAGCTCCGCGCGCTGCTCCTTGATGACGGTGGCGCGTGCCTGGAAGTGGGGGTCGTCGTTTCCGGCCATCTTCTCCTGGACGGCCTTCACCGACTCCGCCTCGATGCGGGCCTGGGCCGGGTCGTACACGCCGCAGGGCAGGTCGCAGTGGGCGCTGACCTTGACCTTGGGGGCAAACAGGCGGGAAAGCATGGAGCATTCCTTCCTCGTGATCGTCTTCTCAGGTGCGACATTACTCCCTGTGGAAGGCGATTTCTCGGGTGCCCCCTAGGGCTTAGGACAAAAGTCCAGGGTGAGACTGAGACTGGTGGAGGAACGGACCGGGGAGGTGCCGGGGATGCCGGAGCTGTCGCAGGAGACCGAACGGGGGAGGGCCGTGGCGCCCTTCGGGCTGGCCGAGGTGACCGGCCCGTCCATGGTGCCCACGCTGCACCACGGGGATCAGTTGATCGTGCGGTACGGGGGTGCGGTCAGGTCCGGGGACGTCGTGGTCCTGCGTCATCCGTTCCAGCAGGACCTGCTGGTCGTCAAGCGTGCCGTGGAGCGACGCGAGGGCGGCTGGTGGGTGCTCGGCGACAACCCGTACGCGGGCGGGGACAGCACCGACTACGGGGTCGTGCCCGAGGAGCTGATCCTCGGGACGGCCTGGTTCCGGTTCCGCCCGCTCCGGGCCGGTCAGCGCTCGCCGCTCGCGCTGCTGCGCTGGGCGCTCTCGGCGGCGAGGCCGCTGCTGCCCGACCGGTCGGCCTCCAGGCGCTTGCGGGCCCGGTAGGCGGCGACGTTGGCGCGGGTGGCGCACCGGTCCGAGCAGTAGCGGCGGGAGCGGTTGGTCGAGGTGTCCAGGTAGGCGTTGCGGCACGGGGCGGCTTCGCACAGGCCGAGCCGGTCGACGCCGTACTCGGTGAGGTGGAAGGCCAGGCCCATCGCCGCGATCGCCGCGTAGCCGGCGGTGGCGTTGGAGGGGTGGTCGGCCAGGTGCATGTGCCAGAGCGGGCGGCCGTCGTCGTCGCGGTGGTCGTGCCCGGAGATCTGCGGGCTGACCGGGAACTCCAGCAGCAGGGAGTTCAGCAGGTCCACGGCCAGGGTCTCGTCGCCCTGGTCGGCTGCCTCGAAGACCCCGCGCAGCCGCGCCCGGACCGAGCGGAAGCGTGTGACGTCGGCGTCGGTGGCGCGGCGGGCCGCCGACGCGTTGTCGCCGAAGAGATCGCGGACGGCCTCGACCGTGGTCAGGGTGTCCCTGCCCCGGGCCGGTTCCTCGCTGTTCACGAGACGTACGGCGTAATCCGAGTAATAGGCCAGTTCCACTTGTAGTCCTTACGGAGGCGCTTTATCGTCGGGTCTGCGGTCGGGTAACAGCCGGTCGTGCTTCCAGGGTATTACGCGAACCGAGGGGAGTCGGTGTTCCATGACGACGAGTACCGGAACCGACTGGGCGGCTTGGCAGGAGAGCTGGGACCGGCAGCAGGAGTGGTACATGCCGGACCGTGAGGAACGGTTCCGGATCATGCTCGACATGGTCGAGGCGCTCGTGGGCACGGCCCCCCGGGTGCTCGACCTCGCGTGCGGCACCGGCAGCATCACCGCCCGGTTGCTGCGCCGCTTCCCCGACGCCACCAGCACCGGCGTCGACCTCGACCCCGCGCTGCTCGCCATCGCCCACGGCACCTTCGCCGGCGACGACCGGGTCACCCTCGTCACCGCCGACCTCAAGGACCCCGACTGGCCGGCCGGACTGCCGTACGACTCGTACGACGCCGTACTGACCGCCACGGCCCTCCACTGGCTGCACAGCGAACCCCTCGCGGCCCTCTACGGTCAGGTCGCGGGGCTGGTCCGCGACGGCGGTGTCTTCATGAACGCGGACCACATGATCGACGACACCACGCCCCGGATCAACGCGGCCGAGCGCGCCCAGCGCCACGCCCGCATGGATCAGGCCAAGCGGGACGGCGCCCTGGACTGGGCCGACTGGTGGCAGCTGGCCGCCCAGGACCCGGTCCTCGCCGAGCCGACCGCCCGCCGCTTCGAGATCTACGGCGAACACGCGGACGGGGACGTGCCGTCGGCGGCCTGGCACGCGCGCACCCTGCTCGCCCAGGGCTTCGGCGAGGCCCGGCCCGTGTGGTGCTCGCCCTCCGACACGCTGCTCCTCGCCGTCAAGTAGGCCGGCGCCCGGTACACCACAGAGGCGGTACGAGAAGTCGTACCGCCTCTTCCGCGTCCCCCAGGACCCCCCACCGCACTGGTACGGGTGAGACGGTCCGTATCCGGGGACCGGCGGAGAGGGGGAGTGGACGGGCTTCGTGGGCCAGGGTCCGCGGGGTCCGTTGCCGAAGACCTTCCCGGTCAGCCGGGCCCAGTCGCGCGAACTGGTGCTCAGGCCCAGCTGCTGCCCTGACGACGGGCGAGGGCGGTACGGAGATCCCGTACCGCCCTCGCCCGGTGTGGCGTCGGAGCACCCGCTTCGGAGCACCCGCGTCAGCGCACCCGCCTCAGAGCACCTTGGACAGGAACGACTGCGTCCGCTCGTGCTGCGGGTTCGTCAGGACGTCCCGCGGGTGGCCGGATTCCACCACCACGCCGTCGTCCATGAACACCAGGCTGTCGCCCACCTCGCGGGCGAAGCCCATCTCGTGGGTGACGACGACCATGGTCATGCCGGACTCGGCGAGGTCCCGCATGACGTCCAGGACGTCACCGACCAGCTCCGGATCCAGGGCCGAGGTCGGCTCGTCGAACAGCATCAGCTTCGGGTCCATCGCCAGCGCCCGGGCGATCGCCACGCGCTGCTGCTGGCCGCCGGAGAGCTGCGACGGGTAGTGCCCGGCCCGGTCGGCCAGGCCCACGCGCTCCAGCAGCTGCATGGCGCGTTCCCTCGCCTGCGTCCGGTTCGCGCCCTTGACCTGCACCGGCGCCTCCATGACGTTCTCCACGGCCGTCATGTGCGGGAACAGGTTGAAGCGCTGGAAGACCATGCCGATGTCCCGGCGCTTCATCGCGACCTCGCGGTCGCGCAGCTCGTACAGCTTGTCGCCCTGCTGGCGGTAGCCGACCAGCTCGCCGTCGACGTACAGCCGCCCGGCGTTGATCTTCTCCAGGTGGTTGATGCACCGCAGGAAGGTCGACTTGCCGGAACCGGAGGGGCCGATGAGGCAGAACACCTCGCCCGGCTTGACCTCCAGGTCGATGCCCTTCAGCACCTCGACATGGCCGAAGGACTTGTGGACGTCCTGCGCCTTGACCATCGGGACGGTGCCCTGCGGCGGGGTCTTGCTCAGCTTGTCGGTCATGCCATGCCTCCCTTAGGCCGGCCCAGGGAGAGCATGTTGGTCTTCACCTTCTGCCACGGCGTCGGCGGCAACTGGCGGCTGGAGCCGCGGGCGTAGTACCGCTCGATGTAGTACTGGCCGACGCTCAGCACCGACGTCATGATCAGGTACCAGGCCGCGGCGAGGAAGTACATCTCCACCGGGGCACCGGAGTTCTGGCCGATGTCCTGGGCGTAACGGAACAGCTCGGGATACTGGACGGCCGCCACGAGCGAGGTCGTCTTCAGCATGTTGATCACTTCGTTGCCCGTCGGCGGCACGATCACGCGCATCGCCTGCGGGATGACCACCCGGCGCAGCGTCTTGCCGTGACTCATGCCGAGCGCGTGGGCCGCCTCGGTCTGGCCCTCGTCCACCGCCAGCAGACCGGCCCGGCAGATCTCGGCCATGTACGCCGCCTCGTTCAGACCCAGGCCGAGCAACGCCGTCAGCAGCGGCGTCATGAAGTTCGACCAGTAGTCCTTGTAGAACGGCATCAGGTTGATGTACTCGAAGACCAGGCCCAGGTTGAACCAGAGGAACAGCTGGACCAGGACCGGGGTGCCGCGGAAGAACCAGATGTAGAACCAGGCGATGGACGAGGTCACGGGGTTCTTCGACAGCCGCATCACCGCGAGGACGATGCCGCCGACGATGCCGATCAGCATCGACAGCACGGTCAGCAGGAGGGTCTTGCCGACGCCGGTGAGGATCCGGTCGTCGAAGAAGTAGTCCGGTACCGCGTGCCAGTTGATCCGGCCCTGGCCGAACGCGTAGATGATCGCGACGAGGAGCGCGATCGCGATGACGGCGGAGACATAGCGTCCGTAGTGCCGGACCGGAATGGCCTTGATGGCCTCCGCGCCGGCCGGTGGCGTGTCCACCGGCCCCGCCGTCTTGTCGATGTCAGTCACGGGAATTGCCTCTCAGTGGCCGCTTGGTGCCGCGGGTCACTTGCCGCCGTTGATCACGGACTCCTTGACGGCGCCGTCCTGCGCGCCCCACTTCTCGAGGATCTTCTGGTACTCGCCGTTCTTGATGATCGCGTCCATCGCGGCCTGGAGCGCGTCGCGCAGCTGGGTCTCCTTCTTGGAGACCGCGATGCCGTACGGCGCCGCCTCGACCTGGTCGCCGACGATCTCGAAGTCCTTGCCGCCGCCGGAGGTCTTCACCGCGTACGCCGCCACCGGGAAGTCCGCGGACACGGCGTCCGCGCCGCCCGAACGCAGCCGGGTCTGGGCCTGCTGGTTGTCGTCGAAGGCCTCGATGGCGAGCTTCTTGCCGCTCGGACACTTCTTGGCCTGCTGCTTGGCCAGGTCCTCGGAGGTGGTGCCGCGCTGGACGGCGAGCTTCTTGCCGCACAGGTCGTCCCAGGACGTGATGCCCTTGGTGTCGCCCTTGCGGGTGTATATCGAGACACCGGCGGTCAGGTAGTCGACGAAGTCGACGCCCTCACCGACCTTCTTGCCGGTGTCCGGGTCGACGCCCTCCTGACGGTTCTTGTTGTCCGTCATGGCCGACATGGCGATGTCGTACCGGTCCGAGCGCAGACCGGTGAGCAGGGCGTCGAAGGTGCCGTTCTGGAAGTCGAACGTCACCCCGAGCTGCTTGCCGAGGGCCGCCGCCAGGTCGGGGTCCAGGCCGACGACCTTGCCGGCGGAGTCCTTGTACTCGACCGGGGCGTACGCGATGTCCGAACCGACCCTGATCTTGCCCTTGCTCCGGATGTCCTGCGGGAGCTTGTCGGCGAGCGGGGCGCTGCCGGCGGAAGCGCTGCCGGAGTTCTCGTTCTTGTCCTTGGTCTGGTCACCGCAGCCGGTGATCAGAAGGGCCCCTGCGACCGCGATCGCACCGGCCGCGGCCAGACGGGAGCGCGCTGCGGTCGTACGACGGGTGGAGCTTGCGGTCATCGTGGTTCCTCCGGCGGATGGAAGAGTGGCCGATGGGTCGACGGAAACACACACCTTCGGGTGTCGCGACCTCGTGGGTTTACGGCATCTTGCCATTCGGTCTGCGCCATTCAGGGGCGTCGCTATGTCAAAATCGGATAACGGGTGACCCCCGAACCGCATCAGGTCGGTACAACCTTGGTCCATCCCCACCGAACCATCTGCGGGAATCCAGCGCCCCGGCCGGAAAATCTTCAGCATGTCTCAGGATGTGGTCACTCCTTCACCCGTCCCCATCGGTCGTCCATGGGCGTTTTCGGGCCATTCCGGTCCGCCGTCGCGCGTCATCCGCGTGCCGTCCGCGCGTCGCCCGCGTGTCGTCTTCCGGTTCCGGGATGTGACCTTGCACCTATTGGACTCGTCGCGGGCGCCGTCCGTCCGGTAAGAAGGTTCTTTACACCCCTCATCCGGGGCTCAGGGCGCGTGTGCGGCGCGCCCGTCGCGTAGGAGCTCGTACGTATCCGCAATCGAGCCGTACGCGGTGCCCGCCCACCCCTCACCAGGAGTGGTCGACCCTCAAACCATGCATACCTAAGGGGTAAAACAAAGTGGCAGCGGAGATCGTCAATCCTCGCAGCGACAACACAACGGACCAGGACGGCGGGGCGGAGCCCCTCGATTCCTTCGATCCGGCGTTCGCGCTGCACCGCGGCGGCAAGATGGCCGTGCAGGCCACCGTGCCGGTCCGCGACAAGGACGACCTTTCCCTCGCGTACACGCCCGGCGTCGCTCGCGTGTGCACCGCGATCGCGGAAACGCCGGAGCTGGTCAACGACTACACATGGAAGTCCAACGTCGTCGCCGTCGTCACCGACGGTACGGCCGTGCTCGGACTCGGGGACATCGGTCCCCAGGCCTCCCTCCCCGTGATGGAGGGCAAGGCGATCCTGTTCAAGCAGTTCGGCGGCGTCGACGCGGTGCCGATCGCGCTCGACTGCACCGACGTGGACGACATCGTCGAGACCGTCGTCCGGCTCGCTCCCTCCTTCGGCGGAGTGAACCTGGAGGACATCTCGGCGCCCCGGTGCTTCGAGATCGAGCGCCGCCTCCAGGAGCGCCTCGACATCCCGGTCTTCCACGACGACCAGCACGGTACGGCCGTCGTGACGCTCGCGGCGCTGCGGAACGCGGCGCGGCTCAGCGGACGCGAGATCGGCCAGCTGCGGGCCGTCATCTCCGGCGCCGGCGCGGCCGGTGTCGCCATCGCCAAGATGCTGATCGAGGCCGGCATCGGTGACGTGGCGGTGGCCGACCGCAAGGGCGTCGTGTCGGCCGACCGGGAGGACCTGACCCCGGTCAAGCGCGACTTGGCCGGCTTCACGAACAAGGCCGGCCTCACCGGCTCGCTGGAGGACGCCCTCGCGGGCGCCGACGTCTTCATCGGCGTCTCCGGCGGTACGGTCTCCGAGGACGCCGTCGCCTCCATGGCCGAGGGCGCCTTCGTGTTCGCGATGGCCAACCCGAACCCCGAGGTGCACCCGGACGTCGCGCACAAGTACGCCGCGGTCGTCGCCACCGGGCGCTCCGACTTCCCGAACCAGATCAACAACGTGCTGGCCTTCCCCGGGATCTTCGCGGGCGCGCTCCAGGTGCGGGCCACGCGGATCACCGAGGGGATGAAGATCGCCGCCGCCGAGGCGCTGGCCGCGGTGGTCGGTGACGACCTCGCCGCCGACTACGTGATTCCGTCTCCGTTCGACGAGCGGGTCGCTCCCGCCGTCACGGCGGCGGTCGCCGCCGCCGCGCGGGCCGAGGGCGTGGCTCGCCGGTGACATCGCGCCGCCCAGCGCTGAACAGCGCTTGGTAGTGCCGGGTGGTACCGGGTGGTACCGGGTAGTACTGATCGGCCCCGTCCGTGCGGACGGGGCCGATCCTTTGGTCCAGGGCCCGCCGGTCCGGGGGTTCGGACGGTGCCGTCCGGGGGTGCCGGTGGCCGTGCGCCGCACGGGTGCCGTTGCGCAAGAGGGCATGTGTCACAGGGGGGCCTGGTTCCGCCGGCTGCATCGCGGACCTATCGTCGGCACCATGTTCGCTGTCTACGCCGCCCGAATCGACCGCGACCAGCCGCTCACCGGCCTTGAGTTGGGGGAGCGCCCGGCTCCCGAGGCCCGTCCCGGCTGGAGCACCGTCACGGTGCGGGCCGCTTCCCTCAATCACCACGACCTCTGGTCCCTGCGGGGCGTCGGCCTCCCGGAGGACCGGCTGCCCATGATCCTCGGCTGCGACGCCGCCGGAGTCGACGCGGACGGCAACGAGGTCGTCCTGCACTCCGTCATCGGCCAGACCGGCCACGGCGTCGGCCCCGACGAGCCGCGCTCCATCCTCACCGAGCGGTACCAGGGCACCTTCGCCGAACAGGTCGCCGTGCCGACCTGGAACATCCTGCCCAAGCCGAAGGAGCTGTCCTTCGCCGAGGCGGCCTGTCTGCCGACCGCCTGGCTGACGGCGTACCGGATGCTGTTCACCAATGCCGGGGTACGACCCGGTGACTCGGTCCTGGTGCAGGGCGCGGGCGGCGGTGTCGCCACGGCCGCGATCGCCCTCGGCAAGGCCGCCGGACTGCGGGTCTTCGCCACCAGCCGGGACGAGGCCAAGCGGAAGCGGGCCCTGGAGCTGGGCGCGGTGGAGGCCGTGGAGCCCGGGGCTCGGCTGCCGCAGCGGGTGGACGCGGTCATCGAGACCGTCGGCGCCGCCACCTGGTCCCACTCCGTGAAGTCCCTGCGGCCCGGCGGGACGCTCGTGATCTCCGGTGCCACCAGCGGGGACCGGCCCTCGCACGCCGAGCTGACCCGGATCTTCTTCCTCGAACTGAAGGTGGTCGGCTCCACCATGGGCACCAAGGACGAGCTGGAGGACCTGCTCGCCTTCTGCGCCGCGACGGGGGTGCGGCCGGTCATCGACGAGGAACTGCCGCTGGACCGGGCCCGGGAGGGCTTCGAACGGCTGGCTTCCGGGGAGCAGTTCGGGAAGATCGTGCTGACCAACTCCTGAGGTGCGACGGGTTGTCGGGCCGCGGAGCCCGACGGCCGGGAGGTCGGACGGCTGAGAGGTCGGACGGCCGAGTGGTCGAGAGGCGGGTCCGGAGGGTCGGGCCCGCCTTTCGCATGGCCATGGTTGTCAACTGGGGTTGACGCCCGGTGCATGTCAACCTAGATTGACAGTATGAGTGAGGCAACCGATCTCGCCGAGCGCGCCGGTGACCGTGATCCACGGGTCGGACTGCGGGCCGTGGCCGCGCTGCGCCGGCTGCTGGAGCAGCTGGAGGCGGTACAGGTGCGCAGTGCGCGCAATCAGGGCTGGTCGTGGCAGGAGATCGCCGCGGAGCTGGGTGTCAGCAGGCAGGCCGTGCACAAGAAGTACGGGAGGCATTGATGTTCGAGCGGTTCACCAAGGACGCCCGGGCGGTGGTCGAGGGGGCGTTCGTGTACGCGGAGAAGGATGGGGCGCGGTCCGTGGACGCCGAGCATCTGCTGCTCGCGCTCCTCGACCGGGAGGGCAGCCGGGCGTCCTTCGCGCTGTCCGCCCTCGGGCTCGCGGAGCCGGAGGCGCGGGAGCGGGTACGGCGCGATGTCGGGGAGGCCCGGCGGCGGGCCGGGCTGACCCGGGCCGACGCGGACGCGCTGGCCGGACTCGGGATCGATGTGTCGGAGATCGTGGCGCGGGTGGAGGAGGTGCACGGCGTCGGAGCGATGTCCGGTGACCGAGGGCGGGGTGGGGGCCGGGGTCGGGGTGGGGGCCGGCCCGGCTTCGGTCGGGGGGCGAAGGGGGTGTTGGAGCGGGCGTTGCGGGTTGCCCTGGCGCGGCGTGATCGGGGGATCGGGGATGAGCATCTGCTGTTGGCGCTCACCGTGGTGCCGGGGGTGGCGGGCGAGGTGCTGGCGGATCACGGGGTGACGTTCGAAGGGGTGTCGCGGGTCTGTCCGGCGGCGCGGTCGGCTGGGGGATGAGCGTCGGGTTCGCCCCGGCGGTGTTCGCCCGACCGCCCACCCGACGAGCTCGCCCTGGCGGTGTTCGCCCGACCGCCCGCCCACCCGACTCGCTCGGCCGGGAGGGGGCGTCCGCGGGCGGTCGGCTCGGTCGGCTCGGTCGGCCGGGGTGTCAGGGTTTGGGGGTGTGGAGCAGAGCTGCGATGCGGGCCGCCGCCGTGGAGAGGTGGTGGCGGGCCTCGCGGAGCTGGGTGGGGGTGACGCCGTGGTCGCGGGCCGCGTCGCGGATGTCGTCGCGGAAGCGGTCCAGGAGGCGGTCCAGGTCGCGGGCCGGATCGCCCGTGGTGTCCTCGTGGGCCCAGGAAGGCTCGTAGTCGGCGGGGAAGTCCTCCCCGGGGAACGTGTGGTGCGGTTCCCCGGCGGGGCGGCCGAAGGTCCAGTCCCTGCCGAAGTCCTTGCCGAAGTCCTTGCCGAAGTCCTTCCCGAAGTCCCCGAGCTCCTTGGCCAGTTCCGTGAGGCCCTCGCGGACGCCGGTCGGCCAGTCGCCGCGCGTGAAGTGGTCCTGGACGCGGTCCTGGACGCGGCGGGCGATGCGCTGCATCTCCTCCTGCGCCTGGGCCCGTGCCCGTGCCTGCGCCTCCTGGGCTTGGCGACGGGCACGCTGGGCCTCCTCGCGGGCCCGGCGGCTCTCGTCCTTGGCGCGCCGCGCCTGCTCCTTCCACTCCTGCTTGACCCGGCGCATCTCCTCCTTGGCGGTCTTCCAGGCCTCCTTCTCACCCATCTCGCCGTACGCCCCGAAGGAGTGCTCGGCCCCGGACGCCTTCGTGCCACGGCGGGCCTCGGAGGCGGCGGCGCGCACCTCGCGGCGCAGGTCACCGGCCGCGCCGCGCACGTCGGCCCTTATCTCGGCGGCCAGTTCCGCGACCGACTCGCGGATCTCCAGCTCCAGGTCGGCCAGCTCGCCGCTGCGGTCGGCGAGTTCGGCGCGGCCCGCGTCCGTGATGGCGTACACCTTGCGGCCACCCTCGGTGGTGTGCCGGACCAGGCCCTCCGCCTCCAGCTTGGCCAGGCGGGGGTACACCGTGCCGGCCGAGGGGGCGTAGAGGCCCTGGAAGCGCTCCTCAAGAAGCCTGATCACCTCGTAGCCGTGACGCGGGGCCTCGTCGAGCAGCTTGAGCAGGTACAGGCGGAGGCGGCCGTGGGCGAAGACGGGAGGCATGTCAGAGCACCTTCTTGTCGGTCGTGCCGTCGGCCGGGTCGCCGGTGGAAGCGCCGGCATCGGTGGTGCCGGAGGTGTCCCCGGCGGCGTCCCGGCCGGAGACGGAATTGTCTCCCGGGGCGCCGGGGGAGTGGCCGGCCGGGTGGGGCTCGGAGCCCCAGGGGGTGCTCTCGTCGTCGTCCCGGGGCGGGCGGCGCAGCAGGGCGATCGAGCCGGAGACCGTGGTGGCGCGCAGCTTGCCGGTGCCGGCGCCGAGGCGGCCGGTGATCTTGTGGGCGCCCCACTGGCCGTGCACCCGCAGGCCGTCGAAGGCGTTGGAGATCGTGCCGCTCGCGGTGTTGGCCTCCACCTCGGCGTCGGCCGGGTGCGGCAGGCGGATGGCGATCTCGCCCGAGACGCTGGTGAGGCCGATGTCCGTCGGGCCGTCCGGGTCCAGGTCGACGATCATGGAGCCGCTGACGGTGTCGGCCCGCACGGAGGAGCCGGAGCCCTCCACCACGGTCAGGTCGCCGGAGACCGAGTGGTACCGCAGGTCGCCGGTGACCGCCTGGGCCTCCAGGCTCCCCGAGACGGTGTCCGCGCGGACCGGGCCCGAGACCCCGACCAGGGTGGTGTCGCCCGTCACTCCCTTGACCACCGCGGGGCCACGGATGCCGGAGACGACCGCGGCGGCGCCGACCACGCCCACCTCGACGCGCGTGTCGGCGGGGACCGCGAGGGAGACGACGGCGCTGCGGCGCCAGCCCTTCCGGTCGAGCCACTTGAGGAACCCCTTCCAGGGCAGGTCCTCATAGGCCACGGTGAGGGTGGTGCCGTTCCGGGTGACGATCAGAGGCGGGCCTTCCAGTTCCGAGACCTCCAGGCGGGCCGAGCCCTCGTCCGTGCCCACCACGTTCACCGTGCCGTTGACGATGCGGACCTGGAGGTCGCGCACGGGGGTGTCGAAGGTCAGCTTCTGGGGTTCGGTGACGGTCCATTCGGGCATGGGGCCTCCTCGGCTGGCCAGGACACGTGTCGGGACACGCCATATCGCGTTCCCACGAGATTCACGATATATCGTGGTCGCGGGAAGTCAAGACGCCCTTTCGGGGATCGTCCGCAGCGGGGGCCCGGCTGCCCGGCTGGTCCCGGACGGGGCACGGTGGCGACATAGGCTGGTGGGAGTTGTTGTCAGGCCGATGTATCTGCTGGAGATGGGCACCGATGTACTTCACCGACCGCGGTATCGAGGAGTTGGAGAAGCGGCGTGGCGAGGAAGAGGTCACCTTCGAGTGGCTGGCGGAGCAGTTGCGTACGTTCGTGGATCTGAACCCGGACTTCGAGGTGCCCGTGGAGCGCCTGGCCACCTGGCTCGCGCGGCTCGACGACGAGGAGGACGAGTAGGACGAGGCCGACGAGCACGACGAGGCGGACGAGCAGGACGGGTGGGGGCGATCACCGGCCGTATCCTTCGCCGGCACCCCTCTTCCCCTCCCCCTCTCCCTCCCCGGGAGTTAGCCTTCTCCTCCCATCGGCGAACGGGGGCGTCATGGCTGGAGGAATCGAACGCGTGCGTCTGGACGACGGAACCGTCGTCTGGGCCAGGATCAGCGCCGCCGCCGAGGAGGCGCTGGACGAGGACGGCTACTGGGACACCGGGCTGGGCGACCGGGTCATCGACATGGCGGAAGGACTGGCCGGCACGGTCGGTGGCGTCGTGCGCTCCCTGCGCGCCGGTCTGGACACACCGGCACCCGTCGAGGTCTCCGTCAGCTTCGGTATCGAACTGACGGCGCAGTCCGGCAAGATCGTGAGCGCCATCGCCGAGGGGGGCGGCAGATCCTCCCTCACCGTGTCCCTGACCTGGACCGAACCGGCCACGGCGGCGGACGGCGCGGACCCGGCGACGGCGGGTGGCGCGGTCGTACCGCCGCAGTCCCCGGCCCCCGGCGCCGTATGAGCGCCTTCGACGAGATGGTGCGCCCCTCCCTCGCGCGCATCGGCGCACCGGGTGACGGGTATGCAACGGACCGTGACTCGTACTGGGGGTCGGGGTTCTTCATAGCCCCGGGCTGGCTGTTGACCTGCGCCCATGTCGTGGGGAAGGGGGGAGCCGCGGTGTGCCGAGGGCAGAGCGCCCTGAGCGTGACCTGGCAGGAGCGCACCGCCGACGGCGCCTGGGAGCCGCGCGGCGGCACCGGGACGGCCGTCGTCGTCGCGCCCCGGCCCGAGGCCGGACGGCCGGCGCGTGACCCCTGGCCGTTCCCCGACCTCGCGCTCGTCCGGGTGACCGGGGCCGACGAGGTGCGCTGCCTGTGGCTCGGCGACCGGGAAGCCGGCCCGCGCACCCCGCTCGGGCTCTACGGCTGGTCGGTGCAGACCGGTGAGCTGGGCATCCGGCAGGGCAGCGGCGAACTGGCCGGTTCCGACGCCCGTGCCCTGCTGCTCACCGGCATCCTCCCCATCGGCGGGCTCTCCGGCGGGCCGGTGCTCGACCTGCGGCACGGCTCCGTCATCGGCGTGATCAAAGGGCGCCGGCGGGAGGAGGGCGTCGCCGTCCCGGTCACCGCGCTGTACGAACTGCTGGACTCGCGCGAGGCCGGGCGTGCGGTGCGCGAGGTGCTGCGCGCCCACGACCTCCATCACGCGAGTCTTCTCGGCGTCCCCTCGCCGTACCCCCACTGGACCGCCGTCCAGGCCACCCTGCCCGGTCACGCGCCCTCCGTCT
Source organism: Streptomyces sp. Ru62 (assembly GCF_002920615.1). GTDB lineage: Bacteria > Actinomycetota > Actinomycetes > Streptomycetales > Streptomycetaceae > Streptomyces. Next base: position 81,051 of record NZ_PQSU01000011.1, read on the forward strand.
CCGGGATCACCACCGAACTGCGCACACGGCTCCACGGCCATCTCGCCCACCTGCCGCCGCCGGCCGGGGCGGGTGAGGTCGTCCACCTCGTGGAGGACGTGAAGGAGCAGGTGCGGGGCGAACGGCTGCCGTCGCTGGTGCTGCCGAACGTCCGCACCTGGCGCGAGGGCGCCGCGCTGCTGTACGGCCTGCGCATGCTGGACCCCGGCGGCGGTGGAACGCTGGTCGACCTGGATGCCGTACTGCTGTACGCCGCCCGGGTGGCCCGCAAGGCCGCGCGCGAGCACGCCGGGGAGGTGGAGGCGGGACGGCTTCGGGCGTTCACCGAGTGGATAGCCGGGCAGGCCGCCGGCCACCGGCACTGGGCGGTCGGCGAGGCCATCCGCGCGCTGCTGGAGGGCGCCGACGGGGCGGGACGGGCCGACGGTCCGACCACGGCCGTCGTCGATGCGCTGACCGGCGGCCGGCCCGGTGGCCCACCCGGCAGTCAGTCCGGTGGCCTGTCCGACAGTCAGCCCGGTGACCTGCCCGGTGGCCCCTCCAACGGGGTGCCCGTGGCGAACGGAGCGGTCGTGACTCCGGCGCAGGCCGTTCCGGCGCAGAGCGCGGCCGCCGACCTGCCGACGCCGGTCGGCGCCCTCGAAGTGCCGTCCGCTCCGCAAGCGCCGTCTCAGGAAGCGCCGTCCGTCCTGGAAGCGCCGTCCACCGTCGAGTGCCTCGGTACGCCGTCACCCACCGAGCCCGGCACGGCGCCGCTTCCCGCCGGGTCCGTTCACCCGCCCGAGGCGGGCCGCGCGAGCCGGCCGCACGTCACCGCCCCCTCCCTCGTCCCCCCTTCCCCCGACACCCGCACCGACGTCCTCGTCAAGGTCGGCCCGGCCACCTACGGCCGGCATCCGTGGAGCGTGCAGCTGATCTACGGCGGGCAGGACGTCACGCCGGTCGCCGGGGACGACCGGGGCGTGCGGGCCGAGGAGCTGGCGCGGGTGCTGCGGGAGCCGTTGGCCAGGGCGCTGAACCAGGGGGACCACGGGGAGCACCTCGCCGCGATCGAGGTCTTCCTGCCCCGCAAGCTGTTCGACCTCCCGGTGGACGACTGGTCGTTGCTCCCCGATCCCCACGCCGCCACAACCGACCAGGACGTCGTGGACGTCGAGGACGACGAGGAAGACGACTTCGTGGACGAGCGGGCGCTGCCGCTCGGGATGCGGCGGACCGTCGTCGTCCGGGACGTCCGGCGCAACGGCCTGCCACCCTCCCCGGAGTGGCGCCGCCGCTGGAAGGGCGTCCTGCGCGGACCGCTGGCGCACGGGACCCTGCACGGGCGGCCCGCCGCCGAGGGGCATCCGCCGGGGGCCCGGGCCGGGGGCAGGTTCCCGTACTACGGCGCCCTGTCGGCGATGGGTGACGCGTCCGTACCCGTGTACTGCGGTCCCGTCGGCAGCGGCGAGGGCTACGCGGCGATGCGGGACGCGCTGCGCTCCGGGCACGCGGTGGTGCTGTGGCGCCGCGACCTGCATGATCACGACGAGTGCGGGGACTTCCACCGGCAGGCTGCCGACCTGCTGGGGCTCGCCGGGCACGCGGACGGGCTGCACGGTCCGGTCCGCGATCTGCGCATCCGCCTGGCCGACCCGGACACCGCCCGGGCGTACGGACTGCGCGGCAAGATCGCCGTACTGTTCGACCCGCCGCCGGACCGGCCGCCGTACGGGACGGAGAGCATGCGGCCGCCGCCGCTGGCCGCGCCCGGCGGCTGACCCGTCGGCGACCCGCCGCCCTCCCGGTGGCCGACCGTCAACTCTGTTGACTCGGACGGCCGTTCGCGGGAACGGGGAGCGGGTGTCGTACGCCGCGAACCTCGGCGGGCGCGGCCGACGGGCGGTAGCCTCGTACGTCGGACGGCCGGGCCCGCTGCATGATCACCAGAGCCGGGAGGAGCCCAAGGTGAACGACTGGCGGATCTACCGCGGAGTGGGTCAGCCGCACGACGGCATGCGACGGTTGCCGGCGCCGCCGCCCTGGCGAGACTTCGCCGGCTCCCGGGACGGCGCGGACAGCGGCCCGGAGGATCCCAGCAGCGCCCGCCGGCTCGGCGTGCGACGCCGTCTGGTCGAGAACTACGCGCCCCGGCCGGCCGAGGTCGACGCGGTCAACGCGGCCCTCTACCTGCGTCGGCCCCTGCTGGTCACCGGCAACCCGGGAACCGGCAAGTCGACCCTGGCGTACGCGATCGCCCATGAACTCGGCCTGGGCAAGGTGCTGCGCTGGCCCGTCGTCAGCCGCACCACCCTCCAGGACGGGCTGTACCGGTACGACGCCATAGCCCGGCTCCAGGACGTCCAGCTGGAGCGCGCCGGCGGGGACGACCGCGGTGCCGCGGCCTCCGGGATCGGTTCCTACATCCGCCTCGGACCGCTCGGCACCGCGCTCCTGCCCGCCGAGCGGCCCCGCGTCCTGCTCATCGACGAGCTGGACAAGAGCGACCTCGACCTGCCCAACGACCTGCTGAACACCCTGGAGGAAGGCGAGTTCTCGGTCCCCGAGCTGGAACGGCTGGCCGACCGGGAACCCGTCGTCGAGGTGCTCACGCACGACGGCGACCGGGTGGCCGTGCGCGGCGGGCGCGTCGCGTGCACCGCGTTCCCGGTGATCGTGATGACCTCCAACGGCGAACGCGACTTCCCCGCCCCGCTGCTGCGCCGCTGCGTCCAGCTCGAACTGGACCCGCCCGGCGAGGAGCAGCTCACCGCCATGGTCGAGGCACACCTCGGCACGGACGGCGTCGCCGCAGGCAGCGATCTCATCCGCCGCTTCCTGGAGCGGGAACCCGGCGAGGTGCTCGCCGCCGACCAGCTCCTGAACGCCCTGTTCCTCACGCAGCACGATCCGCACGCGCAGGGCCTCACCCGGGAGCGGATCGCCGAGATGCTGATGCAACCGCTCGACCGTACGAGGTGAGAGGCGGATGCCGGGGATGCGCCTGGACGAGCTGATCGGCAAGCTGCGCCAGGGCGGGCTCCAGCCGACCGCCGAGGACATGGCCGACGCGCTCTGGCTGGCCCGGCGGCTGGGCGGGGCCGCGCCCGGTGACCCCGACGGCACGTCCGGCACAGGCCCCGACGGCCCGCCCGGCTCTTCCGGTACCCCGGGTTCCTCCGGAACGGACGGCGCGTCCGGTCCGGGGACGCGGGACGTACCGCCGGACGGCCCCGGCGGCCCGCAGGCGCCCCGCGCGGACGCGCCCGCCCCCGCCGTCCCGCTGCACACCCCGAGCCCTGCCCCCTGCGTCCGGGCCGACGGCGACCCCGCGGCCTTCCCGGTCCGCGCCCCCGCCGCCGGCGCCCTGCCCGGACTGCTCGGCCTGCAGAAGGCACTGCGTGCCCTCGGCCGCTACCGCACCGCCTCCGCACGCGGCCGGGACGAGCGGATCGACGAGGCGGCCACCGCGGACCGGGCCGCCGCCAGCGGCATCCTGCTCCCCGTCACGCGGCCCGGCCGCCACCGGCGCTGCGACGTCCAGCTGCTCATGGACACCGGGCCCGCCATGGCCGTCTGGGGCGAGATGGTCGAGGAACTGCGCCAGGCCTGCCAGCAGTCCGGCGCGTTCGCCTCCGTCCGCGTCCACCAGCTGTACGCCGACGGCTCCGGAGCCCCCTTGGTCGGTACGACCGTCGGTCCGGGCCGGCGCACCCGGCTGCGGCCCGCCGACGAGCTGCACGACCCCAGCGGGCGCCGGCTCACCTTCGTCATCAGCGACTGCGTCGGCCCCCTGTGGCAGAACGGCACCGCGCAGCGCCTGCTGCACGGCTGGCCGCGCACCGCCCCGCTGGCCGTGGTCCAGCCGCTGCCGCCCCGCCTGTGGGGCCGTACCGCGCTGCCCGCCGAGCCGGGGCTGCTGGTCCGCACCGGAGAGTCCGGCGGGCGCCTCGACTTCCTGCCCGAGGACGAGCCGTGGGAGGAGGCGGAGGAACCACCGCCGGGTGCGCGGCCCGTGCCGGTGCTCCAGCCCACCCCGGAGGCGTTCGCGGCCTTCGCCCGGCTGCTCGCCGGCACCGGGCCGACCCGCGAGCACGCCTGGGCCGGCTTCGCCCACCCCGCCACCGCACCGGGATACGTCTCGGCCGCACCGCCGGCGCGCAGCGAGGAGGAGCTGCTGCGCGCCTTCCGCGCCGGCGCCTCGCCCGGCGCCCTCCGGCTCGCCGTCTACCTCGCCGCCGCGCCCCTCACCCTGCCCGTGATGCGGCTGGTCCAGCGGGCCATGCTGCCCGACACCGGTCCCATGGAACTGGCCGAGGTGCTGCTCGGCGGACTGCTGCGGCAACTGCCCGGCACCGAGGAGCAGCCCTGCTTCGCGTACTCGCCGCGCATGCAGGACCTGCTGCTGTCCTCCCTCGACCAGGACGCCGCCGGGCTCGTCCTCAAGCACTGCTCGGCCTATGTGGAACGGCACTTCGGCAAGGGCACCCGCAACTTCGCCGCCCTGGCCGCGGCCCGGCTCGCCGACCACGACCCGGACGCCGGTACGGCGCGCTCCGCCGAGGACGGCGGTGCGCGGGACGGCGGCGGCAGCGTGGAGGCCGAGCTGTTCGCCCGCATCCCCGCGCGCGTGCTGCGGTTCTACCTGCCGGACCTGGTCACCCCCGACCCGCTGACCGAGGCCGAGCGGCTGCTCGACCGGTGGCGGCGGCTGGCCGACCCGGAGATGCTCCGCCGGGCCCGGGAACAGGCCCGCGTCGCCACGGCGGGCACGGGTGCCGGCGTTCCCGGTCCCATGGCCCGGGCGCGGCTGGTCCTCGGCCGCGTGCTGCGCGCGGAGGCCGGTACGGCGGGTGCGCGGGCCGAGGGGCGGCGCGCCGGGCTGCTGCGGGAGGCGGCGGCCGAACTCGCCGGCGCGTACGAGGCGGCTCCCGCCGACAGCCGGGAGCGGGCGGAAGCGGCTCTGGAGCTTGCCTCGTGCCGACGCGAGCTGTGGCAGCTGACGGCCGGACGGGACCATCTGACGGAAGCGCTCGGTGCCCTGGACGGCGAGGTCCCGCCCTGGCCCCGTGTCACCGCCGTCGCCCGCGACTGGCGTCCCGACCTCGGGGTGCCCGAGGGCGCGATCCCGGGTGACGGCAGCCCCGGTGACGGCAGCTCTGGTGACGGCGGGTCCGGTTCCGGCGGGTCCGGTGACGCCGGGCTCGTTGACGGGGCGTCCGGTGGTGGCGGGTCCGGTTACGCCGGGGGCGGTGACGGCGGCTCCGGTGACAGGGGGACCGGCCGCGGTGGTCCCGGTGGCGGCGGGGTCGCCTACGCCGGTGTCGGTGACAGCGAGGTCGGCCAGGGTGGCCCCGGTGACCCCGGAGGCACGTACGGCCGTACCGGTGACGGTGGTTCCGGACACGACCCCGGCGGCACGGACACCGTCGTACCCGCCGCCGCTGCCCCGGAGCCGTTCCCCGCGAGGCGGGGCGGCGTGCCCTGGGAGGTGACCGCCCACCGGGCCCGGCTGCTGCTGCGCGGGCGGGTGCTGCTCGATCTGCGGCGTCCCGGTGCCGCCGTGCCCGAACTGCGGGAGGGCTGCGCGGTGCTGGCGCGGGAGCGGGTGCCCGACGCCGTACGGGGGCCCGCGCTGCTCGATCTCGCGCGGGCACTGCGGGGGGCCGGGGCCGAGGACGCCGAGACCCGGCGGGCGCTCGGCGAGGCGCTGGAGGCCGCCGGGGACGATCCGGATCTGCTGCTGCCGTGCCTGGCCGCGCTGGCCGCGTTCCACGACGCGGCCGGGGAGACCGGGGAGGCCGACGCGGCGTACGAGCGGGCCGCGCTGCTCGCCCCCGCCGACGGCCCGCTGCGCGTCCAGCTCCTCACCGCCTGGGGCGAGTCGCTGCTGCGGCGGGCCTCCGCCGGTGACGGGGCCGGGGTGGTGGACCGGGCCGAGTACGTGCTGCGCGAGGCGCTGAAGTCGCTGCCCGCCCGGTCCGCGCACCGCGGCCGGCTCCAGGGCCTGGTCGGCAGCGCGCTCGCCCAGCGCTTCCGCCACGTCGGCTTCCTGCCCGACCTGTTCGAGAGCCGGCATCTGCTCGGCCAGGCGGTGCGCGCTGCGACCGACGCGGCCGTACGGGCCGAGGTCTGGCTCCAGTTGGGCCGGGTGCGGCTGGAGGGCTGGTACCACGCGGGCGCGCCGGTGCTGCTGGAGGCGTTGCAGGCGTACGAGAACGCCGAGCGGGAGGCGGAGGCGGCCCACGGCGGCGACCCCGGCTCGGTGACGGCCGCCCGCGCCCGGCACGGCTGCGGAGCGGTGCTGGCGCTGATGGGACGGCCCGGCGCGGCCCGTGGCGCGTTCCGGGCGGCCCTGGAGCAGTGGCAGCGGCTCGTCGGGGCGCTGCGCGAGGTCGACTGGGCCGATGTCGAGCTGACCCGGCGGGCGGAACGGCGACCGCCGCCCGAGGACGCCCGGTCGCTGCCGGAGCCGGACTGGCGGGAGACGGCCCCGCCGTGGTGGCCGTGGGCCCAGGAGTGGGCCGACGCGCGCGAACTTGACCGGAGTTGAACCGTCCAGGGTTTCTGGTTCCGGCCTGTCGGGAAGAAGTGGGCAGCCACTGCGGCTGTGCGGGGCGGGCGTAGGGCAGGGAGGAGCCGAGGGTGGGGGAGCTTAGGACACGGGGGGCCGGCCTCGGCGAGGACGCCGAAGAGGCCGTGTTCCCACCCGACCTCACCGACGTCGACCTGCGGACACTGCGTGCCATGGACGATCCGGCGGTGCTCGCGGCGGTCGCCGGGGTGCTCGCCGACCCGGACGGGCTGCGCCGGGTCTGGTACACCACCGGCGGGGACGACGAGATCATGCCGGGCCGGCCCGGGCATGCGTTTTCGGCCGGTCCCGCGCGGCAGCCCTTACGCGGCCAGGACACCGTGGCATGACCCCGGGAGCCGTGGGACCCCTGGGGGACATACGGCCGGCCGCTCCGGCCGCCCCCGCTTCCGGACCGGTCCCGCCCGAGATCCTCCACGCCCTGGCCCGCACCCGGCCGCTGCCCGCCGCCACCGCGGCCCTGCACGCCGCCCTGCACGCCCGGCGGATGCTGCTGCTGAAGTCCCTCCTGGTCCGCTTCGACCGCGTGCGCGGCACCCTGCCCGCGGCGGTACGGCGGCGCTTCGAGGACGACTGGGCGCTGTTGGAGCGGGCCGAGCGGTCCGACGCCCCGGCCGTCCGCGCCGTCCTCGACTATCCGACGACCGGTGCCTGGCTGGCCACGGCGCTCGCCGCGCCCGACGGCCCGGAGTTCGCCGAGGGTCTCGCCGGACTGGGCGCGGTGGCCGTCGCCGCCGCCCTGCGCGCCGGCTGCCGCTTCACCACCACCCGCGTGCTGCCCGCCGGCACCCTGCCGCTGCCCGGTGTCGGGCTGCTGCGCTGCGCCCGGGGCCGGGCCCGGCTCAGCGGCCGGTCCGGAGCCCTGCGCATCACCGACGGTGCGGGCCAGACGCTGCTGCTGCCCGGGGCCGCCCCGGCCGGACCCGGCACCCGGTGGACCGCCGACGGCACCCTGGCCTGGTCGGCGCTGCACACCCTGCCCGGCGGCACCGCCGTACTCGACGACGTCGACCCCCACCGGGTGCCCCCGGGCGGCATAGGGCCGGCGGCGCTGCCCGCGGCCGAGCGGCCGTACTCCGACCCCGCCGCGTGGGCCGCCCGCTGGCGCGACGCGCACGCCCTGCTGGCCACCACGCACCCCGCCCGGACCGCCGAGACCCTGGCGCTGGTGCGTGCCGTCGTCCCGCTGGCGCCGTCGGCGGACGGCGGACCGCCGCTGAGCGCCACCGTGCGGACCGCGCCCGGCGCCGTGCTGGCCCAGCTGCCGGCCGACCGGCGGGAGCTGGCCGAACTGCTGGTGCACGAGACGCACCACACCAAGCTGGCCGTGCTGGACGAACTGGTCCCGCTGTGGCGGCCCGGCGGCAGCCTGCACCGGGTGGGCTGGCGGCGGGACCCGCGCCCGGTGCCGGGCGTCCTCCAGGGCGCGTACGCCCACCTGGCGCTGCTCGACCTGTGGTGGCGGGCCCGCACCGGACCCGCCTGGGTGTGGCGGCGGCGCGCCGCCGAACGGTTCGAGGCGTGCCGGGAGCAGGTCGCCGAGGCCTTGTCCGTGCTGACGGAGTCCGATGAACTGACCCCGGACGGACGGGAGTTCGTCCGGCACATGGGCAGCCACCACGCGCGCCTCGCGGGGGGCGCCCGCGCGCCGGGCTGACGCTCCGTCCACGGTCTATTGCGTTACGTTATGCGTGCGGCAGCCCAGGAGACCGGCGGCCGCGGTGGAAGCAGGGAGCGGCGATGGCGGAACAGCGGCGGCCGGGCACGAACGGTGCGGCGGCACCCGAGCACGTGCTCGTGGTCTTCCCGGGGTACTACCGCTCGTGGGCGGCATGGATCGCGCAGTGCCTGGAGCGGCACGGGCACCGGGCCACCCTGCAACGCTGGGACCCGCCGCGCGAGGTCGCGCTGGAGGACTCGCTCGGCGATCTGCTGCTGGCCAGCGGGAAGGTGCTGCTGGTCCTCAACGACTGGTTCTTCGAACTCGGCCCCCGCCCGCCGGGCGAGTGGAACGACGCACTGCGCGGCTTCGTCGCCGCCCACGCCGACCGGTTCGCGGCCGTCAACCTCACCAACCGGCCGCTGCTGCCCGCCACCGCCGTCCTGGAACCGGCCAGCCTGTGGGCGCTGAGCGAGGAGGCCGCCGAGGACCGCTTGCTGCGCCGCCTCGGCCTGGAACCGCTCACCCGCCCCCGGGCGCTCGCCGGCCGGATCCGCTACCCGGACGAGCGCTGCGAGATCTGGGGCGAGGTGCCGCGCCGCAACCCGCGCTTCACCGGCCGCGACGACCTGCTGGGCGAACTCCACCAGCGGCTCGCCGACGCCGAGCGCGGCGCCGCCGCCTGCACGCTCGTCGGCATGTCCGGCATCGGCAAGACCCAGCTCGCCGCCGAGTACGCCCACCGCTTCAGCACCGACTACGACCTGGTGTGGTGGGTCAACAGCGACGACCGCACCATCCAGCGCGACCGCCTCGGTGAACTCGCCGTCGAACTCGGGCTGCGCATCGGCAGCGAGCCCGGCGAACGCATCCGCGCGGTCCGCAACGCGCTCCGGCGCGGGGAGCCGTACGGGAACTGGCTGCTGGTCTTCGACGGCTGGGACGACATCGACGGCGTGACCTCGCTGCTCCCGCAGGGCACCGGGCACGTGCTGATCACCTCCCGCAACCGGGGCTGGAACGAGCACACGGACGTCCTGGAGATCCCGGCGTTCCTGCGCCCCGAGTCCACCGCCTACCTGATGCGCCGCGCCCCGCACATCAGCGCCCGCGAGGCCGACGAGGTGGCCGCCGAGTTCGGGGACGTGCCGCTGCCGCTGGTGCAGGCCGCGTCCTGGCTCGGCGAGTCCGGCATGGAGGCGGCCGAGTACCTGCGGATGGTGCGTGAACGGCGGCTGTCCACCGTCGACGAGCCCGTCACCGGCGAGGGCTTCCCGCAGTCCTCCCTCACCTCCTGGGCCATACTGCTCAACCGGCTGCGCCGCTCCCAGCCGCAGGCCATCGAGGTGCTCGGCCTGTGCACCTCCTTCGCCCCCGGACGCATCCCGCTCGGCCTCATCCGCGCCTACCCGCGCGCCGAGCTGCCCGAGGAACTGCGCTGGATGTCCACCGACCTGCCCGCCTGGACCCGGGCCCTGGACACCCTCGTCAACTACTCGGTGCTCACCCGTGAGACCCGCGGCCCGCTGGCCGCCGAGATGGGCCCGCACCAGGAGTCGGTGCACATGCACCGGCTCGTCCACGACATCGTCTCCAAGCTGACCGGCGACGGCAGTCACGAACTGCACCGGCGGGCGGTGCGCACCCTGCTCGCCGAGGCCGACCCCGGCAATCCCGCCGACAGCCGCAACTGGCCGCGCTACGCCGAGCTGCTGCCCCACCTGGAACCCTCCGGCGCCCTGGAGAGCCGGCAGCCGCGCGTGCAGGAGCTGGTCCTGAACTGCCTGCGGTACTGCACCCGGAGCGGCGAGTACAGCGGCGGCCTGGAACTGGCGCAGCAGGTGCGCGAGCACTGGTCGCGGTTCATGGACCCGATCGACCAGCCGATGCTCGACCTGGCCACCCAGGAGGGCAACATGCTCCGCAACAGCGGCCGGTTCCGCGAGGTGTACGAGTTGCACCGGGGCGTGCTGAAACAGCTCCAGGCCGCGCCCCGGCGCAACGAGATCGGCGAACTCGTCAGCAAGAGCGCCATCGCCTCCGGTCTGCGCTCCCTGGGCCGCTACCAGGAGGCGTACGACCTCCAGCGCGAGGTCCTGGAGGGCAACGAACGGCTCCTCGGCCCGGACGAGCCGCCCACCCTGGTCGCCCGGCACAACCTCGGCGTCACGCTGCGCATGCTGGGCCGGTACGCCGAGGCGCTCGACCTCGACCTGGAGACCCTGGCCCGGCGCGAGAGCGTGCTGCGCGCCCGGCACATCAACACGCTGCACTCCGGCAACGCGGTCACCCACAGCCTCCGCCTGCTCGGCCGCTACCGCGAGGCGCTGGCCCGTCAGGAGCCCGTCGTACGGCTCCATGTGCAGGTGCTCGGCCCGCAGCATCCGCAGACCCTCGAAGCCCGCTCCCAGCTGGCCATGTGCCGGCGCCGGGAGGGCGGTCACGGGCCGGACGTGGGGCCCGGCATGGCCGGCCTGCTGGAGCAGCTCATGCAGCTGCACGGCCGGGAGCACTACCGCACGCTGGCGTTCCTCACCAACTACGGCAACTACCTGCGGGAACACGGCGATCTCAGTCAGGCCCGCGACCTCATCGACGAGGCCGAGGCCGGCTACCGGTCGCTGCTCGGCCCCGCGCATCCCGTGGCCACCGGCATGCTGTCCAACACCGGGCTGGTGATGCAGGCGGCGGGTGAGCGGGGCGAGGCCCTGTCCATGTTCGAGTCCGCCCTCGCCGGCCTCGGCGCCACGCTCGGCCCGGACCACCCCTGGGTCCTGGGCTGCGCCCTCAACGCGGCCGGCGCGCGCAACTTCAACGGCCGCATCGAGGACGCGGTGGAACTGAGCCGCGACACCGTGCGCCGGTCCCGGCACACCCTGGGCCACGAGCACCCCCTCACGCTGTCGTGCCAGGTCGCCCTGGCCGCGGACCTGAGGGCGGCACACGAGCAGGAGGAGGCCGGAAAGCTGGAGGAGGACGCCCTCCTGTCCCTCACCCGCACCCTGGGCGCCCAGCACCCCCACACCCTCTCGGCCCGCCAACGGGTCCGCCCCTACTGGGACTTCGAGGCGTACCTGGGCTGAAGCGCCCGGGCGGGGCGCAGGGCTGTCGAACAGGCGAAGGGCCCGGTGCCGAGCAAGAACTCGGCACCGGGCCCTCATACGCGGCGAACCGCCGGAGGCCTACGCCTCGAACACCTCACGCACCAACTGCTCCTGCTCCGCCTGGTGCCGCTTCGCGGAGCCGACCGCCGGGGACGAGGAGTGCGGACGCGAGATGCGCCGCAGGCGCTCGCCGTGCGGGACGTCCGCGCCGACCGCCAGGTCCAGGTGGTCGATCAGGTTGAGCGCGATGAACGGCCACGCACCCTGGTTCGCCGGCTCCTCCTGCGCCCACAGGTACTTCTCGGCGTTCGGGTACTTGTTGACCTCCGCCTGGAGCTCCTCACCCGGCAGCGGGTACAGCCGCTCGATGCGGATGATCGCCGTGTCGGTCACACCGCGCTTCTGCCGCTCGGCCTCCAGGTCGTAGTAGACCTTGCCGGCGCAGAAGACGACCTTGCGCACCGCGGCCGGGTCGACCGTGCTGTCGCCGATGACCGGACGGAACTCGCCCGTGGTGAACTCCTCCGCCTTCGAGGCCGCGGCCTTCAGGCGCAGCATCGACTTCGGGGTGAAGACGACCAGCGGCTTGTGGTGCGGGTTGTGCACCTGCCACCGCAGGAGGTGGAAGTAGTTCGACGGCGAGGTCGGCATGGCGACCGTCATGTTGTTCTGCGCGCACAGCTGGAGGAACCGCTCGGGACGCGCGGACGAGTGGTCCGGGCCCTGGCCCTCGTAGCCGTGGGGGAGGAGCAGCACGACGCCGGAGGTCTGGTTCCACTTCTGCTCCGCCGACGAGATGAACTCGTCCACGACCGTCTGCGCGCCGTTGACGAAGTCGCCGAACTGCGCCTCCCACATCACGAGCGCGTCGGGGCGGGCCAGCGAGTAGCCGTACTCGAAGCCCATCGCCGCGTACTCGGAGAGCAGCGAGTTGTAGACGTTCAGCCGGGCCTGGTCCTCGGAGAGGTACTGCAGCGGGGTGTACTCCTCGCCGGTCTCCCGGTCGATCAGCACCGCGTGGCGCTGGCCGAAGGTGCCGCGCTGGGAGTCCTGGCCCGCGAGGCGGACCGGGGTGCCCTCCAGCAGCAGGGAGCCGATGGCCAGGGTCTCGCCCATGCCCCAGTCGATCGTGCCGTCCTCGACCATCGCCGCCCGGCGCTGCAGCTGCGGCTGGAGGCGGGGGTGGACGGTGATGTGGTCGGGGATGTTGACCTGGGACTCGGCGATCCGCTTGACGACCTCCGAGGAGACCGCGGTCGGGACCGCGACCGGGAAGCCGTCCTGGGGCGCCTGGACGTCACCGGCGGCCGGCTGGGAGGTGGCCTCGCGGACCTCGGTGAAGACCTTCTCCAGCTGGCCCTGGTAGTCCTGGAGGGCCTGCTCGGCCTCTTCCAGGGTGATGTCGCCGCGACCGATCAGGGACTCGGTGTAGAGCTTGCGCACCGAGCGCTTCTTGTCGATCAGGTCGTACATCAGCGGCTGGGTGAAGGCCGGGTTGTCCGACTCGTTGTGACCGCGGCGGCGGTAGCAGATGAGGTCGATCACCACGTCCTTGTTGAACGCCTGGCGGAACTCGAAGGCGAGCCGCGCCACGCGGACGACGGCCTCGGGGTCGTCGCCGTTCACGTGGAAGATCGGGGCCTCGATCATGCGCGCCACGTCCGTCGCGTACATCGACGAACGCGAGGACTCGGGCGCGGCCGTGAAGCCGACCTGGTTGTTGATGACGATGTGGACCGTGCCGCCCGTGCGGTAGCCGCGCAGCTGCGACATGTTCAGGGTCTCGGCCACCACGCCCTGGCCCGCGAAGGCCGCGTCGCCGTGGATCGCCACCGGCAGGACGGTGAAGTCCGTGCCGCCCTTGTTGATGATGTCCTGCTTGGCGCGGGCGACGCCCTCCAGGACCGGGTCGACCGCCTCCAGGTGCGAGGGGTTCGCGACCAGGGAGACCTTGATCTGCTCGCCGTCCAGGCCGGTGAAGGTGCCCTCGGCGCCCAGGTGGTACTTCACGTCACCGGAGCCGTGCATCGACTTCGGGTCGAGGTTGCCCTCGAACTCACGGAAGATCTGCGCGTACGACTTGCCGACGATGTTGGCCAGCACGTTGAGGCGGCCGCGGTGGGCCATGCCGATGACGACCTCGTCGAGCCGCGACTCGGCGGCGGAGTCGATGACCGCGTCGAGCAGCGGGATGACGGACTCGCCGCCCTCCAGCGAGAACCGCTTCTGGCCGACGTACTTGGTCTGCAGGAAGGTCTCGAAGGCCTCCGCCGCGTTCAGCCGGCGCAGGATGCGCAGCTGCTCCTCGCGCTCCATCTTGGAGTGCGGGCGCTCCACGCGGTCCTGGATCCACTTGCGCTGCTTGGGGTCCTGGATGTGCATGAACTCGATGCCGGTGGTGCGGCAGTACGAGTCGCGGAGCACGCCGAGGATGTCGCGCAGCTTCATCATCGACTTGCCGGCGAAGCCGCCGACGGCGAACTCGCGCTCCAGGTCCCACAGGGTGAGGCCGTGCTCGACGATGTCCAGGTCGGGGTGCTTGCGCTGCTTGTACTCCAGCGGGTCGGTGTCGGCCATGACGTGGCCGCGGACCCGGTAGGAGTGGATCAGCTCGAAGACGCGGGCGGCCTTGGTGACGTCGTCGTCGTGGCTGGCGTCGATGTCCTTGAGCCAGCGGACCGGCTCGTAGGGGATGCGCAGCGCCTCGAAGATGTCGTCGTAGAAGCCGTTCTCGCCGAGCAGCAGGTTGGCGACCTGGCGGAGGAACTCGCCGGAGGCGGCGCCCTGGATGACCCGGTGGTCGTAGGTCGACGTGAGCGTCATGACCTTCGAGATGCCGAGCTTGTTCAGGGTGTCCTGGCTGGTGCCCTGGAACTCCGCCGGGTAGTCCATGGAGCCGACGCCCATGATCACGGACTGGCCGGGCATGAGGCGCGGCACGGAGTGGACGGTGCCGAGGCCGCCGGGGTTGGTCAGGGAGACCGTGACGCCGGTGAAGTCGTCCATCGTCAGCTTGCCGTCGCGGGCGCGGCGGACGATGTCCTCGTAGGCCTGCCAGAACTCGAAGAAGTTCAGCGTCTCGGCCTTCTTGATGGCGGCCACGACGAGCTGGCGGTCACCGTTCGGCTTGACCAGGTCGATGGCCAGGCCGAGGTTGACGTGCGGCGGCTTGACGAGGGTCGGCTTGCCGTCCTTCTCGCCGAACGACCAGTTCATCGACGGCATGGCCTTGATGGCCTGCACCATCGCGAAGCCGATCAGGTGCGTGAAGGAGATCTTCCCGCCCCGGGCGCGCTTCAGGTGGTTGTTGATGACGATGCGGTTGTCGAACAGCAGCTTCACCGGGACGGCGCGGACCGAGGTGGCGGTCGGCAGCTCCAGGGAGGCGTTCATGTTCTTGGCGACGGCGGCGGCCGGGCCGCGCAGCGTGATCAGCTCCGGGCCCTCGGGGGCCTCGGCGGGCTTCGCCTTGGGCTGAGCGGGCGCCTGTGCGGGCTGCGCCGGCCTGGCCGGGGCGGGGGCCTTCGCCGCGGGGGCCGCGGCCGGGGCCGGGGCCTGGGCGGGAGCGGCGGGCTTCGCAGCCGCGGGGGCGGCCGGGGCGGCGGCCTGGGGGGCCGGGGCCGCGGGCCGGGCCTGCGGGGCCGTGGTGGGGGTCTCTGCGGCCCCCGTGGCCGCAGTACCCGCCGGAGCCGGGGTGGCAGGAGCACCCGGCTTGTAATCGGCGAAGAAGTCCCACCAGGCGCGGTCTACCGAATTCGGGTCCTGGAGGTACTGCTGATAGATCTCGTCGACGAGCCACTCGTTCGGACCGAACGCTGCGGCGGGGTTCTTCCCGGCTTGGTCGTCGGTGGAGATGCTCGAGTTACTGGGGGACTGTGGCGACACGGCGGCAACCGCCCTCTTCCGCTTCACAAGGTGATGGACAGCGGGAATAAAGGCTACGCCTCCCGGGGCGGGAAGGTCAGGTCGAGCAAGGTCATCGTCGCGTAAGTCACATCAAGAATCTTGTTTCAGGGCTTGAAATGGCGGGAAACAAGCGTGGTTCCGCATGTCGCAGGGTGTGCGGGCGCGGGCCCTGCGCGTCTTCGTTCGACGGGTGCCCGGGCCTGCCGCGATCACACGTGTCCAGCCGCGCGGACCGGCGGCGACCGACGTGGATCTTGTGGTTCCGCTCGGACTTTACGTCAACTTGGTGAGGAAGTCAGTCCCGGAAGAGTGACGATGATCCGGCAGCCCCGCTCGGATTCGGCCACACCGATCCGGCCGCCGTGCAGATCCACCGCCCACCGGGCGATCGCCAGGCCCAGCCCCGTACCGCCGTCGCTGCCCGGACCGTGCGGCCGGGTCACCGCACCGCGGTTGAACCGCTCGAACACCCGGTGCCACTCCGACCGGGGGATGCCGGGGCCCTCGTCCAGGACCTCCAGCTCCAGCGACTCCGGCTGCGGCCCGCGCCGCGCCCGTACGGTCACCCGGCCGTGCGGCGGGCTGTGCTTGACCGCGTTGTCGATCAGGTTCGCGACGACCTGGTGGATGCGCTCCGGGTCCGCGTGCGCGGTCAGCTCCGGCGGGGAGACGTCCAGGTGCAGATGGACGTCCGTGCGCGTGTGGCTGCCGGAGCCCGTGGCCATGCCCGCGCGCGCGGAGGCGACCATGTTGGCCTCCTTCAGCACGCCGGACAGGTACGGCCACACCTCGAACCGCCGCAGCTTCAGCGGTACGACACCGTTGTCGAGCCGGGACAGGTCCAGCAGGGTCTCCACCAGGCGGCCGAGCCGCTCGGTCTGCTTCAGGGCCGTCCGCATGGTCTCCGGGTCGGCCTCGGTGACCCCGTCGACGATGTTTTCCAGCACCGCGCGCAGCCCGGCGATCGGGGTGCGCAGCTCGTGCGAGACGTTCGCGACGAGCTCCTTGCGCTGGTTGTCCTGGGCCTCCAGCTCGTCGGCCATGACGTTGATCGTCTGGGCCAGGTCGCCGAGCTCGTCCCGGCGGTTCTCCCGCACCCGGCGGGTGTAGTCGCCCTCGGAGATGGACCGGGCCACCGCGTTCATCTCGTCCAGCGGCATGGTGAGCGAGTGCGCCACGAACTGCGTGATCAGCAGGGTGGCGATCATCGAGAAGACCGTGATGAAGCGCAGCTCCGTCTTGGTGTGCACCGCCACGATCGACAGACCCGTGGTGATCAGCACCGAGATGACGACCAGCACACCCAGCTTGGTCTTGATCGAGAACGGGCGCACGCCGCCCCAGGGGTCCTCGCCGAGGGTCCCGGGGCTCCTCCGTGCGGTCTGGCGCCCGCCGTCGCTCATGGGGTCGGCGTCTCCAGCGCGTAGCCCACGCCGTGCACCGTGCGGATGCGCTCCGCGCCGATCTTCCGCCGCAGCGCCTTGATGTGGCTGTCGACCGTGCGGGTGCCGGAGGCGTCCGCCCAGTCCCACACCTCGGCCAGCAGCTGCTCCCGGGAGAGCACCGCGCGCGGGGTGTTCGCCAGGCACACCAGCAGGTCGAACTCGGTGGGCGTCAGGTGGACGTCCTCCGACTTCACCCGGACCCGGCGCTGCGCGTGGTCGATCTCCAGCTCGCCGAGCCGCAGGATGCCGGAGCGCGGGGTGGTGGCGGCCAGCGCGGCCCGCTCCACCCGGCGCAGCAGCACGTGCACGCGTGCGGCCAGCTCCCGCATCGAGAACGGCTTGGTCATGTAGTCGTCGGCGCCCACGCCGAGCCCGACCAGCATGTCGGTCTCGTCGTCACGCGCGGTCAGCATCAGCACCGGCACCGGCCGCTGCGCCTGCACCCGCCGGCACACTTCGAGCCCGTCGAAGCCCGGCAGCATGATGTCGAGGATCAGCAGATCGGGCTGCCATGCCTCGGCGGTGTCGACCGCGGCCGGACCGTCGGCCGCCGTTTGCACCAGAAACCCCTCGGCGCGGAGCCGGGCCGCGATGGCGTCGACGATCGTGGGGTCGTCCTCGACGACCAGCACCCGGCGCTGTGCGCCCGGGGTGGTCGTCGCCGCGCCGCTCTGGGAGGTGTGTGTCTGCTCCATCGCCCGCCCCTGTTGTTGCTTTCCGGAATCAGTGGGGTGATCCCATGTCTGCGTTTGACGCTTGAATGATCGGCGTCAGGGCAGCACATTACGGTGACCGACCGCGCTGTCGCTATCCAGGTCGGACGGCGAGGTGGATGGCGTCCGGAACGCCCCGGGCAACCGGCACCTCTTCGGTACGCACCTGCTGGAACCCGGCATTCCGCAAGCTTCCTTCAAATTCCGGAGAGGGTTCGGCCGACCACACCGCCAGCACCCCGCCAGGCCTCAACACCCGTGCGCAGGCGGCGAGTCCGGCCGGTGAGTAGAGGCTGTCGTTGTCCTCGGTGACGGTCCAGCCGGGCCCGTTGTCGATGTCGAGGCACAGCGCGTCGAACGTGTCCGATGTCTCATTGACGTACCGCACGAGATCCGCTTCCACGATCGCGGTGCGCGGATCGGCGAGCGCGCCGGCGGACAGTCCGGCCAGCGGCCCGTCCCGGTGCCAGTCGATGACGGCGGGTTCCCGCTCCACCACGGTGATCCGCCCCCACCGCGGATCGGCGGCGGCGTGTGCGAGCGAGAAGCCGACGCCCAGCCCGCCGATCAGCACCTCGGGCGCGGGCCGCCCGTCCAGCGCGGCGCGGGCCGCGTCGACCAGCAGCCGCTCCGAGCGGCCGTCCGAGGTGTCCATCAGGAAGCAGCCGTTGGCGATGATCTGCAGCAGCGCACCGTGTCGGCGCAGCACCACCTCGCCGTACGGGCCGTCGCGTCGGTCCAGGACCACGGGAGTGTCGTACACGGCAGTCATGACCCCATCCTGCTTGAACGGAGCCTGTCGTTCACGGGAATTGCGCTCGACGCCCACGGACGGGTGGTCCGCGCCGGGGTCGGAGCGGGCCGCCGGGTGAGAGGTGGCTGTGAATCCGCTCCCGGGTGGCGTCGGTCATAGACAGCGCCACGCGGAGCGCGAAGGGTGGGGCGCGACGGAAGGAGCGCCTCACCGTGGAACGCAGCACGACGGGCCCCACGCCGGACGCGTACCCGCCCGCGCCGGGCACGCCCCTTCCCGACGGCACGGCCGCCGCCGCGGCCCCGGTCCTCGCGGGCCTGCTGGACGGCATGCCCCGCCAGCGCGCCGCCGCGTCCGGGGCGGCCCCCGCCGCCGCGCACCCCACCCCGCTTCCGCGCCGGCCCCTGCCCCGCCCGTGGCGCCTGCTGCCGACCCCCGCCGGCACCCCGTTCACCTTCGCCTACGCCACCGTCCTGGCCGTCACCTCCCTGATCGCGGCCCACGCCGACCCCGGACTGGTGCACGCGCTCCAGCAGGGCTCCAGCACCGACGTGGCCCATCTGGTGCGCACGCCCGTGCTCGTGCTGCTGGCGAGCGCGCTGTGGGTCGCGGGCGGGATCCTCTCGCCGTACACGGTCGCGTTCCTGCTGGTGCTCACGGCGCTGGAGCGGCGGACAGGCGGAGCGCCGGCCGCCTGCGTCTTCCTGGCCGGCCATGTCCTGGCCACCCTCGCCACCGAGGTCCCGGTGGGCCTCGCCGTCCTGCTGGGCCACCTGCCCGACACCTCGCTGCACCGCCTCGACTACGGCGTCAGCTTCGGCGTGGCCGCGAGCACCGGCGCCCTGACGGGCCTTCTCCGCCCGTGGCTGCGCTGGCCGTTGCTGGCCCTGGCGGCCGGCGGGCTGCTGAGCGACCTGCTGGCCTACGCGGACCCGCTGACGAACTGGGGTCATGTCATCGCCCTCGCGGTCGGTGTCGCGGCCTGGCCCCTGGCCCGGCGCCGGCAGCGGCCGGCTCACGGGGGCGGGGACCGCGCGAGCACCCCGACGCACCCGCACCCGCGCGCGTTTCCGCAGCTCATCCCCTTGGGCGTACGTGATCGCTCACAGCGAACAGAGCCCCGGGAACAATAGACCCCGCCAGAACATTGAGTCGGCATAGCTCAAGTTGACTGCCGAAGGGGAGATCATGGCTGCTGAGTCACCGGCGTTCACGCTGAACCTGCCCGTGCTGCCGCTCGACGACGAGGTCGTGCTGCCCGGCATGGTGGTCCCGCTGGACCTGAGCGACGCCGAGGTGCGGGCCGCGGTGGAGGCCGCTCAGGCCGCCGCCCGCTCCGAACCCGGAAAGCCCAAGGTGCTGCTGGTGCCACGCATCGACGGCACGTACGCCAAGACCGGCGTCCTCGGCACGGTGGAACAGGTCGGCCGGCTCGCCGACGGTGACCCGGGGGCCCTGATCCGCGGACGCAGCCGCGTCCGCATCGGCGCCGGCACCACCGGCCCGGGCGCCGCGCTCTGGGTCGAGGGCGCCCGTGTCGAGGAGACCGTTCCCGAGCCGCTGCCGGGCCAGGTCGCGGAACTGGTCAAGGAGTACAAGGCGCTCGCCACCACCTGGCTGAAGAAGCGCGGTGCCTGGCAGGTCGTGGACCGCGTCCAGGCCATCGACGACGTGTCGGCACTGGCCGACAACTCCGGCTACTCGCCGTTCCTGACGACCGAGCAGAAGGTCGAACTGCTGGAGACCGCCGACCCGGTGGCCCGGCTCAAGCTCGCCACGCAGCAGCTGCGCGACCACCTCGCGGAGCAGGACGTGGCCGAGACCATCGCCAAGGACGTCCAGGAAGGCGTCGACAAGCAGCAGCGCGAGTTCCTGCTGCGCCGTCAGCTGGAGGCCGTCCGCAAGGAACTGCGCGAGCTCAACGGCGAGAAGGAGGGCGAGGAGTCCGACGACTACCGCGCCCGCGTCGAGGCCGCCGACCTGCCGGAGAAGGTCCGCGAGGCCGCCCTCAAGGAGGTCGACAAGCTGGAGCGCGCCTCCGATCAGTCGCCCGAGGGCTCCTGGATCCGCACCTGGCTGGACACCGTCCTGGAGATGCCGTGGAACGAGCGGACCGAGGACGAGTACGACATCCAGGGCGCCAAGGCCGTGCTGGACGCCGAGCACGCGGGCCTGGACGACGTGAAGGAACGCATCACCGAGTACCTGGCCGTGCGCAAGCGGCGCGGCGAGCGGGGCCTGGGCGTCATCGGCGGGCGGCGCGGCGGTGCCGTGCTCGCGCTCGTCGGCCCGCCCGGTGTCGGCAAGACCTCGCTGGGCGAGTCCGTGGCACACGCCATGGGCCGCAAGTTCGTCCGTGTCGCCCTCGGCGGCGTCCGTGACGAGGCCGAGATCCGCGGTCACCGCCGTACGTACGTCGGCGCGCTGCCCGGCCGGATCGTGCGCGCGATCAAGGAAGCCGGGTCCATGAACCCGGTGGTCCTGCTGGACGAGATCGACAAGGTGGGCTCCGACTTCCGGGGCGACCCGGCCGCCGCCCTCCTCGAAGTGCTCGACCCGGCCCAGAACCACACCTTCCGGGACCACTACCTGGAGGTCGAGCTGGACCTGTCCGACGTGGTCTTCCTCGCCACCGCCAACGTCCTGGAGGCCATCCCGGAGGCGCTCGCCGACCGTATGGAGATCGTCCGCCTGGACGGGTACACCGAGGACGAGAAGGTCGTCATCGCCCGGGACCACCTGCTCCCGCGCCAGCTGGAGCGGGCCGGCCTGGACAAGGACGAGGTCACGCTGGACGAGAGCGCGCTGCGCAAGCTCGCCGGCGAGTACACGCGCGAGGCGGGCGTGCGGACCCTGGAGCGGTCCATCGCACGGCTGCTGCGGAAGATCGCGGCCCAGCACGAACTGGGCGAGCGCGAGCTGCCGTTCACCGTCACCGACGGCGATCTGCGCGGGCTGATCGGCCGGCCGCACCACGTGCCCGAGTCCGCCCAGGACCCGGCCGAGCGCCGTACGGCCGTCCCCGGTGTGGCGACCGGTCTCGCGGTCACCGGCGCCGGCGGCGACGTGCTCTTCGTGGAGGCGTCCCTGGCCGACCCGGAGACGGGTGGGGCGGGGCTGACCCTGACCGGTCAGCTGGGCGACGTGATGAAGGAGTCGGCGCAGATCGCGCTGAGCTTCCTGCGCAGCCACGGCGCCGAGCTGGAGCTGCCGGTGGCCGACCTGAAGGACCGGGGCGTGCACATCCACTTCCCGGCGGGCGCGGTGCCGAAGGACGGCCCGAGCGCGGGCATCACGATGACGACGGCCCTCGCCTCGCTGCTCTCCGGCCGCCTGGTCCGCACGGACGTCGCCATGACCGGCGAGGTCTCGCTGACCGGCCGGGTGCTGCCCATCGGCGGTGTGAAGCAGAAGCTGCTCGCCGCCCAGCGCGCCGGGGTGACCACCGTCATCATTCCCAAGCGCAACGAGCCCGACCTGGACGACGTCCCGGCCGAGGTGCTGGACAAGCTCGACGTCCACACCGTGACCGACGTCCGCCAGGTCCTGGAACTGGCGCTCGCGCCCGCCACGAGCGACGCGGCGCCGGAGGTTCCGGTAGCGGCGTGACGGACGCTGCCGGATGAGGCGAGGCCCGGGTCCCGTGAGGGAGGCCCGGGCCTTCGCCATGCCGCGGTGCGGCGCCGCCGGTCCGGGGCCCCGGTCCGGTGCGACGGACGTCGCCGGATGGGGGGAAGGCCCGGGTTCCCGTACCGTGCGGCCCCGGCCGGCCTGTGCCTGCGACCGACTCCCGGCGCTCCGTCCCACCGGAACCCCGGGCCGGCTCCCGAACCGCCCGCCGACCAGGGTCCCGGGTGCCGACCCGGCCCCTGACCGGTTGTCGAGCGACCGGCACCGGACCCCCGCCCCGCCGCACCCCCGGGTCAGAGCGCGGTCAGGGACTGCTCCGCCCACACCGTCTTGCCGATCCGGTCGTGCCGGGTGCCCCAGCGCTCGGCGAGCTGGGCGACCAGCAGCAGGCCGCGGCCGCCCTCGTCGAAGATCCGGGCCCGGCGCATGTGCGGGGTGGTGTCACTGGCGTCGTAGACCTCGCTGATCAGGGTCTTGCTCTGGCGGATCAGCCGGAGCCGGATGGGCGGGCGGCCGTAGCGGATGGCGTTGGTGACCAGCTCGCTGACCATCAGCTCGGTGGTGAACGCGGCCTCCTCCAGGCCCCACGCGGAGAGCTGGTCGGTGGCGTGCCGGCGGGCCAGGGAGACGACGGTGGGCTCGTCGGACAGTTCCCAGGAGGCGACCAGGTCCTCGTGCAGGGCCCGGGTGCGGGCCACCAGGAGGGCGATGTCGTCGTCGGGGCGGTGGCTGAGCAGATCGCCGAGAACCCGGTCGCACACCGCCTCCAGCGACTCGGCGGGCCGGCCGAGCGCGATGAACATCCTGTCCAGGGCCTCGTCGATGTCGTGGTCGCGGGCCTCCAGCAGCCCGTCCGTGTAGAGCGCGAGCAGGCTGCCCTCGGGCAGTTCCGTCTCCATCGCCTCGAAGGGCAGCCCGCCGAGCCCGAGCGGCGGTCCCGCGGGCACGTCGAGGAAGCGGACCATGCCGTCCGGGGTCACCACGGCGGGCGGCGGATGCCCGGCCCGGGCCACGGAGCAGCGGCGCGAGACCGGGTCGTAGACGGCGTACAGGCAGGTGGTGCCGATGCCGCCGGCGGTGTCGGCGCCCGGGTCCGCGCTGCCCTCCTCGGCGGCCAGCCGCAGCACCAGGTCGTCCAGGTGGGTGAGCAGCTCGTCGGCGGGCAGATCGACGTCGGCCAGGGTGCGTATCGCCGTGCGCAGCCGGCCCATGGTGGCGGAGGCCCGGATGCCGTGGCCCACCACGTCACCCACGACGAGCGCCACCCGCGCCCCGGACAGCGGGATCACGTCGAACCAGTCGCCGCCCACGCCGGCCCGGGTCGCGGCCGGCAGATAGCGGGTGGCGATCTCCAGGGCCCCCTGGTCGGGCACCGTGTGCGGGAGCAGGCTGCGCTGGAGGGCCACGGTGGTGGTGCGGGGCCGGGCGCAGCCGCGGGCCTGCTCCATGCCGGCGGCCGCCTTGACGGTGAACTCCTCGGCGAGCCGCAGGTCCTCCGGTCCGAAGGGCCCCCGCTCCCCGTGCCGGCCGAACAGGGCCACGCCGAGCGTGCTGCCCTGGGCGAGCAGCGGGACCGCCAGCAGGGAGCGCGTCCCGGACGTGCGCAGCCAGGAGGCGCCCGGGTCCAGCGCCGCCCAGTCGGCCACGGCCGGGTCCGCCATGGCGTACAGCATCGGGCGGGCCGCCGCCAGACACCGGGCGGGCGGCGAGTCCGCCGGGCAGACGATCACCTCGCCGACCCCCGCACCGACACCGCTCCCGGCGCCGCTGCCGTGGCCGCGCCCACCGGCCTCCGGTACCGCGCGCAGGGCGGCGCGGCGCAGGACCACCCGTTCCGGCGGCCGGCCGGCGGCCTCGGCGGTGGTCCACGGCGAGTCCAGCAGGTCCACCGCCATGAGGTCGGCCAGCCGGGGGACCGTGACCTCGCCGAGCTCCTGCGCGGCGCGGGCCTGGTCCGCCGCCGTGCCGACGGGCGCGGCGGACCCGCCCGGGGCGCGCGCCCCACCGGCGGTCTGCTGGGCCGGCTCCGGCACGGACAGGCAGACGGCCCGCACCCGGCCGTCGGCGTCCTTCAGCGGGGTGAGGACGATGGCCCGGCCGAGGTCCGGGCCGATCCGGCCGCGCGTCTCCTGGGGCCTGCCGCGCTCCAGCGCCCGCCGCATCGACCGGGCGGCCTCCTCGCTCGCGGCCCCGGGCGCGATGTGGGTGAGGCGCAGTCCGCGCATCGCCGTCTCGGGCAGGGCGAGGGCGTGTTCCATCCGGCGGTTGGCGCGCACCAGGCGCAGGTCCGCGTCGAAGATGGCCAGCGGAAAGGGGGACTGGAGGAACGTCCACTCCTCCAGCGGTTCGCCGCGCGGCGGCTGCGTGCGGGCCGTCACCGCGCTCACCACGAGCCAGTCGGTGGCGCCGGTGCGCGAGGTCCGGCGGTGGGCCAGCACGCCCAGTTCCAGGAGCCTGCCGTCCTGGTGGCGCAGCGGGACGGTGCCGTTCCAGCGGGTCCGGCCGGCCAGTGCCCGCCGGACCGCCGCGGCGTCGGCGGCGAGCAGCGCGGTGGCGGGCCGGCCGACCACCGCCGGGGAGTCGTAGCCGAGCAGCCGCCGCGCGCCCTCGCTCCAGCCGGTGAGGACGCCCTGCTCATCGATGGTGGCCGTGGCCGTGTACGTCGACTGTCGCTCCATCGCCGCTCATCTCGCCCTAGCTCGGCAGGCTCTCCTGACCAGCATGATCCCGGGCGGCGCGGAGCACCAACGCAACGCGGCGCGCACGGTGGCCCCTGCCGTCCGCAGGGGCCACCGCGGAGCCGTCAGCCGTCGGCTGTCAGCCGAGGGCCAGGGCCTGCACCCGGTCCAGGGCGCCGTTGAACTTGTCGTGGTCGCCGACCGTCGGGCCGGAGGAGGTGTACTGCCACATCGTGTAGTACGACCACCCGGCCGGAAGCGTTCCCGGGTCGGAGGCGTAGCGGGCGATCCACAGCGGGTTGTTCACGGCGAAGCCGCCGTAGTTGCCGGTGCACTGGGTCCACCAGCTGGTGGCGGTGTAGATGACCGGGTAGCGGCCGGTGCGGGCCTTGTAGGTGTTGATGAAGTCGGCGATCCAGCTCACCATCTGGCTCGCGGTCTTGCCGTAGCAGGCGGCGCCGTACGGGTTCCACTCGATGTCGAGGGCGCCGGGCAGCGTCTTGCCGTCCCGGGACCAGCCGCCGCCGTGGTCCACGAAGTAGTTGGCCTGGGTGGCGCCGCTGGTGGTGTCCGGGGTGGCGAAGTGGTACGAGCCGCGGATCATGCCGACGTTGTAGGAGCCGTTGTACTGCTGGGCGAAGTACGGGTTCGTGTAGTACGTGCCTTCCGTGGCCTTCGTGTACGCCCAGCGGACCCCGCTGTTCCACAGGGTCGACCAGGCGACGTTGCCCTGGTAGCCGGAGACGTCGACGCCCTCGGTCTGGGTGACGTCACCGGTGCTGGGTGTGCCGTCCTGGCCGTCGTGGGCGAGGACGCCCATGCCCATGTGGGCGGAGCCGCGGCTGGGCGTGCTCGCGGCCTGGGCGGAGGTGAGCGGAAGCGTGAGGGAGAGCGCCGCGAGCAGGGCCGTGAGGAGGACGGCGAGGGGGCGGGCGCGGAACGGCAGGGGGGAGCGGACGGAGCGGGTGGAGCCGGGTCTGAGCACGGGCATGACGTGCCTCCGGGGAGTGGAGTGGGGGGAGTGACGTGGGGGACTGCGACACCGACCGTCGGCCCACTGGCGTGGGCATGCCATTAATGACGTGGTAAGGAAGCTACGCACGTAGATACGGCGTGGGAAGAGGGTCCGGACGACGCCGTTGGTCTACGCCTGCGAAATACTGGCAGAGCTGCGGCAATGACGACGTTTGACAGAAACTTTCAGGACTGCGAAACCGAGCAGGGGTGCTGACGTGCACGAGGACGGAAGCGGCGGCGCGCACGGCGCCGTCGGCCAGATGACGCCCAGTGGTGCAGACCAGGAATTCCTGGCGCTGGAGCGCGAGTTGACCGTGCTGCTCCGGCGCGCCCGGGCCAACCAGGGCGAGATGGCCCGGGAGGTCCACCCCGACCTGGAGTCCTCCGCGTACGGCCTGCTCATCCGGCTGGACGAACTGGGCGGCCAGCGGGCCACGGAACTCGCCGGCTACATCGGGGTGGGCAAGGCCACGATGTCCCGCCAGCTGCGTGCCCTGGAGAACCTGGGCCTGATCGCCCGCGAGCCCGATCCGGCCGACGGCCGCGCCTGGCTCGTCACCCTCACCGACGAGGGCCGCCGCCGCGTCGGCACGGTCCGTGAGGCCCGCCGCGCCCGCTACGTCCGCCAGCTCGCCCACTGGGACCGCCACGAGGTCGCCGAACTGGCCCGGCTGCTGCACGAGCTGAACGGCGTCATGGCGAAGTAGCGCGACACCGCTGCCGTGGCCCGCCCCGGCACCCCGTCCCGCCCGTCACAGCTCCACGTACACCACCGTCGCGTCGTCGTGCGTCTTGCCGCGCCCCAGGAACGTCCGCTCCTCCCGGTCCGCCGTCTCCAGCTCCCGTACCCGCTCCACGAGCGACCGGGCGCCCTCCTTGGCGACCAGGTCGAACAGGGCCGTCCAGTCGCCCTCGCGGAACGTCTCCGTCCAGCGGGTCGCGCCGTCCGTCAGTGCCGCCAGCGCCCGGACGTCCCGCCGGGGCAGGGTGCCGGTGACCGCCCGGGCGGCCACGGCGGGGTCGGCGGCGGCGGTGAAGAAGCCGCCCTCCTTGTTGCGCAGGTCCGCGTCGACCAGGGCGTCCGTGGCGAGCGCGGAGCGGGGCAGCCGGGCCAGCCGGTCGTCCAGCAGCGGGGTGACCGTGCCGTCGGGTCCCCGCACCAGCAGCACGGCGTCGGACAGCACCAGGTACTCGACCGCGGTGGCGGACCATCGGGTCAGGGCGACGGTTGCCTGGGGGGTTCGCGGGTGAGAAAGCTCACAGGTCTCCGCATGGGCGTCCGCGGTGCGCCGGATCGCCCGCGCGAGAATCTCCGAGAGCGTCAGATCTCGGTCGTAAACGGTCAGTTCGGTCAGTGCGCCGCCCAGTCGCGCGGTGAACCAGGGGACGGAATGCAGACAGCCCGTCCCGCCGCTGGGCGGAGTTACTCCGTCCAGGACGATCACGCAACCTCCCTGTCCGGAGGCGGGTAGTCCGACACCGGCGAAGTCCTCGTTGGGGCGGGACGCGTCGCCGGGTTCCGAGACGAGATCAGTGCGCATCCAGCCAGTCTGCACGAGCCCTTCACACGGTGCGCCAAAGGCTGGCACGAGCCGGTGAATTCTCACGACCCCGCAGGTCAGGCGCCTGGTTTGGGTAGAAATGATCTACTCCGGGAAGGCGTGGCGGCGAATACTGCCAAAGCCTGCCGCGTGCGTCCAACCGGCCCGCCGCGCAAGAGCGCCGCACGCGCCAGGGGAACTTGCCCGCCAACTCCCCTCCGATGTTCACTCCTTCGGGTGGCGGGTCAGGTGATGCGCGACCACTGCCCACCGGCACTGGGAGGGTCGGGAACCGTACGAACCGGGTGTACGCACCACTTGGCACCGAGCTGACGGGGCGCCACCCGGGCCCCTGGGTAGACGAGTTCAGGAATGCGAGCACCGGTGCAGAAGAAGCGGCCTCGGCGCACAGGCAGGCAGACGGCCCCCGAGGGGACCGTCCCCCAGACCCCCGTGGGCTCCGGTCGCCCCACCCATGTGCGCACCCGGCTGATCGTCGCCGTCGCCGTGGTGGCCGCCGCCGTCGCGGGGGCCGGGGCGCCCGCACTGCTCACCGCCTCCCAGGACGTCAGCGACTCCCAGGACCTGGTGACGCTGGCCGCCCGGACCCAGGACGCGCTCACCCTGGCCCACTCCCTCGCCGACGAACGCGACGAGGTCACCTCCTACGTCGCGGCCGGCCGCCCCAAGGACAAGGCGCCCTCCGAGGACCGCAGCGCCCGGGTGGACCGGCAGGTCGAGGAGTTGCGCGCCGACACCGACATCCCGGCGGGCCTGCGCACCGCCCTCGACGGCGTCGACGCGCTCCGCCGCAGCGCCCTCACGGGCAAGACCGGCGCCCTCCAGACCCACCAGGCGTACTCGGCGACGATCACCGCGCTGCACCGGCTCGCCGAGCAGCTCGCCGCGCAGATGCCCCCGCGGGCCGGCTCCGGCGGCCACGCCCTGGCCGAACTGGACTCCGCCGTCCAGCAGTCCGCCGCCGCCCGCGGCCTGCTGCTGGCCGCGCTGAACATCCCGTCCAGCACCCGGACGGTGATCGACCCCACCACCGGCCTGCCCACCACGACCGCCACCAGCACCGAGGCGGACCGCAAACAGCGCGACGCGCTCACCGCCGCCGCCCAGCAGGCCCGGCTGCGCGCCGACGCGGCCCTCGCCGACTTCCGCGAGACGGCGCCGAAGGCGGCCGTGGACTCCTACGACTCCACGGTCACCGGTCCCGAGGTCAACTCGGCCGACAAGTACCTCGCCTCGCTCACCGACCGGCCCACCCTCGCCGACAGCGAGCTGACCACCAGCACCAAGAAGCTGGACGCGGCCCTGTCCGCCCGTGTCGACCTGATGCGCGGCGCGGAGTCGGCGCTCTACGACCACCGCACCAAGGACCTCGCGAAGCTCCGGGACGACGATGTCACCGCCCTGGAGATCCGCGTCGCCGTCCTGGGTGCGCTGATGCTGGTCGCGGTCGGCATCGCCACGGCCATGGCCCGCTCCCTGACCCGCCCGCTGTCGGTCCTGCGCCGCGGCTCGGCCCGCCTCGCCGGGTCCGAGGACCCGACGGCCCAGGAGCCGATCGCCTTCACGGGCCGCAACGACGAGTTCGCCCAGGTGGTCCGCTCGGTCAACGCCCTGCACGCGCACGCCGTGGCGCTGCACGAGCGCGTGGCCACCCTGGAGACCGACCGCAAGCACCTGGTCGGCCAGCGCCAGAAGATGGCCGACGCCCGCGAGGAACTGCGCGCCGAGCTCGCCGAGTCCACCGCCCAGCTGGGGCGGCTGCGCACCAGCATCGGCTCCACCTTCGTCAACCTGGCCCTGCGCACCCTGGGCCTGGTCGAACGCCAGCTCGCGGTCATCGAGGGCCTGGAGGACCGCGAGCAGGACCCCGACCGCCTCGCCACCCTGTTCAAGCTGGACCACTTCGCCACGGTCATGCGCCGGCACAGCGAGAACCTCCTGGTCCTCGCCGGCACCGAGCACGTCCAGCAGCATCCGGGCCCGGTGCCGCTGGTCGACGTGGTCCGGGCGGCGGTCAGCGAGATCGAACGCTACGAACGCGTCCGCATCGCGGCCCTCCCGCCGCACGCGCACGTCGCGGGCTTCGCCGCCGACGACCTCTCCCACCTGCTGGCCGAACTCATGGAGAACGCGACCTCGTTCTCCCCGCCGGACCTGCCCGTCGAGGTCTCCGGCTGGCTCCTGGAGTCGGGTGAGGTCATGCTGTCGGTCCAGGACGAGGGCATCGGCATGACCGCCGACCGCCTGGACGCCCTCAACGGCCGCCTCGGCGACTTCGACCCCGACTCCCTCTACGACCAGGAGGGCGAGGAGGGCCTCGGCCTCGGCCTGTACGTCGTCGCGCGCCTCGCGCACCGGCACGGCGTCCGCGTCCAGCTGCGCGAGCAGAAGCAGGGCGGCATCGCGGCGGTGGTGGTCCTCCCGGCCCCCCTGCTGGTCGAGGCCGCGCCCACGGCGCTCCCGCCGCAGAGCACCGCCCCCGGCGGCACGGGCACCTTCACCCTCCCCGGCGCCGACGCCGAGGCCAACTCCAACGTCCTGCCCACCCGCGCCAAGCACCAGGACCCCCTGGTCACCCTGGCGGAACAGGCCGTGCGGGACGCCTCCGCCGAAGCACCGGGGGAGTCACCGCGGGAGGCACCGGCGGAGGCCCACGAGCAGGCCGCCCAGCCCGCCCAGGACACGGAGACCCGCCCGAAGGCCCCGGCGGAGACGTACGCCGAGACGACGATGGAGCTGCTGCTCCCCAGCCCGCCGGCCGCCGCCGACGGCGAACACACCCCACAGGAGCCCCCCGCACCCGACGACGAGACCCGTACGGATGGCGCCGACGGGCACCCGGACTCCGAAAGCGGAGCCGAGGAGGAGCGGCTCACCAGCAAGGGGCTCCCCAAGCGCACACCGAAGATCACCGCCCCCAACACCCCGCCCCGCCAGCGCAGCACCAGCGTCGACGCCGAAGCCCTGCGCCGCAGGCTCGGTGGTTTCCGCACCGGCGCCCAGGCCGGCTACCGCGACGTAGAGGCGGAGATCGCCGAGCAGACGGCCAACAACCGGCGGCCGACCAGCCACGCACACGCCGAAGAAGCCACGGGGGGCACAGCCGAGGAGGCAAGCAGTTGACCGCGCCCACTACCTACGGACTGAGCAGTGAAGCCCGCAACCTGCACTGGCTGCTGACCAACCTGGTCGAGGAAGTACCCGGCATCCAGTCCGTCGCCGTGGTCTCCTCCGACGGGCTGCTCCTGCTGTCGTCCGACCCGGGTCACACGGAGGACGCCCGCCAGTCCCGCGACACCAAGCGGACCGGCCCCCGGGGCTCCTCCGCCGACCTCGCCACCATCGTCTCCGGCATCGGCAGCCTGACCGTCGGCGCCGCCAAGCTGCTGGAGTTCGGCGGGGTCAAGCACACGATGGTCGCGATGGAGGAGGGCAGCCTGTTCGTGATGTCGATCAGCGACGGCTCGCTGCTCGGCGTGCACGGCTCCGCCGAGTGCGACATGAGCGTCGTGGCGTACCACATGGCGCTCTTCGTCGGCCGTGCCGGCCACGTCCTGACGCCCGAGCTCCGCAGCGAGCTGCGCAAGAACCTGGAAGCCGATTCGACGGGGAGCGACCGATGACCGGTACCCCGAAGAAACCAGGGAAGACACAGCTCCCGGTCCGCGGCGGCGACCGCAAACCCGCCCGCGTCCGCCCCTACTCGCTCACCGGCGGCCGTACCCGCTTCGGCCACGTCCTCCTCGTGGAGACGTTCGTGGCGGCGCTGGAGGCCCCCGAGGAGCGCAAGGAACTGACGAACGGCTCGCTCACCACCCGGGTCATGCCGGAGATGCGGGCCATCGTCGAACTGTGCCGCCGTATGCGCACGGTGGCCGAGATCGCCGCGCTGCTCAAGATGCCGCTCGGCGTGGTCCGCGTGCTCCTGAGCGATCTCGCGGACCAGGGAAAGATCCGTGTGTACGGCACCGGAACCGGTCACGGCACCGGCCGCCCGGACCGCGCTCTGCTGGAAAGGGTGCTGAGTGGACTCCGCCGTCTCTGACGCCACCGCCTCCTTCGGGGGCACCCCCCTCGTCGCCGGGTTCAGCGAACCGGACGAGGACCTGAAGTCCTGGCAGACGGACCGGACGCGCGCCCCCATCGCGACGAAGATCGTGGTGGCGGGCGGCTTCGGCGTCGGCAAGACCACGCTCGTCACGTCCGTCTCGGAGATCACGCCGCTGCAGACCGAGGCGCTGATGACCGAGGCCAGCGAGGGCACCGACGACCTGTCCGCCACGCCGGGCAAGCTCACCACCACCGTGGCCATGGACTTCGGCCGCATCACGCTCGACGACGACCTGGTGCTCTACCTGTTCGGCACGCCGGGCCAGCAGCGGTTCTGGTTCATGTGGGACGACCTGGTGCGCGGCGCGATCGGCGCCGTCGTCATGGCCGACACCCGCCGGCTGAAGGACTGCTTCCCGGCCCTGGACTACTTCGAGAGCTGCGGACTGCCGTACGTCGTCGCGGTCAACCACTTCGACGGCAGCGAGCGGTTCGAACCGGAGGACGTGCGGGAGGCGCTGACGATACCGGCGCACATCCCTGTCATGATCATGGATGCGCGGCGGCGGATCTCGGCGATCGAGGTCCTCCTGGCCCTGGTGGGCCACGCGCTGGACGAAACCCCCGAGTAGTCCTCACCCCTCGTCCTGATCCCGTAGGAGGCACCACCCGCATGCGGAAGATACTCGTCGTCGGGGCCGGCCAGTCCGGCCTCCAGCTCGCCCTCGGCCTGCAGTCGCACGGTTACGAGGTCACCCTGATGTCGAACCGGACCGCGGACGAGATCCGCTCCGGCCGGGTCATGTCGACGCAGTGCATGTTCGACACGGCCCTCCAGCACGAGCGCGACCTCCAGCTGAACTTCTGGGAGTCCCAGGCCCCGAAGATCGAGGGACTCGGCGTCTCGGTGGCCGCGCCCGGCTCGCACGACCCGGGCCCGACCCAGCGGGCGATCGACTGGGTGGGCAGGCTCGACGGGTACGCGCAGTCGGTGGACCAGCGGGTGAAGATGGCCGGCTGGATGGAGACCTTCGCCCAGCGCGGCGGCCAGCTGGTCATCCACGGCGCGGCGGTCGGCGACCTGGACTACTTCTCCCGCACCTACGACCTCGTCCTGGTCGCGGCCGGCAAGGGCGAGCTGGTGTCGATGTTCGCCCGCGACCCGGAGCGCTCCCCGTACAGCGAGCCGCAGCGGGCGCTGGCGGTGGCGTACGTCCACGGGCTCGGCCCGCGCCCGGAGCACCCCGAGTTCGACGCGGTCCGCTGCAACCTGGTCCCCGGCGTCGGCGAGCTGTTCGTCATGCCGACGCTCACCACGTCCGGCCGCGCCGACATCCTCTTCTGGGAGGGCATACCCGGCGGCCCGCTCGACGTCTTCCAGGGCGTCAAGGACCCGGCGGAGCACCTCTCCCTGACCCTGGAACTCATGGAGAGGTTCACGCCCTGGGAGTACGCGCGGGCCACGAAGGTCGAACTCACCGACGCGGGCGGCACCTTGTCCGGCCGCTACGCCCCGACCGTCCGCAACCCCATCGGCCGGCTGCCCTCGGGCGGGCTGGTGCTGGGCGTGGCCGACGTGGTCGTCGCCAACGACCCGATCACCGGCCAGGGGTCCAACTCGGCGTCCAAGTGCGCCGCCGCGTACCTCGCGTCCATCCTGGAGCACGGTGACAAGCCGTTCGACGA
This sequence comes from Streptomyces sp. Ru62, assembly GCF_002920615.1. Classification (GTDB taxonomy): domain Bacteria; phylum Actinomycetota; class Actinomycetes; order Streptomycetales; family Streptomycetaceae; genus Streptomyces. The sequence continues at coordinate 113,830 of NZ_PQSU01000011.1, forward strand.
GGAGTGGATGCGGCAGACGTTCGACCGGTACTGGGCCACCGCCCAGCACGTCACCAAGTGGACGAACGCGATGCTGGCGCCGCCGCCGGAGCACGTGCTGAACCTCATCGGCGCGGCCGGGCAGTTGCAGCCGGTGGCGGATCGATTCGCCAACGCGTTCAACGACCCGGCCGACTTCGAGAACTTCTTCTACGACCCGGAGAAGACGTCCGCGTACCTGGGCTCGCTCACCGGAGCCTGACGGGCTCCCCCCGCGAGGGCTGGCCGCGCCCGCCCGTACCGGGACGTACGGCGCCCAGGACCGGAAAGCTGGCGATCGGTGACACCGTGACCTTCTCACCCGGCCTGGGCGCCTGCACCACCTTCCCGCCGCCGACGTACATCGCCACGTGCGTCGCCTCCGGGAAGTACACCACCAGGTCGCCCGGCAGGAGCCGGTTCAGCGGGACCCTTCCCAGCCGTTCCCACTGCTCCTGGCTGGTGCGCGGGATCGGTGTCCCCGCGTGGGACCACGCCTGGGAGGTCAGGCCCGAGCAGTCGTACGCGTCGGGGCCCTGCGCGCCCCACTGGTACGGCTTGCCGACCTGGTCCAGGGCGTAGCGGACGGCACGGTCGCCGGCCGGGGTGGCCGCGCGGTCGGCGGGCAGGGCGCCCGCGGTGGTCAGGCGCTGCTGGGCCGCGGTGACCCCCTGCTGTTCCAGCCGGGCCACGGCCGCCAGCCGGTCCGGGGTGAGACCGGCCAGCAGGCGTTCCACGTCGGCGAGTTTCCCCTGGACGTCGTCGCGCTGCCGTTTCTGCCGGGCGGCCAGGCCGAGCTGGGTGTCGAGGGCCTTGCGGGCCGCGCGGGCCAGCGCGTCCTTGCGCTGTTCCGCGGCGGTGAGACGGTCCACCGTACGGGCCCGTTCGCGTGCCAGCTCGCCGAGCACATGGCCCTCGTCCAGCGCGTGCTGCGGGTCGGGCGCGAGGAGCACGCGCACGTACGGGCCGAGGCCGCCGCTGCCCTGGTACTGCTGCCGGGCCAGGCGCCCGGCCTCGGTGCGGCTGTCCTGGAGGGTGAGCCGGGCGCGGGCGAGTTCGCCGTCGAGCCGGGCCACCTCGGCGCGCTGCCGCTTCAGCTCCTCGGTCACGGCGTTGTAGGTCTCGGTGGCCTGCTCGGTCTTCCGGTAGAGCTGCTGAAGTTCCGTCAGCAGCTCGGCCACGGACCGCTGGGGGTCCGGTGTGGCCGCCGCGGGTACGGGCACGAGGACGGCCTGGGCCGCCGCCACCGTCGTACAGGCCAGACGCAGAAGCCTTCCTGACACGTCATCACCTCCGCTGCGAGGGAAGCGGAATCTCCACTTCCCAGCGCAACCCGATAATCAGACGTGTCGGTGCCGGCTGGATACGAAGCCTGCGCGGTTCGGCGCAGCGGTTTCACCCGTTCGCGTCGTCCGGCTTGCCGGACGGCGTGGCGTCCGGCTTGGACCAGGGCCAGCGGAGCCTCCCGCCCGACCTGTCGTCCGGGTCGTACCGGTACTTCCACCCCTGGATCAGCCCCAGCCGCCTGCTGTGCCCCCGGGGCACACGGCGGTAGACCAGTACCGTGGGCGGGCCGCCCCCGGGATCCGGGACGGGGATGCGGTACGTCTTCGGGGGGTGCCCGGTGGGGCCGACCAGGACGGGCAGCACGCGTCCGTCCATGGGGCCGCCCTCGAACGGGGTGTCCTGGCTCTTCACGGGTCCAGTCTCAGCCATCCGCCGACAGCGCGGTGACCAGCGCGGCCGTCTGCGGGTCCCGGCCCGCGGTGACGGTGAGGACGGCCAGGAACTGCTCCACCAGCCAGTCGCGCAGCTCCTCCACCGGGGGCTGCTTGTCCTCGTCCAGCCAGATCAGGGAGGCCGCCTCCACCGCCGTGATCCACATCCTGACGGTCATGCGCAGCCGGGGACCGGGATCGGCCACGCCGAGGTGCTGGTGGATGTGTTCGGCGGCGGACCGGCGCACCCCGTCCACGATGGCGGTGGTGCGGGAGGTCTCCACCACGCTGCCGCCCTGGAGCAGCGCGCTGAAGCCGGTGTCGTGCTCGTCCACGAAGGCCAGATAGCGGTCCAGGGCGCGGGACAGCCGGGGCAGCAGGGGGCCCTCGCGGGGCTCGTCGAAGCACTGCCGGAGCTCTTCGGCGGCGGAGCGCAGCGCGGCCTCGTAGAGCTGCTGCTTGCCGCCGGGGAAGTACCGGTACACCAGCGGGCGCGACACCCCGGCCGCCTCCGCCACGTCGTCCAGGGAGACGTCCTCGGGCGCGCGGTGCGCGAAGAGGCCCAGGGCGGCGTCGAGGAGCTGGCTTCGCCGCTCCTCGACGCTGAGCCGGCGGTATGCGGGGGTGGCCGACGGGGTCATGCCTCGCAGCCTAATCGCCGCGCGGCCCCGGCCGGCTTCCAGCCGCCGGTGCGCGGGGCCGCTCGTGCAGTCGCCTATGCCAGGAGGCCGGAGGACCTCCACAGGCGCCGGCCGACACCCCGCAGCACCCCGATGTCGTCGAGGAAGTCCGTCAACCGTTTCGCACCCGTCTGCATGACCTCCCGCCGGTGCGCACTGGCCTTCACCTGCGCCATCGCCTCCCGCTTGTCCAGGCCGACGTTGGTGTAGACCTCCGGGTTGACGAAGGCGACCGAGAAGACGCGGGCGAACTCGCCCGACGTGACCCGGGTGAACTCCTGGGACCACTTCGGCGCGGTCACCATCTGGCGCCGCAGCTCCTCACGGGCGTACCGCACGTGCCGCGCCTCCTCCACCACGTGGATCCGCGTGACGCCCCGGATCAGCGGCTGCACCCGCTCGTCGGGGAACGTCAGCCGCTGCATCCAGTCCAGCACCTCCTCGCCGAGCAGCGTGGCGGTGAAGGAACCGGGGGTGGTGGAGATCGTCTTGAACAGGCGGCCGAGGTTCTGGTGGGCGCGGCTCACCGGGTACCAGGGCGTGCCGCCGTGCGAGATCAGCCGGGCGAACATCTTCGAGTGCCGGCACTCGTCCTCGATCTCGGTGAGCGCGTACCGCACGTGCGCGCTCGTCGCCGCCTTGTCGTAGATGTGCCGGACGAGCAACTGCATGAGGATGATCTCGAACCAGATGCCGAGCGAGGCCAGCGCGGCGGCCTCGTGCCGGGAGAGCAGGATGCGCTGTTCCTCGCTCATCCGCTTCCACATCGGCGTGTCGTACAGCGACACCAGCTCCGGCGGCCAGAACCACTTGCCCTCCTCGAAGGGCGCGTCCCAGTCCAGCTCCTCGTCCGGGTCGAAGGAGTGCTTGGCGGAAGAGACGAGCAGCCGTTCGGCCACCTGTTCCCGGTCCTTGAGCAGGCCGAGCGCGTCGCGCAGCCCGTCCAGCGCGTCCGCTTCCGTCAGGGTCGTCATGGCTCCCTCACCTCGTTACCCGGGGGTAGTCGTCCTGCCTCTTATGAGACTGCCTGTCAGCAAGGTCGTCAATCCCTTGCGCATGACTTGTTGACCCGGCGTCTACGTGTGAGCCTGCGGGGTATGCCGACCCATGAGCTCTACGCCAACGAGCCGGGAGACTCCCCCTGGCAGGTCCCCGCCGCCGGCGCGGCCCGGTTCAGCTGGGAGTACGACGACGGCCGCGACCGCCTCCTCGCCCTGTACCAGAAGGGCAAGGACAAGCAGTGGGACGGGCTGACGCGGATCGACTGGGACCTGGAGGTCGACCCGTACGACGCCCTCGGCACGCCCGACGAGGCGATGTCCCTGTACGGCACCCCGTACTGGGACAAGCTCTCGCAGAAGGACAAGGGCGAGCTGCGCCGGCACTACGCCTCCTGGCAGTTCAGCCAGTTCCTGCACGGCGAGCAGGGCGCGATGATCTGTGCGGCGCGGATCGTGGAGTCGGTGCCCGACCTGGACGCCAAGTTCTACTCCGCGACCCAGACCATGGACGAGGCCCGGCACGCCGAGATCTACGGCCGCTTCCTGCACGAGAAGATGGGCCTCGTCTACCCGATCAACGACAACCTCCGGTCGCTGCTCGGCGACACCCTGCGCGACAGCCGCTGGGACATGCCCTACCTCGGCATGCAGGTGCTGATCGAGGGCCTGGCGCTGGCCGCCTTCGGGATGATCCGGGACACCACGAACAAGCCGCTGCCCAAGCAGATCCTCACGTACGTCATGCAGGACGAGGCCCGGCACGTGGCCTTCGGCCGGATGGCGCTGCGCGACTACTACAAGCAGCTCACCGACGCCGAACTGCGCGAGCGCGAGGAGTTCGTCATCGAGGGCTGCTACCTGATGCGCGACCGGCTGCGCGGGGTGGAGGTGCTGGAGAACTTCGGCATCCCCAAGGCCGAGGCGGAGGCGCTCAGCGAGCGGTCCGAGTTCCTCCGGCTCTTCCGCAAGCTGCTGTTCAGCCGCATCGTCCCGTGCGTCAAGGACATCGGCCTGTGGGGCGAGCGGCTCCAGCGGGCCTATGTCGACATGGGCGTGCTGGAGCTGGGCGACTCCGACCTGGACCTGCTGATGGCCCAGGACGAGGAGCTGGCCGAGCGGCTGGACGCCGAGCGCTTCGCCGCCGAGGAGCGGGAACGGGTGGCCGAGGTGGAGACGGCGATCGAGTCGGGGGCGGCGGAGGACTGACCGGGCGCGGAACGCGGTGCCGGCCGTTCACCCGGGTGCAGTAGCGTGCTGGCGTGTCCATGCCTCCACCGCCGCAGAATCCCGGCCCCTACGGCCAGCAGCCGCCGCAGCAGCCGGGGCCGTACGGCCAGCAGCCGCCGCAGGCCCCGGGCCCGTACGGCTCCCCGTATCCCCAGCAGCCCTACCCGCAGCAGCAGCCGTACCCGGCCCAGCAGCCGTACCCGCAGCAGCAGCCCTATCCCGGCTGGGGCGTGCCGCCGATGGCCCCGCCCCCGAAGAAGCGGCGGATCGGGCTGGTGCTCGGCATCGTGGGCGGTGTCGTCGCGGCCGTCGTGGTACTGCTCATCGTGCTCGGCATGGTGGCCGAGAGCGGCTTCCCCGCGGCGGAGCACAAGCTCACCCTGCCCGGGAAGCTGCTCGACGGGACGTACGAACTCGTCGACGACCTCTCCGGGTCCGAGGGCAAGAAGATCAGCGACGAGGCCGACGGAGCCTGGGACGCCAAGGACACCCACGGCGTGGTCGGCACCTACAGCCCGGGTGGTGACGAGGCCAAGGGCACCCTGGTGGTGTCCGGCATGTACGGCCGGTTCAAGAACACCGAAGAGGCCCGTACGAACATGATGAAGGGCGCCGGCGAGGGCGACGGCGCCACGATCGCCGTACCGGCGAAGGAGTTCGAGCTGGACGGCATCACCATCAGCTGCGAGGTGATGACCGAGGAGCACCTCGGCACGAAGATCACCGTGCCGGTGTGCGCCTGGGCCGACGGCAACACCGGCGCCACGGTCGCCGAGGTGGCCACCGCGGCCATGGATCAGGCCCCCTCGGACGTCGACCTGGAGGCGTTCGCGCGCAAGACCCTCACGATCCGCTCGGAGATGCGCAAGCCGATCGGCTGAGCCTCACGATCCGCTGGTGGGGCCGGTCGGCTGACCGGCTCACCGCCCCAGCACCGCCCGCATCACCTCGCGCGCGATCGGCGCCGCGTCCCCGCCGCCGCTGATCTCGCCCCGGTCCGCCGAGGCGTCCTCCACGACCACCGCGACCGCCACCTGCGGCTCCAGGGCGTCCTCGGCCTGCGCCCAGGAGACGAACCAGGCGTAGGGCACCCCGGCGTTGCCGATCCCGTGCTGGGCGGTGCCGGTCTTGCCGCCGACGAGCGCGCCGGGGATGGCCGCGTTGGTGCCGGTGCCGTCCTCCACCACGCCGGCCATCAGCTCCTTCATGAGGGCCGCCGTGGACGGCCGCATCACCTGCCGCGCCGGCCGGGCCGCGCTGCCCGAGACCGTCTCGCCGCCGTGCCGGACGGTCCGCTCCACCAGGTACGGCGGACGCAGCCGGCCGCCGTCCGCGACCGCCGCCGCGACCATCGCCATCTGCAACGGCGTGGCCCGCGTGTTGTACTGCCCGATCGAGGACAGCGCGAGCTGCGCCCTGTCCACCCGCGTGTCGAAGGTGCTGGGCGCCACGGCGAAGGGGATGCGCACCCCGGTGTCGTTGAACCCGAACGCCTGGGCCGTGGTCGCCATGTCCCGCACCCCCACGTCCACGCCCAGCTTGGCGAAGACCGTGTTGCAGGACCACTCGAAGGCGTCGCGCACCGAGGCGTCCCGGCAGCCGTCGCCCTCGTTGGTCAGCCGGGTGGTGGTGCCGGGCAGCCGGTAGGGGTCGGGGGAGTCGGTGCGCTGGTCCAGGTCGGTCACCACGCCCGCGTCCAGCGCCGCCGCCGCGGTGACCACCTTGAACGTCGACCCCGGCGGATAGGTCTGCCGTACCGCCCGGTTGAGCATCGGCTTCTCCGGGTCGCTGTTGAGCCGCGCCCACGCCGCCGTCACCGCCTCGCTGTTGCCGGACAGCTCAGAGGGGTCGTACGACGGGCTGCTCACCAGTGCCAGGACCCGGCCCGTGGCCGGCTCGACCGCGGCCACCGCTCCCTTCCGCCCGGCGAGCCCCCGGAACGCGGCCTCCTGTGCCTGCCGGTTCAGGGTCGTGACCACATCACCACCGCGGCCCCGCGCCCGCGTCACGTCGTTCCACAGCGGCAGCGGCGCGAGCACCGGATCGGTGCCGGACAGCACCCCGTCCGCCGCGTGCTCCAGATACGTGGTGCCGTACTTCTGCGAGGAGAAGCCGGTGACGGGCGCGTACAACGGGCCGTTGCCGTAGGTGCGTTCGTAGCGGAGCTGCTCACCGGTGTCCACGGAACCGGTGACCGGCTCGCCGCCCACCAGGATGTTCCCGCGCGGCACCTGGTACCGGGCGATCGCGGCCCGGCGGTTCGCCGGATTGCCGTTGTACTCCTCGGACTGCACGACCTGCACCCGGGTCGCGTTGGCCAGCAGCGCCGCCAGCAGCAGCGCGCAGAACACACAGGCGTGCCGGATGTACCTGCCCATCGGGCGCCCGCCGTCGGGAAGGCCGTACTCGGTCACGGCGCCTCCCGGCCGTCGTACTGGCTGCGCGCCGAATCGCTCACCCGGACCAGCAGGGCCACGATCGCCCAGTTGGTGACCACCGAGGAGCCGCCCTGGGCGAGGAACGGCATCGCCATGCCGGTCAGCGGGATCAGCCCGGTGACCCCGCCCGCGATCACGAACACCTGCAACGCCACGATCGAGGCGAGCCCGACCGCCAGCAGCCGGCCGAACGGCTCGCGCAGCGCCAGCCCCGCCCGGTAGCCGCGCTCCACCAGCAGGGCGTACAGCAGCACGATCCCCGCCAGCCCCGCCAGGCCCAGCTCCTCGCCGGCCGTCGCCAGGATGAAGTCCGACTTGGCGGCGAAGCCGATCAGGATGGAGTGGCCGAGTCCGAGCCCGGTGCCGAGGAACCCGCCGGCGGCGAAGGCGAACAGCGACTGGGAGAGCTGGTTGGGGCCCTGCCCGGCCTCGATGGTGGCGAACGGGTGCAGCCAGTCCTCGATCCGCCCGCCCACGTGCGGTTCCAGGCGCCCCACGGCGAACGCGCCGAGCACGGCCAGCAGCAGCCCGACCGCGATCCAGCCGGTGCGCCCGGTCGCCACGTACAGCAGCACCACGAACAGCCCGAAGAACAGCAGCGAGGTCCCGAGGTCCCGCTCCAGCACCAGCACGCCCACGCTCACCAGCCAGATCGTCAGGATCGGCCCGAGCACCCGCCCGGTCGGGAACTGCAACCGCCACAGCCGGCGCCCGGTGTACGCCAGCGCGCTGCGGTTGGCGGCCAGGTAGGCGGCGAAGAACACCGCGAGCAGCACCTTCGCGAACTCGCCCGGCTGGATGGAGAACCCGGCGATCCGGATCCAGATCCGGGCCCCGTTGACCGGCGGGAACAGGATCGGCAGCGCCAGCAGCACCAGGGCGGCCACCACACACACGTACGCGTACCGCTGGAGCACCCGGTGGTCGCGCAGCACCAGCACGACGGCGATGAACAGAGCCACCCCCAGCGTGGACCACACCAGCTGCGTGGGGGCGGCCCGGTCACCCGGTGTCTCCAGGTCCAGCCGGTAGATCAGGACCAGCCCCAGCCCGTTGAGCAGCACGCCGATGGGCAGCGGCAGCGGATCGGCGTACGGCGCCCGGATGCGGACCACGACATGGGCGAACAGGGCGAGCACGCCGAGCCCGGCGCCGTAGCCGACGGCACCGGGCGGCACGGTACCGGTCCGCGCCAGCCCCACCGCGCAGTAGCCGTACACGGACAGCAAGACGGCCAGCACGAGCAGGGACAGCTCGACGCCCCGGCGCCGGGGGAGGCGCACGGCACGCGCGGGAGCGGGAGCCGCCGCCAGGGTGGTTCCGGCCTTCGTCATGTCCGGAACCTACCTAAACGGGGCGTCTTGTGTGTGACGCCGCCCGGGGACAGCGCCCCGAAAGGGGCGCGGGGCCGGGTCGGCATGCGGCTCCGCCGTACGGGCGCGAGCAACCACACACGACGGAAAGCCGGAGAACCGTCTACGGCCCCGGCCCGGACCCGGCCACCGGCAGCGTCAACGTCGCCACCGCGCCCCCGTCCACCGCGTTGGCGAAGGTCAGCGTGGCGCCCAGCACCTCCGCCTGCCCCACCGCGATGGTCAGCCCCAGTCCATGTCCCGTGGCGCCACCCTCCGTGCGGAACCGCTGCGGCCCGTGCGCGACGAGGTACCCCGGATACCCGCCCCCGTGGTCCCGCACGGTCACCACGGGCCCGTCCACGGTCAGCACCACCGGCGGCGCCCCGTGCTTGTGCGCGTTGGCCACCAGGTTCCCCAGCACCCGCTCCAGCCGCCGCCGGTCGGTCTCCACCCGCGCGTCCCGGAGGATCCGCACCTCCGTCTCCGTACCGGACGCCCGCACCACCCGCCCGGCCAGCGCGCCCAGCTCCTCCGTGTCGGCCTCCAGCAGCTCCCGCCCGGTGTCCAGCCGCGAGATCTCCAGCAGGTCCTCGGTCAGCGTGCGCAGCGCCGCCACCCGGTCCCGGACCAGCTCCGTCGGCCGCCCGGGAGGCAACAGCTCCGCCGCCGCGTGCAGCCCCGTCAGCGGGGTACGCAGCTCGTGCGCGACGTCCGCGGTGAACCGCTGCTCGCTCAGCAGCTTGCTCTGCAGGCTCGACGCCATCGTGTCCAGGGCCGCGGCCACCGCCGCCACCTCGTCCTGCGGGCGGGTCGGGTCCTTCGTCCGGGGGTCGTCGACCCGGGCGTCCAGATCGCCCGCGCTGATCCGCCGGGCCACCCGCGCGGTGGCGTGCAGCCGCCGGGTCACCCGGGTCACCGCGAACACGCCGACCAGCACGGTCGCGCCGATCGCCAGTCCCGACGACCACAGGATCGACTGGTCGAGACCGGCGATGGTGCGGGACTGCTGCGAGTAGTCGACCTCCACGGCCAGCGCCTGGTGCCCGGCCGCCGGTCCCGCCGCCCACATGGTCGGCCGTCCCCGGTGCGTGGCGACCATCGTGCCGCGCTTCCCGGCCACCGCCAGCGTCCGCAGCGACGCCGGCAGCCCCTTCGGGTCCACTCCGGCGCCCGGCAGCAGCGTGTCCCCGGCCTCGTACGCCTCGGTGGCGTCCGCGAGCCGGGACAGCGCCAGGTCACGGGCCTGGCCGACGGTCTGGTCGGTCACCGAGACATGCACGAGCACGCCCAGCAGCGCGGCCAGCGCGCAGCACATCACCGTGATGAACGCGGCGGCCTTGACGGCGAGGGTCCCGGCCCACTGGGGGAGCCCGAGCCTCATCACGGGCTCTGCGCCGGGGAGGGCGACGGGGACGGCGTCCTGCCGTGCCGGCCGTCACCGACGTGCAGGTACTCGTCGCGGGAGAACACCATCGCGCGCTGCCCCGGGTCCCACAGCCAGGTGGTGCGGTACTCGTAGCCGGAGATGTCGGCCGGCGAGCGTTCGATCAGCGCCCGGCCGGCCAGCTCGACGCCGATGATCGCGTCGTTGTCGGCCAGCACCTGCACCAGCCTGTGCCGCTCGACGGTGTAGACCCGTACGGCCGTCTGGTTGGTCGGGTACAGCCGGAAGCCGAGCGTCAGATCGGCCCGGCCGTCCCCGGTGAGGTCCCGGTAGTACGGCTTCAGCAGCGGGCAGCGGGCCCGGTCCCCGCCCGGCCGGCACTCCTTCATCCGGTCCACGGTCCCGTGGTAGGCGCCCTTCGACCCGTAGTCGTCGGGGTGTGCCTTCAGCTCCGCCTCCACGACGTCCACCGGGTCGACCGCGCGCATGTCGTCACCGGGGACCGTGACGCCCCGCACGGTCGCCCGGGTCGCCACGTCGTACGGGTAGGCCGGGCTGGACGCCGGGCGCAGATCGGGCCAGAGCCGGGCGGGGCTGACCGCGGTGGGCGTCGGCCCGGCGCCGCGCAGCTCACCGGTGTCCCCGCAGGCCGTCGCGGCCGCCGAGAGCAGGGCGACGGCGGCCACGGCGAGGGCGGTACGCGCGGGACGGTGGACTGGCATGGTCACATTCTGACGGAAGTGAGCTTTGTGCTGCTTCGGGGGTCCGGAGCGGGGCAGCGGGACAGGCTGATCGTGCCCGGCGCCCGGCGAGGCTACTCGGCCAGCTCCTCCAGCAGCCGCACGGTCGTCAGGCCCGCCCGCAGGTACTCCACGAACAGCTCGTTGTGCAGCGCCCAGGCCGAGCGCCGGGCCCGGATCAGCTGGATCGCCTGGTCGGCGGAGTCACCGCGCTGCGCCAAGGCGTGCGCGATCACCAGCCCCGAGCGGTTGTACCCGTGGTAACAGCGCACGAGCACCCGGCGGCCGGCGTCCAGCGCCTCGTTCGCCGCGCGCGCCAGCCGGATCACCCCGGCGAGCTGCGTCCCGTCCAGCGGACCGTCCGGGATCGGCCACACATGGTGCTCCACGCCCGGATCGGGGCCGTACCCCGGCAGCCGCAGCAAGGACTGCACCACATCGAACTCGTCATGGACGACGGCGAACTCCAGGCGTCCGGACCCGCCCCGGAACTCGTGCCCGCCCATCCACAGGCCGGGCACGATCTCGCTCCACGGGCTGTCCGGAGCCGGTACGTCGGGCTGCTCTCCGCGGGTCCGCAACGGCGCCTCCCCAACTCCCCCTCACCGGGCCGTCCTCCACGGTAACCGGTCTTGCCCCGGGAGCACCCCGCCTGTTCCCATGGTCGAGGGGTGATGGCGCATGAGCGGACTGCGCGTGGTGCCGGCCTTCCGGCACGGCCGGGAGCGGCTGTACGTCTGCCGCGAGGACGGCAGCAATATCGCCTGGTACGACCGTGAGACAGGCCGGGTCAACCTGCTCGGCGAGGACAGCAGGGACGATGTGCTCCACGCCCTGAAGCCCTTCCTGACCGGACCGGTGACCGTGGGCCCGCCCCCGGTCCCGACCCCCGCCGAACTCGCCCGTCTGACCCTGCACCCGGACGACGACCTGGCCCCCAACCGCCCCGGCGAGGCCCTGCTCGTCGCCCTCGACCGCGACCCCGGACCCACCCACCGGCTGCGCCCCGACCCGCGCCGGCGCGCCCTGACCGCCGAGCAGACCGTCGGCGAGGCCCTCGACGGCCTGGAGGGGGCCGGCTGGCACACCCTGCACTCCCTCCCCCTGCCCGGCGGCGACCGCATCCACCACCTGGCGATCGGCCCCGGCGGCCTGTTCGCCGTCCACGCCCTGTACGCCCGCAAGAGCCGGGTCCTGGTCGCCGACCCCCTGGTCACCCTGGGCCGCCGCGAGGCCGAGCCGCTGCTGCGCCGGCTGCGCGCCGACGCCGACCGCGCCTCGTACGCCCTCACCGCCGAGGTCCGCCCGCTGCTGGCCCTCGTCAGCCCGTCCGAGGTGACCGTGACGGCGCAGCCGCGCGGTGTGCGCATCATGACGGACACGGAGCTGGCGGGCCTGGCCCGGCTGGGCGGGGTCCTCAAGCCGGCGGACGTCGAGGCGCTGCACGGGATGGCCCGGGACCGGCACACGTGGGGGAGGCTGTAGCGGGGGCGGCCCGCGCGGGTGCGGATCAGTGGCGGGGGCGGCCCGTGCGGGTGCGGATCAGTGGCCAGGGCGGCCCGCAAGGGATGGCGTGCCGTTACGGCAACGGGGCCGCCGACCGCCGGTCCAGCAACGGTTCCATCAGGTCCCCGTGGTCCTGAAGGCGTGCCGCCATGTCCTCCGCGTGGATCTCCAGCTGCCCCGGGCTGCGGCAGTCGGTCACCTCCTCCCAGGTCACCGGCGCGGACACCAGGGGGAGGCGGCGGGCGCGCACGGTGTACGGGGTGGCCGTGGTCTTGCGCGCGGCGTTCTGGCTCCAGTCGACGAACACCTTCCCCGGCCGCAGGCTCTTCGTCATCCGGTGCACCACCAGCCGGGGCATCGCCCGCTCGGCCTCCACCGCCAGCGCCTTCGCGTAGTCGGAGGTCCGTTCGGAAGAACTCCCGCGCACCGCCGCCAGCAGATGCAGCCCCTTCGACCCCGCGGTCTTCGGGTACGCCTCGATCCCGTCCGCCGCGAGCCGCTCCCGCAGCCACAGGGCGACCTCGCAGCAGTGCACGATCGTCGCGGGCGCGCCCGGATCGAGGTCGAAGACCAGCCGGTCCGCCTCCTGCGGGGACTGCACCAGCCACTGGTGGGTGTGGAACTCGGTGACGAGGTTCGCCGCCCAGACCAGGCTCGGCAGGTCCTGCACCACGACCATCCGGGCCGGGCTGTCCGCCGACGACCGCGGGACCTCGGCCGTGGTGACCCACTCGGGCGTACCCGGCGGCACGTTCTTCGTGAAGAAGAGCTGCCCTTCGGGGCCGTCCGGATAACGCAGGAAGGACACCGCCCGGTCACGCAGATGCGGCAGCAGGGCCGTGGCGGTGGTCGCGTAGTAGTGCAGCAGCTCCCCTTTGGTGAAGCCGGTCTCCGGATACAGCACCTTCTCCAGGTTGCTGAGCGCGACCCGGCGCCCCTCCACCTCTGTGATAGGCGTCATAGGATGACAATCCCAGACGAACCGGAAAAATCGGCAAAGGGAAGGGTGCGGCACGTGCGATCGATATGGAACGGCGCCATCTCCTTCGGGCTCGTCAGCATCCCGATCAAGCTGGTGAACGCCACGGAGAGCCACGCCATCTCCTTCCGGCAGATCCACACCGAGGACAACGGCCGCATCCGCTACCGCAAGGTGTGCGAACTGGAGGACCGCGAGGTCAGCCAGGGCGAGATCGGCAAGGCGTACGAGGACGCCGACGGCTCGATCATCCCGATCACCGACGAGGACCTCTCCCACCTCCCGATCCCGACCGCCCGCACGATCGAGATCGTCGCCTTCGTCCCGGCCGAGCGGATCGACCCGCTCCAGATGGGCGCCGCCTACTACCTGGCCGCCGGCGGAGCCCCCGCCGCCAAGCCGTACACCCTCCTGCGCGAGGCCCTCAAACGCAGCAACAAGGTCGCCATCGCCAAGTACGCCCTGCGCGGCCGGGAACGCCTCGGCATGCTCCGCGTGGTCGGCGACGCCATCGCCATGCACGGCCTGCTCTGGCCGGACGAGGTCCGGTCCCCGGAGGGCGTCGCCCCCGACACCGCCGTCACCATCCGCGACAAGGAACTCGACCTCGCCGACGCCCTGATGGACACCCTCGGCGAGGTCGACCTGGAGGACCTGCACGACGAGTACCGGGAGGCGCTGGAGGAGGTCATCGCCGCGAAGGCCTCCGGCGAGGCCCCGCCCGAGACCCCGGAGCCCGCCGCCGGCGGCAAGGTGCTGGACCTGATGGCCGCGCTGGAGAACAGCGTCCGAGCGGCCCGCGAGTCCCGCGGCACCCCGCCCCCCGGCGAGGAGGCCGAGGTCAGACCCCTGCGCCAGGGCCGGGCCGAGCCGAAGGAGACGGAGGGCAAGAAGTCGACGTCGGCGAAGAAGACGGCCGCCACGAAGAAGGCGGCACCCGCACGCAAGTCGACGGCCAAGACGGCGGAGGGCACGAAGAAAGCGACGAGCGCGAAGAGCACGGCTTCCACGAAGAGCACGGCGAATGCGAAGAGCACGGCGAACGCGAGGAGCACGGCGACGAAGAAGACGACGGCGAAGAAGACGGCGTCACGGAAGAGGTCGGCGTGAGGGGGACGGGGGCCGGTCTCGCGCGCACGTACTGACAGGCCGACACCGGCATCGCCGCGACGGACGACCCGGGCGGCCTCACCCTTCCTGATCCCGGCGTCGTGCACAGCGCCCGGTTCCCCTGCTCCCTCGACCAAACCGATCGGAAGCCGACGGACGGGCGTACGCCCATCCACCGGGCGAACCTGTCCGATTCGCGCTCTTTACTCAGACCCCTGCTCCTGCCGAACCTGCCCTCAGGGTCTTGGTAGCGCGAAGGGGGGAGGCGCCTGCCCGGGCGCCGGCGACGATGGATGCTGCCTCGACGGCCACTTTGCTGGCCGCGTTCACCACCGCGTTGGTGGCACTCATGGGCTACTGGATCAACCAGCACGCCAAGCGCCGTGAGCAGAAGAGCCGTATGTACGCGGAGGCGCTCCAGGTCATTCACTCGTACGAAGACCTCCCCTACCTGATCAGATGCCGCCCCGCGTCAGATCCACCGACCAGGGCGGCACTGGCCCAGCAGATCAGCGACGTCTTCACGAGAATCAACCTGCACCAGAACCTGCTGCTCATGGATTCCTACGTCGTCGGTCAGGCATACGCCGACCTGTTCCAGCAGACCCGCCGCCATGCCGGTCCACACCGCCTGGAGGCATGGAACACACCGCCCGTCGCGACCGACCCGGAAATGTCCGGAAGGGCGTACTTCCCCTACGACAACCAACCGGAACAGGAAATCTGCCTCCTGGCGATGCGAAGAGAACTGTCCCCCTGGGGATGGCTGCTCCGCCCCCACACCCACAGACGGATTCGCCACCTACGCCACCGACGCATCCCATGGTCCGAGCCCGACTTCATGAGAGAAACCCGGGCCAGACTCCTGTCGCCCCGGGGCGGAGGGGCCAACGAGTAGACCGGGTGCGAGTAGACCGGGTGCCACTGGACCAGGTGACGCGCAGACAGCTTCGCACCCCCTGCCTGCACGGCCCGTCCGAGCGAATGCCGCATCGCCGTCCCGTATGAGGTCACCGAGCGGGGAAGACGAGCCGCAGAACGATCTCGCCGTCATCGATCTCTCCGGTGGGCTCGAAGCCGAACTTCTCATAGAACGGCCACGGTTCGCCCTCGCCGGGATCGTAGCTGGTCAGCAGCTCGGTGGCGCCGTCCGCGCGAACAAGGGCGGCGATCTGGGTGAGGACTTCCCGGCCGATGCCTCGCCTCTGGTGCCGCTTGTCGATGAGGAGGCGCCAGATGAAGTGCCGACCTCTGTAACGACCGGTCGGCGGCTTCCATGACAGCATCACGAAGCCGACCGGCTCGTCACCGACGTACACCGCGCGGTACCAAGGATTCGCCTCCGGATTCTGTGCCGCCTGCTTGAGCGACTTGGACACGGAGGCGACGAACTGCTTCTGGTCACGTCGGACGCGGAGGGCACGAACGGCATCCCGGTTGTCGTCGGTGACCTCCCGCAGATGCACGCCAGGAGGCCTCATGCCACACCCCTTCTTCATGCCACGTGCTCCGTGAAGCGGTCAAACCCGCTTCAGCGTGCCGAGGTTGCCACCGAAGACAGCCGTCACCGCAGCCCGTAGAGGGTTCCTGGGGTCCCTGTGCACGACAGGAGGCCAGGTCACAGGGAGCACCGGCGGAGCCGCCGGACCACCACCCGCCCCTGGCTCAGGTGATGCGTTCCGAGTGCCCGTCGGGGAACGTGCAGCTGGGGCCGCGGTAGGGACCGCCCTCGCTGACCGTACCGCCCTGTGCCGTGCACTCTTCGGACGAGATGGACGGATACGTCGCTGCCTGAGCGGTGACGGCGCCGACGGCACTCATGCCGGCGAGCGTCGCGGTGGCGAGGGCGAGCCCAAGCAGTCGTCGTGTGCGCATGGCTTTCTCCTCTCGCGTGTCCCTGGCCCGGCCTGCGGGATGGACCGGAATGTGCGAGGGACGGCCTATTACTCAGAATGGGTGACGGTGAGCAGACACGCGAGTCGTGGCAGGCGGGCGCCGTGACATGCCACCGCAATGGCGGCCCAGCAGCTCGTGGGGAAGCGCTTCGGGCCGCCCGGCTACCGTGCTTCGCGCAAACGCAGTTACTCAGCGCGGCCGCCCCCGGGTGCCCAGGACGGGCGGGGGAGAGGATGCGACGCTGGAGTGAGGGGCCCGCGAGTGGAGGTCCGAGTGCGTCTCATCCGATCCAGGACCCTCTCCTCCGGCCTGACGTCCACGTCCCGGTGCGTGCGGCTCGATGGATGCGACGCAGAAACGTGCGGCCAGTCCATGAGCCCGCCGGCCGGGGGCACCACTCACCGAGCCTCGCCAGGCGGCCTCTACCGCGTGGATCCGGCCCGCCGGGACCCGGACCGCGCGGCCAACCCGGAAGGCAGGTGCGTCCCATGCGCACGTCGACCCGTATCGCCGGTGCCCTCACCGGCCTGACCCTCACCCTCGGCGGCGCGGTCCTCACCGCTCCCGCGGCCCGGGCGGACATCCCCGCCTGCACAAAGATGGCCGAACTGGCCGGTGCCACCGCTTCCGACTCCGTCACAGCGGCCTGCAGCCGTGGCGTGGTCGGAGACCTCCAGGGCTGTGTGACCGGGCTGACCGGGGCCGGAGTGGCAGGCGGCGCCGCGACCGCTGCCTGCCGGGCGGCCGCCCACGAACCGCGTTAGAGGAGCAGGCGGCAGCCGCAGAGAACAGGCGCGGCAGCCGAAGAGGACCACGCGGGCAGCAGTCCGCCGACGGTCAGACCGTTTCAGGCCCCTACGCCGGCGACGTCTGCGTGCCGCCTGACGGGACCCCGCAGGCGCTCACTTGACCGGTCGGCGCACGGCCGGACAACCGGTCACGCCGATGCACCCGGCGCGGTGGGCAGGGGCCGTTCGCATTTCCAATCCGCATGTGTTTCCCAGCCGTACTGACCACGAGCGTGGTTGACACTCGACAGGTGTTGCACAGGCGCACAAGGACGAAGAGTCCCGCCGGCCTCGATCGAGCCTGTAGGGGCCCACACCGCTGGAGTCTTCCTTCCGCGCGGGCGATGATCGCGCCGCTGTCCGCCCCGCCCCCGCTTCACCAGCCGTCTGAGCCAAGGCCGATCCCGGATCGGCATCGTCAACCCGCACGCGGCCACGGCCCTCCCCGGGGGACCTACGAGACGGCTGCCGCAACAGCACGACCAAGGAGCCGACCGGCACGGCGCATCCGCCGGTCGGCTCCGCCATGCTCCTGAACGAACCCGGGATGACTCCGTCGTTCGGCCCATCAAGGGCACAGGCCGCAACGCCGAAAAGGACCAAGCGGAGTCGCCGACCCTCGCGTTCCGGTACACCTTCGCGCCCCAGGCCGCCCGGATGACGGCGGTCCCGTACCCCGGCCGACAAGCCCGGAGCCCGGCCGACAGGCCCGGAGGAGATCCCGCATGCGCGCCTTCCTGCCCCCGACCGCCGTCACCACCGCCGCGCTGCTGCTCGTCACGGTCACCGGCACGCCTCCCGCCGCGGCAGACAACCGGAATCCCGACGGCACACCACTGGTCAAGGTGTCCCACGGCGACCCGTACGCGAAGTGCACCATCGGAGCGAAGTCCCCCGACAGCATCGTCTACCCGGCCACCGAGGTCGAGCCGTACCTGTCCGTCGATCCGCGCGACCCCAAGCGGGTGGTCACCGTGTTCCAGCAGGACCGCTGGAACGACGGCGGCGCCCGGGGCCTGGCGGCCGGCTGGACCACGGACGGTCGCACCTTCCACCGGAGCACCCTGCCGTTCAGCCTGTGCGCCCCCGGCGGCGCGGACTACGAACGGGCCTCCGACCCCTGGGTGAGCACCGGACCGGACGGCACGGTCTACGCCGGCGGGGAGGGCATCGACTTCACGAAGAGCACGCGCAGCGCCATTCTGGCAGTCACGTCCCGCGATGGGGGCCGCACTTGGCGGAACCTCACCACCACGCACGTCGACGAGCAGCCGTTCTTCAACGACAAGCCCTCACTCACCGCCGACCCGATCCGCAAGGGCACCGCCTACCAGGTCTGGAACCGCCTCGACAACGACCCACCCGGCCCCAGCTCCCTCGACGGCCCCGGCTACATCTCCGTCACCCGCGACGGCGGCCGCACCTGGAGCAAGGCCCGACGGTTCGTCAAGACCAGCAACGTGCCCAACACCCAGACCATCGGCCACCTGATCGTCGCCGACCGGCGCACCGGCACCCTGTACGACTTCTTCGACCGGATCACCTACTCCGACGACCTGAGCACCGTCGTCCGAGCCCGCTACCAGGTGGTCACCTCGACCGACGCCGGCAAGACCTGGAGCGCCCCGGTCACCGTGGCCCGGGACACCTCCGTACCGGAGGTCGACCCGAACGACCCCACCAAACTACTGCGCTCCGCGGCCACCCTGCCGAGCCCGGCCGTCGACCCCAGGACAGGCACGCTGTACATGGCCTACGAGGGCTCGGACTTCTCCGGCGGAAAGTTCGACTCCGTCCAGCTCGTACGCTCCACCGACGGCGGACGCACCTGGGGAACCCCGGTACTGATCAGCCCCAAGGGCGTTCCGGCCTTCTCACCGTCGATCGCGGTCACCGAGCGGGGCACGGTCGCGCTCACTTACTACGACCTCCGCTTCCTCACGCCCGGCAACACCACCACCCTGCCCACCACCTACCAACTGGCCACGCTGAAGCACGGAAACCCGAAGCTCCGCACCGAACGACGGATCTCGCGGGTCTTCGACTGGCTGCAGGCGCCGTACGCCGGGGGCTACTTCCTCGGCGACTACCAAGGCCTGGCGGCAGACGGCAAGGGAGTACGTGCGGTACTCACCGAAACCCACTCCGGCGCACCACAGAACCGTACGGACGTCTACACCGGCAGCCTCCGCACCCCCTGACCGACACGGACACCGCCGGCCGCCCCGCCCCCCCGTCCGCCGACGGCTGCGACTGCACGCTTCCGGAGCCGGGCTGGATCCGTATCGAGCCGGCCGAGACCCGCCCCCACGGCGGACGAGGCATGGACGGAGGTGCTGCTGACCCGCTACGCGAAGCGCCTCGATGGGCGACAGGACGTCGCCAACCGACGCATCGAGGACCTGCTCCGCGAGTACGAGTAAGTCACCTCCAGCCCCTTCGAGGCCCGGGCATGTGGAGCATGCGAGGGAGCGTCACAGCACGCGGTGCGTCGAGCGGGTCGCAAACAGTCCACACAGGCGCTCGACTGGGTCTTCCCAGCCGAGCGCTTTGCGTGGTGGGGACGTCCAGGCGCAGTCCGATGTGCAGCTCCTCCCGAGCTGTGCGAAGGGTGCCACGGGTGGGCACGGCTCCCTGACGGCACCGCGGCACCGCGGCACCGCGGCCCCGCTTCGTCCGGTTGGAACGTCTCGGGCGACGGGTTGGTGCAGCTCGGGACCGTTCGTCCCGAAGCGGCTGAACTGCTGGCCGAGCTGATCACGGCGGGACTGCAGGCAGAGCTGGACGGCTCTGAGAGTGAGAAGGGTGTCTCCCCACGCCAACGTGAAACGCCTGCGGCCTGAGCGGCCTCCGGACGCCGACTGTCGACGGTTCGAGCGTGCTCCTGTGATCAGTCGGCGAGGCCCCGCACGACATCGTTCCTGGCGCTGTCGTGCGGGGCCGCTTGCTGCCGTGGCCCACTTGGTCGGCGTGCCGCTCGGCCGGGACCGGCGCCCCAGCCCGGACGAGGCGGCAGGCCGACGTGTGACATCGGCTTGGGAAGCTGCGATCTCTTGAAGCTGCCTCGGGCGCTGACCTGGGCAGGAACGCCGGATGGTGCCTCGTCGACTTCGGCGGCTTTCACCGTAATCCCCGCTGTTGCCCGCTCGATCTGGTGAGGTTGTGGTGCGAGCCTTGGTCCGTCTGCGTCCGTCGATGCTAGTGAGCGTAGGCGTACAGCAGGACGATGACCACCACGACGCCCAGCCAGACGGGCATCCCGGTCCTGGTGAATCGGCCGCGGCTGTCCCTGGGCTGCGGCCTTCGACGCTTCGCCATACCTCCCCCTACGGTCGTGAGGCTCCTCTATGGCTCAGAGTGCGGTTGGCTGGAGCATGTAGGTAGAGCGCGAATCGGACACGGAGCATGGACGTCCCGTGACGATTGAGCCTCGACGCGCGGGGACTGCCGACGAACCTGAATCTGGGCGACATCGAGCCGCATCAGCCGCTGCTCAGCACGCTCTTCCAACTGTGTTGGGGGAGTGGTGGGGCATGTACAGGGGCATTCACTGCGTACATGGGCGGTTGGCCACCGGAGCCAGGACGCGTTCGGGTCTCGTCTGAACGGCCGTGAACGGGGCTGATGAAACGGAAGCCGAGACGGTGCCACCGGCCGGACGTCCACGTCCCCCAGGTGTTGCTCAGCCTGCCGGCGCATGGTCCGCCAGCGTGGCGATGTCAGCGGTGTCTTTGGATGGTGGGGCCTCGACGGTCACCGGCTGGTTGACGTCGAGGAAGGTGATGGTCAAGTCGAGTTGGTTGCCCTCGGCGCCGCCCCGGGGGTCGTTTGTGTCCCCCCGCATGCGGAACTGCTTGGTGTGGTTGTCGTTGTCGATCCACAGATCCATGGTGAGCGTGTCGTCGATGTGCAGCGCGATGAATTGATCAAGGCTCTCGATCTGGCGCTCCTGAGTCGTCTGGTCAGCGGCGGCATCACGGGCAGCGCGCAAGCCGCTACTGGTGACCGTTCCCCTGTAGTGAGTGGTTCCGGTGCCGTTGATCGTTTCTGTCCCGTTTTTCTGCAGGTCCTTAGAGGCGGCCAGCAGCGTGGACTGTACGGCTGGGTTCCCTTCAAGCTGGCTGGGCAGTACGCCGTGAGAGTTGTTGTCCACCGCGCCGCGGCCCCACGCGGCTGGGTGGGCTCGGTACCAACTCTTGCCGTCCAACTTCTCGGAGGCGACCGCACTCCCGCCGACATACATCACCTCGTCGACGAACCGGACCTCCAGACGGCCGTTCTCGCCCTGGTCGGCCGTGGTCATCTGCATACTCATGGCCAGCGGTTCCGTGCTCAT
Source organism: Streptomyces sp. Ru62 (assembly GCF_002920615.1). Lineage (GTDB taxonomy): Bacteria > Actinomycetota > Actinomycetes > Streptomycetales > Streptomycetaceae > Streptomyces. The sequence goes on from NZ_PQSU01000011.1 coordinate 135,006, forward strand.
GGAGGCCTCAGCCTCCAAACGGCCCCTCTCCGGCACGGTCCCGGTGATCCGGTAGTGGAGCGATGCGATGTCCTCGGAGTTCTTCGCCGCCTTCGCCACGGCCGCCGCGGGGGTCACCTCGGGCCGGCGCTCCTTCGCGGAATCACTCACGGAGCCTTCGCCACAGGCAACCGTTCCCCCGGCGAGCAGTACGGCGGCGAAGGCCACGCTCGTCGCTCTGCGCGGTACGGAACCACGCGCTGAAATACCCATAATTCCCCCGGAGTCAGGCGTCCAAGCCACACCAAGACCGGGAGCGTATCCCGGAGGCGCGTCCGCTGATCCGATGGGTACCCATGAGCGTGCTCAGGCTTCGGCACATACCTCAAGTCCACGGCGTGATTTCGCGGCCCTGCTGAGCGGTCGGAGTCTCAGCTCGGGAAGCCGCGATCATCTGGTCCGTTCAGGCGCTCACCTCGGCAGATGGCTGGAGAGCCGTCTCATCGGCCTGACTGCTTTCACCGTGGTTCCCGCTGTCTCTGGTGCGCTTGTGGTGCGGGCGCTCGGCCCATCGCGGGGAACACCACCGCAGCCGGCGGAGCTTGCTGTACCCGGAAGCCTGCGAGGTGCGGCGGAAGCAAAAGGGCGGTTCACCTGTCCCGCACCGCCGGAATGCCTCGAACTGCATGGGGAGGGCGTACACGTAGTTCAAGATCGCTTCCGTGAGCGGTCCGCAGCGAACTCGCTGATGGCGGGGTCTTTAGGCACTCCATGTGAAGCCCCCCGTCAGGATTCGAACCTGCGCACACGGCTCCGGAGGGGGATTGCCTTGCAGGCATCGTCGCCGGTCACAGCCCTGTAGGCGGCCGTTAGCCGAGTATGGGTCCGCACATGGTCCACAGCTCGTAGCATGCGCATGAGCATTGCTCTGTTAGAGCGGCGGTGCTGCCGTGCGAATCGTCGAGGCTGCGGGGGCTACGTGAGGACCATTGGAGCACTGCGCGGTTGCGCGGAGAAGCACCTGCAGACCTACACAGATCCCCGGGGGCCCAGAGCCTTCCGCACGTATGACTGGCAGGGCGATCCGGAACGACTGAGTCCGTTGGACTGCTTGGCGCCAGCCCTACTGAGCGTTCGTATGGGCTATAAGCAGGTCGTACCGTTGTTCCACCCTGACGGCCCGGGGGCTGAAGTCCTGCAGGCGATGGAAGCGGTGCTTGCGGATAAGACGTGTAAGACAGCGGACTTCTTGGACGTGACGCTGGACCCGTCGACGGGACCCTGGTCTCTGGTCGATCGAGCACTGGTCGCGACAGGTGAATCCGGCGGTACGGGGCTGCCCGACTTCAAGGCCGTTGCCGTCACCAAGATCCTTCACCGCAAGCGGCCGAACCTAGTGCCGATTTTCGACAGCAGCATCTACCAGTTCTACCTCGGCCAAAAGCCAGCTCCGGGAGCCTACAAGGACACCCCTCGACGCTTGTGGCCACTCCTGCAAGCAGACCTACGCCGTCATCGGGATTGGATCCAAGATCTAATCGTCCCCATTCGTACGCCTGACGAGAGGCCTCTCAGCCTTCTTCGAGCGGCAGACATTATTGTCTGGGAGCACACGGCCAGCGGATGCGCCGCGTGACGGTGCCTTGCTGACACTTGGGGGGCATGTTCGTCGTTGCGTGAGTGTGCCGGGCGCGCGTCTTCTACCCTGCTGATGGTGTCGTTACCTGGACGCAGGTGTCTGTTATGCAGCAAATCTGGGGTAGTGAGCGTCGCCGGACGGCGATTGGGCGGATGACGCTGTCGGTGCCCGCTCGTCAAGCGCTGGCGGACCGCCAGTTGGTACCTGAGCGGACGATCCTCGACTACGGCTGTGGTCGTGGTGACGATGTCAGAGCTTTGCAGCAACTGGACTGCCAGGTGGCTGGATGGGATCCGTATTACCGCTCCGACACGCAACTGGTTGCCAGCGACGTGGTGTTGCTGACCTACGTACTCAACGTGATCGAGGATCCGGCGGAACGTCGGCAGACCTTGGAACAGGCGTGGGAGCTGACCTCGACGCTGCTGGTTGTTTCAGCCCGGCTGACGTGGGAGAAGTCAAAGGTCCACGGTCAGGAGTACGGTGACGGCCTGCTCACGAGCCGACAGACGTTCCAGCATCTATATGCCGCGAGTGAGCTGCGGGAGTACGTGGAGCAGGTGACCGGCGCGCGGGTGGTGGCGGCTGCGCCAGGGGTCGTCTACGCGTTCCGGGACGAGGGCGCCCGGCTGAGCTATCTGGCGCAGCGTGTGATCCCAGATGCCGAGTGGCTTGCTTCCGAGGACACTGCCTCGGCGGTAAGTGCGGTGGTGGACTTCTTCGAGCGTAGGGGACGTCCGCCGCGGATTGAGGAGATGCCGCGGACCGTTGCGGAGCTGTTGGCTCACCTGCGGCCCGGCGAGGTCAAGCGCCTGGTGCGGGATGGTGCTGATCCTGAGCGGGCCAATGCGGGGGCTAAGCGATCGACGCTGAACACGTTGCTCTACCTGGCGGTGGAGCTCTTCAACGGCCGTGGACCGTTTGGCAGTCTGCCAGTGGGGCTGCAGCAGGACGTACGCACGTTCTTCAGCTCCTACAAGGAGGCGTGCCAGCGGGCTGACCGGCTGTTGTTCAAGCTCCGCGACGACGGCTATGTACGCAGTGCCATGAACGCCTCCGTTGCAGGCAAGGTGACACCGACGGCGCTGTATGTGCATCGACGTACGCTGGAGCGGATCCCGACGGTTTTGCGCTTGTACGAGCACTGCGCTTCGATTGCTGCCGGTCGCCCGGAGCAGTGGACAGTGGCAAAGCTCAAGCACCAGGGACGAGCGGTGTCGTGGCTGGACTACCCCGACTTTGACAAAGACCCGCATCCGCGGATTCGGTCCTCCTACATGGTGGACTTGCAGACGCTTCAGGCATCCCACCTCTCCTATGGAAACTCGGCCAATCGCCCCTTGCTGCACCGCAAGCACGAGTTTCTGGCACCGGATGATCCGGACGTGCCGCGATACCGCCGGTTGACTGAGTCTGAGATGCGGGCGGGGTTGTATGAACGGCCGCACCTGATCGGAACCGAGAACGGCTGGGAGGCGGAGCTCGTCAGGTGCGGCCGGCAGCTGCGAGGGCACCGCCTGGTGCGTCGCACCGAGGCTTAGGGATGGTCAGTCTTCCTCGGGCTGCATGTGGGCGATGGTCTCGGCAATAGGCAGCGGGTCGAAGTCCCTCGCCTGCGGAGGGAACCAGGAAAACCGCAGCCCATTGGCCGCCACATCATCGGGAAGGCCCATGGCCTGGAGCACGTGGCTAGGGGTGTAGGAGGCGCTAGTGCACGCCGACCCTGTTGCAATGGCAACCTGGTCCTTGAGCCGAACGATCAGTGCTTCAGCGTTGAGCTGGTCGAAGGAGACGTTGAGGATGTGCGGCACGGTGTGTGACTGATCTCCGTTGAGGCGGAAGCGCGTCTTGCCGAGTGCTTGCAAGATCTGCTCGCGCATCGCTCGCGCTTCGCGCTCCCAGTTATCCCGGCTCTCGTGGAAGATCTTCGCGGCCTCATAAAGGCCCATGATCAGGGGGACGGGGAGGGTTCCGGGGCGCAGCTTCCTCTCCTGACCGCCGCCGAACATGATTGGTTCCAGCGGCACCTTGTCCCAGCCGCGACGTCGTGTAATGAGCGCTCCGACCCCCTTCGGCGCGCCGATCTTGTGGCCGCTGATGCTGATCAGGTCGATCGGGGCTGTCAGATCACCCGGGACCTTGCCGTATCCCTGGGCGGCGTCGACGTGGAGGTAGGCCGGCGTCGTGCGCAGTTTTTCGGCGAGCTCGGCGACGGGCTGGATGACTCCGGTTTCGTTGTTCACGTGCATCAGCGACACGGCGAGTGTGTCGGGTCGCAGCCGCTCCAGTACCGCCTCGACGGAGATGCGGCCGGAGGGTCCGGGCTGGAGGAAGTCGACCTCGAAGCCGCGAGTTTCCTTCAAGTGCAGGAGAGGTTCGATGACGGCTTTGTGCTCGATGGCAGAGGTGATGATGTGCTTCCTGCCGGTCTTCTCGCCATGTGGTGCTAGTCCAAGCAGCGCGATGTTGTTGGACTCCGTCGCCCCGCTGGTGAAGATCACCTCTTCGGTCTTGGCATTGACCGTGTCGGCGAGGAAGGAACGAGCTTGCTGTACCGCCTTCTTGGCGCGGGCTCCATACTCGTGGGTGCGGCTGCCAGCGTTGCCGAAGTCTTCCGTCATCCAGTGTAGGACGACGTCGGCGACCCTCGGGTCCACCCGTGTCGTCGCCGCCACGTCCAGATACGCCACCACGGCGCTCACCCGCCTCTGTGCCCGTTTCACGCCACTGCGTACGTCAATTGATTAACGTACACGCTGCACTCCTGCCGCACGAAACCGTGTGCTGAGCCTGTGCGCAGCAAGCGTTGCCTGGGGGGTGCTAACAGCAGGCGGCGTCTGCTTCTTCCTGCCGGCAGCAGGCTGTGTGCCTACCTGGGGCACCGTACGTCTCGTCTCACGCACGGGTACGTTGAAACGTGGGCCACGTACGTTTCCCTGGTCACGTACGCTACAGTTTCGCTGTGCAGACTGAAGCGGCGAGTAAGGTTGCGGGGCGGGCTGTCTCGCGAGCGTCAACTGGCTTTGAGTACACGTTCCCTGCCATTCGTGGAGTGCAGGCGGGGCGGGAGTTTTACGCCTCGATGTGTCCTTTGCGGCTGATCCCCAAGATCTTCCTCTTCGACGAAGATGATCTTTCGGCGGAGCTGAGAGCCCAGCGCGTCTTGAACAAGGGTCGGCTTCCCGCGCTGGCCCGGTACATCCTGGACAACCCGGACGACTACGTCTTCAGTGCCCTTACTGCGTCGGTTGACGGTGACATGGTCTTCGAAAGCCAGGGAGACGAAGGCTCGGCGCACCGTACCGGACAGCTGCGCATCCCCATGGATGCGCGCTTCCTCATCAATGACGGGCAGCACCGCCGTGCCGCCATCGAGCTCGCCCTCAAAGAAGAACCTGACTTGGGGGATGAGACGATCGCGGTGGTCTTCTTCCATGACGCGGGTCTCGCTCGGTCGCAGCAGATGTTCGCCGACCTCAACCGGCATGCGGTGCGGCCGGCACGCTCCATCGGCGTGCTGTATGACCACCGGGACGTCAACGCCCAGATCACCCGTTCCCTCACGGAGTGCTCCGCGGTCTTCAAGGGCTTCGTGGAGATGGAGAAGAGCACCTTGTCGGCCCGTTCCCGCAAGTTGTTCACCCTCAGTGCCCTGTACTACGGAAATCACTCCCTGTTGCAGGGCCTTGAGCTCAAGCAGGACGAGGCCACTGCCTTGGCCCAGACATTTTGGGAGACCATTGACGCGGCGCTTCCCGAGTGGGCTCTGGTCCGCACGAAACAGCTGTCCGCTCAGGAGATGCGCCGGGACTTCATCCACAGCCACGGCATTGCCCTGCACGCACTCGGTCGGGTCGGCAACGCGATCCTTCGCGAGACCGCGAAGCCCGCACAGTGGAAGAAACGACTGATGCCCCTGAAGGACGTGGACTGGACCCGGTCGAACACGGACTGGGAAGGGCGGGCCATCGTTGGCGGCCGCGTCTCCAAAAGCCATCAAAACGTGACACTTACTGTCAATTACTTGCGAAAGCGTCTGGGTCTGGAGCTGAGCCCGGAAGAGCAGCGCGTGGAAGACGCTTACCTGCGAGGCGATGCATGAGTACCATTCCATTGAACCTCCCGATTACCCCCGTACGACGCAAGCCGTTTAATGGGCGATCACTGGACGAGGTCACTGGCGAGCTGACGGCGGAAATCCGCGAGCTATACACGGCCGACCAGGTCCCCTGGGTCATCGGCTACAGCGGGGGTAAGGACTCCACCGCGGTTCTCCAATTGGTATGGATGGCCCTGAAGGACCTGCCCGCCGAGCAGCGCACCAAGACCGTCCATGTCATCAGCACCGACACCCTCGTAGAAAACCCGGTCGTGGCCGCCTGGGTGTCCACCTCGCTGGAGACGATGGAGCAGGCGGCCCGCGCCCAGAGCCTGCCGATCGAGCCGCACCGCCTGACTCCGGAGATAAAAGACACGTTCTGGGTCAATCTGATCGGCCGCGGTTACCCTGCTCCCCGCCCGAAGTTCCGATGGTGCACCGAACGCCTCAAGATCAAGCCGTCGAACGCCTTCATCCGCAGTGTCGTGGCAGCGCATGGCGAAGCGATCATGGTGTTGGGCATCCGGAAAGCGGAGAGCCAAGCCCGTGCCCGTGCCATGGAAAAGCATGAGAAGCGGCGGGTGCGTGACCGGCTCTCACCGAACGCGAACCTCCCCAACTCCCTCGTCTACAGCCCTGTTGAGGACTGGACCAACGACGACGTGTGGGAATTCCTGATGCAGAAGCCCAATCCCTGGGGCTACAACAATCAGGATCTGCTCACCATGTACCAGGGCGCCTCCGGTGACGGGGAATGCCCCCTCGTCGTCGACTCCACGACCCCCTCCTGCGGCTCCAGTCGCTTCGGATGCTGGACCTGCACCCTCGTCGAGCAGGACAAGTCGATGTCCGCGATGATCCAAAACGATGAGGAAAAGGAGTGGATGCTGCCCCTCCTGGATCTGCGCGACAAGCTGGATGCACCGTTCGGCTACTACCAGGAAGGCGATGCCGACCTGCCGCCTGGCCGCAAGGCACCCTTCCCGCGCCCGGACAAGCCGGCCCGTGACTTCCGCCGGATGAACGGCACCGTGATGCTGTTCAACGACGATGCCATCCACGGCCCGTACCTGCAGTCCTACCGTGAACAGTGGCTTCGTGAACTGCTGGAAGCGCAGACCTGGATCCGTGCCCACGCTCCGGAGCACGTCCGCAACATCGAGCTGATCACGCTCGACGAGCTGCACGAGATCCGTCGCATCTGGGTGTTCGACAAGCATGAGGTCGAAGACAGCCTTCCGCGGATCTATCAGGACGCCACGGGGGAGCCCTTCCCGGGCGGCCCGCTTGATGAGCAACTCGTCATGGGATCCGACGAGATGGATGTCCTCAAAGAGGTCTGTGAGGGCGACGACCTGCACTACGACATGGTCCGCGAACTACTGGCCGTCGAGCGCAAGTACCGCACCATGGCACGCCGCTCGGGCTTGTTCCAGGCACTGGAAAAAGCCGTACAAAAGGGATATTACGAAAATCACGAAGATGCGGTCGAATTCGCTGCACGCAAGAAGAAGTGGCGCGACGACATCGCCGAGAACCTGACCTTCGACGACGAAAACGAACTCGATGCTCCTGCGTAAGATCACCCTCGAAGAATTCGGGGCCTACCGCGGAAAGCAGTCACTCGACCTCACCCCAAAGAAGAACAAGCCGATCATTCTGATCGGCGGGTTGAACGGGTGCGGCAAGACGACCCTGCTCGACGCCATCCAGCTGGCGCTCTACGGCAACCGCGCCCGGTGTAGCGGACGCGGCGCCAAGGCCTACGAGACCTACCTGCGCGAGAGCATCAATCGCAAAGCTGACCCACAGCGCGGTTCCGCCATCACGCTTGAGTTCACCATCCTGACCGACGGTCAGGAGCATTATTACCGCGTGGTGCGCAGCTGGCATATCAGTGGCAAAACTCTCAAGGAATTCCTCAACGTCTACGTCGACGAAACTTACGGAGAGCGCGCCAAGTCGCAACGCACTGGTGATCCGGACTGCAAGTTCAACCGACTGCTGAGCGAAGGTTGGGCCGACCACGTCGAGTCCCTGCTCCCGTTGGAGATTGCATCCCTTGCCTTCTTCGACGGTGAGAAGATCGAATCTCTCGCTGACCCCGAGCGTGCAGCCTCCGTCATCGAATCCGCGGTGCACTCGCTGCTCGGTGTGAGCACCGTCCATCAGCTGCGCAACGACCTTTTGGCCCTCCAGCGGCGCCAGAAGCTGTCCGACGAAGAGCAGCACCTCCTGGACAAAATTCGCGCGCAGGAAGCCGAACGTGACGCCGTCCTGTCCGAGTACGAAGTGGCCCATCAGGAGTTGGGCCAGTGGCGCACCGAGCTGGGCAAAGCACAACGGACACTGGACAGTCTGGAGGCAGCCTTCGAGAAGGAAGGCGGTCACCTGTTCACCCGGCGCGTGGAGTTGGAGAACGACAAGAAGCAGATCGTTGCCCGCCTGGCGGAAGTGCGGGCCGAGCTGACGCAGATGGCTTCGGGGCCTCTTCCGCTGCTCCTGGTTACCCCACTCCTGGACAACCTGCGTGAGCAGGCGGCAATTGAGCAGGAGGCACGGCAGTCGGCGCAGGTGCTGCAAGTACTGGAGCAGCGTGACCAATGGCTGCTGGATCTGGTGCCCGACACTGTGCGCGCGGATGTCCTCAAGCAGCTGGAGACCGACCGGGCTCAGCGATCCGAAAAGACCGACCTTGCCGTTGACCTTCGGCTCCCGCACGACGCCCTGGCCCAGCTCACTGTCCTGGACGAGCTCCTGGAACGGGACACAGCCCGCTCCGCACAGCTACTCACATCAGCTGCGGAGCTGACCGAACAACTTGATCAACTTGATCGGCAGCTGGCCGGGGTTCCCGCCCATGACAAGGTCGAGGCTCTGCAGCGCTCTCGCGACGAGCAGATCGTGGAGGTCGCCCGTGTCCAGGCTGCCCTGGACCGTGCAGTGGCCAGGCTGGAGGAGCTCAAACGGCGTCGCGAATACGTCACCACGCTACTTGAACGCGCGCACAACGAGTTCGTGCGCACGAAGGTCAAGGCTGAAGAAGTCGAGCGGATCATTACCTATTCAGAAAAAGCCCGTAAGACTCTGGAACGCTTCGCCTTGGCCCTTCTGCAGCGCCATATCGGCAAACTCGAGACGGCCGTGCTGAAGAGCTTCCAAGAGCTCATGCGTAAGCAGGGCTTGGTGCACGGCCTGCGTATCGACACGGATAAGTTCACCCTTACCCTGGTCGATGGTGACGGTGAGCGAATCGATCCGAGCCGCCTCAGCGCGGGCGAACGCCAGCTCCTGGCGGTGTCACTGCTGTGGGGCTTGATGCGGGTGGCCGGCAACCGGCTGCCCAGCGTCATCGACACACCCTTGGGCCGGCTCGACAGCCGACACCGCGAACACCTCGTGGACCGCTACTTCCCCAACGTCAGCAACCAGGTCCTTCTTCTGTCCACCGACGAGGAGATCGACGAGTACCTGCTGGGCCGCCTGAAGAAGTCCGTTGCCCACACCTACACGCTCGTCCACGACGATACGGAGTTCACCACCAGCGTTGTCGAGGGCTACTGGTGGAACGCAGGAGTGCAGCATGTCGGTTGACAACGTCCGCCTGTCGCAGCCGGCCAAGGACCGGTTGGTCTATCTCAAGCGCACGACCGGCATCACCCAGTGGAATGTGCTGTGCCGCTGGGCGCTGCTGCTGTCGCTGAAGGACTCCTCCACCCCCCTGGTGAAGGACATTGTCACCGACTCCAACGTTGAGATGAGTTGGAAGACCTTCGCCGGCCAGTACGGCGACCTCTACCTGGCCCTGCTCAAACAGCGCTGCGTCGCCATAGGCGAGGAACCCACCGACGACAACATTCAGCGCCTACTGACCATCCACCTGCACCGCGGCATCGGTTACCTTGGCGCCGACAAACAAATGGCCACGATCGAAGGACTAGTTGGCGCCGTCGTATCAGCCTGACGTTCCTCTGTTCGTTCCCCCAGGAAGACCGTCCTGGGGGATCGGTGTATCTGGGCTGCGCTGTCGGCAGAGCGCTGCCGATGTAGAGCCATCCGTCCTATCGCTGTCAGTCCGTCCCGACCGGTCTCGCCCGGGATGCCAGACGGTGGGCTGGCGCTCAACCCTCGCGCCCGCAAGTCGCGGCGACTCCTCCGGTTATGCCGCTTTCCTCCTCGCGGCCCGCGGATCACGCCATTGTCCCGGTGTGCCGCACCTTCTACTGCAACTGGCGCGGGGCGACCTTCGTGTGGTCATATTGTGAAAGGTGTAATAGTCAAGCAGCTCTGGGGGGTGGGTGAGGTGTTGCGGTCCCAGCTGGGTGGGGCAGGAGTTCGAGTCGCATGGGATGCGACAGGGAGTCTGGCGAAGGTCGGGCCGGGCGGTCGTCACCCCCGAATGTGCGGTGGTCGATGGCTGCTTTTCCTGCGGGTGGCGAGTCTTGACTGAGACGGAGGGTCGCTGGCGCCGCCCGTGCAGGGGTTGGCTGCTGTCCGGGTTCCCTGGGGAGTCTCGGGCTGGATCGCAGGCCGGTATCCAAGGGCAACCTTCCGGGAGCCTCGTGTGTCAGTGTGATCGTCTACGCTAATTTTTCACAATCGAGTGAAGGTGCAACCTGCGGGGGCGCTGACGCGTCTGGGGGAGAAGGTCGAGCATCAGTGCATCATCTATACGCCAAGGTCCCTAGTGGCGCTCAGTCGCGATGCGGCATCCGTGTGCAGATGAGTCGGGCCAGCTTGCCCGCGACCCGATCGCATCGCGCGAGCGGTCTTGCTCCATGGGGCACGGTCGGGCTGAATAGTTCCCTGCACATGGGCGAATGAGGGACATTGGCCTTGAATACTCTCTCGCATAGCCGCTACTCCATGCTGGACGTAGACGAAGCGCCCGAAGCTCCCGGTCTGTATGCCTGGTATGTGAGTTTTCGGGCGAGTCCGCATGACTGGAAGATGCAACCAAGCCCCCAGGGCGATCAAGCCATTGACGGCTTCCTGCGGTTGCTTAGAAGGTATGCGGGCTACTACGAGCCGCTGCCCATTTCCTTGCGTGGACGCGGTTCCTACGGCGCCGCATGGGAGGGCGACCTCGAACTGGATACGCCGCTGCGTCAACCCGATGAGGAAGCCGATAGTTCCCCCGCGGAAGAGGACAAGCGACTAGCGATCCTCATGGACTCGCTGGACAGTCAGGAGCGGCGACGGGTGATGGCCACCATCTTGGAGATGGCCGCCCCGGTGTTCTCCTCACCGCTGTACATCGGCGTGGCGGAGAACCTGCGTGAGCGTCTGCGCACCCATCGCCGTGACTTCACCAAGGCGTACGACTGGCTGCGTGAGCACCCTGAGGACGCCGCGGAGGTTCGCGCGAAGGGAAAGACGTTCGGCGCGCGAGCAGCTGCTCGCAACATGACCATGCGTCAGCTTGAAGCCTGGGTGATTGATCTGGGCGATCAAGAAGACGACGCTCTGACGCTCAAGCATCTGCGCCACACTGCACAGTCAGCAGAGTGGCTGCTGCACCGGCTGTACGCGCCGATTCTCGGAAGGCAATAGGGAAACGATGTTCGGCTCTGGAACCAAGCTTACGTTCCGCGACTACGTGCAGGGGACGTGGGGCACGTTCACCACGCCGGCGGGCCGGGTGGACTACATCATGACCAAGGCACGGCTCGGCGAGGAGACCGACGATCCCGAGCGTCAGCTCACCAAGAGCCTGGCTCCCGTCCGTGAGGTCATGGAAGCCGGCGACCTGGACTTCAACCAGCTGCTGCAGCGTGACCTGGACGATCACCGCGTGGCGGTCAAGTTGATCCCCTACCTGCTGGATCTCAAGCCGACCGGTCCTGCCTTCCTGCCGCCCATCGTCGCTGTGCTGCTGCCCTTCCGTAGCAAGCGCCCCTCATACTTCGAACCGCTGGGCCAACCCAGCGTGGTCACCGATGACGGCGCCCAATGGCAGCAGGAGCAGGCCGGCACCGCGTTCCAGGTCCAGCGCCTGGTCGGAGCCAACGATCGTCTGCACCCGGCCAGCGTGGGCAAGTTGTGGTGGAACAAGACCGAGGCGCAGCTAGTTGTCCTCGATGGCCAGCACCGCGCCATGGCTCTCTTGGCTATCGAACGTACGATGACCAAGAGCTGGCAGAACTCCGGCGGTGCCCGTTTTCGCTCCTTCTACGAAAACCAGGTCCTCCAGGCGCTCGATGACTTCGGTGATGTCGACCTCAGCCGCATCGAAGTGCCGGTGACCGTGTGCTGGTTCCCCGACCAGACCGGCGAGGATGCCCGGCCCCATGAGGCTGCGCGCAAGCTGTTCGTGGACGTCAACAAGGAAGCGCGTCCGCCGTCGGAATCCCGGATCATCCTGCTGTCGGACGCCGAGTTGAGCAATGTGCTCACTCGCCGCGTGCTCAGCGAGCTGCGCAACGACAAGAGCGACTCGCTGCTGCCCATCTATGCGGTGGAGTACGACAACCCCGAGGTCAACTCCACCAGGCCGGCCCGGTGGTCGGTGCTGACCAACATCCACTTGCTGAAGTTCGCCGTCGACCGCTGCGTCTTCGGCCCTCCCAAGTACCTGCGGAACGTCGCCCAGAAGATCGGCGGCCGGCTCAGCCAGGCGGAGCTGGACGCTTTTATGCAGGAACAGCTGGGCCTCGACCACCTCCTGCGAGACCAGCTTGAGGAAGGCGGCGTCACCTACCAGCGCGACAAGATCGGCAACACGGCGTTCCCCTTGGGCTGGATGGACGCCATCAGCGACCAGTTCGCCGCCACTTGGGGCCGGGCGATCCTCACTCTCCTGTCGCGTACTGCTCCCTACGCAGCCCATGCCACGGCGCTGACGCAGCTGAAGGAGGACTGGCACATAGACGACACCGGCCTGACGCTTGCCCACGACGCCCTGTTCAGCGGGGTGGGTGTGTTCTGGACGCTGCGCGACAGCTACGAGCACTACCTGGACGAGAAGACCGCGGGCAGGAAGACGACCAAGTCGGATGTGATTCGGGCCTGGGAGGCGCTTAAGGGACGGGAGGAGATTTTCGAAACCTACCGGGCCCAGGCATATCTGGACTCTGGTCGCAACGCCGCGCTCAAGCAGTCGAAGGCTGCCTACGCCGTGTTCAACACCCACGCCTGCCAGCTAGGCATGATGATGACCCTGGGCTCGCTGTGGGAGCTGCGCAAGGCTCAGCCCGGCGGCGCCGACATCAAGGACCTGCCGCAGTTCGCGGAGGCGCTGGTGAAGGCGTGGAACGCCTACTTCGCTCTGGAGGCGGGCAAAGCCAAGGACCGCAGGCTCGCCTTCAACAAGAACGAGATCGCCCACCCCTTGAACCAGATCGCCAACATGGATACCCCTCAGGCGGTCTACTTCCGTTACTTCTGGTTGCAGATACTGGACACCCCTCAGGCGTGGACGCACGTCTCCGACTGGTTCACCGACCGGACCGGATTCGAAGACAAGCTCGGCACTGCGCGGGGCCTGTACCTGAGCCTGTGCCAGGACCAGCAGCTGAAGGCACTCAAGACCAGCCGGCCCGGCGTTGCCGAGACGAAGCTGCGGGGGGAGGCGGAAAAGGCCGCTCGCGCTGCGCTCGGCCGCGCCCTGAAGGAGTGGTTCTACGGCTCTGACGAGCCGTACCAGAAGTGGCTGGCGCAGATCGACCAGCAGGGCGTGCTCGCGCAGGAGACGCAGGATGCGCTCGCGGAAAGCGAAGACGGTGCAGCCGGCGCCGAGGAAATCGAAGACGGGCCGGTGACCAGTGTGAACGATCTCCTGAGCGAATGAGCCGTGCCCGGCGGCTAGGAACCCAAGGGAAGTCCTTGCCGCCGGCGCCGCAGCGGGTTCACCGGCAAGAACAGGGTAGGAAAGATGTCAGCTTCGCTCTCGTTGATCAAGCCAACGTGGCACATCGTGCTGCCGTGGCTGGATCAACTAGGGCCTGAGCAGTTGCTCGCACTCCAGCGGATGGGAGGGCCGGCGCAATGGTGGCTGAACGAGACACCGGAAGAGACAAGCGCACGCCGCCCATACATGGACGACGTCTTCGACCTGCTCGCCTCCTTCCTGGGCTGGGGCGCAGCCGAGCTGGATACACGACCTTTGCACCTGCTGCTTCCGTCGTTGCCTCAGCAGATGCCGGCGGCAGAGCTGGAACTGGAACCAACCGCACTGGGCGTCTTGCAGGCCGCAGGCGGCAGGACACTGGCCGACATCGCCCTTCTGACGCCGTCGAACATTGCCTGCCTGGCCAAGGTTCGTACCGACACAAAGCGCGACATCCTCGCGGCTCTCGTGCGTGCCGCCGCCCTGTTGCCGCAGCAGGAGCCGTCCCCGGGCGAGGCCCCATACGAGCCCGTGTCGCCCGCGCACACCGAGCCGGACAGCCCCGACTATGCGGTCCAGGGATGGTTCATCTCTCTAGATGCGCGCCAGCAGGACCTGATCACGCAGCACCTGTGCGCACCGACCCCTGTCCCGGTCGACGAACTGGCTGTGCGTTACCGCACCATGCGGTCGTGGATGACACGGCTGATGGAGGAGCTACCCCAGCAGCTACAGAAGGCGACGCTGACGTCTCCTAACCTCGACTGCGCCTTGCAGTTGTTTGAGTCGGCAACCCAGACTCCCGTCACCCGAACGGACCTGGTGGACCACTATCCCTGGCTGGCCGAACGGCTGCCGGGCAGCGAGGTCCTGGTGCTTGAGCTCCTACTTGCCCTGCACTGGTCGGGAAGCAGTGACGGGGACTGGCTATTTAGCGGTTCGCTCGCGCACGCCCGCAAGCTGACCCGCAGCGCGCTCGACCTGACCCCGGGGGAGGCAGTGTCGCTGCCCACGGCCGCGCGGCTACTGAAGGACACCGGGCGTCCCCTCAAAGCCACCGAGCAGTGGCTTCAATACTGTGGGCTCCGCATCGTTGGGGGCCAGCAGGTTGAACTCGCACCCGAACCGGAGCCCCGCGCCGCTGCAGCGACAGATGGCGACTACGAACTGGCGCCGCCGCGTCCCGCCGCTCTCCTCGATGACGCGGATGCAGGTGCAGCAGCTCCCTCTTCTGTTGTCTCCTCCATGCGCGCAGACTCTGAGCCGGGATTGGTACCGGAGCGGACGCTGCGGTTGGAGGAGGTCTTGGAACAACTTCGCGTGTTCGCCTGCGCGCAGCGCCCGGGCGAGCAGTTGTCCGACCTGCTGAGGGACAGCGAGGAACTGCCCGAGCCGCTGCGGACGCTGGTGGCACGCACCCTCGCCGCGGTCGCCACCCCCAGCGGCTGGCAGCTGCCCGAGGACGCCCCCGTGCTCGGTGTGTCCGAGGATCTTGCCAATCTGCCCGGTGACGAGCCCGCCTCGCCCGGCGCTGCGCAGCGCGCACCGCTGGCCGACCGTGCTGTGGTCGTGCTTGAGGAACTTGGCCACCCCCTGGACTGGCCACTGCTGGTGGACCGCATGGGCCCGGGGGTGAACGCCCGCTCGCTGAAAGCCCAGCTGTTCAAGGACGACCGGTTCGTGCGCAGCGACGTGAACTCGTGGGCACTTGCGCAGTGGGGGCTGCGCCCCTACACCAGCATCAAGGAGCTGATCGCGCAGGAGGTGGACCGGGCCGGCGGGTCGATCCCCACCGACGAGCTGGTCGCCATCTTGACCCGGGAGTTCACCATCGCCGCCGCCAGCGTCCGCGTGTCCGCCTCGTCGCCTCCCTTCACCGCACGCGACGGCTTGGTCCGTCGACTCAGCGATGTTCGCCGCGAACACGGTAGCGAGCAGTCTCTGGCCAGCGGCGGCGTTCCCGACGACGACGGCCCGTCCTCCGACGACCTGATCAATCTCATGGGGTTGTGATGACCCGACACCCCGACGGACTGCGCACGGCGAATCTGCACGCGGATTACCGCAGCGACCGCTGCGACATCGTCCGCGAGTTCTATATTCCTGCCCTTGACGCGGCCGCCACCTACGACCGTGCGGTCGGTTACTTCAGCGCCTCGGTGCTTGCCGTTCTCGGTCAGGGGCTGGACGATTTCGCCGCTCGCGGCGGGACGATGCGCATCGTCGCCTCCCCCCAGCTCACCGCCGACGACGTGGAGCAGATTCACGCCGGATACGAACTGCGGGCCGTGCTCGAGCAGGCTGCCGCGCGGGATCTGGAGCAGGCGGCCCAGGACCCGCGGGCGGCGAGCGGGCTGGGCAAGCTCGGCCTGCTCATTGCTGATGGGCGCCTTGACATCAAGCTCGCCTACATCAGCTCCCACGACCGGGTCGGCATTTACCACGAGAAAATCGGCATCTTTCGCGACGGCCACGACCTGGTCGCATTCAAAGGCAGCGCGAACGAGACCATGCCGGGACTGGTCGGCAACTTTGAATCCATCGAGGTCTTTCGCACCTGGGAGCCAGGTGACCGGAGCCGGGCCGTACGCATCAGCCAGGACTTCGAAGACCTCTGGGACGACCGGACTCCGTTGCTGCGGGTAATCGACTTCACCGGCGCTGCGCACACGGTCATCCAACGCTGCGTCCAGTCCACCGCGCGCGAGGTGGAACTGCCGCTGCTGGACGGTGCCCTGATCACCTTGCCACGCCCGGAGACTCCCGGACGGCTGGCGATCCCGGGTGAACTGACCGTGCGGGGTTACCAGAAAGAAGCCGTCGAACGCTGGTTTGCACAGGGCGGCCGGGGCATCCTGCGCATGGCCACCGGCACGGGCAAAACCCTGACGGCACTGTCGGCTGCGGCCCAGCTGACCCGTGTGCTGCAAAAACGCGACCAAGGGCTGCTGACGCTTGTCATCGCCCCGTACCAGCACCTGGTCGACCAATGGTGCAAAGACATTGCCTGGTTCGGTGTGCAGCCTATCCGCGCCTACGAATCCACCAGCAGCTGGTATGGCGAAGCCTCTTCACTCCTGGATGCCCTGGCCTTGGGCAGTGCCCAGGGCGGAGTCCTGGTCACTACGAACGCCACTTTCGCCGCAGGCCCGCTGCAGTCGATCCTTGCCCGCCACCGTGGCCGCCTCCTCGTCATCGCCGACGAGTGTCACAACCTCGGCGCCAAACGTCTGCGGGAGAAGCTCCCCGAATCCGCTGCGTACCGGTTGGGCTTGTCGGCCACACCGGAGCGCTGGTTCGACGACCAGGGCACAGCGGCATTGTCGGACTATTTCGGAGACGTCGTTTTCGAGATGGGCATCGGTGATGCCATCCGCGCCGGAGCCCTGTGTCGGTACATCTACACGCCAGTCCTGGTCGAACTGGACGACGAGGAGGCCTACCTCTACGCGGAGGTGACGGAAAAAATCGCCAAGATCATCGCGGCCGAGGGCCTTTCTCACGACACCGACGACGACAGCCCGCTGGGCCAGCTGCTGCGGCGACGCTCCAACATTCTCGGACACGCCCGAGCCAAGCTGCCCGCCCTGCGCCGCGAGATCACTGCGCGGCGCAACGACTGGTACCAGCTGCTGTACTGCGCCGAGGGCCGCCACCCC
Organism: Streptomyces sp. Ru62; assembly: GCF_002920615.1. GTDB lineage: Bacteria > Actinomycetota > Actinomycetes > Streptomycetales > Streptomycetaceae > Streptomyces. The sequence continues at coordinate 152,210 of NZ_PQSU01000011.1, forward strand.
CTGTCCTACGAAGGTGGTGACCCGCACGAGCCGACCCAGCTGCAGCAGGCACTGGCCATGGTCGGCACCGAACTGCGCATGCCCGCAGCCCCATACACCGCAGACACCAAACGCCCGGAACGCCAGCACCTGTTGCGTCAGTTCGCCACCGGCACGCAGCTGCAGGTCCTGCTGTCGATGAAGTGCCTCGACGAGGGAGTGGACGTGCCCGCCGCACGCACCGCCTACCTCCTTGCGAGCTCCTCTAACCCGCGCCAGTTCATTCAGCGCCGCGGCCGCGTCCTGCGTAAGGCACCGGGCAAGGAACGCGCGGACATCGTCGATTTCATCGTCGTCCCCCCCAGCGCTGCCAGCGATCTGCAGCACGAGACCGAGCGACGCATGGTGGCCCGCGAGCTGGCACGGGTGACGGAGTTCGCCCGGCTTGCCGACAACGAGGCGCACACCCTCGACATCCTGCGCCCGCTGCGCCTGCGCTACGGGCTCATGGACACCTGACAGCACGTGCACGACCGACAGACAGCCCGACGTGTGGAGAAAGACCATGGGGACGACGGAAAGCCTGAAAGACATCATGGACGACCTGTCGCCGGAAGCCAGGAAGCTCGTGGCGAAAGTGTGGCAGCTCGAACGTGAGCACCTGCATGTGAAGAATCCGACCCTGCTCACGGACGAGATCGTCCGCGCCACCAAGGAGCTGGCCAAATGAGACTGCTTAAGCTCACGTTGGACAATTTCCGCGTCTTCTACGGGGCCCAGCAGCTTGATCTCGAGGTCACTCCAGACAAGCCGGTCATCCTCATCTTCGGCATGAACGGCGCGGGGAAGACTACCCTGCTGAACGCTTTCACGTGGGCGTTGTACGGCGCCTTCTCCGACGATGTCGAGTACCAGGAACGCGTGATCAACGATCACGCGTGGACCCAGACCCCCTTCGGCGGCGTCGTCAGCGCCTCGGTGAAGGTCGAATTCGAGCACGAGGGGCTACTGTTCACCGTGCTGCGTACGGTCACAACGACGAAGAACACTGAAGAACAGGTCGCATTGACGCCAAAGCTCATCGTTACTGAGTCCGAGCACGGCGTCAGTACCACCGTCACCAATGGCCAGGACCGCATACAAAAGATCCTTCCCGAAGGCTTGCGGCAGTTCTTCTTCTTCAACGGTGAGCGCATGGAGCGCATGTTCACCGGCGACCGCACGGACGAGGTCAAGCAGGCGATCAAGACCCTGATGGGGCTTGAGGAGATCGAGCGGGCCATCGCGACCCACCTGCCGAGTGCGTCACGCAAGCTCAGCCGGCAGATCGGCAGCAGCGGCGACGGGCGCCTGCAGGCGCTGATGGCCGAGCAGGAGCGGCTGGAGCAGCACAAGCTCGACGTCCACAAACAGCTGCTGCAGCTCTCTGAGACCGCCAGTGGTTATGAGCGTGAAGTCGAGGCGGCCAACCAGGCGCTCCTCGCCAATGGCAAGGCTGCGCCTCTGCAGCGTCAGCGCGCCAAGCTGAAAGTGCGTCTGGACGAGCTGGTGACCAAGCGGGCCGAACGCCAGGAGAAGAAGCGCGATCTGCTCGCCCGGAGCAGCTTCCTTGCCTTCACCGGCGGTATCGACAACCAGGTTCTCGACCTCGCCGAAGGGATGCGCAAGCGCCGCGAGCTGCCCGCCGGCATCCAGCGCGACTACATCGACGGCCTCCTCGAAGACGGCTTGTGCATGTGCGGGCGCGACCTGCCCGAGGGCTCCCAGGCGCGGATGGCGCTGGAGGAACGCCGTTACAACGCCGGGCTCGCCGACGTCGAGACCCGCTGGATGTATCTGCGCGGTAAGGCAGCCGACCTGACCTTGGCGAGGGCGGACCTGCTGGCGAAGCTGCGGGAGTGCGTCGCCGACATCGAGGAGATCGAGTCCTCGATTCGGCAGATCGATGCCGAAGAGAGCGATATCGCCCGCGAGCTGGAGGGCGTCGATGTGATGGACGTCCAGCGCCTGGAGGAGCGGCGTAAGGAGTTCGACCGCAAGCGCCTGGATGCCTTGCAGCAGCACCGGGAGGCGCAGTCCCAGCTGGCTGAGCTGGACGAGCAAATCGAGAAGGTCAAGCGCCAGTTCCACTCCGCGCGGGTACAAGATGAGGAGTCCAAGCGCATACAGCGGCAGGTGGCCCTGGTAGACGAGGTCCTCACCGCTTTCCAGCGGATCCTGGCAGTCAAGACCGAGGAGGTCCGCCAGCAGCTCGACCAGAAGGTAAAGAGCGTCTTCGGGCGGATCTGCATCAAGCCGTTCACCCCCAACCTCACCCCGGCCTTCGCGTTGGAACTGGTCAACCACTCGGCCGGAGTCGCCGCCGCCCGCAGCACCGGCGAGAACCAGATCCTGGGTCTGTCATTCGTGGGAGCTGTCTCTGAACTGGCCAAGGAGACACACGACCGCAAGCAGAAGACACCCGACGCCGTCCTGGGAGGTGGGGGCGTCTATCCGGTCGTCATGGACGCGCCGTTCGGAAACCTCGACGTCGCCTACCAGAACGACATTGCCGAATCTCTCCCCAAGCTTACCTCGCAGATCGTCACCCTTCTGTCGAAGTCGCAGTCCCGCGGCATGGTGCTGGACCACCTCGGAGGAGCGGCATCCCGTATGTACGTGCTGCGTTCCTACATCACCAACCTCGACGCCGACGAGGACACCATCACCATCCACGGGCGTGCCTACCCTTACGTCTCTCACGGCGAGTTCAACCACACAGTCCTGGAAGAGGTGACCGTCTGATGGCTGTCGAGATCCGCTTTCGCCGTCCCGCCGAACACGAACAGCTGTTGTCCCTCCTCACCGGCAAGGACGGCCCCTTCCGTGCCAACTACGAGGCACTGCTGTTCGCCGCCTCCTTGGGCCGTCGAAAGGAACGCCGCGTCCCTTTCGAGAAGTCTGGGGAGGGGATCCGCTATGCGCTGGTGGAGAACCGTGAATACGGCGACGTGCTCATCGACCTGATCGCAGCAGCCGAAGTGCCCGAGGACGCGAAGATTCTCGCTGACGACCGGCTCGGCGAGCGGCTGAGGATTTTCGAGGAGTACGCCAACGGCGGCCTGCACTGCCTCCAGGCAGAGATCAACACTCGAGGCAGCAGGGACCTCGTCGCCATCGTCAGCTCGCTCGTGCTCGATGCGCTCACTCCGACTGCAGACACCACCGAAGACCCCGCCGTCAAGGACATGCTGGACGCCTTGGAGTGGTAGCACGACGCACCCTCCAGGTCTAGCAAAGCTGCAGAGCCTCGCACCGTGCCACCCACGGGTGCGAGGCAGCGCGCCGCGGCAGGTGGCCCCCACGGCGCCCACACCATCGAACGTACGAGATGCGGAACCTCACGTGACTGGCCTGATCGAACCCAAGCCGCTATGGCACCACGTCCTCGCCGATCTGCTGCCGGCTCTCCGCTTCGGTGAGCCGCACCAGCTCGGGCGCGTGCTGAACGACGCTCGACTGCCCGGGACCTGGTGGAACGACACGCCGCTGAGCGACGCCATTGCCACTATCAGCGCATCAGAGGTCGCCCAGCGAGCCGCACACGCGCTCTCAGCCCACTGGCCGCACCTGACGCTCGCCACGGCCCTGCCTCAGCTGTGCTTTTGCCTAGAAGGCCAGCAGACGGACCTGACCACCAGCATCGCCCACGCCGCCAGCGAGGAGACCCTCCCGCAGCTCGTCCTGCCCCTGCTGCGTCCCTTCCTCACCGGCGGACGCGACCTGACGAAAGCCGCCAGCGCTGCACCGAACACAGCAGCCGAGCCCGACGCGGACGTTACCGCCGTCACAGCCTGGCTGGAGCGCCTGCTCTCCGCCGATGCGCCTCCCGCCATCCGCACTGCCGCAGAGACGCTGTGCGCATGGGCCAAGCATCCCGGGCACGAAAGCGACACCCCCACCGCCCGCCCTTCAGCTCGGCCGGCCGTGGCGACGCCCGAGACACCCGCCCCTGTCGGCACCGCGGTGCCCGCCCTGGCAGCACAACCGCTCGACGCACTCGCCCCCCTCGTTAGCACCTGGGGCGAACGACAGCTCGCCATCGCAGCAGGACGCACCTTCAGCCAGATCCGTACGTCGCTGGAAAGCCTCGGCGAGCAATTCGGAGTCAGCCGCGAACGAGCACGGCAGATACAGGTCGAGCTGGAGAAGAATCTCCAGCAGTGGCTGCACTCCGACGCTGGCCAGCCCTTCCTCAGCCACCTCCTCGCCGTCCAAGACCACCTTGGGCCGGTGGCCACCGAACAGAGCCTTCGCGCTCTGCACCCCGCGCACGCACAACCCGTTGTCGCTCTCGGCCTCCCGCTGTGGCAGGTCATCGCCTCACTACTGCCTGACCGCACCTGGACGAGGGGCTGGCTGGTGCAAGGCGATCTCGACCAGCGCCTCGAACGGACACGCAGCGAGCTCGCAGCACGCTGCGCCACCTCCGTGCCCCCCTGGTCCGACGTCGTGGAGCTGTTGGCCCATCAAGCTATCCGTGACAGCCACGCTGACGCCTGGCTGCAGGAGATCAAGGGCTTCCGCCTCATCGACGGGCACGTGCTGCCCTGGGGCCGCTCGATCAGCGACCGGGCCGAAGCCGTTCTGACACTGGTGGGGCATCCCTTGTCGATGGAAGACCTCCTCAGCCGCCTGGACGACAACACAGCTCTTGCCAGCCTTCGCAATCAGATCCAAACCGACGACCGCTTCCTGCGACGCGACCGCGACCTGTATGGCCTGAGCCGATGGGGTGGCACCCCCTACCTCGGGATCCGGGAAATGATCAACCGGGAACTCGAGAGCTGCGGCGGCGAGGCCCAGACCGACGAGATCGTCACCTCGCTCTGCTCGCAGTTTGACGTGTCAGAGAAGTCGGTCCGTGCCTACCTCGCTGCTCCGGAATACGACCGCTTCCAGCGGGGCTGGGTCCGTCTGACCGCCCCCGACGATCCGGCACTCACTGACTACCAGCCACGCCGTGACGTGGCGCAGACTCGGCGCTGCTTCCAGACCGGCCAAGGCACCTGGTGGTATCGCCTCGACGTCAACGGTGAACACCTGCGCGGCTCCGGCTTCACGATCCCCGCCGGGTTCGCCGCCCACCTCGGCCTCGTCCCTGGCGGCCGACTGGAACTATCCCATGAAGTCGGCACCACCCACCTCGTCTGGCGCAATCAGCCCGCCTGCGGCTCCCTGCGCACCCTGCTCGAACACATCGAGGCAGGAGAGGGAGACCATGTGTTCCTAGCGGCCAAGGACGGCCACCTCAAGGCACTGCGCCTGGCCGAGAAGGACGAATGCGACCTCACAGACACCCAGCGGGCCCTGCGGCTTATGGCCTTGTCTGGCCAGATCCTCGAGAGGGACATGCCGCCCGTCCTGGGCCGGCGTATCGGTCTCAACGACGCCATGACGATGGACGAGGTCCTCACCCACCTGCGTACACGGGGTGATAAGGACATTCTCGAGCTACTCAGCCCGCAATACCCCACCGCTCTCGACGACCCCAGCCCTGTGACAGCGTCCGATCAGTCCGTCACACCCGCCCCGAAACCCGCCAGCGCCCCAACACCCGAGCCCGCCGACTCGCCCGATGCGCAGCTCGCCGACGATCCCGCAGTTGAAGCCCACCAGCCTGTGACGCTGCGGGACCCCGCCTGGAACGAAGAGATCATCCCTCTGCTCGACCGAGACAGCGAAGCCGACCTAATCGACGTCGCCCGCGCAGTCGCCGCCCACGGCAAGACAGCACCCATCTTCGGCTACGAACTCGGCGATGGCGGCTGGCAAGCCGACTTCGCGTGGGACCAGAACAGCACCAAGGTCGCCATCGTCTCCTCCGCGCCCCACGCGGGCCCGAGTCCGGAAACCGAGCGCCGTGACAGCGCCTACCAAGCAGCTGGCTGGACCATCCGCAGTGCCACCGACTGGCTCACCCGCCTCGACGAACTACTCGCCCTGCTCCCCGACGCCCCCGCTGGCAGCTGAAACAGCCCCAGGTAGATCCCTCCACCATCCGGAAGACGCCATCAGATGACCGTCCGCCTCAGCCTGTACCAGAAGGCCGAACACGAGCTCTACAAACTCGACCGCTCGGTGAAGGCCAAGTTCTACGACTTCTCCCACCGCTTCCGGGAGAACCCGTACGGCAACGGCCTGCAGCTCAAGGCCCTCAAGGGCGACTCGCACATCTTCTCCGCACGCATCGACGACTCCTACCGTGCCCTGCTCACCCGGACTGGAGCCGACGAGTACGGTCACGAGAACTGGCTGATCATCGCGGTTCGGCACCGCCGGGACGTCTACGAACAGCTCTCCGTGGCCATCAACCGGGTCTCCGGAGAGATCGAGTTCGTCGACCTGTCGGTCGTCGGAGAAAGCGCCCTGCGCCGCGCCGGCATCCAGCTCGTTGCAGCTGAACCGGAGACCGCCGGTACAGAAGAAGCCGAACCCCTTACACTGCCTGGGCCGGCTGTCCCCGAGGACGGCGAGTCGGCTGCCGCGGCGCCTCCATTGCTGGCCGCCCATTCCCCCCAGCTGCTGAGGGAACTCGGCGTTGCCGAATCCCTTATCGACGTCGCGCTCACCCTTACCGACACCGCCGACCTCGATCGCCTGGTAGCCGGAGCACCGCTGCTTTCCCAGGACATCCTCTATGGCCTGGCCGCGGGGATGAGCCCCGACGAGGTACGCGCCGAGATCACCGACGCAGTCGCGTCACCGGAGCACATTGACCTCGCCGACTTCGGCGCCGCCCTGGCTCGCACCACCGTCACCACCGTCGACGAGGCCCTGAAGAGCGTTTTGGAAGCAGGGGACTTCCAGGCCTGGAAGGTCTTCCTGCATCCCACCCAGGCGCGCCTGGTGAACCACGACTACAACGGCCCTGCCCGGGTCTCCGGCGGTCCCGGTACGGGCAAGACCATCGTGGCCTTGCACCGCATCCACCACCTCCTGCAGCAGCTCAAGCCCGGCCGGGACAAACCCATCCTGCTGACCACCTTCACCAAGAACCTCGCCGCCGACCTGCACGCCCGCCTCAGCGACCTCGTCGGCGATCCCGCTCTCCTGGCCCGCGTAGACATCACCCACATCGACGAACTTGCCTACAAGGTCATCACCGAGAACGCGCTCAGCGGCCGCAGCAAGCGCCGCATCGACGACCGCACGGCCCTGAACGAACTACGCGCGGTCCTGAACGAACTCGGCCAGCAGCGCTCTTGGGAGCCGGAGTTCCTCCTCGAGGAATGGGAACAGGTCATCCTCGGTCAGTCGGTGACCACCCGGGCCGCCTACTTTCAAACCCGCCGAGCCGGCCGCGGGCACCCACTCACGCGCCCCGAACGTGCCGCCATCTGGGACGTCCTCGACCGTTTCACGGCCAGCCTCGACAACAAAGGCGTCGAAACCTGGGGCCAGGCCGCCGAACGCGCCGCCCGCTACGAGATGGAACGCGCCGCCCGCATCCAAGCCCGCCAGGCGTACAAGGACCAGGTCGGCGGCCGCGAGTTGATCCACCGCGACGCCGAGGCATCACCGCTCGACCTCAAACACCGCTACCGGCACGTCGTCGTGGACGAAGCACAGGACCTGCGCGCCGCGCACTGGAAAATGCTTCGGGCGATGGTCGCCCCCGGCGACAACGACATGTTCATCGCCGGCGACACCCACCAGCGCGTCTACGACAATCAGGTCTCCCTCGGCTCCCTCGGCATCAACGTCCGAGGTCGCTCCGCCCGCCTTTCCCTGAGCTACCGCACCACCAAGGAAATCCTCGCCCAGGCCCTGTCGGTGATGTCCGGCGAGACCTACGATGATCTCGGCGAGGGAACCGACACCCTCGCCGGCTACCGCTCCGTCCTCCACGGTCCCGTCCCCGAACTACACGGCTACACCACCTGGGAGGAGGAACTCGACGGTCTCGCCGCCACACTGCGCACCTGGCGCGACGAACTCGCCGGCCACGACGACGCCACCGAGCGCGAAACGCGTGGTCTCATCGGGATAGCAGTCCCCGACCGCGACAAGGTCAGCCAGGTCATCTACCACCTCGCCACCAAAGCTGGTCTCGGTTACGCCCAGCTAACCTCCGACGGCCCCCGCGGCGACGGCACCATCCACGTCGGCACCATGCCCCGCTTCAAGGGACTGGAATACCAGCGCCTCGTCATCGTCGGCGCCAACGACCGGCTCGTGCCAAGAATGGAGGCCATCGACCGGTATCGCACCGAAGACCCCGCGCGCTACCGTCGGGAGCTGCGCAAAGCCCGCTCAATGCTCTTCGTCGCCGCCACTCGGGCCCGGGACGCCCTCACTATCACGTGGCACGGCACTCGCAGCCCGTTCTTGACCAGAACAGCGACTGAACTCTGCTCGTCCTGAGTGCCGGGCGATCTAAACGGTGTAGACGGGGCCGGTTGGCCCTGCAGCGACGTTTGACAGAGAATTCGTCATTTCCTGAGGTTTCGCGGCGCTTATGTTCCTCCCGGTGCCCGCAATCCCCAAGCGGCACGTCTCGCCCACCACAGCGGAGCAGCCATCCGGTCTGCCCCTTGAGTGGGTCGTGCCAACCTCACTTGCCACGACAGTGGCCACGGAGTACCCCATCTCTCCCCGTAGCACGCTGAGTTGGGTATGGTAAGGCGCAACTGCCCAGCTAGCGGGTCATCAGACTGCGAGGACGTATGAGCGATATCGTTAAAGAGTACGACGCCTTTGTCGTCCATCAGACTCTAGAGAGTAAGCCCCTGATTCTCTTCGCGGCCTCTGCGCTAGAAATTGAACAGTGGGCCGGTGTCCCAGAGCGTCGCAAGCTTGCGAATGAAGAGACCACAGGTTTTCAGCGGCAGCAGGACCCCCGACGTATCACAGAGTTGCTGAAATTCTTCGGTGATCGGAATAACGTCGTTCAGAACCCGCTACTCGGCGCGCTTCAGGACAATCAGAGGGTGCAATTTTTGCAAACCTCGCCTGATTCGCCGTTTGGCCGCCTGCGTATTACTTATGAGGATCATTCATCTCTATCGATGATGGCCATATTGAAGCGAATCGTGGCACATCTTGAATCCCGCGTAAGCGGCCTCGAGGATGATGCTGCAGTCGAGGCGCGCGTCGCGTCCATTATGCGCTTGGAAAGTGCGGCCGCAATCCCGGCGGATAATGAAAACGAAGATCGGGACTTTGATGACTCAGGCTCAGACGGCTATGAAATCCTAGAGCAAGATGAGTCGACGATAGACGATGCTGAAGCCACTGCGTCCGTGATGCTCGCGGAAGAGACACATCTCGTTGATTTCTACACTGAGCTGCGTGCACGTATTAGGGTGTTGGAGCAGCGAGGCATTGAGGATGTTGAGGAGATTCAGGGCTTCACGAAATCGGCACTAATTGCTTATTTGAAGCCTGTCGTTCTTGTGGATGGTCAGCATAGGTTGAGAGGAGCTGTCGAGTCTGCCTATCAGAGCGCCAAAGGAAGTGACGGGAAGACAAGAATTCTCAATGCAGTGAAAGGCGGCATTTCGCCTGAACTGGCCGAGAAGCAGCTGATCGATAGCGAATCTCGACGGCTTCCAGTTTCGCTGCTTATGGATGATAGCCCGAGCGAGCATGTTTTTCAGTTCGTGGTCGTTAACCAAAAGGCAACCCCGATGGGTAAAGCGCTACTCGGGACGATTGTTTCGACGAGCTTGAGTCGAAGTGAGCTTGCGGCTGTTGCAGACCGTCTCCGCCGTGCAGGAATCAAGCTAGAAGATTCCCAATCCGTTGCATACCTGACGCGAGCAGAGGACAGTCCATTCCGGGGCTTGGTGCAGACCGGAATGACTGGAGATCGCCCTGATCTCTTGCAGTGGACGGTCCTGCGCGGTCTCGTTTCCATTTTCCGTGAGCTACGGGGTGGCCGCCCCTATAATCAAAAGATCGACTATGCGCGAGCATGGAAATCGGAATATTTCCCGCAGTGCGGCCTTGTGGGTCCCGGAACAGATGAGGAGAGATTTGAGGAGTGGTCTCGCCCGGATGGCCCGTGGCGAGATATTTTCGTCAGATTCTTCTCGCGTGTAAGAGACCATTTCGGTGACCCCGTCGAGGTTGATACCTTCAATGGTTGGGGAAGCACCGCAACCAGCAACCTATTCAATAAGGTCTCACTCACTATCCTTGCTGCGGATTTTTTCGACTTCCTCTACACTCAGTCAGAGTCACTGGCGGATATGGAGGATTTTGAACGAACAATGAATGACTGGCTCAAGGGGGGGAGGGTGAGCTCTTCGTACTTCAATCGAGACTGGAGGCTAGAGAGCGTCAAGAAGGATCAATTGGCAGTAAAAAGGCTTTGGGCTCAAAATTGGCAGGAGTACCGTAAGGTGCCTGCAAGTGGACTTCCCAAGAAGTTCAAGCCGTAGATATTGCCATGGACACTCACGGGATCAATCAGTTCTACAAGGTACTCGCAGATACGCTTCCGACTCGATGGACGGAACGCGGACTACGTGAGGTAGCGGGCCTCAGCGCTCCATCGGGAATCCTCGGCAAAAATGAGTGGCTCCTGAAGGCCGACTATGCCATTACAGTGGGTCGCTGGTTTCTGGAGGGCTTGGTCGATTTGGCTAGGCATGTCGAATCTGGAAACAATATCGGTCACGTTTATATTGAGATATTTGCCCAACTGCGCATGCTTGCTCAGCATGCGCCGGAAGATGAAGTCGAACTCGCGGCTACTCAACTTGCTAACTTTGCGTGGCGCGAGGTCGAGGCACGTAGGGGTATGGGGCGGGAGCGGATAAGCGCGGCCTTGAAGGAAGCGGTATGGTTCAACAGCGCCCCAGACCAGAGATGTTATCTCTGTGGATACCAATTCACGCAGCATGCGCGAGATCTATTTCTCCGTCGAACGCGACAGGAGATGACACCTTTGAACTTGGTTGACTTCACTCGCCCTAGAGGAGCGAAAGCGAGACATCTTCGAATAGAACTGGACCATGAGATCCCCGTTGCTGAAGGTGGCGCCACGGACGAAGATAATCTCTACCTGGCATGCGGATGGTGCAATCTCACCAAGAGTAAGTTGTGGAGCGTATACGACGCCAGGGCGTGGGCGGCAGGGGTATTTAGGCATCCTGATCCGAAGATTGGCACCGTAACACTTCCGCAGCCCCTTTGGATCTTGCGATTGATCGCTGCGAGAGGGCGTTGTGAAGCTACGGCATCATGTCCTGCCCGCCTGAATAATAGTGAACTCTTTGTGGCGCCGTTTAATACTAAAGGTGCGCTAACGCCAACTAATCTGATGGTTGTTTGTGCTGAGCACGACCCCTGGGCTGCCAGCCGATTCATTGCCCCGTCACTCTTGCCAAATAGAAAATAGGGCTGCAAGTTGCAACTCTCTCAGCCGCAAGGCTGATGGGCGCGGTGTACTACCGCACGAACCTGACCCTCGGCGAAGACGAACTCGGCCTCCCAGCGTTCGCGGTAGAGAGCGGCCAGTTGCCGGGCCGCATGGCGTCGGGCGCGTCTGACGGGCAGGAGCCGTTCCAGGAGGTCCTGCCGGGCATCACCTCGACATGGCCACAGGGCTGCCGGATTCGGTGGTCGAGAGGGCTGCCTCGATGACTTGGTATGCCTTCGCTCTGAAGTACCTGGCCATGAAGTGGCCACACGCGGCGCCGAACACACACAATGGGATCAATGAGGCCCTGACCGCCGTGACGATGGCTCTTCTCGACGATCGGCCGGGGCAGCTATCCGAGGAACTGATCAGGAGGGCACTTCGCAACTGGGCCTTCGTCCTTCCCGGTCCGAACGAGCGTGAATTGCCGACCGAGATCGCGAACACCTTGCACTGAGTGGCCAAGGCGTCCCCGCCCTCTCTCAGACCTTGGCGATGCTGCGATCGGTAGGGCCGTCCTGGACTCGCTCAAGCTGAAGCTCGATGGGACGGCGGCAGCTGCGGAGACCGTCCGGTGTACCGTCCGGCGTAGGCGGCGGACACTCGTCAACGCCCTGCACTATGCGGTGGACCTGGGAGAGTTCAAGGAGAACCCGATTACGGGAATCCGCTGGAAGAAGCCGAAGGTCGCCGGGGAAGTCGATCCCCGGGTGGTCGCCAATCCCGAGCAGGCTCGTTCCTGCTGACGGCGGTTTCGTACGTCGGTGAGTACTGCCGTGCATGCACGTGGCCGTCGGCTCGTCGGCCTGTTCGCCTGCATGTACTACGGCGCCCTGCGTACGGCTGAGGCTGTCGGCGTCACCAGCGCGGACGTGAAACTGCCCGAGACTGGCTGGGGGACGGTCCTGCTAAATCGGACGCGCCCCAGTGTCGGCAAGCAGTGGACGGACTCTGGTGAGACCCATGACGACCGGGGGTTGAAGGACCGGCCGGCGGAGGAGGTCCGGCTCGTACCCATTCCGACGCCGGACTGAGCGGCGGCAAGGGCATCGGCCCGTCCGTCGCCCAACACCCCCGCGTCTTCGCCACGTTCACCGCCCCTTCCTTCGGCCCCGTCCACAACCGCCCCGCCGGTGGCCGCTGCCGCTGCGGACGCTTCCACCCGGAGGACGACCCCGCCCTGGGCACACCGCTGAACGCAGAGCGGTACGATTACCGGGCAGCCGTCCTCTGGAACGCCCACGCCGGTGCCCTCTGGGCCCGCTTCACCACCTACCTGCGCCAACAGCTCGCTTCCCGCGCGGGCGTCACCCGAACCGCGCTGCGTGACTGCCTCAAGGTGTCGTACGCCAAGGTCGCCGAGTACCAACGGCGCGGTGCTGTTCACTTCCACGTCGTCATCCGCCTCGACGGCCCGGACGGTGCCGAGTCCACCCCACCGGCCTGGGCCACGACCGAACTCCTCACCGACTCGATCCGCTCGGCGGTCCGCCTCGCCGAGGCACCCGGCCCCGTGCTCGACGGCCGCACGTACGCCTTCCGCTTCGGTGATCAGCTCGACATCCGCCCCATCCGTTCCGCCGACTTCGCGGGCAGCTCGGAGCTGTCCAGCCGGGCCGTGGCTGCCTACATCGCCAAGTACGCCACCAAGGGCGCCGAGACCGCCGGCACCCTGGACCGTCCCGTCCGCAACCCGATCACGGACCTGATCGGCTCCGGCGTGACCGACCATGCCCGGCGGATGATCCTCACCTGCTGGCACCTCGGTGGGCTCCCCGAACTCGAAGCCCTGCGTTTGCGCAAGTGGGCCCACATGCTCGGCTTCCGCGGCCACTTCTCCACCAAGTCCCGGGCCTACTCCGTGACCCTCGGCGCCCTCCGCCAGGAACGCGCCGACCACAACGAAGTTTTGGCCCGCGCACGCGCAGCCGAGGCGGGCCACCTGCTGCCCGACCCGGACACCGTCCTCGTCCTCTCCCACTGGCGCTTCGCCGGCACCGGGTGGACGAGCGCGGAACGCCTCATCGCTCACGGTGTCGCCCCTCGCTCAACCGACCCGCAGACGGAAGGAGAAACGACATGGCCCAGCGTGTCCCCGACGAGCTGATGACCGTCCGCCAAGTGCTCGATGAGCTGGGTGGTGTTTCTCGCCGGACCTTCTACCGATGGCGCGAGCTCGGTCAGGGCCCCGCGGCATTCAAGCTTCCCAACGGTGAGCTTCGGGTCTGGCGCAGTGATTTCACCTCGTGGCTACGGCAGCTGGAGGAGGCGGCGTGAAGTCTCTCGACGTCAAGGTCTGGGGCGTACGCAAGCGGGACACCAAAACGCCTTCGTACGGCGTCCGCTGGTCCATCGCGGGCAACGTCTTCTCTGACTCGTTCCGCACCAAGGCGCTCGCTGATCACTACCGAGCGAAGCTTATGAGTGCCATGCGGGGCGGCGAAGAGTTCGACACGGAGACTGGTCTTCCGGCTTCGATGGAAGAGAAGAAGTCGCCATTGTCTTGGTATGACTTCGCCCTCAGGTATCTCGCAATGAAGTGGCCACACGCTGCTCCCAATACGCGAGACGGCATCAACGAATCTCTGACCAGCGTGACCATGGAACTGCTGGCGGAGCGCGCAGGGCGACCGTCCGACGAGGAGATCCGCAAGGCCTTACGCAACTGGGCCTTCGTGCTGCCAGGACCCGATGACCGGGAAGTCCCGGACAATGTCCGGAACGTCCTGCACTGGGTAGCGAAGGCTTCCCGACCGCTCGCGGACCTCGCTGAACCGGCAACGGCTCGCGCGGTGCTCGACGGGCTGAAGCTCAAGCTTGACGGCACCGCGGCAGCTGCCGAGACCGTGAGGCGGAAGCGGCGGACCCTCGTCAACGCTGCTAACTACGCGGTCGACCTGGGGGAGCTGCGGGAGAATCCGATCACGGCGGTTCGTTGGCAGAAGCCCAAGGTTTCGAACCAGGTCGATCCGCGCGTTGTGGCCAACCCGGAACAGGCCCGCAATCTCCTGGCGGCAGTGTCCTACGTGGGTGGATACCGGCGTGCTCGCGGCCGGCGTCTCGTCGGGCTGTTTGCGGCGATGTACTTCGGCGGCCTCCGGCCCGCTGAGGCGGTCGGCCTGGTCGAGACTGACCTTGTCCTCCCTGGGCAAGGCTGGGGATCGGCGCTGCTCCACCGAACCCGTCCTTCGGTGGGCAAGCAGTGGACGGACTCGGGGGAGACCCACGACGACCGCGGGCTCAAGAACCGACCGGCTGAGGACGTTCGGCGTGTACCCATCCCGCCCCAGCTCGTCGCGGTGCTGCGCGAGCACCTGGCCACGTTCGGCACAGCGGATGACGGGCGGCTCTTCTTCGGCGAGAAGGGTTCGGTCGTCCCGTCCTCGACCTACTACCGCGTGTGGCAGGAGGCTCGTCTCCTGGCGCTTCCGCCGGCTGTTGCGGCCTCGCCGCTGGCGAGCAGGCCGTACGACCTTCGGCACTCGGCGCTGTCGACGTGGCTGAATGCGGGAGTGGATCCCACCGAGGTTGCCGAACGCGCCGGCAACAGCGTTGAGGTCCTGCTGACCCGCTACGCGAAGTGCCTGGATGGACGGCAGGACGTCGCCAACCGGCGTATCGAGGATCTGCTCCGCGAGTACGAGTGAGGCGTACCGCCCTCAACACTGAGGCCCCAGACATGTCGCCTGGGGCCTTTCTCGCTTCGTGCCCTACCTGCGGTGCTGCTTCCTCACTTGTTCGGGCAGTTGCGCTTGTCATGCCCGTGGAAGTTGCACACGCTGCACTTCCCAGCGTTGGGAGAGACGTCGCACGTCCGCTTGTCGTGCCCTCCCTCGCCGCACCAAGAGCAAGTGCGGGTCCCGCTCGCGCTCATTTCCCCTCCGTATTGTCCGTGGCTCACCGCCCTGGCACGGAGTCTAACGCCGCAAACCTGCTAGTTCGGCGTTTTGTCAGACTGCCGACGCTCCCGCCCTTCCCCTTCCCGAGTGGATGGTTACTGAGGTTCGAACGATCATGCGAGGTATGTGAGTTGGCAGCTGCGCGTGCATCCATCCGGCACCCGCTCCAGTTCCCCCATGGTTCTGCCTCGTCACCAACGCGTCCTTTGGTGGCCCCCAGCGCTGCCGCGTCGACGGCATCCGCGGCCTCTGCGCCCGCCAGGGCAAAGGGCTGAATGCGCTGGTGGGCCCTCGCCGTCTCCAAGCTCCACCTGCGACGATGCTCCAAGATCCCGTCCACGCCTTGTCCACAGACCCCGACATGTGGCCACTCCGAGCCGCATACAGCTGCACATACGCCAAGACCCCGGCCTCAGCGTTTCCGCTGGTGACGGGGTCTTTGGGCACCTCATGCTGGGTGCCCCCGGCAGGATTCGAACCTGCGCACACGGCTCCGGAGGCCGTTGCTCTATCCCCTGAGCTACGGGGGCGTGTCGGGCGCTGAGCTCTCGCTTGCGGCGACGGGTAGAACATTAGCAGGTCCGGCGGGGTGATCAGGAACCCGTTTCCCCGGGGCGGGGTCGGGGGGTCCCCTGTACGGGGTGGAAGTGGGGAAAACCCGGACGCGGTGGCCGGTCCGGACCTACTCTCGACTTGTGCCAGGCGCTTCGGGTCGGGTGCTTGTTGTGGACGACAACAAGGTCATCCGGCAGCTGATCAGGGTCAACCTCGAACTGGAAGGGCTAGAGGTCGTGACCGCGGCCGATGGTGCCGAGTGTCTGGACGTGGTGCACGAAGTGCGGCCCGACGTCGTGACGCTCGACGTCGTCATGCCCCGGCTCGACGGGCTCCGCACCGCCGCCCGCCTCCGGGCCGATCCCCGTACGCACCACCTGCCCCTCGCCATCATCAGCGCGTGTTCGCAGTACGAGGTCGAGACCGGCCTCGATGTCGGCGTTGACGCCTTCCTCGCCAAGCCCTTCGAGCCCGCTGAGCTGGTACGGCTCGTTAAGCAGCTCATGGAGCGGCGGATCGGGCATGGGGGCCATGAGGGAATCGTGGGATCCGGGGGGCTTGGGAGGCCCGGGAGGCCGGGGGGCTCCGGGGGAGATCGCAGCGGTGGAGGTCCCGGGGAGGGAAGCCCCGGTGAGGGAGGTCCCGGTGGCGGAGATCAGGGCGGGGGTGGTGAGGGAGAGTTCGATTGTGATGGGGGCTCTCCTGCTCATGGAACCGCTTCCGCTACCGAACCCCCCTCCGCGATACTCGACGGTCACGGCTCCCGGGACGGCGATCTCTCCGGCGGTGTGCCGGACGGGATGGCTTTCGGAGGGTAGGCCGGCCGGGGGGCAGGGAGGGCAACCGGCCAGGGGCAACCCGGCAGGAACAACCGGCTAGCGGCAACCGGGCAGGGACCATCGGCTAGCGGCAACCGGGCAGGGGCAACCGGCTACGGACAACCGCGCAGGGGCAACCGGCTAGACATAACCGCCTCGCTTACCCACCCCCCTTCTCCCCTACGCTTGTCCCGTGACCCCCGTCGAGCTTTCCCGCACCGTGTTGCACGCGGTGCGTCGTGCTGTCGATGACGGGGAGCTGAGTGTGACCGTGCCCGAGCGGGCCGTGGTGACCGAGCCGGGGCCCGGGGGGTGCGGGGACTTCGCCACCACCATCGCGCTCCAGCTCGCCCGGCCGGCCGGGCTGCCGGCGCTGCGGGTCGCCGAGATCCTGTGCGCCCGGCTCGCCGAGGCCGAGGGCGTCCGGGACGTCGTCGTCACCGGGCCCGGGTTCCTGAACATCTGCCTCGACCAGCAGGTCGATCCCGTCGCCGGGCTGGTCCGGGAGATCCGGGAGAAGGGCACCCGGTACGGCTACGGGGACGCCCTCGCCGGACAGGTCGTCGAGCTGCGCGTGCCGTACGAGGTGCGCGCCGAGGTCGTCGCCGACGCCGTCGCACGCCTCGTGGCCACCCAGGGCGGGCGCGCCACCATCGAGCACGGCGAGCCCGTCAACCTACGGCCCGTGCCCGCGCCGGAGGACCCCGCCCCGCTCGGGCCCGACGCCGCCCGGTGGGCCCTCCTCCACCCCGCCCCGCACGACCGGCCCCGGATCACCGCCGATCACCTGATCCAGCGGGAGAGCAATCCGCTGTTCCGCGTGCGGTACGCCCACGCCCGCATCCGTGCCCTCAGCCGCAACGCCGCCCGCCTCGGCTTCTGCGCCGAACCCGGCCCGGTCGGACTCGGCGCGCCTCCCGGTGCCGGGCCGCTCGGCATCCGTGGGCGGGGTGGTGGACGCCGTCCGGGAGTTCCCGCGGAGGCCGGCGCCGACCCCTTCGGGACCTCCGCGAGCGCCGGTGGGCGCAGCCTCCTGGGAGCCCTCGCGCACCCCGACACCGGCCTCCTCGCCACCCCCGTGAACCCCGACACCTGCCTCCCCGCTCTGGGAGCCCTCGCGCACCCCGACACCGGCCTCCTCGCCACCCCCGTGAACCCCGACACCTGCCTCCCCGCTCTGGGAGCCCTCGCGCACCCCGACACCGGCCTCCTCGCCACCCCCGTGAACGCCGACACCTGCCTCCCCGCTCTGGGAGCCCTCGCGCACCCCGACACCGGCCCCCTCGCCACCCGCGCGAACGCCGACACCGACCTCCTCCCTCCTGAGAACGCCGACGCGGCGTGCACCCCAGCCACTGCGCCCACCCCCACCCCCCTCCTGACCCCCCTGGCCGCCCACCCCCGCATCCTCGCCGTGGCCGCCACCCGTCGTGCCCCGGACCGGCTTGCCCGGCATCTCGTCACCGTCGCCGATGCCGTGCTGCCTCTGCTGCCTTGCGTGCTTCCCGTCGGCGAGGAGAAACCCTCGGCCGCCCACCGCGCCCGGCTGGCCCTCGCCGAAGCTGCCGGGACGGTGCTGGCCGGCGGCCTGGCCCTGCTCGGCATCGACGCACCCGAACACCTCTGAGGCCCGCGAGCAGATGCGCCCCGGAGAGAGACAGAGAGTCTGAGAGTCACGTCATGAGCCGTTCCGCCCACCCCGCCGGGCCCCGCCACGCCGACGTCCTGCCCGAGGGGCACTACTCCGCGCCGCCCGCCGACCTCAACGTCCTGGACCAGAAGGTGTGGGCCCAGACCGTCACGCGCGGCGACGACGGCGTGGTCACCGTCGGCGGGATTCCGGTCAGCCGGCTCGCCGAGGAGTTCGGCACCCCCGCCTACGTCCTCGACGAGGCCGACTTCCGGTCCCGCGCGCGTGCCTGGCGTACCGCGTTCGGGCCGGACGCCGATGTCTTCTACGCCGGGAAGGCATTCCTCTCCCGGGCCGTCGTGCGGTGGCTGAACGAGGAGGGCCTCAACCTGGACGTCTGTTCCGGTGGCGAGCTGGCCACCGCGCTGTCCGCCGGGATGCCCGCCGAGCGCATCGCCTTCCACGGCAACAACAAGTCCGTCGCGGAGATCACCCGGGCCGTCGAGGCCGGTGTGGGGCGGATCGTGCTCGACTCCTTCCAGGAGATCGTGCGGGTCGCCCACGTCGCCCAGGAGCTGGGCACCCGCCAGCGCGTCCAGATCCGGATCACCGTGGGCGTGGAGGCACACACCCACGAGTTCATCGCCACCGCCCACGAGGACCAGAAGTTCGGCATCCCGCTCGCCGGGGGGCAGGCCGCCGAGGCCGTACGGCGGGCCCTTCAGCTCGACGGGCTGGAGCTGATCGGGATCCACTCCCACATCGGGTCGCAGATCTTCGACATGTCGGGCTTCGAGGTCGCCGCCCATCGTGTCGTCGGGCTGCTGAAGGACATCCGGGACGAGCACGGGGTCGAGCTGCCGGAGATCGACCTGGGGGGCGGGCTCGGGATCGCCTACACCAGTGACGACGATCCCCGGGAGCCGCACGAGATCGCCAAGGCGCTCTCCGAGATCGTCACGCGGGAGTGCGAGGCCGCCCGGCTGCGCACGCCCCGGATCTCCGTCGAGCCCGGGCGCGCCATCGTCGGCCCCACCGCCTTCACGCTGTACGAGGTCGGCACGGTCAAGCCGCTCGACGGGCTGCGCACGTACGTCTCCGTCGACGGCGGCATGTCGGACAACATCCGGACCGCGCTGTACGACGCCGAGTACAGCGTCGCCCTCGTGTCCCGCGCGTCCGACGCCGAGCCGATGCTCGCCCGCGTCGTCGGCAAGCACTGCGAGAGCGGGGACATCGTGGTCAAGGACGCGTTCCTGCCCTCCGACCTGGCGCCGGGCGACCTGATCGCCGTACCGGCCACGGGCGCGTACTGCCGGTCCATGGCCAGCAACTACAACCACGTGCTGCGGCCGCCCGTCGTGGCCGTACGGGACGGCGAGGCGCGGGTGATCGTCCGCCGGGAGACGGAGGAGGACCTCCTGCGTCTCGACGTCGGGTGACCCGGACGGCCGCCCCGTGGGAGGGGCCGGAAGATCTGCGGTCTCCCGGTCCCGTACAAATGAAATAGATGTCTCACGATCCGGACGAAGGGTAGAAACTCCCGTCCGGTGAGTGAGACTGGTCCAACCGTAGACGGTAAGAGGAAACGAGGTCGGATGATGCGTACGCGTCCGCTGAAGGTGGCGCTGCTGGGCTGTGGAGTGGTCGGCTCAGAGGTGGCGCGCATCATGACGACGCACGCCGACGACCTCGCCGCGAGGATCGGGGCGCCCGTGGAGCTCGCGGGCGTCGCCGTACGGCGGCCCGCCAAGGTACGTGAGGGCATCGACCCCTCCCTCGTCACCACCGACGCCACCGCCCTCGTCAAACGCGGCGACATCGACGTCGTGGTCGAGGTCATCGGCGGGATCGAGCCCGCCCGGTCCCTGATCACCACCGCCTTCGAGCACGGCGCCTCCGTCGTCTCCGCCAACAAGGCCCTGCTCGCCCAGGACGGGACCGCCCTGCACGCCGCCGCGGAGGCGCACGGCCGCGACCTCTACTACGAGGCCGCCGTCGCCGGTGCCATCCCGCTGATCCGGCCGCTGCGCGAGTCCCTCGCCGGTGACAAGGTCAACCGCGTGCTCGGCATCGTCAACGGCACCACCAACTTCATCCTCGACAAGATGGACTCGACCGGCGCCGGGTACCAGGAGGCCCTGGACGAGGCCACCGCGCTGGGGTACGCCGAGGCCGACCCGACCGCCGACGTCGAGGGCTTCGACGCCGCCGCCAAGGCCGCCATCCTCGCCGGGATCGCCTTCCACACGCGCGTGCGCCTCGACGATGTGTACCGCGAGGGCATGACCGAGGTCACCGCCGCCGACTTCCGCTCCGCCAAGGAGATGGGCTGCACGATCAAGCTGCTCGCCATCTGTGAGCGGTCCGCGGACGGTACGGCCGTCACCGCGCGCGTGCACCCCGCGATGATCCCGCTCAGCCACCCGCTCGCCTCGGTGCGCGGCGCGTACAACGCCGTCTTCGTGGAGAGCGACGCGGCTGGGCAGCTGATGTTCTACGGCCCGGGCGCCGGCGGTTCGCCCACCGCCTCGGCCGTGCTCGGTGACCTGGTCGCCGTCTGCCGCAACCGGCTGAACGGCGCGACCGGGCCGGGTGAGTCGGCGTACGCCGACCTGACCGTCTCCCCGATGGGCGACGTCGTCACCCGGTACCACATCAGCCTCGACGTGGCCGACAAACCGGGCGTGCTCGCCCAGGTCGCCACCGTCT
Source organism: Streptomyces sp. Ru62 (assembly GCF_002920615.1). GTDB lineage: Bacteria > Actinomycetota > Actinomycetes > Streptomycetales > Streptomycetaceae > Streptomyces. Next base: position 173,213 of record NZ_PQSU01000011.1, read on the forward strand.
TCGCCGAGCACGGCGTGTCGATCGACACGGTTCGGCAGCAGGGCAAGGACGGCGAGGCCTCCCTCGTCGTCGTCACCCACCGGGCCTCCGACGCCTCCCTGTCCGGGACCGTCGAGGCACTGCGCAAGCTCGACACCGTGCGGGGTGTCGCCAGCATCATGCGGGTTGAAGGAGAGTAACCAGCAATGACCCACCAGTGGCGCGGAATCATCGAGGAGTACCGGGACAGGCTGCCGGTATCCGACACCACGCCGGTCGTGACGCTCCGTGAGGGCGGCACGCCCCTCGTGCCCGCGCAGGTGCTCTCCGAGCGCACGGGCTGTGAGGTCCACCTGAAGGTGGAGGGGGCCAACCCCACCGGGTCCTTCAAGGACCGCGGTATGACCATGGCCATCAGCAAGGCCAAGGAGGAGGGGGCGAAGGCCGTCATCTGCGCCTCCACGGGCAACACGTCCGCCTCCGCCGCCGCGTACGCCGTGCGGGCCGGGATGGTCTCCGCCGTGCTCGTGCCGCAGGGCAAGATCGCCCTCGGCAAGATGGGCCAGGCCCTCGTGCACGGCGCGAAGATCCTCCAGGTCGACGGCAACTTCGACGACTGCCTCACCCTGGCGCGCGCACTGAGCGAGAACTACCCCGTGGCGCTGGTGAATTCGGTCAACCCCGTGCGCATCGAGGGCCAGAAGACGGCTGCCTTCGAGATCGTGGACATGCTCGGCGACGCGCCCGACATCCACGTCCTGCCGGTCGGCAACGCGGGCAACATCACGGCCTACTGGAAGGGTTACAAGGAGTACGCCGCCGACGGCATCTCCGGCAGGACCCCCCGCATGTGGGGTTTCCAGGCATCCGGCAGTGCCCCGATCGTGCGGGGCGAGGTCGTCAAGGACCCGTCGACCATCGCCACCGCCATCCGCATCGGCAACCCCGCGTCATGGAGTTACGCCCTGGCCGCGCGGGACGAGTCCGGCGGTGCCATCGACGAGGTGACGGACCGTGAGATCCTGCGCGCCTACCGCCTGTTGGCCGCGCAGGAGGGCGTCTTCGTGGAGCCCGCCTCCGCCGCCTCCGTGGCCGGTCTGCTCAAGGCCGCCGAGCAGGGCAAGGTGGACCCGGGCCAGCGCATCGTGTGCACCGTCACCGGCAACGGCCTGAAGGACCCCGACTGGGCCGTCGCCGGCGCCCCGCAGCCGGTCACCGTCCCGGTCGACGCGGCCACCGCGGCCGAGCGCCTCGGTCTGGCCTGACCCGGTCTGGCGTGAGCCGGTCCAGCCTGAGCGCCGGGAGCCGGAGCACGGACCGAAGCCGGAATCCGGACCGGAGCCGGAGCACGGACCGAAGCCGGCATCCGGACCGGAGCCGGGGCTCGCGCACCCGGGTGCCCGAGCCGGAGCGCGGGGGCAGCTGAGCCCCAGGCACCGGCGCCGGGGCTCCAGCGCACCGGCGCCGGGGTTCCAGCGCACCGGCGCCGGGGTTCCAGCGCACCGGCGCCCGGGCCCCAGCGCACCGGCGCCCGAGCCCGGGCGTCGGCCCGAGCGCTCCGGTCCGGGGCATCCCTGTCAGGGTGCACAGGGGGCTTGCGACACGCATCGTGCGCCTCCTGTGCGCCCTATGTCGCCACAGAACCTTCCTTCGATAGGCTGTACCGAACCCCGCCCGTGGCACATGCCCTCGCACATGGGCGACGCCGCGCCGGCCGCGCGGCCTGAGGGTCTCCCGTACGTATCGAATGTCTTCGACAGTCACGCAGCTCAAGGAGAGTCAACGAGCGATGGCCGGTCCAGCGTTCCGCGCCGCCGCCGTCCGGGTGCGCGTTCCCGCCACCAGCGCCAACCTCGGTCCGGGCTTCGACGCCCTGGGCCTCGCGCTGGGGCTGTACGACGACGTCGTCGTCCGGGTGGCCGACTCCGGGCTGCACATCGACATCGCGGGAGAGGGCAGCGAGACCCTGCCGCGGGACGAGAGCCACCTCCTCGTCCGCTCCCTGCGCACCGCCTTCGACCTGCTGGGCGGGCAGCCCCGGGGCCTGGAGATCGTCTGCGCCAACCGCATCCCCCACGGCCGGGGCCTCGGCTCCTCCTCCGCCGCCATCTGCGCCGGCATCGTCGCCGCCCGCGCGGTGACCATAGGCGGCGAGGCCCGCCTGGACGACGCGGCGCTGCTGGAGCTGGCCACCGAGATCGAGGGCCACCCGGACAACGTGGCCGCCTGTCTGCTCGGCGGCTTCACCCTGTCCTGGATGGAGGCCGGCGCCGCCCGGGCCATCAGGATGGAGCCGCACCGTTCCATCGTTCCGGTGGTTTTCGTGCCCGGGAAGCCGGTCCTGACCGAGACCGCGCGCGGTCTGCTCCCGCGCTCCGTACCGCACGTCGACGCCGCCGCCAACGCGGGCCGCGCCGCCCTGCTCGTCGAGGCCCTGACCAGGCGCCCCGAGCTGCTGGTGCCCGCCACCGAGGACCGTCTGCACCAGGAGTACCGCGCGCCGGCCATGCCGGAGAGCGCCGCGCTGGTGGAGCGGCTGCGGGCCGACGGCATCCCGGCCGTCATCTCGGGCGCCGGGCCCACCGTCATGGCACTGGCCGACGCCGAAAGCGCCGACAAGGTCTCCCACCTCGCGGGTGAGGGATGGGCCGCCAACCGGCTGGACCTGGACGTCCAGGGAGCGAGCGTGCTGCCGCTTGCGACCTGACACACGGTTGCCGGATTTGGAGAGGGGGAATGTTTGTTGGATCCGGTAGTGTTAACCTCAAGTCTGCACCCGACCCCACCATGGCGAGGTGCCTCGTGTCCCCGTCCGGGACAGACATTCTTCCGGGAGCCCCCCGCGCCACTCCGTGTTCCTTGCGTCGTACCTGGGCAGTACGTCGTATGCGAGCACTGAGCGGGCCGCCGGTGGGGGTACCCCCTCTGGGGGAGCTCCGGAATCGGTGCTACCACGCCACGTGACACTGGGTGCCACGGCTCGCGGAAGCGCCATCACCGCACATTTCTTCCGCCGCTTTGGCGGACCACCGCCCCGGCACGGTTCACAGAAGACAGGACCGTAGCCGGACAGCACAACCGGTCGCCGAGCCAGACAGGCCGACGTCCGCTCCAGGGAAGGACCCTTCGTGAGCGACACCACCGATCTGATGGGCGCACGTGTCGAGGAGACCGCTGCCGCGCCCGCCACGGACGCCTCCGCGCCTGCCACCGGTGCCGGCTCCCGGCGGCGCCGCGGTACCGGCCTTGAGGGCATGGTGCTGGCCGAGCTGCAGCAGGTCGCCTCGGGCCTCGGGATCAGGGGCACCGCGCGGATGCGCAAGAGCCAGCTGATCGAGGTCATCAAGGAGGCGCAGGCCGCCGGGGGTGCCCCCGCTGCCAAGGCCGACACCGCCGCCGAGACCAAGCCGAAGCGCCGGGCCACCTCCAAGGCCCGCACCGGCGAGTCCGCCGAGAACGGCGAGAGCACGGCGAAGAAGGCGGAGGCCAAGAGCGAGGCCGCCGCCGAGAAGGCCGTGGCCCAGCAGCAGATCGAGATCCCCGGCCAGCCGGCCTCCGACGACGCCCCGGCCGAGCGCCGTCGCCGCCGCGCCACCGCCGAGGCGGGCAGCCCGGCCGCGGGCGGCGCCGAGACCGTCGCCGCCGAGGCCAGGAGCGAGTCCAGGGCCGAGACGCCCGCGCAGCAGCAGTCGCAGCCGCAGGGCGAGGCCAAGGGCGACGCCGACGGCGACGGCCGTGGCCGCCGGGACCGCCGCGAGCGCGGCCGGGACCGCGACCGCCGCAACAAGGGCGACGACCAGCAGGGCCAGGGCGGCGGCCGCCAGGACCGCCAGGACCGGCAGCAGCAGGGCCAGCAGCAGGGCGGCGGCCGGCAGGACCGCAACACCGGTCCGCAGGACGACGACGACTTCGAGGGCGGCCGTCGCGGCCGTCGGGGCCGCTACCGCGACCGCCGGGGCCGCCGTGGCCGCGACGAGATCGCCGAGCCGCAGGTCGCCGAGGACGACGTCCTGATCCCCGTCGCGGGCATCCTGGACATCCTCGACAACTACGCCTTCATCCGGACCTCCGGCTACCTGCCCGGCCCGAACGACGTGTACGTCTCCCTCGCCCAGGTCCGCAAGAACGGCCTGCGCAAGGGTGACCACATCACCGGTGCTGTCCGCCAGCCGAAGGAGGGCGAGCGCCGCGAGAAGTTCAACGCGCTGGTCCGGCTGGACTCCGTCAACGGCATGGCGCCCGAACACGGCCGTGGCCGCCCGGAGTTCAACAAGCTGACCCCGCTCTACCCGCAGGACCGGCTCCGCCTGGAGACCGACCCGGGTGTGCTCACCACCCGCATCATCGACCTGGTCTCGCCGATCGGTAAGGGTCAGCGCGGTCTGATCGTGGCCCCGCCGAAGACCGGTAAGACCATGATCATGCAGGCGATCGCCAACGCGATCACGCACAACAACCCCGAGTGCCACCTGATGGTCGTCCTCGTCGACGAGCGTCCGGAAGAGGTCACCGACATGCAGCGGTCGGTCAAGGGCGAGGTCATCTCCTCGACCTTCGACCGCCCGGCCGAGGACCACACGACCGTCGCCGAGCTGGCCATCGAGCGGGCCAAGCGCCTGGTCGAGCTGGGCCACGACGTGGTCGTGCTGCTCGACTCGATCACGCGTCTGGGCCGTGCCTACAACCTGGCGGCGCCCGCCTCCGGCCGCATCCTGTCCGGTGGTGTCGACTCGACCGCGCTCTACCCGCCGAAGCGGTTCTTCGGTGCGGCGCGCAACATCGAGGACGGCGGCTCGCTGACCATCCTGGCCACGGCCCTCGTGGACACCGGCTCCCGCATGGACGAGGTGATCTTCGAGGAGTTCAAGGGCACCGGCAACATGGAGCTGAAGCTCGACCGGAAGCTCGCCGACAAGCGCATCTTCCCGGCGGTGGACGTGGACGCGTCCGGTACCCGCAAGGAAGAGATCCTGCTCGGCAACGAGGAGCTGGCCATCGTCTGGAAGCTCCGCCGCGTCCTGCACGCGCTGGACCAGCAGCAGGCGATCGAGCTGCTTCTCGACAAGATGAAGCAGACCAAGTCGAACGTCGAGTTCCTGATGCAGATCCAGAAGACGACGCCAGCGCCCGGCAACGGCGACTGACGGTCCGTCCCAGGGAACAGAACAGAAGCCCGCCCCGTCCACAGTGACGGGGCGGGCTTCTGCCGTCCGGGCTTCCGGCACAAGGGACGCAAGGGAGATCTTTGCCACAGGGGCCCCGGTGGGCACCGGCTTCCGGGCGTGCGACGTCCTGGTCTGAACGCGCAGGTGAGCGCAGTGCTCCCGTACCGAACGACTACACAGCGTGCTCATCGCCGTACCCGGTGGGCACCGTGCGTTGTGCAACCCTTTCCCGAGTTTCTCCGTCTGATCGGGCGGAGCGACGATGGAGCGGTGACGACCGCGCCTGACCCTGACCGCAGGGGGTAACCGACCACACGAGACCTAGGAGCGAAGTGGCCGCCGAGAGCACGCCTCAGCCCGCCATAACCGAGCCGGGCACCACCTCGCGCCGCCGGGGCAAGGGCCGCCGCCGCAAGGCGCCCAGCGCGGGACGCAAGGCCCTGCGCGCGACCGCCTGGACGGCGGCCGGCGTGGTGGTGCTGGGCGGGTCCGGAGCCGCCTACGTGTACTTCAAGCTCAACGGCAACCTCCACAGCGTCGACATCAACCAGGCCCTCGGCACCGACCGGCCCTCGAAGGTCGACAACGGCTCCGAGAACATCCTGGTCCTCGGCTCGGACACCCGTTCCGGCAAGAACAAGAAGCTCGGCGGCGGCACGGACGACGGCAGCGCCCGCTCCGACACGGCGATGATCGTCCACGTGTACGAGGGCCACAAGAAGGCCAGTGTGGTCTCCATCCCCCGGGACACCCTGGTGGACCGCCCCCGGTGCACCGACACCAAGGGCGCCACCCACCCCGCCGCGTCCGGCGTGATGTTCAACGAGGCGTACTCCACCGGCGGCGCGGCCTGCGCGGTCAGGACCGTCGAGTCCATCACCGGCATCCGCATGGACCACTACCTGGAGGTCGACTTCGAGGGCTTCCAGAAGCTCATCGACGACCTCGGCGGGGTCCGGGTCACCACGACCAAGGACATCGACGACCAGCAGAGCCACCTGAGGCTCAAGGCCGGCACCCACACCCTGAACGGTGAGCAGGCCCTCGGCCTGGTCCGCACCCGGCACGGCGTGGGCGACGGCTCGGACCTGGGCCGCATCCAGCTCCAGCAGGCGTTCATCAAGGCCCTGATCGACCAGGTCAAGCACGTCGGCGTCCTCTCGAACCCGAAGAAGCTGTACGACCTCGCCGACACCGCCACCAAGGCCGTCACCACCGACTCCGACCTCGGCTCGGTGAACTCCCTGATCGACTTCGCCGACGGCCTGAAGGGCATCAGCTCGTCCCACATGAAGATGGTGACGATGCCGGTCCAGTACGACCCGGCCAACCCCAACCGCGTCCTCCTGGCCAAGACCAAGGCCCAACTGGTCTGGAACGCCCTGAAGAACGACAGACCGATCCCGAAGCCGGCCACGGAAGGCACGGCCACGGGTGAGGCCAAGGGCGTCGTCAGCGCCGGTTAGGGGCGCGGGGAACCTCGCGGACCACCCACGACGACCCGCAGCCGCACACGGTGACCAAGCGGCTCCCCCCGGGGCGGGCCCACCGCTCACCTGAGCCGGAATAGAACAACCGCACCCCCGGTTTTGGGGGATGGCCCCAGTCCTGGCAGACTGGTACGTCGGCTCCGGTTCACGCCTCCGCACCCCGCGGCAGCGACCCGGCGCCCTCCCGAAACCTAGGAGACACCTTGAAGCGCGACATCCACCCCGCGTACGTCGAGACGCAGGTCAGCTGCACCTGCGGCGCGTCGTTCACCACCCGCAGCACCATCGAGTCCGGCACCATCCGGGCCGAGGTCTGCTCCGAGTGCCACCCGTTCTACACGGGCAAGCAGAAGATCCTCGACACCGGTGGCCGTGTGGCCCGCTTCGAGGCCCGCTTCGGCAAGGCTGCCGCCGGCTCCAAGAAGTAGCGAGCCCCATTTCGCCGGTCCACGGTCACGCCCTCACGGGGGTGTGCCCGGGACCGGCGTTTTTGGTCGCCCGCCCCTTCCCACCACCGCAGTACAGGAGCCCAAGATGTTCGAGGCCGTCGAGGAACTCGTCGCCGAGCACGCCGACCTGGAGAAGAAGCTCGTCGACCCGTCGGTCCACGCCGACCAGGGACACGCGCGCAAGCTGAACAAGCGCTACGCCGAGCTGACCCCGATCGTCGCCACGTACCGCTCCTGGAAGCAGAACGGCGACGACATCGAGACCGCGCGCGAGCTGGCCGCCGACGACCCCGACTTCGCCGCCGAGGTCAAGGACCTGGAGAAGCAGCGCGAGGAGCTCACCGAGAAGCTGCGCCTGCTGCTCGTCCCGCGCGACCCCAGTGACGACAAGGACGTCATCCTGGAGATCAAGGCGGGCGCCGGCGGCGACGAGTCGGCGCTGTTCGCGGGCGACCTGCTGCGCATGTACCTGCGGTACGCCGAGCGCGTCGGCTGGAAGACCGAGATCATCGACGCCACCGAGTCCGAGCTGGGCGGCTACAAGGACGTCCAGGTCGCGGTGAAGGCCCGCGGGCAGATCGAGCCTGGCCAGGGCGTGTGGGCCCGGCTGAAGTACGAGGGCGGGGTGCACCGCGTGCAGCGGGTCCCGGCCACCGAGTCCCAGGGCCGCATCCACACCTCCGCCGCCGGTGTCCTCGTGACCCCCGAGGCCGAGGAGGTCGACGTGGAGATCAATCCCAACGACCTCCGCATCGACGTGTACCGGTCCTCCGGCCCGGGCGGCCAGTCCGTCAACACCACCGACTCCGCCGTGCGCATCACGCACATCCCGACCGGAGTCGTCGCCTCCTGCCAGAACGAGAAGAGCCAGTTGCAGAACAAGGAGCAGGCGATGCGTATCCTGCGCTCCAGGCTGCTCGCCATGGCGCAGGAGGAGGCGGAGAGGGAGGCCGCCGACGCCCGCCGCAGCCAGGTCCGCACCGTCGACCGCTCCGAGAAGATCCGCACCTACAACTTCCCGGAGAACCGCATCTCGGACCACCGCGTCGGCTTCAAGGCGTACAACCTGGACCAGGTCCTGGACGGCGACCTCGAAGCCGTCATCCAGGCCTGTGTCGACGGCGACTCGGCGGCGAAGCTCGCCGCCGCCTGAGAGCCGTACGCACGCACGAGCACGAGTACGACACGGAGGACTCGCGTGAACCTGCTGCTCGCGGAGGTGGCCCAGGCCACCCAGCGGCTGGCCGACGCCGGCGTGCCCTCGCCGCGCACCGACGCGGAGGAGCTGGCCGCGTTCGTGCACGGGGTGAAGCGCGGCGAACTGCACTCCGTGAAGGACGCCGACTTCGACGCCCGGTACTGGGAGGTCATCGCCCGGCGCGAGCAGCGCGAGCCGCTCCAGCACATCACCGGGCGGGCCTACTTCCGGTACCTGGAGCTCCAGGTCGGGCCCGGGGTGTTCGTGCCCCGGCCGGAGACCGAGTCGGTGGTCGGCTGGGCCATAGACGCCGTGCGTGCCATGGACGTGGTCGAGCCCTGCATCGTCGACCTGTGCACCGGCTCCGGCGCCATCGCGCTCGCCCTCGCCCAGGAGGTCCCGCGCTCGCGCGTGCACGCCGTGGAGCTGTCCGAGGACGCCCTGGTGTGGACCCGCAAGAACATGGCCGGCTCCCGCGTCGACCTGCGCCAGGGCGACGCGCTGACCGCCTTCCCGGACCTCGACGGCCAGGTCGACCTGGTCATCTCCAACCCGCCGTACATCCCGCTCACCGAGTGGGAGTACGTCGCCCCGGAGGCCCGTGACTACGACCCGGAGATGGCGCTGTTCTCCGGTGAGGACGGCCTGGACCTCATCCGGGGCATCGAACGCACCGCGCACCGGCTGCTGCGCCCGGGCGGGGTCGTCGTGATCGAGCACGCCGACACCCAGGGCGGCCAGGTGCCGTGGATCTTCACCGAGGAGCGGGGCTGGGCCGACGCGGCCGATCACCCCGACCTCAACAACCGCCCGCGGTTCGCCACCGCCCGCAAGGCGCTGCCGTGAGCACCACCCAGTTCTCAACCCCGCAGTACGTGTACGAGGAGGCCAGCTAGACATGGCACGGCGATACGACACCAACGACGCGACCGACCGTGTGACGGGTCTGCGCGAGGCCGCGTCCGCCGTCCGCCGGGGCGAGCTGGTGGTCCTGCCGACCGACACGGTGTACGGCATCGGCGCCGACGCGTTCTCCTCGGAGGCCGTCGCCGACCTGCTCGCCGCCAAGGGCCGGGGCCGCAACATGCCCACCCCCGTCCTCATCGGCTCCCCGAACACCCTGCACGGCCTCGTCACGGACTTCTCCGAGCTGGCCTGGGAGCTGGTCGACGCGTTCTGGCCGGGCGCCCTCACGCTCGTCGCCAAGCACCAGCCGTCCCTCCAGTGGGACCTCGGCGACACCCGCGGCACCGTCGCCGTGCGCATGCCGCTGCACCCGGTCGCCATCGAACTGCTCACCGAGGTCGGCCCCATGGCCGTCTCCTCGGCGAACCTCACCGGCCACCCGGCGCCGGAGAACTGCGACGCCGCGCAGGAGATGCTCGGCGACTCCGTCTCCGTCTACCTCGACGGCGGCCCCACCCCGGGCAACATGCCGTCGTCCATCGTGGACGTCTCGCGCGAGGTGCCGGTGCTGCTGCGCGCGGGCGCGCTCTCCGCGGAGGAGCTGCGCAAGGTCGTACCCGACCTTGAGGTGGCGAATTGACGGCCCCTGAAGCGGGGCGTGGCATAGGCGGCGGGGGCTACAGCGCGGAGGAGACGACGACGTTCGGGTTCCCCCGCGACACCTTCCGCATCCTCCACGTCAGCACCGGCAATGTGTGCCGCTCGCCCATCACCGAGCGGCTGACCCGCCACTTCGTCGCGGAGCGGCTCGGTGTACTCGGTGGCGGGCTGATCGTGGAGAGCGCCGGCACCTGGGGCCACGAGGGCGCGCCCATGGAGTCCCACGCGGAGACCGTGCTGGCCGAGTTCGGGGCGGACGCCTCCGGTTTCGTCGGCCGGGAGCTGCTGGACGAGCACGTGATCAGGGCGGACCTGGTGCTGACCGCCACCCGCGACCACCGCGCCCAGGTCATCTCCATGGGCCATTCGGCGGGCCTGCGCACCTTCACCCTGAAGGAGTTCACCCGCCTGGTCCGGGCGATAGATCCGGCCACCCTGCCGCCCCTGGAGGACGGCGTGGTCATGCGGGCCCGGGCGCTGGTGCGCGCGGCGGCGGCGCTGCGCGGCTGGCTGCTCGCCCCGACCGCCGAGGCCGACGAGGTGTACGACCCGTACGGCGCCCCGCTCACCTTCTTCCGGTCGATCGGCGACGAGATACGGGACGCCCTGGACCCGGTGGTGACGGCGCTGACCGGCGTTCCGGCACGGATGTAGGGCGCGCGGCCGCAATACCGGGCGACCCGCACCTGCGCGGCCTACATTGGGGATACGTCACCGCCGACCGCCCGGGAGCCCGCCATGTCGGTCACCCATTCCCTTGAGACCGACGTCCTGCGCCGGCAGGACCCGGCCATGGCCGAGATCCTCCTGGCCGAGCTGGACCGGCAGTCGACCACACTCCAGCTGATCGCCGCCGAGAACTTCTGCTCGCCGGCCGTGCTCGCCGCCCTCGGCTCCGCGCTCGCCAACAAGTACGCCGAGGGCTACCCCGGTGCCCGGCACCACGGCGGCTGCGAGCTCGTCGACGTCGCCGAACGCGCGGCCATCGACCGGGCCAAGGCCCTGTTCGGCGCCGAGCACGCCAACGTCCAGTCGCACTCCGGTTCCTCGGCCGTCCTGGCCGCCTACGCGGCCCTGCTGCGCCCCGGCGACACCGTCCTCGCTCTCGGCCTGCCCTACGGCGGACACCTCACCCACGGCTCCCCGGCGAACTTCTCCGGCCGCTGGTTCGACTTCGTCGGCTACGGCGTCGACGCCGAGACCGGGCTGATCGACCACGACCAGGTGCGCCACCTCGCCCGCAACCACCGGCCCAAGGCGATCGTGTGCGGTTCCATCGCCTACCCCCGGCACATCGACTACGCCTTCTTCCGTGAGGTCGCCGACGAGGTCGGGGCCTATCTGATCGCCGACGCGGCGCATCCGATCGGGCTGGTGGCCGGGGGAGCGGCGCCGAACCCGGTGCCGTACGCGGACATCGTGTGCGCGACCACCCACAAGGTGCTGCGCGGCCCGCGCGGCGGGATGATCCTGTGCGGCGCGGAGCTGGCCGAGCGCGTGGACCGGGCCGTCTTCCCCTTCACCCAGAGCGGCGCCCAGATGCACACCATCGCCGCCAAGGCCGTCGCGTTCGGCGAGGCGGCGACCCCGGCGTTCACGGTGTACGCCCATCAGGTGGTCGCCAACGCGCGCGTGCTGGCCGGTCACCTGGCCGCGGAGGGGCTGGTCGTCACCACCGGCGGCACGGACACCCACCTGATCACCGCCGATCCCGCCCCGCTCGGTGTGGACGGCCGCACCGCGCGCGGCCGGCTGCTGGCGGCCGGCCTGGTGCTGGACTGCTGCGCGCTGCCGCACGGCGACGGCCGCGGGCTGCGCCTGGGCACGGCCGCGGTGACCACCCAGGGCATGGGCGAGCCGGAGATGGTGCGGATCGCGGCGCTGCTGGCGGCCGTGCTGCGCGGTGAGACGGAGCCGGTCGTGGCGCGGGAGGAGGCGCGCGCGCTCACCGGCCAGTTTCCGCCGTATCCCGGCTGAACCGGGGTAGCCGACAGGGGTGCACAGCCTCTCGTGCAACCATCGTCGCTACCCGGAAGTCCTCATCCATATGCGTCCGTCGCTAGGGTGTGGGGCTGTGATGGCCAGCGAGACCTGTGGGGAAGCCCGTGCGTGAATACCTGCTGACGCTCTGCATCACGGCTGCGGTGACGTACCTCCTGACGGGACCGGTACGGAAGTTCGCGATCGTGGCCGGGGCGATGCCGGAGATCCGTGCCCGGGACGTGCACCGGGAACCCACTCCGCGCCTCGGCGGTATCGCGATGTTCTTCGGGCTGTGCGCGGGTCTGCTGGTCGCCGACCACCTGACCAACCTCAACGAGGTCTTCGCGAAGTCCAACGAGCCGCGGGCCCTGCTCTCCGGCGCGGCCCTGATCTGGCTGATCGGCGTCCTGGACGACAAGTTCGAGATCGACGCGCTGATCAAGCTGGGCGGCCAGATGATCGCCGCGGGCGTGATGGTCATGCAGGGTCTGACGATCCTGTGGCTGCCCATCCCGGGCGTCGGCAACGTCGCCCTGACCCAGTGGCAGGGCACGCTGCTGACGGTCGCCCTGGTGGTCATCACGATCAACGCGGTGAACTTCGTGGACGGCCTGGACGGCCTCGCGGCCGGCATGGTGTGCATCGCGGCGGGCGCGTTCTTCCTGTACGCCTACCGGATCTGGTACTCGTACGGCATCGAGGCCGCCGCCCCCGGCACGCTGTTCGCGGCGATCCTGATGGGCATGTGCCTGGGCTTCCTGCCGCACAACATGCACCCGGCGCGGATCTTCATGGGCGACTCGGGGTCGATGCTCATCGGCCTGGTGCTGTCGGCCGGCGCGATCTCGATCACCGGCCAGGTGGACCCGGACGCGCTGAACCTGTACGCGGGCTCGGAGAAGGCGGCGGTCCACCAGACGGTCCCGGTCTACATCCCGCTGCTGCTGCCGCTGACGATCATCGCCGTACCGGCCGCCGACCTGGTGCTGGCGATCGTGCGCCGCACCTGGCGCGGCCAGTCGCCGTTCGCCGCCGACCGCGGTCATCTGCACCACCGTCTGCTGGAGATCGGCCACTCGCACAGCCGGGCCGTGCTGATCATGTACTTCTGGTCGGCGCTGATCGGCTTCGGGGCGCTGGCGTACTCGGTCAACTCGGCGTCGATGTGGATCGTGCTGGGCGTGGTCTTCCTGAGCGCGGTCGGTCTGGTCCTGCTGCTGCTCCCGCGCTTCACCCCCCGCGTGCCGGTGTGGGCCCAGCGGTTCGTGCCGCCGCGGTACCGGAGGCGGCGCCGGGCTCCCGAGGCCACGGCGGCTGCGGAGACCGCCACCGCGACGGAAGCGGAGGCTCCGGACGACGAGGAGCGCACCCCGGTCACGGCCGGTGTCTCCGGTGTCAACGGGGCCACCGCGATCGGCGCCAGGTCACGATTCCTCGATCGCCGTTGACGGCCAAGGTAAGAATCTGACTAGAGCATTGCCAACTCGTGGGGGAGCAAAGGCCCCTAATACCAGACAAGTGGGCGCGGTTTTTGCACAGACGCGCACTGTCACTCTCATGTGTGACAGCAAGCACACCCACCAGGTAAAGACCTCATCAAATAGTTTGTGATACGGTTCACGAGAACCCCGGATAGAACCGAAGGACCCGAGTGCGACGGTCCATTGGTGTGAGGTCTCGATCACTCAGCCCGGGACTACGCTCGTCCATGACGACACCCTGCCCCCTGTGAAAGCGGAGTTGCCGCCATGCCGTCCAATGACGTCCGGAACCTTGCGCAGATCGCTGTGCCCACAGCGGCTGCCGGCGTGATCGCCGTCGCCGTGAGCGCCGCGGTCGCGGGGGGCAAGGGCGCGCTCGGCGCGGTCGTCGGCACGGTGCTGGCCATCCTGTTCATGGGAATCGGCCTCTACGTGCTGCAGTGGACGGCAAAAACGCTCCCGCAGCTCTTCCAGGCGATGGGGCTGCTGCTCTACGTCGCCCAGCTGCTGCTCCTCCTGATCTTCGTCGCCGTCTTCAAGGACACCTCACTCTTCAACGCGAAGACGTTCGCCGTGTCGCTCGTCGTCGCGACCGTCGTGTGGATGGCCGCGCAGGCGCGCGCGCACATGAAGGCCAAGATCTTCTACATCGACCCGGACTCCGCGAAGAGTGAGAAGCCCGAGAAGACAGGGCCGAAGCCGTGAGGGGTAGGGGCGGGATAAAGGCTTGTGAGATCTCCTGCTATCGTCCGGTGCCAACTGCGGCATCGCGGGCGCGGGCATCTGAGCTGACGCCTGCTCGATCGCGAGGCTCGATGCCCCCCAGCCGCCCCCACATCCGTAACACCAGTCCGGTGCCGATCCGCGGCCGTGTGCCGCGCCGACACAACGAGGTTGCCGAACCCATGCGTCACGCCGAAGGAGCCCGCGGTGAGTGCTGACCAGACCCAGCTCGCCTTCGACTGGAGTTGTCGGATCATGTCCGACAACGGGTGTGGCTTCCCGGCTCCGGGCCTGCACTCCTTCCTGTTCAAGCCGCTCGCCACGGTCGGGGGCTTCGAGTTCAACAAGGTGATGCTGCTCGCGCTCGTCACCACCGTGCTCGTCGTCGCCTTCTTCTGGGCCGCCTTCGGCAAGGCCAAGGTCGTCCCGGGCAAGCTCCAGATGATCGGCGAGGCCGGCTACGACTTCGTCCGCCGCGGCATTGTGTACGAGACCCTCGGCAAGCGCGAGGGCGAGAAGTGGGTGCCGCTCATGGTCTCCCTCTTCTTCTTCATCTGGATCATGAACGTCTGGTCCGTGGTCCCGCTCGCGCAGTTCCCGGTCTCCTCGATCATCGCCTACCCGGCGGTGCTGGCCGCGGTCGTCTACGTCACCTGGGTCGCGCTGACCTTCAAGAAGCACGGCTTCGTCGGCTTCTTCAAGAACGTCACGGGCTACGACAAGACGCTCGGCCCGGTCCTGCCGCTCGTCATGGTCATCGAGTTCTTCTCGAACCTGCTGGTCCGCCCGTTCACGCACGCGGTGCGACTCTTCGCCAACATGTTCGCCGGTCACCTGATGCTGGTGATGTTCACCGTCGCCTCCTGGTACCTGCTGAACAGCTGGATGATCCCGGCCGCCGGCGTCTCCTTCGTGATGACGATGGCCATGATCTGCTTCGAGCTCTTCGTCCAGGCCGTCCAGGCGTACGTCTTCGTCCTGCTGGCCTGCTCCTACATTCAGGGCGCTCTCGCCGAGCACCACTGAGTCGTACCACCGCCCCGAAACCCCCAGTCGTCCGGTGGCCAACCCCCACCGGTCCATGAAAGAGAAGGAAGAACCGGCATGTCCGCTCTCCAGACCCTTGCTGCTGAAACCGGCGTCCACGGCTCCGTCGGCTCCATCGGTTACGGCCTCGCCGCGATCGGCCCCGGCATCGGCGTCGGCATCATCTTCGGTAACGGCACCCAGGCCCTGGCCCGTCAGCCCGAGGCCGCCGGTCTGATCCGCGCCAACCAGATCCTGGGCTTCGCCTTCTGTGAGGCGCTCGCCCTCATCGGCATCGTGATGCCGTTCGTGTTCGGTAAGTAATCAGCACTTACCTGACACGAACCGACGAAAGGCACTGATGTGATCGCCAACCTGGTTGCGCTCGCGGCCGAGGAGGAGCAGAACCCGCTCGTTCCTCCGGGTCCCGAGCTGCTCATCGGCACCATCGCCTTCGCCATCGTGTTCTTCTTCTTCTGGAAGAAGCTGCTTCCGAACATCAACAAGGTTCTGGAGGAGCGTCGCGCGGCGATCGAAGGCGGCATCGAAGAGGCCGACGCCATGAAGGTCGAGGCCCAGAGCGTCCTTGAGCAGTACAAGGCCCAGCTCGCCGAGGCCCGGCACGAGGCCGCGCGCCTGCGCCAGGAGGCGCAGGAGCAGGGTGCCGCGCTCATCGCCGAGATGCGGGCCGAGGGCCAGCGGCAGCGCGAGGAGATCGTCACCGCCGGCCACGCCCAGATCGAGGCCGACCGCAAGGCCGCCGCGTCCGCGCTGCGTCAGGACGTCGGCAAGCTCGCCACCGAACTGGCCGGCAAGCTCGTCGGCGAGTCCCTTGAGGACCACGCCCGCCAGAGCCGTGTGATCGACCGCTTCCTCGACGAGCTTGAGGAGAAGGCCGAGGCCGCGCGATGAACGGAGCGAGCCGCGAGGCCCTGTCAGCCGCACGTGAGCGTCTCGACGCGCTGACGGACTCCACGTCCGTCGACGCCGCGAAGCTCGCGGACGAGCTGGCGGCCGTCACCGCGCTGCTCGACCGCGAGGCCGGCCTGCGCCGGGTCCTCACCGACCCGGCGCAGCCCGGGGAGGCGAAGGCGCAGCTGGTCCAGCGCCTGATCGGCGGCCAGGTCAGCGGCACCGCCGCCGACCTGGTGTCCGGACTGGCCCGGTCCCGCTGGTCGCAGCCCCGCGACCTGGTGGACGCGCTGGAGGAGCTGGCGAACATCGCCGACCTCACGGCCGCGGAGAAGACCGGCACCCTCGACGACGTCGAGGACGAGCTGTTCCGGTTCGGCCGGATCGTCTCCTCCAACACCGAGCTGCGCGCCGCGCTCACCGACCGTGCCGCCGGCACCTCGGCCAAGACCGAGCTGCTGAACCGGCTCCTGGGCGGGCGGGCCAAGCCGGCCACCGAGCGGCTGGTGACGCGCCTCGCGACCGCGCCGCGTGGACGTAGCCTGGAGACGGGACTGGAGTCCCTGTCCAAGCTCGCCGCCGAGCGTCGGAACCGCATGGTCGCCGTCGTCACCTCGGCGGTGCCGTTGAGCGACGGGCAGCGCGAGCGCCTCGGTGCCGCCCTGACCAAGCTCTACGGGCGTCGGATGCACCTCAACCTCGACGTCGACCCCGAGGTCGTCGGCGGGATCCGGGTGCAGGTCGGTGACGAGGTCATCAACGGCTCCATCGCGGACCGGCTGGACGAGGCCGCCCGCCGCATGGCGAGCTAGCAGCAACTCGATAT
The DNA here is from genome assembly GCF_002920615.1 of Streptomyces sp. Ru62. Taxonomy (GTDB): domain Bacteria; phylum Actinomycetota; class Actinomycetes; order Streptomycetales; family Streptomycetaceae; genus Streptomyces. Next base: position 190,011 of record NZ_PQSU01000011.1, read on the forward strand.
TTCGAGAAGAGCAGTACGTACTTACGGCCCTGGTTGGGCCGTGCAGAGGATTCCTGGGGGTCGCCCCCAGACCCCCAAAGTGAAACTTCGGGCCCAACAAGGAGAGCAGGGAACCCAGATGGCGGAGCTCACGATCCGGCCGGAGGAGATCCGGGACGCGCTGGAGAACTTCGTCCAGTCGTACAAGCCGGACGCGGCCTCGCGCGAGGAGGTCGGTACGGTCACCCTTGCCGGCGACGGCATCGCGAAGGTCGAGGGCCTGCCCTCGGCCATGGCCAACGAACTGCTGAAGTTCGAGGACGGCACCCTCGGCCTCGCGCTGAACCTGGAAGAGCGCGAGATCGGTGCCATCGTCCTCGGTGAGTTCAGCGGCATCGAGGAGGGTCAGCCGGTCACGCGCACCGGTGAGGTCCTCTCCGTGGCGGTCGGCGAGGGCTACCTCGGCCGTGTCGTCGACCCGCTCGGCAACCCGATCGACGGCCTCGGCGAGATCGAGACCGACGGCCGCCGCGCCCTTGAGCTGCAGGCCCCCACGGTCATGCAGCGCAAGTCGGTGCACGAGCCGATGGAGACGGGCTACAAGGCCGTCGACGCGATGACCCCGATCGGCCGTGGTCAGCGCCAGCTGATCATCGGTGACCGCCAGACCGGCAAGACCGCCCTGGCCGTCGACACGATCATCAACCAGCGCGACAACTGGCGCTCGGGCGACCCGAAGAAGCAGGTCCGCTGCATCTACGTCGCCATCGGCCAGAAGGGCTCCACCATCGCCGGCGTGCGCCGCGCGCTGGAGGAGAACGGCGCGCTGGAGTACACGACCATCGTCGCCGCCCCGGCGTCCGACCCGGCCGGCTTCAAGTACCTGGCGCCGTACACCGGTTCGGCCATCGGCCAGCACTGGATGTACCAGGGCAAGCACGTCCTGATCATCTTCGACGACCTGTCGAAGCAGGCCGACGCCTACCGTGCCGTGTCGCTGCTGCTGCGCCGCCCGCCGGGCCGTGAGGCCTACCCGGGTGACGTCTTCTACCTGCACTCCCGGCTGCTGGAGCGCTGCGCCAAGCTCTCCGACGACATGGGTGCCGGTTCGATGACCGGTCTGCCGATCGTCGAGACCAAGGCCAACGACGTCTCGGCGTTCATCCCGACCAACGTCATCTCCATCACCGACGGCCAGTGCTTCCTGGAGTCGGACCTGTTCAACGCCGGTCAGCGTCCCGCGCTGAACGTCGGTATCTCCGTCTCCCGAGTCGGTGGTTCCGCGCAGCACAAGGCGATGCGCCAGGTCTCCGGCCGCCTCCGTGTGGACCTCGCCCAGTTCCGTGAGCTGGAGGCGTTCGCCGCCTTCGGTTCCGACCTGGACGCGGCCTCGAAGGCCCAGCTGGAGCGCGGTCAGCGCATGGTCGAGCTGCTGAAGCAGGACCAGTACCAGCCGATGGCCACCGAGGACCAGGTCGTCTCCGTCTGGGCCGGCACCAACGGCCGCATGGACGACGTGCCGGTCGCCGACATCCGCCGCTTCGAGAAGGAGCTGCTGGACTTCCTGCACCGGAAGCACCAGGGCCTGCTCACCTCCATCCGCGAGGGCGCCAAGATGTCGGACGACACGATCCAGGCGATCGACGACGCCGTGGCGGAGTTCAAGAAGCAGTTCGAGACGAGCGACGGCAAGCTGCTCGGCGAGGACGTTCCTGCCGCTGCCGCCAAGTGACGTAAGGAAGGGACCTGACTCATGGGAGCCCAGCTCCGGGTCTACAAGCGTCGCATCCGATCCGTCAGCGCGACCAAGAAGATCACCAAGGCGATGGAGATGATCGCCGCCTCGCGCGTCGTCAAGGCGCAGCGCAAGGTGGCGGCCTCCACGCCGTACGCGCAGGAGCTCACGCGCGCGGTCACGGCGGTCGGTACCGGTTCGAACACCAAGCACCCGCTCACCACGGAGACGGAGAACCCGACCCGTGCCGCGGTCCTGCTCCTCACGAGCGACCGCGGTCTGGCCGGCGCCTTCAACTCCAACGCCATCAAGGCGGCGGAGCAGCTGACCGAGCGCCTGGAGCGCGAGGGCAAGCAGGTCGACACGTACATCGTCGGCCGGCGCGGTGTGGCGCACTACAACTTCCGTGAGCGCAAGATCGCGGAGTCGTGGAGCGGCTTCACCGACGAGCCGACGTACGCGGACGCCAAGAAGGTGGCGGCGCCGCTGATCGAGGCCATCGAGAAGGAGACGGCCGAGGGCGGCGTGGACGAACTCCACATCGTCTTCACCGAGTTCGTCTCGATGATGACGCAGACGGCGCTCGACGCCCGGCTGCTGCCGCTGCGCCTCGAAGAGGTCGCCGAGGAGGCTCACCCCAAGGGCGAGATCCTCCCGCTGTACGACTTCGAGCCCTCGGCGGAGGACGTCCTCGACGCCCTGCTGCCGCGCTACGTGGAGAGCCGCATCTACAACGCGCTGCTCCAGTCGGCCGCTTCGAAGCACGCCGCCACGCGGCGCGCGATGAAGTCGGCCACCGACAACGCGGGCGAGCTGATCAACACGCTCTCCCGTCTTGCCAACGCGGCCCGCCAGGCCGAAATCACCCAGGAAATCAGCGAGATCGTCGGTGGCGCGAGCGCCCTGGCCGACGCGACCGCGGGGAGTGACCGATAAATGACCACCACTGTTGAGACCGCGACGGCTACGGGCCGCGTCGCCCGGGTCATCGGCCCGGTCGTCGACGTGGAGTTCCCCGTCGACGCGATGCCGGACATCTACAACGCCCTCCACGTCGAGGTCGCCGACCCGGCCAACGCGGGCGAGAAGAAGACGCTGACCCTGGAGGTCGCCCAGCACCTGGGTGACGGCCTGGTCCGCACCATCTCCATGCAGCCGACCGACGGTCTGGTCCGCCAGGCCCCGGTCGTCGACACCGGCGACGGCATCACCGTCCCGGTCGGTGACTTCACCAAGGGCAAGGTGTTCAACACCCTCGGTGAGGTGCTGAACGTCGACGAGCAGTACGAGGGCGAGCGCTGGTCCATCCACCGCAAGGCCCCGAACTTCGACGAGCTTGAGTCGAAGACCGAGATGTTCGAGACCGGCGTCAAGGTCATCGACCTGCTGACCCCGTACGTCAAGGGCGGCAAGATCGGTCTGTTCGGTGGTGCCGGCGTCGGCAAGACGGTGCTCATCCAGGAGATGATCTACCGTGTCGCCAACAACCACGACGGTGTCTCCGTGTTCGCCGGTGTCGGTGAGCGCACCCGTGAGGGCAACGACCTGATCGAGGAGATGTCCGACTCGGGCGTCATCGACAAGACCGCGCTGGTCTTCGGTCAGATGGACGAGCCGCCGGGCACCCGTCTGCGCGTCGCGCTGGCCGGCCTCACCATGGCCGAGTACTTCCGTGACGTCCAGAAGCAGGACGTGCTGTTCTTCATCGACAACATCTTCCGCTTCACCCAGGCCGGTTCCGAGGTCTCCACGCTGCTCGGCCGCATGCCGTCCGCGGTGGGTTACCAGCCGAACCTGGCCGACGAGATGGGCCTCCTCCAGGAGCGCATCACCTCGACCCGCGGTCACTCGATCACCTCGATGCAGGCGATCTACGTCCCCGCCGACGACCTGACCGACCCGGCCCCGGCCACCACCTTCGCCCACCTCGACGCGACGACGGTTCTGTCCCGTCCGATCTCCGAGAAGGGCATCTACCCGGCCGTGGACCCGCTGGACTCCACGTCCCGGATCCTGGACCCGCGCTACATCTCGCAGGACCACTACAACGCGGCCATGCGCGTGAAGACGATCCTGCAGAAGTACAAGGACCTCCAGGACATCATCGCGATCCTCGGTATCGACGAGCTCGGCGAGGAGGACAAGCTCGTCGTCCACCGTGCCCGTCGTGTGGAGCGCTTCCTGTCCCAGAACACCCATGTCGCCAAGCAGTTCACCGGCGTGGACGGCTCGGACGTGCCGCTCGACGAGTCGATCGCCGCGTTCAACGCGATCTGCGACGGCGAGTACGACCACTTCCCCGAGCAGGCGTTCTTCATGTGCGGTGGTCTTGAGGACCTCAAGAAGAACGCGAAGGAGCTGGGCGTCTCCTGACGTCAGGCACTCGCCTGAGTCGTGAGGGGGCGGGGTGCGTCCCGCCCCCTCACGCACGCCCACTAGAATTGACCCCAACACCCGGCGCCCCTGCCGGGTGGTGACCCGAGGAGCCACCCTTGGCTGCTGAGCTGCACGTCGAGCTGGTCGCCGCCGACCGCCAGGTCTGGTCCGGCGAGGCCACCCTGGTCGTCGCGCGCACCACGTCCGGCGACATCGGCGTCATGCCCGGTCACCAGCCGCTGCTCGGTGTGCTGGAGTCGGGCCCGGTGACCATCCGTACGAGTGAAGGCGGAACGGTCGTCGCCGCGGTGCACGGCGGTTTCATCTCGTTCGCGGACAACAAGCTGTCCCTGCTGGCCGAGATCGCCGAGCTGTCGGACGAGATCGATGTCCAGCGCACGGAGCGGGAGCTGGAGCGTGCGAAGGCGGAGGGCGACGCCGTCGCCGAGCGCCGCGCGGACGTCCGACTGCGTGCTGCGACGGCGCGCTGAACCAGCCGCGCCACGTTGACGTCACTCAGCCGCGGCCGGCCCGGAGCAATCCGGTGCCGGTCGCGGCTGAGGCAGATGTGGGTGTTTTTTCCGTTTCATTACTCAGTCGTAGAAGCAGTTCTACCTAGGAGACGAGGAGGTCGGTGCCGATGGTCCTCGCTCTGACTGTGTGCGGGATCGTGGTCGCGCTCGTGGTGGTGGGACTGTTCCTGTTCGGGCTGCGCCGCAGGCTGATCCAGCGTTCCGGCGGCACCTTCGACTGTTCGCTGCGCTGGGACCTGCCCGAGAAACCGGACACGGGCGGCAAGGGCTGGTCCTACGGCGTCGCCCGCTACAACGGCGACCGCATCGAGTGGTACCGGGTCTTCTCCTACGCCCCCCGCCCCCGCCGCGTCCTGGAGCGCGGCCAGATCGAGGTGGCCGGCCGCCGGCTGCCCGAGGGCGAGGAGGAGCTGGCGCTGCTGTCCGACGCGGTGGTACTGGCCTGTACGCACCGGGGCACGCGCCTGGAACTCGCCATGAGCGAAGACGCGCTGACCGGTTTCCTCGCGTGGCTTGAGGCAGCCCCGCCCGGTCAGCGCGTCAATGTGGCTTAGAGCGTTTACAGGTTGCTGCTGATCGCGTTCACCAGTTCACCGTTGCTGGTGTCGCCGCTGAACTCCCAGAAGAACGCGCCGCCGAGGCCCTGGTTCTTGGCCCACGCCATCTTCGAGGCGATGGTGGCGGGGGTGTCGTACGACCACCAGTTGCTGCCGCAGTGCGCGTAGGCGGTGCCGGCGACGGTGCCGGTGGCCGGGCAGGACGTCTTGAGGACCTTGTAGTCCTCGATGCCCTGCTCGTAGGTGCCGGTCGCCGGGCCGGTGGCCGTGCCGCCCGGGGCGTCCTGGGTGACGCCGGTCCAGCCGCGGCCGTAGAAGCCGATGCCGATGAGCAGCTTCTTCGCGGGCACGCCGATCGCCTTGAACTTCGCCATGGCGTCGGCGGTGGTGAAGCCCGCCTTGGGGATGCCGTCGTACGAGGTGAGCGGGGAGTGCGGGGCGGTCGGGCCCTTGGCGTCCCAGGCGCCGAAGAAGTCGTACGTCATCACGTTGTACCAGTCGACGTACTGGGCGGCGCCCGCGTAGTCCGCGGCCTCGATCTTGCCGCCGGCCGAGCCGTCGGCGGTGGTGGCCGCGGTGACCAGGTTGTTCGAGCCGAACTTGGCGCGCAGCGCGGACATCACGTTCTTGAAGGCCGCTGCCCCGCTGGTGTCACAGGTCAGACCGCAGGCGTTCGGGTACTCCCAGTCGATGTCGATGCCGTCGAAGACGTCGGCCCAGCGCGGGTCCTCGACCAGGTCGTAGCAGGACTGGGCGAAGGCGGCCGGGTTCTTGGCCGCGTCCGCGAAGCCGCCGGACCAGGTCCAGCCGCCGAAGGACCACAGGACCTTGATGTTCGGGTACTTGGCCTTCAGCTGACGGAGCTGGTTGAAGTTGCCGCGCAGCGGCTGGTCCCAGGTGTCGGCGACGCCGCTGACCGACTGGTCGGCGGTGAAGGCCTTGTCGTAGTCGGCGTAGGAGTCGCCGATCGCGCACTTGCCGCCGGTGACGTTGCCGAAGGCGTAGTTGATGTGCGTGATCTTGGCCGCGGAGCCGGACGTCACCAGGTTCTTGACGTTGTAGTTGCGGCCGTAGATGCCCCACTCGGTGAAGTAACCGAGCTTGACCTTGTCGCCGGTGGGCGGGGGAGTGGTGCCGCCGCCGGTGGTGTGCACCTTGACCGCGCCGCTGACCGGGCCGGTCTGGTCGGCGGTGTCCCGGGCCTGCACGGTGTAGGAGTAGTCGGTGCCGGCGGTCAGGCCCGTGTCGGTGTACGAGGTGGTGGTGACCGTGGCGACCTTGGTGCCGTCGCGCAGGACGTCGTAGTTCTTGACGCCCTTGTCGTCGGTGGCCGCGCTCCAGGCGAGCTTCACCGAGGTGTCGGTGACCGAGGAGGCGGTCGGGGTGCCGGGGGCGGAGGGGGCCGCGTCGCCGGGGACCGTCGTGCCGTCGCAACTGTCGCCGTTGAGCTTGCAGTTGGACGGGGAGCCGGAGCCCGCGCCGTTGAAGCCGAAGGAGACGGAGGCGCCCGGGGCGAGGGTGCCGTTGTAGGACTTGTTCTTCGCGGTCCAGTGGGTGCCGGAGCCGGTGACGTCCGCGTCCCAGGCGGAGGTGACGGACGTGCCGGAGGGGAAGTCCCACTCGACGGTCCAGGAACTGATGCTGCTGGTGCCGATGTTCTTGATGGTCCACTGACCACCGAAGCCGGTGCCCCAGTCGCTCGTCTTGGTGAAGCCGGCCGTCGCGTTCGTCGCCGCCTGGGCGGGGCTCGCGAGTCCGACCAGGCCGGCCAGGGGGAGCAACAGGGTCGCGAACCCTGCCGCGGCTCTGTGTCTGAAGCGCATGCTGCGCCTCCCTCGTCATCGGGGGTGTCTGGGGCATGACTGAGCCTTCACGCCCACGGTGCTGCGAGGGTAGAAAGGTCTGGACCACCCGTCAATAGGTCTGGACCATTCCTGGACGAGCCGCGCTAGACCCCCAACTCGCGGGCGAGGACCGCCGCTTGCACCCGGCTGCGCAGCTCCAGCTTGGCCAGCAACCGGCTGACGTGCGTCTTCACCGTGCCCTCCGCCATGTCCAGCCGGGCCGCGATCTCCGCGTTCGACAGGCCCTCGCCGACACAGCCCAGCACCTCCCGCTCCCGCCGGGTGAGGCCCTCCAGCACGGCCGGGTCGGCCTCCGCCTCCCGCGCCGGAGCCGCGGCGAACTCGGCGATCAGCCGCCGGGTCACGGCCGGGGCGACGATCCCCTCGCCCCGTGCGACCGTGCGCACCGCCTCCAGCAGCTCCCGCGCCTCGGTGTTCTTCAGCAGGAACCCGGCCGCGCCCGCCCGCAGCGCCCCGAAGACGTACTCGTCGAGGTCGAAGGTGGTCAGCACGAGCACGTCCGCGAGCCGCTCGGCCACGATCCGCCGGGTCGCGGACACCCCGTCGAGCCGGGGCATCTGTACGTCCATGAGTACGAGATCCGGCCCAAGCCTCCGGGTCAGCTCGACCGCCTGCTCGCCGTCCGCCGCCTCCCCGACCACCTCGATGTCGGCCGCGCTGCGCAGGATCAGGACGAGCCCGGCGCGGACGGCGGACTGGTCCTCGGCGACCAGGACACGGATCATGCGGGGTCTCCTTCGGTGAGCGGAAGCGTGGCGCGTACGGCCCACAGGGCGCCCTGCGGTCCGGCCTCGAACGTGCCGCCGAGCAGCGCGGCCCGCTCCCGCATCCCGGTCAGACCGGAACCGGAGCCGGGTGCGCGCGGGTCGTCGCCCGGCCGGTAGGGGCTGGTCACCCGGATGTCCAGCCTCCCGTCCCGCTGCCGGAGCGAGACCCGGACGCGCCCCTTCGCCGCGTGCTTCAGGGCGTTGGTCAGCGACTCCTGCACGATCCGGTAGGCGGCGAGCTCCACGGGCGCCGGCACCTTGCCGTGGCCGGCGTCGAGCGTGACGTCCAGGCCGCCCGCCCGAGCCCTGTCGACCAGCGCGCCGAGCCCGTCCAGGGTGGGGGACGCGGCGGGCTCCCGGTCCCCGGAGCTGTCCCGCAGGATGCCGATCAGCCGGCGCATCTCGGCCAGCCCCTCCACGCTGTTCTCCCGGATGACGGCCAGTGCCTCCTGCGAGGTCTTCGGGTCGTCGAGGGAGAGCGCGGCCGTCGAGTGGATGGCGATGGCCGACAGATGGTTGGCGACCATGTCGTGCAACTCCCTTGCCATCCGGGCCCGTTCGGCGGTGACCGCCTGGGTGCGGTCCACCTCGGCGAGCAGCGCGGTCTGTTCGGCGCGCAGCCGGGCGGCCTCGGCGGCGTCGCGGTGGTTGCGCACCAGGGCGCCGGTGGCGGCGGGGGCCAGCGCCACCACCCCGACGCCCACACCGATCAGCAGCCCCTGCGGGTCCCGCCAGAGCGCCGCCGGCACGATCCCGCCGACGACCGTCAGCATGCCGGTGATCCACGGAATGCGGCGGGCGGAGGCCGGGGTGCCGTACAGGACGGCCGCGTACACCAGGTCGGTGTACAGCACGATGGTGACGATGCTGCCGAGGGTCACGGTGTCCAGGGCCAGCGCGGCAGTGCCGGCCACCAGCCCGACGCGCGGGCGGATGCGGCGCAGCGGCTCGCACGCGGCGGTCACCGCCAGCGGCACCAGCGGTGCCCAGGACGCGTGCCACAGCACCAGCGCGTCGGACGCCAGGCGGGGATGGATGCCGAGCGCCCACAGCAGCACCCCGCCGACCAGCCCGCCCACGGCGATGCGCAAGTCGTCGCGGTGCGGGCGGGGGAGTGCGGGCATGCCCCCATCCAACACGGCCCGGGGGCGGGCCGCCTGCATCCGGGGGAGGGTCCCGGAGTGCGACTTTCGCTTACCGCGGTCTCCTCTGCGCCGACGACGAAACCGGCGGCCCCGGCCGGGAGCCTGGAAGGGTGGACGAGGGGAGCGAACCGTGATCGTCGGACTGATCATCGCCTGCGAGGTGGCGTTCTGGGTGCTGCTGGCGGCCGGACTGTCCTTCCGGTACCTGTTCCGGATGCCGCGCACCGGTCTGGCCCTGCTGCTGTGCGAGCCGCTCCTGGAGATCGTGCTCTTCGCCGTCACCGCGGTCGACCTGCGGAACGGCGCCGAACCGGACTGGCGGCACGGCCTCGCCGCGGTCTACATCGGCTTCACGGTCGGCCTCGGTCGCTCCACCATCAGGTGGGCGGACGCCCGGGTGGCCCACCGCTTCGCCGGCGGCCCGCCCCCGGTGCGGCCACCCAGGTACGGCACGGCCCGCGCCGTCCACGAGTGGAAGGTCGCGGCCCGCTGGATCCTGGCCTCGGCCGTCGCCCTCGCCCTGCTCCAGGGCGCGGTCTGGTACGTCGGCGACGGCGGGGACACCGGTCCGCTGCGGGCCTGGCAGCAGCGCATGCTGTGGGTGATCGGCATCAACGTGGTCATCGCGGCGAGCTACACGCTGTTCCCCAAGCGGGAGCGGAAGGGCGGCGCCGCCGAAAACTCCGTCGACACAGGGACGGGCGCCGGGACATCATCACCGCGATGACACGCACCGACACGCCTCCCGCCTGGGACGAGCGCACCCAGCTGACCACCTTCCTCACCTACGTCCGCGCCACCGCGCGCGCCAAGTGCGAGGAACTCTCCGGCGAGGACGCCGTGAAGGCGATCCTCCCCGGCTCACCGCTGATGACCCTGAGCGGGCTGATCAACCATCTGCGCTGGGTCGAGTACTACTGGTTCCGGGTCGTCTTCCTGGGGGAGCCGGACGAGGGCCCCTGGACCGACGAGGACCCCGACCGCGAGATGCGGATCGCCGTCGACATCCCCCTGTCCCGGCTGCTCGCCGAGTACGCCGAGGAGTCCGCCCGCCACGACGAACTCGTCGCCGCGCACGACCTGGACACCAAGGCTCAGGTGAAGCGGGGCGACGGCGATCCGGTGGACCTGCGCTGGATCCTGCTCCACCTCATCGAGGAGACGGCCCGGCACAACGGCCACATCGACATCCTGCGCGAGCAGATCGACGGCCGCACCGGCGACTAGACCAGCGGGGCTAGCGCTCCCCGCCCGGCACCCACAGCACGTCCCCGGTTTCCCGGTTGGCGCTGCGGGCCAGGATGAACAGCAGGTCGGAGAGGCGGTTCAGGTAGGTCGCGGTGAGCGGGTTCATCGTCTCGCCGTGCACCTCCAGGGCCGCCCAGGTGGAGCGCTCGGCCCGGCGTACGACCGTGCACGCCTGGTGCAGCAGGGCCGCGCCCGGGGTGCCGCCCGGCAGGATGAAGGAGCGCAGCTTCTCCAGCCGCTCGTTGAAGCGGTCGCAGTCCGCCTCCAGCCGGTCGATGTAGAACTGCTCCACCCTGAGCGGCGGGAACTCCGGGTTCTCCACCACCGGCGTCGACAGGTCCGCGCCGACGTCGAACAGGTCGTTCTGGACGCGGATGAGGACCGTGACGATCTCCTCGTCCAGGCCGCCCAGCGCGATGGCGCTGCCGATCACCGCGTTGGCCTCGTTGGCGTCCGCGTAGGCGGAGATCCTGAGGTCCGTCTTGGGCACCCGGCTCATGTCGCCGAGGCTGGTGGTGCCCCGGTCGCCGGTCCTCGTGTAGATGCGTGTCAGGTTGACCATGCGGCCAGCGTAGTTACGCCCCGGCCGTCCGGAACACCCGTGTGCCCGCCGTCACGGCCGCTACGGCGAAGCCGACGGCGACCAGGACGCCGTAGAGCATGTGCGCGCTCGTGTACTCGCCGACGTACGCGTCCCGGACGGCGTCCACCAGATAGCGGAACGGGACGAAGTGCGACAGCACGTCCAGCCAGGCGGGCGCGAGGGTCATCGGGAGCATCAGGCCGGACAGCAGCATCGACGGCATCGACACCATGTTGATCAGCGGGCCGAACTCCTGCGGGCTGCGGACCTTCATGCCGAGCGCGTACGACAGCGACGCGAGCGAGACGGTGAGCAGGGCGACGAAGGCGAAGCCGATCAGGATGCCGGCCAGCGGCGCGCGCAGGCCCATCACCAGCGCGGCCAGCACCAGCAGCACCGCCTGGAAGACGAACACCGTGGCGTCCCGCAGTACCCGGCCGAGCAGCAGGGCGAGCCGGCTGACCGGCGTCACCCGCATCCGCTCCACCACCCCCTGCCCCTTCTCCATGATGACCGTGAACCCGGCGAACAGGGCGCCGAACAGGCCGAGCTGGAGCAGTAGTCCGGGGACCAGCACCTGCCAGGAGCTGCCCTGTCCGCCCAGGGGCAGACCGGTGAGCAGGGGGCCCCATAGGTGTCCGTCTGCAACAGACGGGGCAGGATGCTCACGGGGTACTGCCAGAGACTCACCGCCTCCGCCTCCGGCGTCATGTACCGCCGGTACTGCTCCTTGAACTGGGGCACCCCCTTCGTGGTCGCCGTGTGACGGTCCGGACGCAGAGCGTGTCGGCGCGCACGGGACCGCGGTGCCGGAAGGAGCCGCGCCGTACCGGTACGGGTTGACGCCCGCTCACCCGCCGCCGCCCCGTACCCCTGCCGGTGTGATCTCCGTCAAATGGGACGTGACGCGCGTTACTTACCGGTCACACAGCGGCGCCGGAGCGCTATGGTCCGCCGAGAGGCAGACCTTTCACCGCGTTCATAGGGAGTCGGAGTGGCACGGAAGCTCGCCGTCATCGGGGCCGGTCTCATGGGTTCCGGCATCGCCCAGGTCGCCGCGCAGGCGGGCTGGGACGTCGTCCTGCGTGACGTCACCGACGAGGCGCTGAAGCGCGGCACCGACGGCATCAAGGCCTCGTACGACAAGTTCGTCGGCAAGGGCAAGCTGGCGGCCGAGGACGCCGAGGCCGCCCTCGCGCGCATCACCCCGACCACCGACCTGGACGCCGCCGCCGAGGCCGACGTCGTGGTGGAGGCCGTCTTCGAGAAGCTGGAGGTCAAGCACGAGATCTTCCGCGCGCTCGACAAGCTCGTGCGCGAGGACGCCGTGCTCGCCTCCAACACCTCCGCCATCCCGATCACCAAGATCGCGGCGGCCACCGAGCGCCCCGAGCGGGTCGTCGGCGTGCACTTCTTCTCGCCGGTGCCGATGATGCAGCTCGTCGAGCTGGTCCGCGGCTACAAGACGAGTGACGAAACCCTCGCGACCGCGCGGGAGTTCGCCGAGTCCGTCGGCAAGACCTGCATCGTCGTCAACCGGGACGTCGCCGGCTTCGTCACCACCCGGCTCATCTCCGCCCTCGTGGTCGAGGCGACCAAGCTCTACGAGTCCGGCGTCGCCACCGCCGAGGACATCGACCTCGCCTGCAAGCTGGGCTTCGGCCACGCCATGGGCCCGCTCGCCACCGCCGACCTCACCGGCGTGGACATCCTGCTGCACGCCACGAGCAACATCTACACCGAGTCCCAGGACGAGAAGTTCGCCCCGCCGGAGCTGATGCGCCGGATGGTGGATGCCGGTGACATCGGCCGCAAGAGCGGGCAGGGCTTCTACAAGTACTGAGTCAACCCGCCCACGCACAACCACCCCGGGAGTGTCACTCCCCGGGGTGAATTCGGTATCGGTTCGCTTACAAGCAGCAACCGCACCGCCACCCGAACAGTCAGACGTTGCACAGCACCGTCACCGAGTACGCCAACCGCACTCAACGGGGAGCGCATATGTACATCAGGGGCGACCACGCCGAGCTGGTCGTCGGGGGCCGCCTCGACGTCCGCAGCGCGGCGGACGCCCGTACGGCCCTGCACTCGGCCGTCGACACCGGAGTCGGCGACCTGGTGCTCGACCTGTCCGAACTGGACTCCTGGGACGCCACCGGACTCGGGGTGATCATGGGTGCCCACCGGCGGGCCGGCCGTTGCGGGCGCCGTCTGGTGCTGCGGGGCGTGCCCCCGCAGATGCAGCGTCTGCTGGTGGCGACCCGGCTGCACCGCATCCTCGCCATCGAGGGCGGCATCGGGGTGGAGTCGCTGCCCCGGGTGTGACGTACGGGGAGCGAGGCACGCAATCCTCACAAGACCGTGACGTCTCGGACCGCACGGCACCCCGCCCTGTCGGCGACACTGGGGAAAGGTTTAGGGTGCGGTCGCCCGCCGCCTCGCAACCCTCGACCGAGCGGGCCCGGACCAGAAGCGACAGCGCGGTGTGCGACAAGGCCGGGAGGGGCCGCAAACACGGGCACACGACGCTTTTGGGGGGCTTGAACCCATGGACCCGATCGAGCCGATCGACCCGGTCAACCCGGGCTCCGAAGAACACGGCCAGGCGCACGGCCGCCGCCCGCCCCGGGACTCCCTCGGCTCCGACTTCGCCGCGGGCCCGGCCGTGCCCGCCCGCATGGCCCAGCTCGTCACCGGCGACCTGCAGCTCACGGTCAATCCGGTCGACGGCAGCGAGATAGAGCCCTGCCCGCCGGCCGAGCTCCCCGGCAGGCCCCGCAAGCGCACCGCCGCCGAGCGTGCCGGGACGGAACGCGCCGCCCTGCCGCCCGTGCCGCCCGGCCCCGCCCAGCCGGAGCTCTCCCTGCTGGAACGCCAGGACATACGCGAACGCCTGGTCCGTCTCCTGGCCCGGGGCCGCTCGGTCCGGCTCACCGGCCCGGCCGGCTCCGGCCGCACCGCCCTGCTCGACCTGGTCGCCGAGGACTGCCTGGACCTCGCCCCCGACGGCGTGGTCCGCCTCAGCGGCTTCCACCGCACGGCCGGCGACCTCCTGCACGACCTCTTCCACGCCGTCCACGACGCCCCCCGGTACCGCCCCGACCGGGACGAACTCCTCGCCTGCGCCCAGGAGATCGGCGCGGTCGTCGTCCTGGACGACCTGGAGTTCGGCGGTGCCGCCCTGGACGAACTGCTCGACGCCACCCCAGAGTGCGCGTTCCTGTTCGCCGCCACCCCCGACGTGCCCGCGCCCTCCGCCGGGTCCGAGGTCGAGGAGGTCTTCCTCGGCGGCCTCGACCGCGCCGCCGGCGTGGAGATCCTGGAGCGGACCGTCGGCCGGGTGCTCACCGAGGAGGAGGCCAACTGGGCCGGCGACCTCTGGTTCGAGTCCGAGGGGCTGCCGCTGCGGTTCGTCCAGGCCGGCGCCCTGCTCCGGCAGCGCGACCAACTGCGGGCCAGCACGGGCGCGGTCGACGAGTACGGCGTCTTCGAGGACGTGCGCCTGCCGGCCGACCCGCCCCTGGACCTGGAGGACGAGGTCCCGCTGCCCTCCCTCGGCGAGGCCGCGGCCCCCGCCCCGCTGCTCGCCTCCCGGCTCAGCGCCTCCGCCCGCGCCACCCTCCGCTTCGCCGTCGCCCTCGGCGGTGAGGTACCCCACCAGGCGCACCTGCCCGCGCTGGTCGGCGACACCCACGCGGACGCCGCCCTCGGCGAGCTGGCGAGCTGCGGCCTGGTCTCGCCGGTCGGCTCCCGCTACCGCCTCGCGGCCGGCGTGCAGACCCAGCTGGAGGCCGCCGGGTACGCCGACGACGCCCCCGGCCACGCCGACACCGCGGCCCAGCACTACGCCTGGTGGGCCGGCCACCCCTCCGTCACCCCGGAGCGGGTGTGCGCGGAGGCCGACGCGGTCCTCGCCGCGCTCGCCGCCGTCGTTCCGCGGGCGACGCCGCCCGTCGAGGGCGAGGAGAGCGGCGCGGTACGGCTGGCCCGCACGGCCGCGCCGGCCTTCGCCGCCGGGCTCCACTGGAGTGCCTGGGAGCGGGCCCTGCGGTCGGGCGCGGAAGCCTCCCGGCTGTCCGGCGAGGTGACCGAACAAGCCTACTTCCACCACGAGTTGGGCATACTCGCGCTCTGCACCGGCCAACTCGACCGGGCCCGTGCCGAACTGGAGGCGTCGAGCGGGCTGCGCGGCGCCCTCGCCGACAAGCGGGGCACGGTCGCCGGCCGCCGCGCCCTGGCCCTGCTCGCCGACCGCGCGGGCGAGGCGCCCGGGCTCCCGCCGGTGGCCGTGGGGGAGGAGCCGGCGGAGGTACGGCAGGAGGAGCGCGCGCCGGCGCCGTACGAGACCGCGGTCACCCAGCGGGTTCCCGCGCCCCTCCCGCGGGGCGGCATCCGGCGCCTGGCCCGGCGCAACCTGGTGGCGGCCGGCTCCGGCGCGCTGCTCGCCGCCGTGCTCGGTACGGTCGTCACGCTCGGCATGACCTCCCCCGACGACGCGGGCCGCAACCCGGCCGGCAAGGTCGACGCCAACCCGTCCGCCGGTCAGGACATCGACGACGGCGGCCCGGGCACGGGGCCGACGGACACCGGCGACACCGGTTCGGCCGGCAGCCGGCCCACGTCACCGGGGCCCGACGGCACGTACGGCACGGCGGACGACCCGGCACCGCCCGCCGCCCCGTCGCGCCCGTCGGAGAGCATCGAGCCCTCCGGCCCCCACTCCTCTTCCGGCTCACCGTCCAAGTCACCGAAGCCGGGAGGGTCGAGCGGCGGTACGACAGGGGGCACGACCGGCGGCTCGACCGGTGGGACGACGGGCGGTACGACCGGCGGCTCCACGGGCGGCTCCACAGGCGGTTCGACGACCGGCGGTTCGACGACCGGCGGCTCGACGAGCGGCGGGACGGGCGGTACGACGACCGGCGGTACGACCACGGGTGGGAGCGGAACCGGCGGCTCGACCGGCACGACGGGCGACACCACCGGGAGCACCGGCGGTACGGACGGCACGACGAGCGGCGGCTCGACGGGTGGCGGCACCGGGGGCACCACGGGCGGCGACACCGGCGGCACGACGACAGGCGGCACGGACGGCTCCGCCGGGGGGACGTCGAGCAGCGCATCGGCATCGGAAACGGCCCCGGGGACGACCGGCACGCTGATGTGACCGGCGGTGCCCGACGCTCTCAGGCCGGTTCGGCACCGCCGGTCCCCGCCGCGGTGGGCGAGCGCCGTCGCGGCGGGAAAGCGGGCGGCGGAGAGGGAGCGGGCGGCAGGCAGGAAGGACGGTGGAGCGGGACGAGCGGAGCGCGCCGCTAGAACAGACGGAGCTTGTCGTCCTCGATGCCGCGCAGGGCGTCGTAGTCCAGGATGTGGCAGTTGATGCCGCGGTCGGTGGCGAGGACGCGGGCCTGGGGCTTGATCTCCTGGGCGGCGAAGATGCCGCGGACCGGGGCCAGGTGCGGGTCGCGGTTCAACAGGTCGAGGTAGCGCGTCAGTTGCTCCACACCGTCGATCTCGCCCCGCCGCTTGATCTCGACCGCCACCGTCTGGCCGTCCGCGTCCCGGCACAGGATGTCCACGGGGCCGATCGCCGTCATGTACTCGCGGCGGATGAGGGTGTACCCGTCGCCCAGCGTCTCGATGCGGTCGGCGAGCAGTTCCTGGAGGTGCGCTTCCACGCCGTCCTTGATCAGACCCGGGTCCACACCCAGTTCGTGCGAGGAGTCGTGGAGGATCTCCTCCATCGTGATGATCAGTTTTTCGCCCGCCTTGTTGACGACGGTCCACACGCCCTCGTCCTCGCCCGTGCCCTCCTTCAGCGTGCAGGGCGGCGACATCCAGTTGAGCGGCTTGTAGGCCCGGTCGTCGGCGTGGATGGAGACGCTGCCGTCCGCCTTGACCAGGATCAGTCGCGGGGCCGAGGGCAGATGGGCGGTGAGCCGGCCGGCGTAGTCGACCGAGCAGCGGGCAATGACGAGACGCATGGTCGGCAACGCTACTCGAAGCCCGCCGGTGCTCGCGATCCGTCCGCCCAGCTCCCAGTGGATCGCACCATTTGTCCCTTGAAACTCTTGTTCATCCCTGGCCGATTGTGGGCGTAACGGGATCGGTTCATATACGCATTCTGCTGGTGTGGTCACCGACCGTTGCCTACCGTAGGTACGGGAGGTTGCGGCCCCTGTACCGAGCGTGTTCGAAATCGCGAACTCCCTTATCTGTCCGGCAACCCCTGCTCTTCGGGGGTGCGAGAGGAGAACCCATGTCGCTCGACGTCTCACCGGCCCTACTCGAACAGGCCGAGCGAGGCGAGGTCGACGAAGCAGCATTCGTCGACTGCGTCCGGACCTCCCTGCCCTACGCATGGGAGATGATCAGCTCCCTGGTGGCCCAGCTGAAGGTGGACGGCGGACCCTTCGCCGACAACCAGACGCCCCCGCCGGACGAGCAGGCGCGCGGTCAGCTGCTGCGTGCGCTCGCGAGTGACGCGATACGCGGCGCGTTGCAGCGGCACTTCGGTGTGCGGCTGGCCTTCCAGAACTGCCACCGCGTGGCGGTGTTCCCGCTGGACGCCTCGGTGGACGACACGTTGGCCCGCTTCACGTCGGTGCGCAGCCAGTTGCTGAACCAGTCGCCGGAGCTCCGGGACTGCTGACGCGCGGTTCCGGCACGGCCGAGACGGACAGCCGCCGGCTTGCCGCTCCACCCGCCGGGGGAGGTGCATTGAGGACCGGGGCGGCAAGCCCCCCAGGTGGCTTGCGCGTGGGAGGCCGGTCAGCGCAGCTGGGGCAGCACCTCGGCGCCCAGGCGCCGTAGGTTCTCCTCCGTGGCCGCGAGGTCGCCCGAGCCCTCCACCAGGAGGGCGAAGCGGGAGATGCCGGTGCGCTCGGAGGTCGCCGCGAGCCGGTCGGCGGCGAGCCGCGGGGTGCCCACCGGGTGCAGTCCGCAGAGCAGTTCGGTGTAGGCGTACGGGTCGCGCATCGCGCGCGCCCGTCCGTCCACCGTCACATGGGCGTCCAGGCCCTGCCGCAGCCAGCCGGGCATCGCCTTCAGCAGCGTCTCCACCGCGTCCGTGCGCCGGTCGGCGAGCTGGCAGACCCCGGCGGAGACATGGGCGGCGCCCGCGATCTCCTCGGTCGGCCGGCCCGCCGCGCGGGCGCAGCGCCGCCACAGGGCGACCATCTCGGCCTTCTCCTCGTCCCCGACGTGCATGCCGAGCAGCATGGGCAGCCCGCGCTCCGCGGCCAGCCGTACGCTCGCCGGTGAGGTGCAGGCGAGGACGACCTCGGGGCCCGGCGTGTCCGTCAGGGCCTCCGACGGGCGGGGGACGACCGGCACCTCGCGGAAGGAGTACCGCTCCCCGGAGGCCGCCACGGACGGTTCGCTCAGCCAGCGCAGCAGCAGATCGAGCGACTCCGGGAACCCGTGTTCGTACGCCTGAAGTCCCGCGCCGAACACCTCCAGGTCCACCCAGGGGCCACCGCGCCCGACGCCCAGCGTGAACCGCCCGCCACTGGTCAGGTGCAGCAGCGCGGCCTGCTCGCCGAGGGCGACCGGGTGGGCCGTGGGCAGTACGCTGACGGCCGTGCCGACCCGGACGCGGCGGGTGCGGCCGAGCAGCAGCGCGGCCAGGGTGACGGCGGACGGGCATGTGCCGTAGGGCACGAAGTGGTGCTCGGCGAGCCAGACCGCGTCCAGCCCGGACTGCTCGGCGACCTCCGCCGAGCGGACGGCCCGGTGCAGGGCCTCCCCGGGGCCCTGGCCCGGGAACTGGGCCGCCAGCACAAAACTTCCTACGTGCATCGCATTTCCTGCTTCCTTGGCTCCGACCCGGAGCTCCCCCACCCGGCATAACCGTCTGACACGTGCCCAGGACACGGCCTGGGCGAAGAGATTTGCGGATTGTCTGCAGAATGGGTCGCGGGGGAGGGGGACTTGTACGGGTTGGTTCCCTACGCGTACCCGTCTCGATGGCGCGTAGGCTGGATGGAGCCGTGCTTCCTGTATAGCCCCGAGAGGTGTCCCGTGTCCCCGCGTCGCAACCGACCGAAGGCAGCCGGATCGTCGGGCCGGAGCGCCGAGGACGACCCCGCCGGCCGGTACGGCGGCTGGCAGTCCACGGAGAGCTGGCAGGGCGAGGAGTGGAGCGTGCGCCATGTCGCCGGGGCCGGCGCGGGGGGCAAGACCTACCGCTGCCCGGGCTGCGACCAGCTCATCCCCTCCGGTGTCCCGCACGTGGTGGCCTGGCCGGAGTACGCGGGCGTCGACGACCGCCGGCACTGGCACAAGGCCTGCTGGAACGCGAAGGACCGCCGCACCACGCGGGTGCAGCGGTCCCGTAACGCGCCGAGGTTCTGAGCCGTGCGGCTACCGTCCCGGCTCTTGCACGTCCCGGCCCTCACACGTCCCGGTTCTGGAGCAGCGCGTACGCGCCCGCGTACACCGCCGCCGTCAGGCCGATCATGATCCACAGCGGGTCCCAGCCGGACGGGCCGGACTCGGTCAGCGAGTTGGCGTAGAAGACGCTCAGCTGGTTCGGGATCGAGTACTCGAAGAGCCACTGGCGCAGCTTGTCCAGCGACTCCGTCACCATGAACAGCGCGAGCACCAGCGGTGCGAGCACCACGCCGATCATGATGGTGATGGCGCCCGCGGAGTGCCGGATGACCGAGCCGATGAGCAGCGAGAGCAGGCCGAGCAGCGCCATGTAGAGGCTGATGCCGACCGTGGCCTTGAACCAGTCACCGCCGGTCGGGGTGCGGGCGCCGGTGTTCCCCAGCAGGGACGCGTGGACCATGGCCACGAAGCCGGAGGTGGCCAGGGTGACGACGAAGGCGAGCGCGAAGAACACGATCGACTTGGCGGCGAGCACGCGGGCCCGGCTGGGGCAGGCGGTCATCGTCGTCCGGATCATGCCGGTGCCGTACTCCGACGCCGTGGTCAGCACGCCGAGCGTGATGATGCAGATGCTGCCGAGGAGCAGGCCGAAGAAGCCGAACGACAGCGGGTTCTCGCCGGACAGGCTGGTGGAGTCGGAGTTGGCCTCGACCAGCGCGCCGGTCAGCAGGCCGATGCCGACGACGAGCAGGACGAACACGCCGATCGTCCACATCGTGGAGCGCACCGACCTGATCTTCGTCCACTCGGAGGCCAGCGCGTGCCCCAGGTGGGTGCGCACGACCGGGATGGGCGAGGTGTAGCCGGGGTACGGCCCGCCGGGCGCGGCGGCCGGAGCCTGCGGCATGGGGGGCTGGTGGGTGCTCATCGGGCGTCCTCGGGCTGGGTCGGGTCGGCGGGGGCGGAGGCGGGAGCGGCGGCCGGGCTCGTGGCGGGGGCCGCGGGTGCCTGCTGCGGGGCGGGCGGGGCGGCGGGGGCCTGCGGGGCGGCGGCGCTCGCCGGGGCCGCCGGAGTGGCCTTGACCAAGGCGGGCGGCTGGTCCTGCGGCGCCGGACCGGCGGAGGAAGCCTGCGGTGCCTGCCCGGCCGGCTGGGCCGGTGCCGGCGGCTGCGCCTGGGGGCTCGGCTGCGCGTAGGGGTTGGCCGCCCCCGCCGCGCCACCGGGCGCCGCACCCGGTGCCGTGCCCGCAGCGCCGTACCCGGCCGAAGGTGCGCCGCCGTACGGGCCCGCGGGAGGCATCCCGAAGGGCTGGCCGCCCTGCTGGGGCGACGGCGGGGCGTACCAGCCGGGCTGGCCCTGGCCGGGCACCGGCATCGGCGGCTGGACGCCGGGCGGCAGCGGCTGCTGGAGACCCGCCTTCTGGTCGATGGTCGAGCGGTAGTCCACGGCGCCCTGCGTCATCCGCATGTACGCCTCCTCCAGCGAGGCCTGGTGCGGGGACAGCTCCCACAGCCGGACGCCCGACTCGTGCGCGAGGTCGCTGATCCGGGGCAGCGGCAGTCCGGTGACCCGGAGCGCGCCGTCCTGCTCGGGGAGCACGTGCCCGCCCGCCTCCGTGAGCGCGGAGGTCAGCTTCTCGCGCAGCTGCGGCTCGGTGTCCGGCGTGCGCACGCGCGCGAAGTCGGCCGAGTTGGCCGAGATGAAGTCCCGCACGCTCATGTCGGCGAGGAGCTGTCCGCGCCCGATGACGATGAGGTGGTCGGCGGTCAGCGCCATCTCGCTCATCAGGTGGGAGGAGACGAAGACCGTACGGCCCTCGGCGGCGAGGGCCTTCATCAGGTTGCGGACCCAGAGGATGCCCTCGGGGTCGAGGCCGTTGACCGGCTCGTCGAAGAGCAGCACCTGCGGGTCGCCGAGCAGCGCGGCGGCGATGCCGAGGCGCTGGCCCATGCCGAGCGAGAAGCCCTTGGAGCGCTTTTTGGCCACGTCCTGGAGGCCGACCACGCCGAGCACCTCGTCCACGCGCCGGGCCGGGATGCCGGAGAGCTGGGCGAGGCTCAGCAGGTGGTTGCGCGCGCTCCGGCCGCCGTGCACGGCCTTGGCGTCGAGCAGCGCGCCGACCTGCCGGGGGGCGTTGGGCAGCTTGCGGTACGGGTGGCCGCCGATGGTGACCGACCCGGATGTGGGGTTGTCCAGCCCGAGGATCATCCGCATCGTCGTGGACTTGCCCGAGCCGTTCGGCCCGAGGAAGCCGGTCACGGCTCCTGGCCGCACCTGGAAGGAAAGGTTGTACACGGCGGTCTTGTCGCCGTAGCGCTTGGTCAGGCCGACAGCCTCGATCATGCTCCGCACCCATCGAAAGGTTCAGGACAGCGGGGCACACGCCCCCGTAAGGGTTAGGAGGATATCGAGGCGCTGACGGTTCCGCCCAAAAGAAAGTAAAGCCAGAGCACTACGGCACGTGACGGCCGGGTCTACTGGGCGTCCCGGCGCTTGAGGAGGAGGTAGCCGCCCGCCAGCACGGCGACCACCCACAGCGCCATGATCCCGAGCCCGCCCCAGGGGCCGTAGGGCGTGTCGTCGGCGACGCGCGGCACCACCCGCATGATCCTGCTGCCGGCCTGGTCGGGCAGGAAGCGGCCGACCTTCTTGGTCGCGTCGACGTTGCCGAGGATGTTGGAGATCAGGAAGAAGAACGGCATCAGGATGCCGAGGGACAGCATCGGCGAGCGCAGCATCGCGGCGACGCCCATGGAGAACACCGCGATCAGGGTCATGTACAGCCCGCCGCCGAAGACCGCGCGCAGCACGCCGGGGTCGCCGATGGCGGTCCGGTGGGAGCCGAGCATGGCCTGACCGAGGAAGAAGGCGGCGAAGCTCGTCACCATGCCGACGGCGAGCGCGAGCGCGGCGGCCACCGCGACCTTGCCGAACAGAAAGGTGCCGCGCCGGGGCACGGCCGCCAGCGAGACCCGGATCATGCCGGTGCTGTACTCGGTGGAGACGACCAGCACTCCGAACACGATCATCGCGAGCTGGCCGAGGGTCATGCCCGCGAAACTGACGGCCGTGGGATCGAAGGAGAGCCGCTCCCGCGCGGGCATGTTCGCGAACTGCCGGTTCGACAGCGCGGAGATCAGCATCCCGAGGGCGACGGTGACCACCACGGCCAGCGACAGGGTCCACACCGTGGACGCCACCGACCGGATCTTGGTCCACTCGGACCGGATGACCTGTACGGCCGCCATGGTGTCAGGCCCCCTTCCAGCCGGCGCCCCAGTCCTGCGGTACGGGACCCGGACCGGCCTGCGCGTGGTACTCCACCGCTTCCGCCGTCAACTGCATGAACGCCCCCTCCAGCGAGGCCTGCCGCGGGCTCAGCTCGTGCAGCACGAGCCCGTACCGAGCGGCCAGCTCGCCGATCTGCTCCGCCTTGCCGCCCTCCACCTCCAGCGCCCCGCCGCCCGCCTCCACGACCGTGATCCCGGCCTGGTGCAGCACGTCGAGCAGCCGCTCGCGCTGCGGGGAGCGGATGCGCACGTACGACCGCGAGTTCGTCCGGATGAAGTCGGCCATGGAGGTGTCCGCGAGCAGCCGTCCCTGCCCGATGACCACCAGATGGTCGGCCGTCAGCGCCATCTCGCTCATCAGATGGCTCGACACGAACACCGTCCGGCCCTCCGCGGCCAGCGACTTCATCAGGTTCCGGATCCAGTGGATGCCCTCCGGGTCGAGACCGTTGACCGGTTCGTCGAACATCACGATCCGCGGGTCCCCGAGCAGCGCGGCGGCGATCCCGAGGCGCTGCCCCATGCCGTACGAGAACCCCTTGGCCTTCTTCCGGGCCACGGCGGTCAGCCCGACGGTCTCCAGGACGTCCGCCACCCGGCGCTCGGGGATGCCGTTGCTCTGCGCCAGGCAGAGCAGGTGGTTCCAGGCGCTCCGGCCGCCGTGCACGGCCTTGGCGTCCAGCAGCGCGCCGATGTACGTCAGCGGGTCCTTGAGCCGGTCGTAGTGCGTGCCGTCGATCCGGACGTCGCCGGCGGTGGGGCGGTCCAGCCCGAGGATCATCCGCATGGTCGTGGACTTCCCGGCGCCGTTGGGCCCGAGGAACCCCGTCACGATGCCCGGCCGGACGGTGAAGGTGAGGTGGTCGACCGCCACCTTCTCGCCGTACCGCTTGGTCAGCCCGTCCAGCTCGATCATGCGGCCACGCTAAGACGGGCTCGGGGCGGCTGCCACTTGAGCGGGCGCGGTATGCTCCAGCCCCCTTGGACGGCGCGGGGGGCGCCGGGGGCGGGACACGGTGGGGGAGACGGTGGTCCAGGACGGCAGACCGCGCACGCGATGGCGCGGGGTGCGGGCGGGTCTCGCGGTGGTGGCCGCCGGTGCGGCGGCCGGGCTCGCGGTGGAGTTCCACGCCCTGGGCTGGACGTCCATCCCGGGCGGCTCCTGCGGCGGCCGGTACCGGCCCTGCCCCGACGGCACCACACCCACCCTCATTCTGGCGTTCGCGCTCACCTTCGCCGGCTACTTCGCCCTCCTGGTCACCATCGGCAGCTTCACCGACCGGCGCCCCGGCAAGGCCGTACCCGCCGTCCTCGCCGTCACCGGCGTGCTGCTCGCCCTGTGGCCCGGGTGGCAGGCGTACCTCTGGATGCGCGGACCGGTGCTCGACCTCGCCTGGCAGGCC
This sequence comes from Streptomyces sp. Ru62, assembly GCF_002920615.1. Lineage (GTDB taxonomy): Bacteria > Actinomycetota > Actinomycetes > Streptomycetales > Streptomycetaceae > Streptomyces. Next base: position 213,829 of record NZ_PQSU01000011.1, read on the forward strand.
GACCGGGACCGGCCGTCCGGCGTCCGGGCCGAGGGCGTGTGGACCGTGGGCGAGCACGGCTCGACCGTGGTCCGGGTGCGCAGCGACGCGCTGGCCGCCTACGACGCCCACGACGGCGACCGCCGCTGGACGCTGCGGGCGCCGGTGCGCGAGTCGGTGTGCGGGATGAGCGAGGGCGTCGCGGGCGGCGTCGGCCTGGTCGCCTTCGCCCGCTACGACAAGCCCTGTGACACCGTGTGGGGCGTCGACACCCGCACCGGCCGCACGCTGTGGGAGCGGAAGATCAAGGGCGTCTCCGCCTTCACCTCCGGCAGCGACAGCCTGCTCGCGGCCGACGGCGACGTGGCCCTCGCGCTGACCGACACCGGGGTGCGGGCGTACGGCCTCACCGACGGCCGGCCGCGCTGGACCACCGACCTGCGCGGGACGAAGGCCGACGGGACATGCTCGCCGAACGTCGTCTCCGCGGCCGGCGGCACCGTACGGGTCGTGGTCACCTGCCAGGCCCAGGAGAAGGACGGCGGACGGGTGGTGACCCTGGACGGCGCCACCGGCAAGCAGCGCGGCAGCCGGGCGCTGCCCGTGGAGAGCCCGGTCGACACGGCCATGGTGCTCTCCGCCGAACCGTTCACCCTGCTGCTGGCGGAGCGCGACGAACGCGGTGTCGAGGCCGTCCTCGCCCACCCCGACGGCGACGGCGACCCGGTGCGCATCCCGCTCTCCACCGACGACGAGGACCTGATGCTCCGCCAGGTCGGCGGTGACGACTTCACGGCACGGCCCGCGCTGCCGGCGACGGTCAGCGGGAACACCCTCGTCGTCGCCACCCAGAAGCCGGGCGGCCACGACGCCGACCACGTCTCGGCCTACTCCCTCGGCGACGGACGGCGGCTGTGGCGCACCGGCGTCGACGGGGTCGCCGGGCTGGTCTCCACCGGCCCCCGCCGGGTCGCCGTACTCGGGCCGAACGGCCGGCTGTGGACCTTCGACACCGCCGACGGGGACCGGATCGGCGAGGACGACGGCGTCATGGTCACCACCAACCGCTTGGCCGGGGGCACCCAACTGCTGCGCGCGGACGGCACCTGGATCGTCGTCAACGGCGACGGCACGAAGGAACCACCCTTATACGGCCTGCGCTAGGCAAGGCGAAGGGGCGGCGGGACCCGGTCCCACCGCCCCTCAGGGTCGTACGCCTACCCGGACCTACCGGGACTGCTGCGCGGGAACGCCCCGGGAGATCGGCTCGTCGTCGGTCGACGTGCCGGCCGCGGCCACCGCGGCACCGGTCAGCGTGGCGAGCATCTCGCGGACGTTCGTCAGCTGGGCGTTGATGCTGTCGCGGCGGTTGGTGAGCGCCGCCAGCTCACGCTCGGATTCCGAACGGATCCGGTCGGCCTTGGCGTTGGCGTCGGCCACGATGTCCTCGGCCTGGCGCTGGGCGGTCTCCACCGTCTGGCGGGCGCGGCGCTCGGCGTCGGTGCGCAGCTTCTCCGCCTCCAGGCGAAGCTGCTCGGCCCGGTGCTCGATCTCGGCGAGGCGCTTCTCGGCCTTCTGCTGACGCGAGGCCAGATCGCGCTCGGACTGCTCGCGGCGCTTGGCCAGGTTCGTCTCGAAGTCGGCGGCGGCCTGCGCGGCCTTGGCGCGGGTCTCCTCGAAGAGGGCGTCCGCCTCCTCGCGCTTGGACTGCGCGTCCTTCTGCGCCTCGGCACGCAGCTGGGCCGCGTCGGACTTGGCCTTCTCGACGATCCGGACGCCCTCGTCCTCGGCCTTGGCCTTGCGCTCGGCCGCGTACGACTCGGCGTCGTTGCGGACCTGCTGGGCCGCCGACTCGGCGAGGTCGCGGTGCTGCTCGGCCGCCCGCCGGGCCTCCTCACGCAGCTCCTTGGCCTCTTCCTCGGCCAGGCGCAGGATCTTCTCGACCCGCGCGCCGAGACCCGCGTACGACGGCTCGGCGTCCGTGATCTGGGCCTGGGCGTTCTGCGTTTCGAGGTGCAGCTCCTCGATGCGCTTCTCCAGGGCGGTGATGCGGGCGAGAGCGCTGTCACGGTCGGAGACGAGCTTGGAGATACGTTCGTCCACCTGAGCGCGGTCGTATCCACGCCGCACAAGCTCGAAGCCGTAGGGGGAAGTGTCGCTCATGGGGTTCCTGTCGAATGAGACCGGTGAGTGAGGTGATAAGGGGAATCCTAGGGGCCGAAGCGGTGTGTCATCGAGCAGATACGGTTTTGATCTGGAGAATGGCACCCCATTTGGGTGGCTGACCGTCGGACGGCTTGCCAAGGAGTCGGGCAAAGCCCCCAGAAGACACCCGAAAGTACCTCTTACGCTAGCTGTCTGACGACTTGCCACCCGAACGGGGGGCACCGACCGTGGCGCCCGCCTTGACTCCGGTGTCCTTGCCGGCCGTGGGAGCCTCGAAGGACTCCAGCGCCTCCAGCACGTCCTGGACCCGGGAGATCTCGGCGTTGATGTCCTCGCGCCGGCGCACCAGGATCTCCAGCTCCCGCTTGCCCTCCTCGACCGTGCGCCGGGCCTCGCGGATCGCCTCCGCCTTCAGCTCCTCGGCCTCCTTGACGAGGCTGGCCTTCTTCTGCTCGGCCTCCTTGAGCAGCCCCTCAGCCTTCTTCACCGCGGCGATCCGCACCTTGCCCGCCTCGGAGTTGGCGTCCGACACCAGCTCCTTGGCCTTCGCCTCGGCCTTCGCCAGCTGCTCCTCGGCGGCCTTGATGAGCGCGTCGCAGCGGTCGCCGGTGGACTTCATCGTCTCGGCGGCCTCGCGGCGGGCCCGCTCGTGGAGCTCCTCGATCTCGGCGGTGATGCGGTCGCGCAGCTCCTCCGCGCGCTGCCGGATCGCGGTGGCGTCCCGGCGGGCGCCGACCAGCAGCTCGTCCGCGTCCGTCCGGGCCTTCTCCACCAGCGAGTTGCCCTCGATGGTGGCCTCGGACACGATCCGGTCGGCCTCGCTGCGGGCCGCGCCGACCATCGTGTCGGCCTGCGACTCGGCGTCCGCGGTGGTCTTCAGCGCCTGCTGCTGCGCCTCGGTGAGCAGCTTGTCGGCCTCGGCCGTGGTCTCCGTGATGAGCTTGTCGACCTGCTCGGCCGCCTCCGAACGCCGCTTGTTGGCGTCCTTGCGGGCCTCGTCCAGGGTCCGCTCGGCCTCCTGGCGCGCGGAGTTGACGAGCCGTTCGGCCTCCGCCCGCGCCTCCGTCCTCGTGCGTTCGGCCTCGGCCCGCAGCCGCTCCGCGTGCGCCTGCGCCGAACCGACGGTCTCGGCCGCCTCGGCCCGCAGCCGCTCGGCCTCGTCGGTCGCCTCCCCGAGCAACTGCTCGGCGCTCGCGACGGCCTCGGCACGGACCCGGTCCGCCTCGCCCAGCGCCTCCGTACGCACCCGGTCCGCCTCGGCGATCGTCTCCGTCTGGAGCCGTTCGGCCTCGTTGCGGGCCTCGGTGATGAGGGTGTCGGCCTGGGTGGCCGCGTCGGAGCGGATGCGGTTGGCATCCTCGCGGGCGTCGGCACGGGTGCGGGCCGCCGCCTCGGTGGCCTCGGTGAGCGTCTCCGCCGCCTCCGTGCGGATCCGCTCGGCCTCCGCGGCGGTCTCCGTCTGGAGCCGCTCGGCCTCCGCGAGCGTCTCGGTCTGGAGCCGCTCGGCCTCGTTGCGGGCCTCGGTGATGAGGGTGTCGGCCTGGGTGGCCGCGTCGGAGCGGATGCGGTTGGCGTCCTCGCGGGCGTCCGCACGGGTGCGGGCCGCCGCCTGGTCGGCCTCGGCCAGCGCGTCCGACGCCTCGGTGCGCACCCGCTGGGCGTACTCGCCCGCGTCCGCGCGCAGCCGCTCGGCCTCCGCGACGGCCTCCGTCATCGTCCGCTCGGCCAGCGCCTTCGCGGCCTCCGACTCCTCGTTCGCCTCGCGCCGGATCCGCGAGGCGTCCTCGCTGGCCCGCTCCCGCTCGGCGTAGGCGTCGGCGCGGACCCGGTCCGCCTCCTCCTCGGCCTCCCGGCGGGTACGCTCCGCCGCGTGCTCGGCGGCCGAGCGCAGCCCGGCGATCTCCTCCTGCGCCTGCTCGTGCAGCCCGGCGACGGAGTCCCGCACCTGCTGCGCGTGCTGCTCGGCGGCGGCGACCATCTCGGTGGCGCGCCGGTCGGCCTCCTCCACCAGCCGGGTGGCCTCGGCCTGCGCCTCCTCCACGCGCTTGCGCGCGGAGGCCAGCAGTTCCTCGCTCTGCTCGCGGGCCCGCTGCCGCTCCTGGTCGGCCTCCTCGCGGGCGGCGCCGAGGAGCTCCTCGGCCTCGCGGCGGCGCCTGGCGGCCTCCTCCTGCGCGGCGGCCAGCGTCTCGGACGCCTCGGTGCCGAGGCGCTCGGCGGCGGCCTGCGCCTCCGCGCGCACCCGGTCGGCGGTGTCCTGGGCCTCCGCCTTCAGCCGCTCGGCCTCGGCGGCCGCCTCGGACCGCAGCCGTACGGCGATGGCCTCGCCCTCGGCCCGGGAGGCGGACGCGTCGGACGCGGCCTCGTCCCGCAGCCGCTCGGCCTCGGCCTCGGCCTGCTGCCGGAGCGTACGGATCCGCTCGGCGGACTCGGCACGCAGCCGCTCGGTCTCCTCGGCGGCCTCCCGGCGGATCCGGGCCGCCTCGGCGCGGGCGTCCGTCAGCGCCTGCTCGGCCGACGCCAGCCGCTCCTGCGCCTCGGTCTGAAGCCGGCTCAGCTCCTCGGCGGCCTCGGCACGACGGGACTCGACGGCCTTCTCGGTCTCCTCGCGCAGCTCCCGCGCGGCCTTCTCGGCGTCCGACCGGACCGTCTCGGCCTGCTCGGCGGCCTCGGCACGCAGCCGCTCGGCCTCCTTGCGGGTGCGCTCCAGGGTCTCCTCGGCCTGCCGGCGCAGGCCGGTGGCCCGCTCGATGGCCTCGGTGCGGACCTTCTCGCTGTCGGCGGTCGCGGTCTGCCGCAGCTCGTCGGCGTCCGCCTTGGCCTTGGCCAGCAGCTCCTCGGCGGACCTGGCCGCCTCCTCGATCTGCGCCACCGCCTCCCGGCGGGCCTCGGCACGGATCGACTCGCCCTCGGCGACCGCGTCGGCGCGCAGCTGCTCGGCCTCGCCGCGCAGCCGGCGGGCCTCCTCCTGCAGCTCGACCGTCTTGGCGCGGTACTCCTTGGTGTCGTCCTTCGCCGCGCCCTTGAGCTGCTCGGCGATGTCGTGCGCCTCGGCGCGCAGCCGGTCCGCCTCGGCCTCGGCCTCCGAACGGATCCGCTCGGCCTCCTCGGCGGCGGCCCTGGTGGTCTTCTGGGCGTCCTCGGACGCCTTGTTGAGCACGTCCTCGGCGGTCTTGGCCGCCTTGGACAGCTGGGTGGCCGTCTCCTCGGCGGTGATCGAGCGGGCCTTCTCGGCGGCCTCGGCGACGATCTTCTCGGCCTCGGCGCGGGCGTCCGCGACCAGCTGCTCGGCCTCGGACTTGGTCTGCTCGGCCTCCTTGGTGGCCTCCTCGACCAGCCGGGCCACCTGCTCCTTGGCGGTGCGCGTCCGCGTCTCGTTGGCGGCCTCGGCGGTGGCGAGGGCCTTGGCGGCGGCCTCCTTCGCCTCCGTGACCACCTTCTCGGCCTCGGCCTGCGCCTTGCGCAGCGCCTCCTCGGCCGCCGTCATCCGCTCCTCGGCGGCCCGGCTCAGCTCGGCGGCCTGCCGGCGCGCCGCGTCGGACTCGGTGACCGTGGCCGTCCGCAGCTGCTCGGCGTGCTCGGTGGCCTCCTGCGCCTGCGTGGAGGCCGCGTTCAGCAGCCGCTCGGCGTCCGTGCGGGCCCGGCGCAGGATCTGCTCGGCCTCCGCGCGCGCCGACTCGGCCTCGCTCTGGAGCCGTTCCCGGGCCTCCCGGGTCAGCCGTTCGGCCTCCGCGCGGGCGGCGGCCATCGCCTGCTCGGCCTCCGCGCGGGACTCCTCCAGCAGCCGGCGGGCCTGCTGCTCGGTGCGGGCGCGCAGCTGCTCGGCCCAGGCCACGTTCTCGTTGACGTGCGACTCGACGGTGGCCCTGCGCTCGGCCAGCTCCTGGTCGAGCTGCTGGCGCCGGGTCACCGCCTCCTGGTGCAGCTCGGCCTGGAGCCGCGCGGCCTGCTCGGCGTGCTCCTGGAGGATGCGCTGGGTCTGCGCGCGGGCCTGGCTCAGCTCCCGCTCGGCGTCCTGGCGCAGCTGCTCGGCCTGCATCTGGGCGTTGCGGAGCAACTGTTCGGCCTGGTACCCGATGTCACCCGCGTCGTAGGCGGGCCGGGTCATGAGGGTGCGCCGCGCCTCGTGCAGCTTGGCGCGCAGCACCTCGACCTGGTAGCCGAGGTCCTCGGCGTGCTGGATCGCCTTCTCGCGCTCGGTCCTCAGCCGTTTCATCTCGGCCTCGAACCGAGAGAGGTGGTCGACGTCAGCCGCCGGCTCTCGCTCCTGGCTCTCGTAGCCCCGCACTGCGCGGTCCCATCCGTCCCCTGGTCAGCTTCTCCAACGAGCTCCGTCCATCCGCCGAACGGGGCCCCCGGGGAATGGTGTCAGACAGACGGCGGAGCACGGGCTGCTGCCCCGACGCTCGTCCCCCGAAACCCGGACCCCGGCATGCGGCCGTCCCCGTTTCAGGGACGACCGCCCCCAACCCTACCGGCCCTTATGTACGGGGGTCAGTGCTCAGGTGACTCAACAGGGGCCGAAGTGACCAGTTCTGTCAGAACGCCATGGCAATCCTTGGGGTGAAGGAAGGTGATCCGTGACCCCATCGAGCCCCGTCGTGGCTCGTCGTACAGCACCCGGACGCCCTTTCCGCGGATGTCCGCGGCGTCCCCGTCGACGTCCGCCGTGCCGAAGGCGATGTGGTGGACGCCCTCCCCGTTCTTCGCCAGCCACTTGCCGACCGCCGAGTCCTCGCGGGTCGGTTCCAGCAGCTGGAGGTAGGAGGCGCCGCCGTCCGAGGTCTCGTTGATCTTGAGCATGGCCTCCCGCACGCCCTGCTCCTCGTTGACCTCGGTGTGGAACACCTCGAAGCCGTACGTGGCCCGGTAGAACTCGACGGTCGCGTCGAGGTCGTGGCAGGCGATCCCGATGTGGTCGATTCGCGTCAGCATGGATTCAGTGCAGCGCTCCCCGGATGGTTACGCAACGTGCGCGCGATCACACCGGCGGGCCGGTGACGCCATGTCCAACCGCTCAGTACATTCGAAGTAAACCCTCGTTCACTCCTCGGCTGTGTGCAGCTGGAAGGGGATCGCACCTCATGTCTTCTGGATCTTCTGGAACGACCAGCTCGGTGATCGTCGCGGGCGCGCGGACGCCCATGGGGCGGCTGCTGGGCTCGCTGAAGTCCTTCTCCGGAGCCGACCTGGGCGGCTTCGCGATCAAGGCCGCCCTCGACCGTGCGGGGATCGGCGGCGACCAGGTGCAGTACGTGATCATGGGCCAGGTGCTCCAGGCCGGCGCCGGTCAGATCCCGGCCCGCCAGGCCGCCGTCAAGGCCGGCATCCCGATGAACGTCCCGGCGCTGACCGTCAACAAGGTGTGCCTCTCCGGCCTCGACGCCATCGCCCTCGCCGACCAGCTGATCCGCGCGGGTGAATTCGACATCGTCGTGGCGGGCGGCCAGGAGTCCATGACCAACGCCCCGCACCTGCTGCCCAAGACCCGCGAAGGGTACAAGTACGGCGCGGTCCAGATGCTCGACGCGATGGCCTACGACGGCCTGACCGACCCGTGGGAGAACATCCCGATGGGCGAGTCCACCGAGAAGCACAACACCCGCCTCGGCATCAAGCGCCCCGAGCAGGACGAGATCGCCGCCCTGTCGCACCAGCGGGCCGCCGCCGCCCAGAAGAACGGCCTGTTCGAGGCCGAGATCACCCCGGTGGAGATCCCGCAGCGCAAGGGCGAGCCGGTGCTGTTCAGCAAGGACGAGGGCATCCGCGGCGACACCACCGCCGAGTCCCTGGCCAAGCTGCGCCCGGCCTTCGCCAAGGACGGCACGATCACCGCCGGCTCCTCCTCGCAGATCTCGGACGGTGCGGCGGCCGTGGTCGTGATGAGCAAGGCCAAGGCGGAGGAGCTGGGCCTGAGCTGGCTCGCCGAGATCGGCGCGCACGGCAATGTGGCCGGCCCGGACAACTCGCTGCAGTCCCAGCCCTCGAACGCCATCCTGCACGCCCTGAAGAAGGAGGGCCTGGAGGTCTCCGACCTGGACCTCATCGAGATCAACGAGGCCTTCGCCGCCGTCGCCGTGCAGTCAATGAAGGACCTCGGCGTGTCCACGGAAAAGGTGAACGTCAACGGCGGCGCGATCGCGCTGGGTCACCCGATCGGTATGTCCGGCGCCCGGCTCGTGCTCCACTTGGCGCTGGAGCTCAAGCGGCGCGGCGGCGGCGTCGGCGCGGCGGCGCTGTGCGGCGGCGGCGGCCAGGGTGACGCGCTGATCGTGCGGGTACCGAAGGCCTGAGACCCCGAGGATCTGTTTCCGGTACGCCGGTGTCCGGTACGTGGTGAACTGAACGGAGCTGTGATGCAGGACGTCTCCTCTCTGGTGGCCCAGGCCAGGGAAGGCCGGCCGCGGGCCGTGGCCCGGCTGATCTCCCTCGTGGAGGGGGCGTCCCCGCAGCTGAGGGAGGTCATGGCGGCGCTGGCCCCGCTGACCGGCAACGCGTACGTGGTCGGCCTGACGGGCTCGCCGGGCGTCGGCAAGTCCACCTCCACCTCCGCGCTCGTCACCGCGTACCGCAAGCAGGGCAAACGGGTCGGCGTCCTGGCCGTCGACCCCTCGTCGCCGTTCTCCGGCGGCGCCCTGCTCGGCGACCGGGTCCGGATGTCGGAGCACGCCTCGGACCCCGGCGTCTACATCCGCTCCATGGCGACCCGCGGGCACCTCGGCGGCCTGGCCTGGGCCGCCCCGCAGGCCATCCGGGTGCTGGACGCGGCCGGCTGCGACGTGATCCTGGTCGAGACGGTCGGTGTGGGCCAGTCGGAGGTGGAGATCGCCTCCCAGGCGGACACCAGCGTGGTCCTCCTGGCCCCCGGCATGGGCGACGGCATCCAGGCGGCGAAGGCCGGAATCCTGGAGATCGGTGACCTGTACGTCGTCAACAAGGCCGACCGGGACGGCGCCGACGCCACCGCCCGCGAGCTGAACCACATGCTGGGCCTCGGCGAGGCCCGGGGCCCCGGCGACTGGCGCCCGCCGATCGTGAAGACGGTCGCGGCGCGCGCGGAGGGCGTCGAGGAGGTCGTGGAGGCCCTGGAGAAGCACCGGGCCTGGATGGAGGAGCGCGGGATCCTCGCAGAGCGCCGGAAGGCCCGCGCGGCCCGCGAGGTGGAGACCATCGCGGTCACGGCCCTGCGCGAACGCATCGGCGACCTGCACGGCGACCGCCGCCTCAGCGCCCTCGCCGAACGCATCGTCACCGGCGAACTGGACCCGTACCGCGCGGCGGACGAACTGGTCGCGGGGCTGACGGAGGGCTGAGGAGGCGGGTCCTACGCCGTCCCCGGCACCGTCGTGCTCGCGGCCGCGGCCTGGCCCCCGACCGGGGACCCTTGCGGCGACCATGGGCTGCACGGGAGCGTTCATCGCCCCGGCCCTGCCGACGGGCCTCCGGGGCCGACGCATCGGCCTCGGAGAGTGCCCGTACGCGGGCCGGGGCATGGTGAACATGGCGGTGAGCGCGGGAAGCTCGGCGGGGCGGCGGCCGGGTTGGTGACCGGCCGACTGCCGGTGCCCCTGTGCGGGGACGGCAAGGGTGGGCGCTGCGCCCGGTCGGCGCCGGTAAGCGCGCCCATCCCCGCCCGGCTACCGCACCCTGAGCCGACGAGTCCGGCTCAGGGGCGTCCCCGCTGCCCCCGCAGATGCTCGGCGATGGGCTTCAGTGCCTTGTCCAGTTCCATCAGCGCGTCCGGCGACAGCAGATCGATGAAGTGCCGGCGCACCGATGCGACATGGTGCGGCGCGACCTTCTTCATCGTCTCCATGCCGTGATCCGTGAGCACGGCGAACAGTCCCCGCCGGTCCGTGTCACAGTTCTCGCGGCGCACCAGGTTCGCGTTCTCCATACGCGTGATCTGGTGCGAGAGCCGGCTCTTGGACTGCATCGTCGCGGAGGCGAGGTCGCTCATCCGCATCCGCACGTCTTCCGACTCGGACAGGTTCACCAGGATCTCGTAGTCGTTCATTGTCAGGCCGAACGGCTGCAGATCCTTTTCGAGCTGGTACGTCAACAGCCTGTTGACCTCCAGGTGGGTGCGCCAAGCGCACTGCTCCGCATCGGTCAGCCAGCGCGTGGCCGTCTCGGTCTCCATGAATGAAGTCTACCTAAGAAGTTGAATGACGAACTACTTCGGGTGGTGTGACAGTGCGCACGCGTTCGACGTCACACTCCGCAGACTACCGCTCACAGCCCGAAGCGACGCTGGAGGTCCCCCAGCTGTCCGGGAAGGCGCGGTACGCCCGACGATTGCGGACCGTGTCCGCTCGGCGCCGTTCCGCCACCACCCGGCACCCCCGGTTCGGGAGGAACCGCCCCCGTGGCCGCCTCGGCCATAAGGGTCTCCGTCGACTGCAGCAGGACCGTCCCGGCGCCCACGAACTCGAACTGGTGCTCCTCCCCGGAGACCCCGCCGAGGCCCGTCATCGCACGTAGACCGCCCAGTACACCCGTCAGGTACCCGTGGTCGTAGTGATGGCACGGGGACGGGCAGTCGGCCCACCCGACGAGCGCCTGAGGGTCGACCCGGATCGGAGGTTCCATGAACACCACCGGCCCGTTAGATGCCGCCACAAACTTTCCGGTTCCGATAAGGGTCAGAAAACCCGGCACGATCGACTGCTTGAGCGCGAGACTTGGCTGAAAAGCGAGCAGGTTGCCCGCGCGAATGGTCAAGTTCCCGTCGTCCAGGTCGTAGGAGTTGACGTCGAAGGCCCGGTCGGCCAGCAGCATCTTGCCGGAGCCCTCGGCCACGACCCAGTCGCTCGCGTGCAGTGGCGAATGGAACGACGTGCGGACAAGTCGGTCGAGTCGCCCGTGTCCGATGCCGTTGAACTCGATCGTCCCGTAGTAGGCGATCATCTTCCCCTTCTGCAGGAACCACTGCCCGCCCTTCAGCTCCACACAGAAGGTGTACTTGTTCACGTTGTCGTCGGCGGGCAGCGTCACCGGGTCGTGCACGACCGGCCCGGCGCCCGGAGTTCCGTAGGTGCTCACAGCTTCTCCTCCGACGCCTGGACGTACACCGTGCCGTTGCCGCTCAGCTCCAGCTGGAAGGCCTCGCCGGAGCCCCGGCCCACCATGTCGCGCCAGCCGAGCGCGGTGGACAGCTTGTTGCGGACGTCGCCGTGGTGGGCGACGTAGGCCTGGGGGTCGACGTGGACCGGGCGCTGCGGGGTGATCGGGATCTCGAAGACGCCGCCGTGCGCCATCACGGCCACCGCGCCCTGTCCCTGGAGCGTCGTCGTGAACAGGCCCTGACCCGTGACCTGGCCCCGCACCATGCCCATGACCCCGCCCTGGGAGCCCATGAACATCGTCCCCTGCCGCAGTGTGCCCTCGAAGGCGAGCAGCCTGTCCGCCTCGACGTAGAGCGTGTCGCCGGCGAGGGTGATCACATGGACGTGGTGGCCGCCGTGCCCGAAGAAGACCGTGCCGCTGCCCTCCACGGTCATCAGGGGGGTCGCCTCGCCCGCCACCCGGCGCCCGATCATCGACATCAGCCCGCCCTGGCCGCCCTGGACGTTGGGCGTGAAGGACACGTCCCCCTTGTAGGCGAGCATTGCGCCGCGCTGACTGAACAGCCGCTGCCCCGGCGCCACCGTCGCCTCGACCATCTTGGAGTTGATCTCTCGGAAGGTCATCTCACAGGTCCCCCGCGATCGTGTTCCGCTCGCTCGGCTGCACGTACACCAGTCCGTCGCCCTCGAAGCGGATCTGGAAGGCCTCGCCGCCGCCCTCCCCGAGGAGCGTGCGGAACGTCACACCGGACTGGAAGGACTGCCGGACGTCGCCCTGGTGGGCCACATAGGAGCCCGGGTCGACGATCAGCGGGTACTGCGGGGTGACCCGGAGCACGACCGCCGGCCCGTCCGAGACGATGGCCGCCTGGCCGTGGCCCTCCACGGTCGTCGTGAACAGGCCGTTGCCCTGCGAGGCCCCGCGCAGGCCCGTGAACGTCGTGCCCGTTCTGAGCCCCGCGTCCGTGGCCAGCAGGTTGCCCGCCTCGACGTAGAGCTTGTCGCCCTGGAGGCTCACCAGGTTGATCTCGGACGCCCGGTCCGCGAACCAGCAGGTCCCGTGGCCTTTCACCTCCATCACCGTCATCTGCTCACCGGTGAGCCGCCGGGTCACCATCCCGCGCAGCCCCTCGCCGCCACCGCTCAGCTTCTTGAAGGCCATCTGCCCGTCGTACGCGACCATCGAGCCGTTCTTCGCCTTCACGGCGTCCCCGGTCATGTCGACGGCGAGGACCTTGCTCCCCTGGAGCCGGAACATCGCCACGCTGTGAAAGTAGCGGCCGGGCGGGTGGACGGAACAGGGCCCATGGGTGGAGACCCACCCTGAGCGGACCCCTGAGGGCGCGGTTTGCCACAATGGGGGAACGCTTGTGCGTGCGTTCACAAACGACTCTCCCACCGAAGGTGACCCGTGGACATCAAGACCGCCACCGCCCTCCGCCGTCTCCGACTGGTCTCGGCCCCGGAGGCCGTGTCCTTCCTGATCCTGCTCCTGTGCTCGGTGCTGAAGCGGACCACGGACTTCAACGCGGTCCCCGTGATGGGCGGGGTCCACGGCGTCCTCTTCATCCTCTACGTGATCTTCTGGGCGGACGCCTGGAACCGCGCCAAGTGGCCGCTGCGGACGGCGGCCCTCTACTTCGTCCTCTCGGTGCTGCCGACCGGAGGCTTCTTCGCCGAGCGCAAGCTGCGCCGCGAGGCCGAGGACGCCGTCATCGCCGCCCGTGCCCGCAAGGAAGGGGTCGTGAACGCATGATCGTCGCCTTCTCCGTGACGCCCCTCGGCGTCGGTGAGGACGTGGGGGAGTACGTCGCCGACGCCGTGCGCGTGGTCCGCGAGTCGGGCCTGCCCAACCGCACCGACGCCATGTTCACCTCGATCGAGGGCGAGTGGGACGAGGTCATGGACGTCGTCAAGCGCGCCGTCGCCGCCGTCGAGGCGCGCGCCCCGCGGGTCTCGCTCGTCCTCAAGGCCGACATCCGCCCCGGCGTGACCGACGGGCTCACGTCCAAGGTGGAGACCGTCGAACGGCACCTCGCCCGGTAGCGCGGCCGCCGGCCGAAACCCCGGTCCCAGGGCCGGGGTTTTCTTGTGCCAGCTCTTTGAGCGACCGCTCAAAACGGTGTACGTTCGGCGCCAGACGATTTGAGCAGTCGCTCAAACTCCGTGCCACGTGGGGGAACACATGGGTCTCTACATAGAGACGCACATTCGCGCCGACCTCGATGAGCTCTGGGCCCGCACCCAGGACCCCGCCCGCCACCAGCGCTGGGACCTGCGCTTCACCGAGATCGAGTACCTCCCGCGCGCGGAGGGCGAACCGCAGCGCTTCCGGTACGCCACGCGCGTGCTGCCGTTCCTCGCGGTCTCCGGCACCGGCGTGGCCGCCGGCGAGAAGGAGCGCCCCGACGGCAGCCGGACCTCCGCCCTGCGCTTCTCCTCCCCGCACCCGCTCTCCCTGATCGCCGAGGGCAGCGGTTACTGGCGCTACGTCCCCGACGCCCATGGCGTCCGCTTCCTCACCGGTTACGACTACCGCCCCCGCTGGGGAGCCCCCGGCGCCCTCGCCGACCGTCTGCTGTTCCGCCCGCTCATGGGCTGGGCCACCGCCTGGTCCTTCGACCGGCTCCGGCTCTGGCTGGAGCGGGGCATCACCCCCGAACGGGCCCTGTACCGCTGGCTGGCGGAACTGACGGTCCGGGCGCTCCTCCTCGCCCTGTGCCTGACCGGACTGGGGCGGGGCTCGCTCCCCGGTCCGTCCGGTCCCTTCGCGGACTCGCTGGCCTACCTCTGCCCGCTCCTGCTCCTGCTCGGCATCGCCCTGGCCCTGTTCAAGGCGCCGCTCGCCGGCACCCCGGCCGCCCGCCGCTGCCTGCGCGCCCCCGCCACCCGGACCCGCGCGCCCCGCCTGCTGCGCACCCTGGAGAAGCACGGATGACCTCGATCTTCCAGACCGCCATGGGACCGGCGTTCCAGCGCCTCCACCCCGCCCTGCGACGCCGCTTCTCGGTGGGCCTGGCCGGCGGCGAGGCCTACACCGGCCGGGGGGTGATGGACCGGATCTGGCACGGGCCGGCCTTCGTGAAACCGTTCCTCGCCCTGGGCGCCACCCGGAACATCCTGGTCCCGAGGGCCGGCCGGAACGTCCCCTTCCTGATCGAGAACGTGCCCTACAGGGACACCTTCGGGCGTGAGACGGTGAGCTTCGTGCGCACCTTCCAGCTGCCCGGCCGCGCCCGCCGCTTCGACGCCCAGATGGTGCTCGGCCCCGGGGGCGACCGGGTCCTCGACTACCTCGGCACCCACCAGCACCTCGCGACCGACCTGCACTTCCACGCCGAGCCCGACGGCTCCCTGCTCATCCGCTCCGGCGCGCACCGGTTCCGGGAGGGCCCGGTGGACGTCCGCGTCCCCGAACTCATCGGCGCGACGGCCGAGGTACGGGAGTCGTACGACGAGACGGCCGGCCGCTTCCGCGTCCGGGTGCGCGGGGTGAACCGCTGGTTCGGACCGCTCTTCGGCTACGAGGGCTCCTTCACGGCGTCGTACACCGACGTCCGCGCCCATGGCGTGCGGCCCGGACTGCGCCCGGTGCGGGAGGAGGCGCGCGCGTGAGCCCGGAGACCGCGAAGGCGCAGGAGACCAAGACGAAGCTGCTGGAGGGCGCGCTGCGGACGCTCACCGAGCAGGGCATCGCCAAGACGTCGGCCCGTACGGTGGCGGCGGCCGCCGGGGTCAACCAGGCGCTGGTCTTCTACCACTTCGGATCGGTGGACGAGCTGCTCGCCGCGGCCTGCCGGTACGGCGCGGAGAAGGCCGTGGCCCGGTACCGGGAGCGCCTGGCCGCGGTGGGCTCGCTCGCCGAGCTCCTAGCCGTCGGCCGCGAGATCCACGAGCACGAGCGGGCCGGCGGCCATGTGGCCCTGCTCGGCCAGCTGCTGGCCGGAGCCCCGACGCACGCGGCACTGGGACCGGCGACGGCCGACGGGCTGCGGCTGTGGATCACCGAGATCGAGCAGGTGCTCAGGCGCGTGCTGGCGACGACCCCCTTCGGCGAGTTCGCCGACCCGGCGGGCCTGGCGCGGGCGGTGGCCGCGTCGTTCGTCGGCATCGAGCTGTACGAGGGAGTGGACGGGGCCGGGGCGCACGCCGCGCTGGACGCCCTGGAACAGCTCGGCGCGCTCGTGGCCGCGGTGGAGTCCCTGGGCCCGGTCGCCCAGCGGGCCGTCCGGCACCATCTGCGCAGGCGGGGGCGCGGCTGACCGCTCGGACGGCCGGGGTACGCGGGCGGGCGCGCGGGTGTGACGCCCTTGTCGCGCCCCTGGTCCGGCGCCCCGCGCGGAGCCGCCGGCACGCGCTCGTGAGCGGCCGGGGACCGAAAGGCGAGACGGAGCTGACCGGCATATGACCGGCCGGTAGGGTCTGATGACGTGCCGAAGCCTCTCAGCCTCCCGTTCGACCCCATCGCCCGCGCCGACGAACTCTGGAAGCAGCGGTGGGGCAAGGTGCCGTCCATGGCCGCGATCACCTCGATCATGCGGGCCCAGCAGATCCTGCTCTCCGAGGTGGACGCGGTGGTCAAGCCGTACGGGCTGACGTTCGCCCGGTACGAGGCGCTGGTGCTGCTCACCTTCTCCAAGGCCGGTGAGCTGCCGATGTCCAAGATCGGTGAGCGGTTGATGGTGCATCCCACCTCCGTGACGAACACGGTGGACCGGCTGGTGAAGTCCGGGCTGGTCGCCAAGCGGCCCAACCCCAACGACGGGCGCGGCACGCTGGCCGTCATCACCGACAAGGGACGCGAGGTGGTCGACGCGGCGACCCGTGACCTGATGGCCATGGACTTCGGGCTCGGGGCGTACGACGCCGAGGAGTGCCAGGAGATCTTCGCGCTGCTGCGACCGCTGCGGATCGCGGCACACGACTTCGAGGAGGGGTGACCCGGGGCAAGATCTCCCGGAACGGGTGGTTACGCTCGCTCCATGAAAAAAAGCGTGCTGACCCGCTACCGCGTCATGGCCTACACCACCGGCGTGCTGCTGGTGCTGCTCTGCCTGAGCATGATCGCGAAGTACGGGCTGGACGTCGACGGTGCCGCCGACTTCACCCGGGTCGTCGCCATCGCCCACGGCTGGCTGTACGTCGTCTACCTGATCTTCGCGTTCGACCTGGGCTCCAAGGCCAGGATGCCGGTCGGCCGCCAGCTCTGGGTGCTGCTGGCGGGGACGATCCCGACCGCGGCGTTCTTCGTCGAGCGGAAGATCAGCCGCGAGCTGGAGTCCCGGGTCGCCGACGAGGCCCCGGCCGTCGCCAAGGCGTAGCGGGTACCGCCGTACGGATACCGTGCGGCGGTCTGCCATCGACATTTACTAGGACGTCCAAGTAAATTCGAGGGTATGGACGCTCACGCCATCGAGGAGGGCCGCCGCCGCTGGCAGGCCCGCTACGACGCCGCGCGCAAGCGCGACGCGGACTTCACCACGCTCTCCGGCGACCCCGTGGAGCCGGTGTACGGGCCCCGACCGGGCGACACGTACGAGGGATTCGAGCGGATCGGCTGGCCCGGGGAGTACCCCTTCACGCGCGGGCTCCATCCGACCGGCTACCGCGGCCGCACCTGGACGATCCGGCAGTTCGCCGGGTTCGGCAACGCCGAGCAGACCAACGAGCGGTACAAGATGATCCTCGCCGCCGGCGGCGGGGGTCTGTCCGTCGCCTTCGACATGCCCACGCTCATGGGGCGGGACTCCGACGATCCCCGTTCCCTCGGCGAGGTCGGCCACTGCGGGGTCGCCATCGACTCGGCCGCCGACATGGAGGTCCTGTTCAAGGACATCCCGCTGGGGGACGTGACGACCTCCATGACCATCAGCGGGCCCGCCGTACCGGTCTTCTGCATGTACCTGGTCGCCGCCGAGCGGCAGGGCGTCGATCCGGGGGTGCTCAACGGGACCCTCCAGACCGACATCTTCAAGGAGTACATCGCCCAGAAGGAGTGGCTGTTCCAGCCCGAGCCCCATCTGCGGCTGATCGGCGACCTGATGGAGTACTGCGCGGCCGGCATCCCGGCGTACAAGCCGCTCTCCGTCTCCGGGTACCACATCCGGGAGGCCGGGTCCACGGCCGCGCAGGAGTTGGCGTACACGCTGGCGGACGGGTTCGGGTACGTCGAGCTGGGGCTCAGCCGCGGTCTGGACGTCGACGTCTTCGCGCCCGGCCTGTCCTTCTTCTTCGACGCGCACGTCGACTTCTTCGAGGAGATCGCCAAGTTCCGGGCGGCGCGCCGGATCTGGGCGCGGTGGATGCGGGACGTGTACGGCGCGAAGTCCGAGAAGGCGCAGTGGCTGCGGTTCCACACGCAGACCGCGGGTGTCTCGCTGACCGCGCAGCAGCCGTACAACAACGTGGTGCGTACGGCGGTGGAGGCGCTGGCGGCCGTGCTCGGCGGGACCAACTCGCTGCACACCAACGCGCTCGACGAGACCCTGGCCCTGCCCTCCGAGCAGGCCGCGGAGATCGCGCTGCGCACACAGCAGGTGCTGATGGAGGAGACCGGCGTCGCCAATGTGGCCGACCCGCTGGGCGGCTCCTGGTACGTCGAGCAGCTGACGGACCGGATGGAGGCGGACGCGGAGAAGATCTTCGAGCAGATCAAGGAGCGGGGGCTGCGGGCTCACCCGGACGGGCGACACCCGATCGGGCCCATCACGTCCGGCATCCTGCGCGGGATCGAGGACGGGTGGTTCACCGGGGAGATCGCGGAGTCCGCGTTCCGGTACCAGCAGGCGCTGGAGAAGGGGGACAAGAAGGTCGTCGGCGTCAACGTCCACACCGGGTCCGTCACCGGGGACCTGGAGATCCTGCGGGTCAGCCATGAGGTGGAGCGGGAGCAGGTGCGGGTGCTCGCCGAACGGAAGGCGGCGCGGGACGAGGCGGCTGTGCGGGGGGCGCTGGACGCGATGCTCGCCGCGGCCCGGTCCGGGGCCAACATGATCGAGCCGATGCTGGACGCCGTGCGGGCCGAGGCGACGCTGGGGGAGATCTGCGGGGTGCTGCGGGACGAGTGGGGGGTGTACACGGAGCCGGCCGGCTTCTAGTGCCCTCGGTCGGGCCGGCCTCCAGGGGGCTCCGCTCCCTGGCCCCCCGGCCTGTGCCCACACCACCCGACTCGGTCGGCCGTGAGGTGGCCGTCGACCCGTGCTCGGCCGGTCAGGAAATTGCTGTCGACTCCTGCTCGGTCGGCTGGGACGTGAGGCCATGGAGCAGCAGGCGCGTGAAGCTGCGGACCCAGTTCTCGTCCGCCGGTTTGCCGCTGACCAGGGTGCGGTGGACCACCGCGCCCGCGACCACGTCGAAGATGAGGTCCACCGTGCGGGCGGCTTCCCTCGGGTCCGGTTCCGGGGGGAGTTCGCCGCGGCGCTGGGCCCGGGCGCGACCCGCCAGGACCAGCCGCATCTGGCGGTCCACGATGGAGGCGCGGATGCGTTCGCGCAGGGCGTCGTCGCGGGTGGCCTCGGCGACCACCGCCATCAGGCCGCTCTTGGCCTCCGGGCGGGCCAGGATGGCCGCGAACTGGAGGACGACGCCCTCGATGTCGGCGGCGAGGCTGCCGCGGTCGGGGAGTTCCAGCTCGTCGAAGAGCTCCGCCACCGCGTCCACGACCAGCTCGTTCTTGCCGGCCCAGCGGCGGTAGAGCGTCGTCTTCGCAACCCCGGCCCGCGTGGCGACGTCTCCCAGGGTGAGTTTCGACCAGCCGAGTTCGACCAGAGCCTCCCGGGTCGCGGCCAGGATCGCGGCGTCCGCGGTGGCGCTGCGCGGGCGCCCGGTACGGCTGGCGGGAGTGCGGCTCTGCATCCCCCGACCATAACCGGCGGGATCTGTGCGGTCGTGAGGGAGATCACCGGGGTGTGGTGTCGCGCGGTGCCCTCATGGCATTACGCTACGGGTCGTAGCGAAAGCTCGTGAGGGACGTACGCGAGCGACGACCACCAGGCGTGGGGTGGGGACCCGGCGCCGCACATCGCTTTTTTTCCATCAGACGCGGGATCGGGGGAGGATAGACGCATGCAGCCACGGAACATGTCCATGAGCGGTGTCGTCGACCTCGCCGCGGTGAAGGCGGCCCAGGAGGCCAAGGCCAAGGCGGAGCAGGCGCGCGCCGAAGCGGCCCGGCAGGGCGGGACGGGGGCCGTCTCCCCGGCCGATCTCGTCATCGACGTCGATGAGGCGGGTTTCGAGCGGGACGTCCTGCAGCGCTCCGCCGAAGTCCCGGTCGTCATCGACTTCTGGGCCGAGTGGTGTCAGCCCTGCAAGCAGCTGAGCCCGGTCCTGGAGCGGCTGGCCGTCGAGTACAACGGGCGCTTCCTCCTCGCCAAGATCGATGTCGACGCCAACCAGATGTTGATGCAGCAGTTCGGGATCCAGGGCATCCCGGCCGTGTTCGCCGTCGTGGCGGGCCAGGCGCTGCCGCTCTTCCAGGGGGTGGCCGGCGAGCAGCAGATCCGGCAGACCCTGGACCAGCTGGTGGAGGTCGCCGAGCAGCGCTTCGGGCTGACCGGTCTGACCGTCGACCCGGACGCGGAGCCGGGCGGTGCCCCGCAGGCCGCGTCGCCCGAGGGGCCGTACGACGCCGCGCTGAACGCCGCCGCGCAGGCGCTGGACGCCGGCGACCTGGGCGGGGCTGTCCAGGCGTACAAGAACGTACTGGCCGACGACCCGGCGCATCCGGAGGCCAAACTGGGCCTGGCGCAGGCCGAGTTGCTCCAGCGGGTCCAGGGCATGGACCCGCAGAAGGTGCGTCAGGAAGCAGCCGAGAAGCCGAAGGACCCGCAGGCGCAGATCGCCGCCGCCGACCTGGATCTGGTGGGCGGGCACGTCGAGGACGCCTTCGGACGGCTCATCGAGACCGTGCAGCGCACGGCGGGCGACGACCGGGAGGCGGTACGACTCCGGTTGCTGGAGCTGTTCGAGGTCGTGGGCCAGGAGGACCCTCGCGTGGTGGGCGCACGCAGGGCACTCGCGCGCGCCCTGTTCTGACCAGTCGCTAAACGCCACGGCTTGTGATGCCGGGGTGAAAGGTTTGCCGACGAGGCATCACGGCGGCCGCGCTTTACCAAATCTTGGTAATCGCGGTCGCTGTTACTGCGAGTAAATCGAGGCCGTTGGTCTGTCTGGATTCGTCCAGGGATCAACGGCTTTGCTCTGCCCTTCGATGCCACCGAGCGTTGCACTCCGAGACCGGTCGGTCGTCCTCCGGTTATCCCCCCGTTACTAGCCAGTAACGAACCCCCTTGTGTCCAGGCCGAGAATGCACCACGATCGGCGACGCTCGGTCCATTCCCGTACCCCGGCAGCCGGTCGGGTCACCGGGAGACTCTGGGTCCCCACCGAGCAGAGCCGGCGGCAGTGGCGCCGGGTCTAGGGCAGGGGGGTCTTCGCCGGCCGGCGAAGCCTGTCCAGCAGGGTTGTGCGTGATGCGTGTCAGGCGCGACCAGTGGTTGTCGCTCGGGGGTGATCGCCGGTGATTCGGGCGCGGTTCGCGCCTCCGAGCGCGGGCGCTCTCCTTCCCGAGGACGTAGCACTTCTCCCATCCCTGCCCGGCTGAGCCGCTGATTCGGGGCGAGCCCGGGCCAGGAGATGTACGTCCGAGAAGGAGGAAATATGGAGTCCCAGGTGCGTGGCGGGACCAGATGGAAGCGGTTCGCTGTGGTCATGGTGCCCAGCGTGGCCGCCACGGCGTGTATAGGTGTCGCCCTCGCGCAGGGCGCTCTCGCGGCCTCGTTCAGCGTGTCCGGCCAGTCGTTCAAGGTGTCCGCCGACCAGCTCGTCGGCACCGGCTTCTCGCAGTACGGCGCCATCGACAGCGGCTACACGCTGGACGGCAAGAAGACGGCGCACCCGGTGGCCGTCTCGGCGTTCAAGCACGCCGAGATCACCAACCTGTGCCAGTCCGTGGTCACGCCCGACGTGCCGATCTTCGGCAACGTCAGCCTGATCCTGCGGGCCGGCGGCGCGGGCGCCGAGAAGGTCCAGGCCGACAACATCTACATCGACGTTGCCGACCTCAACGCCGACGCGACGTTCGAGAACATCGACATCGGTGTGGCCGCCAAGGACGCCTCCAAGGGTCCGGGCATGAAGGGCGGCGGCGAGCAGGCCAACCCGTACGGGTTCGCCCAGCAGGCCGACAAGGCCACGCTGTCCGACGTGAAGCAGACGGCGTGGGCCACCACCGCCGGAACCTTCAAGCTCAGCGGCCTGAAGATGTCGCTGTCGACGGGTGTCAAGGAGTGCTACTAAGCACTCGCTGACGGGCGGGGGAGCCGTGGCGCCCCCGCCCGTCAACACTCCGGCCGCGTCCTCACGCGCGGCACACATCACCACCACAGCAACGCCGCACCAGGGAGCTGTTTTCCATGAGCGCCGAGACTCCTGCCGCCGCACCCGGCCAGTTCACCCGCCGGAGGCTGCAGTTCCGCGCCTGGCGGGGCACGCGGCCGTTCTGGGCCGGTCTGTTCGTCATGCTCGGCGGCTTTCCGATCATGTACTTCCCGTACGCCCACCTCCAGCTCGGACACCTGACGCTGGCCATGGCGACCACCGCGGGAGCCGGGTCCCTGATCATCGGTGTGCTGCTCATCGTCCTGGGCATCAGCCTCTGGTTCCAGAAGCACGTACGGACCTTCGCGGGCGTCGCCGCGATCCTGCTCGCGCTGGTGTCCATCCCCGTGTCCAACTTCGGCGGCTTCGTCATGGGCTTCCTGCTCGCCCTGGTCGGCGGAGCGCTGGCCGTGGCCTGGGCGCCGGGCACGCCTCCGCAGGAGCAGCCGCCGGCCGAGGCCACCCCGGACGAGGGCGGTACCCCCGACACGGCTCCGCTGCCGCACCAGGGCACGGCCCCGGCGGCCGACGCCGGCCCGGCCGGGCCGTACAAGGCGCCGTGGGAGAACGACCTGTCAGGAACGAGCCCGGCCAACGGGGCGAACGGGAGGCACAGTGCCGGCTGACGAGGTGACCCGCGGGACCGACGTGGACGGGTCCCGCGCGAGAACCGGGCCCCGCCACGCGGCCCCCAGAAAGCCGCTGTTCACCAGGTTCCACATGCCGGCCGGCAAGGCGATAGCCTCGGTGGCCATGCCCACGGCGGTGCTCATGGGCATGGGCTTCACCTCCACGCTCGCCCTCGCCGACAACAACGGCAGCCCGGCCCCGTCGACGTCGGCGAAGAGCCTGACGGCCGACGAGTACAAGGACTGCGTGAAGGCGCTGGACGACGGCTCCAAGGACCCCTCGGCCTCACCGTCGCCGTCCCCGTCCCAGAGCACGACGGCCGCGCCGTCGCCGTCGGAGACCGCCGGGAGCGGGAAGACGCAGGAGTCGGGCGGCACCTCTTCGTCGGATTCAGGTTCCGACGGCAAGGACACGCCCGAGCCGACCGCGACCTCGGGGTCCTCCGACCCCGACTCCGGCTCGGGCTCCGGCTCCGCGGACTCCGGTTCGTCGGACTCCGGTTCCTCGGACTCCGGTTCGGGTTCCGCCGGCGCCGACACGACCACGCCGACGCAGTCGCAGACCCAGAGCGGTGGCGGGAACGTCCTCGACACCATCGGCGACACGCTCGGTGACCTCCTCACCGGCGGCGGCAAGGACTCGGGTACGTCGTCGCAGACGCCGACCCCGACACCGTCCGCGTCCCAGTCGTCCGCCACGGACACCCCGTCCACGGACACCTCGTCCGGCGGCGGCAAGGAGTCGGGCGGCGGCAAGGAGTCCGGCGGCACCTCCGACACCGTCAAGGACACGGTGAAGAAGGCCACGGACACGGTCAAGGACACCGTCGGCGGCACCACCGGCACCGTCTCCAGGACGGCCGGGGACGCCACGAAGGCGGCCGGTGACGCGACCGGGGCGGACACGCCGGACCCGTCCGCGAGCGAGTCCGCCTCCGCCGACGACTGCCCGGTGGCCACGGACGACGAGGGCGGCGTCGACAACAAGGTGCTGGTGGCGGACGACCCCTGGTACCTGAACGCCAGCTCCCTGCTCCTCAAGGGCGCCGACTACCAGGGCATCGTCGAGGTGAAGACGGCGGGCGGCACCACCAAGAAGGTGCTGAAGTACGTCATCTCCGGCGGCACCGACATCGGCGACCTGCACCAGACGGTGAAGGACAAGCAGGCGAACAAGACGTACCACGTCCAGGCGGCCAAGGGCTCGACGTCCACCATCACCGGCGGCGACACGGTGATGTACACCGAGAGCATCTCCGGCAACCTGTTCGGGCTGATCCCGGTGACCTTCAGCCCCGACAGCCCGCCGCCGCTGAACATCCCGCTGATCTACTTCACCAACGTCAAGGTGACCCAGGCGGCCCAGTTCGGCGGCAACCTGCACGTGCCCGGCATGCACGTGTACACGACCGACTGAGCGGTCGTACAAGCCAGTTCGGGAGCCGCACAACACCGAGGGCGCCCCCCTGCGCGGGGGCGCCCTCGGTGCCTCACAAGACCCTTGCCGGACGGGTCACTTGCTCTGGGTGCCCAGGTGGTGGACGCGGAGCATGTTGGTGGTGCCGGGGACCCCGGGGGGCGAGCCGGCGGTGATGATGAGGGTGTCGCCCGTCTCGAAGCGGCCGAGCCGCGCGATCTCCTGGTCCACCAGGTCGACCATCTCGTCGGTGGTGTTCACGAACGGCACGACGTGCGACTCCACGCCCCAGCTCAGGGTGAGCTGGTTGCGGGTGCCCTCGTCCGTGGTGAAGGCGATGATCGGCTGGATCGCGCGGTAGCGGGAGAGCCGGCGGGCGGTGTCACCGGACTGCGTGAAGGCGACCAGGCCCTTGCCGCCGAGGAAGTCGGCGATCTCGGCGGCGGCACGGGCCACCGAACCGCCCTGCGTGCGCGGCTTCTTGCCGGGGACGAGGGGCTGGAGTCCCTTGGAGAGCAGCTCCTGCTCGGCCGCGGTGACGATCTTCGACATGGTCTTGACCGTCTCGACCGGGTACGCGCCCACGCTGGACTCGGCCGACAGCATGACCGCGTCGGCGCCGTCCAGGATCGCGTTGGCGACGTCGGAGGCCTCGGCGCGGGTCGGACGCGAGTTGGTGATCATCGACTCCATCATCTGGGTCGCGACGATCACCGGCTTGGCGTTGCGCCGGCACAGCTCGATCAGGCGTTTCTGCACCATGGGGACCTTTTCGAGCGGGTACTCGACGGCGAGGTCACCGCGGGCGACCATCACGCCGTCGAACGCCATCACGACGTCCTCCATGTTCTCCACCGCCTGGGGCTTCTCCACCTTGGCGATGACGGGGACGCGGCGGCCCTCCTCGTCCATGACGCGGTGGACGTCGTGGACGTCCTTGGCGTCCCGGACGAAGGACAGCGCGACCAGGTCGCAGCCCATGCGGAGGGCGAACCGCAGGTCCTCGACGTCCTTCTCGCTCAGCGCGGGGACGTTGACGGCCGCGCCGGGCAGGTTGATGCCCTTGTGGTCGGAGACGACACCGCCCTCGATGACGATCGTCTTCACCCGCGGGCCCTCGACGTCCAGGACCTTCAGCTCGACGTTGCCGTCGTTGATCAGGACCTGGTCGCCGCGTGAGACGTCGCCCGGCAGCCCCTTGTACGTCGTACCGCAGATGTGCTTGTCACCCGGCACGTCCTCGGTGGTGATGACGAACTCGTCACCGCGCTCCAGCTCGACCGGACCCTCGGCGAAGGTCTCCAGACGGATCTTCGGGCCCTGAAGGTCGGCGAGGACGCCGATGGGACGGCCGGTCTCCTTGGAGGCGGCCCGGACGCGGTCGTACCGCGCCTGGTGCTCGGCGTGGGTGCCGTGGCTGAAGTTGAACCGGGCCACGTTCATGCCCGCCTCGATCATGGCGACGAGCATCTCGTGGGAGTCGACCGCGGGGCCGAGAGTACAGACGATTTTCGAACGGCGCATGGGGCGATCCTATCGGTTTGTTTCGCTACGGAATATTCCGTCTGGCGGAAGATACAAATGAGTGCCGCACCGCTCAGGTGCTATTCAGTTGTTCTTTCCGACCAGTGCGTAGGTCTGCGTCGCGATCTCCAGTTCTTCATCCGTCGGCACCACCGCGACCGCCACCCGGGCGGACTCCGGCGAAATCAGCCGCGGTCCGCCGCCGCGCACGGCGTTCCGCTCGGGGTCGACCGCCAGGCCCAGGCCCGTCAGCCCCGCGATCGCCGCCTCCCGCACCGGTGCCGCGTTCTCGCCGACCCCGGCGGTGAAGGCCACCGCGTCCACCGTGCCGAGCACGGCGTAATAGGCGCCGATGTACTTCTTGATCCGGTGAATGTAAATCTCGAAGGCGAGCGCGGCCTCTTCGTCGCCCTCGTCGATCCGGCGGCGGATCTCCCGCATGTCGTTGTCCCCGCACAGACCGAACAGGCCGCTCCTCTTGTTGAGAAGAGTGTCGATCTCGTCCATGGACATATCCCCAACCCGGGCCAAATGGAAGATGACGGCCGGATCCAGATCACCGGATCGCGTACCCATCACCAGCCCCTCCAAGGGGGTCAGTCCCATGGAGGTGTCCACGCAACGGCCCTTCTGCACCGCGGAGGCGGAGGCGCCGTTGCCCAGGTGCAGCACGATCACGTTGACCTCGGACGGGTCCTTGCCCAGCAGCCGTGCGGTCTCCCGGGAGACGTACGCGTGCGAGGTGCCGTGGAAACCGTAGCGGCGGATGCGGTGGCGGTCGGCGATCTTCGGGTCGATCGCGTAGCGCGCCGCCGGCTCCGGCATCGTCGTGTGGAACGCGGTGTCGAAGACGGCGACCTGCGGCAGGTCCGGGCGGAGCGCCTGCGCGGTGCGGATGCCGGTGAGGTTGGCCGGGTTGTGCAGCGGGGCGACCGGGATCAGCCGCTCGATCTCGGTGAGCACCTCGTCGTCGATGACGGTGGGCTCGGTGAAGAACATCCCGCCGTGCACCACCCGGTGGCCGATCGCAGCCAGCTCGGGCGAGTCCAGGCCCAGACCGTCCCGGGTCAGCTCCTCGGCGACCGCCTTGAGGGCGGCGTCGTGGTCGGCGATCGGCCCGGTGTGCTCACGGGTGTCGCCGCTGGTGAGGCAGGTGTGCTCGATCCGGGAGGTCTGCTCGCCGATCCGCTCGACCAGGCCCACCGCGAGCCGGCTGCTGTCCCGCATGTCCAGCAGCTGGTACTTCACGGACGAGGAGCCGGAGTTGAGGACGAGGACACGGGTGGGGGAGGTCACTGCTGGGACGCCTTCTCGCTGGGGGTCTGGGCGGGGCTCTGGGCCTGGATCGCCGTGATGGCGACGGTGTTGACGATGTCCTGGACGAGCGCGCCCCGGGACAGGTCGTTGACCGGCTTGCGCAGACCCTGGAGCACCGGGCCGACGGCGATCGCGCCGGCCGAGCGCTGCACGGCCTTGTAGGTGTTGTTGCCGGTGTTGAGGTCGGGGAAGATCAGCACGCTGGCCTGCCCGGCGACCTCGGAGCCGGGCAGCTTGGTCGCGGCGACGGACGGCTCGACGGCCGCGTCGTACTGGATCGGGCCCTCGATCTTCAGGTCGGGCCGGCGCGAGCGGGCCAGCTCGGTGGCCTCGCGCACCTTGTCGACGTCGGCACCCGACCCGGACGTACCCGTGGAGTACGACAGCATCGCGATCCGCGGCTCCACGCCGAACCGCGCGGCCGTCGTCGCCGACTGGATGGCGATGTCCGCGAGCTGCTCGGCGTCCGGGTCCGGGTTGACCGCGCAGTCGCCGTAGACCAGCACCTTGTCGGCCAGGCACATGAAGAACACGGACGAGACGATCGAGGCGTCCGGTTTGGTCTTGATGATCTCGAAGGCGGGCCGGATGGTGGCCGCCGTGGAGTGCACCGAGCCGGACACCATGCCGTCGGCCAGGCCCTCCTGGACCATCAGGGTGCCGAAGTAGTTGACGTCCGACACGACGTCGTAGGCCAGCTCGACCGTGACGCCCTTGTGGGCGCGCAGGGCCGCGTACTTCTCGGCGAAGGAGTCGCGCAGCTCGGAGGTGGCCGGGTCGATCAACTGGGTGTCACCGAGGTCGATGCCGAGGTCGGCGGCCTTCTTGCGGATCTGGTCGACCGGGCCCAGCAGGGTCAGGTCGCACACGCCCCGGCGCAGCAGCACCTCGGCCGCGTGCAGCACCCGCTCCTCCGTGCCCTCCGGCAGCACGACCCGCCGCTTGTCGGAGCGGGCCTGCTCCAGCAGCTTGTGCTCGAACATCATCGGGGTGACCCGGTCGCTGCTCGGCGCCGAGACCCGGCGGGCCAGGTCGGTGGTGTCGGTGTACCGCTCGAACAGGCCGAGTGCGGTCTCCGCCTTGCGCGGGGTGGCCGCGTTCAGCTTGCCCTCCAGGGAGAACAGCTGCTCGGCGGTGGGGAAGCTGTTGCCGGCCACCGAGAGCACCGGGGTGCCGGGGGCGAGGCGGGCGGCGAGGGTGAGGATCTCGTGGCTCGGCACCTCGTCCAGGGTGAGCAGCACACCGGCTATCGGCGGGGTGCCGGCGCTGTGCGCGGCGAGCGAGCCGACGACCAGGTCGGCGCGGTCGCCCGGGGTGATGACCAGGCATCCAGGGGTCAGGGCGCCGAGGAGGTTCGGCAGCATCGCGCCGCCGAAGACGAAGCCGAGGGCGTCCCGGGCGAGCCCGGAGTCGTCGCCGAGGAGCACCTTCGCGCCGAGGGCCTGGGCGATCTGCGCGACCGTCGGGGCGGACAGGGCGGGCTCGTCGGGGACCACGTACGTCGGCACCGGCAACCGGTCCGCGAGCCGCTCGGCGATCTCGTCGCGGTCCTCGCGGGCCACCCGGTTGGCGACCATGGCGAGCACGTCGCAGCCGAGGCCGTCGTAGGCGCGGTAGGCGTTGCGGGTCTCGGCCAGCACGGACTCGGCGGACTGCTTGCGGCCCCCGACCACCGGGATGACGGACGCGCCGAACTCGTTGGCGAGCCGGGCGTTCAGCGACAGCTCGTCCGGGAGCTGGGTGCCGGCGTAGTCGGTGCCGAGGACGAGGACCACGTCGTAGTCCCGGGCCACCAGGTGGAAGCGGTCGACCAGGGCGGAGACCAGCTCGTCGGTGCCCTGTTCGGCCTGGAGCGCGGACGCCTGGTGGTAGTCCATGCCGTAGACGGTCGCCGGGTCCTGCGCGAGGCGGTACCGGGACCGCAGTAGCTCGAACAGGCGATCCGGACCGTCGTGGACGAGCGGACGGAACACGCCCACCCGGTCGACCTGCCGGGTCAGGAGTTCCATGACCCCCAGCTCCACGACCTGGCGTCCGTCACCGCGGTCGATCCCGGTCACGTACACGCTGCGCGTCACGTGTCCACTCCGTTCCTCATGTCGCTTTCGTCGCCTCTGCGGCATAAAAATCGCTCACCGAGGTGAGCAGAACCCTCTTGACAATACCCCTCTCGACGGATAAGGCGCCCGTCAGGATCTCACTGGCCCGGTGGACGTGAAAGAATCGACAGCGGCTCACCGGCACCGACAGCGAGCAGGAGACACAGCACGATGCGCATCGGAGTTCTCACCGCAGGCGGCGACTGCCCCGGCCTGAACGCCGTGATCCGGTCGGTCGTGCACCGGGCGGTGGCGCAGTACGGCGACGAGGTCATCGGTTTCGAGGACGGCTACCGGGGTCTGCTCGACCGTCACTACCGCACCCTCGACCTGGACGCGGTCAGCGGCATCCTGGCCCGCGGCGGCACCATCCTCGGCTCCTCCCGGCTGGAGCGCGACCGGCTGCGCGAGGCCTGCGAGGGCGCTGCCGACATGGTCGAGGAGTTCGGCATCGACGCGCTGATCCCGATCGGCGGCGAGGGCACCCTGACGGCCGCCCGGATGCTCTCCGACGCCGGTCTCCCCGTCGTCGGCGTGCCCAAGACCATCGACAACGACATCTCCTCCACCGACCGCACCTTCGGCTTCGACACGGCCGTCGGCGTGGCGACGGAGGCGATGGACCGCCTGAAGACCACGGCCGAGTCCCACCAGCGGGTGATGGTCGTGGAGGTCATGGGCCGGCACGCCGGCTGGATCGCCCTGGAGTCCGGCATGGCCGCCGGCGCCCACGGCATCTGCCTGCCCGAGCGCCCCTTCGACCCCGCCGACCTGGTAAAGATGGTCGAGGAGCGGTTCGCCCGCGGCAAGAAGTTCGCCGTCATCTGCGTCGCCGAGGGCGCCCACCCCGCCGAGGGCACCATGGACTACGGCAAGGGCGAGATCGACCAGTACGGCCACGAGCGCTTCCAGGGCATCGGCACCGCGCTGGCGTACGAGCTGGAGCGGCGCCTGGGCAAGGAGGCCAAGCCGGTCATCCTCGGTCACGTCCAGCGCGGCGGTGTCCCCACCGCGTACGACCGTGTCCTCGCCACCCGCTTCGGCTGGCACGCCGTCGAGGCCGCCCACCGCGGCGAGTTCGGCAGGATGACCGCGCTGCGCGGCACCGACATCGTGATGGTGCCGCTCGCGGAGGCCGTCACCGAGCTGAAGACCGTGCCGAAGGACCGGATGGACGAGGCGGAGTCGGTCTTCTAGGCGGTCCGCTTCTCCACCGCCGTCCAGAAGTTCTCCACGATCCGGTCCAGGAACTCCCGCCCGGACTCGCTGGCGCTCCTGCCGCCGCCACCCCAGCTGAGGGTGGCGGCCATGTGCCCCTGGTAGTCCTCGTGGAGCTCCTGGAGCGCGCCTTCCAGGACGTCCGGGTCCAGGGGTACCAGCTTGCGCACCGGCCGCACATAGGCCCGCCAGCGGGTGGTCACCGCGCTGTGCAGCAGGCCGGCGAGGGTCGCCTCGCGGCCGGTGACGGTGACGAGGTCGGGCAGGGCGAGTCCGAGGACCTGGGCGAGCGCGGCCGACTGGCGCTCGTTGCCCCGCCACCGCCCGCTCTCCTCCATCCGCAGATACGAGCGCACGTCCATGCCGACGGCACGGGCGACGTCCTCGGGCGCGACGGCACGGGCGATGCGATGCTCGCCCAGGGTCCGCGGGCGGCCGAGGAGTTCGCCCGGGGAACACCACAGCACGCCCGCGAGAGCGGTCAGTTCGGCATGGCCCGGGGCGACGGCACCGCGTTCCCAGGCGATCACCAGATCGGGTGTGACGTACGGCAGCCCGTACGAGGCCCGCATGCCGTACGCGACGTGCTCGGGGCCCATGCCGAGCGCGGCGCGCAGCCGGCGGGCCGCCGGGGCGTTGAACCGAGGAGCTGAGGGTTGGCGCACCCGGCACAAGCTAGGGGTGCGGTGACGGGATGGCTACGGTCCGTTCAGCCAGGACCCGTGATTGTCGGAACGCACAGTTCCAGCTGTTCGGCGGGCAACGGGCGCCACACCCCGCCGGTCCACCGCTCGACCGCCGTCCGGTTCACCCCTTGACCGCGCCGCCGAGCGCGAACCCGCTGCCCAGCCGCCGGGCCACCAGGACGTACAGCAGGATCACCGGCGTCGAGTAGATCACCGAGAACGCGGCGAGCTGGCCGTACGCCACCATGCCCCGGTTGCCGAAGAAGTCGTTGATGCTCACGGAGGCCGGCATCTGCTCCGGGGTGAGCAGCAGCATGAACGGGACGAAGAAGTTCCCCCACATCATCACGAACGAGAACACGGTCACGACGGCGAGCCCCGGCCCCGTCAGCGGCAGCACGATCCGGACGAGGGACTGCGCGGCCGAGGCCCCGTCCGTCCAGGCCGCCTCCTCCAGCTCCGTCGGCACGCCGTCCATGAAGTTCTTCATCAGCCAGATCGCGAAGGGGAGTTGGGAGGCGGCGAAGAAGAGGATCGTGCCCTGGAGGGTGTCGATGAGGTTCACCCGGACGAACAGGGCGTACACCGGCACCATGATCGCCGTGATGGGCAGGCTCGTCGCGAAGAGGATCGTCAGCAGGAACGGCCGGTTCAGCCGGGACCGGAACCGGGACAGCGGATACGCGGCGAGGGCGGCGCAGCCGACGGTCAGCGCCGTGGCGCCCCCGCACAGGATCAGGCTGTTGAGCAGCGGGGTGTAGGTGATGTCCGGGGTCATGATGGCGTCGAAGTTGGCCAGGGTGAGGCCGTCGGGGACCCTGACCCGCAGGCCGGCGTGCGGGTCCACGGCGGACAGCAGCACCCAGGCGAGCGGTAGCGCGAAGGCGGCGGCCACCGCCAGCAGCGAGACGTCGGCGGCGAGCCGACGCGAGGCACGGTTGCGGGCCATCAGACCTCCGTCCGCAGCAGCCGCAGATAGACGACGGAGAACAGGGAGCCGACGACCAGCAGGAGCAGGGCGACCGCGGTGCCGTACCCGATCATGCTGTTCTGGAACGCCTGCTCGTACATGAACAGCGGGAGCGTCTGGCTCCGGTCGCCGGGCCCGCCCCGGGTCATCACCCAGATCAGCCCGAAGACGGAGAGCGTCTGGAGGGTGTTGAGCATGAGGTTGGTGCCGATGGAGCGCCGGATCATCGGCAGCGTGATGTGCCACAGCCGCCGCCAGCCGCCGGCCCCGTCCACCTCGGCGGCCTCCGTGATCTCGGCGGGGATCTCGTCCAGGGCTGCGGAGTACACCAGCATCGAGAACGCCGTCCCGCGCCAGACGTTGGCGAAGGACACCGCGAGGATGGGCAGCGTGAACAGCCAGTTCTGGCGGGGCAGGTGCAGCCAGTCCAGGATCGCGTTCAGGGTGCCCTCGCGCCGGAAGAACGCGTAGAGCAGGAACCCGGCGACGACCTCCGGCAGCACCCACGCGGTGACGACGACCCCGCCGGTGAGGGTGCGGACGGGCTTCGACGCCCGCTTCATCAGCGCGGCGAGGGCCAGCCCGAGGGTGTTCTGCCCGACGAGCGAGGACAGCACCGTGAACACCAGGGTGAGCCAGACGGCGTTCAGGAACGCGTCGTCCTGGAAGGCCCGGCGGAAGTTCGCGAGGCCCACGAAGGAGGAGTGGGCCTGGCCGGTGAGCTGGAGGTCGGTGAAGGCGATCCAGACGCAGTAGGCGATCGGCCCGGCGAGGAACAGGAGCAGCAGGACCAGGGCGGGGGCGACCGGGAGGACCCGGACGGCCGGGTTCCGGCGCCTCACCTGCGGACCACTTGGCCGCCGGTGACGTCCTTGACCGTGGCGTCGTACTCGCCCGCCGCCTTCTCCACGGACAGGTCACCGGTCGTGACCGCCTCCATGGCCTCCTGCACGGCGGTCGACACCTTCGGGTACGCCGGGTACGCGGGCCGGTAGTGGGTGCTCGCCACCAGGTCGGTGAAGAACTTGATGCCGGGCTGGGCACCGGCGTACTCCGGATCGGCGGCGACGTCCTTGCGGACGGCGATGCCGGAGTTGGCGATGTACCACTTGCGGGCGTTGTCCTTCGTCTGCATCGTCCGGACGAACTCGAAGGCGAGGTCGGGGTTGGCGGCCTTGGCCGGGACGGACCAGGTCCAGCCGCCGGACATGCTCACCTTGCCGGGCGCCTGCCCGTGTTGCGTCGGCATGGCGGCGAGCCCCAACTGCTCGGACCAGTCCGGCCACTCGTGCCCGCTGCCCGGCAGCCAGGCCTGCGGCAGCCAGGAGCCGTCGAGGGCGATGCCGAGTCTGCCCTGGGGGAGCAGTTCGCCGTTGACGGTGGTGTTGAAGTTCGGGTCGAGGGCGTCGGAGACGTCGGGGCCGAGCTTGTCCCGGTAGACGGTCTCGACGAACTTCAGCGAGTCCTTGAAGCCCTGCGACCCGGTGATCCACTTCTTGCTGCCGCTGTCGTACAGCGGGTCCTGGGTGCCGTCGCCCGTGCCGTACAGGAGCATCTCGAAGCCCTGCATGGTGGCCCGCTCGCCGGCCGGCTTGCCGGTGTAGACGTTGAGCGGGATCACGCCGGGGACCTTCCGCTTGATGGTCCGGGCGGCCGCGAGGACGTCGTCCCAGGTCTTCGGCTGCCAGTCCGGCGGCAGGCCGGCCTTCTTGAACACCCGCCTGTCGAACCAGAGCCCGCGGGTGTCGGTCCCGTCCGGGACACCGTACGTCTTCCCGTCCTGCCCCTTGGCCGCCGCCTTCGCGGTGTCGATGAACTGTCCCCAGTCCGGCCACTTGGCGAGGTAGGGGTCGAGCGGCTTCAGGTACCCGCTGGTGATGTCGGAGTTGATGAGGAAGGTGTCCTCGTAGACCAGGTCCGGGGCGGTGCGCGGTGAGCGCAGCATCTGCTGGAGCTTGGTGTAGTACTCCGAGTCCGGGGCCTTGATCGGCACGAACTCGACCTTCTTGCCGGGGTGTTCGCGCTCGAACTGCTTCTTGATCCCGGCGAGGTAGGTGTCCATCACCTTGACGGAGTTGTCGGTGGACTGCTTGTACGACACCTTGATCGTGTCCGGGCTGCTGCCGGAACCGCTGCCGCAGGCGGTGAGGGCGGTGGCGGCGAGAGCGGCGGTGAGGAGGAGGGAGAGGGGGAGGCGGCGGGAGTGGGCGGCGGTGGGACGCACGGGCATGACCTCCTGAGCACACGTGGGGGTGGCGCGGAGATGACTGCCGTGTGAAGGTAAGAGGAGTGGTCTAGTCAGGTCAATGTGTCTGCGCGGGATTGATCCCCGGCGGGCTGCAGGAGATGGTCCGCCTTGCCGGCCTTGATGTCCCGGAGTTGGCGCCCTCTCCGCAGAAGGGTTCCTCCCAGTTGACGTCGGTCATGGCGGCTCTCCTGGAGGTCGTGGACCAAGGTGTGGATGAAGTCATGCGAGGCGTCCGGCGCGAGCGCCACGCTCCGAGTTCCACGGTGTCGAGGCGGGGGACGGCCGCTTCGGCGTAGACGACGGACTGCCCAGCCCCCGGGAGGCCGCCCGCCTTGAACGGGATGACCCGCAACGTCACGGTCTCGCGTTCGGACATGAGCAGCAGGTGCTCCAGTTGGCGCCGCGCGACTGCGGCCCCGCCGAACTCCATGCGGAGGGCGGCCTCGTGGAGGATCACGTCGAGCGCCGGAGGGCTCGGGCGGTCGAGCACCCGTTGCCGGTCGGTCCGGTGGGCGACGCGTACGTGATCGTCTACGACGGACACCCCCGGCACACCCATGAGTCGGTCCGGTGGTTCGGTGGCCCACGCCCGCGCCAACGCCTCCATCGAAGCCGCCCCCACCGAAGCCGCCGCCGCCCCCACCGAAGCCGCCGCCGCCCGCGCAGCCGCCGCCGCCCTCACCGTCCCTGAGACACCCACCGGTACACCAGCTCCGGCCGCCCCACCTGCCCGTACAGCGGGCTCCGGCCGGCTCTCCCCGCGTCCACCAGGTGCTCCAGGTACCGCCGTGCGGTGATCCGGGAGATGCCCACCGCCTCGGCCACCCCGGCCGCCGTGAGGCCCTCGGCGGACGCCTCGCGGAGCGTGGACGTCACCCGTTCCAGGGTCGGCCCGCTCAGCCCCTTCGGCAGGGCCGCCGGCGTCGGGGCGCGCAGGGTCGCCAGGGCGCGGTCCACCTCGTCCTGGCCGCTCGCCTCGCCCACCGCCGCGTGGAACTCGGCGTAACGGACCAGCCGATCCCTCAATGTCGCGAAGGTGAACGGTTTCAGCACGTACTGGACGACGCCCAGGGAGACCCCCTCCCGTACCACCGCCAGGTCGCGCGCGGACGTCACCGCTATGACGTCCGCGTGATGCCCGGCCGCCCGCAGGGACCGGGCCAGTTGCAGGCCGTGGACGTCGGGGAGGTGCAGGTCCAGCAGCAGCAGGTCCACCGGAGTGCGGTCCAGCAGGCGCCGTGCCTCCGCCCCCGTGTGCGCCTTCCCGACCGCGACGAACCCCGGCACCCGGCCGACGTACATCACGTGCGCGTCGGCGGCCACCGGGTCGTCCTCGACGACGAGGACGCGGATGGGCTGCTCCTCGCGCGTCATCGGGCGCCGCCCGTGGACGTGCGCAACGGCAACCGCACCTCGAACACCGCTCCGCCCTCCTCCGCCTCGGCCACCGTCAACGTGCCGTCGTGGCGGTTCACCGCCTGCCGCACCAGGGCCAGCCCGAGTCCCCGCCCCCCGGGTTCGGCCGGCTTCGTGGAGAACCCCCGCTGGAACACCAGGTCGGCGTGGGCGGGGTCGACCCCCGGGCCGGTGTCCGACACCCGGAGCACCACTTCGGCGGCCGTAGCGTACGCCGTCACCGTCACCCGGGCCCGCGCGCTGCCCTGCGCCGCGTCCACCGCGTTGTCGATCAGGTTGCCGAGGATCGTCACCAGGTCGCGGGCGGACAGGCTCTCCGGGAGCAGGCCGTCGTCCAGTCGGCTGTCCGGCGAGACCACCAGCTCCACCCCCCGCTCGTTCGCCTGCGCGGTCTTGCCCAGCAGCAGCGCGGCCAGCACCGGCTCGCCGACCGCCGCCACCACCTGGTCGGTCAGGGCCTGCGCCAGCTCCAGTTCGGCCGTGGCGAACTCCACGGCCTCCTCGGCCCGGCCCAGCTCGATCAGGGAGACGACCGTGTGCAGGCGGTTCGCGGCCTCGTGCGCCTGTGAGCGCAGCGCCTGGGTGAAGCCGCGTTCCGAGTCCAGCTCACCCATCAGCGACTGGAGTTCGGTGACGTCGCGGAGCGTCACGACCGTGCCCCGCTGTTCACCGCCCGACACCGGGGACGTGTTCACGACCAGCACCCGGGACGCCGTCGGGTGCACCTCGTCCACCCGGGGCTCCGAGGAGAGCAGGGCGCCCGTCAGCGGGGCGGGCAGACCCAGGTCGGCCACCGAGCGGCCGACCACGTCCTCCTCCGGGCCCACGCCCAGCAGGTCCCGGCCGCCGTCGTTGATCAGCGCCACCCGGTACCGGCCGTCCAGCATCAGCAGCCCCTCGCGGACGGCGTGCAGCGCCGCCTGGTGGTAGTCGTGCATCCGGCTCAGCTCGGTGGCGTTCATGCCGTGGGTGTGGCGGCGCAGCCGGGCGTTGATCACGTACGTGCCGACCGCGCCCAGCAGCAGCGCCACGCCCGCCACCCCGAGCAGGGCCGTGACCTGGTCCTGGACCCGGGCGCTGATCGTCTCCACCTTGATGCCGGCGCTCACCAGGCCGACGATCCGGCCGTTGTCCGAGATGGGGGTGACCGCGCGGACGGACGCGCCGAGCGTGCCGGTGTAGGTCTCGGTGAAGGTACGACCGTGCTGGGCGGGGCCGATGTTGCCGAGGAAGCGTCTGCCGATCTGGTTCTGGTCCGGGTGGGTCCAGCGGATGCCGGCCGGGTTCATGATCGTCACGAAGTCGACGTTGGCGTCCCGCATGACCTGGAGGGCGTACGGCTCAAGCCGGGCCGTGGGGTCGGGGGTGCGGATCGCCTCGCGGACCGAGGGCGAGTCGGCGATCGACCGGGCCACCGCCGTGGCCTGCCGGGCGGCGGCGTCCTCGGCCTGCCGCTGGTCGCTGACGTAGGTGAACAGCGCGTACCCGGCCACGACCACCGCTATCA
The DNA here is from genome assembly GCF_002920615.1 of Streptomyces sp. Ru62. GTDB lineage: Bacteria > Actinomycetota > Actinomycetes > Streptomycetales > Streptomycetaceae > Streptomyces. Next base: position 250,450 of record NZ_PQSU01000011.1, read on the forward strand.
GCACGGCCTGCATGGCGAACAGCTGGCCGGCCAGGCTCCGGGGCCGCGGGAGGGTGGGTACGCGCATGTCAGCAGTGTGCCTCTCCGGTTAAGCGTGAACTAAATGAACGGAAGGGTGACCGCCCTCACAGGCCGGGAGATAGTCACGGCATTCCCCAGAAACGCCCGGACGTGAGCCGCACGCCGGTTGTTCGCCGACGAAGACGTCAAGGAGGGCAGTCGTGGCCGCCAGCACCCCCGATACGGCACCTGCCGCACCCCGCGTGAAGCGGGACCGGACCCATTACCTGTACATCGCCGTCATCGTGGCGGTCGCGCTCGGCATCGGCGTGGGCCTGATCTGGCCCGATGCGGCGGTGGAGCTGAAGCCGCTGGGCACCGGGTTTGTGAACCTGATCAAGATGATGATTTCGCCGATCATCTTCTGCACGATCGTGCTCGGCATCGGATCGGTACGGAAGGCCGCCAAGGTCGGCGCCGTCGGTGGTATCGCCCTCGGCTACTTCCTCGTGATGTCGCTCGTCGCGCTCGCCATCGGGCTCGTCGTCGGCAATGTGCTGCACCCCGGTGACGGGCTGCACATCACCAACGCCATCAAGGCGACCGGGCACGACCAGGTGTCGCCGGACGCGCTGCCGCCCGTGGACTTCGTGCTGTCGATCATCCCGACCACGTTCGTCTCCGCCTTCACCGAGGGCCAGGTGCTCCAGACGCTGCTGGTGGCCCTGCTCGCCGGGTTCGCGCTCCAGGCCATGGGCTCGGCCGGACAGCCGGTGCTGCGCGGCATCGAGCACATCCAGCGGCTCGTCTTCCGCATCCTGTCCATGGTGATGTGGGCGGCGCCGATCGGTGCCTTCGGTGCCATCGCGGCGGTGGTCGGTTCGGCCGGCGTCGACGCGCTCAAGAGCCTCGCCGTGCTGATGCTCGGCTTCTACGTCACCTGCTTCCTGTTCGTCTTCATCGTGCTCGGCGCGCTGCTCCGGGTCGTCGCGGGTCTGAACGTCTTCTCCCTGTTCAAGTACCTCGCCCGGGAGTTCCTGCTGATCCTGTCGACCTCTTCGTCGGAGTCCGCGCTGCCGCGGCTGATCGCGAAGATGGAGCACCTGGGCGTCAGCCGGCCGGTCGTCGGCATCACCGTGCCGACCGGGTACTCGTTCAACCTCGACGGCACGATGATCTACATGACCATGGCGTCGCTGTACATCGCGGACGCGCTGGGTACGCCGATGTCGATCGGCGAGCAGATCCCGCTGCTGCTGTTCCTGCTGCTGGCCTCGAAGGGCGCGGCCGGTGTCAGCGGTGCGGGCCTCGCCACCCTGGCCGGCGGCCTGCAGTCGCACAAGCCGGCGCTGGTGGACGGGGTCGGGCTGATCGTCGGCATCGACCGTTTCATGAGCGAGGCGCGGGCGCTGACGAACTTCGCGGGCAACGCGGTCGCGACGGTGCTGGTCGGCACGTGGACCAAGGAGATCGACAAGGTCCGGGTGCGGCGGGTGCTGGCCGGGGAGCTGCCGTTCGACGAGACCACGCTGTTGGATGAGGGCGGGGCCGAGGTGAAGGAGGTTCCCGAGCCTCGGGAGGACGGCGAGAAGGAACTCGCCAAGGCCTGATCCACCCTGTAGTTCCGGACGTCCGGCCCCGCCTGAACCCGGGCCGGGCGTTCGGGTACCGCCGCCGGGCGGTTGAGGCTCCCCCGTGCCTCAGCCGCCCGGCTTCCCTCTTTCCGCCCGGACACTCCCCATTGCTACGACACCTCGGCCACCAGCTCGGTGGCCCGTGAGGCGGGTACGCCCGCCGCGGTCAGGACGGCGACCGTGGCGGAGCGGCCCGCCTCTTCCGCTGCCAGGAGTCCGTCGTTCACCGCCTCCATCACCGCGAACAGCATCTGCTCGTGCACGTACGCCAGGGCCGGCGCGGGCAGCGGGGAGCTGAAGGCGCCTTCGTCCAGGCCGCGCTGGAGGAGGCGGATCTTGTTCTGGCGCAGGGGCGCGAGGCGTTCGCGGATGCCCTGCACGGTGACCGTGCGCTGGGCCAGGGCGATCAGCAGCCGGTAGCGGTCGGCGACCGGCCACAGGGCGAGCACCGAGCGGGCCACGGCCTCCGCCGGGTCGGTCACTCCGGCACGGGCCCGGGCGTCCGCGTCCGCCAGCGCCTGCACGGCTCCGTCGACCAGGGTGCCGATCAGCGCCTCCCGGCTGGGGAAGTGGCCGTAGACCGTCCGTCGTACGACCCCTGCCGCGCGCGCGATCTGGTCCATGGAGGCGTCGGGGTCGCGCAGCAGCTCGGCGAGGGCGACGTCGAGGATGCGGCGCCGGTTGGCGTCGGCGCGGCTGGTGTTACCCGTGGTCATGGCGGTCATTGTGCCTCCCCGGGGGCTTCCGGGCTCCTCCGGTCAACTTGCACAGCATTGTGCAACGACGTACATTGCACATGGTTGTGCAATTGCACGCCATTGTGCAAGTCCTGTCGCGTACCCGAGGAAGGCGACCCCTGCCATGCGACTCGTCATGACCGAACCGGTCGAAAGGACGGACCGCCCCTACGCCCGGCGGTGGTGGGCGCTGCTGGTGCTCTGCCTCAGCCTGCTGATCATCGTGATGGCGAACACCGCCCTCACGGTCGCGGCGCCCGACATGACCCGGGACCTCGGGCTCTCCAGCGCCGACCTGCAGTGGGTGATCGACGGCTACACCGTCCCCTACGCCGCGCTGATGCTGCTGCTCGGCGCGATCGGCGACAAGTACAGCCGGCGCGGGGCGCTCGTCCTCGGCCTGCTGGTGTTCGGCGGCGGGGCCGTCTTCGGGTACCTCGCCGACAGCGCGGCGACCGTCATCGCGGCCCGGGCCGTGATGGGCGTCGGCGCGGCGCTGATCATGCCGGCCACGCTGTCCCTGCTGGCCGCGACCTTCCCGCGCGCCGAGCGGGCCAAGGCGATCACGCTGTGGACCGCCACCGCGGGGCTCGCCATCGCCGCCGGACCGGTCGTCGCCGGTGCCCTGCTGCGCGACCACGGCTGGTCCTCGACCTTCCTGATCAACGTGCCCGTCGCGGCCGTCGCGATCGTCGCCGCCCTCGTCCTCGTGCCGCCGTCCCGGGCCGGCCACCACGACCGCATCGACTACGTCGGCGGACTGCTGTCGGTGCTCTGGACGGGCGCGCTCGTCTACATGATCATCGAGGGTCCGCACTTCGGCTGGGGCACCAAGGCCGTCGCCGCGGCGGTGACCGCCGGTGTGGGTCTGGTCGCCTTCGTGCTGTGGGAGCTGCGCCACCCGCGCCCGATCCTGGACGTGCGCCGCTTCACCGGCCGCCGGTTCGCCGGCTCCAACCTCGCCGTCGCCCTGTTCTTCCTCGCCGTCTTCGGCGCCTTCTACTACCTCACCCAGCACCTCCAGTTCGTCCTCGGCTACGACGCCCTGGAGACCGGTGTGCGCATGCTCCCGCTCGCCGGCGCCGTCTTCGTCGGCTCGGCGCTGACCGGCTGGCTCACCCCGCGCGTCGGCATGAAGTGGACCGTCAGCGCGGGCATGGTCGGCGGTACGACCGCCCTCGCCCTGCTCACCCGGGTGGACGCGGGCTCCACGTACGGGGACTTCGTGGCGCCCCTGGTCATCCTGGGCCTGGCCATCGGCCTCGCCCTCTCGCCCTGCACCGACGCCATCATGGGCGCGTTCCCGGAGTCCGAGCTGGGCGTCGGCGGCGCCGTCAACGACACCTCGCTGGAGCTGGGCGGCTCGCTCGGCATCGCGATCCTCGGCTCGCTGCTCGCTACCTCCTACGGCGACCACCTGAGCGACGCCACCGCCGGCAGCAAGCTCCCGACGAGCGCCCTCGACACCGCACAGGACTCGGTCGGCGCCGGGTACGCCGTCGCGCAGGGCATCGGCGAGAAGGCGCAGCAGGCCGCCGCCCGGGCCCAGCGGGCGAGCGACCCGCAGCAGGCCGCGCAGCTCAAGCAGCAGGCCGGTGACCTGGCCGCCGGCGCCCGGCAGATGGCCGACGCGGTGGGCTCCGCCTTCTCCGACGCGGTCGCCCACACGAGTCTGGTCGGCGCGGTGATCCTCGGTGTCGGCACCGTCCTGGTGGCCGTCCTGCTGCCGCGCCGCGAGACCGGCGCACCGGGGACCGCGACCGCGGAGAAGGAGCTGGTGGACAGCGCGGCCGAGTGACCCACCGCTCCCTTCGTCCGTGCCGTTCCGGGCCGACCGGAACGGCACGTTCGTGTACGACGTCCGTACGGGTGGTGTCCATACGAGTGCGGAGGCATGGGGGATGAAGATCGACTGGGACCGGCGGACCTGCGCGCGCAGGGGCCATGTCACCTACGCGCCGGACGACCCCCGGCTGCGCATCCGGCTGCACGCGCGGACCGCGCTCGGGGACGTCTGGCGGTGTCTGCGCTGCGGTGACTTCGTGCTCGGCGAGCCGCACGGCTCGGGGCCGGCCGCCGACGCGCCGCTGGTGCCGCGCGGCACGGTGCTGCGGGACCTGTTCGTCCTCCGCTTCCTCGCCGTCGAGCGGGCCGTGCGCGGGATGTTCATCGTGCTGGTCGCGGTCGCGGTGTGGAAGTTCAGCAACAGCCAGGACGCGGTCCGCCGCCTGTTCGACGAGTACCTGGACGTCTTCCGCCCGGTCTTCCGGCATTTCCACCACGACTTGGACCACTCGCCGGTCGTCGGTTCCGTCCAGAAGGCGTTCGGCTACCGGCACTCCACCCTGCTGCTGGTCGCCGGACTTCTGCTGGCCTACGCGCTCATCGAGCTGATCGAGGCCGTCGGCCTCTGGTACGCCAAGCGCTGGGCGGAGTATCTGACGGTGGTCGCGACGGCCGCCTTCCTCCCGCTGGAGATCTACGAACTCACCGAGCACATCAGCTGGCTGAAGATCGCCACGCTGGTGCTGAACATCCTCGCGGTCCTCTACATCGCCCTGACCAAGCGGCTCTTCGGGCTGCGCGGCGGGCGGCGGAAGTTCGAGGAGGAACGGCACAGCGCCTCGCTGATGGAGGTGGAGGAGTCGGCGGGCGTGGTGTCCGCATCGCTGTAGACCCGGTCCCGCCCATCAAAAAATCCCCTGAGCAATTGCGCTCGGGGGATTGCTGTGCGTATATTCAATGATTCGTGACTTCATCGAGGAGAAGTCACGGAGTAATTCGCTGAGCACAGTATATCCGGGCGGGAGCGGAATTGTCAAACACCGACTTTCCAGACGATGAAATCCAGCACGAGCAGGAATTCATCGACGGACTGTACGCGCGCGTGGACGTGCTGCGCGGCGAGGCCGAGACCTCCGTCGCCGACGCGCTCGCCCAGGGCGACAAGCCCATGCAGGCCCGGCTGGAGCGGGACATCCTGGTCGCCGAGCGCTCCGGACTGCTCGCCGCGCTGAACGCCGTGGACGGCTCGCTCTGCTTCGGCCGGATCGACCTCGCCGACGGCACCAAGCACCACATCGGCCGGATCGGGCTGCGCGAGGACGACGCCGAGCGCACGCCCGTCCTGATCGACTGGCGGGCCGACGTCGCCCGCCCCTTCTACCTGGCCACCGGCCACACCCCGATGGGCCTGCGCCGCCGCCGGCACATCGCCTCCGAGGGCCGGACCGTCACCTCCCTGCACGACGAGATCCTCGACCTCGGCGACGCCACCCGCACCGGGCACGAGGACCACAATGGCGACGCCGTCCTGCTGGCCGCGCTGAACTCGGCCCGCACCGGCCGGATGAGCGACATCGTGCAGACCATCCAGGCCGACCAGGACCGCATCATCCGGGCGCCGCACCGGGGCGTGCTGGTCGTGGAGGGCGGCCCCGGCACCGGCAAGACCGCGGTCGCCCTGCACCGCGCGGCCTACCTGCTGTACGAGCACCGCGAGCTGCTGGCCCGCCGCGCGGTCCTCATCGTCGGCCCGAACCCGGCCTTCCTCGGCTACATCGGCGAGGTGCTGCCCTCCCTCGGCGAGACCGGGGTGCTGCTGGCCACGGTCGGCGAGCTGTTCCCCGGCGTGAGGGCCACCGCCGCCGACACGCCCGAGGCCGCCGCCGTCAAGGGCCGCGCCGGCATGGCCGACGTGCTCGCCGCCGTCGTACGCGACCGGCAGGCCCTGCCCGACCCGGTCATCGCGATCGAGCACGACCGTGAGGTGCTCATGCTGGACGACGGCCTGGTGAACGTCGCCCGCGAGCGCACCCGCGCCGCCAAGCTGCCCCACAACGCCGCCCGCGAGTACTTCGAGGGGCACATCCTCAACACGCTCACCGAGCTGTACGCCGAGCGCGTGGGCACCGACCCCTACGACGGCAGCAGCCTGCTCGACGCCTCCGACATCACCCAGATCCGCGACGAGATCGCCGAGAACCCCGAGGTCTGGGACGCCATCGACCGGCTCTGGCCCCGGATCACCCCGCAGCGGCTGGTCGCCGACTTCCTCGCCGAGCCCGACGGCTACCTGCCGAAGGAGGACGCCGACGCGATCCGCCGCCCGGTGACCCGCGCCTGGACCGTCGCCGACGTACCCCTGCTGGACGAGGCGGCCGAGCTCCTCGGCGAGGACGACCGGGTGGCGCGCGCCCGCGCCGAACGCGAACGCGAGACGCAGGTGGCGTACGCCCAGGGCGTCCTGGACGTCTCCTACGCCTCCCGGACCTATGAGTTCGAGGACAAGGAGGAGGACGACCCGGACGCCTCCGAGGTGCTGTCCGCGCACCACATCATCGACGCGGAGCGGTTCGCCGAGCGGCACGAGGAGGCCGACCACCGCAGCGCCGCCGAGCGGGCCGCCGCCGACCGCACCTGGGCGTTCGGGCACATCATCGTGGACGAGGCGCAGGAACTGTCGCCGATGGCCTGGCGGCTGCTGATGCGGCGCAGCCCGACCCGCTCGATGACCCTGGTCGGCGACCCCGCCCAGACGGCGGAGGCGGCCGGCGTCGGCTCCTGGGCGGACATCCTCACGCCCTACGTCGAGGACCGCTGGGAGCACACCCGCCTGGGCGTCAACTACCGAACCCCCGCCGAGATCATGGACCTGGCGGCGGCCGTGGTCCGCGCCGAGAACCCGGACTTCGCACCGCCGAGCTCCGTCCGCTCCACCGGCGAACGCCCCTGGGTGCGGCGGGTGACCGACGACCTGCCCGGCGCGGTCGCCAAGGCGGTCGCCGAACTCACCCCGGCCGAGGGCCGGCTCGCGGTGATCGCCCCGCGCGGCCTGCACCGCGCCCTGGCCGCCCGCCTGGACGGCGTCACGGCCGGCGCCGAGCCCGACCTGACGCGGACGGTCGTCCTGCTCGACCCCCGGCAGTCCAAGGGCCTCGAATTCGACTCCGTGCTGGTGGTCGAGCCGGGCGCCTACGGCACGAGCGACCTGTACGTCGCCCTGACCCGGGCCACCCAGCGACTCGGCGTGCTGCACACGGGGCTGCTGCCGGCGGGCCTGGCCGACATGGAGTGACGCCGGCGGGGGCCCGCGGCGGCAGCCGCCGGGCCCCGCTCCGCCCTGAACGCCTTTCCTCAAGAGCCGGACGGGTCGCTTCCGTGCCGCTCCTCCATGGTGCCGGGCGTCTTCCGCAGGTCCATGTCCTCGGTCGACGTCAGCCCCTTCTCCGGGTGCGCCCGGAAGGCCGCCGTCCAGGCCGTGGGCGGGCAGGAGCGGCCGTTCGGGTGCTGCTCGCGCAGCCGCGCCCGCGCGCCGTCCCGGACGACGACCCGGCCGTCCTGCCTGGACGTCACCGTGAGCCGCACCGGCACGGGACCGGCGCCGATGTCGTCCGGCAGCCGCACCGACACCATGGCGAACGGGTCCCCGGGATCGCCGGACGCCCGCTCCTCGCACCTGCCGTCCACGCACAGCCGTACCGTCACCGCGTCCCGCTGCTCACCGAAGTCCGCGGGCCGCCACAGCACGGCGACGCCCGACTCCATGTCCGCCTGGGTGCACGCCCTGCCCTGAGCACAGCCCGTCAGGGCCGCCACCGTGCCCAGAGCGACCACGACCCGCCGCATGTCCTCCCCCTCCGCCCCACCGGGCGCCGAGCCTAGGCGCGGGGCGGGGCGGAGGGCAAAGGCCCGGTCAGGCCGGGCGCAGCCACACCGTCGCCAGCGGGGGCAGGGTCAGCCGGATGCTCGCCGGGCGGCCGTGCCAGGGCTGGGGCTCGGGCTTGACGACGTCCGGGTGGGTGACGTCGCCGCCGCCGTAGCGGGCCGCGTCGGTGTTCAGGACCTCCACCCAGGCCGGGACCTCCTCCGGCACCCCGAGGCGATAGTCGTGGCGGACGACCGGAGCCAGGTGGGAGACCGCGAGCAGCGGGGTGCCCTCGGCGTCGTGGCGCAGGAACGCGAAGACGTTGTCGTCCGCCGCGTCCCCGGTGATCCACTCGAAGCCCGCCGGGTCGGTGTCCCGCTGCCACAGCGCCGGGGTCGCCCGGTACACCGCGTTCAGGTCCCGGACGAGGTCCCGCACTCCCCGGTGGTCCGCCTCGGCGCCGTACGCCGGGTCGAGCAGCCACCAGTCGGGGCCGTGCGCCTCGGACCACTCGGCGCCCTGGGCGAACTCCTGCCCCATGAAGAGGAGCTGCTTGCCCGGGTGGGCCCACATGAAGGCGAGGTAGGCGCGCAGGTTGGCGCGTTGCTGCCACCAGTCGCCGGGCATCTTCGACACCAGGGACCGCTTGCCGTGGACGACCTCGTCGTGGGAGATCGGCAGGACGTAGTTCTCGCTGTACGCGTACACCATCGAGAACGTCATCTCGTGGTGGTGGTACGCGCGGTGCACGGGGTCGTGGCTCATGTACTGGAGCGAGTCGTGCATCCAGCCCATGTTCCACTTCAGGCCGAAGCCGAGCCCGCCGAAGCCGCTCGGGCCCTTGTGGTGGGTGGGCCGGGTGACGCCGTCCCAGGCCGTGGACTCCTCGGCGACGGTCACCACGCCCGGGCAGCGCCGGTACACGGTGGCGTTCATCTCCTGGAGGAAGGCCACCGCGTCCAGGTTCTCCCGGCCGCCGTGCTCGTTCGGCGTCCACTGGCCCGGCTCGCGCGAGTAGTCCAGGTAGAGCATCGAGGCGACCGCGTCCACGCGCAGCCCGTCGATGTGGAACTCCTCGCACCAGTACACGGCGTTCGCGACGAGGAAGTTGCGCACCTCGCGCCGGCCGAAGTCGAACTCCAGCGTGCCCCAGTCCGGGTGGGCGGCGCGCAGCGGGTCGTGGTGCTCGTACAGCGGGCGCCCGTCGAACTCCGCGAGCGCCCAGTCGTCGCGCGGGAAGTGCGCCGGCACCCAGTCCATCAGCACCCCGATGCCGGCCTGGTGCAGCTTGTCCACCAGGTACTTGAAGTCGTCGGGGGTGCCGAGCCGGGCCGTCGGCGCGTAGAACCCGGTGACCTGGTAGCCCCAGGAGCCGCCGAAGGGATGCTCGGCGACCGGCATCAGTTCGACGTGGGTGAACCCCATCTCCTTGACGTAGGCGGGGAGTTGCTCGGCGAGCTGCCGGTAGGTCAGTCCGGGTCGCCAGGACGGCAGGTGCACCTCGTACACCGAGAAGGGGGCCGCGTGCACCGGGGTGTCCGCCCGGTGCGCCAGCCACTCGTCGTCGCCCCACTCGTGGTGCGAGGCGTGCACGATCGAGGACGTGGCCGGCGGGACCTCGGTACGGCGGGCCAGCGGGTCGGCGCGCAAGGTGCGCGAGCCGTCCGGGCGGGTGATCTCGAACTTGTACAGCTCGCCCTCGCCGATCCCCGGCACGAACAGCTCCCAGACCCCGGTGCCGCCGAGCGAGCGCATCGGGAAAGCGGTGCCGTCCCAGAAGTTGAACCCGCCCGTGACCCGCACGCCCCGTGCGTTCGGCGCCCACACCGCGAACCGGGTGCCGGTGACGCCCTGGTGGGTGGTGACATGCGCGCCGAGCGCCTGCCAGAGCTGTTCGTGCCGGCCCTCGCCGATCAGATGCAGGTCCAGCTCGCCGAGGGTGGGCAGGAAGCGGTAGGCGTCCTCGGTCTCGTGCACCGAGCCGTCGTACGTCACCAGCAGCCGGTAGCCGGGGACCTCGGTGAGCGGGAGCAGGCCGGAGAAGAAGCCGTCGCCGTCGTCGTGCAGCTCCGCCCGCAGCTCGCCCGAGACCACGGTGACCGCCCGCGCGTGCGGACGGAACGCCCGGAAGGCGACCCCGCCCGGCACCGGGTGCGCGCCCAGCACGGAGTGCGGATCGTGGTGGGTGCCGTGCAGCAGCCGTGCGCGGTCGCCGGCGTCGACGGCCGGGGACACGGCGACCTCCGCACGGGGTACCGCCGCCTGCGCCGGGACCGTCACGGCGGGCGCCGGGGCCCGTGGCGGGACGTCCACGGCGGGCGGCGGCGCCTGCGCGGGGACTTCCTGCGCAGGCGGCTTCCTGGCCGCGGGTTCCTTCCTGGCCGCGGGTTCCTTCCTGGCCTTCGTTCCCTTGTGGGCCTTGGATTCCTTGTGTCCCTTGGGGGTCACGGACGAGCCTCCTGGTCGGGCAGGGCGAGGCGGCGCACCGCGTTCAGCGGTACGGGGAGCCAGTCGGGCCGGTGCCGGGCCTCGTAGACGACCTCGTAGACCGCCTTGTCGGTCTCGTAGGCCCGCAGCAGCACCGGGTCGGTACGCGGATCGCGGCCGGCCACCTCCGCGTATCCGGAGCAGTAGGCGGCCCGGCAGGTGTGCGCCCAGTCCTGGGCGGGCGGGGTCGCCGAGTGGGCCGCGTAGTCGAAGGAGCGGAGCATCCCCGCGATGTCCCGCACCGGCGGCTGCGGCATGCGCCGCTCGGCGAGCGGCCGGGCCGGTTCGCCCTCGAAGTCGATCAGCGACCAGGCACCGGACGGCGAGCGCAGGCACTGGCCGAGGTGCAGATCGCCGTGGACGCGCTGGGCGGTCCAGGTGCGGCCCTCGGCGGCGAGCGTGCCGAGCGCCTCGTACGCCGAGCGCAGCGCGCGCTCGTACGGCCGCAGCGCCGGCACCGCCTGCACGGCCGCCGCCAGCCGCTCGGTCATGCCGTCGACCAGCGACTCCAGCTGGGCGTGGCCGAGGGTGACCGTCGGCAGGGCCCGGGCGAGCGCGGTGTGCACCTCGGCGGTGGCCCGGCCCAGCGCGCGGGCCTCGGCGGCGAAGTCCTCGCCCTTGGCCAGTTCGCGCAGCGCCAGCTCCCAGCCGTCGGCGGCGCCGCTCACGAACGGCTGGAGAACGGCGAGGACGTAGGTGTCCGCCGCCACCTCGGCGTGCAGCCAGGCCGTCGGCGCGGGCACCCTCGGGCAGCCCTCGCGGGCCAGGGCGAGGGGGAGCTCCAGGTCGGGGTTGACGCCGGGCACCACCCGGCGCAGGAGCTTGAGGATGAACGTATCTCCGTAGACCACGGAGGAGTTGGACTGTTCGGCGGTCATCAGCCGGGGCACGAGGCCGGGCCGGATCTCCCGCGCCGGGTCCCGTTCGAAGCACAGCCCGCCGATGCGGGCCTGGGTGCGCAGGGCCTCCAGGAGCACTTCGGCGGGCCGGGTGTCGTACAGGGCCTCGTACACCGTGCGTCCGGCGAGCGGGCCCTCCGTCACGTGTCCGATCAGCGCGGGCGCCAGCCGGGGCGGCAGCGCCTCGCGCACGCCTATGAGGAGCTGGTAGCAGTCACCGGGGTGCGGCGGGGCGCCGGGCACGGGGGGCTGGTGGACGCGTACCAGCAGGTGGTAGAGGCCCAGCCGGCCGTCGGGCGGCAGCAGTTCGGTCACGGACACGGGGGTGAACCCGGTGACCGGGCGGCCCTTGCCAGCGAACCAGCGCTGCCGGGGCAACCAGGCGCGCAGCAGGGGGTCGAGCGAGGCGAGGAGTGAACCGGTGGTGCCGGAAGAGGTGACCGTTTGCGCCATGGGCGTCACGTCCTTTCCCCGGGGGGCGTCGGGGTGTTACTGATGCGTGCCCCGGGTGGGGCGGTGGAAACGCCGCACCGCCCCGCCCGGGCCCGCGCTATACGGGTTCCCTGCGCAGCCGGAACCAGTAGAAGCCGTGTCCCGCGAGGGTGAGCAGGTACGGCAGCTCGCCGATCGCCGGGAACCGGACCCCGCCGAACAGCTCGACGGGGTGCCGCCCGCCGAACCGGCTCAGGTCCAGCTCCGTGGGCTGGGCGAAGCGGGAGAAGTTGTGGACGCACAGCACGAGGTCGTCCTCGTACTCGCGCAGGAAGGCGAGCACCGCCGGGTTCGACGACGGCAGCTCGGTGTAGGACCCCAGTCCGAAGGCAGGATTCTGCTTGCGGATCTCGATCATGCGGCGGGTCCAGTGCAGCAGGCTGGAGGGTGAGGCCATGGACGCCTCGACATTGGTGACCTGGTAGCCGTAGACCGGGTCCATGATCGCGGGCAGGAACAGGCGTCCCGGGTCACAGGA
>NZ_PQSU01000012.1 GCF_002920615.1 Streptomyces sp. Ru62
CGCCGACGTGCCCGAGGCACCGACGCACCAGTCACTGCTCGCCGCGAAGAACACCCAGCAGAAGAACGGACAGAACACGCAGGAGAAGAAGGAGGAGAGCAGCGTATGACCGAGCGTATGAAGGTGGTCGTGGTGTCGGCGGGGCTGAGCGTTCCCTCCTCCACCCGGCTGCTCGCCGACCGGCTCGCCGCCGCGGTGAACCGTACGACGCCGGTGGACGTCGAGGTGGTCGAGCTGCGTGACCTCGCCGTGGAGATCGCGCACAACTTCACCAACGGGTTCGCCGGGAAGGCGCTGGCCGCCGCGCAGGACGCGGTGACGCGGGCGGACGGGCTGATTGTGGTCACCCCGGTGTTCAGCGCCTCCTACAGCGGGCTGTTCAAGTCCTTCTTCGACGTGCTGGACAAGGACGCGTTGGCGGGCAAGCCGGTGCTGATCGGTGCCACCGGCGGGACCGGGCGGCACTCGCTGGTGCTGGAACACGCGCTGCGGCCGCTGTTCGCCTACCTGCGGGCCGTCGTCGTCCCCACCGGGGTCTACGCCGCCTCCGAGGACTGGGGCGCCGAAGGACTCGCCGAACGGATCGACCGGGCGGCGGCGGAGTTGGCCGCGCTGATGCCGTTGGCTCCGCGGCGGGGGGAGGAGGCCGTTGTGCCCTTCGCCGAACAGCTCGCGGCACTCCAGCGCTGACCTGGCCCACCCACCCGACTCGGCCGACTGAGAGGTTGCCGTCCCGGGTGGGTGCCGGCTCGGTCGGCTGAGTGGTTGCCGGTCGGGGTGGGTCTCGGCTCGGCCGGCTGAGAGGGCGCCGTCTCGGTCGTGTCGGCTCGGTCCGCCGAGGGGGTCGCCGTTTCCATCGGGCCTTGCCCGGTCCGCCGGCCCAGGGATCCGGGGGTTCTGTCGGTTGCCTCTGTGACGGTGAGAGGCGGGTAAAAAGGGTGATCGCAGGTCCAGCGGGCCCGGTCGAACCGCCGGAGGCCTTGGCAGACTGGGGATGTGCCCCAGACTGTGCTGCTCGCTGAAGACGACCGTGCCATCCGTCATGCCCTGGAGCGTGCCCTGACGCTGGAGGGGTACCACGTGACGGCGGTCGCCGACGGCGTGGAAGCGCTGGCGCAGGCGCACCGCAACCCGCCGGACGTGCTGGTCCTCGACGTGATGATGCCGGGCATCGACGGGCTCCAGGTGTGCCGGGTGCTGCGCGCCGAGGGGAACCGCACGCCCATCCTCATGCTCACCGCCCTCGTGGAGACCGCCGACCGCATCGCGGGTCTGGACGCTGGCGCCGACGACTACGTGGTCAAGCCGTTCGACGTCGAGGAGGTCTTCGCCCGGCTGCGCGCGCTGCTGCGCCGTACCAGCCCGGTGCCCGTCCCCGGCGGCGGTCCGGAGGGCCCGGTCCGTGAGGCACAGGTCTCCTCCGAGGCACCGGTCTCCTCCGACCGGCAGGTGGAGGCCGCCGGGCTCCGCATGGACCTCCAGGCCCGCCGGGCCTGGCGCGGCGGGCGCGAGCTGGAACTGACCCGTACCGAGTTCGAGCTGCTGGAACTGCTGGTGCGCAACGCCGGCATCGTGCTGGACCACTCCACGATCTACGACCGCATCTGGGGCTACGACTTCGGTCCCGGCTCCAAGAACCTCGCCGTCTACGTCGGCTATCTGCGCCGCAAGCTGGACGAGCCCGGTGCCCCGCAGCTGATCCACACCGTGCGGGGCGTGGGTTACGTGCTGCGGGAGGACTAGGTGGGCCGCCGGTGGCTGCCGGACCGGCCCCGGCCGAAGCTGGTCTCCCTGCGCACCACCTTCGCGGTCTCCTTCGCGGCCGTCACCGCCGCGGTGACGATCCTCGTCGGCATCATGTCGTACAACTCCGCCGCGCGGCTCGTCCGGGTGGACCAGCAGTCGGTGTTCACGCAGGTCGTGCAGGACGTCCAGGACGAGGTGCGGCAGCACACGATGGGTCCGGAGGACTTCTCCTCCTCCCGTCCTGGGCACGATCTGGTCCGTCCCGCACGCACCGACGTCCAGGTGCTCGGCGCGCAGGGGCAGATCATGGACCATGGCAGCCCGGTGCTGCCGGTCACCTCCCGGGACCGGTCCATGGCCCTCGCGCGGACGGCCGGGAAGGTGGTCGAGCACAAGGACGTGCGGGTGGACGAGGACCTGTTCCGCATCGCCACCGTCTCGCTCGGCGACGGGCGGGGGGCCGTCCAGGTCGCGCAGGAGTTCAGTGACACCGAGGATCTGCTGCGGGCGCTCCAGCAGCGGACGCTGATCCTGATGGCGGCGGTCGTGGTGGCGGCCGGCCTGTTCGGCTGGTGGCTGGCCCGGCGGATCACCCGGCGCCTGGTGATCCTGACGTCGGCCGCCGAGGACGTCGCCCGCACCCGGCAGCTGGGCATCCAGGTGCCGGTGGCCGGGCTCGACGAGGTGGGGCGTCTCGGCCGTGCCTTCGACCGGATGCTGGGGCGGCTCGCGCAGTCGGAGGAGGACCAGCGCAGGCTGGTGCAGGACGCCGGTCATGAACTCCGCACGCCCCTGACCTCGCTGCGTACGAACATCTCGCTGCTGCGGCGGATCGACGAACTCCCGCCCGCCACCCGGGACGACCTGGTCGCCGACCTCTCCCAGGAGGCCCGGGAGCTGACCGACCTGGTCAACGAGCTGGTCGACCTCGCCGCCGGGCAGTCCGACAGCGAGCCGCCGCAGCGGGTGGACCTCGCCGACCTCGCCGAGGACGTCATGGGGCTGGCCCGGCGCCGTACCGGGCGGGAGATCGTGCTGCACGCGAGCGGTGACACGACGACCGACGGGCGGCCAGGGATGCTCCAGCGGGCCATCTCCAACCTGGTCGAGAACGCGGCCAAGTTCGACCGGGACGGCAAGGCGCCGATCGAGATCGGCATCACGGGGCCGGCGCGGCCGGGGACGGTCCGGGTGGAGGTGCGGGACCGGGGGCCGGGGATCGCCGAGGGCGACCTCGTCCGGATCTTCGACCGCTTCTACCGTGCCGCCGACGCCCGCTCCCTGCCCGGCTCCGGCCTCGGCCTGTCCATCGTCCGCGAGGTCGCCATGTCCCACGGCGGAGCACCGTTCGCCTTCCGCCGGGAGGGCGGGGGAGCGGTCATCGGCTTCACGGTGGGCGGCGGGATCGTCCCGGGCGGCGGCGGTACCTGACGGGCGCGGGCGGCGCGGTACCTGACGGGCGCGGGCGGGGCCTGGGCGTGGCCCGGTGAGTACGGGTACCTATCCCGGGGCGGGTAGGTACGCCCATCCGCCCGCCGGGCCCGCCGCCGTAGCGTCGCCGTATGCCCGAGGAGACCGCGGCCACCGCACCCACCGCACCCACCGCGCCGACCGCCACCCCCGACGCCGGGACCGCGTCCGGCGGCCCCGCCCCCGCCGGGTCCGCGGCCCGTTCCCTCGGCCTCGGCTGTCTCGGCTGCGCGGGGCTGCTGTTCGTCGCCGTGGTCGCTCTGTTCATCCAGCTCACCTGGAACGCGGAGGACGGGACGGACCTTCCCCGGGTCGCGCCCGAGAAGATGGCGGACCGTGTCTTCGAGCACTCCCAGGAGGCGTACGACGTCCTCGGGTTCACGCGGACGGTGCCGCCGGGGGTCGAGCGCATCGGCGTCAGCACGGAGAACACGGTGGACGCCGGCTACTGCTACGACGGAGGGCTGCTGGGCCTGGAGGACAAGACCGTCGACGGCGCCTACCGGATGTCCCACTCCTGGGCGGTGGACCACGTGCCCGCCGGCCAGGCCGTCCCCGGCTTGCGCCGGCTGCACCAGCGGCTCAAGGACGACGGCTGGAAGGTCTCGTCGTACCGCGAGGGCGGGAAGGGCAAGGACTGGTCGCTGTTCGTGCGGCGGGACCACGAGGACGAGCGGATGTCCTTCAGCTGGGACCCGGACCGGCAGTACTTCATCGGCGGCACCACCGCGCCCTGCGCCTACGACCCCGGATGGACGGGCGACGGCACGGACTCCTACTTTCCCGGTGACGCCGCCGACTCCGTGCGGCCGCCCGCCCTGTGGCCCAGGAGGCTATGAGCGGCCCGGCAGGGTGAGGAAGCCCTCGGCGCGGGCGCTCGCCAGGCCGATCCTCGGAATGTCGCTGCTCTTGGCGAAGAGCAGGAAGCGGGGTTCCCACACCGGCCGGCACTTGGCGTTGGCCCGGTAGAGGGACTCGATCTGCCACCAGCGGGAGAAGAAGGTGAGGGTCGAGCGCCACAGGCGCAGCACCGGGCCCGCGCCGAGGCGGGCGCCGCGTTCGAAGACCGAGCGGAACATCGCGAAGTTGAGGGAGACCCGGTCGATCCCCAGCTCCTTCGCCTGGAGGAGGAGTTCGACGACCATGTACTCCATCAGGCCGTTCTCGCAGGCGCGGTCGCGGCGCATCAGGTCCAGGGAGAGGCCCCGTTCGCCCCAGGGCACGAAGCTGAGCAGGGCGCGGGGTTCGCCGTCCGCGTCCCGGCACTCCAGCATCACGCAGCGGCCGTCGGCGGGGTCGCCGAGGCGGCCGAGGGCCATGGAGAAGCCGCGCTCGGTGGCGCCGTCGCGCCAGTGGTCGGCGCGGTCCACGAGGACGGCCATCTCCTCGGCCGGGATGTCCTCGTGGCGGCGCACGCGGACCGTGTATCCGGCCCGGCGGACCCGGTTGTGGGCCTGGCGGACCACGCGCATGGCCCGGCCTTCGAGGGTGAAGTCGGCGAGGTCCACGATCGCCTCGTCGCCGAGTTCCAGCGCGTCCAGGCCGTGCCGGGCGTAGACGGTGCCCGCCTCCTCGCTCGCGCCCATCACGGCCGGGGTCCAGGCGTGCCGGCGGGCTTCGGCGAGCCAGGCGTCGATGGCGCCGGGCCAGGCCTCGGGGTCGCCGAGCGGGTCGCCGGAGGCGAGGCTGACCCCGCCGACGACACGGTAGGCGATGGCCGCCTTGCCGCTGGGGGAGAAGATGACGGCCTTGTCGCGGCGCAGGGCGAAGTAGCCGAGGGAGTCGCGCTCGCCGTGACGCTCCAGCAGGTCGCGCAGCCTGTGTTCGTCCTCCTCCGCGAGCAGGCAGGCGCCGCGCGGGGCACGGAAGCACGCGTAGAGGACCGCGAGGAACGCCACGGCCATCAGGATGTTGACGATGACGTCCACCCAGCGGGGGGCCTGTACGGCGGTGACGTGGTCGGCGAGCGGGCCGACGCTGATGCCTCGCAGCAGGGTGTAGGCGATCTCGTCCTTGAGGCCGGCGCCGGTGACCTGGTTCGTCGCGTGGACCAGGAGCGTGCCGAGGCCGCCGCCGACGAGGGTGCCGCCGATGCCGGTGGCGAGGGCGAGGCGCGGGTTGGAGCGGTCGCCGATGGCGTCGAACTCGCGGCGCCCGAGCAGCAGGGCGGCGACGAACAGGCCGGTGAGGGCGGTGGAGACCCAGTTGAAGGCGTGCTCGCCGTAGGGGGCGCGGGTGAGGGCGACGGCGTAGAGGCCGAAGAGGGGGCCGGCGAGGAGGAGGTTGAAGAGCCAGGCGGCTCGTTTGCGACGGCGCATCACCACCGCGAGGAACAGGGCGAGGGCCGCCGAGACCAGGCCGGCGGTGGCCAGGTACGGGGTGAAGTACTCGCCCGCGTTGTGTTCGTGCACCTCTTCGCGGAAGGGGAGGGACACGACCGCCGCGAGGTTCAGCACGGCCAGCAGGCGCAGGTACCAGACGGTGGCCGTGGCGGCGCGGGTGCGCAGCCGGTGGTCGCCGCCGATGCGGAGGAGGCGGGGGGAGAGGACGCGGACGGGGCGGCGGGGAGCGGGGACCCGCGGCGGGACGGGGGACGGCTGTCGTGCGGTGGTCGTCCGCTGTTCGGACGTCGTCTGTGGTGCGGGCATGGCGACTGGTCACCCTTGGGGACGGGGACGGGGCACCGCAGACCCTACAGCTTGTAGGGTAACGAGGGGACGGGAATCCGCACAGCCGGCGCACAGCCTCCCGTCCCCCGGCGGCGCTCAGTCGCCGCCTCCGCGCCGGGCCGCCGTCAGCAGCCAGGCCAGGTTGCCCACCGCCGCGCCGGCGGCCACC
Organism: Streptomyces sp. Ru62; assembly: GCF_002920615.1. GTDB lineage: Bacteria > Actinomycetota > Actinomycetes > Streptomycetales > Streptomycetaceae > Streptomyces. Next base: position 6,055 of record NZ_PQSU01000012.1, read on the forward strand.
GCGGCCACGATCACCCCGCCGGTCGCGAGGCCGTCGCTGAACAGGTGCGGGCGCCGGTCCAGGCTGTGCAGCCCGAAGCCGCACAGCTCGTACACGCCGACGGCGGCGATCACCAGGCTGACGATCAGCACGGTCAGCGTCGGCGCGAGACTGCGGGCGCAGACCTCCGTGCCGGGCTCCGCTTCCGTGGTGTCCTGCATGGGTCCCCCGTTGAACAGACGTGTGAACAGCCCGGTGGCCGTCGGCGCTTGGGAACCTACAATACGTAGGGTCGGTTAGGGTCGACGCCGTGCGGATCTACATCAGCGTGGACATGGAAGGCGTCACCGGAGTCGTCGACGCCGACGACGTCCAGCCCGGCGGCCGGGACTACGAGCGGGGCCGCGCCATGATGGCCGAGGACGTGAACGCCGCCGTCCGGGGCGCGCTGACGGCCGGCGCGGCCGACATCCTGGTCAACGACGCCCACGGGCCGATGCGCAACCTGCTCCCCGAGGCACTGCACCCGGCGGTCCGCCTGGTGCGCGGCAGGCCCAAGCAGTTCGGCATGCTGGAGGGGCTGACCGGGGAGTACGACGCCGCGCTGTGCGTCGGCTACCACTCCCGTGCCGGTGCGCCGGGCGTGCTCAGCCACAGCTTCATGGGCCACGAGATCGAGGACATGTGGCTGGACGGCCGCCCGGTCGGCGAGATCGGCCTGGCCCACGCCACGGCCGCGGCCCTCGGCGTGCCCGTGGTGGCCCTCACGGGTGACGACGCGGCGTGCGCGGAGATGACGGAGTGGGACGCGTCGGTCGTCACGGTCCCGGTGAAGTACGCACGTGACCGTTTCGCGGCCGAGCTGCGGCCGGGGGCGGAGGCACGGGAGGCCATCGAGGAGGCGGTCGCCCGGGCGCTGTCCCAGGACCCGCCCCGCCCCGCACCCTCCACCACCGAGGCCACCCTGACCGTCCGCTGGCAGTCCGCCTCGGTCGCCGCAACCCTGCTCGGCATCCCCGGCGTGACCGCCGATGACCCCAGAACGGTCCGGGCGACCGGAGAACTGCCCGCGCTGTACCGGCAGTTCGGGGTGTGGATGCGAGTGGCGGCCTCGCTCACCAACCAGCCGCCGTACTGCTGACGCCCGTCGGCCGGCCGTGCGGTGGCCACGCGGCTGAGTGGCCGGCCGGTGTGGGGGCGTAGGCCGGTGTGGCGCTGGAGGCGGGTGGGCGATGGCGCCGGTGGCAGGGGTGGCTGGGGTGGCGCGGGTGGCAGGGGCGGCGCGGGTGCGGTCGCGCTCGGGGGCGCCGGTGGCAGTGGCGCCGGTGGAAGTGGCGCGGGTGGCACTGGCGCGGTCGCCGTGCTCGGTGGCGCCGGTGGCACGGGTGGCGTGGGAGCGTTCGCCGCGGTGGGCCGGAGGCGTGGGCGGTGCCGGGTGCAGTCGCCGCGGTGGGCCGGAGGCGTGGGCGGTGCCGGGTGCGGTCGCCGCGGTGGGCCGGAGGCGTGGGCGGTGCCCGGTGCGGTCGCCGCGGCGGGAGCTGGGCCCGCCCGCGGTTGATCGACCGCCGGCCCGCGCTCGCCGCCGGCGTGCGCGGGCAAGCGCCCGCGGATGTGAACGCGCACCCGGCTCCCCTTCCCGGCACCGCCGACGTAGCCTGCCGGAACTTCGCCGCATCAGCCGCCGAATGGGAGTGCCCGCGTGACCGAGCCGACCGCCCCGGACAAGAAGCCCTTCCTGTACGTCGTCGTCTGCGCGAGCGGCGTCGCGCCTGGCGTCGGCAGACTCATCACCGCCGCCCAGGAGGCGAACTGGGACGTCGGTGTCGTCGCCACGCCCCAGGGCCTCGGTTTCATCGACGCGGAGGCGGTCGAGGCCCGGACCGGCTACCCGATCCGCTCCGCCTGGCGCGCACCGGGAGACCCGCGCCCGCTGCCGCCCCCGGACGCGATCGCCGTCGCCCCGGCCACCTTCAACACGATCAACAAATGGGCCGCCGGCATCTCCGACACCCTGGCCCTCGGCATCCTGTGCGAGGCGTACGGCATGGGCATCCCGACCGCAGCCCTGCCCTACCTGAACTCCGCCCAGGCCGCTCACCCCGCCTACCGGCAGAGCCTGGACCGCCTGCGCTCGATGGGCGTCCTGATCGGCTCCTCCGTACCCCACCGACCGAAGGCCGACGGCGCGGCGGACCGCTTCCGCTGGGAGGAGGCCCTGGAGCTGTTGGCCCCTGTCGTCAGCGCGGTGCGGTGACGCCGGCCTCGATGCCCGCCGCCCGGCCGGACAGGCCGCGCCACCGTGGGGACAGCGCGCTGCCGTGACCGCCCGCTGGACGTATGGTCCGTATATGAGTGCCGTCTGGTCCGGCCGGCGCGGAGCCGCGCCGCCGGAGCCGCCCTCTCGCCGCCGGTGCCCCCGCACAGGGGGGTGAAGCGTGTCCGACACGGCCGCTGGACCTCGTTCCCCCGGCTCCGGACCGGACGCCGTGGACTCCGTCCTGGACCACTGCGCACGCAAGACCGGTGCCTACGCCGGGGCGGTCTACGTCCTGTCCCCGGACGGGCAGGTGCTCCAGCTCGCGGTGCTGAGCGGGATCTCCCGGCGGATCGCCTCGCCCTGGGCACGCGTTCCGCTGCCGGCCGCGAGCCCGGTGAGCGACGCCGTACGGCAGGGCGTCCTGGTGTGGATCGGCAGCCAACAGGAGCTGGCGCGCCGCTATCCGCAGCTGGCGCTCGTCCTGCCGCATCCGTTCGCCCTGGTCGCCGCGCCGATCAGCACCGGCGCACGGACGTGGGGCGGTCTGGTGCTGCACTGGTCCAGCGCGCACCCTCCCACCCTGGGCACACAGGAGCGTGCGGTGATCGCCGACGCCTGCCGGCGCCTGGGCCCGATCCTGCGGCAGGCCGTCGACAGCGGCTGCGTCCTGGCCGGGCCCGAACCGCGGATCCTGTCCCCGGCGCGGAACCGTGCCGCCGGACCGGCCGAAGCCCAGGCCGCGGCCGACTTCGCCGAGCGCCTTCCCAGCGGCTGCTGCGCGCTCGACCCGGACGGCCGGATCACCTTCCTCACCACCGCCGCGGCGGAGCTGCTCGGTGCCGGCATTCCCGACCTGCTGGGCGCCCGGCCCTGGGAGGCGCTCGCGTGGCTGGACAACCCGGTCGCCGAAGACCGCTACCGGGCCGCCGTGCTGAGCCGCCGGCCGACGTCCTTCACCGCCCGGCGGCCCCCCGACCAGTGGCTGTCGTTCCACCTGTACCCGGACGCGTCCGGCATCAGCGTGCGCATCGTGCCCACGTCCTCGGCCGACGCCGCCGTACTCCCCCCGCACCTGCTGCACCCCGCACCCCCGGCGGACCCCGGCCGGGCCACGGCCCTGTACCACCTGATGCACCTGGCCGCCACGCTCACCGAGGCGGTCGGCGTCCAGGACGTCGTCGAAAGGGTCGCCGACCAGATCCTGCCCGCCTTCGGCGCCCAGGCCCTCGCTCTCATGGCCGCCGCGGAGGGCAGACTGCGGATCATCGGCTACCACGGCTACTCCGCCGCGCTCATGGACCGCTTCGACGCGGCGCCCCTCACCTCCGACACCCCGGCGGTGCACGTCCTGACGACAGGGATCCCGAGCTTCTTCGGCACCTTCGACGACCTCAGAACGGCCTATCCTCCCGCCGTCCTCCAGGACGACATGGCAGCCTGGGCGTTCCTGCCGCTGATCACCTCCGGACGGCCCGTCGGCTCACTGGTCCTCGCCTACGACCGGCCGCGCGCCTTCCCCGCCGAGGAGCGCTCCGTCCTCACCTCGACCGCCGGGCTGATCGCCCAGGCGCTGGACCGCGCCCGTCTCTACGACGCCACGCAGCAGCTCGCCCACGACCTCCAGGCCGGTCTGCTGCCCCGCACCCTGCCCCGCGTCCCCGGCCTGGACGTGGCCGCCCGCTACCTTCCCGCCAGCTACGGCATGGACGTCGGCGGGGACTTCTACGACCTCATCCGCCTCGACGGGGCGGCCGCCGCCGCGGCCATCGGAGACGTCCAGGGGCACAACGTCCAGGCCGCCACCCTCATGGGGCAGGTCCGCACCGCCGTCCACGCCTCCGCCGGCGCACCCCCCGGCGAGGTCCTCGCCCGCACCAACCGCCTGCTCACCGATCTCGACGCCGGCCTGTTCACCAGCTGCCTCTACGCCGACCTCGACCTCGCCCGCCACAGCGCCTGCCTGGCCACCGCCGGGCATCCCCCGCCGATCCTGCGCCATCCGGACGGCCACCCCGAGATCGTCGAGCTGCCTCCCGGGCTCCTGCTCGGCATCGACCCCGCCGCCGACTACCCGACGGCGAACGTCCCGCTGCTTCCCGGTGCCGTGCTCGCCCTGTACACCGACGGGCTCGTCGAGGCCCCCGGCACCGACATCGAGGAGGCGATCACGGCCCTCGCCGACCGGCTCGCCCACGCGGGGGACCAGCCCATGGACGCCCTGGCCGGCACCCTCATCACCCGTGCCCAGCACACCGCGCCGCGCAGCGACGACGTCGCCCTGCTCCTGATCAGCCCGCGACGGGACGTGTGACCTCTCCCGCCTTGCGCACGTGCCCCTTCCGCGCCGCCTGAAGGGCCACGCCCGGCTGGGGAGCGTGGGATGGGCCGACCGCTCGGCGCCTCTCCCGCCATACGGCATCCGCAGGCTCCGTAGCGCCGTTCTTGTCAGACTGACAGGAACCCAAGTACCGTAGGAGACATGCAAGATGACATGTGGTCACCACCGCCTGTGCTGTTGACGGTCGACCTCGTGATCCTCACGCTGCGTGAGGGGCGGTTGTGTGTCCTGCTCGTGGAGCGAGGCGAAGATCCCTTTCGGGGCATGCGGGCTCTGCCTGGGGGATTCCTCAATCACGCCGGCGAGGGGATCCTGGACGCCGCTCATCGTGAGTTGAGTGAGGAAACCGCTCTGACTGCGGGGTCGGTGCATCTCGAACAGCTGGGCATCTATGGGGACGTGGGCCGCGACCCTCGCGGACGAGTCGTTTCGGTGGCCCACTTGGCGATCGCACCCGGACTTCCCGAACCGGTGGCGGGAACCGATGCGGCGGATGCCGCGTGGGTCCCCGCGGAATCCGTCCTGTCCGGTGAGGCGCGACTGGCCTTCGACCACCGCCGGATCGTTACGGACGGAATCGAACGCGCGCGCACCAAGCTCGAATCCACGGCGCTGGCCACAGCGTTCTGCGGAGAACTCTTCACCATAGCCGAGTTGCAGCAGGTGTACGAGGCGGTTTGGGGCACCGAACTCGACACCCGGAATTTCTACCGGAAAGTCCAGGCCGTCGAGGGATTCATCGTTCCCGCCGGATCGGGACGCAGGAGTACGGGAGGACGGCCCGCTCGGCTGTACCGGCCCGGACCGAAGACGGTGTTGTTCCCGCCATTGATGCGACCTGTGCCGCCCGCAACGGAAGAGAGCACGAGAGAAGGAGGGGAATAGATGGCGAAGGACCTGGTGGTGATTCTCACCGCCCTCAACGTCGAGTACCAGGCCGTACGTCGGAAACTGGCCGGTCCGCAGGTGCACCGTCATAAGCGCGGGACGCTGTTCGAGGTGGGAACCGTGCAGGGCACTTCATGCCGTATCGCGCTCGGGCTGACGAACAAAGGCAACCATTCCGCCGCGGTGATCGCCGAGCGTGCGATTCAGGAGTTCTCGCCGGTGGCCGTGTTGTTCGTCGGCGTCGCCGGTGCGCTGTGGGACACTGCCAGGCTGGGTGACGTGGTGATGGCGACACACGTGTACGCCTACCACGGCGCGACCAGCGAGGACGACGGGACCAAGGCCCGTCCCAGGGTGTGGGAGACGGCGCACGGTGTCAGCCAACTCGGCTCGCATCTGGCTCGCGCGAACGACTGGGCCGACGACACGTCCGGTCATGGGCGCGCGCCGCAGGTGCGCTTCGGCGCGATCGCCGCCGGCGAGGTCGTGCAGAACTCGAAGATCTCGGCCGAGGCGCGGTGGATCCGGCAGCACTACAACGACGCGCTCGCCATCGAGATGGAGGCCGCCGGTGTGGCGCAGGCCGGTCATCTCAACGGGGCACCGGTGGCCATCATCCGGGGAATCAGCGACCGAGCGGACGGCACGAAAAGCAGCGCGAACGACCGCAACTGGCAACCACGAGCCGCGGCGAACGCGGCGGCTTTCGCAACACGGCTCGCCGTGGAACTGGTGGGGGAGCGGGAGCAGATCGCAGTGTCCGAGGCAGACAGGGCGCCTACAGCCGACAGACTAGAAGAACACGTCAGCAACACCGCCCACAACAGCACCGTCGGCATCATGGCCGGCTCCGTCAGGGGCAGCACCGTCTACGTGAACGCGGACGCGAAGGTGACCAGGCCGGCGGACCTGGTCGCGGAACTGGATGCCTTCCGTGGTCACCTGAAGCGTCACCACGCCGAGGGCGCCCTCGACGAGGACACCTACCGCGAGGCACTGGCCGAGCTGGGCTTCGCGTGCCGGGCGGCAAGGGAGAACACCGCCGAGCGGTCCAAGAGGGCCACCATGGCGCTCAAGAGGTTACGTGGTCTGATCGCGGACTGTCCCGAGCTGGCGGCCATGCTGGCGCCCTTGGTTGTTGCGGCAGGTGACCTGTCATGATCGACGGCAGCCACGTCACGCACAACTCGGCCGCATACGACTCCACCGTCGGAATCCAGGCCGAAACCGTACACAACTCCAACGTCTACTTCGTCCATCCTGATGCATCGCCTCAGGAGAAGTACGAGGTCGGTGTGCGGTTCCTCCAGGACGGCATTCCCAGCCGTGCTCGCGACATGATCAGTGACGCGATCGCCCACGGACACGACAGCGCGGAGGTCCGTTTCCACGGGGTGCTCGCCATGCTCAGTGGACGCGCCTACCACGACCTCAGCACCGAAGAACTCCGGTGGCTGCACGAAGCCTCCGGGCGCGTAGGGGACTACGCCGAGGGAGAGTGGAAAGACGCTCTGCGCGTCGCTTTCGAACTGCTGGCGACGCTCAACACGGTGGACGGCGAAGCAGGACGTGTAGTGGAGCGGTTGCGAGCGCTGCCACCTCACCGACGGGACGAGATCCTCCACCACTTCGACCTCGTGCTCACCGGAGGGCTGAAGGACAGCCTGTGGGCCGAGAACCGCGAGCGGGCCGAGGCGGCTCGCTTCGGCAACGGCCGGATCCAACGGGTCTGGGCCTATTTCGAACCCGACCCCATCGGGCCGCGGGCCCTGCCGCCCCGCCCGAGCACCGCTGCCGCCGCCCAGGCGGCCATCCCGTTCCGAGTCGGCCTGTTCGTCGTCGTCACCGCGTTTCTCTGCGTCTTGTCCCTGGTCGCGGATCCGGCCGCGGCAGCCATCGAGTTACTGGTGGCGCTCGGTGCGGGCGCGACCGCGACGCACTTCGGTAGCCGATGGTGGTACCAGGAACACCAACTGAAGGCCAGGAACCGTATGTTCCAGGTACCGCACACGCGCGATCCCGCCTCTCCCGGGGACGGATTCACCAACCGCGTCCGCCATTCGTTCGACCACTACTTCAGTGAGCGTGTGCCACACGGACTGGCCCCGCACGAATGGCTCGGTCTCACCGTCCAGATCCGCGACAGCCTCGTAGCCGAGATCGCTGTTCTCTACCGCGAGAGCCGAATCAGCGTGGACCGGGTCAACTGGCTGATTCGCCATCTCGCCGAGGACGCCCGGGACCGGTACAGCAAAGGCACTCTGTTCGAGCGCCGCCACCAGAACCAGACGTCGGCGTCGGCGAAGGCGCTGTGTGTCGTCGCCCTCATCGTTCTCGGCTTCACGACGCTGGCCCTGCTCGGCACGGTGGCCTCGGCTGCCGGTGCGTCGCACATGGTGCTGGCCGTCCTGGCCGTGGTGGGCGTGGTCTGGTCCGGGCGCGCGGCCGCGTCCTCGTGGCTGGAGGCCCGGGGTGAGGAGCGCCGGCTGGCCGAGGAAACCCAGGAGTACCAGGAGCGGCTGGCCGCGCGGCAAGCCGCGTACCAGAACTGGAAGTCGTTCCTGGACGCCACGCGGCCCAGCGAGCTGGAAATGGAGACCTGGCTCACCTGCGACAAGACGCTGTTCGTCGACGAAGCACTCCGCCACTACCAGCTCACCTGGCGCGACCTGATCACCCACACCATCCTGGTGACACCTGCACACCCCTGCAAGCGAGGGCGTGCGAAGGGCGGTCCCTGGCGGTACTCGCGCTACAGCTTCCGTGTTTTCCTGGTCACCCAGGGTGGAGTTCGCGAAATCAGTGCGGACTTCGATTTCACCGACGCAGAGCGGGGGAACAGACACCGAAGCAACTACCGGTTCGACGCGTTGTCCTCCGTGCAGGTCACGGAACGCAGTCAAGTCGGCTACGACCTGGAGCTCGTCCTCACCAACGGGCCGGCCAGGAACATCCGTGTCGCAGACGCCGACACCCATCACATCGCGCCGGACGAGAACGCCCAGGAAATCTCCGAAATCAACCTGAGTGCGGCTGGTTTCATTCACACCTTCCGCCTCCTGGAAGGAATCGCGGCGGACGGAAAGGGTTGGATCGACCGAAACAACCCCGGCAGCCTGCCGTCCTTCCGTGCTGCCGACTGAGTCTTCGGGGCCTTCGGTGCGGGCAGGGGCCGGAGCGCCGGATCACCCTGCCCGCCCGCTCGTCAGCCCAGCCGGGACCCGAGGTGAGGAGTGCCCGTGGCCGCAGAGGATGTCACCGAGGGCAGACTGCTGCTAGCCGAGTACGACCGCATAAAGGAGGAGCAGAAGACACGGATAGGATTCCGGGACAACCTGCTCTACTTCACGCTCGCCGCGGTTACCGCAATTCTGGCGACCGCCGTCCAGAGCGGGCAGGCACAACTCCTGCTCGCCGTTCCTGTGGTCTGCCTGGTCCTGGGCTGGACCTACCTGGTCAATGACGAGAAGATCTCGGCGGTCGGCTGCTACATCCGCGACCAGCTGGGGCCGCGGCTGGCCGAGCTCAGCGGCGCTCACGGCGCAGTGTTCGGCTGGGAGACCTACCACCGCGACGATGCGAGCCGCACCACGCGCAAGCGACTGCAGAACGTCATGGATCTGCTCACCTACGTGGCCTTGCCCATGATCTGCGTGACCAGTTTCTGGTGTTCTCCCGCCGTCCGTCCTGCGCTTGTGGCCGTCTCCCTCGCACAGACACTGTCCCTTGCCGTACTGGGCTGGCAGTTCCTGCGCTATGCGGAGCGGTAGTCACGCCCGAGGGCCGGACGGCGAAGGGTGAGTCCTTCGGCACCGTGGCTGGTGAGGCACTGACGCCGAGATGAAGGACGTCGGCATGAGTTCGCCACTCCGGCACCCTCGTCCGCGCCGGGCGCGTCCCGGATTCAGAGGTGGGTCACCAGGGCATCTCACCGTGACGGTCGCGGAAGGTTCCGGTCGGTCCGTCCGCCCCGATGGTGGCGAGTTCGACGATCGCGTCGGTGCCCTCGGTCACTGTCTGCGGGCCACTGTGCCCGTTGAAGTCGGTCGCGGTGTAGCCCGGGTCGGCCGCGTTCACTTTCACGTCCGGCAAGGACTTCGCGTATTGCGTGGTCAGCATGGTCACAGCAGCCTTCGACGCCGTGTAGAGCGGCGCGATGGCCCGGCCCTCGACGCGCCCGGTGTCATGGGTGGCCGCAAACGACCCCATGCCGCTGGACACATTGACGATGACCGGGTTCGCGGACTTGCGCAGCAGAGGCAGGAACGCGTGCGTCACCCGGACGATCCCCACGACATTGACCTCGAACACCTCGCTGGCGTCAGCGGCCGTGATCTGGTCGGCGGGGTGGTGTGTTCCGAGGACGCCGGCGTTGTTGATCAGGACGTCGATGCCGCCCTCGCGCGCCTCGACGTCGGCGGCGGCCGCAGCCACCGACGCGTCGTCCGTCACATCGATCCGGACGAAACGGGCACCGAGTGCGTCGGCGGCCGCCTGGCCACGCTGTGGACCACGAGCACTCTACTCCGCGTTCACCGGCGGCGGCGCACGGATGTGCGGTACCTGCCGCCGTGCAACGGTGACGGACGGCGGGGACGAGAGGTCAGCCGCGCCACTCCACCATGAGCAGCGTCGCGTCGTCGCTGGTCTGTCCGCCGCGCGCCTGCTTGAGCGTGTGGGACAGGCGGCGCGTCACCGCCCGGATGCCGCGGCCGGTCCTCTCCAGCTGGTTCACACAGTCGATCAGCTGGTCCTCCCCGAACTCCTCCCCGCCGGTCTTGTGTTCCTCGACCACTCCGTCGGTGAAGCAGAGGACTCGGTCCCCGGGCACCAGCCCCAGCTCGCTCACCCGCGGCTGCGAACCGCCCAGGCCGACGGGAAGGGTCGTCGGGGCGACCAGACGCTGTGCGACGCGATGGTCGCGGACGAGGATCGGCGGCGGGTGCCCGGCGTTGACCCACTGCACCCGTCCCGTCGTCGTGTCCAGCTGCAGCATCTGCGCGGTGACGAAGTGCTCGGGACCGAACTGCTCGGCCACGGCGCGGTCCATGAACTCGTAGATCTCCGCCAGTCCGATGCCGGAGCGGCGGGCGTGGCGGTAGGCGCCGATGGCCACGGTGGCCATCGTGGCCGCGTCCAGCCCGTGCCCCATCGCGTCGATCATGACCACGTGGAGGACATCGCCGTTCAGCGCGTAGTCGAAGCTGTCGCCGCCCACGTCGTAGGCGGGTTCCAGGATCCCGGCCACGGCGACCCGGGGCATGATCATGGCCAGAGGTGGCAGCAGCGACCACTGGATCTCCGCGGCGACGCTCATCCCCTCATCGCGTCGGACGTCGAAGAACAGGTCCGAGTAGCCGTGCTTGGTCACCAGAAGGTCGGCCACCAGGCCGGAGATTCTGAGCAGCAGGCGGCGGTCGTCGTCATCGACGCTGTCCAGCGTCACCGCCATGACCCCCACCTGGTCACCGCCGTCCAGCAGGGGCAGATGGACCCGGACGCCGTCCTGCTCGGGCACCTCCACGGAGACCGCGTCGAGAAAGCAGCGGCCCGCCTCGGAGCCGTCGATCACGTGCGGTTCCCCGCCGCTGAGGCCCTCCCCGGGCAGCGGTACGAGCACCAACTGGCCGTAGTCCTGCAACAGCACCTGCGGACGGCGGCCACCGAGCCGGTCCACCACGTCGGCGACCAGGGGGCCGATGAGATGGGGCGGGAGTTCGTGCGCGCTGTCGAGGATCTTTCCGAGGAGCGCTTCCCCGAAGCTTTCGGACCGGTCCGGGCGCCGCCCTGCCGTCATCCCGTCACCTTCCGCGGTCACGTTTCGGGCGGGGGCGGGCCCGGATGACAAAGGATGTGTCGGTGCCATGGCTCCATCATGCGGTCGTGGATGCCCGGCCCGCCGGTCGGGCGGAGTCGGCCGGGCTGCTCACCTGGGTCCGGCCCCTCCCTCCGACTCCCATGCGGTCTGTCCGTCGGGGCCGCTCTCGGCGAGTGCCAGCAGGCGCGGAGCCGACAGTGGGTTCGCGGGGTCGGCAGCAGCGGTCAGCAACCGGGTGGCCACTCGGGTCGGCTCGTCCGGGGGGATCACCAGCAGTTCCCAGCTCCCCACGGTGCCGCAGTCCACGGTTATGGCATGCGCCTCGGCGGCGGAATCGGTCAGCACCACCTCGATCACGTGGCCGGGCGCCATCACCTCCTGCGGGGCATCGGGCCAGGCGGCCGTTTCCACGGTCACGCGGGTGACGGTGCCGATGCCCGGATCCAAGGAGCCGACCAGCGCGGGAAGTTCCAGTTCCAGTGCGTCGCAGCGCGGCCACCATGCGCCGTCCAGCGGGCCATGGCTGACACTTGGCATGAGGCGCAGCCGGGGCATGGGCATCCGGTAGGAGTGTCCGTCACCTGGCACCGCACCCTCGGCGGGCTCTGTGATGATGTTCATCGTGCGATTCCGTTCCGGGCGTGCGGTTTCCGGCTGCCCGTGTCTGTCGCTCGCCGGGAACGGCGCCGCCGTCATCGTGCGCCCGGAAGTTCTCGGTATGTCTCAGATTACTCCCGGCTGGCAGGCGGCGTGGCGGGCGGCCATCGCACTGCCACATCATCGGCGTGCCAAGGGCTGTTCTCCGGCGGACAAGGTCAGCACGCAGGGGGCGACGGGGCCGGGCAGGCCGACGACCTCACCCATGTTCTGCCAGCCCCAGGACGAGAAGGCGGCTCGTGCTCCCCGGTCGGCAGGATGAAGCAGGGTGACCGCGAGGGAGGAGTGCAGGTCTGTGAGGAGACGCTGTTGCAGGCGGTGGGCGATGTCGCGGTGCTGTGCGTGCGGATGGGCCACGACCTGGGTCAGGACGACGAACCGCGCGCAGGAGGTGAGCGGCTGGATGATCTCCTGGAGCGTTCCGCCGCCCTGTCGGCCGTCGGAGCCGTCGGAGCCCACCGGAAAACCGAAGGCGCAACCGACCAGCACCGTCGTCTCGGCGACCAGCAGGGCGAAGCCGGGGTGGTGGGCGGTGACCGCCAAGCGGTGCAGGAAGTCTCCGCGGTCGTGGTATGCCTCTCCGACGGTGCCCGCGACGGACTGCGCAGCCAGGTCGGCGATGTCCTCACGCATGTCTTCTGTCTGCCGGCGGGTCAGCCGGCGAAGGCGGATACCGTCCCTGAGGACCGGCTGGTCCGGCCGACGAGCGGGGTCCTCGGGCGCCCGTGTCGCGGTGCTCATGTGGTCGCTGGATGCGGTGGGCGGCACGGGACTCACGGGGGCCGTAAGGAGCAGCGAAGTCGATCCGGTGGCGTCGAGGAGCCGGGCGATCTGAGCGCACGGATGGTGCAGCCGCAGGCGGGCGTGGACCCGGCCGGCGCGCCGTGCTGCCGACAGGAGGACGTCCAAGCCCCGGGCGTCGCAGGAGCCGACCGTGGTCAGGTCGATGTCGATCTCGGTGACGCCGTCCAGCAGACACTGCTCCACTGCGGCCCGCAGCAGCGGCGTCGTGGCCGGCCCGATGTCGCCGGCCAGCGTGACGAGCGTTCGCTCTCCTCGGTTCCGCCGATGGATGTCCAGCCGGGAAACGGCCATCACGTCTCTCCTCGGCGGGGTCGCGGACCTGCGCGGGCGCTCGGCGCGGTTCCTGCCGTGATGAGCTTGCGCTGAGTTGCTTCGACCGCGGCGGACATGGTGCCGACCCGTCTCCGCGCCGACCACGGGGGCGGCCCGGATTCACTCGTCTCTCGCCGAGGACGACCCGGCGTGGGGCCGGAGTGCGTGATGCCCTCGGTACTACAACCGTACGTCGGCCGCAACCGGAAGCGGCTGCGTCAGCGCGTGCTGGAGCGCGGGCTGGATGTGGTTGGCGGCCACCCACAGCGTCACAGCGGTCAGCGCCTCGCCGCTCGGCGGGATCACGTACCGCGCGATGGCTGCCCGCAACTCGTCCAGTAGCAGGGGGCCCCTTCATCGGGTCGCGCCGGCTCCTCGTCGGTGGCTGAGGTCTGGGGAGCGGGGGCGGTGGCGGAAGACGTAGGTTCGTCCACAGGCATTCCTCCCTGGTGGGCCGGACGGGCAAGGCCCGGCCCACCGGTTCGATCGTTCAAGGGCGACGGAGCAGGGGCTTGGACCGGCGGCTTCAGGACGCGAGGTCGTACGCGGACCGGCTGGTCACCCAGGCATCCACCTCGTGCGTGATCACGGCGTCGGCAAGCGTTGGCAGGTCCGTTACCGCGATCTGGACGGCCGGCAGCGCAAGGAGAACTTCGACACAAGGCCGAGGCGGACAACCGGGCCGCTGGGGTCGACGTCGAGATCCGGCGCGGCTCCTACGCGGTGCCAGCCGAGACGAAGCAGACGCTCGGCGCCTACGCGCAGGAGTGGCTGGACGCGAACTCCGTCGGTCCGACGACAGCCCTCCGCTATCAGGCGACGGTCCGCAACCACATCGTCGAGCACCTCGCGCGACGCGAGCTGCGTTCCCTGAACCAGCCCTCGGCCATCCAGGGCTGGATCCCCACTCTTCAGGACGCCGGCCTGGAGGTGTCGACGATCGAGGGCGTCTTCGACATCCTCTCCAGCATCCTCGGCGCGGCCGTGGGGGACGGGCTGCTGCCGAAGAACCCCTGCAAGGCGAAGTCGGTCAAGCTGCCGACCGCGACCAAGAAGAAGATCATCCCTTGGCCGCTGGAGCGCGTTCGCGCAGTCATCGCCGGCCTGCCCAAGCGCTTTCACGCTGGCGGCAAGCTGGCCTTCGGCTGCGGCCTGCGCCAGGGCGAGGTCTTCGGCTTCGCCGTCGAGGACATCGACTTCAAGACCGGTTGGATCCACGTCAACCGCCAGGTGCGGCTCGTCGGCACGAAGGCCGTCTTCGCGCTGCCCAAGGGGAACAAGATCCGGTCCGTTCCTCTACCGGCCCAGCTTGCCGCTGCCCTCAAGGCGCACATGAAGGAGTTCCCGCCGGTCGAGGTCACCCTGCCCTGGGCCAAGCCGGACGGCGAGCCGAAGACCTTCCGTCTCTTCTTCGTCGACCAGAAGCGGCGGGCGTACAACCGCAGCGTCTTCAACATGGGCGACTGGAAGCGCGCCCTGGCCGCCGCCGGCGTGATCCCTCCCCGTGAGCGCGGCGCGAGGTACCTCCAGGCGGCCCGGGAGGACGGGATGCACGCCCTCCGGCACGCCTACGCCTCCGTGCTCCTGGATGCGGGGGAGAGCATCAAGGCGCTCTCCGAGTACCTCGGCCACTCGGACCCGGGCTTCACGCTGCGGACGTACACGCATCTGCTGCCGTCCAGCGAGACGCGGACCCGCAAGGCGATCGACGACGCCTTCACGGAGGAGTCGGCAGGGGGAGCCCAGGGCACATCGGTGCCCCCGGCGAAACCAATGTGCCCCCAATGTGCCCTGGCCGCCTGAAGTCCCCTCCTGGCACATGACGAGGGCGGGGTCCGAAAACCCCGCCCACTACCCGAGAAACCCCAGGTCAGGGCCACACCAGGCAGTACGGCTGATGCCCCGCCTCATGCAGCCGATGCGAGAAGTCCTGCCACTCGTGCAGCAACTGGTACACGTTGAACGCGTCCCGCGGCCCACCCCGGTCGGGGACCGTCGACCAGATGAAGGCCGCCGCGCCGACCGCTTCCTCGCCGATGCCGCGGAGGGGGTCGACGACCGTCATGGGGAGTTTGACGACCGCGTAGTCGGGGTGCAGGACGACCAGTTCCAGGGGTGGGACCTTGTGCAGGGGGACGCCCTCGATGCCGGTCAGCACCATCGCGGCCATCGTCTCCGGCTTGATCTTGGTGAACATGCCGTTCATGCCCAGCTCGTCGCCGCCGAGTTCTTCGGGACGCATCGAGATGGGGACGCGGGCCGCGGTCGCGCCGTCCGGCGCGCCGAAGTATTTGTACGTCACCCCCACCCGACCACCATTCCTGCTCCCCGCCCGGAGGCGGTCGGCCCGCTGGTCGAGCCGGCGGTCGAGATCCCGGTCGATCTGCCGGTCGTACCGCTCGGGCTCACTCGGTACACCCTGTGTCTGTCGTGCGTCGGTCTGACGTGTCTCGGTCGTTTCCTCCGCGTCGCGCCGGTGCCTTCCCCGCCGGGCACGTCGAGGACCCAGGTCATCAGTCCCCTCGCCCAGTCCGCCACCGCGATGCATATCTCCACCCGACTGCTTTTCTAGGACGCGTGGCCCCCGCCGCGCAACCCGATCATCGTGTCAGTGACCTCCCCCACGGCCGCCCGCCGAAACGTGCGGTGGAACAACTGTCCACGCGGGGGGATTCCCGGCCCTGATCGTCCGGCCCCTGATGAGTACGTGCGTATGGGCTTTGTGTATCAGGTCTCAGTCTCGCAGATGAGGGATGGCACCGCTGTGATCTTGGGACCCGCCGCGTCCGAATCCCGGCCCGCCACGCCGGACCGGCCCCGTGGACCGCGTCCGATCCCGGCGTCGACCGCGGTCCGGCCGGGGCTCGGCGCGGCCTTCGGCCTACCCTGAGGAGGTCACCCCGCAACCGGAGTCCGAGAAGCCGGAGTAGTCGCACGTCATGAGTGCCATGAGCGAAATGCCCTATCCCTACGAAGCGCCGGTCTCACAGGCGCTCTTCGACCGTGCCTCCGTCGTCACCCCGGGCGGCGTCAACTCCCCGGTGCGCGCCTTCCGCGCCGTCGGCGGCACGCCCCGGTTCATGGTGTCGGGCAAGGGGGCCTACCTGACCGACGCCGACGGGCGCGAGTACGTCGACCTCGTGTGCTCCTGGGGGCCCATGATCCTCGGGCACGCGCACCCCGAGGTCATCGCCGCAGTCCAGGAGGCCGTGGCGCGCGGTACGTCCTTCGGCACGCCCGGCGAGGGCGAGGTCGCGCTCGCCGAGGAGATCGTCGCCCGGGTGGAGCCCGTCGAGCAGGTGCGGCTGGTCAGCAGCGGGACCGAGGCGACCATGTCCGCCATCCGGCTGGCCCGCGGGTTCACCCGGCGGTCCAAGGTGATCAAGTTCGCCGGGTGCTACCACGGGCACGTCGACTCGCTGCTCGCCGCGGCCGGCAGCGGGGTCGCCACCTTCGCGCTGCCCGACACGCCCGGTGTCACGGGTGCCCAGGCCGGCGACACGATCGTGCTGCCGTACAACGACCTGGAGGCCGTGCAGGAGGCCTTCCACCGGCACCCCGGTGAGATCGCCTGTGTGATCACCGAGGCGTCGCCGGGCAACATGGGCGTCGTGCCGCCGGACCCCGGCTTCAACCAGGCCCTCAAGGACTCCTGCCGGCGCAACGGCGCCCTGTTCATCTCCGACGAGGTGATGACCGGCTTCCGCACCAGCCGCGCCGGGTGGTACGGCGTCGAGGGCGTCGCGCCCGACCTGATGACCTTCGGCAAGGTCATGGGCGGTGGTTTCCCGGTCGCCGCGTTCGGCGGGCGCGCCGACGTGATGGCCCACCTCGCCCCCGCCGGGCCCGTGTACCAGGCCGGCACCCTCTCCGGCAACCCCGTCGCCACCGCCGCCGGTCTCGCCCAGCTGCGGCTGCTCGACGACGCCGCCTACGACAAGGTCGACGCCGTCTCCGAGCAGATCCGGACGCTCGTCAGCGAGGCGCTGTCGAAGGAGGGCGTCGCGCACCGGGTGCAGACCGCGTCCAACATGTTCTCCGTGTTCTTCACGGACCGGCAGGTGCGCGACTACGAGGACGCCAAGCGGCAGCAGTCGTACCGTTTCACCGCGTTCTTCCACTCGATGCTGGCGAACGGCGTCTATCTGCCGCCGTCGTCCTTCGAGTCCTGGTTCGTGTCCACGGCCCACGACGAGCGGGCCCTTCAGAAGATCGCCGACGCCCTTCCGGCGGCGGCCCGGGCGGCTGCGGAGGCCACGGCAGAATGAGCGACAGCACCAAGGACGTCACCGTCGTCCACCTGATGCGGCACGGCGAGGTCGCGAACCCGGACGGGGTCCTGTACGGGCGGCTGCCCGGCTACCACCTGTCCGAGCTGGGCCGGCAGATGGCCGAGCGGGTCGCCGAGCACCTCGCCCCGCGGGACGTCACCTACGTCTGCGCCTCCCCGCTGGAGCGGGCGCAGGAGACCGCCACGCCGATCGCCAAGGCGCACGGGCTGGATCTCAACACCGACGAGCGGCTGATCGAGGCCGAGAACGTCTTCCAGGGCAAGACGTTCGGCGTCGGTGACGGCGCGCTGCGCAATCCGGACAACTGGAAGCACCTCGTCAACCCGTTCCGGCCGTCCTGGGGCGAGCCGTACGTGGACCAGGTCGTGCGGATGATGGGCGCGTTGAACGCGGCCAAGGACCGGGCGCGCGGGCACGAGGCGGTGCTGGTCAGCCATCAGCTGCCGATCTGGATCGTGCGCTCGTACGTCGAGCGGCGGCGGCTGTGGCACGACCCGCGCAAGCGGCAGTGCACGCTCGCCTCCCTGACGACTTTCACATACCTGGGTGACAAGATCGTGTCCGTGGGCTACAGCGAGCCCGCCATCGATCTGGTCCCGGTCCATCTGCGCGCCGGTGCCAAGCCCCAGAAGGGGAAGGGCACCGCCCAGGGGAAGGCCTTCGGCGCCTGACCGGTGTCAGCCGTCACTGACGGTCCGTTTGGTGTCGCTTAGCGCACTTTCACGGTTGTCGTTACGAAAATCACAAGAACCCGCGGAACCTCCCCGATCGTCCTGCCCTCTGACTGGGTGTCCAGCAGGCAGCGACGAATCGGGGATCTCCATGCCCACCTTCTCCCGGACCTTCTCCCGGCGGGGAATGCTCGGCCTCGGCGCGGGCGCGGCGGCGGCCGCCTCGCTCGCCGGCTGCGGGAGCCTCACGTCCTCGGACGGCGGCGGCCACCCGAACGGTTCCGGCCAGGGCAAGCCCGGGCGGGGGCACGGGGACGGGAAGGGGAGCACCGCGCATCCGGCGCGGCCCATCGGTGACGGCTCCACCTCCTTCACCGGCAGGCAGCCGCACCAGCCGGCCAAGCCCGAACCGCTGGAGCCGGGCCAGACCCCGCCCCAGTTCGTGATCTTCTCCTGGGACGGCGCCGGCGAGGTCGGCAACGGGCTCTTCCCGCGCTTCCTGGACCTGGCCAAGGAACACGGCGCGTCCATGACCTTCTTCCTCTCGGGGCTGTACCTGCTGCCCGAGTCGAAGAAGCGGCTGTACGAGCCGCCGAACAACCCGCGCGGCGCCTCCGACATCGGCTACCTCGCCGACGACCACATCAAGGCCACGCTGACGAACGTGCGCCGGGCCTGGCTGGAGGGGCACGAGATCGGCACCCACTTCAACGGGCACTTCTGCGCCGGCACCGGCACGGTCGGCAACTGGACCCCGCAGCAGTGGGAGAGCGAGATCCGGCAGGCCAAGGCGTTCGTGAAGGAGTGGCGGACCAACACCGGCTGGACCGATCTGCCGTCGCTGCCGTTCGACTACGACAAGGAGCTGGTCGGCGGTCGTACGCCCTGTCTGCTCGGCCAGGACAACCTGCTGCCCACCGCCCGGAAGCTGGGCTGGCGCTACGACGCCTCCTCGCCGGGCGGCCGTCAGGTCTGGCCGGGGAAGAAGCTGGGGATCTGGGACCTGCCGTTGCAGCAGATACCTTTCCCCGGCCGTTCCTTCGAGGTCCTGTCCATGGACTACAACATGCTCGCCAACCAGTCCCTGAACTCCACCAAGGCGCCCGCCTACAACTACCCCGGCTGGCGCAAGCAGTCCGCGCAGGCGTACATCCAGGGGTTCCAGCGGGCGTACGAGACGAACCGGGCGCCGTTCTTCGTCGGCAACCACTTCGAGCAGTGGAACGGCGGCATCTACATGGACTCCGTCGAGGAGGCCTTCAAGCACATCGCGCGCGAGAAGGAGAAGGGCGCCGACGTACGGCTGGTCTCCTTCCGGCAGTTCGTGGACTGGATGGACGTGCAGAAGCCCGAGGTGCTCGCCAAGCTGCGCACGCTGGAGGTCGGGCAGCGGCCGACGGGCGGCTGGAAGGAGTTCCTGCGGGGCGGCGGGTCCGCCTCCTCCGACGCCGCCTGAGCCGGCGCCCGATCGGGGTCAGGTACCCGAAATGTCCCGTGTAAATACGCCCTGAAATGGGGTTTTCCGCCCGGCAGGGGGGTGCGCAAGATCCCCGGAACAGGCATGCGAAACTTTTCACATGAGTACCCGTAGCCGCGCCGTCCTGCTCAGCGCCGTGGCCGCCGCCGCGGCCTTGTCCCTGTCCGCGTGCGGCAAGGGCGGCACCTCCGGAGGCGGTGGCGACACCCACTTCGTCACCGGCAACAACGGCATCGACACCGTCCCCGCCGGCAAGCGCGCCACGGCCCCGGACCTGTCGGGCAGGACCATCGACGGCAAGACCCTGGACGTCGCCGACTACAAGGGCAAGGTCGTCGTCGTCAACGTCTGGGGCTCGTGGTGCGGGCCGTGCCGCGAGGAGGCGCAGTACTTCGCCAAGGTCTCCAAGGAGTACCAGGACAAGGGCGTCCAGTTCGTCGGCATCAACACCCGGGACACCAGCACCACCCCGGCCGTGAACTTCGAGAAGGAGCACGGCGTCGAGTACCCGAGCCTGTACGACCCCACGGGCAAGCTGATGCTCCGCTTCGAGAAGGGCACCCTCAACCCGCAGCTCATCCCCTCCACGCTCGTCATCGACCGGCACGGCAAGGTCGCCGCGCGGGCCCTGGAGGCGCTCGACGACACGGGCCTGCTGAAGATGCTCAAGCCGGTCCTCGCGGAGAAGTGACGTGAGCGCGCTGCTGACGCTGGCCGCGGAGACGGGCCGGAACGAGACGGTCCTGCACGGCGCCCTGCTGGTCGCCCTGCCGATCGCCCTGCTCGCCGGGCTCGTCTCCTTCTTCTCGCCCTGTGTGCTGCCGCTGGTCCCCGGTTACCTCTCTTATGTGACCGGCGTCGCGGGCACCGACCTGGCCGAGGCCAGACGGGGGCGGATGGTGGCCGGTGCCTCCCTGTTCGTGCTCGGCTTCAGCGCCGTGTTCGTCTCCGGCGGTGCGCTCTTCGGCTACTTCGGCGCCAACCTGATCGACTACCAGGGCACGCTGTCCAAGGTGCTCGGCGTGCTCATGATCGCCATGGGCGTCTTCTTCATGGGGCTCCTGCCCTGGTTCACGATGCGCGAGTTCCGCTTCCACAAGCGGCCGACCGGCGGCCTGCTGGGCGCGCCCCTGCTCGGCGCCCTCTTCGGCGTCGGCTGGACGCCCTGCATGGGCCCGACGCTCTCCTCGGTGAACTTCCTCTCCTTCCAGGAGTCGAGCGCGGCCCGCGGCTCGCTGCTGATGGTCGTCTACTGCCTCGGCCTCGGCGTGCCGTTCGTGCTCACCGCGATCGGCTTCCGCAAGGCCCTCGGCGCCTTCGCCTGGGTCAAGCGCCACTATGTGTGGGTGACGCGCATCGGCGGCTCGATGATGATCGTGACCGGTGTGCTGCTGCTGACCGGTGCCTGGAACAGTCTGGTGCAGCAGATGCAGACCTGGTCCGGCGGCTTCAATGTGGGGATCTGACCGATGAGCAAGACCGACACCGACACGAGCCAGGACCGGGAGGAGCTGGGAGCGGCCGGCTCCCAGCTGTCCACCGCGCCGCAGGAGGAGCACACGAGCCTGCCCGGCCTCGGTGTCATCGGCTGGGCGCGCTGGTTCTGGCGGCAGCTGACCTCCATGCGGGTCGCGCTGCTGCTGCTCCTGCTGCTCTCGCTCGGCGCGATCCCCGGCTCGCTCATCCCGCAGACCGGCGCCGACGCGAGCAAGGTCGAGGACTTCCGCGCCGCCCACAGGACGCTGGCGCCCGTCTACGACAAGCTCGGCCTGTTCCACGTCTACAGCTCGGTGTGGTTCTCCGCGATCTACATCCTGCTGTTCGTCTCCCTCATCGGCTGCATCGTCCCGCGCACCTGGCAGTTCGTCGGCCAGTTGCGCGGCCGCCCGCCGGGCGCGCCCAGGCGGCTGAACCGGCTGCCCGCCCACACCACCTGGCGCACCACCGAGGACCCCGAGCGGGTCCGTGAGGCCGCGCTCGCGCTGCTGAGGAAGCGCCGCTTCCGCGCCCACGTCGCCGGTGACGCCGTGGCCGCCGAGAAGGGCTATGTGCGCGAGCTGGGCAACCTGGTCTTCCACATCGCCCTGATCGTGCTGCTGGTCGCCTTCGCCTCGGGCCAGCTCTACAAGTCCGACGGCACCAAGCTGATGGTGGAGGGCGACGGCTTCTCCAACGCGCTGCCGATGTACGACGACTTCAAGTCCGGCAGTCTGTTCCGCAACGACGACCTGGTGCCGTTCAGCTTCGACCTGAAGGACTTCAAGGGCACCTACGAGGTCAGCGGCCCCAACCGGGGCACCCCGCGCACCTACGAGGCGAAGATCACCTACAGCAAGGGCGCCTACGGCAAGGAGCGGTCGACGACCGTCAAGGTCAACGAGCCGCTGAAGATCGACGACGCCAAGGTCTACCTGGTCAGTCACGGTTACGCGCCCGTCATCACGGTCCGCGACGGCAAGGGCGAGGTCGTCTACCACGACGCCGTACCGCTGCTGCCGCTCGACGGCAACGTCAGCTCCAACGGCGTGGTGAAGGTGATGGACGGCTATCGCGACCCCCAGGGCAAGAAGGAGCAGCTCGGCTTCCAGGCGTTCTTCGCGCCGACGCTCGACACGCGGAGCGGGACGATGCTCTCGCAGTTCCCGGCCCTGCTGAACCCGGTGCTCGCGGTGAACGCCTACCACGGTGACCTGGGCGTGAACTCGGGCATCCCGCAGAGCGTGTACCAGCTGGACAAGAAGCACATGACGGCGTTCAAGGACGCCAAGGGCCAGCTGTTGAAGAAGCTGCTGAAGCCGGGCGACACCATGACGCTGCCGGGCGGCGCCGGCTCCATCACCTTCGAGAAGGACATCAAGGAGTGGGCCGGCTTCGAGGTCGTCCAGGAGCCGGGCGGCGGCTGGGCGCTCACCGGTGCCCTCGCCGCGATCTTCGGCCTGGCCGCGTCCCTGTTCATCCAGCGCCGCCGGGTCTGGGTGCGCGCGGTGCGCGGTGCCGACGGCGTCACGGTGGTCGAGATGGCCGGGCTCGGCCGCAGCGAGTCCGCGAAGGTGCCCGAGGAACTGGGCGACCTCGCCGGAATCCTCTACGACCAGGCGCCGGGGGCACCCGACCCCGACGACTCCGCAGCAACCCCCGACCCCCAAGTCGTACCTGCCGAAGGGGCTGAGAAGTGACTCTCGCCGCCGCAACCGATCTCGCCGCCGCGACCAACGAACACCTCGCGAGCATCAGCAACACGCTGATCTACTCGTCGATGGCGGTCTACACCCTGGCCTTCTTCGCCTATATCGCCGAGTGGCTGTTCGGCAGCCGCAGCAAGGTCGCCCGTACGGCCGCCGCGCTCACCGCCGACAGCGAGCGGAGGGCGGACGGGCCCGCCGTCACCGTGAACCGGGCCGGCGGCACCGCCGTGCTGGAACGGCCGAAGGTCGTCGTCCGCTCGGCGTCCGGCACGCGGGACGTGCCGGACGGGCCCGGCGCGCACGGCGGCGACGAGCAGGGCGACCTCTACGGCCGGATCGCCATCTCCCTCACCGTGCTCGCGTTCCTGGTGGAGCTGGGCGGCGTCGTCGCCCGCGCGGCCTCCGTGGAGCGGGCGCCGTGGGGCAACATGTACGAGTTCAACATCACCTTCTCCACGGTCGCCGTCGGCGTGTACCTGGGGCTGCTGGCCCTGAAGAAGAACGTGCGCTGGCTCGGGCTGTTCCTCGTCACGACGGTCCTGCTGGACCTGGGCCTCGCGGTCACCGTGCTGTACACGGCCAGCGACCAGCTCGTGCCGGCCCTGCACTCGTACTGGCTGTACATCCACGTCTCCACCGCCATCTTCTGCGGTGCCGTGTTCTACGTCGGCGCGGTCGCCACGATCCTGTACCTGTTCAAGGACTCGTACGAGAACAAGCTCCAGCTCGGCGGCAAGCCCGGGAAGTTCGCCTCCTCGGTGCTGGAGCGGCTGCCCGCCTCCGCGTCCCTGGACAAGTTCGCCTACCGCGTCAACGCGGCGGTGTTCCCCCTCTGGACGTTCACGATCATCGCGGGCGCGATCTGGGCGGGCGACGCCTGGGGCCGGTACTGGAACTGGGACCCGAAGGAGACCTGGTCCTTCATCACCTGGATCGCCTACGCCTGTTACCTGCACGCCCGGGCCACGGCCGGCTGGAAGGGCCGCAAGGCCGCCTACCTGGCCCTGATCGCCTTCGGCTGCTGGCTGTTCAACTACTACGGCGTCAACATCTTCGTCAGCGGCAAGCACTCCTACGCGGGCGTGTAACCGCCGCCGGAGCGAGGCCGGTTCCTGTGACACGGGTCACGGGAACCGGCCTTCGTCGTCCGGGAGGGCCATCAGGACGTGGACACACATCCGCGCTGGTGGGTGCCGTTGCGCCCACCCGTGCCACCCAGCGGCACGACTGCCCGCAGCTGCGTCCGCAAGTGCAAGTTCAACGGCGCTACACCGGTGACGTCGGCCGCGCCGAGGCGCGCTCGGCGTGCCCGCCGGCACCGTTCGCTCGCGGCTCTCTGCACCGGCACGAGGTCTGGATGTATCTGCTGCGGGACGCGATCGTGCAGGGGCAGGTCACCAGCGACACGGCGGTGTTGCGCCGGGCGGTCGTGGACCGTGCGGGGGAGCTGCCGTGACCACGTGCGCATCCCCCGGCCCGGGGGCAGGCTGGTGTCATGAGCGGTTCCATCGCACAGGGCACCAGCCAGACGCACGGGAACACGCACATCCTGCACTTCGTGGTGCGGCTCCCGCGGCGCATGGAGGAGGTCTGGGCCGCGCTGGCCACGCCCGAGGGGCTGGCGTCCTGGTTCACCGCCGCCGACGTGCTCGAACCCCGGCTCGGCGGCGCGGTCACCCTGCGCGACCTGGGCGACGGGCAGGTCACCGCGTGGGACGTGGACCGGATGGCGGAGTACACGGTCGGGGGCGGCGGCCGGCTCCGGTTCCATCTGGAGCGGGACGGGGAGGACGGCAGCGTTCTCCGCTTCACCCATGAGTTCCAGGGCGAGGAGGAGACGGAACAGCGCTGGCGGAGCCGTTTCGAACGCCTGATCGAGGCGCTGGAGCCGCGGCGGAGCTGAGCGCCTAGGAGACCGCGGGCAGGCTGTCGTGGGCCACCGAGGCGATCCGGTCCCGCAGCCGCTCGACGTACAGCCGCATGTTCTTCGCCGCGACGTCGGTGTCCGGGTACCGGCTCGCCAGCCACAGCCCGTCGGGCAGCCGGTTCACCCACACGCACACCTGGTCGCCGTACGACACCCGCATCAGCCCGTACGCCTTCAGCTCCGCCCACCGTTCGGCGCCCGGGATGGCGCGGGCGTCGACGTACGACACGATCGAGTACAGGTCCGGGGAGGTCGGCCGGAAGTCCGCGCCCAGCAGGCGCAGTACCCGGGCCAGCGGCATCCGGGCCAGCGGCCGGTTCGCCTGGAGTTCGGCACGGACCGCCCGCAGGGCCTCCGGGAAGCCACGGGTGCGGCCCACGGGCACCTCGATCGGGGCGCCGCCCACGTACCAGCCCACCGAGTCCGTCCACCGCGACTTCACCCGGGTGTGGAAGGGCACCACCGTGCGGTACACCGGCTGCCCGCCGAGTTCGTGCACGATCAGCCCGGTCGCGGCCAGCAGCCCGACCAGGCTGCCGCCGTACGGCCTGCAGTACGCCTCGAACGCCGCCGCCGCGTCCGCGTCCGCCAGCGGCTCGCACAGCATCCGCTGCGTGGGCAGCGGGTCGCCCGGGGTCAGGCCCAGGTCCACCGGGAAGCCCGGCAGCGTGCCGTCGCAGCGGTGGATGAACTCCCGCCAGCGGTCCACGAACACGTGCCGGCCGTCGATGCCGTCCGCGTCCGCGCGCTCGATCTCGCAGAAGTCGACGTAACTCGCGGCGGGCGTGGCGGAGTCCGGTTCGACGCCGGTCAGGCCCGCCGCGTACAGCTCGTGGATCTCGGCGGCCAGCCGGTGCAGGGAGTAGGCGTCGACGTTGCTGTGGTCGAAGGCCATGTAGACGCTCGCGCCGTCGTCCCGGACGACCGCCGTGTAGATCAGGTTGGGCCAGCGCAGCGCGTCCGCGACCGTGTCGAAGCGCTCCTGGAGGTGGCGGACGAGGTCGCCGGCGTCGGGGAAGTCGCCCACCTCCGCCCGGCGCAGGGATACGTCGGCCGCGTCGAGCGTGAACCGGCGCAGTTCGTCGCCGGCCCAGCGGAAGCCGCTGCGCAGCGTCTCGTGCCGTACGGTCCAGGCGCGCAGCGCCCGCTCCAGCACGTCGAGGTCGACCGGGCCGGGCAGGTCGAACGCGGTGCCGAGCCAGGTCGGCACGAAGAGCCCGTCCTCCCGGACGGACTTGGCCGTCCTGATGTGCGACTCCTGGATGTAGGCGGGCGGCCGGGAGTCCTCCGGGAGCGCCGTCGCCGCCGCGACGGTCGCCGGGCTCAACGTCCACTCGACGAGCCGTCCCGGCCGGACTTCGCAGCGCTGGATGTCAGTGATTCGCACGCGTCTCCCATCGCAGAAGGGGCCCCTGGTTACGGGCCCCCTGGAAGCCAATGCCGCGGGACGCGGGCGGGACATGCCCGGCCGGTTCATTTCAACGGAACGGGTGGCGGGCCGAACGCGGAAGTGAATAACCGTGGGTGACCGGTCGGGGGTTCACTCGACGGTGATCGAGTCCAGCTTCTCGCGGAGGTACACGTGCGAGTCGACGGGCGGGTACACCACCCGGCCCACCGGCGCCGGAAGGGATTCCACCAGCGTGCCCGGGGTGCACTCGCCGAAGTAGACGAGCGAGATGAGCTCCTCGGTGGGCGCGTCGAGGGGCGGCGGCAGCACCCGGTGCCGCCCGGACCGCCACCGGTCACCGGTCCAACGGGCCAGCAGATCACCGATGTTGACCGTGAACGCGGCCGGGTCGTACGGCGCGTCCTGCCAGCCGTCCGCGTCGGTGTACACCTGGAGGCCGCCCTTGCCGGCCTGCCGGTCGAGGATGGTGACGGTCCCGAAGTCGGTGTGCGGTCCGATCCGGAACTGCCCGGGCCGCGGCGCGCCGACGACCTCCGTCCCCGGGTACCAGTTGATGTTGAAGCCGTACGTCGGATGGTCCATGTGCCGGGTGAAGAAGTCGGCGCCGAGCCCCAGCGCGCACGCCAGCAGGGCCAGCAGCTCCTTCTCCAGCGCGACCATCCGGCCCAGGTACTCCTCGCACAGCGAGCGCAGCGCGGGCACCTCCGCCGGCCACACGTTGGGCTTGTACCACTCCGCGTTGACGACCGGGTCCTCGAACGGCTCGGCGGTGGCGAAGGTCAGCGACTCCTTCAGGTCCGGCGGGGTCTCGGTGCCCTCCGCGTACCCGTTGGCCTCGGCGCCCGGCCCGAGCCAGCCGCGTCCGCCGACCTTCGCCGCGTAGCGCTGCTTGACCTCGGCGGGCAGCAGGAAGAACTGCCGGGCGGCCGACCGGATCCCGGCCCGCAGCGCGGGGTCCACGCCGTGCCCGGTGACCAGCAGGAAGCCGGCGGACTGCAGGGCCTGGTCGACGGTGCGGGCGAGCACGGCCCGCCGCATCGCGTCCCCCTCGGTCCAGATCCGCAGATCGATGGTGGGAATCACACCAGCCATGTTGGCACTCCTCGGCGCTGCGCGGACCCGCCTTCATGGGGGTGGCCGCAGGGACAAAGCGGTACGTCGGCGATACTTGGGCACATGGCTTACGACGATCTTCGCTCCCTGCTCCGGGCGCTGGAGCGCGAGGGTGACCTCAAGCGCATCAAGGCCGAGGTCGACCCGTATCTGGAAGTCGGGGAGATCGTCGACCGGGTGCAGAAGTCCGGCGGTCCGGCGCTGCTCTTCGAGAACGTGCGCGGCTCGGACATGCCCCTCGCCATGAACGTGTACGGCACCGACCGCCGGCTGCTGAAGGCGCTGGGCCTGAAGTCGTACGGCGAGATCTCCGAGAAGATCGGCGGCCTGCTGCGGCCCGAGCTGCCGCACGGCTTCGTCGGCGTCCGCGAGGCCTTCGGCAAGCTGGGCGCGATGGCCCACGTCCCGCCGAAGAAGGTGAAGCCCGACAACGCGCCGGTGCAGGAGGTCGTCCTCCAGGGCGACGACGTCGACCTGGAGCGGCTCCCGGCGCTGTTCACCTGGCCGAAGGACGGCGGCTCCTTCTTCAACCTGGGCCTGACCCACACCAAGGACCCCGAGACCGGCATCCGGAACCTGGGCCTGTACCGCCTCCAGCGGCACGACAAGCGCACCATCGGCATGCACTGGCAGATCCACAAGGACAGCCGGAACCACTACCAGGTGGCCGCGCGCAGGGGCGAGCGGCTCCCGGTGGCCATCGCCTTCGGGTGCCCGCCCGCCGTGACGTACGCCTCCACCGCCCCGCTCCCCGGCGACATCGACGAGTACCTCTTCGCCGGCTTCCTCGCGGGCAAGCGGATCGAGATGGTCGACTGCAAGACGGTCCCGCTCCAGGTCCCGGCCAACGCCGAGGTGGTCCTGGAGGGCTGGCTGGAGCCCGGCGAGATGCTGCCCGAGGGCCCCTTCGGCGACCACACCGGCTTCTACACCCCGCAGGAACCCTTCCCGGCCCTGAGGATCGACTGCGTGACGATGCGCAGGCGCCCCCTGCTCCAGTCGATCGTCGTCGGCCGCCCCCCGACGGAGGACGGCCCGCTCGGCCGCGCCACGGAACGCTTCTTCCTGCCCCTGCTCAAGATCATCGTCCCGGACATCGTGGACTACCACCTGCCCGAGGCCGGCGGCTTCCACAACTGCGCGATCGTCTCGATCGACAAGAAGTACCCGAAGCACGCGCAGAAGGTGATGCACGCGATCTGGGGGGCGCACATGATGTCCCTGACCAAGCTGATCGTGGTCGTGGACGCCGACTGCGACGTGCACGACCTGCACGAGGTCGCCTGGCGGGCCCTCGGCAACACCGACTACGCCCGCGACCTCACGGTCGTGGAGGGGCCCGTCGACCACCTGGACCACGCCTCCTACCAGCAGTTCTGGGGCGGCAAGGCGGGCATCGACGCGACGAGGAAGTGGCCCGAGGAGGGCTACACCCGCGACGGCGGCTGGCCCGACATGGTCGTGTCGGACCCGGATACGGCGGCCCTGGTGGACCGCCGCTGGAAGGAGTACGGACTGTGACGTCGGCCTCTGCCGCCATCCCCCAGCCCGGCCGCACCAAGGCGTTCCTGCGCCTGGTGATGATCGAGCACTCGGTCTTCGCGCTCCCCTTCGCCTACATCGCCTCCCTCACGGCGATGTACGAGTGGGACCGGAACATCCACTGGGGCCGTCTGCTCCTGGTCACGGTCTGCATGGTCGGCCTGCGCACCTTCGCGATGGCGGTCAACCGGATCATCGACCGCGAGATCGACGCCCGGAACCCGCGCACCGCCCACCGCGAGCTCGTCACCGGCGCGATGTCGGTCCGGCACGCCTGGACGGGCGCCCTGATCGCCCTGGTGGTCTTCCTGGGCGCGGCGGCCCTGCTCAACCCGCTCTGCCTGGCCCTGGCCCCGGTCGCGGTGATCCCGATGGTGGTCTACCCCTACGGGAAACGCTTCACCAACTTCCCGCAGGCCATCCTGGGTCTCGCCCAGTCCATGGGCCCGATCGGCGGCTGGCTGGCCATCAGCGGGGAGTGGTCCTGGACGGCGGTGATCCTCGGCCTCGCCGTCGGCATCTGGATCGGCGGCTTCGACCTGATCTACGCCTGCCAGGACGTCGAGACCGACCGCGAGATCGGCGTCATGTCGGTCCCGGCCCGCTTCGGCATCCCGGCCGCGATCTGGGGCGCGCGGGTCTGCCACACCATCACCACGGCCCTGTTCGTCTGGTACGGCCTGGCCACCCACGCCGGAGCGTTCTTCTGGCTGGGCCTGCTGATCGTCGCGGGCGCCTTCCTCTACGAGCACTCCATCGTCCGGCCCCACGACCTCTCCCGCCTGAACAGGGCGTTCTTCTCGGTCAACGGCTTCATCGGCATCGCCCTGTTCGTGTGCGCGCTGCTCGATCTCCTGGTACGCGGTCTGACCGTGTGAGCGCCCCGGCACCACCCGGCCTGAGGGCGGTCGGGCGCGCCGGTACGCTCAAGGTGTGAACGCAGGAGAAACGCAGCGTGTGCCTTGGATCGTGGGGGTGTCCGGAGCTTCCGGGACGCCGTACGCGGCTGCCGTGCTGCGGGCGCTGCTGGAGGCCGGGGAAGCGGTGGACCTCGTGGTCAGCCGGGCCTCGCGGCTGACGCTGCTGGACGAGACGGGCATCTCCTTCCGGGACGCGCACTGGCAGGACGACCTGCGGGAATGGCTGGCCCGTGGCGCCGACGGCAAGCCCGGCACCTTCGACGTGGACATCAGCGGGGTGCGGTACTGGAGCGCCGGCGACCTCGCCGCCGGCCCGTCCTCGGGGTCGTACCCGGCGAAGGGCATGATCGTCGTGCCCGCCTCCACCGCCTCGGTGGCGGGTGTGGCGCTCGGCCTGTCCAAGGATCTGCTCCAGCGCGCGGCGAGCGTCACACTGAAAGAGCGCCGGACGCTGGTCGTCGCCGTACGGGAGACCCCCTTGAACGGGCAGACGCTGCGCCACCTCGTCGCGCTGGACGACGCCGGCGCCACGGTCGTCCCGGCCTCGCCCGCCTTCTACGCGGGCGCCACCCACATCCAGGACCTGGTGGACTTCGTCGCCGGCCGCGTGCTGGACGCGGCTGGTGTCGCGCACGGCCTGTACCGGCGCTGGAAGGGCGAGCTGGGCGGCGGCACACCCGGCACGTAAGGCAAGCAGCAGTACCCCTCATCACTCCACGGACTTTCACCGGAAGGCTTCGATCGCATGGACGCGGTGGACAGGCAGCTCATCCAGGCCCTGAGGGAGAACGGCCGGGCCTCCTACGCGGAGCTGGGGCGCCTGGTCGGCCTGTCGGGCCCCAGCGTCACCGACCGCATCAACCGGCTGGAGGCGGCCGGTGTCATCACCGGCTACCGCGCCACGGTGGACGCGGCCTCCCTCGGCCTCGGCGTCACCGCCCTGATCGGCATCTCGCTCTCCGACGCCGCCGACCACGAGGACGTCGCCCAGCGGCTGCGGGACCTGCCGGAGATCGAGGACTGCTGGTTCATCGCCGGTGACGACTCCTTCATGCTCAAGGTCCGCTCGACGGACGTGGACGGCCTGGAGAAGACGATCCGCCGGCTCAGCGGGACGAAGGGCGTCTCCCGCACCCGTACCACGATCGTGCTCTCCACCAAGTGGGAGAACCGGGTCGGGGAACTGCCGGAAGAGGTCTAGGGATACGGTGGGTCGAGTTGTCGTGGAAAGGTGTGGGTATGGACGTCGGGCTCAAGCGCGAGCTGGAGGAGAAGGTCCGCTCCGGTGAGCGGCTGACCCGCGAGGACGGCATCGCGCTCTACGAGTCGGACGACCTGGCCTGGCTCGGCGGGCTCGCCCACGAGGTGCGGACCCGCAAGAACGGTGACGTCGTCCACTTCAACGTCAACCGGCACCTGAACATGACCAACGTGTGCACGGCCTCCTGCGCCTACTGCTCGTTCCAGCGCAAGCCGGGCGAGAAGGACGCGTACACGATGCGCATCGAGGAGGCCGTCAAGCTCGCCAAGGCGATGGAGTCGGAGAACCTCACCGAGCTGCACATCGTCAACGGCCTGCACCCGAACCTGCCGTGGCGGTACTACCCGCGTTCCCTGCGCGAGCTGAAGAAGGCCCTGCCGAACGTCTCCCTGAAGGCCTTCACGGCGACCGAGATCCACCACTTCGAGACCATCAGCGGTCTGTCGGCCTCCGAGATCCTGGACGAGCTGATCGACGCGGGCCTGGAGTCGCTGACGGGCGGTGGCGCCGAGATCTTCGACTGGGAGGTCCGGCAGCACATCGTGGACCACCGCACCCACTGGGAGGACTGGTCCCGCATCCACCGCCTGGCGCACGAGAAGGGTCTGAAGACCCCGTGCACCATGCTGTACGGCCACATCGAGGAGCCCCGGCACCGCGTCGACCACGTCCTTCGCCTGCGCGAGCTCCAGGACGAGACCGGCGGCTTCCAGGTCTTCATCCCGCTGCGCTACCAGCACGACTTCGTGGACATGAAGGACGGCAAGGTACGCAACACCCTCCAGGCGCGCACCCAGATGGCGACCGGCGCCGAGGCGCTGAAGACCTTCGCGGTGTCGCGGCTGCTGTTCGACAACGTCCCGCACGTCAAGGTCTTCTGGGTCATGCACGGCGTGCAGACGGCCCAGCTCGCCCTCCAGCACGGCGCCGACGACATGGACGGGTCGGTGGTGGAGTACAAGATCACCCACGACGCGGACAACTTCGGCACGCCGAACAAGCTGACCCGTGAGGACCTGCTGGAACTGATCCGTGACGCGGGCTTCCGCCCGGTGGAGCGCAACACCCGGTACGAGATCATCCGCGAGTACGACGGCCCCGACCCGGCGCGCCGGGAGTCGCCCCAGCCGATGCGGGTGTGACCTCCCGGCGAGGGCCGGATGAGCCGACCAGGGGCGCGGGGCTCTGCGCGAGAACCCCCACGCACCGCAGCCGGGCGACGGCCTGAACGACCCCTCGATTCCCCGCCGGAACGAGGGGTACTCGCCCGGCATGCCGGCGACGAAGGCCCCTGAGGACGCCTACACCGCGGCACCCTTCGTTCCGGAGGGCGCCGATCTCACCGCCATGCGCAGCGCGGCGGCCGGCTGTCGCGGCTGCCCCCTGCACCGCGCCGCCACCCAGACGGTCTTCGGTGCCGGGGACACCGACGCCCGCGTGATGCTCGTGGGGGAGCAGCCCGGCGATCAGGAGGACCGGCAGGGCAGGCCCTTCGTCGGGCCCGCCGGCAAGCTGCTCGACCGGGCCCTGGCGGAGGCCGGCATCGACCCATCCGAGGCCTACGTCACCAACGCGGTCAAGCACTTCAAGTTCACCCGGGCGGAACCCCGCAAGCGTCGTATCCACAAGGCGCCGAGCCTGCGCGAGATGACGGCCTGCGGCCCCTGGCTCGCGGCGGAGCTGGCGCTGGTGGAGCCGGAGCTGATCGTGATCCTGGGCGCGACGGCCGGGAAGGCGCTGCTGGGGTCGTCGTTCCGGGTGAGCCAGGTGCGCGGGACCGTACTGGAGGAGGAGATCCACGGCCGGCCGGAGCGGCTGGTGCCGACCGTGCATCCGTCGGCCGTGCTGCGCGCAGACGACCGCGAGCAGGCGTACCAGGGCCTGGTGGCCGACCTGAAAGTGGCTGCACGCGTCCTTGGGTAATAAGTAAACTGCCGACGTGCCTCTTACTTTCACCCTGGACCCCGCCATCACCCCCGCCCTGCGCGACGGCATCCTCGACCTGTGGACGGACGTCACCGACGCGGGCGGGGCCGTCGGCTTCGTACCGCCGGTGACCCGCGAGGAGATACGCCCGGAGCTGGTGCGGCACTTCGTGCAGATGGCCGAGGGCCGCACCCGGCTGCTCGTCGGCCACGACGAGGCCGGCGAGGTCGCCGCGGCCGCCTTCCTCACCCGCAACACCCACCGGCTGATGACCCACTGGCTGTGGCTGTACACGGTGATGGTCCACCCCCGCCACCAGGGCCGGGGCTACGGCCGCGACCTGCTGGCCGCCGCCGCGGACGCGGCCCGCGGGATGGAGGACATCGAGGCGGTCCGGCTGACCTGCCGGGGCGGGCTGGGCCTGGAGCGGTTCTACGGCTCCTGCGGTTACAAGGAGGTCGGCCGCGTCCCGGACGCCATCCGGGTCGCGCCCGGCGACGACCGCGACGACATCATCATGCTGCTGCCGCTCCGCTGACGCCGACCCCCCTGCGTGATCGTCCACCGCTCGTGCTTCACTGGACGATGACCCCTTTTGGAATCGGACGAGTGGATTGAGATGCTCCGCTACACGCTGATGCGCCTCGGTATCTTCGCGGGCTGCCTCTTGATCGTCTGGGGAGCCGTCTACTCGGGCATCTTCCCGCGCGGCTTCGGCGAGTCCAACGGACTGTGGGTCCTGCTGCTCGCCCTGGTCCTCTCGGCGCCGATCAGCTGGGTGGTGCTGCGCAAGGAGCGGGACCGGGCCTCTGTGCAGATCGTGCGCAGGGTCGACCGGATGAAGGCCAACCTGGACGCCAACCGCAGCCAGGAGGACGTCGCCGACGACACCTCGCGGGCGCAGGGCGGGGCCACCGCGTCCAGCTAGTCCCGCCGCCGGCCCAACTAGGCTTGCCCTCATGGGTGCCGTCAAGACCAAACGGATGCCGAGGGCGGTGCGCGAGCAGCAGATGCTCGACGCTGCCGTACGGATCTTCGGGCAGCGCGGGTACATGGCCGCGTCGATGGACGAGATCGCCGAACTCGCGGGCGTGTCCAAGCCGTTGGTCTATCTGTACCTGAACTCGAAGGAAGACCTCTTCACCGCGTGCATCCGCCGCGAGGCGGCCGCGCTCACGGAGGCCGTGCGCGCGGGTGTCCGGCCGGGGCTGCCCGCCGACCGGCAACTCTGGGACGGCCTGCGGGCGTTCTTCGCGCACACCGCCGAGCACCCCGACGGCTGGTCGGTGCTGCACCTCCAGGCCCGTATGCACGGGGAACCCTTCGCGGCCGAGGTCGCCGCGATGCGCGCGGAGATCGTCGCGTTCGTGACCCGGCTGGTCGCGGTCGCGGCCCGCGAGGCCCACCGCGACCCCGACCTCCCGGAACACGAGGTGGCGGGCCTGGCCGAGGCCCTGGTCGGCGCCGCCGAGTCCTTGGCCGCCTGGGCCAACGCCACCCCGGGGACGACGGCCCGCCAGGCAGCGGCCACCCTGATGAACTTCGCGTGGGCGGGCCTGGGCAACCTGATGCGGGGTCAGGTCTGGACACCGCCGGCCGATCCGGCCTAGGGGCGCGGGGCTGCATTCGACATGCGGCTCCGGGGCGTGGGCGCGAGCGACCCCCGCCGGCCCGCACCCGGTGACGGTCCTCACTTCCCCCGCACGTCCCCCTCCACATGCACCCGCCCGCCCTCGGCACCCCGCAACTCGAACCGCCCGCTCCCGTCGGCCCCGTACACCACCGTCCCCGGCAACAGCACCGGCGCCCGGAACCGCGCCCGCACCACGGCGGAGCCGTCCGTGCCATGGGCCGCCAGGCAGCGGGCCAGGGTCCACATGCCGTGGGCGATGGCGCGGGGGAAGCCGAAGAGGCGGGCGGTGAGGGGGTACAGGTGGATGGGGTTGCGGTCGCCGGACGCGGCACCGTACCGCCGCCCCACGTCCCCGGCGAGGCTCCACTCGGCGACGGCGGGCAGCACGGCGTCCGCGTGTTCTCGTGGCGCGGGTGTGGTGACCGGGTCGGTGCGGTGCCGGGCCAGATACGTGCTGCGGGACTCCCACACCACGCTCCCGCCCGAGCGCAGCTCCGTCACCACCGTCGCCTCCGTCCCCCGCCGGTGCGCCGTCAACCCGGCGATCCACACGCCGAGTTCGTACTCCCCGTCGGCCGCCAGCGGGGCACCGCGCGTGATCTCGATCGACGTGTGCACCAGCCCCAGCAGCGGCAGCGGGAAGTCCCGTCCGCTCATCAGCCGCATGGCCAGCGGGAAGCCCAGGACGTGCGGGTAGGTGACCGGCAGCTCGGGCTCGCCGGTCGGGAAGCCGCAGACCCGCTCGTACGCGGCCAGCCTGGTCAGGTCCACGCGGACGCCGGGCAGCACCAGGCGGGTGCGCGGGAAGGCCGCGTCGGGGGCGGGGCGCTTGAAGGGCGAGCGCAGGGCGCCCCGGGCCAGCAGCGGGGCCAGCGCGGGGGGCGCGGTCAGGGTGACGGCGGTCATCACGCCCCCAGCAGGCTCTGGCCGCAGACGCGGACGACCTGGCCGTTGACCGCGCCGGACGCCGGGTGGGCGAGCCAGGCGGTGGTCTCGGCGACGTCGACGGGCTGACCGCCCTGCGCGAGGGAGTTCATGCGGCGGCCCGCCTCCCGGATGAACAGCGGGATCGCGGCGGTCATCCGCGTCTCGATGAACCCGGGCGCCACCGCGTTGACGGTCACCCCGTGCTCGGCGAGCGCGCGGGGCGCGAGGGACCGTACGAGACCGATGATCCCCGCCTTGCTCGCTGCGTAGTTGGTCTGGCCCGCGTTGCCCGCGAGCCCGGCGATGGAGGCGGTGGCCACGATCCGCCCGCCGGTGCGCAGGGCGCCCCGGGCGAGCAGCGCGTCGGTGGTGCGCAGCACGCTGCCCAGGTTGACCTCCAGGACCGCCTGCCACCGGTCCGCCGGCATGTTGGCCAGCCTTCGGTCCCGGGTGATGCCCGCGTTGTGGACGAGGACGTCCAGCCCGTCGGGGAGGGCGTCGGCGATGCGCTCGCCCGCGTCGGCGGCGGTGATGTCGAGGGCGAGGGCGGTGCCGCCGAGCCGTTCTGCCACCCGGCGGGCGTCGGCCTCGGCGGCGGGCACGTCGAGTACGACGACCCGGGCGCCGTCCCGTGCCAGCGTCCCGGCGACGGACTCGCCGATCCCGCGGGCGCCCCCGGTGACCAGCGCGGTCCGCCCGTCGAGCGGCCGTTCCCAGTCGGCCGGTGCGGCGACCTCTCCGCCGCCGACCTCGATCACCTGGCCGCTGACGTAGGCGGACCGGGGGGAGAGCAGGAACCGCAGGGTGGACTCGGCGGCGCCGGCGTCCGTCAGCCGGACCAGGTTGACGGTCCTGCCCCGTCCGATCTCCTTGCCGAGGGAGCGGGTGAAGCCCTCCAGGGCCTGCTGGGCGGCCGACCGGTGGTGGTCGGCGGGGTCGAGGGGGGCGCCCAGCACCAGCACCCGGCCGCTCGGGGCGACGGACCGAACGACGGGGTGGAGGGCCGTGTGCACCTCGGCGAGCGTGTCGACGTCCCCGACCCCGGTGGCGTCCAGGACGACGGCGGCGGGTTCGCGGTCCCCGAGGGCGAGGCCGGTACGGCCCAGGACGGGCGTGAGATCGAGAGCGGACTTCCCGGCGGTCAGGTGCAGCAGCGGGCCGGGCAGCGCGGGCCGCCCCGATGACCACCGGATCAGCTCGGCCGGCTGGGGCAGGCCCAGGCGCCGGGTGAGGAAACGGCCGGGGGCCGTGCCGGTGAGGCTGAGGTAGCGGTCGGCCATCTGCGACTCCCGCGCGGTTCGGTTCCGAAGAGCTGGAATGTGCTTACTCTGGAGTAACGTTACCGAAGGTAAGGCAAGGTGGGCCACTACCGGGTGAGCCACCGCCACAGGTGAGGAGCAGATCGGCATGAGCCCCCTGGAACCACCCCGCGCACGCCGGGTCGCGGTGCTCGGCGGCACCCGCGTCCCGTTCGCCCGCTCCGACGGCCCCTACGCCACCGCGAGCAACCAGGAGATGCTGACCGCCGCCCTGAACGGCCTCACCGACCGCTACGACCTCCACGGCCCCGGCGCAGTCGGCGAGTTCGTCGCCGGCGCGGTCCTCAAGCACAGCCGGGACTTCAACCTGGCCCGCGAGACCGTGCTCGGCTCCCGGCTGGACCCGCGCACCCCCGCCTACGACATCCAGCAGGCCTGCGGCACCGGACTCCAGGCCGTCATCGCCGCCGCCAACAAGATCGCCCTCGGCCAGACCGAGTCGGCGGTGGCGGGCGGCGCCGACACGGCGAGCGACGCGCCCCTCGGCGTCAACGACGGCCTCCGCCGCATCCTCCTGGAAGCCCGCCGGGCGAAGTCCGCGTCCGCCCGCCTGAAGGCGCTGGCCCGCATCCGCCCCGCGCACCTGGTCCCGGACATCCCGCGCAACGCCGAGCCGCGCACCGGCCTGTCGATGGGCGAGCACGCGGCGGTCACCGCCCGCGCCTGGGGCATCTCCCGCCGCGCCCAGGACGAACTGGCGGCCACCAGCCACCGGCGCCTCGCCGCCGCCTACGAGCGGGGCTTCTTCACGGACCTGGTGATCCCCTTCCGGGGTCTGGAGCGGGACCAGAACCTGCGCCCGGACTCCACTCCCGAGAAACTGGCCGCCCTGAAGCCGGTGTTCGGCGCGGACCACCCCGACCCCACCATGACGGCCGGCAATTCCACCCCCCTGACGGACGGCGCCGCCCTCGTCCTGCTGGCGAGCGAGGAGTGGGCCGAGGCCCGCGGCCTGGAACCGCTCGCGTACCTGACCGCGTACGAGACGGCGGCCGTCGACTTCGTCCACGGGGACGTGAGGGACGGCGAGGACGGCCTGCTGATGGCACCGGCGTACGCGGTCCCGCGCCTGCTGGAGCGCACCGGCCTGGACCTGGCCGACTTCGACCTGGTGGAGATCCACGAGGCCTTCGCCTCCCAGGTGCTGGCCACGCTCGCGGCCTGGGAGAAGCGGGGCCTGCCACCCGTGGACCGCGCGCGCCTGAACGCCACGGGCTCCTCCCTGGCCACGGGCCACCCCTTCGCGGCGACGGGCGCCCGCATCGTGGCCACCCTGGCCAGGCAGCTGGCGGAACGGGAGGGCCCGGGCAAGGGGCTGATCTCGGTCTGCGCGGCGGGCGGCCAGGGCGTGACGGCGATCCTGGAACGCCCCTGACACCGGGCGGACAGGCAAAGGAGACCAGGCAGAGCCGGGCACGTGGCGGGTAAAGGTGAGCACCCGTCACATAACCCCCGAGGCTGCACATCCCCGGCCCCGGATCATCCCCGAACCCGCACAACCCCCTCACAGCGGAGCCGTACGATCACCTGCCTAACCAGCGGTAACCCCCTTTCCGTGAAAGGCTCACCGCAGGTGCACGCACGCCAGAGGAGCCGCCCGTGTCCACGTCGTACCCGACCCCGCCCACCTCCTCCGGCACCCCGGTCTCCGCCACCGACTACGACGGCCGCCCGGTCCTCGTCGAACCCGAGATACGCCGGCTCGACGGGGCCGTACGGGAAGTGGCCGTTCCCCCGTTCGCACCCCCGGTCACCCACGGCTCCCTCGCCGACCTCCCGTACGAGAACGCGGAGACCGCCCCCGACCAGGTCGTCCTCAGTCGCAAGCTCTCCGACGGCCGCTGGACGGACGTGACGGCCGCCCGCTTCGCCGCCGAGGTGCAGGCCGTGGCCAAGGGCCTGATCGCCGAAGGGCTGATGCCCGGCGACCGCATCGCCGTCATGTCCCGCACGACGTACGACTGGACCCTGCTCGACTTCGCCGCCTGGGCGGCCGGCCTGGTCACGGTCCCGGTCTACCCGACCTCCTCCGTCTTCCAGACCCGCTGGATCCTGCATGACTCCGGCGCGGTCGCCCTGGTCACCGAGACCGCCGCCCAGGCCGCCGCCATCGGCCCCGAACTGGCCCACCTGCCCGACCTGCGCCACGTGTGGGTGATGGAGAAGGACCACGTGTCCCGTCTCGCCGAGGCGGGCGCACTCGTGCCCGAAGGCGAGACCGGCGTACGCCGGGGCATGCTCGGCCCCGACACGCTCGCCACCCTGATCTACACCTCGGGCACCACCGGCCGCCCCAAGGGCTGCGCCCTCTCGCACGGTAACTTCTTCGCCGAGGTCGACAACGCGATCGAACTCCTCCACCCCGTCTTCAAGGCGAAGGGCGAAGACCCGTCGGTCCTGCTCTTCCTCCCCATGTCCCACGTCTTCGGCCGCATGGTGGCCATCGCCTGCGTCCGCGCCCGGGTCCGCCTCGGCCACGCCCCGAGCCTGGCCCCGCAGGACCTCCTCCCGGACCTGGACGCCTTCAAGCCGACCTGCCTGCTGACCATCCCCTACATGCTGGAGAAGGTGTACAACTCGGCGCGCGCCAAGGCGGAGGCCGGCGGCCGCGCGTCGGTCTTCGACCGCGCGGCGGCCGTGGCCGAGCGCTACGGCGAGGCGCTGGAGGCCCGCCAGACCGGCGCGGGCAACGGCCCGGGGCGCGCCCTGAAGACACAGCGCGCCTTCTACGACCCCCTCGTCTACCGCCGCCTGCGCGCCGCCATGGGAGGCCGCGTCCGGTACGCCATCTGCGGCGGCTCCCCGCTCGGCCGGCGCCTCGCCGCGTTCTACGCCGGTGCGGGCATCGAGATCTTCGAGGGCTACGGCCTCACGGAGACCACCGGCGCCGCCACGGTCACCCCGCCCCTGAAGCCCCGCCTGGGCACGGTCGGCTGGCCGCTGCCCGGGACGCGGGTGAGGATCGCGGCGGACGGCGAGATCCTCATCGGCGGCGACCACGTGCTGCGCGGCTACTGGGACCCCCAGGCGGGCGGAGTGGTCCCCGCGACCCGCGACGGCTGGCTGCCGACGGGCGACCTCGGCGAACTGGACGACGAGGGCTACCTGACCATCACCGGCCGCAAGAAGGAACTCCTGATCACGGCGGGCGGCAAGTCGGTGGCCCCGGCCCCGCTGGAGAACTGGCTGCGCCAGCACCCGCTGATCTCCCAGGTGATGCTGGTGGGCGACGCCCGCCCCTACGTAGCGGCCCTGATCACCCTCGACCGCGACGGCATCACCCACTGGCGCCAGATGATCGGAAAGCACCCGGTACCTCCGGAACTCCTGGTGGACGACGAGGAGTTGAGGGAAGTCCTCCAGCGGGCGATCGACGAGGCGAACCGCATGGTCTCCCGTCCCGAGTCCATCCGCCGCTTCGCCGTCCTCCCGGTCGACTTCACGGAGGCGGCCGGCCACCTGACCCCCTCCATGAAGCTGCGGCGCGAGCAGATCCTGCGGGACTTCGCGGCGGAGGTGGCGGGGTTGTACGAGCGCTGAGGGGCTGATCGGCCCCGGCCAAACGGTCGCTTCACAGCAACGGCTACGGTCGGCACCCGCTCCTCGCTGGTCCCACCTCCTCCGGACTCGGTGGGGCGGGGAGCGGGTTGCCGCCTGGGTCGGTCGCGGCCCGCTCACGATCCTCGCGCGCCGTGCTGAGCCCAGTCAATCCTTGGGTTTCCTCACCAACCCCCAGTGTTAGCTTGGGTCTTGTGACCCTGGAAGACCTCCGCGTGTTCATCGCTGTGTGCCGTGCCGGCAGCCTCAGCTCGGTCGCCCGTGACCTCGGCCGCACCCAGTCCGCCGTCAGCCAGCACGTCAAGCGACTGGAGCGGGAGACCGGCGTGGCCCTGCTGGAACGCCGGCCGCGCGGGGTCGTACCGACGCAGGCCGGCCGGATACTGGAGGCCGCCGCGGGCGAGGGCATCAACGCCCTGGACGTCGCCGTACGAGAGCTGCGCGACCTGGTCGACGGCCACAGCGGGTACGTCCGTGTGGCCACCGGCGCGACGACCGTCCGGCACTTCATGTCCGACGCGGTCGTCGCGTTCCGCCGCCGCCACCCCAAGGTCAACCTGGACTTCCGCACGGTCAGTTCGGGCCGGGGCAGCTTCGACGCCCTCGCCGACGGCACGCTGGACCTCGCGTGGATCACCATCGGCCCACCGGTCCGGGGCATCGAACAGCGGACGGTCGCGGAGCTGCCGTGGCTCCTCGCCGTCCGGGCGGACGACCCGCTGGCCGGCCGCCCGCACCTGGACCCGGCCGAGCTGTCCGACGCCCGGGTCATCCGGCTCCCGCCGAACTCCACGTCCGCCGCCCACCTGGAAGCGGCGTGCGCCGAACGCGGCGTGCGGTTCGCCTACGAGCCGAGCGTGGCCGACTGGGACACGGCCCTGCTGCTCGCCGAGCTGGGGATCGGAAGGGCGGTCGTACCGGCCGTACCGGGGCTGCCGGTCCCCGGCGACGGCCCGCTGCGCCTGATCCCGCTGCCCGGCCTGCGTCCCCTCCCCGTCGGCTGGGCCGTCCGCCGCTGGGACGCGCTCAGCCCGCCGGCCCGCGCCTTCGCGGACACGGTCGCCGCGTTGCGCTGAGCGCCAGCTCCACCCAGACCGTCTTGCCGACGTCCCGCTCGGACACGCCCCACAGTGTGGCCAGCACCTGTACGACGACGAGACCCCGGCCGTTCTCGTCCTCCAACCCCCCGTCGAGGAAGCGGAGGGCGCGGTCGCCCCGGGCGTCGCTCACCTCGATACGCAAGGTGTCCTTGGCGGGGAGCAGCGCCAGCCGCAGTTCGAAGTCCCGGCCCGGTACGCGACCGTGGGTGACGGCGTTGGCGGCGAGCTCCGCCACGACGAGCTGGGCGGTGTGGCTGAGGTCGCCGTCGTGGGGATACCCCCAGGTGGCGAGCGCGGTACCGGTGAGCCGACGGGCCAGTCGGGCGCCCCGGGGAGTCGAGCTGAGCCGTTGGACGAGTTCGGTTGTGGGGGTGGAGATTTCTACGTTCACATCACCGAGCGTGGTCGCTTCTCCCTACGCTGACCAGGGGAGACCTGGCGACTGTACGTAGTCGTACGGGTGCGTCTAGTGGGAGTACGGGTCAGTCGGAGGGGCGCGTGACGGAGGAGAGCGAGCGGAGGCCGGAGACGCCGGCGGAGGAGAACGGCTCGGCTGGGGTGTTCGCCGTACTGGGCAAGCAGCTGAAGCTGATGCGGGAGCGGGCGGGGCTGAACCAGCGGGAGTTCGGCCAGTTGGTGGGGTACGGCCCGGACCAGATCTCCGCGATGGAGCGAGGGGTGCGTACGCCGAGGCCGGAGTTCCTGCGGCGGGCCGACGAGATCCTGGGCGCCAACGGCATGTTCATCGCGGTCATCCCGGAGGTGGAGGAGGCGATGACCAGGGCGCGGACACGGCATCCCGAGTGGTACCGGGGTTATGCGGTGCTGGAGGCGCAGGCAGTGTCCCTGCACGACTACAGCACCATGGGCGTGCTGGGCCTGCTCCAGACCGAGGATTATGCGCGCGCGGTGTTCACCCAGCGGCACCCGCCCCTGGACGAGGAGACCATCGAGAAGCGGGTGGCCGACCGGCTGTCACGCCAGCAGATCTTCGAGCAGTGGCCACCGCCCGAGTTCAGCTTCGTCATCGAACAGGCGGTGCTGGAGCGGCCGATCGGGGGGCCGCAGGTGCACCGCGGCCAGCTACAGCAGCTGCTGCGACTCGGGCGCATGCGCAACGTGCAGCTTCAGATCATGCCGACGGGCCGCGAGAATCACCCATCACTTGGTGGTTCGTTCACCTTGCTCATCCCTAAGGGGAAGGAGCAGGTTGCATACATGGAGATCCAGGGCTACCCCAAGCTGATCAGTGATCGAGAACAGGTCCGCGTCCTCGCCGCTCGCTATGGGATCATCCGGGCGCAGGCCCTCAACCCGTACGAGTCCTTGGACTTGATCGAGAAGATGCTGGAAGAGCAATGACCATAGACCAGTTGAGCTGGCGTAAGTCCAGTTACAGCGACGGCGAAGGCGGCCAGTGCCTGGAAGTGGCCGCCCACCCCACCGCCATCCACATCCGCGACTCGAAGCAACCCCTCGCCGCCCACCTCACCGTCACCCCGTCCGCCTGGTCAGCCTTCCTTCTGGGCGAGAAGGAACGCCTGCGGGACGGGTGATTCGCCGCGCGTCACCTCGGGCCCCCGCACGGTGGTGGAGCGGACGGTGAGGCCCGCCCCCGACAACAGCTCCGCCATCTGCTCGGGGCGGCGCCGCTCGTAGTCCAGGGTCACGTCGTGACCGAAGGGGTGTTCGAGGCGGAGCGGTTCGTCGCCGACCTGGAAGGCGAGGAGGAGGCGCCCGCCGGGGGCCAGTACGCGGTGGAACTCGGCGAACAGGTCCGGGAGTTCGTCCACGGGTGTGTGGATGCTGGAGTACCAGGAGACCACCCCGGCCAGCGAACCGTCGGCGACGGACAGCTCCCGCATGGACCCCTGTTCGAACCGCAGTGCGGGGTACCGGCGGCGGGCGATGGCGATCATGGCGTCCGAGAGGTCGACGCCGAAGACGGACAGGCCCAGACCGGCCAGGTGCGCGGTGACGTCGCCGGGGCCGCAGCCGAGATCGGCCACCGTGCCGTCGGGGCCGACCTGTTCGGCGTACGCGCTGAGGAGGGCCCGTTCCAGGGGCCGTTCGGCGAGGGGGTCGCGGAAGTGGTCGGCGTAGTCCTCGGCGATGGTGTCGTAGAAGGCGCGGGTGTCGGTCATGGGCAGGGACCGTAGCGGCCCGCACTGACACTCCGCTTAGGCTGCTGCCGTTGGCCAACGCATCAACTGGGGGGTACGGGCCGGTGAACCAGTCGACGGAGGTGTTCCAGCCACTCCAGGCGGACGACCCACCGGTGGTGGCGGGCTACCGGCTCGCCGCACGGCTGGGCGCGGGCGGCATGGGACGGGTCTACCTGTCCCACACGCAGGGCGGACGGCC
This sequence comes from Streptomyces sp. Ru62, assembly GCF_002920615.1. GTDB lineage: Bacteria > Actinomycetota > Actinomycetes > Streptomycetales > Streptomycetaceae > Streptomyces. Next base: position 49,734 of record NZ_PQSU01000012.1, read on the forward strand.
CGTCGCGCTGAAGGTCGTACGGCCGGAGCTGGCGGACGACCCGGATTTCCGGCGGCGGTTCGGCAGGGAGATCAAGGCGGCCCGGCGGGTGCGGGGGGCGTACACGGCGGAGCTGATCGACGCCGACGCCGACGGCGTACCGCCGTGGCTGGCCACGCTGTACGTGCCGGGGCCGTCCCTGACGGAGGCCGTGGCCCGGCGCGGGCCGTTGCCGGTGCCGGCCGTGCTGTGGTTGATGGCGGGGGTGGCCGAGGCGCTTCAGGCCATCCACGCCGAGGGCATCGTGCACCGGGACCTGAAGCCGTCGAACGTGCTGCTGGCCGCCGACGGTCCCCGGGTGATCGACTTCGGTATCGCGCTGGCCGCCGACGGGACCTCGTACACGGCGACGGGCGGCACGATCGGCACGCCCTCGTTCATGGCTCCGGAGCAGGCGTCCGGGGGCGAGGTGACGGCGGCGACCGACGTCTTCGCGCTCGGGCAGACGGCCGCGTTCGCGGCGCTGGGCAGACCGCTGTACGGGGACGGGCCGGCCGTCAACGTGCTGTACCGGATCGTGCACGAGGACCCCGGCCTGGACCTGCTGCCCGAGCCGTTGCGTCCGCTGCTCGCCCGGTGCCTGGCCGCCGATCCGGCGGAGCGGGCCACTCCGGCGGAGGTCGTGGAGTGGTGCCGGCGGCGGCTGGGCGCGGACGCCGACGCGGGCGGGGGACCGGCCGTGTGGCGGGAGATCACCGGACCGGAGGTCGTGGTTCCGGCGCCCGTACCCGAGCCGACCCCGGCGTACGCCCGGCAGCTGCTGATCGCGCCGGCCGGCTGGCCGCAGCCGACGCCGGAGCAGCGGAAGGCCCGCCGCCGGCGCGCCGCGCTGATCTCTGTCGCGGGTGTGGCGGGCGGCGCGCTGCTGGTGGCCCTCCTGGCGTGGTCGGTCATGGACGCGAAGGGCCGGGCCGGCGGGCGGGACACGGCGGGCTCCCGGACGTCGGCCGCGGGACAGTCGCCGAGATCGTCGGCGCCCTCGTCCGCGTCGAACGCCAAGGACTCGTCGGGCTCCGGTGCCGCCGCTGATGGTGCGCCCGGCGCGGCGCAGTCCCCCTCGCCCTCGCTGTCACAGCCGCAGGCCGAGCCGTACGCCCCGCTGATGGTGGACGCGAAGCACCCGATCAGCATCAAGGACCCGTTCGGCAAGCCGAGGAACGACAAGGGGGCCATCCGTTTCGGCTGCAAGACGTCCAGCTGCGAACTCGAAAGTGACGGCAGCGTGTTCGTCCAGATGATCGGCGGACACGGCACCACCCTCGACGAGTGCCGTCTCTTCCTCAAGCACGCCACCGACCACGACTTGTCGCTGGCCGCGTCGGCGGCCGGTACCGAGATCTGCATCAAGCACCCCTCGGGGGACATCGCGCTGTTCACGATCCAGACGAAGTCGACCGCGCTGCCCGACATCGGTTTCGTCTCGGGCGACCTCGCGGTATGGCGAAAGGCCGCCAGGCCCTAACCCACCCCCACCATCCGCAACACCGCCGTCGTCGTAGCCGCCCCCAGCACCACCACGGCGAACGGTGCCCGGCGCCAGGCCAGGACGGCGCCCACCAGCACCCCGGTGGGGCGGGCCCAGCCCGCGAAGCCGCCGGACTCGGTCAGCGCGCCCGTGGCCAGCAGGGCGACCAGGAGGACCACCGCGCCCGCCGAGGCCAGTTCCTGGACGCGGGGCGGGACGGTGACCCGGCCGTGCAGGACCGGGCCGACCAGCCGGAAGGCGTACGTGCCGACGGCCAGTGCGAGGATCACGGCGAGCGTGGTGTTCATGCGGCGGCTCCCCGGTCGGTCGGGCGGCGGTGCAGGAGAAGACCCGTCAGGGCCAGCAGGACCGGGACCCCGGCCGGGACGGCGGGCGTGGCCGCCAGGGCCAGGACGGCGCCGAGCAGGGCGCACCGCCGTACCGTCGCGTCCGCGCGGAGGGCGGGCAGGACCAGGGCGACGAGGACGGCGGGGAACGCGGCGTCCAGGCCGTAGCGGGCGGTGTCGCCGAGGGCGCTGCCCGCGAGCGCGCCGGCCAGGACGCCGGTGTTCCACACGGCGAACAGGCCGAGCCCGGACATCCAGAACGCCCGGCGCTGCCGTACCGGGTCGGACTGGGCGAGGGCGAAGGCGACCGTCTCGTCGGTGACCAGGTGGGCGCCGAGGAAGCGGGCCGCGCGGCCCGTGCCGATGATCTCGGCGACGGCCAGGCTGAAGGCCGCCGTGCGGGTGTTGAGCAGCAGCCCGGTGGCCACGGCGGCGACGGGGCCGCCCCCGGCGAGCAGCACGCCCACCGCGCTGAACTGGGCCGAGCCCGCGTAGACCACCAGCGACATCAGCACCGGCACCCACAGCGGCAGCCCGCCGGCGACGGAGACGGCGCCGAACGAGACGCCGACGATGCCGCTGGCCAGCCAGACGAGCGAGCTGTCACGGAGGAGGGAGCGGTCCGTGTCCCGATCGGGCGGTGTTCGTTGTGGCGAACGCATGTTCTCTACGATGGACAGTGAGCGCCTTGTCCGTCAAGGCGAACGATCGTACCGATGGAGCGAACGCACATGTCCGAGGTGCCCGCCCGGCTCCCCCTGGAGTGGATCGCCGCGTCCCTGAAGCGGGAGCGCGGCCGTGCCGGTCTGTCCCTGTCCGAGCTGGCCAAACGCGCCGGGATCGCCAAGTCCACGCTGTCCCAGCTGGAGGCAGCGAGCGGGAACCCGAGCATGGAGACCATCTGGGCGCTCGCGGTGGCGCTCGGCGTGCCGTTCAGCGCGCTGGTCGAGCCGCCCGCGCCGGCGGTCCAGGTGATCCGGGCGGGACAGGGGCCCACGGTCCACTCCGACCAGTCCAGCTACCTGGCCTCGCTGCTCTCGGCCTGCCCGCCGGGCGCCCGCCGGGATCTCTATTTCGTCTGGCTGGAGCCGGGGACCGTGCGGGATTCCGAACCGCACATTCCGGGCACCGTGGAACACATCGTGGTGAGCGAGGGCACGGTGAAGGCGGGGCCGCGCGGAGAGGCCGTGGAACTGGGGCCGGGGGACTACATGTCGTACCGGGGTGACGTATCCCACTCGTACGAGGCGATTTCGGCCGGTACCAAGTTCGTGCTGGTCATGCAGCACATCTGAGTGTCCGTGAACGGAAAGTGAACGGGAAAAGGCAGGAGCCCCGTCGCCGGATGGCGCGGGGCTCCTTGGGTACTGCGCTAGGCTGCGATCAGTTCTCCCAGGTCGATCAGACCGGGGTGACGTTCTCCGCCTGCGGGCCCTTCGGACCCTGGGTCACGTCGAAGCTCACCTGCTGGTTCTCTTCGAGGGAACGGAAACCCGTGGCGTTGATCGCGGAGTAGTGAACGAAGACGTCGGGGCCGCCGCCCTCCTGGGCAATGAAGCCAAAGCCCTTTTCGGCGTTGAACCACTTAACGGTTCCGGTAGCCATAAGCCCTCCTTGGGCTCACAAAGGGTTGCCCTGCTCCAGAACCTGCAAGTGTGATGCGGTGCTGCACAACTGCATACTTCTGAAAACGACGAGAGCCTGCGGTTACATGCTCCGCAGGCTCTGTACTGCAAGGGAAACCAAACTGCAACTTGCGGCAAGCCTAGCATCCGGGCAGCCGAAAGCAATAGGGATCAAGATCACGTCACCCAGATGTTTGAACGCCCGCTAGGCCGTTTGAGGGTGGGGCCGGTCCCAGCACCGTACCCGACGGGGTCTAGTCTCGCGATGTGGACAATTCTCGCACCCGGCCGCGCGTCGGCCACATCCAGTTCCTGAACTGCCTGCCCCTCTACTGGGGGCTCGCGAGAACCGGCACGCTCCTCGACCTCGAGCTCACCAAGGACACCCCGGAGAAGCTCAGCGAGCGGCTCGTGCGCGGCGACCTCGACATCGGCCCCGTCACCCTGGTCGAGTTCCTGCGCAACGCCGACGACCTCGTGGCCTTCCCCGACATCGCCGTCGGCTGCGACGGCCCGGTGATGTCCTGCGTGATCGTCTCGCAGGTCCCGCTGGACCGGCTCGACGGCGCCCGGGTCGCCCTCGGCTCGACCTCGCGCACCTCGGTCCGGCTCGCCCAGCTGCTGCTCGCCGAGCGGTACGGCGTCCAGCCCGACTACTACACCTGCCCGCCCGACCTCAGCCTGATGATGCAGGAGGCGGAGGCCGCCGTCCTCATCGGCGACGCCGCCCTGCGCGCCAACCTCCTCGACGGCCCCCGCTTCGGCCTCCAGGTGCACGACCTCGGCGCGCTGTGGAAGGAGTGGACCGGCCTGCCGTTCGTCTTCGCGGTGTGGGCGGCCCGCCGGGACTACCTGGAACGCGAGCCGTTCATCACCCGCAAGGTCCACGAGGCCTTCCTCGCCTCCCGCAACCTCTCCCTGGAAGAGGTGCACAAGGTCGCCGAACAGGCCGCCCGGTGGGAGGATTTCGACGAGGCCACCCTGGAGCAGTACTTCACCACCCTCGACTTCAGCTTCGGCGCACCGCAGCTGGAGGCCGTCACCGAGTTCGCCCGCCGGGTCGGCCCGACGACCGGCTTCCCGGCCGACGTGAAGGTGGAACTGCTCCAGCCCTGAACGGGGTAGGAACCCGGGGCGGGCCGACCGAGGGGGGAAGCGTGGGCGGGGTGACCACGGGGGTGCTGGTGCTCGGCGCCCTGCTGTGGGGCGCGTCGGCGGGGGCGCTGCTGCCCCGCGCCGCCTACCGCTTCGCCGTACCGTCCGGCGAGCCGTGGCGCGACCGCTGCGCCGGCGGCCACCATCCCGTCCGGGGGTGGCTGGGCGGGGCCCGGTGCGCGGACTGCGCGCGCGTGGGTGAACGCGGGGGAGCCGAGGGGCGCGTGCCCGTCACGTCGTACCAGCCGTACGCCCCCTCCGCGCCCCTCCTCGCCACCGCAACCGCCCTCGTCTGCGCCGCCCTCGCCGCCGCCACCGGCACCCGGCCGGAGCTGGCGGTGTGGCTGCTGCTCGCGCCCGTCGGCGTGCTGCTCGCCGCCGTCGACTTCCGGGTGCAGCGGCTGCCCGACCCGCTGACCCTCCCGCTCGCCGCCACCGCCCTCGCCCTGCTCGGCCTCGCCGCCCTGCTCCCCGAACACGCCGGCCACTGGCGCACCGCCCTCTACGGCGCCCTCGCGCTGGGCGCCGGCTACTACGTGCTGTACCGCGTCAACCCGGGCGGCATGGGCTTCGGTGACGTCAAGCTGGCCGTGGGCGCGGGCGCCGTACTCGGCTGGTACGGCTGGCCCACCGTGCTGCTCGGCACGTTCGCCGGGTTCCTGCTCGGCGCGCTCTACGGCGGCGCGCTCGTCCTGGCCCGGCGGGCGGGCCGGAAGACGGCCGTGCCGTTCGGCCCGTTCCTCCTCGCCGGCGCGCTCACCGGAGTGCTGATCGGCGCGTACGCGGCCTGAGCGCGGGCGGCCGAAAGGGCTGGCGTAGGCTGACTCAGTCCGTCCACAACCCTTGACGAAAGGGACACCCTGGTGACCGAGAAGGCCGACCTCACGTCTGTCCTCGACCGTGCCGCTGCCGGTGGGCGGATCACCCCGGAAGAGGCGCTCGTCCTCTACCGCGACGCCCCCCTGCACGCCCTGGGCGCAGCAGCCGACGCGGTGCGCCGCCGCAAGTACGCGGGCATCGAGCACATCGCCACGTACATCATCGAGCGGAACATCAACTACACGAACGTGTGCGTCACGGCGTGCAAGTTCTGCGCCTTCTACGCGGCCCCCAAGGACAAGGAGAAGGGCTGGACGCGGGACCTGGACGACATCCTGCGCCGCTGCGCCGAGACCGTCGAGCTCGGCGGCACCCAGATCATGTTCCAGGGCGGCCACCACCCGGACTACGGCGTCGAGTACTACGAGAAGCACTTCCGGGCCATCAAGGAGGCCTTCCCGCAGCTCGTCATCCACTCCCTGGGCGCGTCCGAGGTCGAGCACATGGCCCGGATCAGCGGGGTCTCGGTCGAAGAGGCCATCACCCGTATCCACGAGGCCGGCCTGGACTCCTTCGCCGGTGCCGGCGCGGAACTGCTCCCCGAGCGCCCCCGCAAGGCCATCGCGCCCCTGAAGGAGAGCGGTGAGCGCTGGCTGGAGATCATGGAGACCGCGCACCGGCTGGGCGTCGAGTCCACCTCCACCATGCTGATGGGCACCGGCGAGACCAACGCCGAGCGGATCGAGCACCTGCGGATGATCCGGGACGTACAGGACCGCACGGGCGGCTTCCGCGCGTTCATCCCGTACACCTACCAGCCCGAGAACAACCACCTGAAGGGCCGCACCCAGGCGACCCTCTTCGAGTACCTGCGGATGATCGCCATCGCCCGCCTCTTCCTGGACAACGTCCGGCACATCCAGGGCTCGTGGCTCACCACCGGAAAGGAGGTCGGCCAGCTCTCCCTGCACTACGGCGCGGACGACCTCGGCTCGATCATGCTGGAGGAGAACGTGGTCTCCTCGGCCGGCGCCAAGCACCGCTCCAACCGCCTGGAGATCATCGACCTGATCCGCAAGGCGGGCCGCGTCCCGGCGCAGCGCGCCACGACGTACGAGCACCTGATCGTGCACGACGACCCGGCGAACGACCCCGTGGACGACCGAGTGGTCTCCCACATCTCCTCCACGGCCATCGAGGGCGGCACGGCCCACCCCGAGCTGAAGCTGCTCGCGTCGAACTGACGCCGTTGTGGAGACGATGCACGCGGCGGACCGGGTCTTCGTCACCTGGGACTCCGAGCCGATCGAGAACGGCGCCGTGGTGGTCGGCGGGGACCGCATCGGCGCCGTGGGTCCGTACGACGAGCTGCGCGAGCGGTTTCCGCAGTCCCGGGTACGCCACTGGCCGGGCTCCCTCGGCCCCGCCCGCGTCCACGACGGCCCCGTTCCGGCCGCCCCCAGCCCGCGCGAACGCATCCACGCCGTACTGAAGCTGGGAGCGGTGGCGATCCTGGAGCGGTACGTCGACTCACCGGAACTCCGGGCGGCGGCCGAGCGCAACGACGTCGTGGTGTTTCCGGGTACGGCCGCAACGCCGGTGATCCGGCAGACCGGCCGGGCCGACCTGGCCGTCTTCGACGGGGCGGGGGCGTGCATCGCGACGGTGTGCGCCGGGCGCCTTGTCCACAGACGGCGCTAGCGGCGCCGGTCAGGGCGTCGGACAGGGGCGATCACCCGGTGAACGCCTCCGCGAACGCCCCTGAACTCTGGCTCACCCCGCTGCAGTCCGTGGCCGCGTCGTCCTGCCCGGACTGTCCGTCCGCGCACTGGCGGTCCCGGAACGCCGACCACATCGACACCCAGGCGATCCCCTTGCGCTCCGCGAACGTCCGCACCTGCGCCGCGTCGGACAGCGTGAACGTCTCCCCGGCCACGTCGTTGACGCCGATCATCGAGGTGAGCGCCATGCCCCGCCAGGCGTTCGCGTCCGACAGCCCGAACACCTTCTTCAGCTGGGCGTGCGCGGCGGTCGCGGAGGTCACGGCGTAGTCCCCCATGTCACCGCCGTACGACTCGCCGTAGTTCATGGTCATGAGATTGACGGTGGAGACCTGCACGTCGTACGTGTTCGCGGACTCCAGCAGCGCGAGGCCGTCCGCGTCGAGCCCCGAGGGCATCACCGGAAGGGTGAAGGAGACCTTCAGATCCGGGCGTTCCCTCTGCAACCGCGCTATCGCCCGCGAACGCAGTGCGACGGAGGCGGAGTTCGTCAGCTCGTCGCCCTCGATGTCGAAGTCGGCCTCAGTGGCACCCGCCGCGTCCAGCGCCTCGCCATAGGCGGCGGCGAGTTCCGGAACGCTGTCGCAGGCGGCGGCCAACTCCTTTCCGGAGGCACCGCCGAACGAAACACGGACGTCCGCTCCGGTTTTCTTCAGCGAGGATATCCGGGACGTCACGGCGGAGTCGGCGATCGCCTCGGTACCGTTCCACTTCGGTGTGCAGCCACTGCCGCCGGAGATCACGAAGGCGAGGTTGTACGTCGCCGGGGACCCGGCGGAGTCGGTCGCCGCGGCCTCGGTGGCGCTGACGTAGGGGGCGTAGACGGTGCTGGTCGCGGGGGCGGCGGCGGTGCTGGAGGTGACGGCGTGCGGTGCGCTCGCGACCTGCGCGGAACAACCCGTCACCGCGAGCGCGACCGCGCAGCCGGCCCCGGCCATCGGCCTCAGTGGACTCCTCATGAGGGGAAATCTCTCACACCGAGGTGTGGATTCCGTGCGCTTTCTCAGCCCGCCGACAGGTTCAAGGCGCCTTCATGGGCGGCTCACAAGGATCTCGGGTGGCTCACAAGAATTCCTGAGAAATGGCCACACAAAGACTCTCTAATATCCGGGGAATGCAATCCGAACCCGCCATCGAAACCCGCGCCGCCGGGCGCGGTCGTCGCCGCAAACATGGCAACGGGTCCACCGAGGGACCCGTGTTCGTTGACACCACCGGACGCCGGTCGAAGGTGCTGCGCCGGCTCGGCCTGTTCCTCGGCGCCGTCTGCCTCACCTACGCGGGCGTGCTCGCCGCCGCCTTCATGGGCTGGGGCACCTCGCTGAACCCGTCGTCCCTGCTGCCCTTCGGCACCGACGCCGACGGCGCCCAGGCACCCGGCCGGACAGGGCCGGAGGGCGGCACCGGCCGCCAGGGGTACCTGCCGGACCCCCTCCGGCCGACGGCTCCGCCCACCGCGTCCACGACCCCGTCCGCCTCCGCCTCCGCGGGCGCCAACTGACCGGAGCGCAACGGCAGTCATGACCACTCCGACACCCTCCCGGGGCCGCAGGCGCGCGCCCACCCGCATCGAGCGCGCGGCCGGCAGGGCCGCGGCGCTGCAACGCCCCCGCGTCATCCTCGCCCTCCTGCTCCTGCTCGCGCTGACCTCCGTGATGCTGCTCGACGGGTATCTGCGCGCCGAGGTCGGCGGCGACCAGCGCGTGCGCAGCGGGGCCGACTCCAGCGAGGTCCCGGACACGATCCTCGACGGCGGCCCGATCCTCACCTTCCGGGGCGGTCAGGCGACCACGGTCTCCGTCCCGGCCAGGACCATCGCCCTCACCTTCGACGACGGCCCGAACCCGACCTGGACGCCCCAGGTCCTGGAAATCCTGCGGAAGTACGACGTTCCCGGCACGTTCTTCCTGGTCGGCTCCATGGTGTCGCGCTACCCGGGCATCGTGCGGACGATGGTCGAGCAGGGCAACGAGGTCGGCATCCACACCTTCACGCACGTCGACCTGTCGTACCAGTCCGCGTCCCGCGTCGACCGCGAGATGGAGCAGACGCAGCTCGCCCTCGCCGGCGCCGCCGGTATCACCACGACCCTGTTCCGGGCGCCGTACTCCTCCGAGACGGACGCCATCGACAACTACAGCTGGCCCGTCTACAAGCGGCTCGGTGAGGACGGCTACACCAGCGTCTTCGTCGACACCGACAGCGACGACTGGAAGCGGCCTGGCGTCTCCGACATCGTGCAGTGGGCCACCCCGAAGGGCACGCAGGGGGCCTCGGTGCTCTTCCACGACGCGGGCGGCGAACGCTCGCAGACGATCGCCGCGCTGCCGCAGTACATCGAGAAGATGAAGGCGAAGGGCTACACCTTCACCACTATCAGCGGGGTCATGGAGCGGCAGCGCGCGGCGGGCCGGCAGACGGCGGGCGGCGGCACGGCGGCCGGCTTCCGCCTCCAGGCCGCCCACCACAAGGCCACCGGTCTGACCCTCTACGAGGGCAAGGCCCTCATCGCGGCCGTGGCCGTCGCCGAGTGGACCGTGCCCACGCTGTCGGTCGGGCTGGTGGTCGTCGGGGTGGCCGTCCTGGGCCGTTTCGGGATGATGCTGGTCCTGGCCCGCCGCCACCACCGGCAGCGCAACAGACGCCGGTTCACCTGGGGCCCTGCGGTCACCGGTCCGGTGAGCGTGATCGTCCCGGCGTACAACGAGAAGGAGTGCATCGCCAACACGCTTCGGTCGCTGGCGCGCAGCACCCACCCGATCGAGATCATCGTGGTGGACGACGGCTCGACCGACGGCACCTCGCGGATCGCGCGCGACGCGGCCGAGTCGCTCGGCATGACGAACGTGCGGGTGATCCGCCAGGAGAACGCCGGCAAGCCGGCCGCCCTGAACAACGGCGTGCGCAACGCGTCGTACGGCATCGTCGTCATGATGGACGGCGACACGGTCTTCGAACCGGACACCGTGCGCCAGTTGGTGCAGCCGTTCGCCGACCCGTCCGTCGGCGCGGTCGCCGGCAACGCCAAGGTCGGCAACCGCACCACGGTGATCGGCGCCTGGCAGCACATCGAGTACGTGATGGGCTTCAACCTCGACCGGCGCATGTACGACCTGCTGCGCTGCATGCCCACCATCCCGGGGGCGATCGGCGCGTTCCGCCGCGACGCCGTGCTGGCGGTCGGCGGCATGAGCGAGGACACCCTCGCCGAGGACACCGACATCACCATCGCCATGCACCGCGCGGGCTGGCGGGTCGTCTACCAGGAGCACGCCCGGGCCTGGACGGAGGCGCCCGGCTCCCTGGGGCAGCTCTGGTCCCAGCGCTACCGCTGGTCGTACGGCACCATGCAGGCCCTGTGGAAGCACCGCAAGTCCCTGACGGACCGGGGACCGTCGGGCCGCTTCGGCCGCGTCGGCATGCCCCTGGTGGTGATCTTCCAGGTCGTGACCCCGCTGTTCGCCCCGCTCATCGACGTCTTCACCGTCTACTCCATGGTCTTCGTCGACCTCCGGGCGGCCCTGCTGGCCTGGCTGGCGGTCCTCGGTGTCCAGCTCCTGTGCGCGGCCTACGCCTTCCGCCTGGACCGGGAGAAGTACCGCTACCTGTTGATGATGCCCCTGCAACAACTGGCCTACCGCCAGATGATGTACCTCGTCCTCATCCACTCCTGCGTCACCGCGCTCACGGGCGGCCGCCTGCGCTGGCAGAAGCTGAGGCGGACGGGCGAGGTCGGGACACCGGCGGGGGCGGGCTGAGATGGGAGCGCACAGCAGGACGGCGTCCGATCCCGCCGTACGGCCGTCCCCGCCCGGGCCCACCGGACGCGACCGCTACTTCGACACGCTCAGGGCCCTGGCACTGGTCCGGGTGGTGACGTACCACACCTTCGGGTGGGCCTGGTGCGGCCTGGTGTTCCCCTCCATGGGCGTCATGTTCGCCCTGGCCGGGACCCTGATGGCCAAGTCCCTGGAACGCCCGGCCCCGAAGGTCGTCAGGAGCAGGCTCAGACGGCTCCTGCCCCCGTTCTGGTTCTGGGGGTTCTTCGTGGTGCTCGCGATGCTGGTCCACGGCTGGATGCCGGGCCGGGAGATCGTCTACTGGGTCGTCCCGCTCGGCGACCCGCCGGGCGACGCGTGGGGCGAGCAGGCCTGGGAGATCCTCTGGTACCTGCGCACCTACCTCTGGTTCGTGCTGCTCTCCCCGCTGCTGCTGCGGGTCTTCCGGCTCGCCCCGGTCCCGGTCCTGGTGCTGTCCCTCGCGCCGGTCCTGGTGCTGGACTTCGTCTGGTCCGGCCCGGACGACCGGCTGGGCAGCGCCCTGTGGGACCTGTCGACGTACCTCTGCTGCTGGCTGCTCGGCTTCGCCCACCGCGACGGCGTGCTCCAGCGGGCGAAGCCGGCCCCGGTGGCCGTCCTGTCGCTCGCGGCCCTCGGTTACGGCGCCTGGTACGCCTTCACGCACCAGGCGGACTTCGGGACGTACGACCTGGACGAGAACCCCCTGGCCCAGGCATTCTGGTCGGCCGGCTTCGTGCTGCCGCTGATGTGGGCGAAGGCGCGCTTCCGGATCGACTTCGCCCGGCTGACCCGGTTCCGGCGCCTGGACCGCACGGTCACCGTGTTCAACGCCCGCGCGGTGACGATCTACCTGTGGCACCAGATCGCGCTGGTGCTGGCCGTCCCGCTGATAGACCGGCTCTGGAACGTGCCGGCCTTCGAGACGTACCTCCCGCTGGACAGCCAATGGTTCCTGTTCGGCGTTGGCTGGGTGCTGATCGCCTTCTTCGTGCTGGCCTGCGGGTGGGTGGAGGACGTGGCGGCACGCAAGAAGCCGACGCTCCTGCCCGGAAGGCGGGCTGCAAGAATGGGCGGGTGACCCGCGCTTCCCTGAACAAGCAGCCGCACGAAGTCGCCTCGATGTTCGACGACGTGGCGGAACGGTACGACCTGACGAACGACGTGCTGTCGCTCGGCCAGGACCGGCGCTGGCGCAAGGAGGTGGCGAAGGCGGTCGACGCGCGCCCCGCACAGAAGGTCCTGGACCTCGCCGCCGGAACGGCCACCTCCTCGCTGCCCTTCGCGCGGACCGGCGCGTACGTCGTCCCCTGCGACTTCTCCCTCGGCATGCTCCAGGTCGGCAAGAAGAAGCACACCTGGCTGCCGTTCACGGCGGGTGACGCGACGAGGCTGCCCTTCAAGGACGACACCTTCGACGCGGTGACGATCTCCTTCGGGCTGCGCAACGTGCAGGACACGGACGCGGCGCTGCGCGAGATGCACCGGGTCACCCGGCCCGGCGGACGCGTGGTGATCTGCGAGTTCTCCCACCCGACGTGGGCGCCGTTCCGGACCGTCTACACCGAGTACCTGATGCGGGCGCTGCCGTCGGTCGCGCGCGCGGTCTCCTCCAACCCCGACGCGTACGTCTACCTCGCCGAGTCCATCCGGGCCTGGCCCGACCAGCCCGCGCTCGCCGAACGGCTGCGCAAGGCGGGCTGGTCCAAGGTGGCGTGGCGCAACCTCACCGGCGGCGTGGTCTCGCTGCACCGGGGCTTCAAGGAGTAGCGGGCTTCAAGGAGTAGCGGGCTTCAGGGGGTAGCGGGCTGCGAGGAGCGGGCTTCGAGAGCGGCGGGCGCCGGGTGAGCCGGGGCTTCGGGGGAGCTTCAGGAAGAGCCGAATCCGGCCACCGCGTACGGGTCGCCGGGCTGCTCCAGCTCCCGTTGCAATCCACCCGTCGGGGGTCGCGGAACGCGCGGCTCGCGCACGCCTCCGCCGCCTTCGCCCTCACCGAAGTCGAACCACACGTACACCATCGAGTCCGGCGGCACCTCGGCACCGGGCTGCGGATACTGGCGTACGACGTAGTCGACGACGGCGCGGTGGAACTCCGGGCGGTCCGGCGCGTTGAGGGACAGGCCCCGCGCCCTGGCCGTTTCGCGCGCGTCCACGGCCATCAGACCGACCAGACGCGGGACGCGCACGTCGGGTGTTTTGGGTGTTCTACGCACAGATGTCACCCCCAGCGGTACAGGCAGGGTAACTCTCGCCCGTCCCACCCGGAAGGTACCGGTGTCTTTCTGTAGCAGACGACTACCGAGAGTGAGGGAAGCGGAGCCGGAAGCACAGGGCCGGCGCGTTCAGTGCGGGGTGCGGGTAGGTCTCCGCCCGCTCCATGCCGAGCCGCCGGGTCACGGCGATCGACCGCTCGTTGCCCTGAAGGACCATCGCCACCACCCCCGGCACCCCGGCCCCCCGTACGCGTTCGAGCGCCTCCCGCGCCGCCGCGGTCGCGTACCCCTTGCCCCAGTGCGCCCGCCCGAGCCGCCAGCCGATCTCGATCTCACCGACCGGCCCCCAGTCCCGCGGCCACGGCTGCGCGCCGGTGAAGCCGATGACCTCGCCGGACTCGTCCAGCAGGGTCCACAGGCAGAAGCCGTGCTCCGCGTCGTGCCGCCGCTGGCGCGCGGTGAGTTCCTCGTACACCGACAGCTCCGCCGGCCTGCCGCCGTGGAACTCCATCACCTCCGGGTCATCGAAGACCCGGTGCCAGGCGACCGCGTCCTCGTGCGTGGGAACGCGCAGCCGTACCGGGGGCAGAGGTCGGTTCACAGGGCAGCCCTTCAGCCAGGCGATCAAGTCCGCTGAATAGACTGCCCATGTCCAGTGCCGGTCGGCACGCAGATTTCGAAACCTTGGGGAGATCCCGCCGTGACCGAGCCCCTCTCCGACCACACCGCCGATGTGATCGTCGTGGGCGCGGGGCCAGCCGGCTCCACGACCGCGTACCACCTCGCCAAGGCCGGTCTCGACGTCCTGCTCCTGGAGAAGACCGAGTTCCCGCGCGAGAAGGTGTGCGGCGACGGCCTCACCCCGCGCGCGGTCAAGCAGCTCGTCGCCATGGGCATCGACATCTCCGAGGAGGCCGGCTGGCTGCGCAACAAGGGCCTGCGCATCATCGGCGGCGGCTCCCGCCTCCAGCTCGACTGGCCGGACCTCGCCGCCTACCCGAACTACGGGCTGGTCCGCAAGCGCGACGACTTCGACGAGCAGCTCGCCCGCAACGCCCAGAAGGCCGGCGCCCGGCTGTACGAGCGCTGCAACGTCAGCGGCCCGGTCCTCGACGACCGCACCGGCCGCATCACCGGCGTCACCGCCAAGCTCGGCGAGGAGAAGCGCGAGGTCACCTTCCACGCGCCGCTCGTCGTCGCCGCCGACGGCAACTCCACCCGCCTCTCCCTGGCGATGGGCCTGCACCGCCGCGAGGACCGCCCGATGGGCGTCGCGGTCCGCACGTACTTCCACAGCCCCCGCCACGACGACGACTACCTGGAGTCCTGGCTGGAACTGTGGGACCGCCGCGGCCCCCAGGACCGCCTGCTGCCCGGCTACGGCTGGATCTTCGGCATGGGCGACGGCACGTCGAACGTGGGCCTCGGCGTGCTGAACACCTCCGCCTCCTTCAAGGAGCTGGACTGGCGCGAGATCCTCAAGGCGTGGTGCGCCTCCATGCCGGAGGACTGGGGCTACACCCCGGAGAACATGACCGGCCCGATCCGCGGCGCCGCCCTGCCCATGGCCTTCAACCGCCAGCCGCACTACACGCGCGGACTGCTGCTCGTCGGTGACGCCGGCGGCCTGGTGAACCCCTTCAACGGCGAGGGCATCGCCTACGCCATGGAGTCCGGCCAGATCGCCGCCGACGTCATCGTGCAGGCCCACGCGCGCGCGACGCCCGCCCAGCGCGAGATCGCCCTCCAGCGCTACCCGCGCGTCCTCAAGGACACCTACGGCGGCTACTACACGCTCGGCCGCGCCTTCGTGAAGCTCATCGGCAACCCGAAGGTCATGCAGATCGCCACCCAGCGCGGTCTGACCCACCCGCTGCTGATGAAGTTCACCCTGAAGCTGCTGGCGAACCTCACCGACCCCACGGGCGGCGATGCGATGGACCGCATCATCAACGGCCTGAGCAAGGTGGCCCCGAAGGCGTGACTAGGCGCTGAAAGCCGCGGCGTTGGCGGCCCGGCGCGCGTACACCGCGTCCCGCCGGTCCGCCATCTGCCGCAGCGCGTCCTTCTTGTCCCGTTTCGAGAGCCGGTCCAGATAGACGTACCCGTTGGTGTGGTCGGTCTCGTGGGCCAGGCACCGCGCGAAGTACCCGGTGCCCTCGACGACGACGGCGTGGCCGTCCCTGTCCTGTCCGCGCACGACGGCCCGGTCCGGCCGCGGTACGGCCATCACGGCACCCGGCACCGACAGGCACCCCTCGCCCTCGTCCAGCAGTCGTCGCCCGGTCGTGGGCGTTTCGAGTACTGGATTGACAATGTGCCCGACATGTCGGACTCCGTCGTCATCGAGGCAGTCGTACACGAACAGCCGCAGATGCACCCCGACCTGATTCGCCGCCAGCCCCGCGCCCTCGGCCACGTACATGGTGCGGAACATGTCGTCGATGAGCGCGGCGAGGTCGGGCCCGAACTCCGTGACGTCCCGGCACGGCTTGTGCAGCACCTCCTCGCCGACCTCGGTGACACGGCGCACCGCGCCCCGCCCGGCCTCGGGGGCGTACGGCGGGTAGTGGTCGGCGGGACTTCCCTGTACGAACACGCATGGCATCGCGTGGACTCCTTCGCTCGGCGACGGACCACCGGACGGCGGCCCGGGCAGAGCATGTCAGGAGCGAGGCGAGGCGTGCCGGGGACAGGCGAGGCGTGTCAGGGGTGACGTACGGCGTGCCTGGGCCGCCGCACGGCGGCCCAAGGGCACACGGCGGTCCGAGGACGGCGCACGGCGTTCCGGGGACGCCGCGAGGGCCGCTGCCCCCGAGCGGCTGCGGCCCTACGCGTGTGAGAGGTGCGGAGTGCGCTCAGAGCACCCGCACGGCGCCGGTGGGCGGGTCGTACGACAGCGGGCGCTCCACGACCCCGGTGGAGGGGTTCTGCGCGCCCACGAACATGCCGTCGCCGACGTACACCGCGACGTGGTACGCGCTGCCCGCGCCGCCCCAGTACAGGATGTCGCCCGGCTGGAGGTTGCTCAGCGAGACCTGGGTGCCGGCCGTCGACTGGTCCTGGGAGACGCGCGGCAGGCTGATGCCGACCTGCTTGAAGGCCGTCTGCACCAGGCCGGAGCAGTCGTAGGCGGAGGGGCCGGTGGCACCGGAGACGTACGCCTTGCCGACCTGCGCCTTGACGAAGCTGATGACGGCCGCGGCCGAACCGGTGGCCGTGGACGTGCTCGTGGTGGTGGACGTGGACGTGGAGCCGGCGTCCGCCGTGGTGGAGAGCGTGGTCCGCTCCGCGGTGCGGGAGGCGCGGGCGGCGGCCTCCTTGCGGGCGGCCTCCTGGGCCTTCTTCTTTGCCTCCGCCGCCTTCTTCTTGGCGTCGGCGAGGTCCGCCTTGGCCTGCTTCGCGGCCTTCGTGGCAGCCGCGTCACGCTCGGCCTGGAGCTGGTAGTTCGCGGCTGCCTGCTCGGTGGCGTCCGCGGACTGGGCCGCCTGAGCGGCCAGGTCGGCCGTCAGGGTGGGCAGTTCGAGGGTCTGCGTCACCGGCTCGGCAGCGTTCGCCGAGCCGGACGCCCCGGCGACTGCCAGGGTGCCGAGGACGCCACCGGCAACTCCGGCCCGCATCGCGAGGGTCGACGCGCTGCGGCGGGGCTTCCGGTGGCTGCGTATGTGAGCGGTGTGGGACATGGGAACAACCGGTACCAGGGGCTCCTTCATATCTTCAAGAAACGTGTGCTGCGCCACAGTTGTTCAATCGAGCCCCGGAAAGCCGGGCGTGTCGCTCTTTATTGACGCCGTAACGGACATTGCGGACGCCCGTGATCAAGCCCTTGATCACGGTCTTTGATCATTAAGTCCGAATTGCCCCCCGCTACCACTGGTTGGCTTCGTTGGCCAAGCCCGGTTCTCAGACGTCTCTCATGAATGTGGCGGACGTCACGGAACGATTACCGGAATGGCGGCGTCCGACGCCTGCTCGGCTCGTGAACGCATGCACGTGCCCCCATCGCGTCCACATCCCGCCCCGACCTCCCTCCGAGGTGTGAACGCGCCCCTCTATCAGCCCCCCGCGTCCATCGCCAATTTGCATGCATCGGAAGTCTCTTGATATGGAGACGCACCCTCCGGCCTGCGATGACATGCGAGATTGTCACTTCTGGTGATCAACTGAACGCTTCGCGTATGAAGATCACTCATCATCCGACTTCATGATCCTTCGTCAGGTGGTGGAGATCACAAAGCTTGTGCAATACCCCGTGTCGCAGATCACAGAGCGGCGGGCATAAGATGCGAGGCAGTTGGGCTTGTGACCTGCTTCACATGTTCGCGATCTTCGCCGGGGCCAGCGGGGTTCGTGGGACCGGTGAGGCCGGTGTGAGCCCAGTGCAACCGCCAGCAGTCAGTGCCGACTGAGAGGAGCGAGGAGCGGTGAACGCGTATGCGCCCATCCTCGTACTGGGAGCCCTCGGGGCAGGCTTTGCGATCTTCTCCGTGGTCATGGCCACGCTGATCGGTCCGAAGCGGTACAACCGCGCGAAGCTCGAAGCCTACGAGTGCGGCATCGAGCCGACCCCCACGCCGGCCGGCGGCGGGCGCTTCCCCATCAAGTACTACCTGACGGCGATGCTCTTCATCGTCTTCGACATCGAGATCGTCTTCCTCTACCCCTGGGCCGTCACCTTCGACGCCCTGGGGATCTTCGGGCTCGTGGAGATGCTGCTCTTCGTGCTCACCGTCTTCGTCGCGTACGCGTACGTATGGCGGCGCGGCGGCCTGGAATGGGACTGAGGGGCCTTTAACGACATGGGACTCGAAGAAAAGCTGCCGAGCGGCTTCCTGCTGACCACCGTCGAGCAGGCCGCGGGCTGGGTGCGCAAGGCGTCCGTCTTCCCGGCCACCTTCGGCCTCGCCTGCTGCGCCATCGAGATGATGACCACCGGCGCCGGCCGCTACGACCTGGCCCGCTTCGGCATGGAGGTCTTCCGCGGCTCACCGCGCCAGGCGGACCTGATGATCGTCGCCGGCCGGGTCAGCCAGAAGATGGCGCCCGTCCTGAGGCAGGTCTACGACCAGATGCCCAACCCCAAGTGGGTGATCTCCATGGGCGTCTGCGCCTCCTCCGGCGGCATGTTCAACAACTACGCGATCGTCCAGGGCGTCGACCACATCGTCCCGGTCGACATCTACCTGCCCGGCTGCCCGCCCCGCCCCGAGATGCTGATGGACGCGATCCTCAAGCTCCACCAGAAGATCCAGTCCTCCAAGCTCGGCGTGAATGCCGAGGAGGCGGCCCGCGAGGCGGAGGAGGCGGCGCTCAAGGCCCTGCCCACGATCGAGATGAAGGGGCTGCTGCGGTGAGCGACGCGAACGGCACGCAGGGGAACCACGGGGCGAACGGCCCCGCGAACGGGGTGAACGGCTCCTCGAACGGGGTGAACCCCGAGAAGGATCTCTCCGCCTCCAACCTCCCCGGCCAGCGCGGCCAGGGCGGCGAGGAGATCCGCGTCCAGCGCGGCATGTTCGGCGCCAACAACGGCGGCGACACCTCCGGCTACGGCGGGCTGGTCCGCTCGGTCCGACTCCCGGGACCGGCGACCCGGCCCTACGGCGGCTGGTTCGACGAGGTCGCCGACGAACTGGAGGGCGCCCTGGAGGAACAGGGTCTCCTCCCCGGTAACGCCATCGAGAAGACGGTCGTCGACCGCGGCGAGCTGACCTTCCACATCGAGCGGGAGCACCTGGTCCGCGTCGCCCGCACCCTGCGCGACGACCCGGCCCTGCGCTTCGAGCTGTGCACCGGCGTCAGCGGCGTCCACTACCCGAACGACAAGGGCCGCGAGCTGCACGCCGTCTACCACCTGCGCTCGATCACCCACAACCGGCTGATCCGCCTCGAAGTCAGCGCGCCCGACAGCGACCCGCGCATCCCGTCGCTGGTCTCCGTCTACCCGACGAACGACTGGCACGAGCGCGAGACGTACGACTTCTTCGGCATCGTCTTCGAAGGTCACCCGGCCCTGACGCGGATCATGATGCCGGACGACTGGCAGGGCCACCCGCAGCGCAAGGACTACCCCCTCGGCGGCATCCCCGTCGAGTACAAGGGCGCCCAGATCCCGGCTCCGGACCAGCGGAGGTCGTACTCGTGAGCACGCAGTCAGCATCCGCCGCGTCGGCCGCGTCCGCGCGCGAGACCACCGAGGGCACCGTCTACACGGTCACCGGTGGCGACTGGGACGAGGTCGTCCAGTCCGCGGCCCGCGCCGACGACGAGCGCATCGTCGTCAACATGGGTCCCCAGCACCCGTCCACCCATGGGGTGCTCCGCCTGATCCTGGAGATCGAGGGCGAGACGGTCACCGAGGCCCGCTGCGGCATCGGCTACCTCCACACCGGCATCGAGAAGAACCTCGAATACCGCACGTGGACGCAGGGCACCACGTTCGTGACGCGCATGGACTACCTGACGTCCTTCTTCAACGAGACCGCCTACTGCCTCGCCGTCGAGAAGCTCCTCGGCATCGAGGACCAGATCACCGAGCGGGCCAAGATCATCCGGGTGCTCCTGATGGAGCTGAACCGGTTGTCCTCCCACCTGGTGTGCATCGCCACCGGCGGCATGGAGCTGGGCGCCACCACGATCATGATCTACGGATTCCGTGATCGTGAAATGATTCTCGACATCTACGAGCTGGTCACGGGCCTGCGCATGAACCACGCGTACATCCGGCCCGGCGGACTCGCCCAGGACCTGCCGCCCGGCGCGGTGGACCAGATCCGCGAGTTCGTGAAGAAGATGAAGAAGAACCTCCCGGAGTACGACAAGCTCGCCACCGGGAACCCCATCTTCAAGGCCCGCATGCAGGACATCGGCTACCTCGACCTGGCCGGCTGCATGGCCCTCGGCGCGACCGGCCCGATCCTGCGCGCCACCGGCCTGCCGCACGACCTGCGCAAGGCCCAGCCGTACTGCGATTACGAGACGTACGACTTCGACGTCCCCACCGCCGACACCTGCGACGCCTACGGCCGCTTCCTCATCCGCCTGGAGGAGATGCGCCAGTCGCTCGGCATCGTCGAGCAGTGCCTGGACCGGCTCCAGCCCGGTCCGGTCATGGTCGCCGACAAGAAGATCGCCTGGCCCGCCCAGCTCGCCCTGGGACCGGACGGACTCGGCAACTCCCTCGACCACATCAAGAAGATCATGGGCACCTCCATGGAGGCCCTGATCCACCACTTCAAGCTGGTCACCGAGGGCTTCCGGGTCCCGCCGGGACAGGCGTACGCCGCCGTCGAGTCGCCCAAGGGCGAACTCGGGGTGCACGCGGTCTCCGACGGCGGCACCCGCCCCTACCGGGTCCACTTCCGCGACCCGTCCTTCACCAACCTTCAGGCCATGGCGGCGATGTGCGAGGGCGGCCAGGTCGCCGACGTCATCGTCGCCGTCGCGTCCATCGACCCCGTGATGGGAGGCGTCGACCGGTGACCACCTCTTCTTCCGAGCGGGGCGTCAGCCTGGGCATGCCCGAACTGCCCGCACCCGCGTACCCGGACGACGTCCGGGCCCGGCTGGAGGCGGACGCGCGCGAAGTGATCGCGCGCTACCCGGACTCCCGGTCCGCCCTGCTGCCGCTGCTCCACCTCGTGCAGTCGGAGGAGGGCCATGTCACGCGCACCGGCATGCGGTTCTGCGCGGACATGCTGGGTCTGACCACGGCCGAGGTCACCGCCGTCGCCACCTTCTACACGATGTACCGGCGCAAGCCGTCCGGTGACTACCAGGTCGGCGTCTGCACCAACACGCTGTGCGCGGTCATGGGCGGCGACGCGATCTTCGAGACCCTCCAGGAGCACTTGGGCGTCGGCAACGGCGAGACCACGGACGACGGCAAGGTCACCCTGGAGCACATCGAGTGCAACGCGGCCTGCGACTACGCGCCGGTCGTGATGGTCAACTGGGAGTTCTTCGACAACCAGACCCCGGCGAGCGCCAAGCGCCTGGTCGACGATCTGCGGGCGGGGCGCTCCGTGCAGCCCACGCGCGGGGCGCGCCTGTGCACCTTCAAGGAGACCGCGCGGATCCTGGCCGGCTTCCCCGACGAGCGGCCCGGGGCCGTCGAGGAGGGCGGCAGTGCGGGACCCGCGTCGCTGGTGGGCCTTCGCCTGGCAAAGGGAGAGGCCGCACCCGCGCGCGTGGTCCATCCGCGCGGAGGTCCGCACGAGGAACCGCAGGACAGGGTGCACGAGCCGTCGCCGGCCGAGCACCTCAGCTCCCATGACGCGCCGCAGGACACATCGGCCTCCGACCCTGCCCACCCCGCGGGGCCTACCGCAGAGGAGGGGGAGTGATGACCGTGGTATCCGAGGTCAAGGACCCGAGCCCGGAGAAGCTGCTCGCACCCGTGCTGTCGGCCTTCTGGGACGAGGACCGGTCCTGGACTCTGGACGTCTACCGGAGGCACGAGGGGTACGAGGGGCTCCGCAAGGCCCTCGCCATGTCGCCGGACGACCTGATCGCGTACGTCAAGGACTCCGGGCTGCGGGGCCGCGGCGGCGCGGGATTCCCGACCGGGATGAAGTGGCAGTTCATCCCTCAGGGTGATGGAAAGCCGCACTATCTGGTTGTCAACGCCGACGAGTCGGAGCCGGGCACCTGCAAGGACATCCCGCTCCTCTTCGCGAACCCGCACAGCCTCATCGAGGGCATCGTGATCGCGTGCTACGCCATCAGGTCGTCGCATGCCTTCATCTATCTGCGGGGTGAAGTCGTCCCCGTTCTGCGGCGGTTGCACGAGGCCGTGCGCGAGGCCTACGCGGCGGGGTACCTCGGCGAGAACATCCTGGGCAGCGGACTCGACCTCCAGCTCACCGTGCACGCCGGCGCCGGCGCGTACATCTGCGGTGAGGAGACCGCACTGCTCGACTCGCTCGAAGGCCGCCGTGGGCAACCGCGGCTCCGTCCCCCCTTCCCTGCGGTGGAAGGCCTCTATGCCTGTCCCACTGTGGTGAACAACGTCGAGTCGATCGCGTCGGTTCCCGCCATCCTGAAAAACGGCAAGGACTGGTTCAGGTCGATGGGCAGCGAGAAGTCCCCGGGCTTCACGCTCTACTCGCTCAGCGGCCATGTCGCGAGCCCCGGCCAGTACGAGGCCCCGCTCGGCATCACGCTGCGCCAGCTCCTCGACATGAGCGGCGGCATGCGGCCGGGCCACCGCCTGAAGTTCTGGACGCCGGGCGGCTCCTCCACGCCGATGTTCACCGACGAGCACCTCGACGTCCCCCTCGACTACGAGGGCGTCGGCGCCGCCGGCTCCATGCTCGGCACCAAGGCGCTGCAGTGCTTCGACGAGACGACCTGCGTGGTGCGGGCGGTGACCCGCTGGACCGAGTTCTACGCCCACGAGTCCTGCGGCAAGTGCACACCCTGCCGCGAAGGGACGTACTGGCTGGTGCAGTTGCTGCGGGACATCGAGGCCGGCAAGGGCGTGATGTCCGACCTCGACAAGCTCGCCGACATCGCCGACAACATCAACGGCAAGTCCTTCTGCGCCCTCGGCGACGGCGCCGCGTCCCCGATCTTCTCCTCGCTGAAGTACTTCCGCGAGGAGTACGAGCAGCACATCACGGGCCGGGGCTGCCCCTTCGACCCGGCCAAGTCGACGGCCTGGGCGGACCGCCCGGAGGTGAACGCATGACCGTGACCACCAGTGCTCCCGCGGGTGGGGGAGAGGCGGCGGTCCCGCCGGAGGACCTCGTCACGCTGACGATCGACGGCATCGAGATCAGCGTGCCCAAGGGCACCCTGGTCATCCGGGCCGCCGAGCAGCTCGGCATCGAGATCCCCCGCTTCTGCGACCACCCCCTGCTGGACCCGGCCGGCGCCTGCCGCCAGTGCATCGTCGAGGTCGAGGGCCAGCGCAAGCCGATGGCGTCCTGCACGATCACGTGCACCGACGGCATGGTCGTGAAGACCCACCTGACCTCGCCGGTCGCCGAGAAGGCGCAGCACGGTGTGATGGAGCTGCTGCTCATCAACCACCCGCTGGACTGCCCGGTCTGCGACAAGGGCGGCGAGTGCCCGCTGCAGAACCAGGCGATGTCTCACGGCAACGCCGAGTCCCGCTTCGACGGCAAGAAGCGGACCTACGAGAAGCCCGTACCGATCTCCACCCAGGTGCTGCTCGACCGCGAGCGGTGCGTGCTGTGCGCCCGCTGCACCCGCTTCTCCAACCAGATCGCGGGCGACCCCATGATCGAGCTGGTCGAGCGGGGCGCGCTCCAGCAGGTCGGCACCGGCGAGGGCGACCCGTTCGAGTCGTATTTCTCCGGCAACACCATCCAGATCTGCCCGGTCGGCGCGCTCACCTCGGCCGCCTACCGGTTCCGCTCCCGCCCCTTCGACCTCGTCTCCTCCCCGTCGGTGTGCGAGCACTGCTCCGGCGGCTGCGCCACCCGCACCGACCACCGGCGCGGCAAGGTCATGCGGCGGCTCGCCGCGTACGACCCCGAGGTCAACGAGGAGTGGATCTGCGACAAGGGACGCTTCGCGTTCCGGTACGCGCAGCTGAGGGACCGCCTCGACACGCCGCTGGTGCGCAACGCCGACGGTGTCCTGGAGCCCGCCTCCTGGCCCGAGGCGCTGGAAGCGGCCGCGCGGGGTCTGAGCGCCGCCCGCTCCCGGGCCGGTGTCCTCATCGGCGGCAGGCTGACCGTCGAGGACGCCTACGCGTACAGCAAGTTCGCGCGCGTGGTGCTCGACACCAACGACATCGACTTCCGCGCGCGCGTGCACAGCGGTGAGGAGGCCGACTTCCTGGCGGCCCGGGTGGCCGGCCGCGGCCGGGACCTCGACGGTACGGGTGTCACGTACACCTCCCTGGAGAAGGCGCCGGCCGTCCTGCTGGTCGGCTTCGAGTCGGAGGAGGAGGCACCCGGCGTCTTCCTGCGGCTGCGCAAGGCCTGGCGCAAGCGCAAGCAGCGGGTGTTCGCGCTGGCCACGCACGCCACCCGGGGCCTGGAGAAGGCGGGCGGCACGCTGCTGCCGGCCGCTCCGGGCACCGAGACGGAGTGGCTGGACGCGCTCGCGAGCGGCGTCGGCCTGGAGGAGCCCGGCACGCTCGCCGCCGAGGCCCTGCGCGCCGAGGGCGCCGTCATCGTCGTAGGAGAGCGGCTGGCCGGTGTCGCGGGCGGACTCACCGCCGCGCTGCGCGCCGCCACCGCGACCGGCGCCGAACTGGTGTGGATCCCGCGCCGGGCCGGTGAGCGCGGTGCCGTCGAGGTGGGTGCGCTGCCGTCGCTGCTGCCGGGCGGCCGCCCGGCGACCGACCCGCGCGCGCGGGAGGAGGTCGCCGCGGCCTGGGGCCTCGCCGGACTCCCGGCGCGCCACGGCCGCGACACGCACCAGATCGTCGAGGCCGCCGCCACCGGCGAACTCTCGGCGCTCCTGGTCGCCGGAGTGGAGGTCGCCGACCTGCCCGACCCGGCACGCGCGCGTGAGGCGCTGGAGAACGTCGGCTTCCTGGTGTCGCTGGAGCTGCGGCCCAGCGAGGTCACCGCCCACGCCGACGTCGTCCTGCCGGTCGCCGCGGTCGCCGAGAAGGCGGGCACCTTCCTCAACTGGGAGGGCCGCGTGCGCTTCTTCGAGGCCGCGCTCAAGCCCGACCAGATGACCCGCCCGCTCCCGCCGACCGACACGCGGGTGCTGCACATGCTCGCCGACGCCATGGACGGTGCCGAAGGCGCCGACGGGCGCCGGGTGCTGGGCCTGCCGGATCTGCGCACCACGCGCGCGGAGATCGACCGGCTCGGCTCCTGGGACGGCCCCCGTGCCTCCGGGCCCATGGAGATTGCGGGCGCGCTGCCCCGCCCGGCCGTCGGCGAGGCCGTGCTCGCCGGGCACCGGCTGCTGCTCGACCAGGGCGTCCTCCAGGAGGGCGACGAGGCGCTCGCCGGGACCCGGCACGCCGCACGCGCGCGCGTGTCCGCCGCGACGGCCGCCGAGGCGGGCGTCGCGGACGGTGACGTCCTGACCGTCACCGGCCCCGCCGGCACGGTCGGACTGCCCCTGGAGATCACCGAGATGCCCGACCGGGTGGTGTGGCTCCCGCTGAACTCGGCCGGTGCCGGCGTCGCCTCCGACACCGGGGCACGTCCCGGCTCCCTCGTCCGCATCGGCCCGGCGGCAGTCGCCGAAGAGGCCCCCAAGGAGGTGGAGGCATGAGCCCGTACCTCGCCGCTGAAGACCTCTCGATGTTCGGCCGCGACCCCTGGTGGCTGGTCGTCGTCAAAGCGGTCTTCTGCTTCGCGTTCCTGATGGTGACCGTGCTGTTCTCCATCGTCTGGGAGCGCAAGGTCGTCGCCTGGATGCAGTTGCGCATCGGCCCCAACCGGCACGGCCCCTGGGGCATGCTCCAGTCGCTCGCCGACGGCGTGAAGCTGATGCTCAAGGAAGACCTCATCGTCAAGCGCGCGGACAAGGTGGTCTACGTCCTCGCGCCGATCGTCGCGGCCGTCCCGGCCTTCATGGCGATCGCGGTGATCCCCTTCGGACCGGCCGGCAACGAGATCTCGATCTTCGGCCACCGCACCACGATGCAGCTCACCGACCTGCCGATCGCGATGCTCTACATCCTCGCCATCGCCTCGGTCGGCATCTACGGCATCGTGCTGGCGGGCTGGAGTTCCGGGTCCACCTACCCGCTCCTGGGCGGCCTGCGCTCCTGCGCGCAGATGATCTCGTACGAGATCGCCATGGGCGCCGCGTTCGCCTCCGTGTTCCTCTACTCGGGGTCGATGTCGACGTCCACGATCGTGGAGCAGCAGCACGACCGCTGGTACATCCTGCTGCTGCCGGTCTCCTTCATCCTGTACATCGTCACGATGGTCGGCGAGACCAACCGAGCCCCCTTCGACATGCCGGAGTCCGAGGGCGACCTGGTCGGCGGCTTCAACACCGAGTACTCGTCGATCAAGTTCGCGATGTTCATGCTCGCCGAGTACGTGAACATGGTGACGGTCTCGGCCGTCTCGACCACCCTGTTCCTCGGCGGCTGGCGCGCCCCCTGGCCGGTCAGCTCCTTCTGGGAGGGCGCGAACCACGGCTGGTGGCCGCTGCTCTGGTTCGTCATCAAGGTGCAGCTGCTGCTGTTCTTCTTCATCTGGCTGCGCGGCACGCTCCCGCGCGTGCGCTACGACCAGCTGATGAAGCTCGGCTGGAAGGTCCTCATCCCGGTCTCGGTGACCTGGCTGATGCTGGTCGCGACGGTCCGCGCCCTGCGCAACGAAAACTACGACTTCGCCGACATCGCCCTCTACGTCGGCGGGGGTGTCCTCGCCCTGCTGTTGATCTCCTTCGTCGCCGACATGTTCCGCGAGAAGGCGAAGCCGGCCGGACAACCCGCAGACGAGCAGCCGGCGTTCGACCCGATGGCGGGCGGGTTCCCGGTGCCGCCGCTGCCCGGGCAGGAGCTGCCGCCGGTGCCGAGGCGCCGCCCCCGGTGGGGTGAGCGGGAGCTGATTGTCAGTGGTGGACCGGACACTGTCAGTGACGGATCTTCGGATGGAAAGGAGGCGTCCGATGGCTGAGGAGCCTCAGGAGTCCGGGCAGACCAAGCCCGGTTTCCAGAACCCCGTGGCCGGCTTCGGCGTGACCTTCAAGGCCATGTTCAAGAAGCGGCTGACCGAGCAGTACCCGGAGCAGAAGAAGACCACGGCTCCGCGGTTCCACGGACGGCACCAGCTCAACCGCCATCCGGACGGCCTGGAGAAGTGCGTCGGCTGCGAGCTGTGCGCCTGGGCCTGCCCCGCCGACGCCATCTACGTGGAGGGCGCGGACAACACCGACGAGGAGCGCTACTCGCCGGGCGAGCGGTACGGCCGCGTCTACCAGATCAACTACGCCCGCTGCATCCTGTGCGGGCTGTGCATCGAGGCGTGCCCCACGCGCGCGCTGACGATGACGAACGAGTTCGAACTGGCCGACTCCAGCCGGGCCAACCTCATCTACACCAAGGAGCAGCTGCTCGCCGGTCTCGAAGAGGGCATGGTCGACACGCCGCACGCGATCTTCCCGGGGACGGACGAACAGGACTACTACCGCGGCCTGGTGACGCAGGCCGCGCCCGGTACGGTCCGCCAGGTGGCCGTCTCCAAGGGCGAGGTCCCGCAGGAGGCCGCCTCCACGTTCGGCGAGGACGAGCCGGCCTCGGAGAAGGTGATCGGCCGATGAGCGCGCAGCACCTCGCCGCCTACACCACCTCCACCGGTGAGGCGTTCCAGTTCTGGGTCCTCGGCACGGTCGCGGTGATCGGCGCCCTGTGCACCGTCTTCATGAAGAAGGCCGTGCACAGCGCGCTCTGCCTTGCCGGCACCATGATCGTCCTGGCGGTGTTCTACCTGGCCAACGGCGCCTACTTCCTCGGGATCGTGCAGATCGTCGTCTACACCGGCGCGATCATGATGCTGTTCCTGTTCGTGGTGATGCTCGTCGGCGTCACGGCCGCGGACTCCCTGAGGGAGACCATCAAGGGCCAGCGCTGGCTGGCCCTGCTGTGCGGGACCGGCTTCGGGGTCCTGCTGTTCGCCGGCATCGGCAACGCCTCCCTGAAGGAGTTCGACGGCACCGGCCGGGCGAACGCGAACGGCAATGTGGAGGGGCTGGCGTCCCTCATCTTCACCAAGTACGTCTTCGCCTTCGAGATCACCGGCGCGCTGCTCATCACGGCCGCGGTCGGCGCCATGGTGCTCACCCACCGGGAGCGCACCGAGCGCGCCAAGACGCAGCGCGAGCTGTCCGAGCAGCGGGTCCGCGAGGGCAGGCACGTCCCGCCGCTGCCCGCCCCCGGTGTCTACGCCCGGCACAACGCCGTGGACATCGCGGGTCTGCTGCCCGACGGCACCCCGTCCGAGCTGACCGTCAGCAAGACGCTGCGCGAACGCGGGCAGGTCCGTGACGTGTCCGCGGAGGCCCTCAACGACCTGCGGGCGCTGGAGCAGCGCGCGGAGGAGCGCCTGGAGCGCCGGGCGATCGAGCCGGAGACGTTCAAGCGGCCCGAGGAGGCGTCGAAGTGAACCCGGTCAACTACCTCTACCTCGCCGCCCTGTTGTTCACGATCGGCGCGACCGGCGTGCTGATCCGGCGCAACGCCATCGTGGTCTTCATGTGCATCGAGCTGATGCTGAACGCCTGCAACCTCGCGTTCGTCACCTTCTCCCGGATGCACGGCAACCTCGACGGCCAGATCATCGCCTTCTTCACGATGGTCGTCGCCGCCGCGGAGGTCGTGGTGGGTCTCGCGATCATCGTGTCGCTGTTCCGTGCCCGCCACTCGGCCTCGGTCGACGACGCCAGCCTGATGAAGCTGTAAGGGGTCGGAAGAATCGTGGAGAACCTGATCGCGCTGCTCATCGCGGCGCCCCTGCTCGGAGCGGCCGTCCTCCTGGTCGGCGGCCGGCGTCTGGACCGCGTCGGCCACTGGATCGGCACGCTCCTGTCGGCCGCCTCCTTCGTGTTCGGCCTCATCCTCTTCGCCGACCTGCTCGGCAAGGGCGCGGAGCAGCGCACCCTGACGCAGCACCTGTTCAGCTGGGTCCCGGTGGCCGGCTTCCAGGCGGACGTCACCTTCCGCCTGGACCAGCTGTCCATGACGTTCGTGCTGCTCATCACGGGCGTCGGCTCGCTGATCCACCTGTACTCGGTCGGGTACATGGAGCACGACGAGCGGCGCCGCCGCTTCTTCGGCTATCTGAACCTGTTCCTCGCGGCGATGCTGCTGCTCGTCCTCGCCGACAACTACCTGCTGCTGTACGTCGGCTGGGAGGGCGTCGGTCTCGCCTCGTACCTGCTGATCGGCTTCTGGCAGCACAAGCCCAGCGCCGCCACGGCCGCGAAGAAGGCCTTCCTGGTCAACCGGGTCGGCGACATGGGCCTGTCGATCGCGATCATGCTGATGTTCACCACCTTCGGCAGCTTCGCCTTCGGCCCGGTCCTCGGCCACACCGGTGACACCTCCGAGGGCAAGCTCACCGCGATCGGCCTGATGCTGCTGCTCGCCGCCTGCGGCAAGTCCGCCCAGGTGCCGCTGCAGTCCTGGCTCGGGGACGCCATGGAGGGCCCGACCCCGGTCTCCGCGCTCATCCACGCGGCGACGATGGTGACGGCGGGGGTCTACCTGATCGTCCGCTCCGGTGCCATCTTCAACGCCGCCCCCGACGCGCAGCTGGTCGTCACGGTCGTCGGCGCGGTCACGCTCCTGTTCGGTGCGATCGTCGGTTGCGCCAAGGACGACATCAAGAAGGCGCTGGCCGGCTCCACCATGTCGCAGATCGGCTACATGGTCCTCGCGGCGGGCCTCGGCCCCATCGGCTACGTCTTCGCGATCATGCACCTGGTGACGCACGGCTTCTTCAAGGCCGGGCTGTTCCTCGGCGCGGGTTCCGTGATGCACGGCATGAACGACGAGGTCGACATGCGCCGCTACGGCGGCCTCAGGAAGTACATGCCGGTCACGTTCATCACCTTCGGCCTCGGCTATCTCGCCATCATCGGCTTCCCCGGCCTGTCCGGCTTCTTCTCCAAGGACAAGATCATCGAGGCGGCGTTCGCCAAGGGCGGCACCGAGGGCTGGATCCTCGGCGGCGCGGCCCTGCTGGGCGCGGCCATCACCGCCTTCTACATGACGCGCGTGATGCTGATGACGTTCTTCGGCGAAGAGCGGTGGCGCAACGCCCCGACCGCGTCCCCGGCCGAGCCCAGCGTGGAGCCCGCCGCCGAGACCCGGGGCGAGCACGCCGAGCCGCACCCGCACGAGTCCCCGAAGGTCATGACGATCCCGATGATCGTCCTCGCCGTCGGCTCGGTCTTCGGCGGTGCCTTCTTCAGCATCGGCGACCGCTTCCTGCACTGGCTGGAGCCCGTCACGGGACACAGTGAGGGCGACTCCCCGCTCAGCGCGGCGACCGTCACCGGCGCCACCATGGTCTGCCTGGTCGTCGGCGTCGCCATCGCCTGGGCCCAGTACGGCCGCAAGCCCGTTCCGGCGGTCGCACCGCGCGGCTCCCTGCTCACCCGCGCGGCCCGCCGCGACCTGCTCCAGGACGACTTCAACCACGTGGTCCTGGTGCGCGGCGGCGAGCACCTGACGCGCTCCCTGGTGTACGTCGACCACACCCTGGTCGACGGCGTCGTCAACGGCACGGCGGCCGGCTTCGGCGGTCTGTCCGGACGGCTGCGCCGACTCCAGAACGGCTTCGCCCGCTCCTACGCGGTCTCGATGTTCGGCGGCGCGGCACTCCTGGTCGCCGCGACCCTGCTGATGAGGGCGGTCTGATACCGATGTCCTTTCCTCTGCTGACAGCGACGGCGGCGCTCCCGGCCCTCGGGGCGGTGGCCACGGCCGCCGTACCGGCCGCCCGGCGCACCGCCGCCAAATGGCTGGCGCTGGTCGTCTCGCTCGCCACGCTCGCCCTGGCGGTCACCGTCCTGGTCCGGTTCGACCCGGGCGGTTCCCGGTACCAGCTCGCCGAGTCCCACGCCTGGATCAAGGACTTCGGGGTCAGGTACGAACTGGGCGTCGACGGCATCGCGGTCGCGCTGATCGCGCTGACCGCCGTACTGATCCCGTTCATCATCCTCGCGGGCTGGCACGACGCCGACCCGCTGGAGACCGGCAGCCGCCGCTGGCGGCCCACCCAGGGTTTCTTCGCGCTGATCCTGGCCGTGGAAGCGATGGTGATCATCTCCTTCGAGGCCACCGACGTCTTCCTCTTCTACATCTTCTTCGAAGCCATGCTCATCCCGATGTACTTCCTCATCGGCGGCTTCGGGGACCGTGCCCATGAGCACGGCGAGGAGACGGCCGCCACGCAGCGGTCGTACGCGGCGGTGAAGTTCCTGCTCTACAACCTGGCCGGCGGTCTGATCATGCTGGCCGCGGTGATCGGCTTGTACGTGGTCGCCGGGAACTTCTCGCTCACGGAGATCGCCGAGGCCCGCGCGAACGGCTCGCTGCACATGGCGACCAGCACCGAACGCTGGCTGTTCCTCGGCTTCTTCTTCGCCTTCGCGGTGAAGGCGCCGCTGTGGCCGCTGCACACCTGGCTGCCCAACGCCATGCAGGAGTCCACCGCCCCGGTCGCCGTCCTCATCACCGCGGTCGTCGACAAGGTGGGCACCTTCGCGATGCTCCGCTTCTGCCTCCAGCTGTTCCCGGAGGCGTCGAAGTGGGCGACGCCCGTCATCCTCGTCCTGGCGCTCACCAGCATCGTCTACGGCGCGCTGCTCGCCGTCGGCCAGCGGGACATCAAACGCCTGGTGGCCTACGCGTCGATCTCGCACTTCGGCTTCATCATCATGGGCATCTTCGCGATGACCAGCCAGGGCCAGTCCGGCGCGACGCTCTACATGGTCAACCACGGCATCTCCACGGCCGCCCTGATGCTGGTCGCCGGCTTCCTCATCTCCCGGCGCGGTTCGCGGCTCATCGCGGACTACGGCGGCGTGCAGAAGGTCGCCCCGGTGCTCGCCGGCACCTTCCTGATCGGCGGCCTCGCCACCCTGTCGCTGCCCGGACTGGCGCCGTTCGTCAGCGAGTTCCTGGTCCTGGTCGGCACGTTCACGCGCTACCCGGTGATCGGCATCATCGCCACCTTCGGCATCGTCCTCGCCGCGCTGTACACGCTCGTGCTGTACCAGCGGACCATGACGGGCCCGGTGAAGCCGGAGGTCTCCGCGATGCCCGACCTGCGCGTGCGCGAGCTGGTGGTCGTCGCCCCGCTGATCGTGCTGCTGATCTTCCTGGGCGTCTATCCGAAGCCCGTGACGGACATCGTCAACCCGGCGGTCAAGCAGACCATGTCCGACGTCCAGAAGAAGGACCCCAAGCCCGAGGTGGAGGCGGCCAAGTGAGCGCAACAGCCGTCCACAGCCTGTGGACAACCGCGGCCGAACCGATCTCGAAGATCGACGCGCCGAAGATCGAATACGGACAATTGTCGCCGGTGCTGATCGTCATCGGTGCGGCGCTGGTCGGGGTGCTCATCGAGGCCTTCGTGCCGCGTCGGTCCCGCTACTACGCGCAGGTGTTCGTGTCCGTCGTCGCCCTGTGCGCCGCGTTCGCCGCGGTCGTCGCGCTCGCGGCGGACGGGTTCGGCACCACGAAGGCGCACATCGCGGCCATGGGCGCCATCGCGGTCGACGGCCCGGCCCTCTTCCTCCAGGGCACGATCCTGCTGGCCGGCCTGGTCGGCCTGTTCACCTTCGCCGAGCGGCGCCTGGACCCGGCGGCGCATGGCAACCGGGTGGACTCCTTCGCCGCGCAGGCCGCCTCCGTACCCGGCAGCGACAGCGAACAGGCCGCCGTGAAAGCGGGCTTCACCACCACGGAGGTCTTCCCGCTGCTGCTCTTCGCGGTCGGCGGCATGCTGATCTTCCCGGCGGCGAACGACCTGGTGACCCTGTTCGTGGCCCTGGAGGTCTTCTCCCTGCCGCTGTATCTGCTGTGCGCGCTGGCCCGCCGCAAGCGGCTGATGTCGCAGGAAGCCGCGGTCAAGTACTTCCTGCTGGGCGCGTTCGCCTCCGCGTTCACCCTGTTCGGCATCGCGCTGCTGTACGGCTACGCGGGCTCGATGTCGTACGCGCGCATCGCCCAGGTCGTCGACGGCACGGTCACCGACGTCGACCCGGCCCTCGCCAACACCATGGGCAACGACGCGCTGCTGCTGGTCGGCGGCGCCATGCTCCTGATGGGCCTGCTGTTCAAGGTGGGCGCGGTGCCGTTCCACATGTGGACGCCCGACGTCTACCAGGGCGCGCCCACCC
Organism: Streptomyces sp. Ru62; assembly: GCF_002920615.1. GTDB lineage: Bacteria > Actinomycetota > Actinomycetes > Streptomycetales > Streptomycetaceae > Streptomyces. The sequence continues at coordinate 82,787 of NZ_PQSU01000012.1, forward strand.
CGGTGACCGGCTTCATGGCGGCGGCGACGAAGGTGGCCGCGTTCGGCGCGCTGCTGCGCCTGCTGTACGTCGTCCTGCCCGGCCTGCGTTGGGACTGGCGGCCGGTCATGTGGGCCGTGGCGATCATCACCATGCTGGGCGGTGCGGTCGTCGCCATCACCCAGACCGACATCAAGCGGCTGCTGGCGTACTCGTCCATCGCGCACGCCGGGTTCATCCTCGCGGGTGTGATCGCCACCTCGAAGGACGGCGTGTCGTCAGTGCTCTTCTACCTGGCGGGCTACTCCTTCGTCACGATCGGCGCGTTCGCCGTGGTCACGCTGGTGCGCGACGCGGGCGGCGAGGCCACCCACCTGTCGAAGTGGGCGGGCCTCGGGCGTCGCTCGCCGCTGGTGGCGGCCGTGTTCGCGGTGTTCCTGCTGGCCTTCGCCGGCATCCCGCTGACCTCCGGGTTCGCCGGGAAGTTCGCCGTGTTCAAGGCGGCGGCGGACGGCGGCGCGGCCCCGCTGGTCGTGATCGGTGTGATCTCCTCGGCCATCGCCGCGTTCTTCTACATCCGCGTGATCGTGCTGATGTTCTTCAGCGAGCCACGACCGGAGGGTCCGACGGTCGCGGTCCCGTCACCGCTGACCATGCTCGCGATCGGCCTGGGCGTGGCCGTGACGCTGGTCCTCGGTGTGGCGCCGCAGTACTTCCTGGACCTGGCGAACCAGGCGGGAGTCTTCGTGCGCTGACACCCGCGCCACCCGCGCCGCTGCCCGGCACTCTCACAGGAGGGTGCCGGGCAGCGGTGTTCCCCGGCTCACGTCGGCCACGGCCGACCGGTGCCGTACGGAAACCACCGAGCCTGTGGATAACTCCGGGACTGTCGGTCTGGACCCCTATGGTGGAGGCAGCGGTCGAGAGACGACACACGGGGGACCGACGGGGGACAGGACGATGGGCGTGACGGGCGGGATCAGCGAGATGACACAGGTGGCCGAGGGGCCGGGCGCGGCCGACAGCGAGGCGCTGGCCACGCTGCACCGGGTCTTCGGATACGACGCCTTCCGGGGCGAGCAGCAGGCGATCATCGAGCACGTGGTGGCGGGCGGCGACGCCGTCGTCCTCATGCCGACCGGCGGTGGCAAGTCGCTGTGCTACCAGATCCCGGCCCTGGTCCGGCCCGGCACGGGCGTGGTCGTCTCGCCGCTGATCGCCCTCATGCAGGACCAGGTGGACGCCCTGCGCGCCCTCGGTGTCCGCGCCGGCTTCATCAACTCCACCCAGGACTTCGACGAGCGGCGCATGGTCGAGGCCGAGTTCCTGGCCGGCGAGCTGGACCTGCTGTACCTGGCCCCGGAGCGGCTGCGCGTGGACGCCACGCTGGATCTGCTCTCCCGTGGCAAGATCTCCGTCTTCGCGATCGACGAGGCCCACTGCGTGTCCCAGTGGGGCCACGACTTCCGCCCGGACTACCTCGCCCTCTCCCTGCTCGGCGAGCGCTGGCCGGACGTCCCGCGGATCGCCCTCACCGCCACGGCCACCCGCGCCACCCACCAGGAGATCACCCAGCGGCTGAACCTGCCGACGGCCCGGCACTTCGTCGCGAGCTTCGACCGGCCCAACATCCAGTACCGGATCGTGCCCAAGGCCGACCCCAGGAAGCAGCTGCTCGCCTTCCTCCGCGAGGAGCACGCGGGCGACGCCGGCATCGTGTACTGCCTCTCGCGCAACTCGGTGGAGCGCACGGCGGAGTTCCTGACCGCCAACGGCATCCAGGCGGTGCCGTACCACGCGGGCCTGGAGGCGGCCACGCGCGCGGCCCACCAGGCCCGGTTCCTGCGCGAGGACGGCCTGGTCGTGGTCGCGACCATCGCCTTCGGCATGGGCATCGACAAGCCGGACGTACGCTTCGTCGCCCACCTGGACCTGCCCAAGTCGATCGAGGGGTACTACCAGGAGACCGGCCGTGCGGGCCGCGACGGTCTGCCGTCGACGGCCTGGATGGCGTACGGCCTGAACGACGTCATACAGCAGCGCAAGCTGATCCAGTCGGGCGAGGGCGACGAGGCGTTCCGCCGCCGGGCCGCCGCCCACCTGGACGCCATGCTCGCGCTGTGCGAGACCGCCCAGTGCCGCCGTGGCCAGCTGCTCGCCTACTTCGGCCAGGACCCCGAGGCCGCGGCCTGCGGCAACTGCGACACCTGCCTCACCCCGCCCGAGACCTGGGACGGCACGATCGCCGCGCAGAAGGTGCTGTCCACCGTGGTGCGGCTGCAGCGGGAGCGCGGGCAGAAGTTCGGCGCGATGCAGATCGTCGACATCCTGCTCGGCAAGCGCACCGGCAAGGTGATCCAGTTCGACCACGACCAGCTGTCCGTCTTCGGCATCGGCCAGGATCTCTCCGAGGGCGAGTGGCGCGGCGTCGTCCGGCAACTGCTGGCCCAGGGGCTCCTCGCGGTCGAGGGGGAGTACGGCACGCTGGTGCTCACCGAGGCGAGCGGCTCGGTGCTGCGGCGGGAGCGCGAGGTGCCGCTGCGCAAGGAGCCGAAGAAGCCGACCGCCTCCCGGTCGCGCTCCACCGGCTCCTCCGGGGGCAACCGCAAGGCCAAGGCCGTCGCGGCCGAGCTGCCCGAGGCGCTGCTCCCGGCCTTCGAGGCCCTGCGGGCCTGGCGCGCCGAACAGGCCCGGGAGCAGGGCGTCCCGGCGTACGTCATCTTCCACGACGCCACCCTGCGCGAGATCGTGACCCGGTGGCCCGGATCGGTACGCGAGCTCGGCACGGTGAACGGCGTCGGCGAGAAGAAGCTGGCGACATACGGCGAAGGGGTGATCCAGGTGCTGGCCTCCCTGGACGGGGCCGCCCCGGCTGCCGACGCCACCCTGCCCGCCACCCCGGCCACCGCCGACAGCCAGGACGCCGACTGGCCCGAGCCGGCGGACGAGCCGGAACCGGACGACTGGATATAGCCGGGACTCCCTGGACGGCCTACGCCCTGGACGGGCCTACCCCCGGGAAGGCCTACTGCCCGGGTGGCCTGGGATGCGCCGGGACCTCCGGGACTCCCGGGACGCCGGGGCTGCTGGGACTCCGGTACTGCTGGGACTCCCGGGCTTCCGGGACGCCTGGGCTTCCGGGACGCCTGGGCCGCCGGCCCCCCGGGGCGGGGCCCGCGCGGTGCCGTCAGGTCCTCAGGACAGTGCCGTCAGGCCCGGGGCGAAGGTGATCAGCAGCGGGAGCAGCGGCACCAGCGCGGCCACCGTCGTCGTCAGCGCACGGTGCCGGCGCAGCAGCCGGGGCGGCGGCTCCAGCAGGCGGTCGACGCGCTCGCCGAGAAGGCGGCGGCTGGAGTCGCAGGACAGGACGCCCCGGTGCTGGTTCAGCTCGATCAGGGCCAGGGCCGTGGTGAGGTGCCCACAGCGCCGGGAGGCCGTGTCGTCGGCGGCCAGCTCGACCAGGCGGTGCGTCTGGTCGCAGAAGTGGGCGAAGAGCGGCACGCGCGGGAAGCCCGTGGCGAGGGCGGTGGACAGGTGCAGCAGCCAGTCGTGGTGGGCGCGGGCGTGCCCGCGCTCGTGGGTGAGGACGGCGTCCAGCTGGAGGTCGGTGAGGCGGTGCAACGCCCCTGTGGTGACGACCAGTTGCGGCGGGTGCCCCGGCATCCACCAGGCGTCCGGGTACTCGTCCTCCAGCACCAGCATCGGCCCGCGCGCCGCCGGCAGCCCGGCCGGCAGCTCCGGGGCGCGCTCGCGCAGGTGCGCCCGGGCCTGGCCGCGGCTGCGGCGGGCCTCGACGAGTTCGCGGGCCAGCATCGCCGTCGTCCAGGCGGCTCCGCAGGCCAGCAGCATGGTGAGCGCGGCGGCCCACACCGGCGCGGTGGACAGGTCGTACGCGGCGGTGACGGCGGGCGGCGCGGGCGCGAACACGCGGTCGCGGACGGTGTGGAAGACGGCCGCCGCGCCCAGGACCAGCGCGGTCAGGCAGCACAGCAGGACGGTGGCGACGAGGCACTGCCACACCCACAGCGCGACCACGGGTTCCCGCTCGGGCCAGGCGGCACGGGTCAGCGCGCGCGGCGCCGGTACGGCGGCCGTCAGGGCGACGACGCTCAGCAGGAGCAGGCAGACAGTCATGCCGGGGCCCCGGTTCCTGGTCGGAGAGGTGTGCGGGTGACGGTGGTGCCGGGCACGCGTCACGCGACGGCGGCTCGCGCGTGGTGCGTGTCCCCGTCAGTATGACGAAGACGGGCGGCCGGAGTCAGGTGTCGACACCGATCCGCCGGGACCGGCCCGGCTCCGCGCCCCCGGCCCCGCGCCCGACCGGTCCGCCCAGCAGGCCACCCGACCTGCCGGGCGCGCCCGTTCGGTGACCCCCCGCCCCCGCCTCGTAAGCCACCCAGCCGCCTCGCAAGCCACCGGCCCGCCTAGCGAGCCACCCGGCTCGCCACGCAAGCCACCCGGCCCGCCCGCCGCTCCCGTTCGGTGACCCTCCGCGGGGTCAGCCCGACACCACTCGCCCGCTGACCTCCCCCAGCCCCACCCGGCTGCCGTCCGCGCCCGGGGCCCAGGCCGACAGGGTGACCACGTCGCCGTCCTCCAGGAAGGTCCGTTTGCCGTCGGGGAGTTCGAGGGGGTCGCGGCCGTTCCAGGTCAGTTCCAGCAGGGAGCCGCGCTGGCGTTCGGTGGGGCCGCTCACCGTGCCGGAGCCGTACAGGTCGCCCGTGCGCAGCGAGGCGCCGTTCACGGTCATGTGGGCGAGTTGCTGGGCGGCGGTCCAGTACATGGTGGAGAAGGGGGGTTCGGAGACCACATGGCCGTTGACCGCGACCGAGATGCGCAGGTCGTAACCGCCGGCCTCGGTGCCGGGCGCCGAGTCGTCCAGGTAGGGCAGCAGCGGGTGCGTACGCTCCGGAGGCGCCACGCGCGCGTGCTCCAGCGCCTCCAGCGGGGTGATCCACGCCGACACGGAAGTGGCGAAGGACTTGCCGAGGAACGGGCCGAGAGGGACGTACTCCCAGGCCTGGATGTCCCGCGCGGACCAGTCGTTCAGCAGGCACAGCCCGAAGACGTGCTCCCGGAAGTCGCCGAGCGCGACCGGGGTGCCGAGCCGCGACGGCACGCCCACGACGAAGCCGACCTCGGCCTCGATGTCCAGCCGGATGGAGGGGCCGAAGACGGGCGCGGGGTCGGCCGGGCCCTTGCGCTGCCCGCAGGGGCGTACGACGTCCGTGCCGGAGACGACCACGGTGCCGGAGCGGCCGTGGTAACCGATCGGCAGGTGCTTCCAGTTGGGGGTGAGGGAGTCCTCGGCGCCGGGGCGGAAGATCTGGCCGACGTTGCGGGCGTGGTTCTCCGAGGCGTAGAAGTCGACGTAGTCCGCGACCTCGAAGGGCAGGTGCAGGGTCACCTCGGACAGGGGGTGGAACAGCGGCTCGACGGTCGCGCGGTGCGCCGGGTCCGTGACCCAGGACGTGAGGGCGCGCCGTACGTCCGACCAGGTGGCGCGGCCGGCGGCCAGCAGCGGGTTGAGGGTGGGCCGGGCGAGCAGCGGCTGGTGGGGCGAGCCGAGCGCGGCGGCCGCGGCGCCCGCGTCGAGGACGTGGTTCCCGAGCCGGACGCCGATCCTCCGCTCCGTGCTGCCGGAGGGCGAGAACACGCCGTAGGGGAGGTTGTGCGGACCGAAGGGGTCGCCCTCGGGGACGTCGAAGGGGGGCATGGGGTGCTGCCTCACTCTCATCCGGGCCATGCATGGCACTGCGTTCCATGTGGTCGGGCCACACGTTACGGCTGAGCACGTGTCTTGGGCAGTGCCTCACCGAGCAGCGCCCATCGCGCCGTCCGCGGCGAGTGGTTGGGCGGGGACGGCACGTAAGTGCGGGAAATGACAGGTGAGTCGGCGGGGCGTGCTGTCCGTATTCTCTGATCATGGCACCCACCCCGGCATATGCACTGATCGCCACTGACCTGGACGGGACGCTGCTGCGCGGCGACGACACCGTCTCGGACCGGTCCCTCGCCGCGCTCGCGCGGGTGGCGCGGGCCGGCGCCCGGCACCTGGTGGTGACGGGCCGCCCGGCCCCGCGGGTGCGGCCACTGCTCGCGGACCTCGGCTGCGCCGGGCTCGCGGTGTGCGGGCAGGGGGCCCAGGTCTACGACGCCGCGACCGGCCGTCTGCTGTGGTCGGTCCGGCTGGACCGGGAGCTGGCCGAGACGGCGCTCGGCAAGATCGAGGCGGAGGTGGGGCAGGTCTACGCGGCGGTCGACCAGGACGGCGTGGACGGGCTCACGCTCATCGAACCGGGCTACCGGATGCCCCACCCGACGCTGCCCGCGGTGCGGGTCGGCCGGCGGGACGACCTGTGGCGCGCGCCCATCAGCAAGGTGCTGCTGCGGCACGCCAGCCTGTCCGACGACGAGTTGGCGGCCGTGGCCCGCGCGGCGGTGGGCTCGCTCGCGACGGTCACCATGTCGGGGCCGGGCACGGTGGAGCTCCAGCCGTGCGGGGTGACGAAGGCGACCGGGCTGGCGCTCGCCGCCGAACGGCTCGGGATCGCCGCCGAACGGGCCCTCGCGTTCGGCGACATGCCCAACGACATCCCGATGTTCGACTGGGCCGGGCGCGGTGTCGCCATGGCCGACGCGCATCCGGAACTCAAGGCGGTGGCCGATGAGGTCACCTTGTCGAACGAGGACGACGGCGTCGCCGTCGTCCTCGAAGGACTCTTCCCGGCCGACTGACCGGGGTATCAGGAGCGCCCGGCCCGGCCGCCGGTGCCGGTCAGTACGCGCCGAACACGTTGTCGATGGACCCGTACCGGGCGGCCGCGTAGTTGCAGGCGGCGGTGATGTTGGCGACCGGGTCGTAGATGTCGAAGGACGTTCCGGCCACGTGGTACGCGTTGAACGTCGGGTCGATGACCTGGAGCAGGCCCTTGGAGGGGATGCCCTTGGCGGCGTTGGAGTCCCAGAGGTTGATGGCCTTCGGGTTGCCCGAGGACTCGCGGATGATGTTGCGGTAGATGCCGTTGTAGGTGCCCGGGATGTGCTTCTCGGCCATGATCGCAAGCGACTCGCGGATCCAGCCGTCGAGGTTGTCCGGGTAGCCGGCGGGGGTGGTGGCCGCCGTGGTGGCGGTGCTGGGGGCCGCGGAGGCGCTGGCCGCGCCGATGAGCGGCAGGGCGAGGACGGCGGCACCGGTGCCGGCGGCGGTGAGCGCGCGGACGAGGCGGCTGTTCCGGGTACGGCGGGGCTGGGCGACAGCAGACATGGGGGCGTTCCTCTCCGGCGCCTGCGAGGTGAGCTGTCGGGTTCGGGCGGGGAGGTGCCCTGCCGTGCTCCTGACGGAGGCATGGCTTCACCCCTAGCCGTCCCGGCGCGGCGTGTGCCGTTCCGGACCGGCGGCTTACCTGGGTCCCCCGCTCCTGCCGTACGAATGAGTTCGTCGATGGGTATGCGGGCGGCGGCAGGATTCGGCGTCCGCCCGACGGCCCGGAACGTATGCGAGAGCACATGTCGGGAACAAGGGCCGGAGTCATACAACGTGCGATTTGACCTTGATCGACGCTGTATGAGCTACTTGATCCTTTGCGGTTGCCAATCCTCAACTCGCCGACGGGGCAAGGGGTCACGGGGGTCGGGCCGAGGAGGTGGGCCGACCGGGCGCGTGACCCAACTCACGAAATAACAAACAGTTTCAAGTCGGACATGGGGGATTGAGGGGATTCGCCTTTGAAGTCGGGGTGATGGTGGAACCCGGCATATGGCGAGCGTCGTCGCCGAGGCGAGGGGGCGGTGTCCGGATTACTCTTATATGGATAAAAATCCGCTCACACTGTGTGATCAAAACCATGCCGGTCATGATCCGGTATCGCCCGGGCTGGACCGGTGGGCGCTATCGGTGATCGAAAGAGGACCGGATACGCTGACTTGAGTGATGGCAGCGACCTATCGACAAACCGTGTAATCGCCAGCAGACACCAGCAGACAGGAGACCCCTCGTGACCGTCGTCGGGCCGTTCGGGCTGAGCGTGCGGGACCAGGCTCTGGAAGCCGATGTCCAGGCCGGATTGGCGGCTGTCGAGGAAGGCTTGCTCGAAGCCACCAAGAGCGAGGTCCCGTTCATCACGGGGGCGGCGCAGCACCTCGTGCGGGCGGGCGGGAAGCGGTTCCGGCCACTCCTCGTGATGCTCGCCGCCCAGTTCGGCGACCCCTACGCGCCGGGCGTGGTGCCCTCCGCCGTCGTCGTGGAGCTGACCCATCTGGCCACGCTGTACCACGACGACGTCATGGACGAGGCGGCCGTACGGCGTGGCGTGGACAGCGCCAACACCCGCTGGGGCAACTCCGTCGCGGTCCTCACCGGCGACTTCCTCTTCGCCCGTGCCTCCCAGATCCTCGCCGACCTCGGTCCCGAGGCGGTCCGGGTGCAGGCACTCGCGTTCGAACGGCTCGTCACCGGCCAGATCCTGGAGACCGCGGGTCCCTCGGACGGCCGAGACCCGGTCGAGCACTATCTGGACGTGCTGGCCGGCAAGACGGGCTCCCTGGTGGCGGTGTCGTGCCGGTTCGGCGCGATGATGTCCGGCGCGGACGAGACGGTCGTCGACGTCCTCACCCAGTACGGCGAACGGCTCGGCGTCGCCTTCCAGCTCGCCGACGACGTCCTGGACATCGCCTCCGACTCCCACGAGTCCGGCAAGACCCCGGGCACCGACCTGCGTGAGGGAATCCCGACCCTGCCGGTGCTCCGGCTGCGCGAGCGGGCCGCCCGGCTGGGGCTGGCGGAGGACGTCGCGCTGTGCGAGCTGCTGGACTCCGACCTCAGCGACGACGCCCGGCACGCCGAGGCGCTGGCCGCGCTGCGCGCGCACCCCGCGCTGGAGCAGGCCCGGCGGGACACCGTGCGGTACGCGGAGGAGGCGCGGGCCGCGCTCGCCCCGCTGCGCGAGTGCGATGCCAAGGCGGCGCTGATCGAGCTGTGCGACGCGGTCGTGCACCGCGCGGGCTGACCCGGCCGGTCACCCGTACGGGCCCCGGCGCCCGGCCGACCCCTACGGGTCGGGTGGAGAAACGGCCGCCGGGTGTCATACCGCAGGTGTAGACGGAGTTGCCTCCGAGGTCTGACGCTTGTTCACAGCCGATTTGGTCAGATGGACACCACGGAAATCACCACTCCTCACCGTTTCGGGTGAGAATGGCGGCTCAGGGTGGACCAGCGGACCAGCGTGAGGACAGCCGCCGCCGACGACGGAGGTAAGGCACACATGGCACCGTACGAATCCGACGACGCAGTGGGCGCCGCGCAGGACGAGCACCCGCGCTCCGGCCGGCGCAAGGCCGCCCGGTACGCCGTGCCGGTCGCGGTGGTGGGGGTGGCGGCGGCCACGATCGGGCTGGTCCCGGCGCTCGCCGACTCCGGTGACCCCGACCTGCCGAAGATCAGCGCACAGCAGCTCATCGAGAAGATCGCCAAGTCGGACGTGCAGCAGCTGTCCGGCACGGTGAAGATCAGCACCGACCTCGGCCTGCCCGACCTCGGCGGCCTGGAGAACGGCCTGATGTCCGGCGCGGGACGGGGCGGCTCGGGCGACGGCTCCTCCGCCGACCCGCAGACCAAGCTCACCGAGCTGGTCTCCGGCACGCACACCCTGCGCGTCGCCGCCGACGGTCCGGACCGGCAGAAGCTGTCGCTGCTGGAGAGCGGCGCCGAGTACAGCCTGATCCACGACGGCAAGGACGTCTGGGGCTACGACAGCAAGAGCAACGAGGTCTACCACTCCACCGGAGCCGCCTCCGGCAAGGAGCACGAGGCCAAGCCGCCGGCCACGCCCAAGGACTTCGCCGACCAGGCCCTGAAGTCGGTGGACGACACCACGTCCGTCACCGTCGACGGCACCGCGCAGGTCGCCGGGCGCGACGCCTACAAGCTGCTGATCCGGCCCAAGCAGTCCGGCACCACGGTCGGCGCGATCAGCATCGCCGTGGACGCGAAGACCGGCATGCCGCTGAAGTTCACGCTGACCCCGAGGAGCGGCGGCGCCGCCGTGCTCGACGCGGGCTTCACCCAGGTCTCCTTCGCCCGGCCGGCCGCCTCCACGTTCGACTTCACGCCGCCCAAGGGCGCGAAGGTCACCGAGGAGGAGGACGCCGCCGGGGCCCGGGAGCACACCCGGGAGCACGGCGAGGGCTTCGCCGGGGGCCTGGAGGGCAAGGACGGGCTGAAGGTGCTGGGCAAGGGCTGGACGTCCGTCGCCACCTTCGACACCGGTGCCAAGGGCGGCCTGCCGACCGGCTCCCAGGGCGGTGACCTCGGCGGCTTCCTCGGTTCGCTCGGCGACCCGGTCTCCGGGAAGTTCGGCAAGGGCACGGTCTTCTCCACCCGCCTGGTCAACGCCCTGATCACCGACGACGGCAAGGTGTACGCCGGCACGGTGACCAAGGAGGCCCTGGTGAAGGCGGCCGACGCGGGGAAGTGACCTCCCGGGCACACCGCACCGGATGAGACGAACCGGATGAACCGAGGGGAGCCGATGGACGAGCCGTCCGCCACGCAGCCGGAACCGGGCGACGCGACGGCGAGTGTGATCGCCACGCGCGGCCTCACCAAGCGCTACCGCGGCGGACAGCTCGCCGTGGACGGTCTCGACCTGACCGTCCCAGCGGGCAGCGTCTTCGGCTTCCTCGGCCCGAACGGCTCCGGCAAGACCACCACGATCCGCATGCTGATGGGCCTGATCGAGCCGACCGCGGGCACCGCCTGGGTGCTCGGCCGGCCCATGCCGCGCGCGGCCCGTACGGTCCTTCCGCAGGTCGGCGCACTCATCGAGGGCCCCGCCCTGTACGGCTTCCTCTCCGGCCGGGACAACCTGCTGCGCTACGACGCCGCGGACCCGACCGCCGACCCGCGCAGCCGGAGCGCCCGCGTCGCCGCGGCGCTGGACCGGGTCGGTCTCGCGGCAGCCGCCGGCAAGAAGGCGAAGGCGTACTCGCTCGGCATGAAACAGCGCCTGGGACTGGCCGCCGCGCTGCTCCAGCCGCGCAGCCTGCTCGTCCTGGACGAGCCCACCAACGGCCTCGACCCGCAGGGCATGCGTGAGATCCGCACCCTGATCAGGGAGCTGGCCGCCGACGGCACGACCGTCTTCCTCTCCTCCCACCTCCTCGACGAGATCGAGCAGGTGTGCACCCATGCGGCGGTCATGGCGCAAGGCCGGCTCGTCACCCAGGGCGCGGTGGCCGACCTGGCCGCCGGGGCCCGCGACCGGCTGGTGGTGACCACCCCGGACCCGGCGGAGGCGGCACGCGTGCTGAAGGAACTGGGCGTCGGTGACGTGACGGCCGACGGGGACCGGGTCACCGGTGAGCCGCCCGCGCGGGATCTGGCCGAGGTGACCGCGGCCCTGGTCACGGCGGGCGTCCGGGTCCGGGGCCTGACCGTCGAACGGGCCTCGCTGGAGGACGCGTTCGTGGCACTGACCGGGGAGGGCTTCGATGTCGCGGGCTGATGTGCTCCAGGCGGGTGCCGGGCGCCGGCCGAACCCCCTGTGGACCCTCGGGCTGCTGCGCAGCGAGCTGGTCACCACCGTCCGCCGCTGGCGCACGCTGGCCCTGCTCGGGGTGCTGGCAGCGGTGCCGGTGCTGGTCGGGATCGCCGTGAAGATCGAGACGCGGGGCGGCGGGCCGGCGGGCGGAGGCGGCGAGGGCCCGGCGTTCATCTCGCAGATCACCAACAACGGCCTGTTCCTGGTGTTCACCGCGCTGGCCGCGACCCTGCCGTTCTTCCTGCCGATGGCGGTCGGTGTCGTCGCGGGCGACGCGATCGCCGGGGAGGCGGGCGCGGGCACCCTGCGCTATCTGCTGGTCGCCCCGGCCGGCCGCACCCGGCTGCTGCTCACCAAGTACGCGACGGTGCTGGCCTTCTGTCTGCTGGCCACGCTGGTCGTCGCCGTCTCGGCGCTGCTGGTCGGCGCGCTGCTCTTCCCGCTCGGCGAGCTGACGACGATCTCCGGCACCCGGATCAGCTTCGCCGAGGGGCTCGGCCGCGCCCTGCTGATCGCCCTGGTCGTGGCCGCGTCACTGGTCGGTGTGGCGGCCCTCGGCCTGTTCGTGTCGACGCTCACCAACAGCGGCATCGCGGCGATGGCCACCACGGTCGGCCTGCTCATCACCGTGCAGATCGTCGACCAGATACCCCAGCTCCACGCGCTCCAGCCGTACCTGTTCCCGCACTACTGGCTGTCCTTCGCCGACCTGATGCGCGACCCGGTCTACTGGGACGACCTGGTGAAGAACCTCGGGCTCCAGGCGTTGTACGCGGCCGTGTTCGGCGCGGCGGCCTGGGCGCGGTTCACGGCGAAGGACATCAACGCCTAGCGCCCGCTCACCGGAGCGGGGCGCCGGCCGTCTCGTGCGGGAAGCGCGCGAGGGGTGCGTCCTGCGCGAAGAACGTCTTCGCGCGGGCCAGCGCATCGGCGTCCCCGCGTACGTCGCCCGGCGCGCTGCCGTTGCCGAGCAGGACCCCGCCGAAGCGCATCCGCAGGTAGGCGGCCGAGTTGTTGAGCGTGCCGGCGTACGGGTCGGCGACCGACGGCTCGTCGTCCGCCAGCGCGGCGATGCCCCAGAGGGTGCGGCCGGCCATCGTCGCCTTGAAGTCGACGCCGGGGGTGCGCAGCCAGGCCGACCAGTAGTCCAGGTAGCGCTTGGTCAGGCTGGACACCGAGTACCAGTACAGCGGCGAGGCGATCACGATGTCGGTCGCCGCCAGCGTGGCGTCCAGCAGCAGTCCGGCCGGGGTGTCCGGGGACGGCCGGACGTGGTCGCTGTCGTGCCGCAGGTCCACGAAGTCGGGCAGGGGGTGGTCGGCGAGGCGGATCCAGTGCTGTTGGGTGTCGCCGGGCAGTTGCGCGGCGGCCTCGCGGGCCAGCAGTTCGGTGTTGCCCGCCTCGCGGGCGCTGCCCAGGACGAAGAGGAAGCGGCGGCTCATGGGTCCCCCAGATGCGTCATGTCGTACCCCGAATTAATGCATGCGCATTCTATGCACACGCAAGCAATCTTCGCCAGGGTGCGGCTGGTGCGAGGCTGTGACGCCGCGGTGACGTGGAAACCGCGGGGGAGCGGACACACTGGTGGGCAGGACGCGTACGACCGGATCGCGACGCCGGGGGAGTGAGGGACACCGATGGCTGGAGTCAGCTTCGAGAAGAAGCGGGCGCCGCAGCCCGTGGGTCGTCCGGCGGCGGTGTCCGTCCGGGTGTTCGGCACGGGAGGCGCGTCGGTGGACGGGGCATCGGTCGTGGCGGCACCGGGCCAGGAGATCCAGCAGGCCGTGCTCGACCACCTCCAGCGCCTGGCCATCAGCGTCGGCGCGCCCATACGCGCCACGGTCCACGACGACCTGGGGGGCTGCGTGGTCCCCCTGGAGGTCTCGGCGGACGGCTCCAGCCGGGTGACGGGGGAGGCGGTCCGGTTGGCCCCGCGGCCGGCGGCGGCCGGGACACGGGGCACCGTGCAGGCCCCGACCGGGCCGTTCGGACCGGCGCCGGTGACGAACGAGCCCGACACGGGCACCCAGGGCCCCACGGCTGACAGCCCCCTCGTCGCCGTACCGCCGGAGCCCTCCGCCCCCGCCCCCGCCCCCACCCCCACTCCGGCCCGTGGCTTCGACGCGGTCGCCGAGGAGGTGCTCGGCGACGGGCCGCTGACCGAGACCGCCGAGGGCGCGAAGCTGCTCACCGAGCCGATGCGCCGGATCAACGAGGCCGTGCGGGCGGGCCGGATCGACACGGCGGCGGAACTGGCCGACCGGACGCTCGCCGAGGCCACCGCCGTGTTCGGACCGCGCCACGCCGAGGTGCTGCACCTGCTCGAACTGTCCGCCTACATCGCCTACCTGGCCGGTGACCCGGTCCGCGCCTTCCGGCTGTCCCTGGACGTGGCCCGGCAGCGCCGCCAGGCACGGGACGGGGAGGCCGCCTACGACAACGTGCGCAGCGCGGCCACCGCCTGGCGCGCGGTGCGCGACCCGGAGGAGGGACTGCGGCTGGGCCGCGACCTGATCGACCTGTGGACGGACCTCACCACCGAGCCGGGTCCCGCCGCGGAGGACCCCGGCCCGCTGGAGTCCGCCCGCGCCCGCATGGTCCGCCTGACCGACCGCGCGGCGAAGGCGGCGGCGCGGGCGTGACCGGTCCCGGGCGGAGCGGGCGCACCCGGGGTCACTGCACGCAGAACTCGTTGTCCTCCGGGTCCGCCATCAGCACCCACTGGCCCGCGGGCTCCTTGACCTCGCGCACCACCCGCGCGCCCAGCGCCTGAAGGCGCGTCACCTCGTCCGCGCGCCGTTCCGGGCCGGCGTGGACGTCGAGGTGGAGCCGGTTCTTCACGGTCTTCGGCTCCGGTACCCGCTGGAACAGCAACCGCCGCCCGAGCCCGGTGCCGGTCTCGGGGTCGTACGGGTCGTCGGGGTGCCGTACGGCGATCAGGTCACGGAACGCGGGCCGCCCGTGGTACTCGACGGTGGCCTCCCCGGACAGCGCGCCGAAGGACAGCAGCCGTTCGACGAGGGCGCTGTTGTCCTCGGGGAGGTAGTGCAGCGCGGCGGCCCAGAAGTCGGCCTGTGCGTGCGGGTCGGCCGCGTCGATGACGAGCTTCCAGTGCAGGGGGGCGGGCGCCTGTGTGGTCATGGCCCCCACTTATAGCCGGACGCGTCGGCGGAGGGGGGCGCTCCGCCCACTCGGGCGACTGTCGCCCCTCGGGTCAGGCATCCGCCCGAGTCGACGCCGGGGCCGACGGAGCAGCGGAAGCCGACGGCGACGGCGATGTCCCGACCGCGCGGGCGCTCGGCACCGCGAGCCGCGCCGGTCGCCTCGCCCACCGCAGCGCGTCGCCCGTGAGCAGGATGAGCGCCAGCCAGACCAGCGCGAACCCGGCCCACCGCTCGGCCGGCATGGCCTCGTGGAAGTACAGGACGCCGAGCAGGAACTGGAAGATCGGGGCCAGGTACTGCAGCAGGCCCAGCGTGGACAGGGGCACGCGGATCGCCGCCGCGCCGAAGCAGACCAGCGGGAGGGCGGTGACGATGCCCGTGGAGGCGAGCAGGGCGGCGTGTCCGGCGCCCTCGTTCAGGAAACTGGCCTCGCCGTGCGCGGTCAGCCACAGCAGATAGCCGAGCGCCGGCAGGAACTGGATGGCGGTCTCGGCGGCCAGCGACTCGACACCGCCGAGGTCCACCTTCTTCTTCACCAGCCCGTAGGTGGCGAAGGAGAAGGCGAGGCAGAGGGAGATCCACGGCGGGCGGCCGTAGCCCACGGTCAGTACGACGACGGCGGCGAGGCCCACACCGACCGCCGCCCACTGCACGGGCCGCAGCCGCTCCTTGAGGAGAAGCACGCCCATCGCGATGGTGACCAGCGGGTTGATGAAGTAGCCGAGCGAGGCCTCGACCACATGGCCGGCGTTCACCGCCCAGATGTAGACGCCCCAGTTCACGGTGATGACACCGGCCGCCACGGCTATGAGGCCGAGCCGCCGGGGCTGGCGCAGCAGCTCTCCGGCCCAGGCCCAGCGGCGTACGAAGAGCAGCGCGGCGGCGACGAACACCAGGGACCACACCATGCGGTGGGCCAGGATCTCCATGGCGCCGGCCGGTTTGAGCAGCGGCCAGAACAGGGGCACCAGGCCCCACATCCCGTAGGCGGCGAAGCCGTTCAGCAGACCTGTGCGGTGCTCACCCTCGGACGTCCCGGCCACGTCCCCTCCTTCTCGCCCGTGCGTCCGGCGTGGACGCACGAGGACGAAGGTAACGCCGGGCCGCCCCGGCTGTCATGCTCGTATCGCCATACGGTCATGACAGCAGGGGCGGCCCGTCCGGGTCAGCCCTTGAGCGCGGCGGTGACGGCCTCCGCGAGCGGTGTCGTCGGACGGCCGATCAGCCGGGACAGGTCGCCGGAGGAGACGACCAGCTCGCCCTTCTCGATCGAGGCGTCCACGCCGGCCAGGATCCCGGCCACCGGCGCGGGCACCCCGGCGCCGGTCAGGATGCCGGTGAGGGCCTCCACCGGGACCGGGTTGTAGACGATCTCCCGGCCGGTCTGCCGGCTCAGCTCGGCCGCGTACTCGGCGAAGCTCCACGCCTCGTCCCCGCCCAGCTCGTACGTCGTGTTCTCGTGGCCCTCGCCGGTCAGCACCGCGACCGCGGCGGCGGCGTAGTCGGCGCGGGCGGCCGAGGAGACCCGGCCGTCACCGGCGGCGGCCACGACCGCACCGTGCTCCAGCACCGGCGCCAGGTTCTCGGTGTAGTTCTCGTGGTACCAGCCGTTGCGCAGCAGGCTGTAGGGCAGGCCGGAGGCGAGGAGCACCCGCTCGGTCGCCCGGTGGTCGTCGGCCAGCGCGGCCGTGAGGGTGCCCGGGGCGCTGGTGTAGGCGAGCAGCGCCACGCCGGCCGCCTTGGCCGCCTCGATGACGACCGTGTGCTGCCCCACCCGGCCCTTGTCGAACTCGTTGCCCGAGATCAGCAGGACCTTGTCACCGGCGGCGAACAGGCCGTCGAAGGTCTCGGGCACGTTGTAGTCGGCGACGGCCAGCCGCACTCCGCGGGCGGCGAGGTCGGCGGCCTTCGCCTCGTCCCGCACGACGGCGGTGATCTGCTCGGCCGGGACCTTCTCCAGCAGCTGCTCCACGACGTGCCGGCCGAGGTGTCCGGTGGCTCCGGTGACGACGATGCTCATGGTGGGTGACTCCTTCTCCAGTGGGTATGTCACTCACCCTAGGAGCTGCACTAACCCTGCGAAAGTACCAACTTTGAAGTAAGGTACTGGTATGCCGGTAAGCAAGAACGCGGTGGATGCCGAGGCGATGTGCCCGCACCGCCTGGTCCTGGAACACGTCACCAGCCGCTGGGGTGTCCTCGTCCTGATCGAACTGCTGGAGCGGCCGTACCGGTTCAGTG
This sequence comes from Streptomyces sp. Ru62, assembly GCF_002920615.1. Lineage (GTDB taxonomy): Bacteria > Actinomycetota > Actinomycetes > Streptomycetales > Streptomycetaceae > Streptomyces. The sequence continues at coordinate 99,711 of NZ_PQSU01000012.1, forward strand.
AGCTGCGCCGTGCGATCAGCGGCCTAGGCGGCCGGGGCGTCAGCGAGAAGATGCTCACCCAGACCCTCCAGACCCTGGAGCGCGACGGCCTGGTCCACCGGGACGCCAAGCCGGTCATCCCGCCCCGCGTCGACTACTCGCTCACCGGCCTCGGCCGCGAGGCGGCGGAACAGGTCCGGGCCCTCGCCCAGTGGACGCACGCCCGTATGGACGCGGTGGAGGAGGCCCGCCGGGCCTACGACGAGAGCCGCCGGGCCTACGACGAGAGCCGCCGCGCATACGAAGAGGCCCGGGGGGACCAGACCCGGGCCTCCTGAACCGACGGACGGATCAGCCGACGACCGTCCAGGTGTCCCCGCCCGCCAGCAGCGCGGCCAGGTCGCCCTTGCCGTGCTGCTCGATCGCGGTGTCGAGCTGCTCGGCCATCGCCGTGTCGTAGACCGGCCGCTCGACGGAGCGGAACACTCCGATCGGGGTGTGGTGCAGGGTGTCCGGGTCGGCCAGCCGGGACAGGGCGAACGCCGTGGTCGGGGACGCGGCACGGGCGTCGTGCACCAGGACCTCGGCCTCGTTCTCCGGGGTCACGGTCACCACCCTCAGGTCGCCGGTCCGCCGGTCGCGGACGACGCCCCGCGAGCCGTCGGCGCCGAAGCGGATCGGCTGCCCGTGCTCCAGCCGGATCAGCGCTTCCTCGGCCTGCTGCTTGTCCTTCAGCGCGTCGAACGCGCCGTCGTTGAAGATGTTGCAGTTCTGGTAGATCTCGATCAGCGCTGTGCCCGGGTGGTCGGCGGCGGCACGCAGCACCTCGGTCAGGTGCTTGCGGTCCGAGTCGATCGTGCGCGCCACGAAGGACGCCTCCGCGCCGATCGCCAGCGACACCGGGTTGAACGGCGCGTCCAGCGAGCCCATCGGCGTCGACTTGGTGACCTTGCCGACCTCGGAGGTCGGCGAGTACTGGCCCTTCGTGAGGCCGTAGATCCGGTTGTTGAACAGCAGGATCTTCAGGTTGACGTTGCGGCGCAGGGCGTGGATGAGGTGGTTGCCGCCGATGGAGAGCGCGTCGCCGTCACCGGTGACGACCCACACGCTCAGGTCCCGGCGGGAGGAGGCCAGGCCCGTCGCGATGGCCGGGGCGCGGCCGTGGATGGAGTGCATCCCGTAGGTGTTCATGTAGTACGGGAAGCGGGAGGAGCAGCCGATGCCGGAGACGAAGACGATGTTCTCCCGCGCGAGGCCCAGTTCCGGCATGAAGCCCTGGACGGCCGCGAGGATCGCGTAGTCACCGCAGCCCGGGCACCAGCGCACCTCCTGGTCCGACTTGAAGTCCTTCATCGACTGCTTGGCCTCGGCCTTGGGGACCAGCTGGAGCAGCCCGTTGGTGGCGTCAGTCATCGATGGCCTCCTTCAGCGCCGTGGCGAGCTGTTCCGCCTTGAACGGCATGCCGTTGACCTGGTTGTAGGAGTGGGCGTCGACCAGGTACTTCGCCCGGATGAGGGTGGCGAGCTGTCCGAGGTTCATCTCGGGGACGACCACCTTGTCGTAGCCCTTCAACACCGTGCCGAGGTTGCGCGGGAAGGGGTTGAGGTGGCGCAGATGGGCCTGGGCGATCGACTCGCCGGCCGTGCGCAGCCGCCGTACCGCCGCCGTGATCGGGCCGTAGGTGGAGCCCCAGCCGAGGACGAGGGTCTTGGCGCCGTGCGGGTCGTCGACCTCCACGTCGGGTACGTCGATGCCGTCGACCTTGGCCTGCCGGGTGCGGACCATGAAGTCGTGGTTGGCCGGGTCGTAGGAGATGTTGCCCGTGCCGTCCTGCTTCTCGATGCCGCCGATGCGGTGCTCCAGGCCCGGGGTGCCGGGGATCGCCCACGGCCGGGCCAGGGTCTGCGGGTCCCGCTTGTACGGCCAGAAGACCTCGGTGCCGTCCTCCAGCGTGTGGTTCGGGCCGGAGGCGAACCGCACCCGCAGGTCGGGCAGCTCGTCCAGGTCGGGGATGCGCCACGGCTCGGAGCCGTTGGCGAGATAGCCGTCGGACAGCAGCATCACCGGCGTCCGGTACGTCAGCGCGATCCGGGCTGCCTCCAGGGCGGCGTCGAAGCAGTCGGCCGGGGTCCGCGGCGCGACCACCGGCACCGGCGCCTCGCCGTTGCGGCCGTACATCGCCTGGAGCAGGTCGGCCTGCTCGGTCTTGGTCGGCAGACCCGTCGACGGGCCGCCGCGCTGAATGTCCACCACCAGCAGGGGCAGCTCCAGCGAGACCGCGAGGCCGATCGTCTCGCTCTTCAGGGCGACACCGGGGCCGCTCGTCGTGGTCACCGCCAGCGAGCCGCCGAACGCCGCGCCCAGCGCCGCGCCGATGCCCGCGATCTCGTCCTCGGCCTGGAAGGTGCGCACGCCGAAGTTCTTGTGCTTGCTCAGCTCGTGCAGGATGTCCGAGGCCGGCGTGATCGGGTACGACCCCAGGAACAGCGGCAGATCCGCCTGGCGGGACGCGGTGATCAGGCCGTAGGCGAGGGCGAGGTTGCCGGAGATGTTCCGGTAGGTGCCGACCGGGAAGGCCTTGGTGGCCGGCGCCACCTCGTAGGAGACCGCGAAGTCCTCGGTCGTCTCGCCGAAGTTCCAGCCCGCGCGGAACGCCGCGATGTTGGCCTCGGCGATGTCCGGCTTCTTCGCGAACTTCGACTTCAGGAACTTCTCGGTGCCCTCGGTGGGCCGGTGGTACATCCAGCTCAGCAGGCCCAGCGCGAACATGTTCTTGCTGCGCTCGGCCTCCTTGCGGGAGAGGTCGAACTCCTTCAGCGCCTCCACGGTGAGCGTGGTCAGCGGCACCGGGTGGAGGCTGTAGCCGTCGAGCGAGCCGTCCTGGAGCGGGTCGCTGGCGTACCCGACCTTCTGCAGGGCCCGCTTGGTGAACTCGTCGGTGTTGACGATGATCTCGGCTCCGCGCGGGAGATCGCCGATGTTGGCCTTCAGGGCGGCCGGGTTCATGGCGACCAGGACGTTCGGCGCGTCACCGGGGGTGAGGATGTCATGGTCGGCGAAGTGGAGCTGGAAGGACGAGACACCGGGCAGGGTGCCGGCGGGGGCGCGGATCTCGGCGGGGAAGTTCGGGAGGGTGGAGAGGTCGTTGCCGAAGGAAGCGGTCTCCGAGGTGAAACGGTCCCCGGTGAGCTGCATGCCGTCACCCGAGTCCCCCGCGAACCGGATGATCACCCGGTCCAGGCGCCGCACGTCCTTCGCGCCGCCCGGTTTGCGCTGCTCTCCCACGACGGTTCCGTCGGTCTGCTCCGCTGGGCTGCTGACCTGGCTGGTCACTGAACTGGACCTCCTTCGAGGCGGCTGTCCGGGGCCTGGTCGTCCCACGGACCATCCCAGGATCAACCCTACGTCGGTTAGGGTCGCCTTCCCGAGGCCATCCAGGGATTGGACGACATTTCGAGACGGCCTGTCGCGCTGTGTGCACATCATGTCCCGCATCGCCTGAGCACCGTCCAAGGCGCTCCCCGCGCGTGTACAGGTTCTCTCCTCCGGCTCCCGTCCGGACCCCCGGTCGCCCCCTACGGGTCGCTCCGGGCCTTCCTCCCGGGTACCCGCCTCCACCGAAGCGGGAGCGGCTGACGCGGCGCTGACGGGAGGCTGACACCGGGCCGGCCGGCTAGGAGTTCAGGTAGGTGAGAACGGCCAGAACGCGCCGGTGGTCCCCCTCGCTCGGGGCCAGACCGAGCTTCAGGAAGATGTTGCTGACGTGCTTCTCCACGGCGCCGTCGCTGACCACGAGCTGCCGGGCGATCGCCGAGTTCGTCCGCCCCTCCGCCATCAGCCCCAGCACCTCGCGCTCCCGCGGGGTCAGCCCCGCCAGCACGTCCTGCTTGCGGCTGCGGCCGAGCAGCTGCGCGACCACCTCCGGGTCCAGCGCCGTACCGCCCTCGGCGACCCGCACCACCGCGTCCACGAACTCCCGGACGTCCGCCACCCGGTCCTTGAGCAGATAGCCGACGCCCCGGCTGGAACCGGCCAGCAGTTCGGTGGCGTAGCGCTCCTCGACGTACTGCGACAGCACCAGCACCCCGAGCCCGGGGTGCAGCCGGCGCAGCAGTACCGCTGCCCGGACGCCCTCGTCGGTGTGCGTCGGCGGCATCCGTACGTCCGCCACGACCACGTCGGGCAGCTCGCCGCGCTCGTCCAGCCCGGAGATGGTCTTCACCAGCGCGTCCGCGTCGCCGACGCCCGCCACGACCTCATGCCCGCGGTCGGTCAGCAGCCGGGTCAGGCCCTCCCGCAGCAGCACTGAATCCTCGGCGATGACCACCCGCACCCTGTCCTCCACGATTCTTCCGGCCCCCCACAGCCCGATCCCCCGCGACGCCGACCGCCCGGGGCGTCCTTCGGGGGTCCAGCATTCCAGCAATCCCCCGGACCGCCGCCGGACCCGGGGGAATACCGGGGGAATACCGGGGCACGGCCGGGGCGTGTCCTCGGGGCTCGTGTGTGTCCGTATGCGCCCCCGCGCGGGCACGCCACCATTCAGGCGGTCAGGCCTGCCGCCGCTCCGCCACCGTCACTCCGATGCTCGGGTGTGCCGTCGTTCCGCCGTTCAGGTGCTCGGGCGCAGGCGTGCCGCCGCTCCGGCGTGCTGCCGGTCCGCCGTGCGGGCGTGCCGCCGCTCCGGCTCTGAGCCGTTCGGGTGTTCAGCCGCGCCAGGGCAGTTCCGCGATCACCCGGGTGGGGCCGCCCGTCGGGGAGTCCACCATGAGGATGCCGTCCACCGCGTCCAGGCGGGCGGCGAGGCCGGCCAGCCCGGAGCCCCGGGAGGCGTCGGCGCCGCCCACGCCGTCGTCCGTCACCTGGAGCATCAGCCGGTCCTCCGTGCGCCAGACGTCGACGGAGGCGGACCGGGCCCCGCTGTGCTTGCTGATGTTCTGGAGCAGCTCGGAGACGGTGAAGTAGGCGATTCCCTCGATCGCGGGCGCGGGCCGGGCCGGCAGGTCGACCTCGACCCGCACCGGCACCGTGCAGCGGGAGGCGACCGCCGACAGGGCCGCGTCCAGGCCGCGGTCGGTGAGCACGGCCGGGTGGATGCCCCGGGCGAGGTCGCGCAGCTCCTGGAGGGCCGTCTTCACCTCGCCGTGCGCCTCCTCCACCATCCGCGCCGCCGTGCGCGGGTCCTCCCGCAGCTTCTCCTTCGCCAGCCCCAGATCCATCGCCAGGTTCACCAGCCGGGCCTGCGCCCCGTCGTGCAGGTCCCGCTCGATGCGGCGCAGATCGGCGGCGGCCGTGTCGACCACGACACCCCGGTCGGACTCCAGCTCCACCACCCGTGCCGACAGCGGCGACGGTCCGAGCAGCCCGCGCACGAGCAGTCCGTCCACGGTGGTCAGGGTCCGCACGAGCCAGGGCGTGGCCAGGGTGAACACCAGCCCGATCAGCGCGGTGACGGTGATCTCGAAGGGGTTGTCGAGGTAGACGCTGTGGTGGGCGTCGCCGTAGAGCTGGATCCCGCCCTCGCCGGCGTACGCCGGGAACACCCAGAACCACAGCGGATAGCTCAGCAGCGCCCAGCCGCAGGACCAGAAGGTCAGCGCCACCGAGAACGAGAACACCGCCCACGGGAACTGCACCAGCGCGTACAGCGCGTGCCGCCAGGAGGCGCCGCTCTTGAGCACCGCCCCCATCCAGGCCGCCGCGCCCGGCTTGCGCAGCCGCAGCGGCTCGGGGTCGGCCACCTCCAGGCCGAGCAGGCCGCGCGCCCGCGCCCGCTCCAGCACGCCGAAGCCCCGGCAGCCGGCGAGCGCCGCCGCCAGCACCGGGATGCCGAGGAAGGTCACCAGCAGGCCGGCGCCGAGCGTGACCATCGTCACCGTCCAGCAGAACAGGACGGTCGCCACCGGCAGGCTCAGCAGCACGTAGCCGAACTCCCGCCAGCTCCGCGCCTCGAAGGGCGCCCGCAGCCCGGCGGGCAGCCGGTGCCGTGGCTCGCTGCGGGTGGCGTACCCCTGTCCGTAGTCCGTGACCATCGGTGTCGTCCCGTTCTCCTCGTTCCGGCGGCGGTTCCAGCCGTACCCCCAGGGTCGTCCGCCGGGCGTTGTCGGGGTATGGAGTCCGTCGGCGTCTTGACCGGGGGGTTTTCCCCACCCCCGCGCTCCGCCCCGCCGTACTGCCGTGACCGGCCGGACCGCCGTGGTCAGCCGTGGTGCCGTCGTCAGCCGTAGTGCCGTGGACGGCGCCGTCGACGCGCGGTATGGATACGCCGCCACGCGCGCGTGAGGCGTTTCCGCGTCTCACGCGCGCGTGGCGGCGTCGGCCGGCCCTGCGGGCGGGGGGGCAACTCCTGAGCCATGTGTGGGCGGGGGGCTACTCCTGCCGGTCGCGCCAGGGCAGCTCCGCCGTGACCACCGTCGGGCCGCCCGCCGGGGAGTCGACCACGAACAGGCCGTCCACCGCGCCCAGCCGGTCCGCCAGGCCCCGCATCCCGCTGCCCCCGTCCAGCCGGGCGCCGCCCCGGCCGTCGTCCCGGACCTGGATGAGCAGGCGCTCGTCCGTGCGCCAGACGTCGACGGAGGCGGACCGGGCCCCGCTGTGCTTGCTGATGTTCTGGAGCAGTTCGGAGACGGTGAAGTAGGCGATGCCCTCGATGGCCGCCGCCGGCCGGGCCGGCAGGTCGACGGTCACCGTCACCGGCACCGTGCAGCGGGAGGCGACCGCCGACAGGGCCGCGTCCAGGCCGCGGTCGGTGAGCACGGCCGGGTGGATGCCCCGGGCGAGGTCGCGCAGCTCCTGGAGGGCGAGCTTCACCTCGCCGTGCGCCTCGTCCACCATCGCCGCCGCCGCGTCGGGGTCCTCCAGGAGCTTCTCCTTGGCGAGGCCCAGCCCCATGGCCAGGTTGACCAGCCGGGCCTGGGCCCCGTCGTGCAGGTCCCGTTCGATCCGGCGCAGGTCCGCCGCCGCCGTGTCCACCACGACCCCGCGGTCGGACTCCAGCTCGGCGATCCGGCGCTCCAGCTCGTCCGAGGGCGACAGCAGCCCCCGCACCATCGCCCGGTCCAGGTTCGCCATGCCCCGCGCCAGGTACGGCAGCACGGGCCACAGCACGAACAGCGAGGTCAGCACCGTGACGAAGGTGAGGATGCCCCAGGGCAACCGGATGGCGTCGTACAGCAGCGTCCGCCAGCCCACCGGGTCCTTCAGCGCCATCCACAGCCGCTGCACCGGGCCCCCGCCCTTGGCGAGCGGCAGCGGCGACGGCTCCTCCACCCGCACCCCGAGCAGCTTCCGGGCCCGGGCCCGTTCCAGCTTGCCCAGCTGCCGGGCGCCCAGCAGCGACAGCGCGAGCAGCGGGAGACCGATCACGGTGAGGGTGAGGGCGCCGCCGGCCACCAGCACGGTGACCGCGTACGTGAAACCGAACAGCGCCACCGGCAGGTTCAGCAGGAGATACGCGATCTCCTTCCAGGTGTGCGCCTCATAGGCCGGCCGGGGCGGTGGCAGCCGGTGCAGGCCGTCGTGTCCGTCGTGTCCGCCGTTACCGGCACGGCCGTCACGTTCGTCGGTGCCGCCGGTCCGGTCGGCGGCGGGGCTGGGAGCGGTCATGCTGATCAGCCTGCCGTGCGCGGCACCGTCCACGCCATGCGGTACGCCGCCCTCCGCCGCCGGGGGAAAACCCCACCCCAGCCCGGGTACGGCTGTCCCACGGTCTGACGGGCTGCTTACCGGTTCTTTATCAGGGCCTAGACTCCCGTGCGTACAGGTCAACGAGGTCAACGAGGTCAGGGAGCGAGGGACGGACGGTGCGGGAGACGTTGGGGGACTCGTCGTACGCCGCGGTGAACGTCGTCGCGGCCGGCTACTTCCGGTCCTACTCGGTGGTCGGACTGCTCGCCCTCATCGGCGTGCTCTTCGTCGCGGTCGCCTTCGGCGCGGGCCGACTGCTGCGCCCGGTCGTGCCGACACCGGAGAAACTCCTGACCTACGAGTGCGGCGTCGACCCCGTCGGCGAGGGCTGGGCCCACACCCAGGTCCGCTACTACGTCTACGCCTTCCTGTACGTGATCTTCGCGGTCGACTCGATCTTCCTGTTCCCCTGGGCGACGGTCTTCGCCGCCCCCGGCTACGGCGCGACGACCCTGGTGGAGATGTTCATCTTCCTCGGCTTCCTCGCCGTCGGCCTGCTGTACGCATACAAGAAGGGCGTCCTGGCATGGACGTGAACCCCTCGACCCCCGAGTCCGTGTACCTGCCGGAGCCGAAGAGGCTGGGCGCGCTCGCCCGCCTCGCTCCCGAGCCGATGAAGGTCGTCCTGAACTGGGGCCGCCGCTACTCGCTCTGGGTGTTCAACTTCGGCCTCGCCTGCTGCGCGATCGAGTTCATCGCCGCGTCGATGGCCCGCCACGACTTCATCCGCCTCGGCGTGATCCCGTTCGCGCCGGGCCCCCGCCAGGCCGACCTGATGGTGGTCTCGGGCACGGTGACGGACAAGATGGCCCCGGCGGTCAAGCGCCTGTACGAGCAGATGCCGGAACCCAAGTACGTCATCTCCTTCGGCGCCTGCTCCAACTGCGGCGGCCCCTACTGGGACTCGTACTCGGTGACGAAGGGCGTCGACCAGATCATTCCCGTCGACGTCTACGTCCCCGGCTGTCCGCCGCGCCCCGAGGCGCTGCTCCAGGGCATCCTCAAGCTCCAGGAGAAGATCGCCCGCGAGTCACTGGGGGAGCGGTACGACAACGGGCCCGCCCGGCCGTCCGCCGCCGCCCTCCAGAGCGGCCTGGTGCGACCCCCGGCGCCGGACGGTGAAGGGGGCACGCGATGAGCACGGCCGCCGGCTGGCTGCCCGCCCCCGCGGAGGAACTCTTCGGTACGGAGGCCACGGCCGAGGAGTCCTACGACGTCCTGACCGTGGACGTACCGCCGTCCGCCTGGCTCACCGCCCTGGAGACGGCCAGTACGACCCTGTCCTGCACCTACTTCGACTGGCTGAGCGCGGTCGACGAGCCGGGCACCGGCTTCCGGGTCTGCGCGCACGTCGTCACCCTGCACCCGGTCCGCCGGCTCCTGGTCCGCACGACCGTGCCGCACGACGCCCCGGTCCTGCCCTCCGCCGTCGGCGTCTACGCCGGTGCCGCCTGGCACGAGCGCGAGACCCACGAGATGTTCGGGGTCGTCTTCGAGGGCCACCCGGGGCTGGAGCACCTCCTCCTCCCCGAGACCTTCGAGGGCCACCCCCTCCGCAAGGACTTCGTCCTCGCCGCCCGCGTCGCCAAGGCCTGGCCGGGCGCGAAGGAACCCGGCGAGTCCGAACACGGCGGCCCCAAACGCCGCCAGATGCTGCCCCCGGGCGTACCCGACCCCAACGAGTGGGGCCCCCTGAAGGGCCAGCTCCCACCCGCCCCGACCCGCCCGGCCAGGGCGGCGGGCCGCGCGGCGGGAGGCGCGGCCGGGGAGCGTCCGGTACGGCGCACCCGCTCGGCCTCGGAGGGCTCGGCCGGCCAGGCCGCCGCCGCGGGCGGGGCGGCGGACGCTGGTGCTGGTGCTGGTGCTGGTGCTGCTCCCGGTGCCGGTGCCGGTGCTGCCGGTCGGCCGCGTCGGGTGCGGAGTGCGAGCCAGGGCTCGGTGAGCCAGGCGGCGGAGCCGGGCGAGGACGCGGCGACGCGCAAGCAGGCCGCGACCGAGGGCGACGCCACCCGGGCGGCGGCGCAAGGACCCACGGAAGGGCCGGCCGCCGAGGCCTCGGTGGCGTACGAGCCCGGCCCGACGCCCGCACCCGCCCGGCCGCGCCGTGCCCGCAGCGCCTCGGAGGGCTCGGCCTCGCAGCGGACCCAGGCGACGCTGGAGCCGGCCTCGACGGAGGGAACCGGTCCGACGGCGTCGACGAAGCGGACGGAGCCCGCGGAACAGTCAGGCCCGGCACAGCGAACGGGACGGACGGAGCCGAGGGAACCGGCAGAGACGACGGAGTCGGCGGAACGGGCGGAGTCGACGGAACGGGCGGAGTCGACGGGACCGGCCGGCGCCACCCGCCCCGCCCGTCGGAGCACCGCCCCGCGCAGCTCCGACGCCCCGTGGCACCACGCCCGCCCGGCGTTCGCCGAGCCGGAGCCCACTGCCGGACCGGAGCCGCGGAAGGCAGCCGAGCAGGATCGGATTGCGGAGTCGGAGCCCCCTGCGGAACCGGAGCCCCCTGCGGAGCCGGAGCAGGCCGCGCAGTCGCAGTCGCAGTCGCAGTCGGCGTCGGCGTCGGGCGAGGAGCCGGCACCGGAGCCCGAGCACGAGCGCGCGCCCGCGCGCCCGCAGGCACCGGAGCCGAAGCCGGAGCAGGCGCGCGCCCCCGAGCCGCGCCCCGACGCCCCCGAGAACGACCCGACCACCCCCGACGACCCCGCAGGAGGCCCGCAGTGAACGGCGCGTTGGACGTCGCCCTGCGACTCGTGGTCGTCTTCGTCGTCTTCCTCACCTTCCCGCTGATCGTGGGCCAGACCGAGCACAAGGTGATGGCCCACATGCAGGGCCGGCTAGGACCGATGTACGCGGGCGGCTTCCACGGCTGGGCGCAGCTCATCGCGGACGGCGTGAAGTTCGCGCAGAAGGAGGACGTGGTCCCGGCGGGCGCCGACCGCCGCGTCTTCCAGCTCGCCCCCGCCGTGGCCCTGCTGCCGTACCTCCTCGTGCTCCTCGCCATCCCCATCGGCCCGAGCGAGGGCGCTGTCGGCCAGGTCCTGGACGCCGGTGTGTTCTTCGTGCTCGCGGTGATGGGCGTCGGCGTCCTCGGCTCGCTGATGGCCGGCTGGGCCAGCGCCAACAAGTTCTCCCTGCTCGGCGGCCTGCGCACGGCCGCCCAGCTGCTCGCCTACGAACTCCCGATGCTGCTGGCGGCGGCCTCGGTCGCGATGGCGGCGGGCACCGTCTCCCTGCCCGGCATCGTGCACGCCTTCCACTGGTGGTGGCTGCCGTGGCAGATCGTCGGCGCGATCGTCTTCTTCGTCGCCGGACTCGCCGAGCTGCAACGCCCGCCGTTCGACATGCCGGTCGCCGACTCGGAGATCATCTTCGGCGCGTACACCGAGTACACCGGACTGCGGTTCGCGCTCTTCCTCCTCGCCGAGTACGCCGGGATCGTCGTGCTGTGCGGCCTGACCACCGTCCTCTTCCTCGGCGGCTGGCACGGACCGTGGGGCCACGACGGCCTCGGCTGGGTCTGGACCCTGCTGAAGACCGCGATCCTCGCCTTCCTGGTCATCTGGCTCCGCGTCACCTACCCGCGGTTGCGTGAGGACCAGCTCCAGAAGCTCTCCTGGACCCTCCTCGTCCCCCTCTCCCTCGCCCAGATCGCCCTCACCGGCATCGTCAAGGTGGTGATCAGCTAACCATGGCTGTGCCGTCCCCACCCTCCCGTCCGCGCTTTCCCGGCTCCGGCCTCGCCAAGGGCCTGGCCGTCACCCTCCGCACGATGACGAGGAAACACGTCACCGAGCAGTACCCGGACGTCCTGCCCGAACTCCCGCCCCGCTCCCGTGGCGTGATCGGCCTGTTCGAAGAGAACTGCACGGTCTGCATGCTGTGCGCCCGCGAGTGCCCGGACTGGTGCATCTACATCGACTCCCACAAGGAGACGGTCCCGCCCGCCGCCCCCGGCGGCCGTGAGCGCAGCCGCAACGTCCTCGACCGGTTCGCGATCGACTTCTCCCTGTGCATGTACTGCGGTATCTGCATCGAGGTGTGTCCTTTCGACGCTCTGTTCTGGTCCCCGGAGTTCGAGTACGCCGAGACCGACATCCGTGACCTCACCCACGAGCGGGACAAGCTCCGCGAGTGGATGTGGACCGTGCCGGCCCCGCCCGCCCTGGACCCCGGCGCGGAGGAGCCCAAGGAGATCGCCGCCGCCCGCAAGACCGCCGAGAAGCTGGCCGCCGCCCAGGCCGAGCCGGCGGAGCAGCGGGAGGGGGAGTCGTGACCCTCGCCGCAGCCACGGTGGCCGCTTCCGGAACACCGGGCTTCCTGTCCCCGACCGGCGTCGAGATCGCGTTCCTGCTCGTCGGCCTGGTCACCTTCGGCGCCGCGCTGGTCACCGTCACCACCCGGCAGCTGGTGCACGCCGCCCTGTGGCTGGTGGTCGCCCTCGGCGGGCTCGCCGTGGAGTACCTGCTGCTCACGGCCGAGTTCATCGCCTGGGTACAGGTCCTGATCTACGTCGGTTCGGTCGTCGTCCTCCTCCTGTTCGGTCTGATGCTCACCCGGGCCCCCATCGGCCGCTCCCCGGACGCCGACTCCGGCAACCGCTGGGCCGCCCTCACGGTCGCGGTCGCCGCCGCCGTCGCCCTGGTGTGGGTGGTCGTCGACGCCTTCCGGACCACCTGGATCGACCTGGACGGCCCGGCCGCCGGCACCACCGAGGTCACCGGCGCGAGCCTGTTCCGGCACTGGGTACTGCCCTTCGAGGCGCTGTCCGTGCTGCTCCTCGCCGCACTGGTCGGCGCGATCGTGCTGTCCCGCAAGGGCAAGGCCGACGCCGGCCCAGCGGCCCCCGGGAAGGAAGGCGTCCGCTGATGCACCTCGCCTACCCCGCCGTACTCTCCGCCCTCCTGTTCTGCACCGGCCTGTACGGCGTCCTCGCCCGCCGCAACGCGATCCTGGTCCTGATGTCGGTCGAGCTGATGCTCAACGCCGTCAACCTCAACCTGGTCGCCTTCGACGTCTGGCTCAGCCGCGCCGCGCGGGAGACCCTGCACTCCGGCCAGGCGCTGACCCTGTTCACCATCGCCATCGCCGCCGCCGAGATCGGCATCGGCCTGGCGATCGTGCTCGCCGTCCACCGCAACCGCGGCACCTCCGACATCGACAAGCTCCGCGACACCGCCGAGGGCCCCGGCACCGAGGGGCCCGGCACCTCCGCGGCCGAGAAGGCTGAGGCCACCGCGTGACCACGACCACCCTCGCCGTCCTCGTCCCCCTGCTGCCGTTCCTCGGCGCCGCGGCCGGCCTGCTCCTCGGCCGCACCGCCCCCGGGTTCGTCCGCCCGCTCGCCGTGCTGCCGCCGCTGGTCTCGCTGGTGCTGGCCGCGCTGGTCGCCGTGCGGCAGGGCGGCGACGCGGCCGTCGACGCCCACACCGAGCTGACGCCCACCGGATCGGTGCCGATCGAGCTGGCCCTGCACATCGACGGCTTCGCCGCGCTCGTCGCCGTCCTGGTCGCGTTCGTCGCGGCCTGCGTGCAGATCTACTCCACCGGCTACCTGCGGGACGACCCGCGCTACCCCTCGTACGCCGCCCTCGTCTCCCTGTTCACCTCCGCGATGCTCCTGGTCGTCTACTCCGGCGACCTGATCGTGCTGCTGGTCGGCTGGGAAGTCATGGGCATCTGCTCCTACTTCCTGGTCGGCCACTACTGGGAGACCCCCGAGGCCCGCGCCGCCTCCCTGAAGGCCTTCCTGGTCACCAAGCTCGGCGACGTGCCGTTCCTCATCGGTCTGTTCGCGCTGGCCGCCGACGCCGGGTCGTTCCGCATCACCCGCGTCCTCGATGCCGTCGCGAGCGGCGGCATCGACCACCCGACGGTGATCGCGCTGCTGCTCCTCGCGGGCGTCGCGGGCAAGTCGGCGCAGTTCCCGCTGCACACCTGGCTCCCGGACGCGATGGCGGGCCCGACGCCCGTCTCGGCGCTGATCCACGCCGCGACGATGGTCGCCGCCGGTGTCTACTTCACCGCCCGTCTCCTCCCGCTCTTCGAGGCCTCCCGGGCCGCGATGGTGGTCCTCGCCGTCATGGCCGCCGTCACGATGGCCGGCTCCGCTCTCGCCGCGCTCGCCCAGGACGACATCAAGCGCGTCCTCGCCTACTCGACGATCGGCCAGCTCGGCTACATGACCGGCGCCCTGGCCGTCGGCGACCGCGGTGCCGCCGTCTTCCACCTCCTTACGCACGGCGCCTTCAAGGCGCTGCTGTTCCTCGCGGCCGGCGTGATCATCCACGCCGCCGGCACCAACTCGCTGGCCGCCATGTCCCGGATGCACGGCCTGCGCGACCGCATCCCGGACGCCTACTGGACGATGACCGTGGCGCTGCTCGCGCTCGCCGCGATCCCGCCCTTCAGCGGCTTCTTCTCCAAGGAGTCCGTCCTCGGCGCCGCCGAGCACGTGACCTCCGGCCACACCGAGCGGGCCCCCGGCGCCGCCGGCTGGATCGTCCTCGTCGCCGGCCTGGTCACCGCCCTGCTGACGGCCGCGTACGCCACCCGGCTGTGGCTGCTGGCCTTCCGCGGCCGGGGCGCCGAGGCCCCCGACCACGGCCGCCAGCCGCTGACGATGACCGTGGTGCTCTGGGTCCTGGCGATCCCCTCCCTCGCTCTGGGCGGGCTCGCCTACCGGGCGCTGCCCGACTGGTTCGACGGCCGGGACCTGACCCCCACCCTGCTGACCTCCGTACTGGGCACGGGTCTCGCCCTGGTCGGCGGGCTGCTCACCTACGGCGCCTGGCAGCGCACCGCCGCGCTCGCCGCCCGCGTCCCGCTCGGTGCGGTCGCCGCCCACCCCGAGGAGGACGCCGGACTGGTCGAGGCCGAGGCCATCGCCACCCACGAGCCGGCCTACGGCGACATCGCCTACGCACCCGACCCGGCGGACCCGTCACGGCTGCTGCTCGGCCCCCTGCACCGGCACGCGGCCGCGGGCTTCCGCCTGGACGCCGTGTACACGGCGCTGTTCGTCCGCCCGGTCCAGGCCGGGGCGAGTCTCGTCCGGTTCCTCGACCGCGAGGTCGTCGACACCTACGTACACGGCGCCGCCGCCGTGCCCCGGCTGCTCGGGGCCGCCGTGCGGCGGGCGCAGACCGGCAACGTGCAGACCTATGTGAGCGCGCTGCTCGCCGGCACCGTCGTCCTGGCGGTCGCCGTCCTCCTCGTCGCCACGGGAGCGTGAGCAGGCGTGATCGATATCAGCGAGTCCGTGATGCAGTTCCTTCTGGCATTCGTCGTCGTCGGCCCGCTCCTCGGTGCCGTCGCCGCTCTCCTGCCGGCCCCGCCCGGACTGAAGGGGAAGTCGCCCGGGCAGGCCGTGCTGCGCCACGGTGTGACCGTGACCGGCGCGGTCCTCATCGCCGCGATCGTCCTCGCGCTCGGCTTCGACCACGACCACCCGTCGACGATGCAGGCCACGACCGACATCAGCTGGATCCCCGCACTCGACGTGCGGATCCACCTCGGCATCGACGGCATCTCCCTCCCCCTTCTGGTCCTGACCGCGCTGCTGACCTTCCTCTGCGCGCTCTACTCCTACTTCAAGCCGCCGTCGGGGCCGTCCCCGAAGGCGTTCGTCGCCCTGCTGCTCCTGCTGGAGGCCGGCACCCTCGCGACCTTCGCCGTCCTCGACCTGCTGCTGTTCTTCCTCGCGTTCGAGATGGTGCTCATCCCGATGTACTTCCTCATCGCCCGCTGGGGCGGCGAGGGCCGGACCCGGGCCGCGTGGAAGTTCATCCTGTTCACGCTGCTCGGCTCCGTGGTCATGCTGCTCGGCCTGCTCCTGATCGGAATCAAGGCGGGCACCTTCGACATGGTGGCACTCGCCACTGACAACGGCCGGTCGCTGAGCACGTCCGTGCAGGTCACCGCCGTTCTGGCGATCGGGATCGGACTCGCGGTGAAGGCGCCGATGTGGCCGCTGCACAGCTGGCTGCCCGACGCCCACACCGCCGCGCCGACCGTCGGCTCGGTCCTGCTGGCCGGTGTCCTGCTCAAGATGGGTACGTACGGTTTCGTCCGTATCCTGCTGCCGGTGGCGCCGGACGGTTTCCGCACGTTCGCGCCGTACCTCGCCGCGTTCGCCGTGGTCGGGATCATCTACGGGTCCCTGGCCTGCCTGGCCCTCGCCAAGCGGGGTGCGAAGGGCGACCTCAAGCGCCTCATCGCGTACTCCTCCGTCGGCCACATGGGCTTCGTCCTGCTCGGCATCGCCACCATGACCCCGACCGGCGTGAACGGCGCCCTGTTCGCCAACATCGCCCACGGCCTCATCACCGGCCTGCTGTTCTTCCTGGTCGGCGCCCTGAAGGACCGCACCGGCAGCACCGACCTCGACAGCCTCGCCGAGGAGACGGGCGCCGCCCTGTACGGAAGGGCCCCACGCCTCGGCGGCCTGCTCGCCTTCGGCGCCGTCGCCTCCCTCGGCCTGCCCGGACTCGCCGGGTTCTGGGGCGAGATGCTGGCCCTGTTCGGGGCGTTCCAGCCCGCCGCCGGCCTCAGCCGTCCCGGCTTCCTCACCTTCATGGCGATCGGCGCGTTCGGCACCCTGCTCACCGCCGCGTACATGCTGATCGTGGTCCGCCGCGTCTGCATGGGCGGCGCGGAGCGGGAGGTGCCCAAGCTCGCCGACGTCCGCGGGTACGAGTTCGCCGCCTGGACCCCGCTCGTCACCCTCACCGTCCTCGCCGGACTGTGGCCGAAGGCCCTGCTCGGCCTGACCGACCCGGCCGTGCAGCAGCTCCTCGCAGGAGGCACCCGATGAGCGCCCAGCCGCTTGCCGAGTCGCTGGTCCAGTCCGTCGACTGGCTCGCGATCGCCCCGCCCACCCTCGCGGCCGTCGTGGCACTCGTCGTCCTCGTCGCCGACCTCTTCCTGCCGGAGCCCCGCAAGGCCGTACTCGGCTGGATCTCGGTCGCGGGCCTGGCCGCGGCGACCCTGCTGCTCCTGCCCCTCCTGGACGGCGACCGCAGCACCTTCTGCCTCACCGGCCCCGCGCGCGCGTGCAGCTACACCGCCGACCACTTCACCCTCGTCATCCAGTTCCTGGTCCTCGGCGGCGCCCTGCTGGCGGCCCTGCTCTCCGTCACCCACCTGGACGACGAGCGACGGCGCGTCCCCGCCGGCGAGTTCTGGTTCCTGCTGCTGTCCTCCGCGGCCGGCGCCGCCCTGCTGCCCGCCTCCCGGGACCTGGCCACCCTGATCGTCGCCCTGGAGGTCGCCTCCCTGCCGGCCTTCGCCCTCGTCGGCATCCGGCACGGCGACAAGCGGTCCTCCGAGGCCGCCCTGAAGTTCTTCCTGTCCTCGGTCACCGCCACCGCGGTCAGCCTGATGGGCATCAGCTTCGTCTACGCCTCCACCGGCACCCTCTACCTCACCCAGGTCGCCCAGCGCCTCCCGCACGTCGACGGACAACTGCACACCCTCGCCCAGACCGGCGTCGTCCTCACCCTCGTCGGTTTCGCCTTCAAGACGGCCGCCGTGCCCTTCCACTTCTGGGTGCCCGACACCTACGTGGGCGCGCCCCTGCCCGTCGCCGCCTACCTGTCCGTCGTCGGCAAGGCCGTCGGCTTCTCCGGTCTGATCCTCGTCACGGTCGTCGCGTTCCCGTCGTACGCCGACGTCTGGGGGCCCGCGCTCGCCGCCCTGGCCGCCCTCACCATGACCGTCGGAAACGTCGCCGCCCTGCGTCAGCAGGCCACGCGCGCGTACAGCGCCGTACGCCTGCTGGCCTGGTCCTCCGTCGGCCAGGCCGGCTACCTGCTGGTGCCGATCGCCGCCGCCGGGTACACCAAGGACGCCCAGAAGGCGATCGGCTCCACGGTCGCGTACGCCCTGATGTACGCCGCCGTGAACCTCGGCGCTTTCGCGGTGGCCGCCCTGGTGGGCCGCGGCCGCGCCCTGAACCGGATCAGCGACTACCGGGGCCTGTACGCCACCAATCCGCTCAGCGCGCTCCTGCTGGCCTTCTTCCTGCTGTGCCTGGCCGGGCTGCCGCCGGGTGTCATCGGTCTGTTCGCCAAGGTCACCGTGTTCTCGGCGGCCGTCGACGCGGGCCTCGGCTGGCTCGCCGTCGTCATGGCCGTCAACGTCGTGATCGCCCTCTTCTACTACCTCCAGTGGACGGCCCTGCTGTTCCGCGCCCCCGAGGGCGAACCCGCCCGGCACCGCGTCCCGGCGCCCGTCACCGCCACCCTCGCCCTCACCGGAGTCCTCGCCGTCGCCCTCTCCGGAGCACCCCAGCTGGTCCTGCGCTTCGCGACCGGCGGACTGTTCTGAGGAGTCGCCACGCGCGTGTGGGGCACCCGTGCCGGCACGCGCGCGTGGCCGAACCCGCACGTCACCCGCACGGCCGTCGCGCACCGCCGTACGCACTGGGGAACTCGCGGCCGCCGCCTGGCGTTGTCATCAGCGGGAGGGTCCACTGGATCAGAGTGTTCCCCAGCTGCACGACTTGGAGGGCGCACCGTGCACCGCCGGCACAACGGGCTCAGGACCGCCGTACTCCTCGGGGGACTGTCCGCACTCATCATCGTCATCGGTAGCTTCTTCGGCCGCGCGGGACTCGTCGTCGCGGTCCTGGTCGCTCTGGGCACGAACGCGTACGCGTACTGGAACAGCGACAAGCTGGCGCTGCGCGCGATGCGTGCCCGCCCGGTCAGCGAGTTCGAGGCGCCGGCGCTGTACCGGATGGTGCGGGAACTGTCCACGCAGGCCCGCCAGCCCATGCCCCGGCTGTACATCTCGCCGACGGAGGCCCCGAACGCCTTCGCCACGGGCCGCAACCCGCGCAACGCGGCCGTGTGCTGCACCGAGGGCATCCTGCGCCTGCTGGACGAGCGGGAGCTGCGCGGCGTCATCGGGCACGAACTGAGCCATGTCTACAACCGGGACATCCTGATCTCCTCGGTCGCCGGCGCGCTCGCTTCCGTGATCATGTTCCTGGTCAACTTCGCCTGGCTGATCCCGGTCGGCCGCTCGGACGACGACGACGGCCCCGGCCTGTTCGGCATGCTGCTGATCATGATCCTCGGCCCGCTCGCCGCCACCCTGATCCAGCTGGCCGTCAGCCGCTCCCGGGAGTACGAGGCGGACGCCTCCGG
Organism: Streptomyces sp. Ru62; assembly: GCF_002920615.1. Taxonomy (GTDB): domain Bacteria; phylum Actinomycetota; class Actinomycetes; order Streptomycetales; family Streptomycetaceae; genus Streptomyces. The sequence continues at coordinate 118,530 of NZ_PQSU01000012.1, forward strand.
CGCCCAGCTCACCGGCGACCCGCTCGCCCTGGCCGGCGCCCTGCGCAAGCTGGAGACGGGCACCCGGCAACTGCCGCTGCCCCCCGAGCCCCGGATCGAGACGGCGAGCCACATGATGATCGCCAATCCGTTCCGTCCGGGTCAGGGACTGTCCAAGATGTTCTCCACGCACCCGCCGATGGCGGAGCGTATCGCCCGGCTCGAAAAGATGGCGGGCGGCCACCGGTGAAGGCCGTATTCGCCGTTTCGGTGGGCGTTGTTCCCGACTTGGTGAACCGCGCGGAATCCTGAGGCTGTCCGGGGGAAAACGCGGGCTTTACCGCGCGCCCGGGGATTGTGCGAGGCCCGCCGTCGCCATCCTGTGCTCTGAGAATCGGCACCAGGACGACGAAAGGTTGGCCGAGTGAAGCTCACCAAGCGGTTCGCCGCGATCAGTACTGCCGCGATCACGGTGGTGCTCTTCAGCGCCGGCGGCGCACAGGCTCAGGGCGACGGGGGACTCCTGCCACGCCTGGGCGTCACGTCGCTGCTCCAGGCCCCCTACCGCGGGGCGCTGGGAGGCACCGACACGCAGAGCACGACGAACACGACGACTCGCAACAACACCAACAACAATAATAACAATAACGCCGGCGGGGTGAACAACAACAACAATAACAACAATAACGGGGACAGGAACACGAATAACAACACCAACAACAACAACATCCTCGCTGGACCGCAGACGCAAGGCGGCGGGGGACTTCTCTCGGTTCTGGGTGTCCCGCCACTTCTGCAGATCTGTTACCCGACGGGTCAGGCCGCGCAGGGGAACAACACCTTCACCGGCAGCCAGAACATCAACTGCAAATTCAGTTGAGCTGACGAATCCGTCGCGCAGCCCTATCCGCGCCCGGGATGGTGCAGCTTGCGGGCGGCCTCGTGGCGGGTGTGGACGTCGAGTTTGGTCAGTACGGCGCCCACGTGATGCCCCGCGGTCTTGGGGCTGATGTAGAGGCGGGCGGCGATCTCGGCGTCCGAAAGACCCTCGTCCAGCAGTTTCAGGACGTCCATCTCCCGGTTGGTGAGCCGGTACGGATTGGCGCGGGTGGCCGGCCGCGGGCCTCGCCGGACCGGGCGGACACCCCGGTCGCGCATCACGGAGCGGGTGCGGGCCACGGCCGGCCGGGCGCCGAGGGCCTCGAAGGCGGACAGGGCCTGGCGCAGCGCGGGCGCGTCACCGGACAGACGGGCCAGCGCGGCGTCGTACGGGCAGCCGAGCCCGTCCCACCGGGCCGCGGCGCCGGCCCAGTCGCCGGCCAGTTCCAGCGCGTACGGTCCGGCCGCCGGAACCCGCGGAGGCTCTCCTCCGGCGCGGCGGATCCAACAGGCCAGCGGACCGGACAGCCAGGGATGGTTACGGTCCGCCAGCGCGGCCAGACCGCGCCGGCCATCGGCCTGAACCTGCTCCTGATCACCGCCCAGCCAGGCCGCCTCGACCCGGGCCTCCCATCCCAGGCCCGTGTCCAGCAGGCACCCCGGATCGACCAGGCTCGCCGCCTGGTCCAGCAGCGGCCACCCCTCGGGCCTGCCCTGGCGGGCCCGTAGCAGGCCCAGCACGGTCAACGTCATGGCCCGGGCGACCGGTGGCGAGCCGGGGTGGGACAGGACCTTCTCCGAGACATCGGCGGCCTGCGGCCACAGGCCCCGGTGGAGCAGCCCCCAACTGCCCCAGGCCCTCGCGCACAGCAGATAGGCCGGCAGGCCGCGATCGAGGCAGTAGGTCTCCGCCCGGCCCACGGCCGCGGCCGACCGGGCGGCGTCCCGCCGCAACGCGGCCAGCCAGCACAGGACGAGCGTCAGGAAGCCCGTGTCCAGCGACAGGTCCCGCGCCCTCGCGTCCGACACCGCCTGCTCGCAGTCCTCCCAGCCGTGCCCGTCGCTGAGCAAGCGTGCCGCCGCGGCATGGAAGCGCGCCTGGACGAGCACGCCCGCATCGCCGGAACGCTCACCCAGAGCGATCGCCTTCTCGGCGTGGGCGGCGACCACCGCCACGCCCTCATGCGCGTAGCAGGCCAGCTGACAGAGATTCAGGTACGACCTCGCCAACTCCCGGCCCGGGGTCAGCTCTTCGAGTACCCGCACCGCGTCCAGGCCGGTCCTCCTGGCCTCGGCGGTCTGGCCGGCCGGCCACAGCCAGCATGACAGCCGGCGCAGGTCATCGCCTTCACGCAGCCGGTCGCCGAGCGCACGGCGGAGCCTCACCGCCGTACGGCACGAGGCGATCCCCACGTCGAGCTGGCTGGACAGGAGACAGGCCTGGGAATGGCCCTCCAGCAGAGAGATGTGCTGCTCGGGCGGCAGGCGGTCGGCGTACCGCAGGGCACGGGCGTACTGGGCGGCGGCTTCCCGGTGCGCGCCCAGCCCGGCGGCACGGACGGCCGCTGCGGGCGCGTACTCCAACACGGCGGCCGGGTCCCCGGCGCCGTCGGCATGATCCGCCAGCAGCGGCAGATCCTCCGCGGCGACCGGGCCGGACCGCATCGCCGCCAGCACCTGCCGGTGGACCCGCAGACGGTAGGCGGCGGGCACGGCCTCCAGCACCGCCAGCCGGGTCAGCTCATGGCGGAACTCCGTCACCTGCCCGTGGGTTCGCACGATTCCGCAGGCCGCGGCCTCGTCGAGAGCCTCCTCCGGGGTCGGCAGGATGCCGGCCAGCAGGGGCAGCGGGACCCGGACCCCCAGGACGGCCAGGACGTCGACCACCCGGCGCGCCGCGCCCGACAGGCCCGCCAGGCGGCCGGCGACGGCCTCACGCACCGTGGCCGGGATGGGTTCGGCGGGCGCTGCCAGGATCTCGGCGACGATGAAGGGGTTGCCGGCGGAGAGGCGGTACAGCTGCTCGGTGTCCACGGTGCGTCCTGTGGCCAGTCGGGCGACGGCCTCGCGGCTCAAGGGGGCCAGATCGTGGCGGTACACCCACGGGTAGCCGGCCAGGGTGCCGAGGAAGGCGGTCAGACCGTGGGTGCGGCCGATCTCGTCGTCGCGGTACGTGGCCAGAACCAGCGCCGGAACGTTCGGCAGGCGCCGGGCCAGGTACCGCAGCAGGTCCATCGTGGCCTGATCAGCCCAGTGGATGTCCTCGACGACCAGCAGGCTGGGGTAGGCACTCAGGTCGGCGAGCAGGCAGTCGTAGACCTCGTCGGAACGGCTGGTGCCGGTCAGCGTGCCCGTCAGGGCGGTGCGCGCCTCCCGGCCCAAGCGCGGAGCCAAGTCCAGCAGTGGGCCCAGGGGGCGGGGTGTGGCGAGCGGGTCGCAGGCGCCGATCACGACCCGGACGTGGGGATCGGCGAGTTGGGCGAGACGGTGGACGACAGCGGTCTTGCCGATGCCGGCCTCGCCCCGGACAAGCGCCAGACGTCCAGGGCCGCTCACGGCTGCCTTCAGGTGACCGGTGAGGTCCTGGAGCACGGCCTCTCGCTCTAGAAGGTCCATCACCAGTCAGTTTCCCCCCGTGGCCGGAGCCGCGCAAAAGATCCAGACCGATCAAGACCCCCGGACCGGCGGGGTCTTGCTGTGAGCTGCCGGGGCGGCATGTGGGGCGTGCCGGAGTACGAGGTGGGGTGCCACGGGCGGAACTTGGGGTGCTCACCCGATGCGCCCGCCGACCGCGGCTGGGCATGCTGGCCGGAGAGTGTCAGACCCGGGTGTCCTGCTTTTGCCTCCCGAACGACTCTGGCAGTGCATGCAGCATCTGAAACTCCCGGGAACCGGTCTGACAGGGCATTGCCATCGGCGGATGCCTTTCACCATCGAAATGGACTGCGATCTGCGACGTCCATGCCCGCGGAAGGGAAACATCATGGCGAAGAAGTACGCCAAGCGCGCGGCCCTGATAGCCGCATCAGCAGCTCTGGCTGCGGGAGGCACGCTGGTGCCGTCGAGCGCGTTTGCCGCCCCGGCACCCACCGGAATCCACGCGATGGCGCCGAGCGATAACGGCGGGAACAACAACAACAATAACAACAACAACAACGGCAGGGGCGGCAACAACAACAACAATAACAACAACAACAACGGCAGGGGTGGGAACAACAACAACAATAACAACAACAACGGCAGGGGTGGGAACAACAACAACAATAACAACAACAACGGCCGGGGTGGGAACAACAACAACAATAACAACAACAACGGCCGGGGTGGGAACAACAACAATAACAACAACAATAATGGCGGCGGAGGTGCGAACAACAACAACAATAACAACAACAACGGCGGGGGTGCGAACAACAACAACAATAACAACAACGGCGGGGGTGCAAACAACAACAACAATAACAACAACAACGGCGGCGGTGCGAACAACAACAACAACAACAATAACAACAACGGCGGGGGTGGAAACAACAACAACAACAATAACAACAACGGCGGAGGCGGGAACAACAACAATAACAACAACAACGGCTGAACTTGAGGGTTCGGCGGCCGGGTGTCAGTTCCCTGGCCGCCGGACTGTCGTGTTCCCGCCTCGCGGTGCTCCTTCTGCTCGCATATCTCGCGGTGATGAAAATGCAGAAAGCGGCCTTGCGCAAAGGCCTTCTTGCAGTAGTGGCGACCTGCTGCACGGCGCTGGGCGCATGGGGAGTCGCGACTGGTGAAGCAAGTGGCTCACCAGCGCATACGGCGACTCGGTGCTACGCGACGCGGGGCAGTCCGAACGATATCGTGTGCTACCGGAACTCCTGGAAGGCAGAGTTCAGGCACGGCGAAGTAGTCTACGTGCCATTTCGCGTTCAGGTGCCCAAGCCTTCACATCCGCCGTCCGTGATTCTCGTCGACAACCTGAACGAAATTCACCCGTGATCGCCCTAGGCGTCACAGCCGCCGTCCCCCCACACCTCGTCGCAGCCGCGGTCCGAATCCTGGGAATACGTCGAGACGGGCGCCGGGGTTGTCGCCGAAGCGGTTTCCGCCGTACCTGACCCGGCAGCGCTGGTCAGGAGAAGGCCGAGCGCGAACACCATGAAGCGGCGCCCGGTGCACTGTGTACTCGTACGGGCCGAACAAAGCCACCACATAAGCCCATTGTCGGACACTGTCCGGGCTGATTCCAGTCGAACCGAGGTAAGGGAGACCCAGGCAATGAGGGGGCCGGGTTCAGCGTCCGCCGAATGCCTCGTCCGTGGGCACGACCTCCTGTCCCAGCGGCATGAGCGAGATGGGAATGAGCTTCAGGTTCGCCCAGCCGAAGGGAATTCCGATGATCGACAGGAACAGAGGGATGCTCGTGATCAGGTGGGCCAGCGCGAGCCACCAGCCGGCGAAGACGAGCCAGACGACATTGCCGACGCACGACGGCGCCCCCGCCCCAGGCCGCTGCACGGTGGTGCGGCCGAACGGCCAGAGCACGAACCCGGCGATACGCAGCGACGCGATACCGAACGGGATGGTGACGATCAGGACGAAGCAGATCAGGGCGGCGACCAGGTAACCGATCGCCATCCAGAGCCCGCAGAAGACGAGCCACAGGATGTTGAGCAGCAGGTTGAACACCTTCATGACCGGTACCTCTCCAGGCAGCTCGATCGGCTGGCCCGCTACCGCAAGTATCAGCGGATCACGCGCCCGGGAGGAAGTGGAGTGTCCCTCGCCGAGGCCCTTGGCGGAGCGTTCCTGAACGAGGTGGCGGTGCGCGCTCCGGCCGGCCCTCGGGCGTCGGCGGCGCCGCGCTTGGCGGCCCCCGGAGCCGATGGGGCGCACACCGGCGTACGTCACCCCGGGGACCGCCCCGCCCACCACCGCCGTACGCCGTAGGCCGCCCCGCCCACCGCGAGGACGCCCGCGCCGACGGCCACCGAGCCCGGGGGCAGGGCGAACGCCAGCGCGGCGCAGCCCAGCAGGCCCACCGCGGGCACCATCCGCGAGCGCGGGGCCGCGCTCAGCGTCCAGGCCGAGGCGTTGGCGACGGCGTAGTAGGCCAGCACACCGAAGGACGAGAAGCCGATCGCGCCGCGCACGTCCACCGCCGCGGCCAGCACGGCGACCACCGCGCCCACGGCCAGTTCCGCGCGGTGGGGCACCCGGAAGCGCGGGTGCACGGACGCCAGCGCGCCCGGCAGGTGCCCGTCCCGGGCCATGGCGAGCGTCGTGCGCGAGACACCCAGGATGAGCGCGAGCAGGGAGCCCAGCGCGGCGACCGCGGCTCCGGTCCGCACCACGGGCACGAGCCCCGGCACCCCGGCCGCCCGGACCGCGTCGGCCAGCGGCGCCGTCGCCTGACCGAGCCGGCCCGCGCCGAGGACGGCGAGCACGGCGACGGCCACGCACGCGTACACCGTCAGCACGATGCCCAGGGCCAGCGGGATCGCCCTGGGGATCGTGCGCGCCGGATCGCGCACCTCCTCCCCGAGGGTGGCGATCCGGGCGTATCCCGCGAACGCGAAGAACAGCAGTCCGGCCGCCTGGAGCACCCCGTCGGCACCCGCCGACAGCCCGACGTCCAGCCGCCCCGCGTCGGCCCGCCCGGAGGCCAGGCACACCACGACCACGGCCGCGAGAACGGCCAGGACGACGGCGACGATCGCCCGCGTCAGCCACGCGGATTTCTGGATTCCGCCGTAGTTGACGGCGGTCAGGGCCACCACCGCCGCTACCGCCACGGCGTGCGCCTGCCCTGGCCACGCGTACGCGCCCACGGTGAGCGCCATGGCCGCGCAGGAGGCCGTCTTGCCGACCACGAAGGCCCAGCCGGCCAGGTAACCCCAGAAAGCGCCCAGCCGCTCCCTGCCGTACACGTAGGTCCCGCCGGAGGCCGGGTAGCGGGCGGCGAGCCGGGCCGAGGACGTGGCGTTGCAGTAGGCCACCACGGCGGCGAGGGCGAGACCGGGCAGCAGCCCGGACCCGGCCGCGCGCGCGGCCGGCCCCAGAGCGGAGAAGACGCCGGCGCCGATCATCGAGCCGAGGCCGACGACCACGGCGTCCCGCACGCCCAGAGTCCGGCGCAGCCCGGCGTCCGTACGTGTCATGCGCCGCACCCTACTGATCGCGGCAACCGGCGGGTGGATCCGTGACGTCCTCTTCATCGACACGGCACGAACACGCGCGCGACGCGCCGCGGGTCCGGGAGCGAGGACTCCCAGGGCACCGACAGCGCGGACACAGCGCGGAAGGGCAGGTTCACGGCATGAGCATCATCGGTTGGATCATCCTGGGACTGCTGGCCGGAGCCATCGCCAAGGTCCTCCTGCCGGGACGCGACCCCGGCGGCTTCATCGGTACGACCCTCATCGGCATCGCGGGCGCGTTCATCGGGGGCTGGATATCGGCCCGCTGGCTGGACCACCCCATCAGCAAGCACTTCTACGACGGCGCCACCTGGGCCGCGGCCGTCGGCGGCTCGCTGGTCCTGCTGATCGTCTACCGGATCCTGTTCGGCAACTCACGCGACTGAGCGCTCGGCAGCCGCCGGGGCGCGGCAGTGGTCGAGGCGCGGCAGACGCGAAGGTGGGCACCGCACCGCACGGTTCCGCCCCGCGGGGCGCGGGGTGCCCACCCTTCTCTCTTACTGCTGGTTCTTACCGGTAGTTCACGAACTGCAGCGCGAAGTCGAAGTCCTTGCCCTTCAGGAGGGCGATGACGGTCTGGAGGTCGTCGCGGCTCTTGGAGCTGACGCGCAGCTCGTCGCCCTGGACCTGGGCCTTCACGCCCTTGGGGCCCTCGTCGCGGATGATCTTCGCCACCTTCTTCGCGTTCTCCTGGGAGATGCCCTCCTGGATCGACGCGAAGATCTTGTACTCCTTGCCGGAGAGCTGCGGCTCGCCCGCTTCCAGCGCCTTCAGCGAGATGCCACGCTTGATGAGCTTCGACTGGAAGACGTCGAGGACAGCCTTCACCCGGTCCTCGGAGTTCGCCTCCATGAGGATCTTGTCACCGGACCACGAGATCGAGGCCCCCACGCCCTTGAAGTCGTAGCGCTGCGAGATCTCCTTGGCGGCCTGGTTGAGGGCGTTGTCGACCTCCTGCCGCTCGACCTTCGAGACGATGTCGAAACTGGAGTCGGCCATGTCCTGTGGCTCCTTGTATCGGGGTGCGTATCGGGTGCGTGCCGGCGTGCGCGGCGGCGACCGCCGGGCCCGGTGGAGTACCGGGCCGCATCCGCACCAGCCTAGCCACCCCGCGACCCGCCGGGTGGAGATCAATCGGGTGGCGAAGCACCCCCGGGCATCGGGTATTGTTTACGTCGTTGCCGGGGAACACCGCCGAAAGCGGGTTCGAAGCGGCAGCACCACCCGGCGGTGTGCCCGAGCGGCCAAAGGGAGCAGACTGTAAATCTGCCGGCTCAGCCTTCCCAGGTTCGAATCCTGGCGCCGCCACACGGGAGCGAGGCCCCGTGATCTGCGAGAGCAGATCACGGGGCCTTCGTCGTTGTCTCCGGGTGTCGCCGGCAGGACGGGGGTACCCGCTGGTCGCGCTCCGGCCCCATACCTCACTAGAATCGAACGTGTGAACGAGGACCGTCCGCTGACGCGTCTCGACATGCTGCGCTTCGCCCGCCGCGTCGTCGAACACCAGGCCGCCAGGCAGCTTGCGCTGATGGACCGGTGGATCGCCGACGAGGAACGCCGGGAGACCGAACGGCGGCGCCGCCTCGGCGCCCGGAAGTCCGCCGCGGAGTGGGTCATCGAGCGCGGTCCCAACGGCCGGAGCGCGGTGTACGTCCACGTCGGCGGCTGTACAGGTGCCGACGGCGGGCGGGCCAGAGGCGTCGGCCGGCAGCAGGCGGTGCGCGCTCTCACCGAAGAAGGAGTTCCCGCGTGCCCGCTGTGCCGACCGGACACCGCGCTGGGGATTCTCGAATGACCGGCCCGGGTGCGGGCCCGGCCGGTCCGGATGATGCTGGAGCCATGGCCGGGAAACGTCCCATCATCGTGCACCTGCCGTCCCCGACCGGCGGTCGCCGGGTACGGGTGGACGGCGAGATCCTCGGCCTCGCGCACAACGTGCGGGACCTGGTGGAGTTCCTCCGCCGGGCGGGGCTGGAGATCGAACCGGAGGAGGTGGCCGACTCACCGCTGATCGACTGGCGCGGAGTGGGCCCCGACCGGTGGGAGGCGGAGACCCGGACCTGATCACGCCACCGTCGTCGACCGGGAGAGTACGTCCACCGCCCGCTCGGGCACACTGACGGCATGTCCTCCCGACGCAGAACCTGCCCCGTGTGCCACCGCGACATCGCCGTCGTCGCGGGCCGATTCGCACGGCACGACCCGCCCGGGGCGCGGGAGAACGGGGAACTCGTCTCCTGCGCCGGGTCGCGCCGGCCGGCGCAACTCGGGGCGGTGCAACCGTCCTTGGACGGTTACGCCGTGCCCGACTTTCCCGGGCAGCTGCCGCTGTTCTGAGCCCTGACGGGCCGGCAGTGCGCGGGCAGGGGTTTTCCACGGCTCGTCAGCAGGCGTGCGGGGAAGGCGAGGCGGGCTCGACCGGTCAACGGCCGGAGGCCCGGCTCAGTTCCCGGCCACCGACTTCACCGCCACCGACACCGGCGTCGAACCGCTGATCAGCTCCAGCGTGAGACCGGCCGTCGCCGGCGTGTCCACCAGTTCCGCGAGGATGGCCGCCACGTCGTCCCGGGGGATCGAGCCGCGCCCCGTGTGCGCCTCCAGCCGGACCAGGCCGGTGCCCGCGTCGTCCGTCAGCGAGCCCGGGCGCAGGATCGTCCAGTCCAGCGCCTCCTGCCCGGTGACGTAGGCGTCGGCCTCGCCCTTGGCACGCAGGTACACGTCGAAGACGTCGTCTCCCTGGTGCGCGGGATCGGCGCCCATCGAGGACACCACCACGAAGCGGCGCACGCGCGCGCGTACGGCCGCGTCCGCGAACAGCACCGCCGCGCCCCTGTCCACGGTGTCCTTGCGGGCCGCGCCGCTGCCCGGGCCCGCGCCGGCCGCGAACACCGCCGCGTCCGCGCCCTGAAGGTGCGCCGCGACCTCCTCGACCGAGGCGGACTCAAGGTCGAGCAGGACCGGTTCGGCACCGGCCGCGCGCAGATCGTCGCCCTGTTCGGGTTTGCGGATGATGCCCGCGACCTCGTCCCCGCGCGCGGAGAGCACACGCTCCAGCCGCAGCGCGATCTGACCATGACCACCAGCGATGACAATGCGCATGCAACCGACCGTACGCCCGGGGAGCCGCATCCGCCGCACGAGTCGACCGCCCCGTCCGGAACACCCCGGACACGCGCTCGCGCCCCGGGCGCCCGCTCCCTCCACCGGCCCCCGGCAACGCCGGCGCCCCCCCACCCGCACCGGCCCCCGTTCACGACAGCTCCCCCCGCCCCTGGCGCGGCAGGCCCAGTTCCGCTGTTGCCGCTGTGTTGCAGTACTCGCGGACCGCGCTCGTGCGGGCCACCACTCGGCCGCGGTGGACGACGATCCGGCTGTAGGCCAGGGACAGCGCGCCGGGGAGGTGGTCGCCGCGTACGGCCAGCAGTTCGGCCGGGAAGCCCGCTTCCACGCGGACCTCCGGCAGGCCCAGCACCGCGCGTGCCGAGGCGCACACGGCGTCGTAGGCGTCCTCGGGGCGCAGGCCATGGGCGGAGGCGAGGAGGTAGGCGGCCTCCAGTGGGTCGCCGCGACCGACGGGGTTCGACACGTCGCGCAGGGCACCGCTGCCGGCCGCCACCCGCACCCCGGCCGCGCGCAGCAGCCGTACCGGCGCCGTGCCCCGCCGGTCGACGCCGCCGCAGCCGCCCTGGGGCAGGCACACGACCGTCACCCCGGCCGCCGCGAGCTGGTCGGCGACGCGCGAGGCGGCCTCGGTGGGCAGGCGCGCGAGACCGGCGCACGGTCCGATCGTCACGCCGGGGCGCAGGCCCCCCGCCATGGCCGCGAGCCGGGAGAGCCGGGCCGGGTCGGCGGCGTCCGTGTGCAGGTCCACCGGGCAGCCGTGTTCGGAGGCCACCTCCAGGACCGTCTCCACGTAGCCGGTGGGGTCGGGGTCCAGGTCCGGGCAGCCGCCCACCACACCGGCGCCCATCTTCACCGCGTCCCGCAGCATCGCGAGCCCGTCGGCCCCGGCCACCCCGGTCAGCAGCCGTGGCATCGCCACCGCCGTCAGCTCCGCCAGCCCCCGCAGCGACCGCCGCGCCTGGAGGACCGCGCCCAGCGCGCCGAGCCCCTGGACGTCGCCCACGCGCACATGCGCGCGTACCGCCGTCGCGCCGTGCCCGAGCTGGAGCAGGGCCGCCTCCGTGGCCCTGCGCTGGACGTCCTCGGGCGCGTACGACGCGGGGCCGGGGTGTTCGGCGGACAGGGCGGTGTCGCCATGGGCGTGCGGTTCGGCCGGCGCCGGCAGGAGCAGGTAGCCGCTCAGGTCCACGCGCGCGGCGCTCTTCCGGGCCGGGCCCGGCGCGAGACTCCCGGCGGTGCCCACGGCCTCGATGTGTCCGCCGCCCAGCCGTACGTCCACCGTTCGGCCGTCGGTGAGCCGCGCCCCGCAGAGCAGGAGCGCGGCCTGGTCGGACGGTCCGGAGGACCCCGACGAGTTCGACGGCGGTTGCGGTTGCGGCTGGCTGTCGGGCATCGCGCTCCAGGGTGGGGCCGGGGGGCGGGTGGGGCGGCGTGGAGGAACCGGGGCCGTCCACCGCCCCAAGATCACGCAGAGTGAGTCGAGCCTAGGGCGACGAACCGCGCGGGACGCGCAGGAGCGCAATAGTCGTACCGGCGTGGCCCGCCCACGCGGCACACGCGTCGCCCACGCGCGCGTGCGGGCGAGGCGTGGCCCGCCCACGCGGCACACGCGTCGCCCACGCGCGCGTGCGGGCGCACAGCGCCCCTGCGCGGCAGACGCCCGCACGCCGGCTCACCCACACGCGCGCGTGTCACCGGCGGTCGCGCCGCACCTCCAGGGGCTGAAGGGGCTGCCTCCCGGGGCTCAAGGGGCTGCCGAGCGGGCTGTGGGGAGGGTTCCGGCGGGCGGCGGGATACGGATTTGGGTGAACGGCGGCGGACCGTGTAATGTCTTCATCGCTCGCCCCAATAGCTCAGTCGGCAGAGCGTCTCCATGGTAAGGAGAAGGTCTACGGTTCGATTCCGTATTGGGGCTCTGGTGTGAGAGGTTCCCGTCGCGAGGCGGGACCCGATCGCATCAAAGCGGTGTAGCTCAGTCGGTAGAGCAAGCGGCTCATAATCGCTGTGTCACCGGTTCAAGTCCGGTCACCGCTACTGACAGTAGCCGATTGCGGGGTCGGTCCTTCGATCGGCTACTCTTTCTTGCGTTGAATCAGTCCACCCGTTCGTCATAGGAGCACTCACGTGGCTGCCACCGACGTCCGCCCGAAGATCACGCTGGCCTGCGTGGAGTGCAAGGAGCGGAACTACATCACCAAGAAGAACCGGCGTAACAACCCGGACCGTCTTGAGATGAAGAAGCACTGCCCGCGTTGCAACGCGCACACCGCGCACCGCGAAACGCGATAATCAGGCTCGTCCGCGAGGCCGTCCCCTTCCGAGGGGGCGGCCTCACGGCGTTTTACCGGCTCGGCACCCAGCCCGCCGTACCCGCCCGCCGCGCCGCCCCCGTGCGCGTTCGGCGGCAGGTTTCCCGCTAATTTGGGGCCAGCACAGCAGACATCAGGAGGTGCCGGGCCATGGCGCTCGACCAGTCCTTCGTGGGACGGACCTACCCGCCCACCGCGCCCTATGAGGTGGGCCGGGAGAAGATCCGCGAGTTCGCCGAGGCGGTGGGCGAGACCAACCCGGTGTACACGGACCCCGAGGCCGCCAAGGCGTTCGGCTACTCCGATGTGATCGCCCCGCCGACCTTCGTGTTCTCCATCACGTTCCGCGCGGCCGGCCAGGTCGTCGAGGACCCGCAGCTGGGGCTGGACTACAGCCGCGTGGTGCACGGCGACCAGAAGTTCGCCTACGCGCGCCCGGTGCGCGCCGGGGACCGGCTCACGGTCACCTCCACGATCGAGGCGATCAAGTCCCTCGCGGGCAACGACATCCTGGACATCCGCGGTGAGGTGCACGACGAGGCCGGCGAGCGCGTCGTGACCGCCTGGACCAAGCTCGTGGCCCGCGCGGCCGAGGAGGCGTGAGGACCCGATGACGGCGAAGATCGCCTACGACGAGGTCGAGGTCGGCACCGAGCTGCCGGCGCAGACCTTCCCCGTGACCCGCGCCACCCTCGTGCGCTACGCGGGCGCCTCCGGGGACTTCAACCCGATCCACTGGAACGAGAAGTTCGCCAAGGAGGTGGGCCTGCCGGACGTCATCGCGCACGGCATGTTCACCATGGCCGAGGCGATCCGCGTGGTCACCGACTGGACCGGCGACCCGGGCGCGGTCGTGGAGTACGGCGTCCGCTTCACCAAGCCCGTCGTCGTCCCGAACGACGACCAGGGCGCCCTGATCGAGGTCAGCGGCAAGGTCGCGGCCAAGCTGGACGACAACACCGTACGGGTGGACCTGACGGCGATGAGCGCCGGCCAGAAGGTGCTGGGCATGTCCCGGGCGGTCGTACGACTCGCCTGACGGCCCGGGCGGTGCGTGCAACGGACCGAGCGGTGCGTGTGAGGGGCGTCCTCCCGTGGGGGGCGCCCCTTGCGCATGGCGACCCCAGGCCCACCTCGCCCACGCCCTTGACGAAGTTAGTGATTGAGTACTAACTTCAAGGGCATGCCCAGGATGAGCGCAGAGGAGCGACGCGAGAGCGTCATCCGCGCGGCGACCGCCGAGTTCGCGCGCGGCGGGTACCACGGCACCTCCACGGAGGCCATCGCCAAGCGGGTCGGCGTCTCGCAGCCGTACCTCTTCCGGCTCTTCCCGGGCAAGAAGGCGATCTTCCTGGCGGCGGCCGAACGCTGCGTGGAGGACACCATCCGGACCTTCGAGGAGGCCTCGGAGGGGCTGCGGGGCGAGGAGGCCCTGCACGCCATGGCGAACGCATACACCAAGGTCATCGCGGAGCGGCCCGAGTGGCTGATGATGCAGATGCAGATGTACATCGCCGTGGCCGCCGCGGAGCAGGAGGGCGACCGGGAGTTCGGTGAGAGCGTGCGGGCCGGCTGGATGCGGCTGTGGGACACCGTACGGCTGGCGCTCGGCGCGGACGTCGACGAGACGACCTCCTTCCTCGCCCACGGCATGCTCATCAACTGCCTGGTGGCCATGGGTTTTCCGCCCGGGCACCGGGTGTGGGAGGGGCTCTACCCGTCGGCCCGGCTCACGGGTCGCCTGGAGGTGTAGGGGCCTGGGCCCTGTCGCCTGGGCGGGTACAGGCACGCCCAAGAAAGTTAGTCAGCAATAACTAACTAAGTTCCCTGGGGGAGCGATGGCACAGCAGACAGCACCACCGGTCACCACCCCGTCGCGCGCGAGCGCGATATGGGCCCTCGTCATCACCAGCGTCGCCGGATTCATGGCGTCCCTGGACAACCTCGTCGTCACCACGGCCCTGCCCTCCATCCGCGAGGATCTCGGCGGGGCGCTGGACGACCTGGAGTGGACCGTGAGCGCGTACACGCTCACCTTCGCCGTCCTGCTGATGTTCGGCGCCGCGCTCGGCGACCGCTTCGGACGCCGGCGGATGTTCATCGCCGGACTCGCCGTCTTCACCGGCGCCTCCGCCGCCGCGGCCATGGCGCCGGGCATCGACTCCCTGATCGCCGCCCGCGCGGTCCAGGGCGTCGGCGCGGCCGTGATGCTGCCGCTCACACTGACCCTGCTCACGGCGGCCGTGCCCGCGGCCAGGCGCGGCACGGTGTACGGCATCTGGGGCGCCGTGAACGGCCTCGCCGTCGCCTCCGGACCGCTGATCGGCGGCAGCCTCACCGAGCACGTCTCCTGGCACTGGATCTTCTGGCTGAACGTCCCGCTGGGCCTCGCCGCGCTGCCGCTCGCCCGGCTGCGCCTCACCGAGTCCCACGGCACCGGCGCCCGCCTCGACGTTCCGGGCACGCTCCTCGCCAGCGGCGGGCTCTTCGGGATCGTGTACGGCCTGGTCCGCGGGCCCGCCGACGGCTGGACCGACCCCGTGGTGCTGACCGCGCTCGGCGCGGGCGGGGCGCTGCTGGTGGGCTTCGTCGGCTACAGCTCCCGCGCGGCGCACCCGATGCTGCCCATGCGGCTGTTCCGCTCCCGGGCCTTCTCCGGGATCAACGCCGCCAGCCTGCTGATGTTCGTCGGCATGTTCGGCTCGATCTTCCTGCTCAGCCAGTACATGCAGGGCGTACTCGGCTACTCGCCCACCGAGGCGGGGCTGAGGATGCTGCCGTGGACCGGCATGCCGATGCTCGTCGCGCCCGTCGCCGGGCTGCTGTCCGACCGGATCGGCGGCCGGCCGGTCGTCGCCGCCGGCCTGTTCCTCCAGGCCGCCGGTCTCGGCTACATGGCCTGGGTGGTCACCACGGATGCCTCCTACGCCGTCCAGCTGCCCGGCCTCATCATCAGCGGCGTCGGCATGGCCCTGTACTTCGCGCCGGCCGCCAGCCTGGTCATGGCCAGCGTCCGCCCGCAGGAGCAGGGGATCGCCTCCGGCGCGAACAACGCGCTGCGCGAGGTGGGCGGCGCGCTCGGCATCGCGGTGATGTCGTCGATCTTCTCCGCGCGGGGCGGTTACGAGTCCGCGCAGAGCTTCGTGGACGGTCTGCGGCCGGCCCTGGTCACCGGCTCGGCGGTGGTCGCCCTCGCCGCGGTCGCGGCCCTGGTGATCCCCGCCCGCCGCAGCGCCGCACCCGCGGCCGGGGAGGCCCCCGCGCCGGTCCTCGAAACCGCCTCCGGCTGACCCGCCACTCCCGCACAAGGAGCCCGCGATGCCCACGCTTCCCTGGACCGTGCCGGACACTCCACCGGCTGGCGCCGAGGCGCACGTCTTCGCCTCGCGCTTCGAGACCCGCACCCTGTGGGGCGCCCTCCGCTTCCTCGTCCGCACCCCGGCCGTGTGGCGGCAGGCCGGCCGCGCGCCCGGCGCCTACGGGGCGAGTCTCAGGGCCCAGCCCCTGCGGCGGACCTTCTGGACCCTGTCCGCCTGGGAGTCGGAGGCCGCGCTCAAGGACTTCGCCCGCTCCGGAGCCCACCGGCCGGCGTCCCGCACCCTGGCGGCCCAGATGCGGGACGTCCGGTTCGCCACCTGGCGGACGCCCACCGACGAACTCCCGGTGAGCTGGGAGGAAGCGACACGGCGACTGACGTAGCCGCCGCCGGGACGGCACCGTACGCGCGCGTGGACCCACGGCCCGCAAGGGAGGTCCACGCGCGCGTACGTGCCTTTCCGGGCACGGGACGCGGGTGCGCACGGCGGCGCAGCGGGGGAGGGGCCGGTAGGCGCGCGTCCCGCACTCCCAGCACTCCTGCCGGCGCGGCCCCCGCCGGCCTGTCTCGTAGTCTTGGGCCCGTGCAGGTACTCCACGACGCCCCCCTCGCCCCGCTGACCACCTTCCGGCTGGGTGGTCCCGCGACGCGGCTGGTGACCGCCGCCACCGACGCCGAGGTGATCGCCGCCGTCCGCGAGGCCGACGACAGCGGTACCCCGCTGCTGGTCATCGGCGGCGGATCGAACCTGGTCATCGGCGACAAGGGCTTCGACGGCACCGCGCTGCGCATCGCCACGCGCGGGGTCGAGCTGCGCGGCACCACCCTGGAGCTGGCGGCCGGCGAGGTGTGGACCGACGCCGTCGCCCGCACCGTGGAGGCCGGCCTCGCCGGGATCGAGTGCCTGGCCGGCATCCCCGGATCCGCCGGCGCCACGCCGATCCAGAACGTGGGTGCCTACGGCCAGGAGGTCTCCTCGACGATCACCGAGGTGATCGCCTACGACCGGCGGGCCGGCGAGACCGTCACGCTGACGAACGAGGAGTGCGCCTTCTCGTACCGCCACAGCCGCTTCAAGGCCGACCCCGAGCGCTACGTCGTGCTCCGGGTCCGCTTCGAGCTGGAGGACGCCGGCGGGCTGTCCGCGCCGGTCAAGTACGCCGAGGCGGCCCGGGCCCTCGGTGTGGAGCCCGGCAACCGGGTGCCGCTGGCCGACGCCCGGGAGACCGTGCTGAAGCTGCGCGCCGGCAAGGGCATGGTCCTCGACCCCGAGGACCACGACACCTGGTCGGCCGGCTCCTTCTTCACCAACCCGATCCTCACCGACGAGCAGTTCGCCGCGTTCCACGCGCGCGTGCGCGAACGGCTGGGCGAGGACGTCGAGCCCCCCGCCTACCCGGCGGGGGAGGGCCGTACGAAGACCTCCGCGGCCTGGCTGATCGACAAGGCGGGCTTCACCAAGGGCTACGGCAGCGGACCCGCCCGCATCTCCACCAAGCACACCCTCGCGCTCACCAACCGGGGCGGCGCCACCACGGAGGACCTGCTCGCCCTGGCCCGCGAGGTGGTCGCCGGCGTCCGCGAGGCGTTCGGGATCACCCTCGTCAACGAGCCGGTGACCGTCGGCGTCAGCCTCCAGTAGCGGTTCCGGGAGCCCTCTGGAGCGAGCGGCGCCGGTCAGTAGGCCACCCCGACCCCCTGCCTGAGGGTCTCCTTCGCGTCGATCATCGACAGCATCGCGTGCGCGACGTCCGCGCGCGCGATGAAGCGGCCCCGGGGCGGGAAGCCGCCGACGACGGTGCGGTAGCGGCCGGTCAGCGGCTTGTCCCGGAGCCGGGGCGGCCGAACGGACGTCCAGTCCGTGCCGCTGCGGGCCAGCTCGGCCTCCATCCCGCGCAGGTCGGCGTAGACGTCCTTGAGGATCGCCGACACCAGCTGCCGCACCGCCCGGTCCAGGGGGCCGTCGTGCGCCGCGGCGGGGCCGACCGGCGCGGCGCTCACCACCAGCAGCCGGCGTACACCCTCCGCCTCCATGGCGTCCAGCACCGTACGGGTCAGCCGGGTGGCCACCCCGGCGTCCTTGCGGCTGCGCGCGCCCAGGCCCGACAGGACGGCGTCCCGGCCCCGTACGACGGGCCGCAGCTCCTCAGGGCCGGTCAGGCCGCTGCGGACGACCTCCAAGCGGTCACCGGTGACGGCGAGCCGGGCCGGGTCCCGTACGACCGCGGTGACCTCGTGACCGGCGCTCAGGGCCTGGCCGACCAGCTCCCGGCCGATCCCTCCCGTGGCGCCGAAGACAGTGAGCTTCATGGTGACGTCCGACTCCCCTCGCCCGCGGACGTGGTGGGTGAGTGTTCACTCACCACGTGGACGCCTCTAGGGTGGGTAAACACTCACCCGTCCGTCAAGCCCCGATCGGAGCCCCATGGAGACGAAGCCGGCGCGTGTCCGCATCCTCGACGCGGCCCACGAGCTGATGCTCACGGTCGGACTCGCCCGCGCCACCACCAAGGAGATCGCCCGCGCGGCCGGCTGCTCCGAAGCGGCCCTCTACAAGTACTTCGACAGCAAGGAAGAGCTGTTCGTACGGGTCCTTACCGAGCGCCTGCCCCGCCTCGCCCCGCTGCTCAGCGGCCTCGCCGCCGAACCGGGCCGGGGCACGCTCACGGGGAACCTCACCGAGATCGCCCGCCAGGCCGCCCTCTTCTACGAGCAGAGCTTCCCGATCGCCGCCTCCCTGTACGCGGAGACCCAGCTCAAGCGCCGCCACGACGAGGCGCTGCGCGCCATCGGCTCCGGCCCGCACCTGCCCATCGAGGGCCTGGACGCCTACCTGCGCACCGAACAGGCCGCCGGCCGGGTCCGCGCCGACGCCGACACCTACGCCGCCGCCTCACTCCTCCTCGGCGCCTGCGCCCAGCGCGCGTTCGCCTACGACGCCACCGAGACCGGCGAACGCCCGCCCGTCGAGGAGTTCGCCGCCCGACTGGCGAGGACCTTGGTGGGCGGAATCTCCGTTGCGGGCACGCCGGGCGACCCGCGACCCTGACGCCATGAGGCACCGCACATGAGGCATCCCCCATGCGGCTGAGGCTGCGCGAGTTCCGGCCCCGCACCGGACCGCACGAGTACCGGATCACGCAGCCCCGGCACACCCTGCGCCACACCTCGCTGCGCGCCCCCGACCCCGTCGGCACGCTGCTCGGCGACCACGACGGGCTGAACCGGCTCGCCGGCCTGTTCTCCTTCGCCGCCCGCTCCCCGCACACGATCGTCCACGTGCCGCTGCGCGACGGCGTCCCGCCCGACGAGGGCGTCGGCGAGCTGGTCGACCTGGTCCTGGTCCACGAACGCCTCGGCCTGCGCCCCAGCCAGTGGCCCGGCCTGCGCCGCCGACTGCGCCAGGGCACCCCCCTGACCGTCCGCACCGACGAGGCTCGCACCGCGCGGGACGCCGCCGCCTGGAGCGGGCGCCGGGACCGGGCCGGCTCCCGGGGCGATCTGCGGCACGCCACGCACGCGCGTACCTTCTTCCTCTTCGGTCACCGGGAGGCGTTCGCCGAGACGGCCACGTGCTTCGCGGACGCGGCGGGCCGGGGGCCCTACCAGAACCGGGTCGGCGAAGGGCGCATGGCCTACCTGGGGTCGTTCCCGCCCCTGGCCGATCCACCCGGCGGCGGGCACCCCGTCGAGGTGATGATCTGCTTCAAGCCTTATCCGCCGTACGCCCACTTCAGGCCGCCGGGCGCACCAGCCAGTCGTCCACGCCGGCCAGCAGCCGCGCCTTGACCTCCTCCGGGGCGGCCGAACCGCGCACCGACTGCCGGGCCAGCTCCGCGAGTTCGGCGTCCGTGAAGCCGTGGGAGTGGCGGGCGATCTCGTACTGGGCGGCCAGCCGCGAGCCGAACAGCAGCGGGTCGTCGGCGCCCAGCGCCATCGGGACGCCCGCCTCGAAGAGCGTGCGCAACGGCACGTCCTCCGGCTTCTCGTACACGCCGAGCGCCACGTTCGACGCCGGACACACCTCGCAGGTCACGCCCCGGTCGGCCAGCCGCTTCAGCAGCCGGGGGTCCTCCGCCGCCCGCACCCCGTGCCCGATCCGCGTGGCGTCCAGGTCGTCCAGGCAGTCCCGGACCGACGCCGGGCCGGTCAGCTCGCCGCCGTGCGGGGCCGACAGCAGACCGCCTTCCCGTGCGATGTGGAACGCCCGGTCGAAGTCGCGCGCCATGCCCCGCCGCTCGTCGTTGGAGAGCCCGAAGCCGACCACGCCCCGGTCCGCGTAGCGCACCGCCAGCCGGGCCAGCGTGCGCGCGTCCAGCGGGTGCTTCATCCGGTTCGCGGCCACCAGCACCCGCATGCCGAGCCCGGTCTCCCGCGAGGTCGTGTCCACCGCGTCCAGGATGATCTCCAGGGCCGGGATCAGACCGCCCAGCCGGGGCGCGTACGACGTCGGGTCCACCTGGATCTCCAGCCAGCCGGAGCCGTCCCGCAGATCCTCCTCGGCGGCCTCCCGGACCAGGCGCTGGATGTCCTCCGGCTCGCGCAGGCAGGAGCGCGCGGCGTCGTACAGCCGCTGGAAACGGAACCAGCCCCGCTCGTCCGTGGCCCGCAGCTTCGGCGGTTCCCCGCTGGTCAGCGCCTCCGTCAGCGCGTCGGGCAGCCGGACGCCGTGCTTGTCGGCCAGTTCCAGGACGGTGCCCGGTCGCATCGAGCCGGTGAAGTGCAGGTGCAGATGGGCTTTCGGCAGCTCAGAGAGATCACGTACACGCTCCATTCCCAGATCCTGCCGTATGTCCCCGCCGTCCCGGTACCCGTTTCCCCTTACGTGGTCTTGCTCGCACAAACGAACAGGGGCGCCTCCGGGAATCCGGAGGCGCCCCTGTCCAGGAACGGACGACTCAGTCCCTGGCCTCCGCCAGCAGCTTCTGGATGCGGCTCACGCCCTCGACGAGGTCCTCGTCACCGAGCGCGTACGACAGCCGCAGGTAGCCCGGCGTGCCGAAGGCCTCGCCCGGGACGACCGCGACCTCGGCCTCCTCCAGGATCAGCGCGGCCAGCTCGACGGTGTCCTGCGGGCGCTTGCCGCGGATCTCCTTGCCGAGCAGCCCCTTGACCGACGGGTAGGCGTAGAAGGCGCCCTCCGGCTCCGGGCAGACCACGCCGTCGATCTCGTTGAGCATCCGCACGATCGTCTTACGGCGCCGGTCGAAGGCCTCGCGCATCTTCGCCACGGCGTCGAGGCCACCGGAGACGGCGGCCAGCGCGGCCACCTGGGCGACGTTGGAGACGTTCGAGGTGGCGTGCGACTGGAGGTTCGTCGCGGCCTTGACCACGTCCTTCGGGCCGATGACCCAGCCCACGCGCCAGCCGGTCATGGCGTACGTCTTCGCCACACCGTTGACCACGATGCACTTGTCGCGCAGCTCGGGGAAGAGCCCCGGCAGGGACACGGCGGCGGCCTCGCCGTAGACCAGGTGCTCGTAGATCTCGTCGGTGAGCACCCACAGGCCGTGCTCGACGGCCCAGCGGCCGATCGCCTCGGTCTCGGCCTCGGAGTACACCGCGCCGGTCGGGTTGGACGGGGAGACGAAGAGCACGACCTTCGTCTTCTCCGTGCGCGCCGCCTCCAGCTGCTCCACCGTGACGCGGTAGCCGGTGGTCTCGTCGGCGACGACCTCGACCGGGACACCGCCGGCCAGGCGGATCGACTCGGGGTAGGTCGTCCAGTACGGCGCGGGGACGATGACCTCGTCGCCCGGGTCGAGGATCGCGGCGAACGCCTCGTAGATGGCCTGCTTGCCGCCGTTGGTGACCAGGATCTGCGAGACGTCGGGCTCCCAGCCGGAGTCGCGCAGCGTCTTCGCCGCGATGGCGGCCTTCAGCTCGGGGAGGCCGCCGGCCGGGGTGTAGCGGTGGTACTTGGGGTTCTTGCAGGCCTCGACGGCCGCCTCGACGATGTAGTCCGGGGTCGGGAAGTCGGGCTCACCGGCGCCGAAGCCGATCACCGGACGCCCGGCGGCCTTCAGGGCCTTGGCCTTGGCGTCCACGGCGAGGGTGGCGGACTCGGAGATCGCGCCGACTCGGGCGGAGACCCGGCGCTCGGTGGGAGGGGTTGCAGCGCTCATGCGGCCCATCGTTCCAGACCGGAAATGAGCCCGGCACACGGGTTTCACAGACTGAACAGGAAGGGTCGAGGCGTGAACACGGGTCCGAATCCGGGCCCCGGCCAGGACGATCTTCGGTCACGTGGCCCCGGACGGGCGCTTTCTGTTCGACGCCGGGCCCCGGAGCACGTACACTCTCACCTCGTTGGCCTTCAGCAGCCGTCGCCGAGCCGGTGCACACCGGGCACCCGGTCGGATGCGGTACGTTGGGGGGCACGCAAAGGGTCGTAGCTCAATTGGTAGAGCACCGGTCTCCAAAACCGGCGGTTGGGGGTTCAAGTCCCTCCGGCCCTGCTACACACACCGCCAGGATGTGTGCGCATGTACGTACTGCAATGCACCGCCGTGCGGCTCAGAAACCGGGCGCGGCACGGCCACGACCCGGGATCAGGTGAGGACTATGACGGACGCCGTGGGCTCCATCGACACGCCTGACGCCCAGGACGAGGTGTCCGAGTCCAAGAAGAGGGCTCGCAAGGGCGGCAAGCGCGCCAAGAAGGGCCCGCTCAAGCGCCTGGCCACCTTCTACCGCCAGATCATCGCGGAGCTCCGCAAGGTCGTCTGGCCCTCGCGCAACCAGCTCACCTCGTACACCACCGTGGTGATCTTCTTCGTCGCCATCATGATCGCCCTGGTGACCGTGATTGACTATGGGCTCAACCACGCGGCCAAGTACGTCTTCGGCTGAGCCAAGAGCGAAGGGCGCCGTGGTACCGGCGCCCGTTTTCGCATGTTCCACCCCTATGTATCCAGGAAGAAGCAGCCATCGTGTCTGACCCGAACCTGAACGACGACGCCACCGAGCCCCGAGGGCTGGCTGCCGAGACGGTGGACGACGAGCTCGACATCGTCGAGGGCGCGGACGAGCAGGACGAGTTCGAGGCTGCCGAGGCCGAGGCGGGTGAGCCGGCCGAGGAGGCCGCCCTGCACGCCGAGGACGAGGACGAAGAGGCCGAGGCCGACGAGGAGGCCGCCGAGGAAGAGCCCGCCGCCCCGGTGGACCCGGTCGAGGCCCTGCGCGAGGAACTGCGCACCCTGCCCGGCGAGTGGTACGTCATCCACACCTACGCCGGTTACGAGAACCGCGTGAAGACCAACCTGGAGCAGCGCGCCGTCTCGCTGAACGTCGAGGACTACATCTTCCAGGCCGAGGTGCCGCAGGAAGAGGTCGTCCAGATCAAGAACGGCGACCGCAAGACGATCAAGCAGAACAAGCTGCCGGGTTACGTGCTGGTCCGCATGGACCTGACCAACGAGTCCTGGGGCGTCGTCCGCAACACCCCGGGCGTCACCGGCTTCGTCGGCAACGCCTACGACCCGTACCCGCTGACCCTGGACGAGATCGTCAAGATGCTCGCCCCGGAGGCCGAGGAGAAGGCCGCTCGCGAGGCCGCCGAGGCCGAGGGCAAGCCCGCCCCGCAGCGCAAGGTCGAGGTCCAGGTGCTGGACTTCGAGGTCGGCGACTCGGTCACCGTCACCGACGGCCCGTTCGCCACGCTGCAGGCGACCATCAACGAGATCAACCCCGACTCGAAGAAGGTCAAGGGCCTGGTGGAGATCTTCGGCCGCGAGACGCCGGTCGAGCTCTCCTTCGACCAGATCCAGAAGAACTAGTTCTTTTCTGGACGTACCGCTTCCGTGCAGGTCAGGAGGGCTGGTTCAGCCCTCCTGACCTGCACGGTTTTTGGCCGCGCATCTATACCCGTTATCGTTGTGCGGTATGCCTGCATCCGGGTGGTCCCCGGAGGCGGGCAGGACCCGAACCGAAAGGACCCGGAGAGCTATGCCTCCCAAGAAGAAGAAGGTCACGGGGCTCATCAAGCTCCAGATCCAGGCCGGCGCCGCCAACCCGGCCCCGCCGGTCGGCCCGGCGCTGGGTCAGCACGGCGTCAACATCATGGAGTTCTGCAAGGCCTACAACGCGGCGACCGAGTCGCAGCGCGGTTGGGTCATCCCGGTGGAGATCACGGTCTACGAGGACCGCTCCTTCACCTTCATCACCAAGACGCCGCCGGCCGCGAAGATGATCCTCAAGGCCGCGGGCATCGAGAAGGGCTCCGGCGAGCCGCACAAGACCAAGGTCGCCAAGATCACCGAGGCGCAGGTCCGCGAGATCGCCCAGACCAAGATGGCCGACCTGAACGCGAACGACCTGGACGCCGCCGCGAAGATCATCGCCGGTACCGCGCGTTCCATGGGCGTCACGGTCGAGGGCTGACCCCAACCCCCCAGCAGTCATGCGGCCGTAGCCGGTCGCACGTGGCAGGGCCTGCTCGGCCCAGGGACCACGACTCCTTCAGAACACACACAGGAGCAAGTTGTGAGCAAGCGCAGCAAGGCTCTCCGCGCTGCGGACGCCAAGGTCGACCGGGAGAAGCTGTACGCCCCGCTCGAGGCCGTCCGTCTGGCCAAGGAGACCTCCACGACCAAGTTCGACGCCACCGTCGAGGTCGCCTTCCGTCTGGGTGTCGACCCGCGCAAGGCCGACCAGATGGTCCGTGGCACCGTGAACCTTCCGCACGGCACCGGCAAGACCGCCCGGGTCCTGGTCTTCGCGACCGGTGACCGTGCTGCGGCCGCGGAGGCCGCCGGCGCCGACATCGTCGGCTCCGACGAACTGATCGACGAGGTGGCGAAGGGCCGTCTGGACTTCGACGCCGTCGTCGCCACCCCGGACCTCATGGGCAAGGTCGGCCGCCTCGGCCGCGTCCTCGGCCCGCGTGGTCTGATGCCGAACCCGAAGACCGGCACCGTCACCCCCGACGTCGCCAAGGCCGTCACCGACATCAAGGGCGGCAAGATCGAGTTCCGCGTCGACAAGCACTCCAACCTGCACTTCATCATCGGCAAGGCGTCCTTCGACGACGCCAAGCTGGTGGAGAACTACGGCGCCGCGCTGGAGGAGATCCTCCGTCTGAAGCCGTCCGCCGCCAAGGGTCGCTACATCAAGAAGGCCGCGGTCAGCACCACCATGGGCCCCGGCATCCCGGTCGACCCGAACCGCACCCGCAACCTCCTCGTCGAGGAGGACCCGGCCGCCGTCTGAGCCCCCAGCTCAGCCCGGTAGCCGCGTCAGGTACGCGTAAAGAAAAGGGCGGGCCCTGGAACCTCTAAGGTTCCGGGCCCGTCCTTTCTTTGTGCGACTTCTCGCACGACTGTCAGTGGCCTGGCATACCGTGCAGGCACAGGACACGCATTAGGGGTGGGAGTAGATGATGAGCACGACCGTGCGCCGGGCGGCCCTTTGCACAGCGGTGGTGGCCGCGCTGACCGGAGTGGCCGCGTGCGGCTCCTCCGACTCCGGCAAGGACGGCGGTGACAAGGCGGCCGGCAAGACCGCGACGCACGTCAGCCCCATCGCCGCCCTGCGCTCCGCCGAGAAGTCCACCGACAAGGCCGACTCCGCCAAGGTGCGCTCCACCACGTCCATCGGCGACCTGATGTCGATGACCGCGAACGGCGCTCTCACCTGGGGCGACGGCCTCAAGGGCAACCTGACCATCACCTACACCGGCGGTCAGATGGCCGAGCTGATGAAGAAGGCCGGCACGCAGTCCATGGAGGCCCGGTACCTGCCGGACGCCTACTACGCGCACATGAGCGACACCTACGCCCAGCAGGCGGGCGGCGGCAAGCACTGGATCAAGTACTCCTACGACGACCTCGCCAAGCTCGGCGGTGCCTCCGGTTCGTACATGAAGGACCAGATCCAGAACGCCACGCCGAACCAGTCCGTGAAGATGCTGCTGGCCTCCGGCGACGTCAAGAAGGTCGGCGAGGAGACGATCTCCGGCGTCCACACCACCCACTACTCGGGCACGCTGAACGTGGCCGACCTCGCGGGCAGGACCAGCAACCTCAGCGCCGAGCAGCTGTCGGCCCTGAAGAAGCAGCTCAGCCAGGCCGGTGTGACCACCGACACCGTCGACATCTGGATCAACGACCGGGACCTCCTGGTCAAGAAGACCGAGAAGGCCGACACGGCCAACGGTGCCATGACCAACACGTCCTACTACACCGACTACGGCGTGAAGGTGACCGCCGAGGCGCCCCCGGCCGGCGACACCAAGGACTTCGCGGACATGCTGAAGTCCGGCGGCACGCTGACGGGCGGCACCGGCGCCACGTCCTGACCCGGCGGCCCGCAGAGCCCTCCGAGGCGCGCTCGGCGTCCCTAGGAGGGCCTGCCGCCACCCACTGCCTGCCCGGCCTGCGGCGCCTCCTGTGCCCCGGCCCCAGGGGTCGTAAACGGTCGATTTGCTCGACAGAGCCCTCGTCCCGTACTCTCTTCGAGAAGCCAAAGACCGCTGGTCGTTGCCGTGCGCTCGAATGAGGGTGCGGTGGCCGAAGGATCCGCTGAAAAGTGGGCGACCCGCGCAGGTGACAGTGGAAGAACTCCCGGAGTGCGCGCGCCGAGCGCGTGTACGGCCGGTCGAGTCCGCCCCGTGCGCCTGCGCCGGGGCGTTTCGTTTTCCCCAGTCCTCCTTCGGGTCCGCGCGGTCCGAATCACCCGGAAGGAGGCCGAGGCTCTATGGCGAGGCCCGACAAGGCTGCCGCGGTTGCGGAGCTGACGGACAAGTTCCGCAGCTCCAACGCCGCCGTGCTGACCGAGTACCGCGGTCTCACCGTGGCGCAGCTCAAGACGCTGCGCCGGTCGCTCGGTGAGAACGCCCAGTACGCCGTGGTGAAGAACACGCTGACCAAGATTGCGGCCAAGGAGGCCGGGATCACGCTGGAGGACCAGCTCTTCGCTGGCCCGACGGCCGTCGCCTTCGTCACCGGTGACCCGGTGGAGTCGGCGAAGGGTCTGCGTGACTTCGCCAAGGACAACCCCAATCTCGTCATCAAGGGCGGTGTCCTTGAGGGCAAGGCCCTCTCCGCCGACGAGATCAAGAAGCTTGCGGACCTTGAGTCCCGCGAGGTTCTGCTCAGCAAGCTGGCCGGTGCCTTCAAGGCGAAGCAGTCCCAGGCTGCCTCCGTCTTCCAGGCGCTGCCGTCGAAGCTCGTCCGCACCGTGGACGCGCTGCGCGCCAAGCAGGCCGAGCAGGGCGGTGCCGAGTAATTCGGCTCGCTTTCTGACCCGCACCAACGGCGCGGGTCGCAGCGGGCCGACGTACGCCCGCCTTATCCAGTACATCCGGCACCTGCCGATTTGAGTGGAAGGACCGCCATCATGGCGAAGCTCACCCAGGACGAGCTGCTTGCCCAGTTCGAGGAGATGACCCTCATCGAGCTCTCCGAGTTCGTGAAGGCCTTCGAGGACAAGTTCGACGTCACCGCTGCCGCCGCTGCCCCGGTCGTCGTTGCCGGCGGTGCCGCCGGTGGCGCCGAGGCCGCTGCCGAGGAGGAGAAGGACGAGTTCGACGTCATCCTCACCGGCGCCGGCGACAAGAAGATCCAGGTCATCAAGGTCGTGCGTGAGCTGACCTCCCTGGGTCTGAAGGAGGCCAAGGACCTCGTCGACGGCACCCCGAAGCCGGTCCTCGAGAAGGTCAACAAGGAGCAGGCCGACAAGGCCGCCGAGGCCCTCAAGGGCGCCGGCGCGTCCGTCGAGGTCAAGTAAGACCTTCGCGACCGCGGAAACGGCCCCCTAGGGCTGTAACGCGAACGCACCGAAGGGCGATCATCCATCCGGGTGGTCGCCCTTCGGCGTTCCCCGGGGTCCGGCCTGGGCTGCCTTGCACCTCTGTTCGTGAGGGGTAAGGTGATCTTCGTCGTGTCTCCCGATGCTCCGGTTCCGGCAAGGAACCCTTGACGAACCGCACGCAGCGCGCAATTCTCAGGACGCGTCGTCACAAGGATCCGAATCCGAGGCATGGATCGACGACGAAGAGGGCAGTATCAACGTGCGTTGAGGGCAGGCATGCCGAGGGCGTTGAAGAGGGCGTTGAGGACAACGAGGGTCTTCGAAAACCCGCACTGGACATCAGTGTGCCAAGTGGCTACACTGACCCTTTGCGCTGCCTGTTAGCTGTCCCCTGCCCGTCACCAGGGGTCTGCCCTCACTCGAGCACAGTCGACCGAAGCCCCCCTGACCTGGGGTTTCCGTCCTTGTGTACGGGAGAGGGACCGGTACGCGCGTAGTGAGTCCGAGCCCTCGGAAGGACCCCCTCTTGGCCGCCTCGCGCACTGCCTCGACCGCGAATACGAACAACGGCGCCAGCACCGCCCCGCTGCGCATCTCCTTTGCAAAGATCAAGGAGCCCCTCGAGGTTCCGAACCTGCTCGCGCTGCAGACCGAGAGCTTTGACTGGCTGCTCGGCAACACCGCCTGGCAGACTCGGGTCGAGGAGGCCCTTGAGAACGGTCAGGACGTCCCCACCAAGTCCGGTCTGGAGGAGATCTTCGAGGAGATCTCCCCGATCGAGGACTTCTCCGGGTCGATGTCGCTGACGTTCCGGGACCACCGCTTCGAGCCGCCCAAGAACTCGATCGACGAGTGCAAGGAGCGCGACTTCACGTACGCCGCCCCGCTCTTCGTCACGGCCGAGTTCACCAACAACGAGACCGGCGAGATCAAGTCCCAGACCGTCTTCATGGGCGACTTCCCGCTCATGACGAACAAGGGCACTTTCGTCATCAACGGCACCGAGCGTGTCGTGGTGTCGCAGCTGGTCCGTTCCCCCGGTGTCTACTTCGACTCCAGCATCGACAAGACGTCCGACAAGGACATCTTCTCCGCCAAGATCATCCCGTCCCGGGGTGCCTGGCTGGAGATGGAGATCGACAAGCGCGACATGGTCGGTGTCCGCATCGACCGCAAGCGCAAGCAGTCGGTCACCGTGCTGCTGAAGGCGCTCGGCTGGACGACCGAGCAGATCCTTGAGGAGTTCGGCGACTACGAGTCGATGCGCGCCACCCTGGAGAAGGACCACACCCAGGGCCAGGACGACGCGCTGCTCGACATCTACCGCAAGCTGCGCCCGGGCGAGCCCCCCACGCGTGAGGCCGCGCAGACGCTGCTGGAGAACCTCTACTTCAACCCCAAGCGCTACGACCTCGCCAAGGTCGGCCGCTACAAGGTCAACAAGAAGCTGGGTACGGACACCCCGCTGGACGCGGGCATCCTGACCGTCGAGGACATCATCGCGACGATCAAGTACCTGGTGAAGCTGCACGCCGGCGAGACCGAGACCACCGGTGACAACGGCGAGACGGTCGTCGTCGAGACCGACGACATCGACCACTTCGGCAACCGTCGTCTGCGCAGCGTCGGCGAGCTCATCCAGAACCAGGTCCGCACGGGTCTGGCGCGTATGGAGCGTGTCGTCCGCGAGCGGATGACGACCCAGGACGTCGAGGCGATCACGCCGCAGACCCTGATCAACATCCGGCCGGTCGTCGCCTCCATCAAGGAGTTCTTCGGCACCAGCCAGCTGTCCCAGTTCATGGACCAGAACAACCCGCTGTCGGGTCTCACCCACAAGCGCCGTCTGTCGGCTCTTGGCCCGGGTGGTCTCTCCCGTGAGCGGGCCGGCTTCGAGGTCCGTGACGTGCACCCGTCGCACTACGGCCGTATGTGCCCGATCGAGACGCCGGAAGGCCCGAACATCGGTCTGATCGGCTCGCTCGCCTCCTACGGCCGGGTCAACGCGTTCGGCTTCGTCGAGACCCCGTACCGCAAGGTCATCGACGGCCAGGTCACCGACGAGGTCGACTACCTGACCGCCGACGAGGAGGACCGCTTCGTCATCGCGCAGGCCAACGCGCCGCTGACGAACGACCTCCGTTTCGAGGAGAGCCGCGTGCTCGTCCGCCGTCGTGGCGGCGAGGTCGACTACGTCGGCCCCGAGGACGTGGACTACATGGACGTCTCGCCGCGCCAGATGGTGTCGGTCGCGACCGCCATGATCCCCTTCCTTGAGCACGACGACGCCAACCGTGCCCTCATGGGCGCGAACATGATGCGCCAGGCCGTTCCGCTGATTAAGTCGGAGGCCCCGCTCGTCGGCACCGGCATGGAGTACCGCTCCGCCGTCGACGCCGGCGACGTCGTCAAGGCCGAGAAGGCCGGTGTGGTCCAGGAGGTCTCCGCGGACTACATCACCACCGCCAACGACGACGGCACGTACATCACGTACCGCCTGGCCAAGTTCGCCCGCTCCAACCAGGGCACCTCGGTCAACCAGAAGGTCATCGTCAACGAGGGCGACCGTGTCGTCGAGGGCCAGGTCCTCGCCGACGGCCCGGCCACCCAGAACGGCGAGATGGCGCTCGGCAAGAACCTGCTCGTCGCGTTCATGCCGTGGGAGGGTCACAACTACGAGGACGCGATCATCCTGTCGCAGCGCCTCGTGCAGGACGACGTCCTCTCCTCGATCCACATCGAGGAGCACGAGGTCGACGCCCGTGACACCAAGCTCGGCCCCGAGGAGATCACCCGGGACATCCCGAACGTCTCCGAGGAGGTCCTCGCCGACCTGGACGAGCGCGGCATCATCCGCATCGGTGCCGAGGTCATCGCCGGTGACATCCTCGTCGGCAAGGTCACCCCGAAGGGTGAGACCGAGCTGACGCCGGAGGAGCGCCTGCTGCGCGCGATCTTCGGTGAGAAGGCCCGTGAGGTCCGTGACACCTCGCTGAAGGTGCCGCACGGCGAGACCGGCAAGGTCATCGGTGTGCGCGTCTTCGACCGCGAGGAGGGCGACGAGCTTCCCCCGGGTGTGAACCAGCTCGTGCGCGTGTACGTGGCGCAGAAGCGCAAGATCACCGACGGTGACAAGCTCGCCGGCCGTCACGGCAACAAGGGTGTCATCTCCAAGATCCTGCCGATCGAGGACATGCCGTTCCTGGAGGACGGCACCCCGGTCGACATCATCCTCAACCCGCTGGGTGTGCCGTCCCGAATGAACCCGGGACAGGTCCTGGAGATCCACCTCGGCTGGCTCGCCAGCCGCGGCTGGGACGTCTCCGGCCTCGCGGAGGAGTGGGCCCAGCGCCTGCAGGCCATCGGCGCCGACCAGGTCGCCCCCGGCACCAACGTCGCGACCCCGGTCTTCGACGGTGCCCGCGAGGACGAGCTGGCGGGTCTGCTGCAGCACACCATCCCGAACCGGGACGGCGAGCGCATGGTGCTCCCGACCGGCAAGGCGCGGCTGTTCGACGGCCGTAGCGGTGAGCCGTTCCCGGACCCGATCTCGGTCGGCTACATGTACATCCTGAAGCTGCACCACCTGGTCGACGACAAGCTGCACGCCCGCTCGACCGGTCCCTACTCGATGATCACCCAGCAGCCGCTGGGTGGTAAGGCCCAGTTCGGTGGCCAGCGGTTCGGTGAGATGGAGGTGTGGGCCCTTGAGGCCTACGGCGCCGCGTACGCCCTCCAGGAGCTGCTGACCATCAAGTCCGACGACGTCACCGGCCGCGTGAAGGTCTACGAGGCCATCGTCAAGGGCGAGAACATCCCCGAGCCCGGCATCCCCGAGTCCTTCAAGGTGCTCATCAAGGAGATGCAGTCGCTCTGTCTGAACGTGGAGGTGCTGTCCAGCGACGGTATGTCCATCGAGATGCGCGACACCGACGAGGACGTCTTCCGCGCTGCGGAGGAGCTCGGCATCGACCTGTCCCGGCGCGAGCCGAGCAGCGTCGAAGAGGTCTGACGGGAGTCCGGCGGGGCCCTGACCCACAAGGGCCCCGCCGACCCCCAGGCCCCCGTTTCAGACCACAGACTTAACGACCCTGAGAGGGATTGACGCATAGTGCTCGACGTCAACTTCTTCGACGAGCTCCGGATCGGCCTGGCCACCGCTGACGACATCCGTCAGTGGAGCCACGGCGAGGTCAAGAAGCCCGAGACCATCAACTACCGCACCCTCAAGCCCGAGAAGGACGGACTCTTCTGCGAGAAGATCTTCGGTCCGACCCGGGACTGGGAGTGCTACTGCGGCAAGTACAAGCGCGTCCGCTTCAAGGGCATCATCTGCGAGCGCTGTGGCGTCGAGGTCACGCGTGCCAAGGTGCGCCGTGAGCGGATGGGCCACATCGAGCTGGCCGCCCCGGTCACGCACATCTGGTACTTCAAGGGTGTCCCCTCGCGCCTCGGCTACCTGCTGGACCTGGCGCCGAAGGACCTTGAGAAGGTCATCTACTTCGCCGCGTACATGATCACGTACGTCGACGAGGAGCGCCGTACCCGCGACCTGCCCTCCCTGGAGGCGCACGTCTCGGTCGAGCGCCAGCAGATCGAGAACCGCCGGGACGCCGACCTGGAGGCCCGCGCCAAGAAGCTTGAGTCCGACCTGGCCGAGCTGGAGGCCGAGGGCGCCAAGGCCGACGTGCGCCGCAAGGTGCGCGAGGGTGCCGAGCGCGAGATGAAGCAGCTGCGCGACCGCGCGCAGCGCGAGATCGACCGCCTCGACGAGGTGTGGAACCGGTTCAAGAACCTCAAGGTCCAGGACCTGGAGGGCGACGAGCTGCTCTACCGCGAGCTGCGCGACCGCTTCGGCACCTACTTCGACGGCTCGATGGGCGCCGCGGCGCTGCAGAAGCGCCTGGAGTCCTTCGACCTGGAGGAAGAGGCCGAGAGGCTCCGCGAGATCATCCGCACCGGCAAGGGCCAGAAGAAGACCCGCGCCCTGAAGCGGCTGAAGGTCGTCTCCGCGTTCCTGCAGACCTCCAACAGCCCCAAGGGCATGGTCCTGGACTGTGTCCCGGTCATCCCGCCGGACCTGCGTCCGATGGTGCAGCTGGACGGTGGCCGCTTCGCGACCTCCGACCTCAACGACCTGTACCGCCGTGTCATCAACCGCAACAACCGCCTGAAGCGCCTTCTCGACCTCGGTGCCCCCGAGATCATCGTGAACAACGAGAAGCGCATGCTCCAGGAGGCCGTCGACGCGCTCTTCGACAACGGCCGTCGCGGTCGCCCGGTCACGGGCCCCGGCAACCGTCCGCTGAAGTCGCTGTCCGACATGCTGAAGGGCAAGCAGGGTCGCTTCCGTCAGAACCTGCTCGGCAAGCGAGTCGACTACTCGGCGCGTTCCGTCATCGTCGTCGGCCCGCAGCTCAAGCTGCACCAGTGCGGTCTGCCCAAGGCCATGGCGCTGGAGCTCTTCAAGCCGTTCGTGATGAAGCGCCTGGTCGACCTGAACCACGCGCAGAACATCAAGAGCGCCAAGCGCATGGTGGAGCGCGGCCGCACCGTCGTGTACGACGTCCTCGAAGAGGTCATCGCCGAACACCCGGTGCTGCTGAACCGTGCGCCCACCCTGCACCGCCTCGGCATCCAGGCCTTCGAGCCGCAGCTGGTCGAGGGCAAGGCCATCCAGATCCACCCGCTCGTCTGCACCGCGTTCAACGCGGACTTCGACGGTGACCAGATGGCCGTGCACCTGCCGCTGTCCGCGGAGGCGCAGGCCGAGGCCCGCATCCTGATGCTGTCCTCGAACAACATCCTCAAGCCGGCCGACGGCCGTCCGGTGACGATGCCGACCCAGGACATGGTCCTCGGTCTGTTCTTCCTCACCACCGACGGCGAGATGCGTGACGTCAAGGGCGAGGGCCGCTCGTTCGCGTCCGTGGCCGAGGCGATCATGGCGTTCGACGCCGGCGAGCTCTCGCTGCAGTCGCGCGTGGACATCCGCTTCCCGGTGGGCACCATCCCGCCTCGCGGCTGGACCCCGCCGGCGCGCGAGGAGGGCGAGCCGGAGTGGCAGCAGGGTGACAGCTTCCGGCTGAACACCACGCTGGGCCGCGCGCTCTTCAACGAGCTGCTGCCCGAGGACTACCCGTTCGTCGACTACGAGGTCGGCAAGAAGCAGCTCTCCGAGATCGTCAACGACCTCGCCGAGCGGTACCCGAAGGTCATCGTGGCGGCGACGCTCGACAACCTGAAGGCGGCCGGCTTCTACTGGGCGACCCGTTCCGGTGTCACCGTGGCCATCTCCGACGTCGTCGTCCCCGAGGCGAAGAAGGAGATCGTCAAGGGCTACGAGGCGCAGGACGAGAAGGTCCAGAAGCAGTACGAGCGCGGTCTGATCACCAAGGACGAGCGTACGCAGGAGCTCATCGCGATCTGGACCAAGGCGACCAACGAGGTCGCCGAGGCGATGAACGACAACTTCCCGAAGACCAACCCGATCTTCATGATGGTGAACTCGGGTGCACGAGGCAACATGATGCAGATGCGTCAGATCGCCGGTATGCGTGGTCTTGTGTCGAACGCGAAGAACGAGACGATCCCGCGGCCCATCAAGGCCTCGTTCCGTGAGGGTCTGTCCGTGCTGGAGTACTTCATCTCCACGCACGGTGCCCGTAAGGGTCTGGCGGACACCGCTCTGCGTACCGCCGACTCGGGTTACCTCACCCGTCGTCTGGTCGACGTCTCGCAGGACGTCATCATCCGCGAGGAGGACTGCGGCACCGACCGTGGCCTGCGTCTGCGGATCGCCGACCGCGGCGCCGACGGCGTGCTGCGCAAGGCGGACGACGTCGAGACGTCCGTGTACGCGCGCTGCCTCGCCGAGGACATCGTGGTCGACGGCCAGGTGCTGGCCCCGGCCGGCACCGACCTGGGCGACGTCCTCATCGAGGAGCTCGTCGGCCGTGGCGTCGAGGAGGTCAAGACCCGCTCGGTCCTGACCTGCGAGTCCGCCGTCGGTACCTGCGCGATGTGCTACGGCCGCTCGCTGGCCACCGGCAAGCTGGTCGACATCGGTGAGGCGGTCGGCATCATCGCCGCCCAGTCCATCGGTGAGCCCGGTACCCAGCTGACGATGCGTACCTTCCACACCGGTGGTGTGGCCGGTGACGACATCACCCAGGGTCTGCCGCGTGTCGTCGAGCTCTTCGAGGCCCGTACCCCGAAGGGTGTCGCCCCGATCTCCGAGGCCTCCGGCCGCGTCCGGATCGAGGAGACCGAGAAGACCAAGAAGATCGTCGTCACCCCGGACGACGGCAGCGACGAGACGGCGTACCCGATCTCGAAGCGTGCCAAGGTCCTGGTCCGCGAGGGCGACCACGTCGAGGTGGGCCAGCAGCTCACCGTGGGTGCCACCAACCCGCACGACGTGCTGCGCATCCTGGGTCAGCGTGCCGTCCAGGTCCACCTGGTCGGCGAGGTCCAGAAGGTGTACAACTCGCAGGGTGTGTCGATCCACGACAAGCACATCGAGATCATCATCCGGCAGATGCTCCGCCGCGTGACGATCATCGAGTCCGGCGACGCCGAGCTGCTGCCCGGCGAGCTGGTCGAGCGCTCCCGCTTCGAGCAGGAGAACCGTCGTGTGGTCCAGGAGGGCGGTCACCCGGCCTCCGGTCGTCCGCAGCTGATGGGTATCACCAAGGCCTCGCTGGCGACGGAATCCTGGCTGTCGGCCGCCTCCTTCCAGGAGACGACCCGAGTCCTGACGGACGCGGCGATCAACGCCAAGTCCGACAGCCTCATCGGCCTCAAGGAGAACGTCATCATCGGTAAGCTCATCCCGGCCGGTACGGGCCTGTCCCGCTACCGCAACATCCGGGTCGAGCCGACCGAGGAGGCCAAGGCCGCGATGTACTCGGCCGTCGGCTACGACGACATCGACTACTCGCCGTTCGGCACGGGCTCCGGCCAGGCCGTGCCGCTGGAGGACTACGACTACGGTCCGTACAACCAGTAAGCGAGCGGCTTGAACTGAGGGGGCGGTCACCCTGCGGGGTGACCGCCCTTCGGCGTGTCCGGGCACGATGTCCCACGCAGGTCAAGTAGCCGGCGTGAGAACGGTGTTGAGGGAATATCCGGTGGAGCCGGCCCGTGTCTTCTTCGGCCGGGCGGCCGCATCGGTCGTGCCCCCGTGGCTGGGCTGGGCTGGGCTGGGCTGGGCCGGGCCGGCAGCGCACGCGGCCCGGCCGGCCCGGCGGCGGTCGTGGTGCTCGTCTGGAGCGCTTGCACCGTCTTCCCCTGCATGGATCGCCTGCGGCCCTGGTTCGCGCTCTCAGCGGCCGTCCTGGTGGCTCTGGGGGTGCTGCTCCGGCAGTGCTCCGAGGACCCTTTGCGTTCGGGATTCCCGGACATGCGGCTGTGGACGCCCGGGGCGCTTGCCGTCGGCAGACCAGCCGTACAGGAGCGCCGCCACACCGAGCCGTCTCACGCTCGGCGGTCGGGCTGCCGGTCCTCTTGCTCAGGCTGCCGAGCGTCGATCACGTGGTGGCAGGCAGCGGTGCGCTCCTCGCGAACGGCCTGCGGAGCGTCGTACACGATCTCGATGTCGTCGCCAGGGGAGAGGCCTGGAAGTCCGTCCTGCGGCCCGGGGATGTCGGCTCTGTCAATCTCTGGCGTGTCGCAGCCCACCCCATTTGTTTTGACCGCAGCGAATGAGGTAGGTACGCTCAGACCTTGTGCCTGGGGTGTGCCCTGGCTCCTGTGCGTGCCTGCAAACCGCATGGCGAGCCGCGAGCGGCCACCGTAATCTGCGCCCTTTTCGCCTTGCGGCGGGAGTCTGGCGGATTCGACACACCCGACCGCGTGGGTCGGCGACGTTCCAGGTTAGCTGTACCCATCGGCACACAGAAACCGGAGAAGTAGTGCCTACGATCCAGCAGCTGGTCCGCAAGGGCCGGCAGGACAAGGTCGAGAAGAACAAGACGCCCGCACTTGAGGGTTCCCCTCAGCGTCGCGGCGTCTGCACGCGTGTGTTCACGACCACCCCGAAGAAGCCGAACTCGGCCCTCCGCAAGGTCGCGCGTGTGCGTCTGACCAGCGGCATCGAGGTCACCGCTTACATTCCGGGTGAGGGACACAACCTGCAGGAGCACTCCATCGTGCTCGTGCGCGGCGGCCGTGTGAAGGACCTGCCGGGTGTTCGCTACAAGATCATCCGCGGCTCGCTCGACACCCAGGGTGTCAAGAACCGCAAGCAGGCTCGCAGCCGTTACGGCGCCAAGAAGGAGAAGTAAGAATGCCTCGTAAGGGCCCCGCCCCGAAGCGCCCGGTCATCATCGACCCGGTCTACGGCTCTCCTCTGGTGACCTCCCTGATCAACAAGGTGCTGCTGAACGGCAAGCGCTCCACCGCCGAGCGCATCGTCTACGGCGCCATGGAGGGCCTGCGCGAGAAGACCGGCAACGACCCGGTCATCACGCTCAAGCGCGCTCTTGAGAACATCAAGCCGACCCTTGAGGTCAAGTCCCGCCGTGTCGGTGGCGCCACCTACCAGGTCCCGGTCGAGGTCAAGCCCGGCCGTGCCAACACCCTGGCGCTGCGCTGGCTGGTCGGTTACTCCCGCGCCCGTCGCGAGAAGACCATGACCGAGCGTCTCCTCAACGAGCTTCTCGACGCCTCCAACGGCCTCGGTGCGGCCGTGAAGAAGCGCGAGGACACCCACAAGATGGCCGAGTCCAACAAGGCCTTCGCGCACTACCGCTGGTAGTCGCTACCCACATCGAGACCGAGAGAAGACTGAAGCCTTATGGCTACCACTTCACTTGACCTGGCCAGGGTCCGAAACATCGGGATCATGGCCCACATCGACGCGGGCAAGACGACCACCACCGAGCGGATCCTGTTCTACACCGGTGTGTCTTACAAGATCGGTGAGGTCCACGACGGCGCTGCCACCATGGACTGGATGGAGCAGGAGCAGGAGCGTGGCATCACGATCACCTCTGCTGCCACCACCTGTCACTGGTCGCTGGAGGACGTCGACCACACCATCAACATCATCGACACGCCGGGTCACGTCGACTTCACCGTCGAGGTGGAGCGTTCCCTGCGCGTGCTCGACGGTGCTGTCACGGTGTTCGACGGCGTCGCCGGCGTTGAGCCCCAGTCCGAGACGGTGTGGCGTCAGGCGGACCGCTACGGCGTTCCGCGTATCTGCTTCGTCAACAAGCTCGACCGCACCGGTGCCGAGTTCCACCGCTGTGTCGACATGATCTCCGACCGTCTGGGCGCGCAGCCGCTGGTCATGCAGCTGCCGATCGGTGCCGAGGCGGACTTCAAGGGCGTCGTCGACCTGGTGAAGATGAAGGCCCTGGTCTGGTCGGCCGAGGCGACCAAGGGCGAGATGTACGACACCGTCGACATCCCCGCCACGCACACCGAGGCCGCCGAGGAGTGGCGCGGCAAGCTGGTCGAGGCCGTCGCCGAGAACGACGAAGAGATCATGGAGCTGTACCTGGAGGGCGAGGAGCCCACCGAGGAGCAGCTGTACGCCGCGATCCGTCGTATCACCATCGCGTCCGGCAAGGGCACCGGCACCACCGTCACCCCGGTGTTCTGCGGCACCGCGTTCAAGAACAAGGGCGTCCAGCCCCTGCTCGACGCGGTCGTGCGCTACCTGCCGTCCCCGGTCGACATCGAGGCCATCGAGGGCCACGACGTCAAGGACCCGGAGACGGTCATCAAGCGCAAGCCGTCCGACGAGGAGCCCCTGTCCGCGCTGGCGTTCAAGATCATGAGCGACCCGCACCTGGGCAAGCTCACCTTCGTCCGCGTGTACTCCGGCCGCCTGGAGTCCGGCACCGCCGTGCTGAACTCCGTCAAGGGCCGCAAGGAGCGCATCGGCAAGATCTACCGCATGCACGCCAACAAGCGTGAGGAGATCGAGTCGGTGGGCGCGGGCGACATCGTCGCCGTCATGGGCCTGAAGCAGACCACCACCGGTGAGACGCTGTGCGACGAGAAGAACCCGGTGATCCTGGAGTCCATGGACTTCCCGGCGCCGGTCATCGAGGTCGCGATCGAGCCCAAGTCCAAGGGTGACCAGGAGAAGCTGGGTGTCGCCATCCAGCGTCTCGCGGAGGAGGACCCCTCCTTCCAGGTGCACACCAACGAGGAGACCGGCCAGACCGTCATCGGCGGTATGGGCGAGCTGCACCTCGAGGTGCTGGTCGACCGCATGAAGCGCGAGTTCAAGGTCGAGGCCAACGTCGGCAAGCCGCAGGTCGCGTACCGTGAGACCATTCGCCAGAAGGTCGACAAGGTCGAGTACACCCACAAGAAGCAGACGGGTGGCACCGGCCA
Organism: Streptomyces sp. Ru62; assembly: GCF_002920615.1. Taxonomy (GTDB): domain Bacteria; phylum Actinomycetota; class Actinomycetes; order Streptomycetales; family Streptomycetaceae; genus Streptomyces. The sequence continues at coordinate 157,433 of NZ_PQSU01000012.1, forward strand.
GTTCGGTCGCGTCATCATCTCGATCGAGCCGATCGAGAGCGGCGACATGGCCTACGAGTTCGTGAACCAGGTCACCGGTGGCCGTATCCCGAAGGAGTACATCCCTTCGGTGGACGCCGGTGCGCAGGAGGCCATGCAGTTCGGCATCCTCGCCGGCTACGAGATGACCGGTGTCCGGGTCATCCTGCTGGACGGTGCCTACCACGAGGTCGACTCCTCCGAGCTCGCCTTCAAGATCGCCGGTTCGCAGGCCTTCAAGGAGGCCGCGCGCAAGGCCAAGCCCGTGCTCCTTGAGCCGATGATGGCCGTCGAGGTCACCACGCCCGAGGACTACATGGGTGAGGTCATCGGCGACATCAACTCCCGCCGTGGCCAGATCCAGGCCATGGAGGAGCGGGCTGGTGCCCGCGTCGTGAAGGGCCTCGTGCCCCTGTCGGAGATGTTCGGCTACGTCGGCGACCTCCGCAGCAAGACGTCGGGTCGCGCAAGCTACTCGATGCAGTTCGACTCCTACGCCGAGGTTCCGCGGAACGTCGCCGAGGAGATCATCGCGAAGGCCAAGGGCGAGTAACGCACCGCGTTCACACGCCGTAGGCTTGACTCCGGAGCCTCCAGGGGCAAACGTCCGCAATCGTGAGCGTTTGCCCCGGGTTCCGGGCCTTTACAGCAAAGATCACCTGGCGCCGATGAAGTAAGGCGTACAGAACCACTCCACAGGAGGACCCCAGTGGCGAAGGCGAAGTTCGAGCGGACTAAGCCGCACGTCAACATCGGCACCATCGGTCACATCGACCACGGTAAGACGACCCTCACGGCCGCCATTACCAAGGTGCTGCACGACGCGTACCCGGACCTGAACGAGGCCACCCCGTTCGACAACATCGACAAGGCTCCTGAGGAGCGTCAGCGCGGTATCACCATCTCCATCGCGCACGTCGAGTACCAGACCGAGGCGCGTCACTACGCCCACGTCGACTGCCCGGGTCACGCGGACTACATCAAGAACATGATCACGGGTGCGGCGCAGATGGACGGCGCCATCCTCGTGGTCGCCGCCACCGACGGCCCGATGCCGCAGACCAAGGAGCACGTGCTCCTGGCCCGCCAGGTCGGCGTTCCGTACATCGTCGTCGCCCTGAACAAGGCCGACATGGTGGACGACGAGGAGATCCTGGAGCTCGTCGAGCTCGAGGTCCGTGAGCTCCTCTCCGAGTACGAGTTCCCCGGCGACGACGTCCCGGTCGTCAAGGTCTCCGCGCTCAAGGCCCTTGAGGGCGAGCAGGAGTGGGTGGACTCCGTCCTCAACCTGATGAAGGCCGTCGACGAGTCGATCCCGCAGCCGGAGCGCGACGTCGACAAGCCGTTCCTCATGCCGATCGAGGACGTCTTCACCATCACCGGTCGCGGTACGGTCGTCACCGGCCGTATCGAGCGTGGTGTCCTCAAGGTCAACGAGAACGTGGACATCATCGGCATCAAGCCGGAGAAGACCTCCACCACGGTCACCGGCATCGAGATGTTCCGCAAGCTGCTCGACGAGGGTCAGGCCGGTGAGAACGTCGGTCTGCTCCTCCGTGGCATCAAGCGCGAGGACGTCGAGCGCGGCCAGGTCATCATCAAGCCGGGCTCGGTCACCCCGCACACCGAGTTCGAGGCGCAGGCCTACATCCTCTCCAAGGACGAGGGTGGCCGCCACACGCCGTTCTTCAACAACTACCGTCCGCAGTTCTACTTCCGCACGACGGACGTGACCGGCGTGGTGACCCTCCCCGAGGGCACCGAGATGGTCATGCCGGGTGACAACACCGAGATGAAGGTGGAGCTCATCCAGCCCGTCGCCATGGAAGAGGGCCTGAAGTTCGCCATCCGTGAGGGTGGCCGCACCGTGGGCGCCGGCCAGGTCACCAAGATCGTCAAGTAAGTTCCGCTTGCTTGCGGCTTGATGGCTTGAGGGTCAGTGCCTGACCCGAAGGTCTCGACCTGCGAGAGGCCCGTACGACTCCGGTCGTACGGGCCTCTTCGTATGTCCGGCCAGGGCCTCTTCCTGTGTCCGCCAGGGACTCGTCGTCTGTCCCGCCAGGGTCTCTTCGTGTGTCCCACCCGGGACCGCATACGGTTCTGCGGGTGAGGAAGAGGACCTTGATACACGCGGCGCTCCAGACGGTCGTCCCCTGGCTGGCCGTGGCGGCCGTGGTGATCGCCATGGCCTGGCAGCAGGGCCTGTTCTCCTGGGGCGCCTCGGCCGCGTCGGGCCCGGCCCGCACGATCCCGCTGCCGGGAGGCGGTTTCTCCGACGGCGGCCACTGCGGGGCCGAGGGCTACCACTACTTCCCGCTGCCCGCGTCCGCGTCCGCGCCCCCCGCGGCGGAGTCCCCGGCCCCGGTGCCCGGCCCGCGGCTCGTCCTCGGCTCCTACGGCTACGAGAAGCCGTCCCGCGCCCCCGGCCGCTTCACCATCGGCCTGCTCTTCGCACCGGGTCCCAAGGGATCGCTGGAGCTGTCGCGGGCCCTGGGCGGCGAGGGCGTCGCCGTCGAGATCGAGGGCCCGCGGGGGCTGGTCGGCGGTGCCCACGGCCTGCCCGTCACCTGGGACTCCGCCACGAAGTCGGGCACCGGTGACAGCGCCGAGGTGTCCCTGCCGCTGGAGGCACTGTGCCCCGGGCAGAACGCGAGGGACGTGGTGGAGAAGCTCCAGCCGCCGATCGACTCCTCGAACACCATCACCGGGCAGCCGGCCTACACCCTGACCGTGTCCGTGCGTGATCCGGGGATCGGGGCGCAGCGCAGGTCGATGGGACTGCCGGCGGGCGGCAACCTGCTCAGCGCGAACAATCTGGTGGCGGAGGACGGCTTCCTGCTCGCGGGCTCGGCGTACTGACGGCTTCGAAACTATTCGGCGCGTACGACCCGTTCCCCCGCCCCTGCCTCCCCCCACTATTTGTCATGCCGATGAGCAAATAGGGGCCGGAGGGGCTGGAGGGGTGAGGTATGTCGTCTGCGCACGTCAGCCGTAGGACGGTGCTCGGCGGGACGGTCCTGGGCGCCGGGCTGGCCGCGATGCCGGTGGGGGGCCAGGGGACCGCGTCCGCCGCCCCGGGGAACGGGCTCCGGGCGACGGACCCGGGGGCGTACATCTCGTTCACGGGCGGGGTGTTCTCCCTGGTCGGCGCGCCCGTGGTGGTGAGCGCGGAGGACCACCCCGGGGTCGTACGGGTGGCCGGGGACCTCCGGGACGACCTCGCGCGGGTGACCGGTGTCCGCCCGGGCACGACGATCGGCCGCTTCCCGGTGCTGCTCGGCACGATCGGCCGCAGCCCGCTGATCGACGGACTGATCCGGTCCGGAAAGCTCGACGTCACGGGCGTGCGAGGCAGGTGGGAGACCTCGCTCCAGACGGTCGTGGAGCACCCGATGCCCGGTGTGGAGCGGGCCTTCGTCATCGCGGGCAGCGACCCGCGGGGCACGATCTTCGGGGCGTACGACGTCTCGTACGGCATCGGCGTCTCGCCCTGGCACTGGTGGGACGACGTACCGCCGGCCCGGCGCGACGCGGTCTGGGTGAAGGCCGGCCGCTTCACCCAGGGGACCCCGGCGGTGAAGTACCGGGGCGTCTTCATCAACGACGAGAACCCGGCGCTCGGCACCTGGGCACCGGCGTACTTCGGCCCGGGGAAGGCACCGGGCTACCCCGGCGGCTTTACCGCCGACTTCTACGCGAAGGTCTTCGAGGTCCTGCTGCGCCTGAAGGGCAACTACCTCTGGCCGGCGGTCTGGGGCCGGGCGTTCGCGGAGGACGACCCGGACAACCACCGGCGGGCGGCCGAGTACGGCATCGTCATGGGAACGTCCCACGAGGCGCCGATGATGCGGGGCATCGAGGAGTGGAACCGGCACGCCGGCTCCGGGACCGACCCCTACGGGGGCACGGGCGAATGGTCGTACCGCCGCAACCCGGAGGCGATCCGCGCGTACTGGCGCGCCGGCATCCAGCGCATGGTCGACCAGGGCTTCGAGGGCGTCGTCACCCTCGGCATGCGCGGCAACGGCGACACGAGTCTCCCCGACGGCGACGGCATCGAACTGATGCGGGAGATCATCGCCGACCAGCGCCGCATCATCGAGGAGGTGACCGGCAGGCCGGCGGCCGAGACCCCCCAGGTCTGGACCCTCTACAAGGAGGTCCAGCGCTACTGGGACCGCGGCCTGCGCGCCCCGGACGACGTCACCGTGGTCCTCACGGACGACAACTGGGGCAACATCCGCAAGCACCCGGACAGCCCCCGCGCCGGCGGATACGGCCTCTACTACCACTTCGACTACGTCGGCGCCGGCCGCAACTACAAGTGGGTCGACACCGCGAACCTCAGGAACGTCTGGGAACAGCTCCACCAGGCGCACGCCCACGGCAACCACGGCCTGTGGGTGGTCAACGTCGGTGACCTCAAGGGCAACGAACTGCCGACGGAGTTCTTCCTCTCCTACGCCTGGAACCCCGACGCCTGGCCGCTGGAGCGCCTCGGCGCCTGGGAGCAGCGCTACGCCCGCCAGAACTTCGGCGAGGCGCAGGCCAAGGAGATCGCCTCGCTGCTGGCGGCCTACGGCCGGCTCCAGGCCCGCCGCAAACCGGAGCTGCTGAACCGCCGGATCACCCTCTCCGGCGACCAGGTCGTGTACGACGACCGGCAGAGCCCGTACTACTTCGCACACCGGGAACTGGAACGGGTCACCGAGGAGTGGCGCGCGCTGGGCCGCCGCGCGGAACGCGTCGAGCGCAGACTGCCGGTGCGGTTGCGGGATGCGTGGTTCGAACTCGCCGGCTACGCGGTCACGGCGACCGCGAACCTCTACGTGCTGCGGGAGGCGGAGTTCACGAACCTGCTGTACGCGGCGCAGGGCCGGGCCGCGGCCAACGACCGCGCGGCACAGGCGGAAGCCGCTCTCGGCCAGGACCTCGCCCTCGCCGAGCGCTTCAACTCCCGTGTCGCCGACGGCAAATGGCAGGGCTTCCAGACCCAGCCCCACATCGACTACGGGGACGTCGACCGCTACGGACCCAACGCGGGCTGGCAGCAGCCGGAGAAGGACAACGTGGCGCTGCCGGATGTGCTGTTCCCCGCGGTGAGGCGCATCGAGGTGCCCTCGGGTGCGGAGCTGGGCGTGTCCGTGGACGGGGCCGAAGACGCGGGGGAGTGGTGGCCGGGAGGCTCCTCCTCGGCCGCGTCCCTGCCGCCGTTCAGCCCGTACCAGACCCGCCCCCAGCAGTACGTGGAGATCTTCAACCGAGGCCGTACGCCCTTCCCGTACGAGGTCTCGGTCTCGGCGCCCTGGCTGCGGGTGGACCGCCCGCGCGGCCGGGTGGACCAGCAGGTCCGCCTGGAGGTGCAGGTGGACTGGTCCCGCGCTCCGGCCGGGCGCGCGGAGGCGACCCTGACGGTGCACGGAGCGGGCGCGTCGGTCCCGGTCCGCTGCGTGGCGGAACGCCCCTCGGGCCTGCGGCCGCGGGGCTTCGTGGAGGCCGGCGGCTACGTGGCGATCGACGCCGAGCACTACGACCGGGCGGTCGGGCAGTGGCGCCGCATCGACGGCATCGGACGGACCGGCGCGGGCATGACCCCATGGCCGGTGACGTCCCCGAGCCGCACCCCGGGCGGCGACTCACCTCGCCTGGAGTACGAGGTGACGCTGCTGTCCGCCCCCGGCGAGGTGACGGTCTGGGCCCACCTGTCCCCCCGCAACCCGGCCGTCCCCGGCGTCTCGGGCCTGCGCTACGGCATCTCGCTGGACGACGGCCCGATCCGGACCGTGGACATCACGGCGGGCGCGGACGACGGCGCGCTGAACACGGTGTGGGCGCGGCACACCTCGGACAACATCAACGCGACGGCGACCACGCACACCCTGACGAAGCCGGGCGTCCACCGGCTGAGGTTCTGGATGGTGGACCCGACGGTGGTGGTGCAGCGCCTGCTGATCGACACGGGCGGGCTGCCTCAGCTGTACCTGGGGCCGCTGGAGAGCGCGCGGGCGGGGGACGGTCACCCGTAGAGCGGCAGACACTCCGTCGAGATCGTCCAGTCGGCGATCGTCACTCCTCGCTACGGGTCGCGCCCTCGGGGAAGCGGGCGGCGAGGGTCTTGATGCCGACGCGGGCGCCGGGCGGCAGCGACTGGATGCGGCAGGCCGGACCGATCGCGAGGAGGGAGAGGTCATCACCGTGAACCGGGTGGTGTGGCGGGTGTGGTCGTGGAGGAGCCCGCCGCTGTCAGGGGCCCGGTTCGGGTTGTTGTCGGCGGTAACGGGGGACGCGGCGCATGTGCGCGCGCCGGGTGAGGGCCGGCAAGCCGCTCACACACGTCTCCACGGCCCGGCTCGGCGAGCCCGGCACGGCGAAGCCCTTCGCGCAGGCACAGGGGTCCTGCGCCGCGCTGCGTGACACGGCGGTGGCAGGGAGCGGCACACCCGGGATCATGGGGTACCCGGCGGATACGGACGCCCCGCAGACCAACTGCTACCTGGTGACCGGCGCGAAGAAGCCCGCCTACGGGCTGTACGCGTACTACGGCGTCGCCGCCGAGGACTTCGAGTCGGCCGGGTTCGGCGGCCCCGACCACGACTTCGTCCTGGCGACCGCGAGCTGCCCCCCCGCTCCACCCACGAGGCGGTCTTCGCGTTCTACCGCCTCTACGACCGGGACACCCACAGCTACCCGGCCCCGCACTACTCCGCCGCGTTCGCCCGCACCGCGCTGAAGGTCTTCGCGCGGCACGAGGCGGCACAGCGCGGCTGCGGCACGGTACGGATCATGGATGTGCCGTGAACGCGGCGCCGGTTTGACCTACGTCACCTTCGGGGTAATCTCTTCGGCTCGATTGGCGGAGGCGCTGCCCCATATGGCAGACTGTCCGAGTTGCTCGGTCGAGTGTTGATGCTGCGCGCCTCCCGCCGGGAGGACCGGAAGCGAGTCCCACAGTACTCGTCGCCCTAACTGCCCTCGGGCAGCACTGGGGCGGACGTACGGGAATCTTCCGGGAAGCGTGGGCGCGGCACCGGCCAGGCGCCCGGTGGACCCGAGGTCCCCGGTCCGCGGTTCCGGAAGGGCCGTGTCAATCCCGCGGGGATGTTCGAACAAGGGACATCCGTGTCAGCGGGAGCGCGACACGCCCGACCGCGTGGGTCGGAGAACGAGGGATGCAGGAACCACCGGGTTCCAGAGCGTGAGAAGAGACAGGACTACTGAGTAGCCATGGCGGGACAGAAGATCCGCATCCGGCTCAAGGCCTACGACCACGAGGTCATCGACTCCTCGGCGAAGAAGATCGTCGAGACGGTGACCCGTACCGGTGCGTCGGTCGCGGGCCCGGTGCCGCTGCCCACTGAGAAGAACGTGTACTGCGTCATCAAGTCGCCGCACAAGTACAAGGACTCGCGCGAGCACTTCGAGATGCGCACGCACAAGCGCCTGATCGACATCCTCGACCCGACCCCCAAGACCGTTGACTCTCTGATGCGACTCGACCTGCCGGCCGGTGTCGACATCGAGATCAAGCTCTGAGGCTGGTGGGCTGAGAATGGCTAAGCAGATCAAGGGCATCCTGGGCGAGAAGCTCGGCATGACGCAGGTGTGGGACGAGAACAACCGTGTTGTTCCGGTCACCGTCGTCAAGGCTGGGCCCAACGTCGTCACCCAGGTCCGTACGAATGACGTCGACGGCTACGAGTCCGTTCAGATCGCCTTCGGCGAGATCGACCCGCGCAAGGTGAACAAGCCCCTCAAGGGCCACTTCGCCAAGGCCGACGTCACCCCCCGTCGCCACCTCGTCGAGATCCGCACCGCGGACGCCTCCGAGTACACGCTCGGCCAGGAGATCACCGCTGCGGTGTTCGAGGCCGGTGTCAAGGTCGACGTGACCGGCAAGAGCAAGGGCAAGGGCTTCGCCGGTGTCATGAAGCGCCACAACTTCCGTGGCCTCGGCGCCGGACACGGCACCCAGCGCAAGCACCGCTCCCCCGGTTCCATCGGTGGCTGCGCCACCCCGGGCCGTGTGTTCAAGGGCCTCCGCATGGCGGGTCGCATGGGCAACGAGCGGGTCACCACCCAGAACCTGACCGTCCACGCCGTTGACGCGGAGAAGGGTCTGCTGCTCATCAAGGGCGCGGTTCCCGGTCCGAACGGCGGCCTCGTCCTGGTCCGCACCGCGGCCAAGGGGGCCTGAGGTAACCGATGAGCACTGTTGACATCCTTTCGCCGGCGGGCGAGAAGGCCGGTTCCGTCGAGCTCCCCGCGGAGATCTTCGACGCCAAGGTCAGCGTTCCGCTGATCCACCAGGTCGTCGTCGCGCAGCTGGCCGCTGCCCGTCAGGGCACGCACAAGACCAAGACCCGCGGTGAAGTCCGTGGTGGCGGCAAGAAGCCGTACCGCCAGAAGGGCACCGGTCGCGCCCGTCAGGGTTCGACCCGCGCGCCGCAGTTCGCCGGTGGTGGCGTCGTGCACGGTCCCGTGCCGCGCGACTACTCGCAGCGCACCCCGAAGAAGATGAAGGCCGCCGCCCTGCGCGGTGCCCTCACCGACCGGGCGCGTCACAACCGCATCCACGTCGTCTCCGGCGTGGTCGAGGGCGAGACCCCCAGCACCAAGGCCGCCAAGTCGCTGTTCGGCAAGATCTCGGAGCGCAAGAACCTGCTCCTGGTCGTCGACCGCGCCGACGAGGCCGCGTGGCTGTCCGCCCGCAACCTGCCCCAGGTCCACATCCTGGAGCCGGGCCAGCTGAACACGTACGACGTTCTCGTCTCGGACGACGTGGTCTTCACCCAGGCCGCTTTCGAGTCCTTCGTCGCCGGCCCGAAGGCCAACGACACCGAAGGGAGCGAGGTCTGATGGCCATCCGTCACCCCGCTATCGCCTCGAAGGCCGCCAAGGCCGCCAAGGCCGCGCGCGTCGCCAAGGCGCGCCGTCACGCCGCCGAGGGCAAGAACACCGTCGAGACCCCGCTGAGCAAGTCGTACACGGACCCCCGTGACGTCCTGCTGAAGCCGGTCGTCTCCGAGAAGAGCTACGCGCTCCTCGACGAGAACAAGTACACGTTCATCGTCGACCCGAACGCCAACAAGACCCAGATCAAGCAGGCCGTCCAGGCGGTCTTCGACGTCAAGGTCACCGGGGTCAACACGATCAACCGCCAGGGCAAGCGCAAGCGGACCCGCACCGGCTTCGGCCAGCGCGCGGGCACCAAGCGCGCGATCGTGACCCTCGCCGAGGGCGACCGTATCGACATCTTCGGCGGTCCGACCGCCTGAGGGCGGTCCGGATCGTCCGATATCGGACGAGGACTGAGAAATGGGAATCCGCAAGTACAAGCCGACTACGCCGGGCCGTCGTGGCGCCAGCGTCGCCGACTTCGTCGAGGTCACGCGGTCCACGCCGGAGAAGTCGCTGGTCCGTCCCCTGCACAGCAAGGGCGGCCGTAACAACGCCGGTCGTGTGACCGTTCGCCACCAGGGTGGCGGACACAAGCGCGCCTACCGTGTGATCGACTTCCGTCGTCACGACAAGGACGGCGTGCCGGCGAAGGTCGCGCACATCGAGTACGACCCCAACCGCACCGCGCGCATCGCGCTGCTGCACTACGCCGACGGCGAGAAGCGCTACATCCTCGCCCCGCGCAACCTGCAGCAGGGCGACACCGTGGAGAACGGTCCCGGGGCCGACATCAAGCCGGGCAACAACCTGGCCCTCCGCAACATCCCGGTCGGTACCACGATCCACGCGATCGAGCTCCGTCCCGGTGGCGGTGCCAAGTTCGCCCGCTCCGCCGGTGCCTCCGTGCAGCTGCTCGCGAAGGAGGGCGCCTACGCCCACCTGCGCATGCCGTCCGGTGAGATCCGCCTGGTCGACGTGCGCTGCCGCGCCACCGTCGGCGAGGTCGGCAACGCCGAGCAGAGCAACATCAACTGGGGCAAGGCGGGCCGCAAGCGGTGGCTGGGCGTTCGCCCGACCGTCCGTGGTGTGGTCATGAACCCGGTTGACCACCCGCACGGTGGTGGTGAGGGCCGGACCTCCGGTGGTCGCCACCCTGTGTCCCCGTGGGGCAAGAAGGAAGGCCGTACTCGTTCGCCCAAGAAGGCGTCGAACAAGTACATCGTCCGCCGCCGCAAGACGAACAAGAAGCGCTAAGGACGGGTTGAGATGCCTCGTAGCTTGAAGAAGGGGCCCTTCGTCGACGACCACCTGATGAAGAAGGTGGACACGCAGAACGAAGCCGGCACCAAGAACGTCATCAAGACCTGGTCCCGTCGCTCGATGATCGTCCCGGCCATGCTCGGCCACACGATCGCGGTGCACAACGGCAAGACCCACATCCCGGTGTTCGTCACCGAGTCGATGGTCGGCCACAAGCTCGGCGAGTTCTCGCCGACGCGCACCTTCCGGGGCCACGTCAAGGAAGACCGGAAGTCGAAGCGCCGCTAGCAGCGGATCGCATTCAGACACGTAAGTAACTGAAGGGACAACCATGGAAGCCAGGGCCCAGGCGCGGTACATCCGCGTCACGCCCATGAAGGCCCGCCGCGTGGTGGACCTCATCCGTGGCATGGACGCCACGGAGGCCCAGGCCGTCCTGCGATTCGCTCCGCAGGCCGCCTCGGTGCCGGTGGGCAAGGTGCTCGACAGCGCCATCGCCAACGCCGCGCACAACTACGACCACACCGATGTCGACAGCCTCTTCATCTCCGAGGCCTACGTCGACGAGGGCCCGACCCTGAAGCGGTTCCGTCCGCGTGCCCAGGGCCGTGCCTACCGGATCCGCAAGCGGACCAGCCACATCACCGTGGTCGTCAGCAGCAAGGAAGGAACCCGGTAATGGGCCAGAAGGTAAACCCGCACGGGTTCCGGCTCGGTGTCACGACCGACTTCAAGTCGCGTTGGTACGCCGACAAGCTGTACAAGGACTACGTCAAGGAAGACGTCGCCATCCGTCGGATGATGACGTCCGGCATGGAGCGCGCCGGCATCTCCAAGGTCGAGATCGAGCGCACCCGTGACCGCGTGCGTGTGGACATCCACACCGCTCGTCCGGGCATCGTCATCGGCCGCCGTGGCGCCGAGGCCGACCGCATCCGCGGCGACCTTGAGAAGCTCACGGGCAAGCAGGTCCAGCTGAACATCCTCGAGGTCAAGAACCCCGAGACCGACGCTCAGCTCGTGGCCCAGGCCGTCGCCGAGCAGCTCTCCTCCCGCGTCTCCTTCCGTCGGGCCATGCGCAAGAGCATGCAGTCCGCCATGAAGGCCGGCGCCAAGGGCATCAAGATCCAGTGCGGTGGCCGCCTCGGCGGCGCCGAGATGTCCCGCTCGGAGTTCTACCGCGAGGGCCGCGTGCCCCTGCACACGCTCCGCGCGAACGTGGACTACGGCTTCTTCGAGGCCAAGACGACCTTCGGCCGCATCGGTGTGAAGGTCTGGATCTACAAGGGCGACGTCAAGAACATCGCCGAGGTCCGCGCCGAGAACGCTGCCGCCCGTGCGGGTAACCGCCCGGCCCGCGGTGGCGCCGACCGCCCGGCCCGTGGTGGCCGCGGTGGCGAGCGGCGCGGTCGCAAGCCGCAGCAGGCTGCCGGTGCCGAGGCCCCCAAGGCCGAGGCTCCCGCCGCCGCTCCGGCTGAGAGCACCGGAACGGAGGCCTGACCGTCATGCTGATCCCCCGTAGGGTCAAGCACCGCAAGCAGCACCACCCGAAGCGCAACGGTATGTCCAAGGGTGGGACGCAGGTTGCGTTCGGCGAGTACGGCATCCAGGCGCTGACCCCGGCCTACGTGACGAACCGCCAGATCGAGGCGGCTCGTATCGCGATGACCCGCCACATCAAGCGTGGCGGCAAGGTCTGGATCAACATCTACCCGGACCGTCCCCTCACCAAGAAGCCGGCCGAGACCCGCATGGGTTCCGGTAAGGGTTCTCCGGAGTGGTGGATCGCCAACGTCAAGCCCGGACGTGTGATGTTCGAGCTGTCGTACCCCAACGAGAAGATCGCCCGTGAGGCGCTGACGCGTGCGGCCCACAAGCTGCCGATGAAGTGCCGGATCGTCAAGCGCGAGGCAGGTGAAGCGTGATGTCGGCCGGTACCAAGGCGTCCGAGCTGCGCGAGCTGGGCAACGAGGAGCTTCTGGCGAAGCTCCGCGAGGCCAAGGAAGAGCTGTTCAACCTCCGCTTCCAGGCGGCGACCGGTCAGCTCGAGAACCACGGTCGGCTGAAGGCCGTCCGCAAGGACATCGCGCGGATCTACACCCTGATGCGTGAGCGCGAGCTGGGCATCGAGACGGTGGAGAGCGCCTGATGAGCGAGAGCAACGTGACTGAGCAGAACACCGAAGCCCGAGGCTTCCGCAAGACCCGTGAGGGTCTGGTCGTCAGCGACAAGATGGACAAGACCGTCGTCGTCGCCGTCGAGGACCGTGTGAAGCACGCGCTGTACGGCAAGGTCATCCGCCGTACGAACAAGCTCAAGGCCCACGACGAGCAGAACGCCGCGGGCGTCGGCGACCGCGTCCTCCTCATGGAGACCCGGCCGCTGTCCGCGACGAAGCGCTGGCGCGTCGTCGAGATCCTCGAGAAGGCCAAGTAATTTCTCCTGCGGGGCGCCCCTCGCAGGACAGTTCCGCCAGGCTCCGGGGGCCGCTCGCCGAGCGGCCCCCGGGGAACCGGCAGACAAACAGGAGATAGACGTGATCCAGCAGGAGTCGCGACTGCGTGTCGCCGACAACACTGGTGCGAAGGAGATCCTTTGCATCCGTGTGCTCGGTGGCTCCGGTCGCCGCTACGCGGGCATCGGTGACGTCATCGTCGCCACCGTCAAGGACGCGATCCCCGGTGGCAACGTGAAGAAGGGTGACGTCGTCAAGGCGGTCATCGTTCGCACCGTCAAGGAGCGCCGCCGTCCGGACGGCTCGTACATCCGCTTCGACGAGAACGCCGCCGTCATTCTGAAGAACGACGGCGACCCTCGCGGCACCCGCATCTTCGGCCCGGTCGGGCGTGAGCTGCGCGAGAAGAAGTTCATGAAGATCATCTCGCTGGCTCCGGAGGTGCTGTAAGCATGAAGATCAAGAAGGGCGACCTGGTCCAGGTCATCACCGGCAAGGACAAGGGCAAGCAGGGCAAGGTCATTGCCGCTTACCCGCGCGAGGAGCGTGTCCTGGTCGAGGGTGTCAACCGGGTCAAGAAGCACACCAAGGCCGGTCCGACCGCCAGCGGTTCCCAGGCCGGCGGCATCGTGACCACCGAGGCCCCGATCCACGTGTCCAACGTCCAGCTGGTCGTGGAGAAGGACGGTCAGAAGGTCGTCACGCGTGTCGGCTACCGCTTCGACGAAGAGGGCAACAAGATCCGCGTTGCCAAGCGGACGGGTGAGGACATCTGATGGCTACCACCACCACTCCGCGTCTGAAGCAGAAGTACCGCGAGGAGATCGCGGGCAAGCTGCGTGACGAGTTCAAGTACGAGAACGTCATGCAGGTCCCGGGCCTCGTCAAGATCGTGGTCAACATGGGTGTGGGCGACGCCGCCCGCGACTCCAAGCTGATCGAGGGCGCCATCCGCGACCTCACCACGATCACCGGTCAGAAGCCGGCCGTCACCAAGGCCCGCAAGTCCATCGCGCAGTTCAAGCTGCGTGAGGGTCAGCCGATCGGTGCCCACGTCACGCTCCGTGGCGACCGCATGTGGGAGTTCCTGGACCGCACCCTGTCGCTCGCGCTGCCGCGCATCCGCGACTTCCGCGGCCTGTCCCCCAAGCAGTTCGACGGCCGTGGCAACTACACCTTCGGTCTCACGGAGCAGGTCATGTTCCACGAGATCGACCAGGACAAGATCGACCGCGTCCGGGGTATGGACATCACCGTGGTGACCACGGCGACCAACGACGAAGAGGGCCGTGCCCTTCTCCGTCACCTCGGCTTCCCGTTCAAGGAGGCGTGAGCGAGATGGCGAAGAAGGCTCTCATCGCGAAGGCTGCTCGCAAGCCCAAGTTCGGTGTGCGTGGCTACACCCGCTGCCAGCGCTGCGGCCGTCCCCACTCCGTGTACCGCAAGTTCGGCCTGTGCCGCGTGTGCCTTCGTGAGATGGCTCACCGTGGCGAGCTGCCGGGCGTGACCAAGAGCTCCTGGTAATCCCCACTTTTAGGGATTCCTGGACCTCTCGGTAAGCAACCGGGACGGCAGGGGCGCCTGCCCTCATGGCTTAGGCTAGAAGGGTTGGGCCTCTGCCGCCCTGAACGACTTACTACGCCGTAGGTCCCCGCACCGCACCCGTCCCGTCTGCAGAAGTACGGGGAGAGGGATGGCGCATATAGGAAACCCCGGCGAGAAAGGCCACAGGCCAATTCATGACCATGACTGATCCGATCGCAGACATGCTGACGCGTCTGCGGAACGCGAACTCGGCGTACCACGACTCGGTGTCGATGCCGCACTCCAAGATCAAGTCGCACATCGCGGAGATCCTCCAGCAGGAGGGCTTCATCACGGGCTGGAAGGTCGAGGACGCCGAGGTCGGCAAGAACCTCGTCCTGGAGCTGAAGTTCGGCCCCAACCGTGAGCGCTCCATCGCGGGCATCAAGCGGATCTCCAAGCCCGGTCTCCGGGTGTACGCGAAGTCCACCAACCTGCCGAAGGTGCTCGGCGGCCTCGGCGTGGCGATCATCTCCACGTCGCACGGGCTCCTCACCGACAAGCAGGCCGGCAAGAAGGGCGTGGGTGGGGAAGTCCTCGCCTACGTCTGGTAGCAGAAGGGAACGGAGGAAACAGCTATGTCGCGCATCGGCAAGCTCCCCATCGCGGTTCCCGCCGGCGTGGACGTCACCATCGACGGCCGGACGGTCTCGGTCAAGGGCCCCAAGGGCTCGCTGACCCACACCGTTGCCGCGCCGATCGACATCGCTAAGGGCGAGGACGGCACCCTCCAGGTGACCCGCCCGAACGACGAGCGTCAGAGCAAGGCCCTGCACGGCCTCTCCCGCACGCTGGTGGCGAACATGATCACCGGCGTGACCCAGGGTTACGTGAAGAAGCTCGAAATCAGCGGTGTCGGTTACCGAGTGACCGCCAAGGGTTCGAACCTGGAGTTCGCTCTCGGTTACAGCCACCCGATCCTGGTCGAGGCCCCCGAGGGCATCACCTTCAAGGTGGAGACCCCGACCCGTTTCTCGGTCGAGGGCATCGACAAGCAGAAGGTCGGCGAGGTTGCGGCCAACATCCGCAAGCTGCGCAAGCCCGACCCGTACAAGGCCAAGGGCGTCAAGTACGAGGGCGAAGTCATCCGCCGCAAGGTCGGAAAGGCGGGTAAGTAAGCCATGGCATACGGGCAGAAGATCCTCAAGGGCGACGCCTACAAGCGCGCCGCGATCAAGCGCCGTCACATCCGGATCCGCAAGCGGATCTCCGGTACGGCGGAGCGTCCCCGTCTGGTCGTGACCCGCTCCAACCGCCACATCGTGGCGCAGGTGATCGACGACCTGAAGGGCCACACCCTGGCGTCGGCGTCCACCCTGGACGCGTCGATCCGTGGCGGCGAGGCCGACAAGTCCGCGCAGGCCAAGCAGGTCGGCGCCCTGGTCGCCGAGCGTGCCAAGGCCGCCGGTGTCGAGGCCGTCGTGTTCGACCGTGGTGGCAACCAGTACGCCGGGCGCATCGCCGCCCTGGCGGACGCCGCCCGCGAAGCCGGGCTCAAGTTCTGAGCCGCTTGTAGCTAGCGGAAAGAGAGAGGTAATCCAATGGCTGGACCCCAGCGCCGCGGAAGCGGTGCCGGTGGCGGCGAGCGGCGGGACCGGAAGGGCCGTGACGGCGGCGCTGCTGCCGCCGAGAAGACCGCGTACGTCGAGCGCGTCGTCGCGATCAACCGCGTCGCCAAGGTTGTGAAGGGTGGTCGTCGCTTCAGCTTCACCGCGCTGGTCGTGGTGGGCGACGGTGACGGCACCGTGGGTGTCGGGTACGGCAAGGCCAAGGAGGTGCCGGCCGCCATCGCCAAGGGCGTTGAGGAGGCCAAGAAGCACTTCTTCAAGGTCCCCCGGATCCAGGGCACCATCCCGCACCCCATCCAGGGTGAGAAGGCTGCCGGCGTCGTGCTGCTCAAGCCCGCGTCCCCGGGTACCGGTGTTATCGCCGGTGGTCCGGTGCGTGCCGTGCTGGAGTGCGCCGGTATCCACGACGTGCTGTCGAAGTCGCTCGGCTCCGACAACGCCATCAACATCGTGCACGCGACCGTGGAGGCCCTGAAGGGTCTGCAGCGTCCCGAGGAGATCGCGGCCCGCCGTGGTCTGCCGCTCGAGGACGTCGCTCCCGCGGCCCTGCTGCGTGCGCGTGCCGGGGTGGGTGCGTAATCATGGCGCAGCTCAAGATCACGCAGGTCAAGTCCTACATCGGCAGCAAGCAGAACCACCGTGACACCCTGCGGTCGCTTGGTCTCAAGGGGATCAACACCGTGGTCGTCAAGGAGGACCGCCCCGAGTTCCGCGGCATGGTGCACACCGTCCGCCACCTCGTGACGGTCGAGGAGGTCGACTGATCATGGCGGAGCAGAACCCGCTCAAGATCCACAACCTCCGTCCCGCCCCCGGCGCCAAGACCGCCAAGACCCGTGTCGGTCGTGGTGAGGCGTCGAAGGGTAAGACGGCCGGTCGTGGTACCAAGGGCACCAAGGCCCGCTACCAGGTTCCGGAGCGCTTCGAGGGCGGCCAGATGCCGCTGCACATGCGCCTCCCGAAGCTGAAGGGCTTCAAGAACCCGTTCAAGACCGAGTACCAGGTCGTGAACCTCGACAAGCTGGCCGCGCTCTACCCCGAGGGTGGCGAGGTCACGGTCGAGGGTCTGGTGGCCAAGGGTGCCGTTCGCAAGAACAGCCTCGTCAAGGTCCTTGGCCAGGGCGAGGTCTCCGTGGCGCTGCAGGTGACGGTCGACGCCGTCTCCGGCTCCGCCAAGGAGAAGATCACCGCCGCCGGCGGCACGGTCACCGAGCTCGTCTGAGTCCTTCGGACGACGCCTCGATGACGTAGACGATCCCGACCGGGGATACCTCACAATGAGGTATCCCCGGTCGGTCGTTCCTAGGGGGGCAGTGTCGCCGGTAAGGTGGCCTGCACTGTTCTTTTTCGTATTCGTCGAACTCAGACCGTCACCCTTGACGCAGTTGCGCGGGGGTCGCAGGAGGCACCGTGCTCACCGCGTTCGCCCGGGCGTTCAGGACGCCCGACCTGCGCAAGAAGCTGCTCTTCACGCTGGGCATCATCGTGGTCTACCGGGTCGGTACCCACATCCCGATCCCCGGCGTGAACTACAAGGCAGTCCAGACCTGTGTGAACGAGGCCCAGGGCAACCAGGGCCTGTTCGGCCTCGTGAACATGTTCAGTGGTGGTGCGCTGCTGCAGATCACGGTCTTCGCGCTCGGCATCATGCCGTACATCACGGCCAGCATCATCCTTCAGCTGCTGACCGTGGTCATCCCGCGCCTGGAAGCCCTGAAGAAGGAGGGCCAGGCCGGTACGGCGAAGATCACGCAGTACACCCGCTACCTCACCGTGGCGCTCGCGATCCTCCAGGGCACCGGCCTGGTGGCCACCGCCCGCAGCGGCGCCCTGTTCAGCGGCTGCTCGGTCGCCACGAGCATTGTCCCGGACCAGGCGATCTTCACCACGATCACCATGGTCATCTGCATGACCGCCGGCACGGCCGTCGTGATGTGGCTCGGCGAGCTGGTCACCGACCGCGGCATCGGCAACGGCATGTCGATCCTGATGTTCATCTCGATCGCCGCGACCTTCCCGTCGGCGCTGTGGGCCATCAAGAAGCAGGGCACGCTGGCCGGCGGCTGGATCGAGTTCGGCACCGTCATCGCGGTGGGCCTGGTCATGGTCGCGCTCGTCGTCTTCGTCGAGCAGGCCCAGCGCCGCATCCCGGTGCAGTACGCGAAGCGCATGATCGGACGCCGTTCCTACGGCGGCACATCCACGTACATCCCGCTCAAGGTGAACCAGGCGGGTGTGATTCCCGTCATCTTCGCCTCCTCGCTGCTCTACATCCCGGCGCTCGTGGCGCAGTTCGCGGGAGGCAAGTCGGGCTGGAAGACCTGGATCGAGCAGAACCTCACCAAGGGCGACCACCCGATTTACATCGTTTCGTACTTCTTGCTCATCGTTTTCTTCGCGTTCTTCTACGTGGCGATCTCCTTCAACCCCGAAGAAGTAGCCGACAACATGAAGAAGTATGGTGGCTTCATCCCGGGCATCCGGGCTGGCCGACCGACCGCTGAGTACCTGAGCTACGTGCTCAACCGGATCACCTGGCCGGGTTCGCTGTATCTGGGTCTGATCGCTCTCGTACCGACAATGGCGTTGGTGGGCTTCGGGGCAAGCCAGAACTTCCCGTTCGGCGGGACCAGCATCCTCATCATCGTGGGTGTCGGCCTTGAGACGGTGAAGCAGATCGAGAGCCAGCTCCAGCAGCGCAATTACGAAGGGTTCCTCCGCTGATGCGTATCGTCCTCGTCGGGCCGCCGGGTGCCGGTAAGGGAACGCAGGCCGTCCGGCTCGCAGAGAAGCTGGGCGTCCCGCACATCTCCACGGGCGACCTGTTCCGGGCCAACATCAGTCGGCAGACGGAGCTGGGCAAGCTCGCGAAGTCCTACATGGACGCCGGCAACCTCGTTCCCGACGAGGTGACGATCGCGATGGCCAAGGACCGCATGGAGCAGCCGGACGCGGAGAACGGCTTCCTGCTGGACGGCTTCCCGCGGAACGTCTCGCAGGCGGAGGCGCTGGACGAGCTGCTGCGGACCGAGGCCATCACGCTGGACGCCGTGCTGGACCTGGAGGTCCCCGAGGACGAGGTCGTCAAGCGCATCGCCGGCCGGCGCATCTGCCGGAACGACTCCTCCCACGTCTTCCACGTGACGTACAGCCCGCCGAAGCAGGAGGGTGTCTGCGACGTCTGCGGCGGCGAGCTGTACCAGCGCGACGACGACTCCGAGGAGACCGTCCGCAAGCGGCTGGAGGTCTACCACACGCAGACCGAGCCGATCATCGACTACTACAAGGCGCAGGGCCTGGTCGTGACGATCTCCTCCCTGGGCCCGGTGGACGAGATCACGCGGCGGGCGCTGGAGGCCCTCAAGCGCGAGAAGGCCGAGAAGTAGCTCCCGGTCCTTCCGGCCGCGGTGCCCTCCCGAGGGCGCCGCGGCCGTACTGTTGTACAGGTATCCCCAGCCGATGTGAGTGACGGAGAGCGCAGGCCCCCATGGTGCAGATCAAGACCCCCGAGCAGATCGCGAAGATGCGGGCGGCGGGCCTGGTCGTAGCCGCCATCCACGCGGCGACGCGCGAGGCCGCGGTTCCGGGCGCCACCACCAGGGACCTGGACGAGGTGGCCCGCAAGGTGCTCGCCGAGCACGGCGCCAAGTCGAACTTCCTGGGCTACGGCGGCTTCCCCGCGACGATCTGCACCTCCGTGAACGATGTGGTCGTCCACGGCATCCCCTCCGACGACGTCGTCCTCAAGGACGGCGACATCATCTCCATCGACTGCGGCGCGATCGTCGACGGCTGGCACGGCGACGCGGCCTACACCGCGTTCGTGGGCTCCGGTCACGCCCCGGAGCTGATCGAGCTGTCCCGGGTGACGGAAGAGTCGATGTGGGCCGGTATCGCGGCCATGAAGCAGGGCAACCGCCTGGTCGACATCTCCCGGGCGATCGAGACGTACATCCGCCGCCAGCCCAAGCCGGGCGGCGGCCGGTACGGGATCATCGAGGACTACGGCGGCCACGGCATCGGCACCGAGATGCACATGGACCCGCACCTGCTGAACTACGTCGACCGCCGGCGTGGCAAGGGGCCCAAGCTGGTCCCGGGCTTCTGCCTCGCGATCGAGCCGATGGTGTCGCTGGGCACCCCGCGCACCGAGGTCCTGTCGGACGACTGGACGGTCATCACCACCGACGGCACCTGGTCCTCCCACTGGGAGCACTCCGTCGCACTGACGGAGCAGGGCCCGCTGGTCCTCACCGCCCCCGACGGAGGCAAGGCCAAGCTCGCCGAGCACGGCATCACGGCGGCACCGGACCCGCTGGCTTAACGATCTCCCCCGTAGGGCAGACTTCCTCGATTCGCCTTTCGGGGTGCGCCGACGTAGACTGACTCG
Organism: Streptomyces sp. Ru62; assembly: GCF_002920615.1. Taxonomy (GTDB): domain Bacteria; phylum Actinomycetota; class Actinomycetes; order Streptomycetales; family Streptomycetaceae; genus Streptomyces. Next base: position 177,606 of record NZ_PQSU01000012.1, read on the forward strand.
TCGGCTCTCGTGCACCCGCATGTCCGCATGCTCCCGCAGGGGAATCCCAGGGATCGCCTGAGAGTCGATCAAGGTAGTCGATTCGAAGGGCGAAGCGTGGCCAAGAAGCAAGGTGCCATCGAGATCGAGGGCACTGTCGTCGAGTCTCTGCCGAACGCCATGTTCAAGGTCGAGCTCCAGAACGGCCACCAGGTCCTGGCACACATCAGCGGCAAGATGCGTATGCACTACATCCGCATCCTCCCTGACGACCGGGTCGTGGTGGAGCTGTCTCCGTACGACCTGACGCGTGGCCGGATCGTCTACCGGTACAAGTAGATCTTGCCCGCGCCCCGGGCCCGCCCGGTGCGATGGCACTGACCCGGAGAACCTCACCCCATGAAGGTCAAGCCGAGCGTCAAGAAGATCTGCGACAAGTGCAGGGTGATCCGCCGTCACGGCCGGGTCATGGTCATCTGCGAGAACCCGCGCCACAAGCAGCGCCAGGGCTGACGCACGACCATCACCCTCTGCACCTCTATCGCAGAGTTTTCGCGCGACGCGAGCTGAATATGTTCATACGCAGAGCCCGAGCCAACCAGCTCGACACCCCCGGTTCGGAGGCCGGGGACCCGGTTCGTACCTAGTACGGCGGCCGGGAGCCGGTTCTGTGGAAGACCTCCGAAGATTCACCAGGAGCCATTGAATGGCACGCGTTTCCGGTGTCGACATCCCGCGCGACAAGCGCGTGGAGATCGCCCTCACCTACGTGTTCGGCATCGGCCGGACCCTCTCGAAGGAGACGCTGGCTGCGACCGGCGTCGACCCGAACACCCGCGTTCGTGACCTGACCGAAGAGCAGCTGGTCGCGATCCGCGAGTACGTCGACAACAACATCAAGACCGAGGGTGACCTCCGTCGCGAGATCCAGGCCGACATCCGCCGCAAGGTCGAGATCGGCACCTACCAGGGTCTCCGTCACCGTCGCGGTCTGCCCGTCCGCGGTCAGCGCACCAGCACCAACGCCCGCACCCGCAAGGGCCCGCGTCGCGCCATCGCCGGCAAGAAGAAGCCGGGCAAGAAGTAGTCCGCAGCGGACACCTGTCCACGGTCTTCGCTGTAGGACCGACCACCTCCCTCTAGGAGTTTGTAGATGCCCCCCAAGGGTCGTCAGGGCGCTGCCAAGAAGGTGCGCCGCAAGGAAAAGAAGAACGTCGCTCACGGCCACGCGCACATCAAGAGCACGTTCAACAACACGATCGTCTCGATCACGGACCCGTCCGGCAACGTGATCTCCTGGGCCTCCGCCGGCCACGTCGGCTTCAAGGGCTCCCGGAAGTCCACGCCGTTCGCCGCGCAGATGGCCGCCGAGTCGGCTGCCCGCCGCGCCCAGGAGCACGGCATGCGCAAGGTCGACGTGTTCGTCAAGGGCCCGGGTTCCGGTCGTGAGACCGCGATCCGCTCCCTGCAGGCCACGGGCCTCGAGGTCGGCTCCATCCAGGACGTCACCCCGACCCCGCACAACGGCTGCCGTCCGCCGAAGCGTCGTCGCGTCTGACGCCTCCCAGGTCGCTGGTCGCGGGCGGCACGGCTCTTTCGGGTCGTGCCGCCCGTACCCTTGCAGTACCCGCGCTTTTCCCGGGCGCGGTTTCCGTCGGGCGTCAAATAGCGGGCGTCCACGAAAGAAGGATCTGATCCACACATGCTGATCGCTCAGCGCCCCTCGTTGACCGAAGAGGTCGTCGACGAGTTCCGCTCCCGGTTCGTGATCGAGCCGCTGGAGCCGGGCTTCGGCTACACCCTCGGCAACTCCCTCCGCCGTACCCTCCTCTCCTCGATCCCGGGTGCCGCCGTCACCTCGATCCGGATCGACGGCGTGCTGCACGAGTTCACCACCGTGCCGGGCGTCAAGGAGGACGTCACCGACCTGATCCTCAACATCAAGCAGCTGGTCGTCTCCTCGGAGCACGACGAGCCGGTCGTGATGTACCTGCGCAAGCAGGGCCCGGGTCTGGTCACCGCCGCCGACATCGCGCCCCCGGCCGGTGTCGAGGTGCACAACCCCGACCTGGTCCTCGCCACGCTCAACGGCAAGGGCAAGCTGGAGATGGAGCTGACGGTCGAGCGTGGCCGCGGTTACGTCTCCGCCGTGCAGAACAAGCAGGTGGGCCAGGAGATCGGCCGTATCCCGGTCGACTCGATCTACTCGCCGGTTCTGAAGGTCACGTACAAGGTCGAGGCCACGCGTGTCGAGCAGCGCACCGACTTCGACAAGCTGATCGTCGACGTCGAGACCAAGCAGGCGATGCGTCCGCGTGACGCCATGGCCTCCGCCGGCAAGACGCTGGTCGAGCTGTTCGGTCTCGCGCGCGAGCTGAACATCGACGCCGAGGGCATCGACATGGGTCCGTCCCCGACGGACGCCGCGCTCGCCGCCGACCTGGCGCTGCCGATCGAGGAGCTGGAGCTCACCGTTCGGTCGTACAACTGCCTCAAGCGTGAGGGCATCCACTCCGTGGGTGAGCTGGTCGCGCGCTCCGAGGCCGACCTGCTGGACATCCGCAACTTCGGTGCGAAGTCCATCGACGAGGTCAAGGCGAAGCTGGCCGGCATGGGCCTGGCCCTGAAGGACAGCCCGCCCGGATTCGACCCGACCGCTGCGGCGGACGCGTTCGGTGCCGATGACGACGCGGACGCCGGGTTCGTGGAGACCGAGCAGTACTGAGAGCTCCGCGGGGAGGCCGTACTGCTTCTGCGGGCCGGTTGTGGCTGGCCGCGCAGTTCCCCGCGTCCCTTCCGGGGCGCCCCTTCGGGGACGCCCCGGATCTCCGACGAGCAACCGCTCGCTCGGATACTGACCCCGGTACCTGACACGGCCGGGGCAGACACACAGGAGAAAGAACATGCCGAAGCCCACCAAGGGTGCCCGTCTGGGCGGCAGCGCCGCGCACGAGAAGCTGCTCCTCGCGAACCTGGCGAAGAGCCTCTTCGAGCACGGCCGTATCACCACCACCGAGGCGAAGGCGCGCCGGCTGCGTCCGTACGCCGAGCGTCTGATCACCAAGGCGAAGAAGGGCGACCTTCACAACCGCCGTCAGGTGCTCCAGGTCATCACGGACAAGAGCGTCGTCCACACGCTCTTCACCGAGATCGGCCCGCGGTACGAGAACCGCCCCGGTGGTTACACCCGCATCACCAAGATCGGTAACCGTCGTGGCGACAACGCGCCCATGGCCGTCATCGAGCTGGTCGAGGCGCTGACGGTCGCCCAGCAGGCGACCGGCGAGGCCGAGGCCGCCACCAAGCGTGCGGTCAAGGAGGCCGAGGAGGCCAAGGCCGAGGAGACCAAGGTCGAGGAGACCGAGGCCGCCGAGGCTCCCGCCGAGGAGTCCAAGGACGCCTGAGGCTCCGCCTGACGCGGGAAGCGGGTTCGCCCTTCGGGGCGGGCCCGCTTTCGCGTACCTGAGAGGATCTGTACGTGAGTGACGAAGTACAGCCCGGCCATGTCCGTCTCCGTCTCGACCTGTCCTACGACGGCACCGGTTTCCACGGCTGGGCCAAGCAGGCCGGTGGCAGGCGGACCGTGCAGGGGGAGATCGAGGACGCCCTGCGGACGGTGACCCGGTCCCGGGAGACCTATGAGCTGACGGTCGCCGGGCGGACCGACGCCGGGGTGCACGCGCGCGGGCAGGTGGCGCACGTGGACCTGCCCGAGGGTGTGTGGCGTGAGCATCACGAGAAGCTGCTCAAGCGGCTCGCGGGCCGGCTGCCGAAGGACGTGCGGGTGTGGGCGCTCCGACAGGCGCCGAGCGGTTTCAACGCGCGGTTCTCGGCCGTCTGGCGGCGGTACGCGTACCGGGTGACGGACAACCCGGGCGGTGTGGACCCGCTGCTGCGCAACCATGTGCTGTGGCACGACTGGCCGCTCGACGTGGACGCCATGAACGAGGCCGCCCGGGCGCTGCTCGGGGAGCACGACTTCGCCGCCTACTGCAAGAAGCGGGAGGGGGCGACCACGATCCGCACCCTCCAGGAGCTGAGCCTGGTCAGGGGGGATGACGGGATCATCACGGCCACCGTGCGCGCGGACGCCTTCTGCCACAACATGGTGCGGTCGCTGATCGGCGCGCTGCTGTTCGTGGGGGACGGGCACCGGGGGCCGGAGTGGCCGGGGAAGGTGCTGGCCGCCCGGGTGCGGGACTCCGCCGTGCATGTCGTACGGCCGCACGGGCTGACGCTGGAGGAGGTCGGCTATCCGGCCGACGAGCTGCTGGCGGCCCGGAGCAAGGAGGCGCGTAACAAGCGGTCGCTTCCCGGAGCGCCGGGCTGTGAAACCTGTTAGTTACGTTGCATTTCGCTGAGCTTATGCCTCATGTCTTGACTTACCGGACGTAACCCTTCTTACCAACTCTTACGCGTTCCATACCTCTCGGATACAGTTGCGCCTCCCGGCCAGAAGTTCGACAGGGGTGGCCGGGGTTGGCTGGGGGGTCGACGGGCGGCCGGTTACGCCCGGGGTTGGACAACGGCATGACTTCAGTGGGTCCCGTGCGGACCGGGGGGCGTCGCGCGGCGCGCCAGAGTGGTGGGCGGCGACGGGCCGGGCGGGGCGGGAACCCCGCGCTCGGACTGCTGCCGCTGCCACCGACGGACCGGGAGAAGTACTCCTACGCGCACCGGCACCTGTGGATCCTGACCATCAGCTCGCTGGTCAGCTTCTGCTGTCTGGTGCTGAGCCAGTTCAAGCTGGCCCAGTCCACGCCGGTGCTGTGGATCTACACCCCGCTGCTGGTGTTCACGGTGATCTACTACCTGGTGTCGCTGCGGGTGAACGGCTTCACCCGGGACTTCGACATCGCCCACCACCGGCGGCTGGTGCAGAACTGGCGGCCCGAGGTCTACCCGTCCGTCGACGTGTTCCTGCCGGTGTGCGGTGAGCCCATCGAGGTGCTGCACAACACCTGGCGGCACGTGCGGGCGATGGCCGACCGGTACCCCGGGGTCTGTGTGCCGTTCGTGCTGGACGACGGCGCGAGCCCGGAACTGGCGGCGATGGCCCGGGACTTCGGGTTCCGCTACGGCACCCGGGAGAACCGGGGCTGGTTCAAGAAGGCGGGCAACCTGCACTTCGGCTTCGCCCAGTCCGACGGCGAGTACATCCTCATCCTGGACGCGGACTTCACCCCGCGCGCCGATCTGCTGGAGGAGCTGCTGCCCTACATGGACGCCGATCCGCGGATCGGCATCGTCCAGTCCCCGCAGTACTTCCGGGTGCTCGACTCGCAGAACTGGATCGAGCGCGGCGCGGGCGCGGTGCAGGAGCTGTTCTACCGGTCCGTGCAGGTGTCGCGGCAGGGCAGTGACGGCGCCATCTGCGTCGGCTCCTGCGCGATCTACCGGCGGGCGGCCCTGGAGACCAACGGCGGCACCACCCTGATCGAGCACTCCGAGGACGTGCACACCGGCTTCGACCTGCGCGGGCTCGGCTGGGACCTGAGGTACGTCCCGGTCGCGGTGTCCACCGGGGTGTGCCCGGACACCGCGGGCGCCTTCTTCAACCAGCAGTACCGCTGGTGCTCGGGCTCGATGAGCCTGCTCGGCAGCCGCAAGTTCTGGCAGGCGAAGATCAGGCTCTCCAGCCGGCTGTGCTACATGTCCGGGTTTTTCTACTACATCCACACCGCGCTGTTCACCTTCGCGGCGCCGGTCATCCCGATCGTGCTGCTGCTGATGATGCCGGAGAAGCTCAAGGTGGAGCACCTGCTCCTGGTGCTGCCCAGCATCCTCTACACCACGATCGTCTTCCCGATGTGGCACCGGGCGCCGTACCGCCTGGAGGCGTGGGCGGCCCGCATGATGTACGGCTGGGCGCACGTCTTCGCCATCTGGGACATCCTGCGCAAGAACCGGATGGGCTGGCAGCCGACCGGTTCCTCCGGCGCCAAGAAGAACAAGACGCGGCGCTTCTGGATCGGCATGTGGGCCTGGAGCGGCGGCACGGCGCTGATCTGGGTCACCGCGGCGGTGTACCGGACGTTCACCATGAACGCGCCGGACTTCGCCCTGATCCTGTCCTCCGGGTTGTTCTACGCGTTGGTCGTGGGCCGGGTCCTGGTCCAGCCGCGCTCGGGGGCGGAGACCGCCTGATGCGACTGACGAAACGTTTCCTTAGAGACCGTACGGCCCGATCCCGCAGCGGTCGTACGGCCCGTCCCGGCCGCGGCCGTCCGGTCCGCGCCGCGCTGGCCGGCGCCGTCGTCGGCGTCCTCGCGCTGAGCGGCTGCTCGCTGCTCGGCGACTCCGGCGACTCGCCGTCGTCCGGCAGCGGCACGACCGCCCCGCACACCACGGCCGGCGCCGGCCAGGACGTCCCCTACGACGTCACCCCCCTGCTGAAGCCGGCGAAGAAGTACTTCGGCGTGGCGGTGCCGGGCGCGCCGAACTCCATGAAGAACGTCGACGCGTACACGAGGATGACCGGCAAGCAGCCGAACCTGGTCGAGTACTACGCCGGCTGGGGCGACGGCTTCGACGCCACCGGGGTGCGCAGGGCCTGGGCCGAGGGCGCGCTGACGCTGATGTCCTGGGAGCCCTTCGACACCCCGCTCGCCGACATCGCGGCGGGCAAGTCGGACCCGTACATCAAGAAGTACGCGGCCGCCGTCCGCAAGCTGAACCTGCCCGTGGTGATCGACTTCGCGGACGAGTTCAACGGCCACTGGGAGAAGTGGGGCACGGACGACGTGACCCCGGCCCAGTACGTGGCCGCCTGGCGGCACATCCACCAGACCTTCGTGGACACGGGCGCCACCAACGTCATCTGGGCCTGGTCGCCCAACATCGTCAACCCGGTCCCGGACGTGAAGCTCAAGCCGTACTACCCGGGAGACGCCTATGTCGACTGGGTCGGACTGATCGGCTACTTCACCGCCGGCGAGGACAACTCCTTCGACAGTGTCTTCGGGACCACCCGCGACCGGGTCCGCACCTTCACCAAGAAGCCGATCCTGCTGTTGGAGACCGGCGCCATGCCCGGCGAACGGCGGCGGGCCGACCTCCGCAACCTGTTCGCCGGCGTCGCGGCGGACGACGACATGCTCGGCTTCATCTGGTTCAACCACAAGAAGCGCGCCGACTGGCGGCTGGAGGCGAGCCCGCTGGCGCTGAAGGAGTTCAAGCGCCTGGCCGCCGACGACCGGTTCGGCTTCGACGTACGGAAGCCGTCATGAGTTCACGACCCGAGTACTACGTCCCGCAGCCGTACGACCCGTACGCGGACGACGACCCGCAGGGCGGCTGGTTCAACTCCGACGGCTACGTCCCACGTCCGCCGCAGGGCCACGATTTCCCCCAGCAGCACGGCACACCCCAGGGCTACGACGTCCCGCAGAGCTACGACGTCCCGCAGAGCTACGACGTCCCCCAGGGGTACGACTACGACGCCCGGACCTATCCGTACCAGCAGCAGGACGACCAGCCGACGTACGCCCTGCACACGGTGGCCGAGCCGGCGGCGCCCGCCGAGCCCGGGTACACCGTGCCCGAGACGCCCGAGGTCGGCTGGGACATGGCCGCCAGCCGGCGACGCGCCTGGGTCAGCCGGGCCGTGCTGCTGTTCGTCCTGGCCGTCCAGGCCGTGCTCTCGCTGCGCCTGTCCAACACGGCGTTCCAGGACGAGGCCCTGTACCTGGCAGCCGGCCACGCCGAACTGCAGCACCTGCTGCACGGCACCCCGCTGCCCATCGACTACGGCGCGTACTTCTCCGGCTCGCCGCAGCTGTACCCGGTGCTCGCCGCCGCCGTCGACGGCCGCTTCGGGCTCACCGGGGCCCGCGTCCTGAGCCTGGCCTTCATGCTGGGCACCACCGCGTTGCTGTACTCCTTCACCCGGCGGCTGTTCAACGAGCGGGCCGCGCTGGCCGGTGCGGCGCTCTTCGCCGTGGTGCAGTCGACCGTCGTCATGGGGTACTTCGCCACCTACGACGCCGCCGCGGTGTTCCTGCTGGCCCTGGCCACCTGGATCGTCGTCCGCACCGACCGGGCGCCCGTGGCCGCCGTACTGCTCGCCGTGCCGGTCGCCGTCCTCGCCGTCGGCGTGAAGTACGCGGCCGCCCTGTACCTGCCGACCATCGTCGTGCTCGCCCTGCTCACCGGCTGGCCGCACAAGGGCCGCAGGGCCTTCCTGCGGATGCTGCTCCTCGCGCTCGGCATCGGTGCCCTGCTGGCGGCCGGCATGTACAGCACCGATCTGCTCGCCGGTGTGCGGCAGACCACGACCAACCGCGCCCACGGCTCCGACAGCACCGCCTTCCTGCTCCAGCGGTCGGCCCAGTGGGGCGGCCTGATGTTCCTCACCGCCGTCGGCGGCGCCCTCTCCTACGTGCGGCGCAGCCGGATGAACGAGTCGCCGGTCGCCCAGCGGCTCGGCAATCCCGGCTGGCGCTGGCGGGCCCTGCTGGGGCTGGTGCTGTGCGGCACCGCGCTCCTCGCGCCCGCCTACCAGGTGCACCTGGGGACCGTGGTCTCGCTGTTCAAGCACGTCGGCTTCGGCCTGCTGTTCGCCGCGCCGATGGCCGGCGTCGGCGTGACCCGGCTGATCGGGGCGCACTTCCGCTACCCCCAGCTCGGCATCATGCTGTGGACGGCGACGCTCTGTCTCGGCATCTCGCAGGCGGACTGGCGCTTCGGCGTCTGGCCCGACTCCTCGAAGATGATCCAGGTCATCGACTCCCACGTGGACCGCAAGGGCCACTACCTCGCCTCGACGCCCGAGGTCCCCGTCTACTACCTGCGCGACAGGACCAGCCACCGGCAGTGGCAGGGCGTCTTCGCCCTGGAGTACACGGACAGGAAGGGCACGTACCACAAGGGTGACGCCGCCTACCGCGCGGCGCTGCGCGACGGCGAGTTCGACCTGATCGTCCTGGACGGTCTCACCAACCCCCGGGTGGACGCCGTCGTCGCGGACGCGGTCAAGGGCAATGCGCACTACCGGCTCCTCGCCGACCTGCCCTTCCGCAACTCCAGCGGCACCGGCCACTACCGCATCTGGGTCAAGACCGCCTGACGCACCCGAAGCATCCGAAGCGAGAAAGGCCGTTCCCTTGCGGCTCACCGTCATCGGCACCGGCTACCTCGGTGCCACCCACGCCGCCTGCATGGCGGAACTCGGCCACGACGTGCTCGGCGTCGACGTCGACCCGGAGAAGGCCGCCGCGCTGAGCGCCGGCCGCGTGCCCTTCCACGAGCCCGGGCTGCCCGAGCTGATCGCGAAGCACACCGCGAGCGGCCGGCTGCGCTTCACCACCTCCTTCGCCGAGGCCGGGGCCTTCGGCGAGGTGCACTTCGTGTGCGTCGGCACCCCGCAGCGCGCGGACTCCGGCGCCGCCGACCTCAGCCACGTCGACGCGGCCTTCGCCGCCGTGGCCGCGCACGCGGCGCCGGACGCGCTGGTCGTGGGCAAGTCCACCGTGCCCGTCGGCACGGCGGAGCGGCTGGCGCGGACGTACGCCACCGAGGTCGCCTGGAACCCGGAGTTCCTGCGCGAGGGCTTCGCGGTCGAGGACACGCTGCGCCCGGACCGGCTGGTGTTCGGCGTGGACAGTGCCCGCGCCGAGACGATCCTGCGCGCGGTGTACGCCCCGGTCCTCGCCGCCGGCACCCCGCTCGTCACCGCCGACTTCCCGACCGCCGAGCTGGTCAAGACGGCCGCCAACGCCTTCCTCGCCACCAAGATCTCCTTCATCAACGCGATGGCCGAGGTGTGCGAGGCGGCCGGCGGCGATGTGCGCATCCTCGCCGAGGCACTGGGCCACGACGACCGGATCGGCCCCGAGTTCCTGCGCGCCGGGATCGGCTTCGGCGGCGGCTGCCTGCCGAAGGACATCCGCGCCTTCGCGCACCGCGCCGACGAGCTGGGCGTTCCGCTGACCTTCCTGCGCGAGGTCGACGCGATCAACATGCGGCGCCGGGACCGGGTGGTGGAGCTGGCCCGCGAGCTGTGCGGGCCGGACGTGCTCGGCGCCCGGGTCACCGTCCTCGGTGCCGCCTTCAAGCCCGGCTCCGACGACATCCGGGACTCGCCCGCGCTGGCCGTGGCGGCGCGGCTGCGGCTGGAGGGCGCCGACGTCACCGTCCACGACCCCGAGGCGATGGACAACGCCCGCAAGGCGTTCCCGCTGCTCGGGTACGCGCTGACCGTGGAGGACGCGCTGCGCGGGGCCGATCTGGTGCTGCACCTGACCGAGTGGCCGCAGTTCCGGGAGATCGACCCGGAGCGGGCGGCGGCGCTGGTGGCCCGCCCCCGCATCGTGGACGGACGAGGGGTGCTCGACGCGGACCGCTGGGCCGCGGCGGGCTGGCGGTTCCGGGCGCTGGGCACGCCGGCGCCCGCAGGGGAGGGACACTGATGGCACAGGACGAGCTGCCGGTCACCGTGGTGATGCCGACGTACAACGAGGCGGCGAACCTGCCGGGGATGGCCGAGGCGGTGCTCGGGCTGCCGCTGGACGCCCTGCATCTGAAGATCGTCGACGACTCCAGCCCGGACGGCACCGGGCGGATCGCCGAGGAGCTGGCGGCGGAGTACAACAGCGGCGGGCGGCGCCGGATGAGCGTGCTGCACCGCACCGCGAAGGACGGGCTGGGACGGGCGTACACGGCCGGGATGTCCGCCGCGCTCGCGGAGGGCGCCGCGTACGTCGTCCAGATGGACGCCGACGGCAGCCACCCCGTGGAGGCCGTGCCCCGCATGCTGGAGGCGGCCCTCGCCTCGGGCGCCGGTCTCGTGGTGGGCAGCCGGTACGTCGAGGGCGGCTCGCTGGACGAGCGGTGGGGCGCGCACCGGGTGCTGCTGTCCCGCTTCGCCAACCGGTACGCGCGCGTCGTCCTCGGCACCGAGATCCAGGACATCACGGCCGGCTTCAACCTGTGGTCGGCGGCGACCCTCAGGGACGTGGACCTGTCGTCGCTGGACAGCGCGGGCTACAGCTTCCAGGTGGAGCTGAAGTACAAGGCCGTACGCGCCGGGCACACGGCCGTGGAGATCCCGATCCGGTTCGCCGAGCGCACGGAGGGTGCCTCCAAGATGACCCTGCGCACCCAGCTGGAGTCGGCCGTGCTGCCGCTGCGGCTCCGGCTGAAGCGGCAGTAGGCGCGCGCCCGGCTACCGGGCGGCGGCCGAGGCCTGGGCCTGGCCGCGGCGGTGGATCTGGTTCGCGGTGAACTGGGCGAGGTCGTTGCCCGCGTCGAACACCTTGGTGTCCTTGGTCGTCACGTCCTTGCCGCTGGTGAAGCCGGAGATCGTGAAGTAGGCGTAGCGGCCGTAGGCGTTCCTGGTCGAGCGGCAGAACGCGCCGTCGCAGAAGGGCTTGACGCCCTTGCCGAACAGCGAGCGCACGATGCTCCGGTCGTCGGTCTGGCCCTTGGCCTTGGTGGCCTTGTCCGCGTCGTCGAAGACGGCGACGCCGACGGTGACCGCGATTCCGCCGTTCGTGTAGGTCACGCGCATCAGGCGGGTGCAGCCGTTGCCGGTGAGGATCTTGGGGAGGGTGCCGCCGGCGGCGGTGGCACAGCTCTTGGTGTCGGCCGTCGGACCCTTCTTGTACACCGTGCCGCCCATGGTCAGCTGCGTGCCCGGGAACAGGGTGTCCGGGCTCAGCGGGGCGGTGTCCTTCTTGGCGCTGGAGATGAAGTCCGCGGGGTCCAGCGGCGGCGGCGCGCTGGTGGGCGCGAAGGACGGCGTCGCGGTGCCCGTGCCGGGCAGCGATCCGCTGGCGGGCAGGTTGCTGGGACCGGCCTGCGGGTCACCGCCGTTCGCGGAGACGACGGCCATGGCGACCGCCGTGCCTATCGCGACGGTGGCGAGCGCGCCGCCGGCTATGAACAGCAGCTTGCGGCGCTTGTTCCGCGTCTCCGATGCCTCGGCGAGCGCGGCCCAGTCCGGCGTCCCGTCGTCGGATCCGCTGTTCCACGGCTGCTGGGAATTCGGTTTCCAGGGATCCCATTGAGACTGGGGTCCCCCCTGCCCGTAACTCATGGGGCGCATCTTAGACGGGGGGCCGGTGGTGCGGGGTCCCTCTGACGGCCTGCCTCGTTTTGACCCGTCCGGGGGCTGCCCGGTAACCTACTTCTTCGTTGTGTATTGGCTTGCTCATTCTCACGGGACGGGCCCTTACACCGGTCCACCGGGCCGATGACCAGCGACCCCACGCACGCGGTTTGCGTCGCCGCCGTGGGTCAAGGCTGTCGTGATCGTTTCGGTGACCTTGTTTAGGACCATTCACTCGAAGCGAAGGCTACGAACCGTGCGTACGTACAGCCCCAAGCCCGGCGATGTGACGCGCCAGTGGCACGTCATCGACGCTCAGGACGTTGTCCTGGGCCGTCTCGCCACCACTGCTGCGACCCTCCTCCGGGGCAAGCACAAGCCGATCTACGCGCCGCACGTCGACGCTGGTGACTTCGTCATCATCATCAACGCCGACAAGGTGCACCTGTCCGGCAACAAGCGGACCCAGAAGATGGCGTACCGCCACTCCGGTTACCCGGGTGGTCTGCGCTCCGTCCGCTACGACGAGCTGCTCGACAAGAACCCCGAGAAGGCCATCGAGAAGGCCGTCAAGGGCATGCTCCCCAAGAACACGCTGGGCCGTCAGATGCTCTCGAAGCTGAAGGTCTACAAGGGTGACCAGCACCCGCACGCTGCCCAGCAGCCGGTGCCGTTCGAGATCACCCAGGTCGCGCAGTAAGTCCGGCCACCCCCTAAGACTGAAGAGAATCTGAGGAGAATCGTGGCCGAGACCACTGCCGAGCAGCCGCTCGAAGAGCTTGACATCGACAGCTACACCACCGAGTCCGAGGTCCCCGTCGAGGGTGAGTACACCTCGGAGTCCCTGGCCTCCCGCTTCGGCGAGCCGCAGCCGGCCGCCGGCCTGGGCCGCCGCAAGAACGCCATCGCCCGCGTCCGGATCGTCCCGGGCACCGGCAAGTGGAAGATCAACGGTCGCACCCTTGAGGACTACTTCCCCAACAAGGTGCACCAGCAGGAAGTCAACGAGCCGTTCAAGGTCCTGGAGCTTGAGGGCCGTTACGACGTCATCGCCCGCATCGCGGGTGGCGGTGTCTCCGGTCAGGCCGGTGCGCTCCGTCTCGGTGTCGCCCGTGCGCTGAACGAGGCCGACGTCGACAACAACCGCGGCCCGCTGAAGAAGGCCGGCTTCCTCAAGCGCGACGACCGTGCGGTCGAGCGCAAGAAGGCCGGTCTGAAGAAGGCCCGCAAGGCCCCGCAGTACAGCAAGCGCTAATCAGCAGCTGCCTGCTCGTACTCCGAACGCCCCGGCGGCACGCCACTTGTGCCGTCGGGGCGTTCGTTTATCCCCGCCAAGGGCGTATAACGACACAAGACGCTCAAAGGCTTGTGTGATCGGATGTCGTGGCGTCTGCCATCATTCCCGGCAGCAAGGACGCTTCCTCAGGAGGACAAGTGGGACGACTCTTCGGCACGGACGGCGTGCGCGGTGTCGCCAACGCGGATCTGACGGCCGAGATGGCGCTCGGCCTCTCCGTCGCCGCGGCGCACGTGCTGGCCGAGGCGGGCACCTTCGAGGGCCACAAGCCGACGGCGGTGGTCGGACGGGACCCGCGCGCGTCCGGGGAGTTCCTGGAGGCGGCGGTGGTCGCCGGCCTGGCCAGCGCGGGCGTGGACGTCCTGCGTGTCGGCGTGCTGCCGACCCCCGCGGTGGCGCACCTCACCGGAGTGCTCGGCGCCGACCTCGGCGTGATGCTCTCGGCCAGCCACAACGCCATGCCGGACAACGGCATCAAGTTCTTCGCGCGCGGCGGCCACAAACTCGCCGACGAGCTGGAGGACCGGATCGAGGCGGTCTACGACGCGCACCGGCACGGCGAGCCGTGGGAGCGTCCGACGGGCGCCGGGGTCGGGCGCGTGCGGCCGTACGAGGAGGGCTTCGAGAGTTACGTCGCCCACCTGCTCGCGGTGCTGCCCAACCGGCTCGACGGGCTGAAGATCGTCCTGGACGAAGCGCACGGCGCGGCCTCGGGGGTCTCGCCGGAGGCGTTCGCGCGGGCCGGTGCCCAGGTCGTCACGATCGGCGCCGAGCCGGACGGCCTCAACATCAACGACGGCTGCGGCTCGACCCACCTGGACAAGCTCAAGGCCGCGGTCGTCGAGCACGGCGCGGACCTCGGCGTCGCGCACGACGGTGACGCCGACCGCTGCCTGGCCGTGGACCACACCGGTGAGGAGGTCGACGGCGACCAGATCCTCGCCGTGCTCGCGCTGGCGATGCGGGAGCGTTCCGCACTGCGCTCCGACACCGTCGTCGCGACCGTGATGTCCAACCTCGGCTTCAAGCTGGCCATGGAGAGCGCGGGCATCCGGCTCGTGCAGACGGCCGTGGGCGACCGGTACGTGCTGGAGGAGATGAAGGAGCACGGGTACGCCCTCGGCGGCGAGCAGTCCGGGCACGTCATCGTCCTGGACCACGCGACCACCGGTGACGGCACGCTGACCGGGCTGCTGCTGGCGGCGCGGGTCGCGGAGACCGGCCGTACGCTGCGGGAGCTGGCCTCCGTCATGGAGCGGCTGCCGCAGGTGCTGATCAACGTGCCCGACGTGGACAAGTCGCGGGTGCGTACGTCGGCCGACCTCGCCGCCGCCGTGTCCGAGGCCGAGCGGGAACTCGGGGAGACCGGGCGGGTGTTGCTGCGTCCTTCCGGCACCGAGCCTCTGGTGCGGGTGATGGTGGAGGCCGCCGACATCGAGCAGGCGCGCTCTGTCGCCGGGCGGCTGGCCGACGCCGTGAAGTCCGCGCTGGGTTAGCGCCGGGTCCGGGGCGCGCGGACCGGTCCGTGGCGGGCTGCGGCTCCGCCGGCCGTGGCTGATCGCGCGATTCCCCGCGCCCCTGGGCCGGTTGCGTCGCCCTCAGCCGATGCGTTGCCGTTGTTTCCCCCAGAAGTACTTCTGCGCCAGCAGGGTGAGCGTTCCCGCCAGGATGATGCCCAGCAGGTTGAGCAGGAGCTGGGTCGTCGAGCCGCTCGTCTGGGACGTGTCGCCGTAGGCCAGTGCCACCGCGGCGTTGGCGGCGGCCGGGACCGTGGTCACCGAGATGGCGACGCCCACCAGGGCGCCGGACTTGGCGGACGTCAGGGACAGGGTGCCGGCGATGCCGGCGAGGACCGCCACGATGAGCGAGAAGGCGTCCGGGGCGTACACGAAGGCCGTGTTGGGGCGTTCGCCCTCCAGGTCGGACCGGTGGAAGAGCCCGATGGCGTCCATGAACAGGGTGAACCCGACCGTCACCGCCATCGCCAGCGCGAAGCCCACCAGCAGGGCGGTCAGCGAGCGCCATGCCAGGCGCGGCCGGCGTCGCACGAGAGCCGTGCAGATGCCGGCCAGCGGGCCGAACTCCGGGCCCACCGCCATCGCGCCCACGATCAGGATCGCGTTGTCCAGCACGACACCGCAGGCCGCGATCATCGTGGCAAGGGTGATGAAGGCCGCGTAGGTGACCGACAGCGTCGACTCCTCGTGGGTGGCCTCGGTCAGGCCCTCCCACAGCACCGCGTCCGCGCCCTCTCCCGGCGCCTCCTCCTCGGCCTCGTCGGCCCGCCGGGACAGGGAGAGGTCGATGGTCTCCATGGCGATCGAGCCGGTGTCGTCCAGACCGAGGCGCCGTAGCCCGGCGATGAGTTCGTCGCCCGCCTCGCGGGCCACGTCGCACAGGACGACGTCGCCGGCGGGGTCACGGGCGGCGCCGGGCAGGACCACGAGGTGGGTGGTGCCGACCGTCGTCTCGATCAGACGGACCACCTCGTCGGTCCGCTCCGCGGGGGTGATCAGGCGCAGATGCAACATGGCGCCCATCCAACAGGTTCCGCTACAGCTTGCGGAGTCTGAGGCGCTGGACCTTGTGGTCCTGGCCCTTGCGGAGGATGAGGGTGGCCCGGCCCCGGGTCGGGGCGATGTTCTCGACCAGATTGGGCTTGTTGATGGTCCGCCAGAGCGTGCGGGCGTAGTCCAGGGCCTCCTCCTCGGAGACCTGGGTGTACTTGCGGAAGTACGAGTTCGGGTTCTGGAACGCCGTCTGGCGCAGCTTCTTGAAGCGGCTCAGGTACCAGTTCTCGATGTCGTCGGCGCTCGCGTCGACGTACACGCTGAAGTCGAAGTAGTCGGCGAGACCGACCCGGGTGCGGCCGTCCTTGCCTGGCAGGGCGGGCTGGAGGACGTTCAGGCCCTCCACGATCAGGATGTCCGGGCGGCGGACGGTGAGCTTCTCGCCGGGCACGATGTCGTAGATGAGGTGCGAGTAGACCGGCGCGGACACCTCGCCCTTGCCGGCCTTGATGTCGGCGACGAAACGGGTGAGGGCCCGGCGGTCGTAGGACTCGGGGAAGCCCTTGCGCGACATCAGGCCGCGGGCCTCCAACTCCCGGGTGGGCAGCAGGAAGCCGTCCGTCGTGACCAGCTCCACGCGCGGGTGCTCGGGCCAGCGGGAGAGCAGGGCCTGGAGCAGGCGGGCGACCGTGGACTTCCCCACGGCGACCGAGCCGGCCACCCCTATGACGAACGGGGTGCCGGACTGGGAGCCCTTCTCCCCGAGGAAGGTGTTCAGCGCGCCCCGGAGGCCGTCCGTGGCGCCGACGTAGAGATTGAGGAGCCGGGAGAGCGGGAGGTAGATGTCCCGCACCTCGTCCAGGTCGATGACGTCGCCGAGGCCGCGGAGCTTCTCCACCTCCTCGGCGGTGAGCGGCAGCGGCGTCTTGTCACGCAGCGCGCTCCACTCGGCACGGGTGAGATCGACGTAGGGAGTCGCCTCCGGCCTGTGCCGGTGGGCGCTCCGGGGCATCGAGGAGACCGGTGAGATCACAGTCCATTGTTAACGGAGTTTGAACGGGTGGCGGGGTGGGGTGCGTCACGCGTCCGGTGGCGAACGTCACGCGGTCTCTGCCCACCCCGCCCGGGGCGCCCCGACGGGTGCCTCAGGTGTTGATCAGGGACACCTGGCGGGAGTTCTGGAGGACGCTGCCGAACTGCGGGATGGCCCAGAGTATCTCCATCCCGACCTGCGCGGGCTTGAGCAGCTGAGCGCCCGTCGTCCCGATCCGCCGGCCGCCGTCCGCCGCGGGGCCCGACGGCAGCACGGTGACGGTGCCGTCGCCGTTGTCCGCCCACGGGGTGCCGGCGATCAGGTCGGCGCCGCCGTCGCGGTCGAGGTCGGTGAGCAGCACGGCCGTGCCGAAGTTGCCGTACGGCTCGCCGGGGACGCCGTGGTTGCCCTGGTAGAAGTACTGCGGCGCGGCGCTGGTGTCGACGCCGGACTTCGAGCCGTACAGCACGGTGACGGTGCCCATGCTGTAGTACATGTGTCCCCACAGCCGCATGTTCTCCTGCGGGGCGCCGATGGCGAGGTCGAGCAGACCGTCGCCGTTGACGTCGCCGAGGGCGACCGCCTGTCCGAACTTGTCCCAGCTCTCGGAGTCGCCGGGGATGGTGCCCGACTCCTGGGTGATGGTCTGGACGCGGCTGGAGGGGCCCGAGGCGGAGCCGTAGGTGACGACGACCTTGCCGCCGACGGGGCCGTCGGCGGTGTTCCGGCCCCAGTAGACGCCGGTGACGATGTCGCCGCGCCCGTCGCCGTCGAGGTCGCCGATGGCGCCGGCGACGCCGCCGGGCATCTTCTTGGCGCTGGTGGTCGAGGGGCCGGTGGCGGTGCCCGGCACGAAGTAGTTGACGTTGTAGTACGTGCCGTCGGCGCCCTTGGTGGGGTTCAGGCCGTTGACCACCAGGTCAGCCCGGCCGTCGCCGGTGACGTCCCCGGCCGAGATGCCGATGATCCCGGCCTCCGGCGCGGAGCGCAGCGGCAGGGAGCGGGTGGCGCGGGCGCCGGCCTTCCCGCTGCGGGAGATGCCCTTGCGGAAGGTGTAGAGGGTGGATCCGTTGGTGCCGACGGCCAGGTCGGTGCGGCCGTCGCCGTCGAAGTCGCCGGCGGCGAGCGAGGCGCCGAAGCGGTCATGGGCGGCCGGGGCCGGGTCGGGGATCGTGGTGGCCGAGGTCAGGCCCTTCGCGGAGCCCCACATGATCTGCACCAGGCCGCCGTTGACGTCCTGGCCCACGTCCTCCAGCGGGGTGCCGACGGCGAGGTCGGTGTAGCCGTCGTGGTCGAAGTCGCCGGCGGTGGTCGCCGCGCCGAACAGGTCCCCGTTCTCGGCCGCGCCCGGCACCCAGGAGGCGTCCTGGGTGATGGTGGTGCGCCGGTCGGCGGAGACGCCCAGAGCGGACCCGTACAGGACGCTGACCGCGCCCACCCGCCACTTGCCGTTCAGCCGGGCGGCCGGGGCGGTGACGGCGAAGTCGCCGTACCCGTCGCCGTTGAAGTCGCTCAGGGCCTGCTTCGCGGCCGTCGTGCCCGACCCGGCCGCGGAGGCGGGCCCGTTCAGCGCGACGGTCAGGCCCCCGGCCAGCGTCGCGGCGACGACCGTGGCCAGGATGGTGCGATGTCTGCGCTTCACCTGTGTGTCTCCCGATGTTTGCTTGTGGCGGTCAACCGGTAGACGTCCGACCCGGTCGCACGGTTGTACGGGAGCGTCGGTGTGCCGCGAACGTGCTGCGGATGTGCTCTGAACGGACCCAGGATTTCCGAATCCGGGCACGCGGCACCACTTTTGACGGGGGAACGGCCCGTAGGCTGCGGTTCATGTGCGGAATCGTGGGATACGTAGGGTCGCAGTCGGCGCTCGATGTCGTGATGGCCGGGCTGAAGCGGCTGGAGTACCGGGGTTACGACTCGGCCGGTGTCGCCGTACTGGCGGACGGCGGGCTGGCCGCCGCCAAGAAGGCCGGGAAGCTGGTCAACCTGGAGAAGGAACTGGTCGAACGGCCGCTGCCGGCCGGCACGACCGGCATCGGACACACGCGCTGGGCCACCCACGGCGGCCCCACGGACGCCAACGCGCACCCCCACCTGGACAACGCGGGCCGGGTCGCGGTGGTCCACAACGGCATCATCGAGAACTTCGCGGTGCTGCGCGCGGAACTGGCCGAGCGCGGCCATGAGCTGAGCTCCGAGACGGACACGGAGGTCGTCGCCCATCTGCTGGCCGAGGAGTTCTCGGCGACCGCCGACCTCGCCGAGGCGATGCGACTGGTGTGCCGGCGGCTGGACGGCGCGTTCACGCTGGTCGCGGTGCACGCCGACGATCCGGACGTGGTGGTCGGCGCCCGCCGGAACTCCCCGCTGGTGGTGGGCGTCGGAGAGGGTGAGGCGTTCCTGGCCTCCGACGTCGCTGCGTTCATCGCCCACACGCGCTCGGCGATCGAGCTGGGCCAGGACCAGGTGGTGGAGCTGCGGCGCGACGGCGTCACGGTCACGGGCTTCGACGGCCGCCCGGCCGAGGTCCGCTCCTACCACGTGGACTGGGACGCCTCGGCGGCCGAGAAGGGCGGGTACGACTACTTCATGCTCAAGGAGATCGCCGAACAGCCCAAGGCGGTCGCCGACACCCTGCTCGGCCGCATCGACCCGTCCGGCTCGCTGACCCTGGACGAGGTGCGGATCACCCCCTCCGAGCTGCGCGAGATCGACAAGGTCGTCATCGTGGCGTGCGGTACGGCCTTCCACGCGGGCCTGATCGCCAAGTACGCCATCGAGCACTGGACGCGGATCCCGTGCGAGGTGGAGCTGGCCAGCGAGTTCCGCTACCGGGACCCGATCCTGGACGGGCGGTCGCTGGTGATCGCCATCTCCCAGTCCGGCGAGACCATGGACACCCTGATGGCGCTCCGGCACGCCCGTGAGCAGGGTTCGAAGGTGCTGGCGATCTGCAACACCAACGGCTCGACGATCCCGCGCGAGTCGGACGCGGTGCTGTACACGCACGCCGGCCCCGAGGTCGCCGTCGCCTCCACCAAGGCGTTCCTGACCCAGCTGGTCGCCTGCTACCTGGTCGCGCTGTACCTGGGCCAGGTGCGGGGCACCAAGTGGGGCGACGAGATCCAGGCGGTGATCAAGGACCTGTCCCGCATCTCCGAGGAGGTCGAGCGGGTCCTGGAGACCATGGAGCCGGTGCGGGCGCTGGCGCGGACGCTGGCCGACAAGGACACGGTGCTGTTCCTGGGCCGGCACGTGGGCTACCCGGTGGCCCTCGAAGGCGCGCTCAAGCTGAAGGAACTGGCCTACATGCACGCCGAGGGCTTCGCCGCCGGCGAGCTGAAGCACGGCCCGATCGCGCTGATCGAGGAGGACGTGCCGGTGGTCGTCGTCGTCCCGTCCCCGCGCGGCCGGTCGGTCCTGCACGACAAGATCGTCTCCAACATCCAGGAGATCAGGGCGCGGGGCGCGCGGACGATCGTGATCGCGGAGGAGGGCGACGAGGCGGTCGTCCCCTACGCCGACCACCTGATCCGCATCCCGGCCACGCCCACCCTGCTGCAGCCGCTGGTGGCCACGGTCCCGCTCCAGGTCTTCGCCTGCGAGCTGGCCACGGCCCGGGGCAACGAGGTGGACCAGCCCCGCAACCTGGCCAAGTCGGTCACGGTGGAGTGAGGAGGCGGAGCCTCGTCGAGCGGGGCTCCGTCGAGCGGGGCTCCGTCCGGCGCGGCTCCGTCAGTGGACGGAGAAGCCGCCGTCCACGTGGATCGACTGGCCCGTGATGTAGGCGGAGGCGCGGCCGGCCAGGAACACGGCCGCGCCCGCGAAGTCCTCGGCGAGACCGTTGCGGCCGATCATCGTGCGTGCGGCCAGCGCCGCCACCTTCCCGGGGTCGGACTGGAGCCGCCTGTTGAGCGGGGTCAGCACGAAGCCCGGCACCAGGGTGTTGCAGGTGACGCCGTGCGGTGACCAGGCCTCGGCCTGGGAGCGGGCCAGGGACTCCAGACCTCCCTTGGAGACGCCGTAGGCGCCGCTCTGCACGAAGGCGCGGTGCGCCTGCTGGGAGGTGACGTGGATGATCCGTCCGAAGCCCCGCTCCGCCATGCCGGGGCCGAACCGCTGTCCGAGCAGGAACGGGGCCTCCAGGTTCACCGCCATGGTGGTGTCCCACACGTCCTCGCCCAACTCGTCCAGCGGCGGACGGAGGTTGATCCCGGCGGAGTTGACGAGGATGTCCGGCTCACCGAAGACGGCCGCGGCCCCCTCGGCCGCCGCGCGCACCCCGTCACGGGTGCCCAGGTCACCGCTGACCCAGGCGGCCCGGCAGCCGTCCGCCACCAACTCGTCCACCGTTGAGACCAGTTCCGTCTTCCTGCGGGCCACGATCACCACGCTCGCCCCGGCCCGGGCCAGTGCCCCGGCGATGGCCCGCCCGATACCGGAACTGCCTCCGGTCACCACGGCGACACGGCCGTCCAGGGAGAAGAGGTCGGAGAGATAGGCACGCGAGGACGTCATGCCGGAAGCGTAGAGCGCCTCGCCCGGCCGTCGTGCGGCGCCGGGGGTCCGACGTGGTGTCGCCGTGTCGCCTGTCACCGGGGTCGTAGGGTGCTCGGCATGAGCATCATCGGGGTGGGCATCGACGTCGCCGAGATCGACCGGTTCCGGGCGTCCCTGGAGCGGACGCCGGGCCTGGCCGACCGGTTGTTCGTGGAGCGGGAACTGCTGCTGCCCAGCGGGGACAGGCGCGGCATCGCCTCGCTCGCGGCCCGGTTCGCCGCCAAGGAGGCGCTGGCGAAGGCGCTGGGCGCGCCGCCGGGGCTGCAGTGGACCGATGCCGAGGTGTACGTGGAGGACACCGGGCAGCCACGGCTGCGGGTGAAGGGGACCGTGGCCGCGCGGGCCGCCGAGCTGGGCGTGCGGGCCTGGCACGTGTCGCTCAGTCATGACGCGGGCGTGGCCTCGGCCGTGGTGGTCGCCGAGGGCTGACCGGTCCCGGGCCCGGGTGTGGGCGGTGGGGGTTACGGGGCAGACTCGGTGCCATGCGTACTGCGTACAGCGTGGAGACGGTAAGGGCCGCCGAGCGGGCGTTGATGGCACGGTCGCCGGAGGGCGCGCTGATGCAGCGGGCCGCCGCCGGGCTGGCCGCCGCCTGCGCCGACCTGCTCGGGCGGGTGTACGGCAGCCGGGTGGTGCTGCTCGTCGGCAGCGGGGACAACGGCGGGGACGCCCTGTACGCGGGGGCCCGGCTGGCCCGGCGCGGCGCCGGCGTGACGGCCGTCCTGCTGACGCCCGGCCGGGCCCACGGCGGGGGACTGGCGGCCCTGCGGCGGGCGGGCGGCACGGTCACCGCCGCGGACTCCGCCGCCTCCTCGGACGAACTGATCCTGCGGGCCGACCTGGTGGTGGACGGCATCGTCGGGATCGGCGGCAAGGGCGGGCTGCGGCCGGACGCCGAGCGGCTCGCCGGGGTGGTGGCGCGGTCCCGGGCCGCCGTCGTGGCCGTGGACCTGCCCAGCGGCGTCGACGCTGACACCGGGGAGGTGCGGGGGGCCGCGCTCCGGGCCGACCTGACCGTCACCTTCGGCGCGTACAAGCCGGGGCTGCTGGTGGATCCCGCGCGGGAGTACGCGGGAGTGGTGCGGCTGGTCGGCATCGGTCTCGAACCACCGCCCACCGACGCCGTACTGGAGGCTCTGCAACACGCCGACGTGGCCCGGCTGTTGCCGCTGCCGACGGGGGAGAGCGACAAGTACCGGCGCGGGGTGGTCGGGATCGCCGCCGGGTCGGCCCGCTATCCCGGGGCGGCCGTGCTGGCGGTGTCGGGCGCGCTGCGGGGCGGGGCCGGGGCCGTGCGGTACGTCGGGCCGGCCGGGGACGCGGTCATCGCGCGCTTTCCGGAGACCCTCGTCTCCGACGCAGGGCCCGCGAAGGCCGGGCGGGTGCAGGCCTGGGTGGTCGGGCCCGGAGCCGGGGACGACGCGGCCGCCGTCGCCGAGGTGCTGGAGGCGGACGTGCCGGTGCTGCTGGACGCGGACGGGCTGCGGCTGGCCGACCGGGATGCGGTGCGGCGGCGTACGGCGCCGACGCTGATGACCCCGCACGCGGGGGAGGCCGCCGCGTTGCTGGGGGTGCGGCGCGAGGAGGTCGAGGCGGCCCGGCTGGCCGCGGCGCGGGAGCTGGCGGCGGTGTACCGGGCGACCGTACTCCTGAAGGGGTCGACGACCCTGGTCGCCGACTTCGCGGGCGGACCGGTGCGGGTGAACGCCACGGGGACGCCGTGGCTGGCCACCGCCGGGAGCGGCGATGTGCTCTCCGGGCTGGCGGGGTCCTTGCTGGCCTCAGGGCTGCGGGCGGCGGACGCCGGCAGCGTGGCCGCGTACCTGCACGGACTGGCGGGCCGCTTCGCCGCGGACGGCGCGCCCACGGGGGCACATGACGTCGCATCACACATCCCGGAGGCATGGAGAGACGTACGAGGCTGACCGGCACGGTGCCACCGACGACGCCGCAACTCCCTGGGGACACGGCGAACTGCGCGACCGGTCCCCGCGCACCCGCATCCCGGTGACGGCCGAAGGCGCAACGGCGGGACCCGGGTCCTCATCCGGGGCGCCGCGGTGCAACTCCCTGGGGGCGCGGGGAACTGCGCGAGCAGCCCGCACGCACCCGCACCCGGCTGACGGCCGGAGGCGCAACGGCGGGACCCGGCCCACGCCCCGCCGAGGACCGCGCCCGGCTGACGGCCGGAGGCGCAACGGCGGGACCCGGCCCACGCCCCGCCGAGGACCGCGCCCGGCTGACGGCCGGAGGCGCAACGGCGGGACCCGGCCCACGCCCCGCCGAGGACCGCACCCGGCTGACGGCCGGAGGCGCAACGGCGGGACCCGGCCCACGCCCCGCCGAGGACCGCTCCCCGCTGACGGCCGGAGGCCAACCGCGGGACCCGGCCCACGTCCCGTCGAGGGTGGCTCTGAGAGACTGGGGGAGCCATGAGTGAGACACCAGCTGTGCCGACCGCCGCCCTGCGCGCCCGCGCCGAGATCGATCTGGGCGCCCTGCGCGCCAATGTGCGGGCCCTGCGCGCCCGGGCCGAGGGCGCCGCCGTGATGGCCGTCGTCAAGTCCGACGGATACGGCCACGGCGCGGTGCCGTGTGCCCGCGCCGCCCTCGCGGCGGGCGCGAGCTGGCTCGGCACGGCCACGGCCGAGGAGGCCCTCGCGCTGCGCGCGGCCGGGCTGCCCGGCCGCATCCTGTGCTGGCTGTGGGTGCCGGGCGGGCCCTGGCGGCAGGCGATCGAGGCCGACATCGACGTCTCGTTGAGCGGCATGTGGGCCCTGCGGGAGGTCGTCGAGGCCGCCCGGGCGGCGGGGCGGCCCGCGCGCGTGCAGCTCAAGGCCGACACCGGACTCGGCCGCAACGGCTGCCAGCCGGGGGAGGACTGGGCCGAGCTGGTCGGTGCCGCCCTGCGCGCGGAGGCAGAGGGGCTGGTCCGCGTCACCGGAGTGTGGTCGCACTTCGCGTGCGCCGACGAGCCGGGGCACCCGTCCATCGCCGCCCAGCTCACCAAGTTCCGGGAGATGCTGGCGTACGCCGAGGACCGGGGCGTACGGCCCGAGGTGCGGCACATCGCCAACTCGCCGGCCACCCTCACCCTGCCCGAGTCCCACTTCGACCTGGTCCGCACGGGCATCGCCCTGTACGGCGTCTCGCCCAGCCCGGAGCTGGGCACCCCGGCGGACTTCGGGCTGCGCCCGGTGATGACGCTCAGCGCCTCGCTGGCGCTGGTCAAACGCACCCCGGCCGGACACGGCGTCAGCTACGGCCATCACTACGTCACCCCCGGCGACACCACGCTCGGCCTGGTGCCCGTCGGTTACGCGGACGGCATCCCGCGGCACGCCTCGGGCACCGGCCCGGTGCTGGTCGACGGCAAGTGGCGGACGATCGCCGGGCGGGTGGCCATGGACCAGTTCGTGGTGGACCTCGGCGGTGACGAGCCCCCGGTGGGCAGCGAGGCCGTGCTGTTCGGGCCCGGCGACCGCGGTGAGCCCACGGCCGAGGACTGGGCGCAGGCCTGCGGCACGATCGCGTACGAGATCGTCACACGCATCGGAACGCGCGTTCCCCGCGTCTATGTCGACGAGTCCATGTGAACGCGTCGATGTGACCGCGTCCACGTGAGCGCATTCGCGTGAACGTGCAAGAACTCGGGTAACCCGTTCCGCGGCGGCATCCACCCAGGCGAACTGCAGTACGGCGAAGAGGAGCGGTACGTGAGCGAGAGCAGCGCGGAGGTCGTGGCGGAAGTCGTCGCCTCGGCGGCCGCCGCCTCCGCCGCGGGGGCGGCCGGGAGCTGGCGCAGGGCGACCGGCCTCGCCGGTGCCGCGATAGGCGTGCTCGCCGCGGGAGCGGCGGCCGGTGTCGCCATCGAACGGATGACGGTGGGGCGCGGAATGCGCCGCAAGGCCCGGCTGGCCCTGGACGCGGCGGGCCCGTACGGCACCCTGCGCGGCACCCCCGGCAAGGCGTACGCCGACGACGGCACCGAGCTGTACTACGAGGTCGACGAGGTCGAGCCGGACGCCGGCCCGAACGTCTCGCCGCGCCGGCGCCGGCTCTTCGGCCGCAAGGCCCCCGCCCCGGTCACCGTCGTCTTCTGCCACGGCTACTGCCTCAGCATGGACTC
Organism: Streptomyces sp. Ru62; assembly: GCF_002920615.1. Classification (GTDB taxonomy): domain Bacteria; phylum Actinomycetota; class Actinomycetes; order Streptomycetales; family Streptomycetaceae; genus Streptomyces. The sequence continues at coordinate 203,163 of NZ_PQSU01000012.1, forward strand.
CTGGCACTTCCAGCGGGCGGCCCTGCGCGGGGTCGTACGGACCGTGCACTGGGACCAGCGCAGCCACGGGCGGTCCGGGCGGGGCGTGGCCCAGACCCGGGACCGGGTGCCCGTCACCATCGACCAGCTCGGCCGCGATCTGAAGGCCGTGCTCGACGCCGCCGCACCGGACGGGCCCCTGGTGCTGGTCGGTCACTCGATGGGCGGCATGACCATGATGGCCCTCGCCGCGCAGTTCCCCGAGCTCATCCGGGACCGGGTCGTCGCCACCGCCTTCGTCGGCACGTCGTCCGGGCGGCTCGGCGAGGTCAACTTCGGGCTGCCGGTGGCCGGCGTCAACGCGGTCCGCCGGATTCTCCCCGGGGTGCTGAAGGCGCTCGGGCAGCAGGCGGAGTGGGTGGAGAAGGGGCGCCGGGCCACCGCCGACCTGTTCGCCGGGATCATCAAGCGGTACTCGTTCGCGGGCCGGGACGTCGACCCGGCCGTGGAGCGCTTCGCCGAGCGGATGATCGAGTCGACGCCGATCGACGTGGTCGCCGAGTTCTACCCGGCCTTCACCGACCACGACAAGACCGGGGCGCTCGTCTGCTTCCGCGACATGCCGGTGCTCGTGCTGGCCGGCGTCCAGGACCTGGTCACGCCCAGCGAGCACAGCGAGGCCATCGCCGACCTGCTGCCCGACGCCGAGCTGGTGCTCGTGCCGGACGCGGGGCACCTGGTGATGCTGGAGCACCCGGAAGTGGTCACCGACCGCCTCGCCGACCTGCTCACCCGCGCGGGTGCGGTGCCCGCAGGGGCTACCGTAAGTGGCTATGGAAGCACCAGCAGCACCGCACAACCCCGCTGAGACCCAGCTGACCGTCACCTCCCCGGAGCAGATGCGGGAGCTGGGCCGCCGACTGGCCAAGCTGCTGCGCGCGGGCGACCTGGTGATGCTCACCGGCGAGCTGGGCGCGGGCAAGACCACGCTGACCCGCGGGCTCGGTGAGGGCCTGGGCGTGCGCGGCGCGGTCACCTCGCCGACCTTCGTGATCGCCCGGGTGCACCCGTCCCTCGGTGACGGCCCGCCCCTGGTGCACGTCGACGCCTACCGGCTCTCCGGCGGCCTGGACGAGATGGAGGACCTGGACCTCGACGTCTCGCTGCCCGACTCGGTGATCGTCGTGGAATGGGGCGAGGGCAAGGTCGAGGAACTGACCGAGGACCGCCTCCAGGTGATCATCCACCGCGCGGTCGGCGACACCACGGACGAGGTACGGCACGTGACCGTCACCGGCCTGGGCGAACGCTGGTCCGAGACGGACCTGGAGACGCTGTCCGGCTGAGACCGCCGACACATTCCGACAAGCCGTCGGCAAGATATTGCGCAGGACATCCCGGGCGTGGTGACATGGTGTCCAGCCCGTACTTAGGTGTGCCTAAGTACGTCCGCCCCCGCGGCTCAGGAGGCGTCCATGCCCACAGTGCAACCGGTGTCCATGCGCGATCTGCTGGCGGCCTGCGCTGCGGCGGACGCGGTCTCCAGGCCGCCGCGGCCCGAACACCCCGAAGGAGCGCGGGGCGAGCACGCGGGCACCGCCGGGTGGACACGCCCGGCCGGGACGGCCCCGCAGCCGCCCGACGGCGCGTCCCGGCACGGCGCCTGAGCCATGGCCTGTCCGGCGCCCTAGCGGATCACCACGACCTTGACGCCGATCGTCGCGAAGTTCCACATCGCGTCCCCGTCCGTCCGCGTCTCCCGGATGCCGCCCGTCTTCACGCCGGAGTCGGCCGCCATGCCCTCCGCACCGCCGTTCACCGCCGCGCTGAACCCGATGGCCACCCCGTCCACGCTGGTGAACCGCACCACGTGCTCGATGGGGATGCTGTCCGTGCCGGTGGCCGTGCTGGAGCGGGACGTCACCCAGTACGTGCCGACCGGCGGGTCGACGGTGCCCGGCCGCACCGGGAAGGTGCGCTGCACCCGTTCCCTCGGGGTGACCAGCCAGACCCGGTCGTCGTCCACCGAGTACACGACCCGTTCACCCGTTCCGGAGCCGCTCGGCAGGGCGGTCGGGTGGTGCCGGTCCCGGGGCGCCTTGGAGGTGGGCGTCGCGTGCGCCACCGGCCCCGCGCCCAGGCCCGCCGGGACGGTCGCCTGGGCCCGGTAGGCGAGGAAACCGACCGTTCCCAGCGCCGCCGCGGTGAGGGCGGCCACGATCCCCGAGCTGGTCCCTGCCACCTGCGCCACCTCTGCCTCGTGCCGTCAACCGGTGTATATGTCGTACTTCGTACAGACCGTAGCAGTCGGTGACCGTCCGTCCCGGACGACCCTGCGGGCGGCGCGGGCGCCGTAGGCTGTTCGCGTGCTCTTGCTCGCTCTGGATACCGCAACACCCGCCGTCACCGTCGCCCTGCACGACGGCACCGACGTCATCGCCTCGTCGAGCCAGGTGGACGCGCGCCGGCACGGAGAGCTGCTGCTGCCGGCCGTCGACCGGGTCCTCACCGAGGCCGGACTGAAGCTGGAGGCCGTCACCGGGATCGTCGTCGGCACCGGGCCCGGCCCCTACACCGGCCTGCGCGTCGGCCTGATGACCGCCGACACCTTCGGCCTGGCGCTCGGCGTCCCCGTGCACGGCCTGTGCACGCTGGACGGCCTCGCCTACGCCGCCGACATCGAGAAGGGCCCCTTCGTCGTGGCGACGGACGCCCGGCGCAAGGAGGTCTACTGGGCCACGTACGCCGACTCCCGGACCCGGCTGACCGGCCCGGCCGTCGACCGCCCGGCCGACATCGCCGAGCAGGTCGCGGGCCTTCCGGCGGTCGGCGCCGGCGCGCTGCTCTACCCGGACACGTTCCCGCGCGCCCACGAACCCGAGCACGTGTCCGCCGCCGCCCTCGCCTCGCTCGCGGCGGAGAAGCTGGCCGCGGGCGAGGAGCTCACGGCCCCCCGGCCGCTGTACCTGCGCCGGCCGGACGCCCAGGTCCCCAAGAACTACAAGGTGGTCACCCCCAAGTGACACAGCCGGCACCCCCCCGACTGCGCGACATGCGCTGGTGGGACATCGACCCGGTCCTGGGGCTCGAACGGGACCTGTTCCCCGAGGACGCCTGGTCCCGGGGCATGTTCTGGTCCGAGCTGGCCCATTCCCGGGGGCCCGGGGCCACCCGCTGCTACCTCGTCGCCGAGTCCGCCGACGGCCGGATCGTCGGGTACGCGGGCCTGGCCGCCGCCGGTGACCTGGCCGACGTGCAGACCATCGCCGTCGCCCGCGACCACCAGGGCACCGGTCTCGGTGCCCGCCTGCTGACCGAGCTGCTGCGCGCGGCGACCGCGTTCGAGTGCCACGAGGTGATGCTTGAGTGCCGGGTGGACAACCTGCCCGCCCAGAAGCTCTACGAGCGCTTCGGCTTCACCCCCATCGGCTTCCGGCGCGGCTACTACCAGCCGGGCAATGTGGACGCCCTGGTGATGCGCCTGACCACGGAACCCGGCAGCGGCCCGGCCGCGGGCTCCGCCTCAGTACAAGGAACCGATATCAATGACTGACGAACCTCTCGTCCTCGGCATCGAGACCTCCTGCGACGAGACCGGCGTCGGCATCGTCCGCGGCACCACCCTGCTGGCGGACGCCGTCGCCTCCAGCGTCGACGAGCACGCCCGCTTCGGCGGCGTGGTGCCGGAAGTGGCGTCCCGGGCGCACCTGGAGGCGATGGTCCCCACCATCGACCGCGCGCTGAAGGAGGCGGGGGTCAGCGCCAAGGACCTGGACGGCATCGCGGTCACCGCCGGTCCCGGTCTCGCCGGTGCCCTGCTCGTCGGCGTCTCGGCGGCCAAGGCGTACGCCTACGCGCTCGGCAAGCCCCTGTACGGCGTCAACCACCTCGCCTCCCACATCTGCGTGGACCAGCTGGAGCACGGCCCGCTGCCCGAGCCGACGATGGCCCTGCTGGTCTCCGGCGGCCACTCCTCGCTGCTGCTCTCGTCGGACATCACCTCCGACGTCCGGCCGATGGGCTCGACCATCGACGACGCGGCCGGCGAGGCCTTCGACAAGATCGCCCGCGTGCTTGACCTGGGCTTCCCCGGCGGCCCGGTCATCGACCGGTACGCCAGGGAGGGCGACCCGGAGGCCATCGCCTTCCCGCGCGGCCTGACCGGCCCGCGCGACCCGGCGTACGACTTCTCCTTCTCGGGCCTGAAGACCGCCGTGGCCCGCTGGATCGAGGCCCGGCGCGCGGCCGGCGAGGAGGTCCCGGTCCGCGACGTGGCCGCCTCCTTCCAGGAGGCCGTGGTCGACGTGCTGACCCGCAAGGCCGTCCGCGCCTGCAAGGACGAGGGCGTGGACCACCTGATGATCGGCGGCGGTGTGGCGGCCAACTCCCGGCTGCGCGCGCTCGCCCAGGAGCGCTGCGAGGCGGCCGGCATCCGGCTGCGCGTACCGCGTCCCAAGCTGTGCACGGACAACGGCGCCATGGTGGCCGCGCTCGGCGCCGAGATGGTCGCCCGCAACCGGGCCGCGTCCGCCTGGGACCTGTCGGCCGACTCCTCCCTGCCGGTGACCGACCCGCACGTGCCCGGCCACGACCACGACCATGTGCACGAGGTCAGCAAGGAGAACCTCTACTCGTGACCGTCGCCCTGATGTGGGAGGCCCGGGCCGTCGAGGGCCGGGGCGCGGACCTGCTGGCCTGGGTGCGCGAACAACCCCTCGCCGGCGAGCCGTTGCGTCGCGAGACCTTCCGCGCGCCGCAGGACCGGGTGCTGGTCGTCACGTGGTGGGACGCGCCGTACGACGCCCCGCTTCCCGAACTGCCGGATCCTGATCCGGAGTTGGTCACCCGGCCCGTGCACCGCTGGCGGTTCGAGGCGGTGGCGGAGGACTGAGTTGGGGAAACCGCCCCGACTGCGCTATGATCATCACACAGCGAACGGCCGGAACACCGGTCCGGACGCAGTGCGTTGGTGGTCCAAGGAAAGACGCCCCGCTTCCTGCGGGGAGATGCAGGTGCAAGGCCTGCCCGGCGCTCCACTCGACACCCCGCCCCCGGGTTCCCGGCGGCGGGGTGTTCGCGTTTCACGGGGTCCTCCGCTCGAATGTTTCGCCCGATCATTCGAATGTTCCGGAGACCCCTGCCATGCCGAGGGCTTCGTCAAGCGGTCCGGCGGGGATACGATCGCGGGCATGAAGCCCTCGAAGCCCGCAGGAACGCAGACGGCGACCCTCGCCGAGATCGCCCGTGAGGCGGGGGTCTCCGCTCCGACTGTTTCGAAGGTCCTCAACGGCCGGGCCGATGTCTCCCCCGCCACCCGCACCCGCGTCGAGGAGCTGCTGCGCGCCTACGGCTACCGGCGCCGCCGTGCCGAGGCGTCCCGCTCGCCGCTCATCGACGTGGTCTTCCACGAGCTGGAGAGCGCCTGGGCGATGGAGGTCATCCGGGGTGTGGAGAACGTCGCCCGGGACGCCGGGCTGAGCGTGGTCCTGTCCGAGTCGGCCGGCCGGCTCACCCCCGGCCGCACCTGGGCCGACCAGGTGGCCGCCCGCCGCCCGCACGGCGTGGTGCTGGTGCTCTCCGAGCTCGACGAGTCCCAGCGGGCGCTGCTGACCAGCCGCTCCATCCCGTTCGTGGTGATGGACCCGGCCGGCGATCCTGGCCCGGACGTGCCGTCGATCGGCGCCACCAACTGGCAGGGCGGTCTCGCCGCCACCCGCCACCTGGTGGAACTCGGCCACACCCGGATCGGCGCGATCAGCGGCCCGTCCCGGATGATGTGCAGCCGGGCCCGGGTCGACGGCTACCGGGCCGCCCTGGAGACGGCCGGACTGCCCGTCGACCCCTCCCTCGTCGTGGCCGGCGACTTCCACCACGACGCGGGCTACCGCCTGGGCCTGGAGCTGCTGCGCCGCCCGGACCGGCCCACCGCCGTCTTCGCGGGCAACGACCTCCAGGCGCTCGGCCTGTACGAGGCCGCGCGTGAGCTGGGTCTGCGCGTCCCGGAGGACCTCAGCGTGGTCGGCTTCGACGATCTGCCGGTGGCCCGCTGGGTGGGCCCGCCGCTGACGACCGTACGGCAGCCGCTCACCGAGATGGCCGAGGCCGCGGCCCGGCTGGTGCTGGAGCTGGGGAGCGAGCGGGAGGAACGGGCGGCGACCCGGGTGGAGCTGGCGACGAGCCTGGTGGTGCGGTCCAGCACGGACGTGCCTCCGTCCGCTTAGCGTCCGTGCGGACGGAGTCTTTCGCCAACGGGCCGGTGCCGGACGGGGGTTCGGTGCCGGCCGGCGGTTCGGTGACTCGGGGATGAGAATTTCCCAAGAAAACCGACTCGGGCGGCTTCCGCTAACAGTCCCCTAATAATTCGGACTTATGTTCCTGTTGTGACGCGACACGAGGAGCAAGGCGACGCGGGCAGACGGGTGGGCCGGCGATCGAGAGCACTGAAGATCGTCGGCCTCACTCTGACGGGCACCCTGGTGCTGGGCGTGGCGGCGGCCGGCTGGGCCTACTGGCATCTCAACCACAACATCAGAAGCGTCGACATCGACAGCGCACTCGGTGACGACCGTCCGGCCAGGGCCGTGGTCACCCCGTCCGCGACCGCCCCGGCGGACGCCTCCCCGCTGCCCACCGGCTCCCTCAACATCCTGGTCCTCGGCTCGGACTCGCGCAGCGGCAAGGACAACCAGGAGCTGGGCGGCGGCGACAGCGGCGGGGCCCGGTCCGACACCGCCATGGTCGTGCACATCGACGCGGGCCGGACGAAGGCCACCGTCGTCAGCATCCCGCGCGACACCCTCGTCACCCGCCCGTCCTGTCCGCTCACCTCCGGCGGCAGGACGGCACCGGCGTACGGCGCCATGTTCAACAGCGCCTACGCGGTGGGCGGACCGGTGTGCGCGGTGAAGACCGTCGAGACCCTCACCGGCGTCCGCATGGACCACTACCTGGAGATCGACTTCTCCGGCTTCGCCAAGCTGGTCGACGCGCTCGGCGGGGTCGACGTCACCACCGGCCAGGACATCGACGACGACAAGAGCCACCTGCACCTCAAGGCCGGCACCCACCACCTCGACGGCAAGCAGGCCCTCGCCCTCGCCCGCACCCGGCACGGCATAGGCGACGGCAGCGACCTGGGCCGCATAGGGCTGCAGCAGACCCTGGTCAAGGCGCTGCTGGCAGAGATGTCCGGCGCCGGCCTGCTCTCCGACCCGGCCCGGCTGTACCAGGTCGCCGACGCCGTCACCACCAGCCTCACCACCGACACCGGCCTGAACTCCCTGAACGAGCTGGTGACCCTCGGCCGGAGCCTGAAGGGACTGACCGCCGACCGGGTGCGGACGGTGACCATGCCGGTCGTCACGGCACCGTCCGACCCCAACCGGGTCGTCGCCGAGGAGCCGGCGGCGAACGACCTCTGGGCCTCCCTGCGCTGAGCCGTGGAAAATCCCGAGATTCTTTCCGCGGGCGTGTCGATCCGGGTGCCTCCCGTTCGACGCAAGGGGTGAGCGGCGGGAACGGACCCGCCGCCGTGACCGAAGGAGTCACCATGCCCCGCTATCTGTCGCTCGTGCGCGTCGACGAGTCCGCCGCCCCCGCCGGGGGCCCCAGCGCTGAGCTGATGCAGCGGATGGGCGAGCTGATCGAGGAGATGACCAAGGCCGGTGTGCTGCTCGACACCGCCGGCCTCACGCCGTCCGCCGAGGCCGTCCGGATGGACTGGGACGGCGAGAAGGTCTCCGTGACCGACGGCCCGTTCACCGAGTCCAAGGAGGTCGTCGGCGGTTACGCGCTCGTGCAGTGCAAGGACCGGGCCGAGGCGCTGGAGTGGACCCAGCGCTTCCTGAAGATCCACGGCCCGGAGTGGCGGCTCGCCTGCGAGGTGCGGGAGATCGCCGAGGGCTGAGCCCGTTTGGCCCGCCGCCGTCCAGGGTGTTGCATGGTGGGCTGTGGAGACACAGCCCGCCACGGCGCACACCATCGAGACCGTCTTCCGCCTGGAGTCGCCCCGGGTGGTCGCCGGGGTCGCCCGGATCGTCCGGGACGTCGGCATCGCAGAGGAGCTGGCGCAGGACGCCCTGGTCGCCGCCCTGGAGCGGTGGCCGCTGGACGGGGTGCCGGACAACCCCGGCGCCTGGCTCATGGCCACCGCCCGGCACCGGGCGGTCGACCTGGTCCGGCGTCGCGAGACCTACGCCCGCAAGCTCGCCGAGATCGGCCGCGACCTGGAGACGGCCCCGCCGTCGTACGACGCACCGGCCGACCCGGACGACATCGACGACGACCTGCTCCGGCTGGTCTTCACCGCCTGCCATCCGGTGCTGTCGCCGGAGGCACGCACCGCGCTCACCCTGCGCCTGCTCGGCGGCCTCACCACGGCCGAGATCGCCCGTGCCTACCTGGTCCCGGAGCCGACGGTCGCCCAGCGGATCGTCCGCGCCAAGCGCACCCTGGCGAAGCGGAACGTCGCCTTCGAGGTGCCGTACGGCCCCGACCGCGAAGCCCGCCTCGGCTCCGTGCTGGACGTCGTCTACCTGATCTTCAACGAGGGGTACGCGGCCACCGCCGGCGACGACTGGCTGCGCCCCGGCCTGTGCGAGGACGCGCTGCGGCTGGCCCGGGTGCTGTCCGCGCTGATGCCCAAGGAGCCCGAGGTGCACGGCCTGACCGCGCTGCTGGAGTTCCAGGCGTCCCGCGCCACCGCCCGCACCGGCCCCGACGGCACACCGGTGCTGCTGAAGGACCAGGACCGCCGCCGCTGGAACCGCATGCTCATCGCGCGCGGCATCCGTGCCCTCGACCGCGCCGGGGCCACCGCGAGCGGCCCCCCGGGCCCGTACACCCTCCAGGCGGCCATCGCCGCCTGCCACGCGCGCGCGTACACGTACGAGGAGACGGACTGGCGCGCCATCGCCACCCTGTACGGCCTGCTGGCCGTCCGTGCCCCGTCCCCGGTGGTCGAGCTGAACCGCGCGGTCGCCGTGTCGAGGGCGGACGGCCCGGCGGCGGGCCTGGGGCTGGTGGACGCCCTCGTCGACGCGCCCGCGCTGCGCGGCTACCACCTGCTGCCCAGCGTCCGCGGCGACCTCCTCTCCCGCCTCGGCCGCACCGCCGAGGCCCGCGAGGAGTTCCTCCGGGCGGCGGCCCTGACCCACAACGCGAGGGAACGGGAGCTGCTGCTGCGCAGGGCGCACGCGTGCGGCTGAGCGTCAGCGCAGTGGGTGGCCGATCAGCATCGTCGGCGCCCCGGCGACGCGGGTGAGGAAGACGGTGGCCGCGTTCGGCCCCTGCGGTCTGACCTTGCGGCGCAGCTCCTCCGGCTCGACCGCCGAGCCGCGCTTCTTCACGGTCAGCGTGCCGACCTCGCGCTCCCGCAGGAGGGCCTTGAGCTTCTTCACGTTGAACGGGAGCCGGTCGGTGATCTCGTAACCGGTGGCGTACGGCGTGGGCCGGGCCTCGTCGGCGGTGACGTACGCGATGGTCGGGTCCAGGAGCCCGCCGCCGACCTCCTCGGCCACCTCCGCGACCAGGTGCGCGCGGATGACGGCGCCGTCCGGCTCGTACAGGTACCGCCCCACCGGCCGCACCCCGGGATCGGGCAGCCCGCGGCCGACCAGCGTGCGCGGGCCCGGCAGCAGCGTCGCCCGTACCGCGCCCGGCGCCCCGGTCCCGAACCACAGCACCGCCTCCTTCACGTCGCCGCCGTCGGAGATCCACTCGGCCTCGGCCGCGGCCGGGACCACCTCGTGCGGGATGCCCGGGGCGATCTTCAGTGCGGCGCGGGGCGCCTTGAGGGCCGCCCCGACCGCCCAGGACAGCGGCGGTGAGTACGCCTCCGGGTCGAACAGGCGACCGCGTCCGCTCCGGCGCGCCGGATCCACGAACACCGCGTCGTACCCGGCGGTGTCCACCTCCGTGACGTCGGCCTCGCGCACCTCGATCAGGCCGGCCAGCCCCAGCGCCTCGGCGTTCGCCCGCGCCACGGCCGCCGTCAGCGGGTCCCGGTCCACGGCCAGCACCCGGATCCCGGCCCGCGCCAGCGCGATGGCGTCCCCGCCGATCCCGCAGCACAGGTCGGCGACGGAGGCCACACCCAGCTGCTTCAGCCGCCCCGCCCGGTACGTGGCCACGGAGGTCCGCGTCGACTGCTCGACCCCGTCGGGCGTGAAGAACATGCGCCCGGCGTCCTCGGCCCCGAACTTCGCCACCGCCCGCTGCCGCAACCGGGCCTGGCCGAGCGCGGCCGAGACCAGCTCGGCCGGGTGGTCGCGGCGCAGCCGGGTGGCCACGGCGAGCTCCCGCGCGGGCTCGGTGTCGCGGACCTCGTCGAGGAGGGCGCGGCCTTCGGGGGTGAGGAGCAGAGCGAGGTCGTTCACCGGGTCATTGTGGGCCAGTCGGTGGATGGTGCGCCTCCGGCGGCGGTGTCGTCCGGGGTCGCGGGCCGGGGCCTGGGAGGATCCGGCACCATGCGAGCAGTAGTACAAAATGACAAAAGTCGGACTCGTTTCCGGCGGCTGGCCCTCGGGGGCGGAGCCGCCGCGCTGGCCGCCGCCACCCTGCTCTCCGGATGCGCCGGGCCCGAGCCGGCGCGCACCGCGTCCGGCCACGGCGGCCCCGCCCAGCCCCAGGACCCGGCGGCGCGCCGGGCCGCCGAACACGCCCGGCTGGCCGCCGCCGCCCGGCGCTGGGGGCTGGACCAGGTTCCGCTCACGCCTCCGCCGCCCCCCGCGAAGAAGCCGAGGATCACCGCCCGCGACGGGTTCGAGGTGGACCACCAGGAGGACTGGGACCTGCCCCCCGTCTTCACCACGATCCCCACCCGGGACAAGGTCGTGTTCCTGACGATCGACGACGGCGCCGAGAAGGACCCGCGGTTCCTCGCCATGATGCGCGAGCTCAGGATCCCGTACACCGCGTTCCTCAGCGACTACCTGGTGAAGGACGACTACGCCTACTTCCGCAAGATGCGGTCCTACGGCAACACCCTCAACAACCACACCCTGCACCACCCCTACCTGCCGGGCCTGTCCTACGAGGAGCAGAAGGACGAGATCTGCGGCATGCAGGCCGTCATGAAGAAGCAGTTCGGCAAGGCGCCCACCGTCTTCCGTCCCCCCTACGGCAACTACAACCAGGACACCCTGGTCGCCGCCAAGGAATGCGGCATCAAGTACGCGCCGATCTGGAACGAGGAGGTCTTCGTCGACCACTGGGAGTACCGCGAGGACGACAAGCGGCTGCGCCGCGGCGACATCGTCCTCACCCACTTCCGCGGCCGGGAGGACTGGGACGGCACGATGGTGGACGACATGCGCCGCTTCCTGAACAAGGTCACGCGCGAGGGCTACGCCGTGGCCCGCCTGGAGGACTACCTGTGACGCGGGCGCGGGGCCCGGCCGCGGTCCTCACCGCGGCCCTGCTCCTGACGGGCTGCGCCCAGTCCGTCGACCCCATCGAACGCCTCGGCAAGAAGGCCGCCGAAGGGGTACGCCCGCACACCACCGCCCCCGACCAGCGCTACCGCGCCTGGGGCCTGGCCCGGCCCCTCGCCCGCTCCCCGGTGCACCCGGCCCGCCCGCTCGCCGAGCGCACGGGGGCCGACGCCCCGCCCCCCGTGATCGACCAGGTCCCCACCCCCGACCCGGTCGTCTTCCTCACCTACGACGACGGCGCCGAGCGGGACCCCCGCTTCGTCGACATGGTCCGCGAACTGAAGCTCCCGGTCACCCTGTTCCTCACCGACAGCGTCGCCGCCCCCGGCTACCGCCACTTCGCCCGCCTGCACGCCCTCGGTGCCGGCATCCAGAACCACACCGTCGACCACCGGGCGCCGGCCGGACTGCCGTACGCCGGTCAGCGTGCCGAGATCTGCGGCCAGCAGGAGCGCCTCCGCGCCGCCCTCGGCGTCCGCCCCCGCCTCTTCCGCCCGCCCTACGGCTCCTACGACCGCACCACCCTGCGCGCAGCGGCCGACTGCGGCATCTCCGCGCTCGTCCTGTGGCGCGCCGCCCTGACCCCGGCCGGCCTCGCCTACGCCCACGGCCCCCACCACCTGTGCCCCGGTGACATCGTCCTGGTGGGCCCCGACGAGTCGAGGGGGCCGGCCCTGCGCACGCGCACGGTACGGGTGCTGAGGGAGGCGCAGGGACGGGGGCTGACGGTGGGGCGCCTGGAGGACTACCTGTGAAGACCGCCCGCACGTCACGATTCCGGGCGACGCGCCGCGGGCAATTGGCACTCCGCTTGACCGAGTGCTAATCACGGTCATAGTCTCGGCTCTGGCACTCCCCCCTGGAGAGTGCCAGACAAACGCGACGGGCAGGTCCGGCACCCGCGACGACGGATCGACCTGGTCGCCACCTCAGACAGTTAACCCCGTGAGATCTCCGAAGGGGGAGGTCGGATCGTGACGACCGCCAGCTCCAAGGTTGCCATCAAGCCGCTCGAGGACCGCATCGTGGTCCAGCCGCTGGACGCCGAGCAGACCACGGCCTCTGGCCTGGTCATCCCGGACACCGCGAAGGAGAAGCCCCAGGAGGGCGCCGTCCTCGCCGTGGGCCCGGGCCGGTTCGAGAACGGCGAGCGTCTGCCGCTCGACGTCAAGGTCGGCGACGTCGTCCTTTACAGCAAGTACGGCGGCACCGAGGTGAAGTACAACGGCGACGAGTACCTCGTCCTCTCGGCTCGCGACGTCCTCGCGATCATCGAGAAGTAATCACCTCAAGCGACTCTCCGCTTTGAGCTGCGCCCCTGGCCCCCGCGACCGATAAGAAGCCGGGCGCCCGGGGCGCAGCGTCTTTTCACCCACAGATTTCCGAGAGGGCTCCCGCTGTCATGGCGAAGATCCTGAAGTTCGACGAGGACGCCCGTCGCGCCCTTGAGCGCGGCGTCAACAAGCTTGCCGACACCGTCAAGGTGACGATCGGCCCCCGCGGCCGCAACGTCGTCATCGACAAGAAGTTCGGCGCTCCGACCATCACCAACGACGGTGTCACGATCGCCCGCGAGGTCGAGATCGAGGACCCGTACGAGAACCTCGGCGCGCAGCTGGTGAAGGAGGTGGCGACCAAGACCAACGACATCGCTGGTGACGGCACCACCACCGCCACTGTCCTCGCCCAGGCGCTGGTCCGCGAGGGCCTGAAGAACGTCGCCGCCGGTGCCTCCCCGGCCGCCCTGAAGAAGGGCATCGACGCCGCGGTCAAGGCCGTCTCCGAGGACCTGCTCGCCTCGGCCCGCCCGATCGACGAGAAGTCCGACATCGCCGCCGTCGCCGCGCTGTCCGCCCAGGACCAGCAGGTCGGCGAGCTGATCGCCGAGGCGATGGACAAGGTCGGCAAGGACGGTGTCATCACCGTCGAGGAGTCCAACACCTTCGGCCTGGAGCTGGACTTCACCGAGGGCATGGCCTTCGACAAGGGCTACCTGTCGCCGTACTTCGTGACGGACCAGGAGCGCATGGAGGCCGTCCTGGAGGACCCCTACATCCTCATCAACCAGGGCAAGATCTCCGCCATCGCCGACCTGCTGCCGCTGCTGGAGAAGGTCATCCAGGCCGGCTCCTCCAAGCCGCTGCTGATCATCGCCGAGGACGTCGAGGGCGAGGCCCTGTCGACCCTGGTCGTCAACAAGATCCGCGGCACCTTCAACGCCGTCGCGGTGAAGGCCCCCGGCTTCGGCGACCGCCGCAAGGCGATGCTCCAGGACATGGCCGTCCTCACCGGCGCCACCGTCATCTCCGAGGAGGTCGGCCTCAAGCTCGACCAGGTCGGCACCGACGTGCTCGGCTCCGCCCGCCGCGTCACCGTCACCAAGGACGACACCACGATCGTCGACGGCGCCGGCAAGTCCGAGGACGTGCAGGGCCGCGTCGCCCAGATCAAGGCCGAGATCGAGACCACCGACTCCGACTGGGACCGCGAGAAGCTCCAGGAGCGCCTCGCCAAGCTGGCCGGCGGCGTGTGCGTGATCAAGGTCGGCGCCGCCACCGAGGTGGAGCTGAAGGAGAAGAAGCACCGTCTGGAGGACGCCATCTCCGCGACCCGCGCCGCGGTCGAGGAGGGCATCGTCTCCGGTGGTGGCTCCGCCCTGGTCCACGCCTCCAAGGTGCTGGACGGCAACCTCGACAAGTCCGGCGACGAGGCCACCGGTGTCTCCGTGGTCCGCAACGCCGTGGTCGAGCCGCTGCGCTGGATCGGCGAGAACGCCGGCCAGGAGGGCTACGTCATCGTGTCCAAGGTCAAGGACCTGGACAAGGGGCAGGGCTACAACGCCGCCACCGGCGAGTACGGCGACCTGATCAAGGCCGGCGTCATCGACCCGGTCAAGGTCACCCGCTCCGCCCTGGAGAACGCCGCCTCCATCGCCTCCCTGCTGCTCACGACCGAGACCCTGGTCGTCGAGAAGAAGGAAGAGGAGCCGGAGGCCGCGGGCCACGGCCACAGCCACGGGCACGCGCACTGAGCCCAGCGCTCTTGAGCGAAGGCCCGGCACCCCGGTCAGGGGGGCCGGGCCTTCGCCCTGTCCACGGCTCGGACGGGGCTACTGCTCCAACGCGTCGAGCGCACCCAGCTGCTGCATCAGCCCCAGCTGGTCGTGCTGCCACCACAGCTCGGCGATCTTGCCGTTGTCGCCGAACCGGAACAGCGTCGTCCCGGTCATGGTGACCTGGCTGCCGGTGGGCGCGATCCCCAGGAAGTCGCCCCGGTGGGTGGCGTACCAGGTCCACCGCGCGCAGGCCCGGTCGCCCTGGGTGAGCACGTCCTCGACCGTGAACGCGAAGTCGAAGGCGCCGCGCCACATCCGGAACTCGGCGCGGACGTTGTCCAGCCCGATGGTGTCCTGCGGGTTCATCGGATCATGGCTGTGGATGTCCTCGTCCAGCAGGTCGTTGAGCGGCGGCAGCTCGCCCTCGCTGCACAGCGCCTCGAAGAACCCGCGCACCATGCCCTCGGAGAGGCTCTCGTCCCGTACGACGTCCAGGTCGATGAACGTCGGCATCTCGTCGCACAGCGCGACGATCCCCCGGAAGATCCGGTCGGTCTCCGGAAGGTTCGAGTTCCGCATCGCGTCCTCGTAC
Source organism: Streptomyces sp. Ru62 (assembly GCF_002920615.1). Taxonomy (GTDB): domain Bacteria; phylum Actinomycetota; class Actinomycetes; order Streptomycetales; family Streptomycetaceae; genus Streptomyces. The sequence continues at coordinate 218,221 of NZ_PQSU01000012.1, forward strand.
GACGGGAACTCCACCACTTCGACGACGTGCGACGCGTCCGAGCGGTCCGTGCCGACCACCGCGTGCGTCGCCGTCCGCTTGCCCTTGGTCTGCTGGACCCAGTCGTCCATGAGCCGGTTCATCTCGTCCAGCCGGCTCGTCCTGCACTCGATGAGCTGTACGAAGGTCATGCGCCGCCTCCGGCCCCCCTGGTCCGGTACCGTCCCGCTCATCTTCCCACCGGGACGGCGGCGCCACCCGCCCGCTACCGCGGCCCGTACTTGCGCCCGGTCCGGGAGCTGATCCCGCCCAGCAGCCCGCGCGGCGTCACCTTCACCAGGCCCATCAGCGCCTTGTACCGGGGGTCGGGGACGGACACCGTCCGGCCGCGCGCGAGGTCGGACAGGGCCGCCGCGACCAGCTTGTCGGCGTCCAGCCACATCCACCCCGGGATGTTGTCCGTGCCCATCCCGGCCCGCTGGTGGAACTCGGTGCGCACGAACCCCGGGCACAGCGCCATCAGCCGGACCCCGCTGCCGGCCAGGTCCTTGGCCGCGCCCTGGGTGAACTGCACGACCCACGCCTTGGAGGCGCCGTACGTGCCGCGCGGGACGAACGCGGCCACCGAGGCGACGTTCACCACCCCGCCCCGGCCGCGCTCGCGCATCGCCTCGGCCGCCGCCGACGTCAGCCGGAGCACTGCTTCGCAGTGCACCTTGAGCATCCGCAGCTCGTCCGCCATGGGTACTTCCAGATAGCGGCCCTTGTTGCCGAAGCCGGCGTTGTTGACCAGCAGGTCGACCGGGTTCTTCCGGTCGCCGAGCCGGTCGGCCACCGCCTCGATGCCCTTGTCCTGCGCCAGGTCGGCGGTCAGCACCTCCACCTCGATGCCGTGCCGGTCGTGCAGTTCCGTCGCCTGCTCGCGCAGCCGCCCGGTGTCCCGCGCGACCAGGACGAGGTCATGCCCGTCAGCCGCCAGCCGCCGCGCGAACGCGGCACCGATCCCCGCGGTCGATCCCGTAATCAGAGCCGTTGTCATGGCCCAAGGGTAGTGACCCGGAGCGATCGCGTCCGCTGGGCGGCGACGGCCCTTCAGCGGGGCCGGGCGGCGATGTACCTGCGGGCCGCGGCCAGGGTCTCCGGGTGCAGGGCCGGGCCCGCGGCGAGCACGCGGGGCAGCAGTTCCCGCTCCGTGGTGGTCGCGCGGAACTCCAGCGCCGCCGTCACCCCGTGGTCCGGCCGGTGCACGATCTCGATCGGATCGCCCGCCCGTATCTCACCCGGCTCGATCACCCGGAGGTAGGCACCCGTTGCGCCCTTCTGTGTGAACCTCTTGACCCAGCCGCGTTCGCCCAGATGGCCCTGGAACGTGCGGCACGGGATCCGGCCCGAGGTCACCTCCAGGACCACCGCCGGACCGATCCGCCAGCGCTCGCCGATCAGCGCCCCGGACACGTCCAGTCCGTCCGTGGTGAGGTTCTCCCCGAAGCAACCGTTGGCCAACGATCGGCCGAGCTCGCGCTCCCACGCGTCGAGGTCCTCGCGCGCGAACGCGTACACCGCCTGGTCGTCCCCGCCGTGGTGCCGCAGATCGCACACCGCGTCCCCGGCCAGGCCGCTCCCGCCGACGCCCTTCGGGCCCGGCGCCGACACCCGCACCGGTCCGCCGGCCGGCTTCTTGTCGATGCCCGTCACGCCGTCCGCCTGATCCGTGTACGGCACCGGCCGCGGCCGGCCGATGTTGACCGAGAGAAGCTTCATGGCCGCACGGTACGGGACCGGCCTCAAAGCGTCGAGCGATAAATCGCCTCCCTGTCCAAGCAGCCCTTATGCTCGGAGGGTGATCGAGGCCCGTCATCTCCGCGTCTTGCGCGCCGTCGCCACCACCGGCTCCTTCTCGGCGGCGGGGCGTGAGCTGGGCTGTACCCAGCCCGCCGTCAGCCAGCAGATGAAGGCCCTGGAAGCCTCGGTCGGTACCCCGCTGCTGGTCCGCACCGGGCGCGAGATGCGCCTCACCCAGGCCGGCGAGGCCCTGGTCCGGCACGCGTCCGGCATCCTCGCCGGGCTCACCGCGGCCGAGGAGGAGGTCGCCGCCATCGCCGGCCTGCGCGCGGGCCGGGTCCGGCTGGTCTCCTTCCCCAGCGGCAGCTCCACCCTGGTCCCCACCGCCCTGGCCGCCCTGCGCGCGGCCCACCCCGGCACCCGTGTCTCCCTGGAGGAGGCCGAACCGCCGAGGTCGGTGGAACTGCTCCGCGAGGGCGACTGCGACCTGGCCCTGGCCTTCCGCTACGAGGGGGCGGCGGTCGCCGAGGACTGGGACGACCTGGTCGCACGCCCCCTGCTGACGGACCGCCTGGTCGCCCTGGTGCCCGAACGGCACCGGCTCGCGCGCGCGGACACCGTCGCCATCGGCGAGCTGGCCCACGAGCCCTGGATCGCGGGCTGCCCGCGCTGCCGCGGCCAGCTGGTCGAGGTGTGCGAGGGGGCCGGATTCACCCCGCGCATCGACTTCGCCACCGACGACTATCCGGCCGTGGTCGGCCTGGTCGGCGCCGGCCTCGGCGTCGCCGTCCTGCCCCAGCTGGCCGTGGAGTCGGTACGGCCGCGGGGGGTGCGCACGGTACGGCTGGAACCGGCGGTACGGCGGGAGATCGTCGCCCTCACCCTGCCCGATCTGGCCCAGGTGCCGGCGGTGTCGGCCACGCTGGAGCAGCTGGCCCGGGCGGCGCGGGCGGCGGGGCGGGGCCAGGCGTAGCCCGAAGACGCGGGGGGTCGCTCGGAGAAGGGGGGCCGCCAGGGGAAACGGCGGGTCGCCCGGACGGGCCACGGGCACGCGCGTGCGTGCCCGGTAAGGAAGTGGATGCTGTGCCTATGGGTGTTGCAGAAACGTTCCTTCAGTGATCAGAAGCGGTGTCCCCGCTGGTGGTCGAGGCCGCCACCAGGCGGTTGCGTGCCCGCCCCATCAGCTCCTCGCGCTCGTCCTCGGTCAGGCCGCCCCAGACGCCGTACGGCTCGCGCACCGCCAGCGCGTGCGCCGCGCACTCCGCACGGACCGGGCACCTCATGCAGACCTCTTTGGCCGAGTTCTCGCGAGCGCTCCGAGCCGCCCCGCGCTCGCCCTCCGGGTGGAAGAAGAGCGAGCTGTCCACCCCGCGGCAGGCAGCCAGCAGCTGCCAGTCCCACAGGTCCGCGTTCGGTCCGGGAAGGCGGGAGAAATCTGCCATTACGTGACCCCTTGTCGCCGTTCTGGGCGGATACGGTGCCAACGACCGTACATCTCCGGTCTAAGGAGATGAAAATATGACTCATTGCGAATCTAGCCCCGGACACTGCAAAACGGGAAGAAAAAGGGCCGAATGGGGCATAGGTTGTGATGAAAAGTTGTGGGTCCGTCGAGCATGTCTGCACCGTGTCGACGCCCTCACGTAGAGTGCCGAAGACGGCACGCGGGCCCGTAACTCTTTCGAGTGACCGTCGTTGAGAGTGCGGATGCGGTTGAAAAAACAAGCGCTCGGGCAGGCGTCCGAGACGGTCGACCGCACAGGTGACGATTCCGTACCAGCCTGGAGGCTCAAGGTGACGCGCATCAGCTGCGGAGGGCGGTCATGACATCCGTCCTCGTCTGCGACGACTCCCCGCTTGCCCGAGAAGCGCTCCGCCGCGCGGTCGCGACCGTGCCCGGTGTCGAGCGCGTGACGACGGCGGCCAACGGCGAGGAAGTCCTCCGCCGCTGGGGCGCCGACCGCTCCGACCTCATCCTGATGGATGTGCGCATGCCCGGTCTGGGCGGCGTCGAGACCGTGCGCCGGCTGCTGTCCGCCGACCCGGGCGCACGCATCATCATGCTCACCGTCGCCGAGGACCTCGACGGGGTGGCCCTCGCGGTCGCCGCCGGCGCGCGGGGATACCTGCACAAGGACGCCTCGCGCGCGGAGCTGCGCGCCACGGTGACCCAGGCGCTGGCCGACCCCACCTGGCGACTCGCCCCGCGCCGGCTGCGCTCGGCCGAGATGGGCGCCGCGCCCACGCTCACCGCGCGTGAGATCCAGGTGCTGGAGGGCATGAGCCACGGCCGCTCGAACGCCGAGATCGGCCGCGAGCTGTTCCTCTCCGAGGACACCGTCAAGACGCACGCCCGGCGCCTGTTCAAGAAGCTCGGCGCCTCGGACCGGGCGCACGCGGTGGCCCTCGGCTTCCGCTGGGGACTGGTCCGCTAGCGAGAGCGAAGCCGGGCGGGCCGCTCGTCACCGGGGCATTCCGGTGCCGTCCGTGCCCGCGGCCGCCGTGCGGGTGGCCGGCCGACCGCGCTCGTCGAGGGCGGCCGGGCGTGCCCCTGCGGTGCCCCGGTTCCGCGCCGTCGGGGCGTGGCGCCCGCCGGTGGTGTGCGGGCGGACGTCGTGCGGGGCGCGGGTCGTACGGGCGGTGGCGTGCCGGGCCGCCGTGCGATTGCCGTCGGGCCGTCACTGCCGTGCCGTTGCCGTCGTGCCGTTCGGCGGACGGGGCTGTCCGGGTGATTCCGGTCGTCCCGGTCCGCCCTGGTCACCTCGGCTGTCCCGGCCGTCCGGGTCCCGCACCGGTGGGTGAACCGTCGTAGAGACCGGCGGCGAACCGTCGTAGGACTCGGCGGGAGGGCTCGCTGTCCGGTGGAACGCGTCGACGGCGACCGCCCCGGCGCACAACGGTGCCGAACGCGGCGCGTGACCACTCCGGCGCACCACCCAGCCGAACGCCCGGAGGGGCGCGCGCACGGCGGCCCGCCGGACGCGCGCTGCTCGTTTCGGCGCGGATGCCGCATCCTTGAGGTGTGGAGTCTCTCGGGGACGAGTCGGTCGAGCGGAAGGGGAGGGCGCAAGGAATGAGTGCCGGCGCACCTGCTCATAACGCTTCGGTGCACAACCACGAGCACGATGCGACGGACCGGACGGCCGCAAGGCACCATGGACCGATGCGCGACGACGAGGCGGGCACGGCCCACGGGGCGATCGGTGCGCTCGTGCATCGTGCCGTCGACGGGGACGAGCAGGCCACGCACGATCTGCTCGCCCATGTCCACCCCTTGGCGTTGCGCTACTGCCGCACCCGGCTCTCCCGGCTGCCCGGCGACGCGCGCCACTTCGTGGAGGACCTCGCCCAGGAGGTCTGCGTGGCGGTCCTCCTGGCCCTGCCCCGCTACCGCGACACCGGCCGCCCCTTCGAGGCGTTCGTCTTCGCCATCGCCTCCCACAAGGTCGCCGACCTCCAGCGGGCGGCGATGCGCCACCCGGGATCGACCGCGGTGCCGTCCGACGAGATGCCCGAGCGGCCTGACGACTCCCTCGGCCCCGAGGAGCGCGCCCTGCTCAGCAGCGACGCCGAGTGGGCGAAGAAACTGCTGGCCAACCTCCCCGAGAACCAGCGCGAACTGCTCCTGCTCCGCATCGCCGTGGGCTTGACCGCGGAGGAGACGGGGCAGATGTTGGGAATGTCACCCGGTGCGGTCCGCGTGGCCCAGCACCGGGCCCTGAGCCGTCTGAGGGCGCTCGCCGAACAGTGAACCCCCTGCGCGGAGCCTGGAGTAGCTCCCGCGCTGAACAGGTGCGCCGCCGTTTCCGTACGAACATACGAAGCCTGAAGCGACCCCGTACCGTGGAATTTGCTAGCGACGCTTCCCGTTAGCATGGACATCCGCACCGATCAAGGCCATTTGGGGAAGGTGTCATGACTGCCAACGTCGACGGAGTGCCCGGTAAATTCGCGACACTCGGGCTGACCTACGACGACGTGCTGCTGCTGCCGGGCCCGTCGGACATGGCACCCGACGAGATCGACACCGCCTCGTACGTCTCCAAGAACGTGCGGGTCAACATCCCGCTGCTGTCCGCCGCCATGGACAAGGTGACCGAGTCCCGCATGGCGATCGCGATGGCCCGTCAGGGCGGCGTCGGCGTCCTGCACCGCAACCTCTCCATCGAGGACCAGGCCAACCAGGTCGACCTGGTGAAGCGCTCCGAGTCCGGCATGGTCACCGACCCCATCACCATCCACCCGGACGCCACGCTCGCCGAGGCCGACGCGCTCTGTGCCAAGTTCCGCATCAGCGGCGTCCCGGTCACCGACGGCGACAAGAAGCTCCTCGGCATCGTCACCAACCGTGACATGGCCTTCGAGAGTGACCGCAGCCGTCGTGTGCACGAGGTCATGACCCCGATGCCGCTGGTCACCGGCAAGGTCGGCATCTCCGGCCCGGAGGCCATGGAGCTGCTGCGCAAGCACAAGATCGAGAAGCTGCCGCTGGTCGACGACGAGGGCGTCCTCAAGGGCCTGATCACCGTCAAGGACTTCGTCAAGGCGGAGCAGTACCCGAACGCGGCCAAGGACGCCGAGGGCCGCCTGCTGGTCGGCGCCGCGGTCGGCGTGGCCGGCGACGCCTTCGAGCGCGCCCAGGCCCTGATCGAGGCGGGCGTCGACTTCATCGTGGTGGACACCGCGCACGGCCACTCCCGGCTGGTCGGCGACATGATCGCCAAGATCAAGTCGAACTCCTCCGGCGTCGACGTCATCGGCGGCAACGTCGCCACCCGCGACGGCGCCCAGGCCCTGGTCGACGCGGGCGCCGACGGCATCAAGGTCGGTGTCGGTCCCGGCTCCATCTGCACCACCCGCGTCGTCGCCGGCGTCGGTGTCCCGCAGGTCACCGCGATCTACGAGGCCGCGCTCGCCGCGAAGGAGGCCGGCGTCCCGGTGATCGGCGACGGCGGTCTGCAGTACTCCGGCGACATCGCCAAGGCCCTGGTCGCGGGCGCCGACACGGTGATGCTGGGCTCGCTGCTCGCGGGCTGCGAGGAGTCCCCGGGCGAGCTGCTGTTCATCAACGGCAAGCAGTTCAAGTCGTACCGCGGCATGGGCTCCCTCGGCGCCATGCAGACCCGCGGCGACCGCAAGTCCTTCTCCAAGGACCGTTACTTCCAGGAGGGCGTCGCCTCCGACGAGCAGCTCATCCCCGAGGGCATCGAGGGCCAGGTGCCCTACCGCGGCCCGCTCTCCTCGGTCGTGCACCAGCTGGTCGGCGGTCTGCGCCAGTCGATGTTCTACGTCGGCGGCAAGACCGTGCCCGAGCTCCAGGCCAACGGCCGGTTCGTGCGGATCACCTCGGCCGGCCTGAAGGAGTCCCACCCGCACGACATCCAGATGACGGTCGAGGCGCCGAACTACAGCGGCCGGAAGTAGCGGCAGGAGCAGCCGCGGGAAACGACGCGCACGCGCGCGTGAGGCTCGTGCCACGGCGGTCCCGGAGCATCCGGGGCCGCCGTTGTCGTACCCGTCGGCGATACTGGAAGGCGCTGCAACGCATAGGGAAAGGCCACCAACGTGACTGAGATCGAGATCGGGCGCGGCAAGCGCGGCCGCAGGGCGTACGCCTTCGACGACATCGCCGTCGTCCCCAGCCGCCGTACGCGGGACCCGAAGGAGGTCTCGATCGCCTGGCAGATCGACGCCTACCGCTTCGAGCTGCCGTTCCTGGCCGCCCCCATGGACTCCGTGGTCTCCCCGGCCACCGCGATCCGCATCGGCGAGCTGGGCGGCCTCGGCGTGCTCAACCTGGAAGGCCTGTGGACGCGGTACGAGGACCCGCAGCCGCTGCTGGACGAGATCGCCGAGCTGCCCGCCGAGCAGGCGACCCGCCGCCTCCAGGAGATCTACGCGGCACCGATCAAGGAGGAGCTGATCGGCGCCCGCATCAAGGAGGTGCGCGACTCCGGCGTGGTCACCGCCGCCGCGCTCTCCCCGCAGCGCACCGCCCAGTTCTCCAAGGCGGTCGTGGACGCGGGCGTGGACATCTTCGTCATCCGGGGTACGACGGTCTCGGCGGAGCACGTGTCGTCCTCGCACGAGCCGCTGAACCTGAAGCAGTTCATCTACGAGCTGGACGTCCCGGTGATCGTCGGCGGCTGCGCCACGTACACCGCGGCCCTGCACCTGATGCGCACCGGTGCGGCCGGCGTCCTCGTCGGCTTCGGCGGCGGCGCCGCGCACACCACGCGCAACGTCCTCGGCATCCAGGTCCCGATGGCGACGGCCGTGGCCGACGTGGCCGCGGCCCGCCGTGACTACATGGACGAGTCCGGCGGCCGGTACGTGCACGTGATCGCGGACGGCGGTGTCGGCTGGTCCGGCGACCTGCCCAAGGCCATCGCCTGCGGCGCCGACGCCGTGATGATGGGCTCCCCGCTGGCCCGGGGCACGGACGCGCCCGGCAAGGGCCACCACTGGGGCATGGAGGCGGTCAACGAGGAGCTGCCCCGCGGCAAGAAGGTGGACCTCGGCACGGTCGGCACGGTCGAGGAGATCCTCACCGGGCCGTCCCACACCCCGGACGGCTCGATGAACTTCTTCGGCGCCCTGCGCCGCGCCATGGCCACCACCGGCTACAGCGAGCTGAAGGAGTTCCAGCGGGTCGAGGTGACGGTGGCGGACAGCCAGCACCGGCGGTAGTCGCCGGAGCGCTCTCCACGACGCCTGAAGGGCCGGTCACCCATGGCGGGTGACCGGCCCTTTCGCATGCCCGGGCGCGGCCGGGCGGGCCTGCACGGGGGCGCGTCGCGAGCGGCGACCCAGTTCCGCTGGGTGCCCCCTTGGCCGGGCCCCGAGGGCGGGGGCGCCCATGGGACGCCACCGCAAGCCCACCCACTGGGATCGCATTCGGCTTCGGCTGGTGAAGTTCCGGAGGAGGTGCGTCTTGTGGATCCACGGAAAGTGAGCGGCCACCCCCACGGGAACTAGGGGTGGACGCTCCGATCCTTCACAACCGGTGCGCCGCCCCCGTGGGCGTCGCCCCCCGGGTGTCCAGCAGCAGCTGGGCCTTCACCGAGAGTCCCTGCAGGTCGTACGTGCGGTGCTGCTGGAGCAGGATCGTGAGGTCGGCGTCGGCCGCCGCCTCGTACAGGGAGTCCGCGCGCGGCACGGGCCGGTCCAGGACGCTCCACTCGGGCACGTAGGGGTCGTGGTAGCTCACGGCCGCGCCCAGTCCCATCAGCCGTACGGCGATCTCCTGGGCCGGGGTGCCCTGCTGGTCGGCGAGGTCGGGCTTGTAGGTGACGCCGAGGAGCAGCACGCGGGCCCCGCGCGCGGACTTGCCGTGTTCGTTGAGGAGCGTGGCCGCGCGCTGGACGACGTACCGGGGCATCCGGCTGTTGACCTGCTGGGCCAGCTCGACCATGCGCAGGGTCCGGGTCGCGTGCCCGGTGAGGTCCAGCGGGACCCCGTGCCCGCCGACGCCCGGACCCGGCCGGAACGCCTGGAAGCCGAAGGGCTTGGTCTCCGCGCACCGGATGACGTCCCACAGGTCGACGCCCAGCTCGTGACAGAGGACGGCCATCTCGTTGACGAGCGCGATGTTGACGTGCCGGTAGTTGGTCTCCAGCAACTGCACGGTCTCCGCCTCGCGCAGCCCGCGCGCGCGTACCACCTTGTCGGTGAGCCGGCCGTAGAACGCGGCGGCCGACTCGGTGCAGGCGGGGGTGAGGCCGCCGATGACCTTGGGGGTGCTCGCGGGGGTGTGGTCGCGGCTGCCGGGGTCGACCCGGCTGGGGGAGTAGGCGAGGTGGAAGTCCCGGCCGGCGCGCAGCCCCGAGCCCTCCTCCAGCAGCGGGCGCAGGAACTCCTCCGTGGTGCCCGGGAGCACCGGCGACTCCAGGATGACCGTGGTGTGCGGACGGAGCCGCGCGGCCAGGGTGCGGGCGGCCGCCTCGACCTGGCCGAGGTCGAGTCCGCCGTCGGCGCCGCGCGGGGTGGGCGCGCAGATCACCGCGGTGCGCACCCGGCCGAGCTGGGCGGGGTCGGTGACGGGGCGGAACCCGGCGGAGTGCATCCGGCGCAGCTCCGCGGGGCTGAGTGAGCCGGCCTCGGGGCCGGTGGCATAGCCGACGGTGGGGATACCGGAGGCGACGGCGGCCTGGGCGAGCGGCAGGCCGTAGGGACCGAGTCCGATGACGGCGAGGTCTGCGGGCATGGCGTGGGCCGTCCTTCCAGTAGCCGAAGCGGGACAGGTGCGCAACCGCTGTGGAGAAGACGAGCGAGTGCACTGTCAGACTAGGTACATATATGACCGTTATGCGTGATTGTGTTTGTGTGTCTTCCAAGGGTTGTGCGCAAGTTGTCCACAGGCCGGGGGTCCGTGGTGGCTGAAGTCGGGCAGCCCGGTCAGAATTTGGGCATGAGGAGGGGATGAACCGGGCTTCGCCCACCGGGTGCGGCCGACGCGAGCGAGTCTGCGACAGCGGGAGGCAGCGGTGAGGACAGCGACTCTGGGGCCGGCGCAGCGCGCCGGGGCACTGGCGGCGATGGCGGAGCGCGAGCTGGACGTACTGGTGGTCGGCGGCGGAGTGGTGGGCGCCGGCACAGCGCTGGACGCCGTCACGCGTGGCCTGTCCACCGGCCTGGTCGAGGCCCGGGACTGGGCGTCCGGCACCTCCAGCCGGTCCAGCAAGCTGATACACGGCGGCCTGCGCTATCTGGAGATGCTCGACTTCGCCCTGGTCCGCGAGGCCCTCAAGGAGCGCGGACTGCTGCTGGAGCGGCTCGCCCCGCACCTGGTCAAGCCGGTCCCGTTCCTCTACCCGCTCCAGCACAAGGGCTGGGAGCGGCTGTACGCGGGCTCCGGCGTCGCGCTGTACGACGCGATGTCCATGGCCCGCGGCCACGGCCGGGGTCTGCCCGTGCACCGCCACCTCACCCGCCGCCACGCCCTGCGGGTGGCCCCCTGCCTGAAGAAGGACGCCCTGGTCGGCGCCCTGCAGTACTACGACGCCCAGATGGACGACGCCCGCTTCGTCGCCACCCTGGTGCGCACGGCCGCGTCCTACGGCGCGAAGGTGGCCAACCGCGCGCGCGTGACCGGGTTCCTGCGTGAGGGGGAGCGGGTCGTCGGCGCCCGGGTGCAGGACGTGGAGGCCGGCGGGGAGTACGAAATCCACGCCCAGCAGGTCGTCAACGCCACCGGTGTGTGGACCGACGACACGCAGGCCATGGTCGGCGAGCGCGGCCGGTTCCACGTGCGCGCCTCCAAGGGCATCCACCTGGTCGTGCCCAAGGACCGCGTCCACTCCACCACGGGCCTGATCCTGCGCACCGAGAAGTCCGTCCTCTTCGTCATCCCCTGGGGCCGGCACTGGATCATCGGCACCACCGACACCGACTGGGACCTGGACAAGGCCCACCCGGCCGCGTCCAGCGCCGACATCGACTATCTGCTGGAGCACGTCAACTCGGTGCTGGCCGTGCCGCTCAGCCGCGACGACGTGCAGGGGGTGTACGCGGGACTGCGCCCGCTGCTGGCCGGCGAGTCCGACGCCACCAGCAAGCTCTCCCGCGAGCACACGGTCGCCCATCCGGTGCCGGGACTGGTGGTCGTGGCGGGCGGCAAGTACACGACGTACCGGGTGATGGCCAAGGACGCCGTCGACGAGGCCGTGCACGGGCTCGACATGCGCGTGGCCGACTGTGTCACGGAGGAGACCCCGCTGCTCGGCGCGGAGGGCTACCAGGCGTTGTGGAACGCGCGAGCACGGATCGCCGCGCGCACCGGGCTGCACGTGGTCCGCGTCGAGCACCTGCTGAACCGGTACGGCTCGCTGGCCGAGGAGGTCCTGGACCTCATCGCCGCCGACCCCGCGCTCGGCGAGCCGCTGCAGGCCGCCGACGACTACCTGCGCGCCGAGGTGGTGTACGCCGCCTCGCACGAGGGCGCCCGGCACCTGGACGACGTCCTCACGCGTCGCACCCGCATCTCCATCGAGACCTTCGACCGTGGCACCCGCAGCGCCCGCGAGGCGGCCGAACTGATGGCGCCCGTCCTCGGCTGGGACGAGGACCAGATCGCCCGCGAGGTCGAGCACTACGAGAAGCGGGTGGAGGCCGAGCGGGAGTCCCAGCTCCAGCCGGACGACCAGACGGCGGACGCCGCGAGGCTGGGTGCGCCGGACATCGTGCCGCTGTAGCAGCGGCTGCGTTCACTCGAACGAGTGGCCGTTTTCGGGATCTCCGCTCGAATCCCGGCCGTTCCACCAGATGCGAGGGCAGAACTCGGCGGAGAGCGGCGCGGGTTCGAGGCGCGGGTCTGCGATCGCGTCCGTGTTCATCCGGAAGGTGAGGACACGGCGGCCGTCGGCGGTGGCTGCGCAGCGCACGTAGCTCCCGGATGTCCGGCCGTTGTGCCCCGTAGTGGAGCAGGAGCAGCGGCCCGGACGGGCCGGGGGGAGGGTGAGAGCGATGCGCACGGCATGAAGCGGAGTCAGGGGCGCGGCGCCACGGGTGGCTTGGGTCGGCGCGAGCGATGCCAGGGGGCCGGCGGCCGAGTAGCGGAAGCGGATCCCGTCCGCGTCGGTGTCCGGGCTCAGCAGGGCCGCTGTGGGTGCTCTGCCGTCGCTGACGAGCAGCGGCAGGACCGCGTCCGTGGCGGACGCCGGGGAGGTGTGCCGGGAGCTGTGCCGGACGGCGGCCGGGGCGAGCGGCAGCGCGAGGGACATCGGTATGGACAGGACTGTCCGAAGCGTCGGCGTGCCGGTTCCTCCCTTCTTACGACCCATCATCCCGGTAAACGGAACGCCTGCTTCAGGCGGGCTTCCGGGGTGGCGGGGGCGGGCCCGGCCCAGGGGCACCCTGGGCGTCGGGCACTTGTCGGGTGAGAGACAATGGAGGCTCTGTCAGGGCGGGTTGTATGAGGGGACGCATGTCGGAGGCGGAGCGGGCGGGTACATCTCGTCAGGAGACTCGTCAGGACAAGAACGAGCGGCGTCTCCTCGCGGGGCGGTACCGGCTGGGAGACGTGCTGGGCCGTGGCGGTATGGGCACGGTCTGGCGCGCCGAGGACGAGACCCTGGGCCGGACGGTCGCCGTCAAGGAGCTGCGGTTCCCGTCGAACATCGACGAGGAGGAGAAGCGGCGCCTGATCACGCGCACCCTGCGCGAGGCCAAGGCGATCGCCCGGATCCGCAACAACAGCGCGGTGACGGTCTTCGACGTGGTCGACGAGGACGACCGGCCCTGGATCGTCATGGAGCTGGTCGAGGGCAAGTCCCTGGCCGAGGTCATCCGCGAGGACGGCGTGCTGGAGCCGAAGCGCGCCGCCGAAGTGGGGCTCGCCGTCCTCGACGTGCTGCGCTCCGCGCACCGGGAGGGCATCCTGCACCGGGACGTGAAGCCGTCCAACGTGCTGATCGCCGAGGACGGCCGGGTCGTGCTCACCGACTTCGGTATCGCGCAGGTCGAGGGCGACCCGTCCATCACCTCGACCGGCATGCTCGTCGGCGCCCCCTCCTACATCTCCCCGGAACGGGCCCGTGGCCACAAGCCGGGACCGGCGGCCGACCTCTGGTCGCTCGGCGGCCTGCTGTACGCGGCGGTCGAAGGCACCCCGCCCTACGACAAGGGCTCGGCGATCGCCACGCTCACCGCGGTGATGACCGAGTCCCTGGAGGAGCCCAAGAACGCCGGACCGCTGCGGGACGTCATCTACGGCCTGCTGACCAAGGACCCGGCCAAGCGGCTGGACGACGCCGGGGCCCGGGCCATGCTCAACGCCGTGATCCAGGGGCCCGAGTCCAAGCCGTTGGACGCCACGCAGGTGGTTCCGCTGCCGGCGCAGTCCGGTGGGCCCGCGGGCAAGCGGGGCGAGGAGGGCGGCGAGAAGCTGCGCGGCGCCCTGCGGTCGGTCCGCAAGGCGGCCGGGGCAGCCACGGCGGCGGCGACCGCGCGGACCAAGACCGGGAGCGAGCCGTCCGCGCCGGGGACGGGCGGCGCGGTGGGCGCCGGGGGCGCTGGAGGCGTGGTTCCCGGTGGGGCACGCCCCGGGTTCTCCGGTGGACCGGGGGCTGTGCCCGCAGCACGGCCGGGCGGTCCGGCGTCGGGTGCCGCTGGTGTGCCGAACTCCAGCACGAACAGGCAGGGTTCCGGCTGGCCCGTCGTGCCGCCGCCGGACCTGGACCTGCCGACGCGGCCGGTGCCGAGGGCGCCGCTGACCGATGTGGTGCCGAAGCGCACGCTGCTGATCATCGCCGTGGTCGTCGTGCTCGCGGTGCTCGGGACCGTGCTGGCCTTCGCCCTGAACGGCGACGACGGCAAGGACGACAAGAGCGGCCGGGCCGAGGCCGCGCCCAGTGCCGACGCGTCCGCCAAGCAGGACAAGGGCACGGGAGGCGGCACGGACGACGGGGCCCGGACGGACGGGGCGAGTTCGGCCTCCGCCACCACCGGTCCGACGACGGACGCCGGGGCGGGCCGGTCCACCGGCGCCGGCTCAGACTCCGACTCCGCCGACGGGTCCGGTTCCTCCGGCTCGAAGGACGGCGGGAGCGCCCCGGTGGTCTCCACCCGCAAGGGCGGCCAGGGGTACTCGATCGGGCTGCCCAAGGGATGGAAGTACCGGTCCAGCGGGGCCGCAGGTGACCGCTACACCGGACCCGACGGACAGAAGCTGCTCGTCGCCTGGACCGGCACGCCCAAGGACGACCCGGTGGCGGACTGGAAGAACCAGGAGCGGTACATGGTGCGCTCCCAGTACCACCGGATCCGCATCGAGGAGGTGGGCTACCGCAGCTGGAACACCGCCGACTGGGAGTTCACGTACGTCGAGGGCGGCACCGAGTACCGCACGATCGACCGGGGTTTCGTGGTGAACGACCACCTCGGTTACGCGCTGATGTACACCGCGAAGGACGCCGACTGGCACGGCGAACTGCGCAAGGACACCTGGAAGACGTTGACGAAGTCCTTCGAACCCAAGTCGTAGGCGCCGTGCGCCGGTTTCGTTCGTGAGAATCCGTCATCCTCTCAATGCGGGTTGCCTCCGGCACGTATCGTGAAGGGTCGGGGACGGTACGCGGCCGCATGCGTGTGCGAAACGGGTCGTGAGGCGAACGGATGTGACCAACCGGGCGGCCGGGGGAGGCAAAGTGGACGACTACGCGGGTCGGGTGCTCGCCGACCGCTACCGCCTGCCGCTGCCGCCGTCCGACGAGTACGAACTCACCGAGACCCGCGCCTTCGACACCTACAGCGGTCAGGAAGTCCTGGTCCGGCAGGTGCCGTTGCCGGAGGTCGTCGAGGCCGAGGTGCTCGACGCGGAGGGACTGCCCGCCGGCTTCACCGCACGGGAGCGTGCGTCCCGCCGGGCACCGGAGGCGAGGACCGCCACCCGGCAGCCCGCCGATCCGGCGGTACGGCGCGCCGTCGAGGCCGCGCAGGCGGCGGCCGGCATCCCCGACCACCCCCGGCTGGACCAGGTCTTCGACGTGTTCGCCGAGGGCGGGTCCCTGTGGATCGTCAGCGAGCTGGTGAACGCGCGTCCGCTGGCCGCCCTGCTCGCCGAGAGGCCGCTCACGCCGTACCGGGCTGCCGAGGTCGCCTCCGACGTGCTCATGGCGCTGCGGGTGCTGCACGCCCATGGCTGGGTGCACCGCAACATCACCGTCCGCACGGTCCTCGTCTGCGACGACGGCCGCGTGATGCTGACGGGCCTCGCGGCCGGCGCGGCCGAGGAGGCGCTGTGCGGATACGACCCGGTGCCGGCCCCCGAGGGCCAGGACGGCGACACGGGGGAGGGGTTCGGTGCCGAGCCGGGTCCCCTCGGCGGCGGAACCATGGCCGTCGGTCACGGCACGGGAGCCGGCGAGGTCTCCGACGGTTCCGGGGGCCGTACGGGCGGGGTGGGCGGAGGGCCGGCCGCGGATGGTGGCCCCGAGGCAGCGCGGCGGGCCGCGGACGTGGATCCCGAGGCCGCGCGGCGGGCCGCCATCCAGGCACGGGCGGCCGGAGCGTTCCCGGCGCCGGGGGCGAACGGTGCTTCCGGTGCGCTCGGTCAGCCCGCTCTGGAGAGCGGTGCCGACATCCGGGCCGCCCGGGCCGGGGCCATCGCCGCGTACCGGGCGGGCGCCCGGGCCGCCGCCCGGGTGCACGAGGCCCAGCAGGGCGAACGCGCCGCCCTGCCGGGCGCGCGGCCACCCGTCGACGACACCGACACCGGCGCGGCACCCTCGTACCCCTCCGGCGAGGGCACCGGCACCCCGGCGCCGCCCGGCCGGACAGCCGACCCCTACGGGGTGCGCGGCGCCCCCTGGCACGGTGCCGCACCGCGCCCCGGCTCCGGCGGGACACCCCCGACCCTGGAGGGCGGGGCCCCACGACCGGGCCTGCCGACGGCGGACCCCGGCACCGGGCAGGCGTCCGTGCCGGGTCAGGGGTACGGGGCCGGGCGGCAGGCGTCGGCGCCTGGCCAGGGGTACGGCCCGGGGCGTGCGCCGGCGCCGGGTGGTGAGCCGGGCCGACAGGCGCGAGGGGTGTCCGGGGCCGGCTACCCGGGCGGCACCCCGCCGTACTCCGAACTCGCACCCGCCCCGGCATCCGGCACCGCCCCCGTAGCTGCCTCCGGCGCCGGTCTCTCCGTGTCGGCGGGCGGTGGCTGGGACCAGCCCGGGGCCGTGCGGCGTGGGCCCGGGACCGCGCTGGCCGCCGAGCGGGCGCGGCAGGTGCGGATGACCGTGGTGGGGCCGGTGACCGAGCGCTGGGCACCGGAGCAGGCCGGGCCCGTGCACGAGAACTGGCAGCTCGCGGCGCCGATCGGCCCGGCCACCGATCTGTGGGCGCTGGGCGCGCTGCTGTTCCGGGCCGTGCAGGGGCACGCGCCGTACCCGGAGGAGTCCACGGCCGAGCTGGTGCAGCTGGTGTGCGCCGAGCCGCCCGCCTTCGCCGAGGAGTGCGGGCCGCTGCGGCCGGTCGTGGAGTCGTTGCTGCGCCAGGACCCCACCGAGCGGCCTGACGTGGAGGAGCTGAGCGGCTGGCTGCGGTCGCTGGTGCGGTCCGCGCCCGAGCCCGACGCGGGCACCCATGTCGTCCCCACGCCGCCCGCCGACCCGAGCCGGCTGCCGATCGTCCGGCGCCGTGGCGAGCTGGTGCGCCGGCGGCGTGCCGGACTGCCCGCGGCCCATCCGCACGGCCGGCACAAGCGGGCCCGGGACGGCGAGGGTTCGCCGCGCAGCCTCGGCCGGACCCTGCTCCTGCTGATCCTGCTCCTGCTGGCCGGCGCGATCGCCTACGCGATGCTCTTCATGCCGAAACAGGGCGAGAGCGGCGCGGCGGGCGGCGACCGCACCGGAAGCGCCGGGCGGACCGGCCCCGCGCCCTCGCACACCCCGCAGCCCTCCACCGGGCAGAGCGCGCCGGGCGGCGACGCCTCCGCCTCCGCGCCCGCGGCCGAGACGCAGACGGGCGGTGACCCCGCCGTCCCCGACGGGTTCACCCTCCGCAAGGACCCGGACGGCTTCCAGGTCGCCGTCGCCCAGGGCTGGGCGCGCACCCCGAAGAACGGCAGCGGCCAGGTGGTCTACGCACACGGGAACTTCGAGCTGATCGTCGTACCGGGACGGGACGGCACGTCCGCGTACGGCAGCGATCCGATGGTCTATCAGCGGGACAAGGAGCGCGAACTCCAGCCGTACCGCGACTCCAGCTGGGCGACGGCCACCGGGCTGCGGACCACCGAGGTGGGCGGACGGACCATGGCCGAGGGGCAGTTCACCTGGACCGACGGACAGGGCCGGGACCTGTTCGTGCGGAACATGGCCCTGTTGCTGAACGGCCGCTACCACGTCGTCCAGGTGCGCGGTCCGGAGGCGGAGCGCGACGAGGTGACGCGGTTGTACGAGCAGGCTACCGCGACGTATCGCTACACCGGTTGAGCAGCGTGTGTCCGGGGCCGGGCGGGGCCGGTGCGGTTCCCTGTCTCGCGCGGAAATGACCATCGTCACAGTGCGGTTTCCGTGGCACCCCGCTGGTTCCCTGGGGGCAGACCGGTCCTTAGTCTGACCCTGTCAAGAGCATTGCGGGGCAACGTGAATCAGATGCAGGGCCTGCTCATAGCGGGCCGCTACCGGCTCGCCGACTCCATCGGCAGCGGCGGCATGGGCCGGGTGTGGCGCGCCCACGACGAGGTGCTGCACCGGAAGGTCGCCGTCAAGGAGTTGACCGCCGCGCTCTACGTCTCCGACAGTGACCGGGCCGTGCTGCTCGCCCGGACCCGGGCCGAGGCCCGGGCCGCCGCGCGCATCAACCACTCCGCCGTCGTCACCGTGCACGACGTCCTGGAACACGACGGCCGTCCGTGGATCGTGATGGAGCTGGTCGAGGGCGCCTCGCTGGCCGACACGGTCAAGGAGCGGGGCCGCGTGGAGCCGGCGGAGACCGCGCGGATCGGGCTCTGGGTGCTGCGGGCGCTGCGCGCCGCACACTCCGCCGGGGTGCTGCACCGGGACGTCAAGCCCGGCAACGTCCTCCTCGGCGCGGACGGCCGGGTCCTGCTCACCGACTTCGGCATCGCCCAGATCGAGGGCGACACCACCATCACCCGCACCGGAGAGGTCGTCGGCTCGGTCGACTACCTGGCCCCGGAGCGGGTGCGCGGCCACGACCCCGGCCCGGCCTCCGACCTGTGGGCGCTCGGCGCCACGCTGTACACGGCGGTCGAGGGGCGCTCGCCGTTCCGGCGGACCTCGCCGCTGAGCACCATGCAGGCGGTCGTCGAGGAGGAGGCGGACGAGCCGCGCCACGCCGGTCCGCTCACCCCGGTCATCGCCGCGCTCCTGCGCAAGGACCCGGCCCGGCGGCCGGGCGCGGAGGAGGCCGAGCAGATGCTCGCCGAGGCGGCGGAGGGCCGCCGACCGCGCACGGCCCAGGCGTTCGTCCCGACCCAGGGATCGGGCCGCCCCGCGGCCACCGACCGCCACCGGGGTCCGGCCCCGGGCACACCCTGGTCCGGCCACGGCGGCGACACGGCGGGCGGAGGCTACGGCTCCGGGACGTCGGCCACTGGTTACGGCTCCGGGACGTCGGCCACCGGCTACGGCGCGGGCGCGTCGGGCGACGGCTACGGGCCGAACTCCTCCGGCCAGGGTTACGGGCCGAACTCCTCCGACCAGGACTACGGATCGAACTCCTCCGGCCAGGGCTACCGCTCCGGAGGCCCGGCGGGCCCTTACGGTTCCGGGTCCGCCACCTCCCCGTACGAACCCGGGTCCTCCGCGCCCGGACACGACCCGGGTTCCGTCGGCGCGTTCACGGTCCGCGGGCCGGTGCCCGCCCGGCCCCGCCGGCGGCTGCGCACCCTCGCGCTGGTCGTCGCCTTGGCCGCGGTGCTCGGCGGTGCCGGGGCGGTGGCGATCCAGCACTGGGGCGGGCGGACCTCCGGGGCCGGTGGTGAAGTGAGCCCGGCGCCCGCCGACAGCGAGACGGCCGGCGCCGACGGCACGATCCCCGCCGGCTGGAGGACGTACCACGACCCGCTGGGCTTCAGCCTCTCCCTGCCCAAGGGCTGGAAGCGCGAGGTGTACGGCATCCAGGGCGACCTCAAGCAGATCGACTACACGCCCGACAACGGCAATCACTTCGTCCGCATAGCCATCGACGGTTCACCGGACTTCGCCGACCCCCTCTCCCACCAGCAGGATCTGGAGCAGCAGCTCCAACGGCTGGTCGACTACCGGCGCGTCACGATGAAGGAGAACATCTACCGCGACCGCAAGGGCGCCCGGTGGGAGTACACCTGGACCGCGCTGAAGAAGGACCCGCCGTACGTCCCCGGACCGCGGCGCGCGGTCGAGGAGACGTACTTCTCGCGCCAGGGCACCGAGTACGTCCTCTACATGTCCTCGCCGGCCGAGGACTGGGCCACGACCAGGGAGCAGTTCACCTGGGTGCTGCGCGGCTGGCAGCAGCCGGACGAGGGCTGAGCCGGCGTCAGCGGTCGCCGAGTCGGCCGAAAATGGCAGGCTGACCGGTGTGTCTTGGCCGGTCGGTGTCCCGGGGGGCACGGGTCCCGTGCGGCATGATGGGCGCATGGGGACCGAGGGAGCCGGCTTCCGGCTGATCGCGGGCCGTTACCGCCTGGAGGAACGCATCGGGCGCGGCGGCATGGGCGTCGTGTGGCGGGCGAGCGACCAGGTGCTGGGCCGTCAGGTGGCGGTCAAGGAGCTCCTGCCCGACGACGCGCTCCCGGACGACGACGCGCGCCGTCGCCGTGACCGTACGCTCCGCGAGGCGCGCGCCGTCTGCCAGTTGCGGCACCCGCACATCATCGTCGTGCACGACGTGGTGGAGCAGGACGAACGGCCGTACCTGGTCATGGAGTTGATCGACGGCGGTTCGCTCGCCGACCGGATCGACCGGCACGGTCCGGTCGACGCCTTCGAGGCCGCGCGGATCGGCATCGCCCTGCTGAGCGCGGTGCGCACCGCGCACGAGGCGGGGGTGCTGCACCGGGACATCAAGCCCGCGAACGTGCTGATCGAGTCGGGTACCGACCGGGTCGTCCTCACCGACTTCGGCATCGCGCAGGTCGAGGGCGCCACCACGCTCACCGAGACCGGCTCGTTCGTCGGCTCGCCCGAGTACACCGCGCCGGAGCGGATGTCCGGGCTGCGCACCGGGCCGGAGTCCGATCTGTGGTCGCTGGGCGCGCTGCTGTGCACGGTGCTCAGCGGCGAGTCGCCGTTCCGGCGCGACTCGCTCGGCGGCATCCTGCACGCCGTCGTCTCCGACGACATCCGCCCGCCGGCCGAGGCCGAGCCGCTGCTGCCGGTCGTCCTGGGGCTGCTGGAGCGCGACCCGGACCGGCGGCTGGGCGCGGCGGACGCCGAGCGGATGCTGTGGACGTATCTGGAGACCGGCCGGACGCCGCCCGCGCCGGGCGACCCGGGCACGGCGGGAGCGCACGGCGGCGGGCTCATCCACCGGATCGGCGGGAGCCTCACGCCGAAGTCCCCGGCACCGTACACACCGACGCAGTGGGACCTGCCCCACGGCGGACCGCTGCCGGCCGGCCCGGTCCGGCCGCCGCTCGAACCGCCCCCGGCGCGTTCCTCCCCGCGCGGCCTGCTGGTCGCGGCCCTGCTCGTCGCCGCGCTGGCCGGGGCCGGCGTGTCGGCCGCGGCGCTGCTGCTGCACGGGAACGGGGACGGGGGCGGGGGCGGCGGCACGCCGGGCGGTACCGCGACGAGCCCGGCGACCAGGACCGGCACCGGTGGCACGGACGTGTCCCCGGCACCGACCGGGAGAGGCACGGGAGGTACGGCCGTCTCCCCGTCGCCGACCGGGACCGGGCCGGCACCGCCCCACACTCCCTCGCGCGCCCCCAACGCCGGTTCGCGCACCGCGCCCTCCGGTTACCGCACTGCCCGGGACCCGGCCGGCTTCTCCCTCGCCGTACCGGAGGGCTTCACCCGCAGCCCTGAGGGGCCACGCGTCTTCTACCTCTCGCCGGGCGGGACCTTCCGCCTGGGCATCCGGGTGGGCGGGCCCCAGCCGGGCGGCCCCGAGGCTGCGATGAACCGCTCCGCCGCCGACGGCCCCTCCACCAACCCCGGCTACCACGACGGCCGGGTCATCCGGACCACGCACCACGGACACCCGGCCGCGCTCTGGGAGTTCACCTGGGACGGCTTCAGCGCGGCGGAGGGCCCGCGCCACACCTACGACCTGTGCTGGGAGGAGAACGGCCGGCTGTACGACGTGTGGGTGTCGGCGCCGGTCGGTCAGGTGCGGGAGGCGCGGGAGTACTTCGACGTGGCGGTCGACACGTTCTCGGCCACGGGTGTGTGACGCGTGCTCGGTCACGGGTGTGACGTTCTCGGTCAGCGGGTGCCTGACTCGTGCTCGGTCACGGGTGTGTGACCGGTTCGCCCTCCCGGTGCCCCGCTGCCCGGCGCGAGGACGGCGACCGCCCACCTGGGGATCAGGAAGCCCTGAGCGCCCGGTACGCGCTCGGTGTGATCCCGAACTCCCGGCTGAAGGCGTGCGAGAGGGCGTACGGGCTGCCGTACCCCGTCTCCCGTGCCACCGTCGCGAGCGGCGCGTCCGTCTCGCGCAGCCGGGTCGCCGCGAGGGTCAGCCGCCACCAGGTGAGGTACGCCATCGGCGGCCGGCCGACCAGCGCGGTGAAGCGGCGCGCCAGCGTGGCCCGGGAGACGCCCGCCTGGGCGGCCAGCCGGCCGGCCGTCCAGGGGGCCGCCGGATCGGAGTGCACGGCGCGCAGCGCGGCCGTCGTCACGGGGTCGTTCAGCACCGCAGGCCACGCGCCCGTCTCCGCCTCGGCCATCCACGCCCGGACCAGGTAGACCAGGAGCAGGTCCAGCAGACTGGGCAGGGCGAGGCAGCCGCCGGGCCGGCGTTCCGCCAGCTCCCGCGCCAACAGGTCCACGGCCGCGCGCAGTTCCGGGTGGCCGCCCACCCGGTGGGGCAGATGCACCACCTGGGGCAGCTCCGCCATCAGCGGATGGGTACGGCTGCGGTCGAGACGGTACTTGCCGCACAGCAGCTCCACCTCGGGGCCGGGCCCGGCAGGCCGTACGTCCGTGTCCCGCAGCTCCCCGAAGGGCACCGCCCGCCGTACCTCCGCCGGCTCCGCCGCCGCGTGCGCCAGCACGTGCCCGGCGCCGTGCGGCAGCAGCACCACGTCCCCCGGACCCAGGGCGACCGGCGCGCCGCCCCCGTCCGGCAGGAGCAGGCAGGACCCGCTCAGTACGACGTGGAAGCCGGCGCCCTCGTACGGGGCCAGCCGGACGCACCAGGTGCCGGTCACCCGCAGCCGGTTGGAGGAGGGGCTGCCCACGCGGACCGCCGCGATCGCATCGCTGACGACATCCATGAGACGACAGCGTATGTGAACGCGCCGGTCACGCATGGAAACGCTCAGCGCGGGCTCTTACGGTTCTCGTCATGACCGGTGATCGCGTACAGGGTTTTGTGATCGGTGACGTCGAGGTGCTGCGGATCGTCGAGTGGCAGGGGCCGTACGTGCCCGCCGCCGACCTGGTGCCGGGGTGCGGGCCAAAGGTGTGGGAAGACCATGCGGCGCAGCTCGTCCCGGACTACCGGGAGGCGGGCGGGGACCGGGCGGTGGTGGCGCTCCAGACCTGGGTGCTGCGTACCGGCGGACGGACCGTCCTGGTCGACACCGGGGTCGGCAACGGCCGGGAACGCCCCGGCAATCCGCTCTTCCACCGGCGGCAGGGCGACTTCCTGGGCCGGCTGGAGCGGGCGGGCATCCGGCCGGGGGACGTCGACGTCGTGATCAACACGCATCTGCACGCCGACCACGTCGGCTGGAACACCCTGGACGCCGGCGGTGCGTGGGTGCCGTCCTTCCCGCGCGCCCGTTATCTCCTCCCGGCCGCCGACGACCACCACTTCGGCCCGGCGGGCGGCTACGCGGGCGGCGCGCGGCCCGTGGACCGGCTGGTCTACGAGGACAGCGTCGCGCCCGTGCACCGGGCCGGGCAGGCGGTGGTGTGGGAGGACACCTACCGCGTCGACGAGCACCTGGTGCTGGAGCCCGCCCCCGGGCACACGCCCGGCTCGGCCGTCCTGTGGGTCGAGTCGCGCGGCGAACGGGCGGTGTTCGTCGGCGACCTGCTGCACAGCCCGGTGCAGATCCTGCGGCCCGAGTGCAGCAGCTGCTTCTGCCTCGACCCGGGGCAGGCGGCGCGCACCCGGCAGCGGGTGCTGCAACGGGCGGCCGAGCAGCGGGCGTTGGTGGTGCCGGCGCACTTCGGCGGGGCCGGGGCGGTGGAGGTGCGCGAGGCCGCGCACGGTTTCAGCCTGCACCGGTGGGCCGTGTGACCGCCCGGCCCCGTTCCCCGGCCCCGCTTCCGACCTCCCGCTTCGACAACGGCGTGGTGCGCACGGTACTGATGTGACATGACCGAAGACGGCGAACACCCGCCCGACGCACGCCTGATCGGCGGCCGTTACCGGCTGGCCGGGCGCCTCGGCTCCGGGCCGTCCGGGACCGTGTGGCGCGCCCGGGACGAACAGGGGCAGGCGCTGGTCGCCGTCAAGGAGCCCCTGCTGCCCGGCGATCCGGCCGCCGACGAGGACAGCCGGCGCATCGCGCACCGGCTCCACCACGAGGCCCGCGCCGCCACCCGGGTGCGGCACCCCTCGGCCGTCACGGTGTACGACGTCGTCACCGAGGACGGCATCCCGTGGATCGTCATGGAGTTGGTGGCCGGCGAGTCCCTGCGCGAGGTGCTGCGCCGGGGCCCGCTCCCCGCCGAAGAGGCCGTGCGCATCGGGCTCGCCGTACTCGGCGCGCTGCGCGCCGCCCACGCCGTCGGGATCGTGCACCGGGACCTGAAACCGGCCAACGTGCTGCTGGAATCCGGGACCGGGCGGGTCGTCCTCACCGACTTCGGCATCGGCGACGGGCATGCGGAGGACGCGCCCGCCGGCTTCGTCGCGCCCGAGCGGGCGGCGGGGCCCGGCGCCGGCCCGGCCTCCGACCTGTGGTCCCTGGGCGCCCTGCTGCGCGCCACCCTGGGTGACACGGACCCCGGCGCGCTGGGCCCGCTGCTGGACCGGCTGCACGCCGAGGAGCCGGCGGCGCGGCCGGACGCGGCGGAGGTCGAGGCCGCACTCCGCGACTGCCTGGGGCTCACCGCCGTACCGGGAACGGCGCGGGAACCCGGCCCGTCGGCCGCCGACCAGGCTCCCGAGTCCGCACCGGCCCCTGGCGCCGCACCGGCCTCCTTGGCCGCACCGGCCCCCATGGCCGCACCGGCCCCCCGGCCCGCACCAGCTCCGGAGGCCGCACCGGCCCCCGACCCCGCACCGGCCCCCGAGCCCCCGCCCCGCCGTACCCCCCTCACCGCCCTCGGTCTCCTTCTCGCGAGAAGGACAGAGGCCGACTGATCGTGCGGTGCTCCGGCCCAACGCCCTGATCAGCGCATTCACTGCCAGTGATCACTGGCAGTGTGTGAGCACTCGGTGAATCCGCGTTACCGACGGGTACACAAAGCCTCCGCCGCGGCATACCCTGCGCGTCATGACGGACACGCAGGCCCCGGACATCGCCGGTACCAACCCGCTCGCGCCCGCGCCCGAAGGCGCCCGCACCGCCGCCGACGTGGTCACCCCGGAGTTGGTGGCCCAGCTCACCAAGGGCGTCGTCGGCTCAGGCCGCACCGCCAACCACACCCCGTTCACCGGCGAGAAACTGGCCGACCTGCCCGAGTCCACCCCGCAGGACGTCGCCGAGGCCTTCGACGCGGCCCGCGCCGCCCAGGCCGTGTGGGCGAAGGTCCCGGTCCGGCAGCGGGCCGCCGTCCTGCTCCGCTTCCACGACCTGGTGCTGGAGCGGCAGGCCGAGGTCCTCGACCTGATCCAGCTGGAGACCGGCAAGGCCCGCCTGCACGCGCACGAGGAGGTGCAGGCCGTCGCCGTCGCGGCCCGCCACTACGGCCGCCGGGCCGCCGCGTACCTGAAGCCCAAGCGGCACGCGGGCGCCATGCCGACGCTGACCAAGGTCACCGAACTGCGCCACCCGCGCGGGGTGGTGGGCCAGATCGCCCCCTGGAACTACCCGCTGGAGCTGTCCGTCGGCGACGCCCTGCCCGCCTTCGCCGCCGGCAACGCCGTCGTGATGAAGCCGGACACGGAGACCTGCCTCACCGCGCTGTGGGCCCGTGACCTGCTGATCGAGGCCGGGCTGCCGGAGGGCGTCTTCCAGGTGGTCCTCGGCGAGGGCCCGGTCGTCGGCCCGGAGCTGGTCAGGCACGCCGACTACGTCTCCTTCACCGGCTCCACCCGCACCGGCCGCGAGGTCGCGGTCGGCGCGGCCTCCCGCTTGGTCGGCGTCTCCCTCGAACTCGGCGGCAAGAACGCCATGCTGGTGCTGGAGGACGCCGACATCGAGAAGGCCGCCGCCGGGGCCGTCCGCGCCTGCTTCTCCTCCGCCGGCCAGCTGTGCATCTCCATCGAGCGGCTCTACGTCCACGAGTCGGTCGCCGACGCCTTCCTGGAGCGGTTCGCCGCCCGCACCAAGGCCATGCGGCTCGGCAACTCCCTCGCCTACGGCGCCGACATGGGCTCGCTGGTCGGCGAACGCCAGCTGAAGACCGTGCGGCGGCATGTCGAGGAGGCCGTCGCCAAGGGCGCGAAGGTGATCGCCGGCGGGGTGGCCCGCCCCGACATCGGCCCCTACTTCTTCGAGCCCACCATCCTCGACGGCGTCGAGACCTCCATGGCCGTGTGCGAGGAGGAGACCTTCGGCCCGGTCGTCTCGGTCTACCGGTTCAAGAGCGACGACGAGGCGGTCGAACGCGCCAACGCCACGCCCTACGGCCTGAACGCCTCCGTGTGGACGACCGACGCCCGCCGCGGCCGGGACGTCGCCGCCCGCCTGCGCACCGGCACGGTCAACGTCAACGAGGGCTACGCCCCCGCCTACGGCAGTGTCCAGTCCCCGATGGGCGGCATGAAGGACTCCGGCCTGGGCCGCCGCCACGGCTCCGAGGGCATCCTCAAGTACACGGAGGCCCAGACCGTCGCCCAGCAGCGGCTGCTGCCGATGGCGCCCTCGCTGGGGATGGACGACGAGTCCTACGCCCGCTTCATGAGCACGAGCCTGAAGCTGATGAAGGCATTCCGGTTCCGCTGACCCACCCAGGCGCGCGGGGAACCGCGCGACCAGCCACGGACGACCCCGCAGCCGCAACTCAACGAGGAGTACACGTGCCGCAAGACGCCTACGACTACGACGTCCTGATCGTCGGCTCCGGCTTCGGCGGCTCGGTGTCCGCACTCCGGCTCACCGAGAAGGGGTACAAGGTCGGGGTGCTGGAAGCCGGACGCCGCTTCACCCGCGCCACGTTGCCCAGGAACTCCTGGGACCTGAAGAACTACCTCTGGGCCCCGAAGCTCGGCATGTTCGGCATCCAGCGCATCCACCTGCTGGGCAATGTGATGGTGCTGGCCGGCGCGGGCGTCGGCGGCGGCTCCCTCAACTACGCCAACACCCTCTACGTGCCGCCGAAGCCCTTCTTCGAGGACCCGCAGTGGCGGCACATCACCGACTGGCAGGAGGAGCTGAAGCCGTACTACGACCAGGCCCGGCGCATGCTCGGCGTGCGGCTCAACCCGACCATGACCCCCTCCGACGTCCACCTCAAGGCGGCGGCCGAGCGGATGGGCGTCGGCGACACCTTCCACCTCGCCCCGGTGGGCGTGTTCTTCGGCGACGGCAAGGACGCCGACGGCAGGGCGAAGGCCCGGCCCGGTGAGCAGGTGAACGACCCGTACTTCGGCGGGGCCGGCCCCGACCGGAAGGCCTGCACCGAGTGCGGCGAGTGCATGACCGGCTGCCGGCACGGCGCGAAGAACACCCTCAACGAGAACTACCTGTACCTCGCCGAGAAGGCCGGCGCGGTCGTGCACCCCATGACGACGGTCGTGTCCGTCACGGACGACTCGCGCGGCGGCTACGCGGTGGCGACCCTGCCGACGGACCGGAAGAAGAAGGGCGAGGGCCGGCTCTTCACCGCCCGCAGGGTGGTCCTCGCGGCCGGCACCTACGGCACCCAGACCCTGCTGCACCGCATGAAGGCCGGCGGCCAGCTGCCGTACCTGTCCGCCCGGCTCGGCGACCTGACCCGCACCAACTCGGAGGCCCTGGTCGGCGCGCAGACCGACAACCGCCGCTACCGCAGGGCCACCGGCGCGCCACGGGCCGACTTCACGCAGGGCGTCGCCATCACGTCCTCGATCCACCCCGACGAGAACACCCACATCGAACCGGTGCGGTACGGCAAGGGCTCCAACTCGATGGGCGGCCTGTCCATCCTCCAGGTGCCGTACGCCGAGGGCTCCTCGCGCGTCCTCGCCTGGCTGGCGAACGCGGCCCGGCACCCGCTGCTGGTCGCCCGTTCCCTGTCCAACCGGCGCTGGTCGGAGCGGACCATCATCGGCCTGGTCATGCAGTCCCTGGACAACTCGCTGACCACGTACCTGAAGCCCGGCGGCGTGGGCAAGGGCCTGCTCACCGCGCGGCAGGGGCACGGCGCGCCGAACCCGAAGCAGATCAGGGCCGCGACCGAGGCCGCCTCCGCGCTCGCCGCCGAGATCAACGGCTTCGCCGGCAGCAACGTGGGCGAGCTGATGGGCACCCCGCTCACCGCGCACTTCCTCGGCGGCTGCCCCATCGGCGACTCCCCGGAGACGGGCGTGATCGACCCGTACCACCGGCTCTACGGCCACCCCGGCATCTCGGTCGTCGACGGCGCCGCGGTCTCGGCGAACCTGGGGGTGAACCCCTCGCTGACGATCACCGCGCAGGCCGAGCGGGCGATGTCGTTCTGGCCGAACAAGGGCGAGGAGGACCCACGGCCGGCGCCCGGAGCGGCGTACGAGCGGCTGAAGCCGGTGGAACCGCAGTCCCCGGCGGTCCCCGCGGACGCGTTCGGCGCGCTGCGGCTGCCGTTCCTGGGGATGCCGGCGGTACCACCGAAGAAGTGACCGGACCGGCAGCCGCCGGACCTGCCGCAACGGCACACCGGATCGGCCCGGACGACACAGAGGGACCTGCATCCCCCTCCGAAGGCAGGTCCCTCTCACCGTTTTCTTGATCCGGCAGGTTTGATCAGCGGAAAGCGTGAAGGGTTGCTCGGGAGACCCCGGGTTTGCGTGTGAGCTCGGTCACGTCCCGGGGTGCGGGCATGACGAAGGGCCCCGCGGGACGGAGAGGCCGCGGGGCCCTTCTTCCAGTCAGCACCGGCGTCAGGGCGGCGCCGGTGCCAGGGAGCGGCGCCGGGGGGTTGCGCCGCTGGTTCCTGTGCCCTGTGGACTTCTGCAGTTGTCGGGGTTCCGCCGGCCGGCCCCGGGCGTCCCCGGAGCCGGCCGTTCTCTTGGGTGACCGGGCTGCTGTCCCCTGCCGTCCGGTCACTTCCTGGAGCGAGGTCCCACGGCGTACGGCACGACCCGTACGCCTCATCGCTCCAGCGAGCCACGCGTGGTTCTTTCGGGCCCGCCCCTGGCTGGCACGGACAACCCCCTCAACGAAGCGGTGCGCGGGCCGGTCACGCGCCGTACGGGTGAGAGCGGGACCGAACTCAGATACGACCCCGGCTCAGCTCCAGCAGGGTCATGGCGAGGGCGGTGCCCGGCTTGCCGAGCGCGTCCCGGTAGCGGCCGAGGATCTCCATCTCGCGGGACAGGTGCACACGCCGTCCGCCGGAGGCGATACGGGTCTGCTGGACGACGGCGGAGACGGCCATCCGCTCCTGGACGAGCCCGATGATCCGGTCGTCGAGCGCGTCGATGCGGTCACGGGCGTCGGCGATGATCGCCTCCGGCGTTGCGGCCTGTGCGGTGTCCGGTGCGGTGGTGGTCATGTCGGGCTCCTCGCTGGGATGAGTGCCCCCGAACGACACGGCCCGGAGAAACGACAGGCGCCCCGGGCCTTGTCGGCCCGGGGCGCCTGGGAAGTCGCTTGGCGTCAGCTCAAGCAGCACGACCATGGCAGCCGGCGGGCCGGGTGCCATAGGTAAAGACGAAGGTCGAGTGCTTGCGCATGCGGTCAGTATGCCACGGTGGCTTCCCTCGGAGGTCCCCCGGCCACCCCGTTAGAATCGGAAGCACAGACCCCCGCCCGACCACCAGAAGGCACCCCGTGTCATCAGCGACCCAGTCTGCCGCCACCCCCGACACCGTCCTGGTCGTCGACTTCGGCGCGCAGTACGCCCAGCTCATCGCCCGACGCGTCCGCGAGGCGCGGGTCTACAGCGAGATCGTGCCGAGCACCATGCCGGTCGCCGAGATGCTCGCCAAGAACCCCGCGGCGATCATCCTCTCCGGCGGCCCGTCGTCCGTGTACGAGGAGGGCGCCCCCACCCTCGACCGCGAGATCTTCGAGGCCGGCGTCCCCGTCTTCGGCATGTGCTACGGCTTCCAGCTCATGGCGCAGGCCCTCGGCGGCACGGTCGACAACACCGGCGCCCGCGAGTACGGCCGTACGGACCTGCACGTCTCCAAGAACTCCTCCACCCTCTTCGAGGGCACCCCGGCCGAGCAGCACGTGTGGATGTCGCACGGCGACGCCTGCTCCGCCGCCCCCGAGGGCTTCGCGGTCACCGCCTCCACGGACGTCGTCCCGGTCGCCGCGTTCGAGAACGACGAGAAGAAGCTCTACGGCGTCCAGTACCACCCCGAGGTCATGCACTCCACGCACGGCCAGCAGGTGCTGGAGCACTTCCTGTACCGCGGTGCCGGCCTGGAGCCGAACTGGACCACCGGCAACGTGATCGAGGAGCAGGTCGAGGCCATCCGCGAGCTGGTCGGTGACAAGCGCGCGATCTGCGGCCTGTCCGGCGGTGTGGACTCCGCCGTCGCCGCCGCACTCGTCCAGAAGGCCATCGGCTCCCAGCTGACCTGCGTGTACGTCGACCACGGCCTGATGCGCAAGGGCGAGACCGAGCAGGTCGAGAAGGACTTCGTCGCGGCCACCGGCGTCCAGCTGAAGGTCGTCGACGCCGAGGAGCGCTTCCTCAAGGCGCTGGCCGGGGTCAGCGACCCGGAGGAGAAGCGGAAGATCATCGGCCGCGAGTTCATCCGCGTCTTCGAGCAGGCCCAGGCCGAGATCATCGCCGACGAGGGCCCGGCCGTGGAGTTCCTGGTCCAGGGCACCCTCTACCCGGACGTGGTGGAGTCCGGCGGCGGCACCGGCACCGCGAACATCAAGTCGCACCACAACGTCGGCGGCCTGCCCGAGGACCTTGAGTTCAAGCTGATCGAGCCGCTGCGCAAGCTGTTCAAGGACGAGGTCCGCATGGTCGGCCAGGAGCTGGGCCTGCCGGAGGAGATCGTCCAGCGCCAGCCCTTCCCGGGCCCGGGCCTCGGCATCCGCATCGTCGGCGAGGTCACCAAGGAGCGGCTGGACCTGCTGCGCGAGGCCGACGCCATCGCCCGCGAGGAGCTGACCGCGGCCGGCCTGGACCGTGACATCTGGCAGTGCCCGGTGGTCCTGCTCGCCGACGTCCGCAGCGTGGGCGTCCAGGGCGACGGCCGCACCTACGGCCACCCGATCGTCCTGCGCCCGGTCTCCTCCGAGGACGCGATGACGGCCGACTGGTCGCGGCTGCCGTACGACGTGCTGGCGAAGATCTCCACCCGCATCACCAACGAGGTCCGTGACGTCAACCGGGTCGTCCTCGACGTGACGAGCAAGCCGCCGGGCACGATCGAGTGGGAGTAGTCCTCCCTAGGTCCGCCTGAGAGCGCGCACCGGCTCTCCGGGCTTCCAGACCTGGGTGACCAGATACGTGTCGTCCTCGACGTAGGTCCGTACGACCTCCGTCAGCTCGGTGCGGAAGAGGTGGAACGGCTGCGGCGGTTCCACCTCTTCCACGTACGCGGCCCTGGCCGCGCCGTCCTCGACCTCGTACGCCCGCCCGCCGATCCGGACGTCTCCGCCGCCCATGTCCGTTCCCGCGCCCGGGTTGGCCTGGAGGGCGAACCGGGGGTCGCGGCGCAGGTCGAGGGCTTTCAACGAGCCCGACATCATGCCGAGCCAGAGCTCCCCGCCCAGGAAGCGGACCTCGATCCCGGAGGTGCGGGGCGAGCCGTCCTTGCGGAGGGTCGCGAGGACATGGTGCCGGTGGGCGCCGAAGCGCTCCTCGCCGGTCTTCGCCAGATCGGGTACGGCGGTGCTGAAGGCTGCCCAGTTCATACGCGCCAGTCTCACCGGCAATCCCGACATCTCCTGTCCGGTATGCGCGGCATCTTCACAGCACGGCTCTGCCCTCTTGCGCCCGCCGGCGGTACCTTCCGGCCCGTACCGCCCATCCCCGTACGGGAGGATCCATGCAAGGGCCCACGCCGCCCCTGCCGCTGCCCACCGACCGGCTGCGGTTCGCCATGCCGCCGATGCACGACTCGGCCGAGGACGAACGCCGGCACCGCAAGGAGCGGCTCGCCGGCGCCCTGCGGATCTTCGGGCGGGCGGGTTTCGAGGACGGGGTGTCGGGACACATCACGGCCCGGGACCCGGAGTTCACCGACTGCTTCTGGGTCAATCCCTTCGGGATGCCGTTCAAGCACGTCACCGTCGGCGATCTCGTCCTCGTCAACCAGGACGGGCAGGTCGTCGAGGGCCGCTACCACGTCAACCAGGCCGCGTTCACCGTGCACGTCCAGGTGCACGCCGCCCGCCCCGACGTCGTCGCCGTCGCCCACTGCCACTCCGTGCACGGCCGCGCCCTCGCCGCCCTCGGAGACCTCATCGACCCCATCACCCAGGAGAGCTGCGCCTTCTACGAGGACCTCGCCCTGTACGACGCCTACACCGGCGTCACCGTGGACGCCGAGGAGGGCCGCCGGATCGCCACCGCGCTCGGCTCCCGCAAGGCCCTGGTGCTGCGCAACCACGGGCTGCTCACCGTCGGCGACTCGGTGGACGCGGCGGCCTGGTGGTTCCTGTCCCTGGACCGGTCCTGCCAGGTGCAGCTGCTGGCCAGGGCGGCGGGCCGACCGGTGCTCATCGACCACAAGCTCGCCGTCGCCACCCGTGAACAGCTCGGCGGCGACCTCGTGGCCTGGATCAACTACCAGCCCCTGTGGCAGGACATCAGCCGCAGCGAACCGGACCTGCTCGGCTGACGTGCCAGTCCTGCTCGGCCGGTGTGCCGGTCCTGCTCGGCCGGTGTGCCGGTCCTGCTCGGCCGACGTGCCGGTCCTGCTCGGCCGGTGTGCCGGTCCTCCTCAGCCGGCGTGCCGGAGGGGTGTGGTCCGCGGCTGATCCGCCGCCGGGTCAACACGGCGGTACCGGCTTCACCCCCGGTGACCCGGCCCCGGCGCGCCGGAGGGCCCGGCGTAGGGCACAATTCGCTGTCATCACAGGGGAGTTGCCCGGCCGTCGTACCCGATCACGGGTGCCGGCGGCCGGATCGGCAGGTCGCGGGGAAGGCGGGCGTCGGGCGTGGCGGTGCAGGAGGCTAGGGGGCACACGGATGCCGACGGCGTCCACGAGGGCGGCTGCACCTGCGGGGACTGTCCGCACGGCGCCCGCGAGGGACACCGGCGGGCCGTCGCCGCGTTCCTGCGCCGGCGCGACGAGTTCGCCGCCGGCCGGGGACTGCCGGCGGCCGTGGCCCACTCGGCCTCCGCGTCCCGCCAGTGGGTCTCCGAGGAACTGACCGAGCGGGCCGAGGCCGTCGCCGAACAGAGCCGGGCCGAGGGCGTGGCCCGGCTCGCCAGGCTGTGGCTGCGGACGGTCTACGCGGTGTGGGGAGCGGTCACCGCGCTGCTGCTGGCCGAGGCGCTCACCGCGATCGGCGCGGGCTGGACCGGCGCCCGCACCGCGGCCCTGCTCGCCGCGCTCGTCGTCGCCGCCACGCTCACCACCGCCTGCTTCTTCCACCGGGCGCGCGGCGGGGCGCTCGCACCGGTGATCGGCGAGGACAACCGGTTCTCCACCTCCCGTACGGTCGCCGCCTGCTGGGTCCTGTTCGTCGCGTACGCCGTCCTGCTGCTCGCCGCCCGTCTGGCCGCCGCCTCCGGCCACGCCGGACGCGACGCGCTGCTCTCCGGCCTCGATCTGGCCCGCGGCGCGGGCGTGGTGACCGTCCTCGCCGTGGTGTGCGGCGTCGCCGTCCTGGTGCGCCGGGTGGTGGGCCTGCGCATCCTCGCCCAGCGGCTGCAGAAGGTGCCCGCCCACCGTCCGCGCGCCGCCGATCTGCTCACCGACGACTCAGGCCGGGGCGCCTTCACCGACATCCAGTACGTCGCCATCAGCGCCGTCGCCCTGCTGTTCGCCGCCGTACGGCTGGCCAGCCGCCCCGACCAACTGCCCGATCTGCCCTGGGGCCTGGGTGTGATCGTGCTGATCTCGGCCGCGACCTACCTGGCCGGCAAGTACGCCGAGGGGGGCCGTCCGGTGATCCTCTCGGTGGTCCGCGCCCGCGAACCCGGCGACCTCGACGGCCCGATCCGCACCGGCGACGACATCGAGATCCGCGGCAGCGGCTTCGTTCCGCCCGGCGCCCAGAGCGCCGACCGGCTCTCGCGGATGGTCGTGCGCATCGGCGCGGTCGACGTCCACGTCCCCCTGGTCCCGGTCACGGGCGGCTTCCGCAACCCCACCGACAGCGTGCTGACCGTGCCCGTGCCGGCCGAGGTGGAGCCCGGCGCGGTGGAGGTGCAGGTGGTGACCGCGGCCGGGGTGGCGACCAACCGGTGCGTCGTCCAGGTGACGGAGTGAACGGGTGGGGGAGTGAACCGGTGGGGGAGTGAACCGGTGGGGGAGTGAACGCCCCGTCCGGAGACGTTTTTCGTACTTTCGCCCGGCTCCTGCCGTGATCCTCGCTACAGTTGCCGCCAACCGTGGCCGGCGACGCGGACGACATGGGGGAGACGGGGATGCCGGAACTGAGTGCGCGCTGCGCAGACGCGGCACACATCGGCAACAGCCCGCGGATCTGCGCCGGGCCGAGTCGATCCTGCGCCAGATCGCGGACGGCTCCCCGGGCACCGGCCTGCGACGCCTGGCGGAGGAGATCGGGCTCACCGGACTGACCGACGGACCGCCCGACCGCCGCCTGGGTCTCGCCCTGAACCGCATCGCCCGCAAGGCCACGTGAGATCGGTGGAGACCCGCACGAAGCCCGGCCCGCCGCTCACGTCGACGCCCGAAATCCGGAAAATGGTCCAGGAAAGGATTGAACGGGCTCCCTTCGTCATACGTATGGTCACGTGAGGGGTGCTTCGGCGGGCGAGAGGCGGCTGGCAGCGATGACTCACGGGATGCGGACAGACATGCACACCACCCGGTTGGACGGCCACCGCACCTGGCGGGAGAGCGCCGGCCACTACGCCCTGCTGCCACTGCGCGTCTTCCTGGGCATCACCTTCGTCTACGCCGGTCTGGACAAGCTCACCGACAGCGCGTTCCTGAAGTCCGGCGGCACCGGCTCCATCGGCGACACCATGCGCGCGGCCCGCGACTCCGCCGCCATCCCGGCCCTGGTCGACCTGGCCTTGAAGAGCCCGGTCGGCTTCGGCTACGCCATGGCCCTCGGTGAACTGGCCGTCGGCATCGGCATCCTGCTCGGCCTGTTCGGCCGGCTGGCCGCACTCGGCGGCGCGCTGATCTCCCTCAGCCTCTGGCTGACGGTGAGCTGGGCGACCACCCCCTACTACTACGGCAACGACCTCGCCTACCTGATGGCCTGGCTCCCCCTGGTCCTCGCCGGCACCCCCTACCTCTCCGTCGACGCCGTCTGGCGGGCCCGGCGGCGCCTGACCGGCGGCTACCGCTGACCGCCCTCGGCGCCGCCCCGTCTGCGTATCCCCCGGGTCAGCGCCGCCGCGGCGCCGGCCAGGCAGAGCCCGCCCACGACCAGCGGGACGACCGCGAACCACGGTGTCTCCCACAGACCGCCCGCGTCCCCCGCGAAGGCCACCCCGGTGGCCGTCAGGAAGAGCCCGGCGACCAGCTTCCCGGGCTGGAACTCATGACGCAGCACGGCTGACCTCCACCTGTCCCACCCCGACGCCGAGCGTCAGATCCAGCGTGCCGCCCTTCCCGGCACCCTCGGCAGGCGCCAGCGTCACCTCCTCGTGTCTGCCGGGCCGCACGTCCACGTCCTTTCCGCTGTCCCCGGGCAGCCGGATGTCGCCCACCCCCACATCGATGCTCAACCGCACCGCCGCGTCCGCCGGCACGATCACCTTCAGCTGTCCCGCGCCCACCCGGGCGTCCGTCGCGACCGTCTGCCCCTTGGCCGGGCGCACCCCGCTCAGGTCCAAGGTGCCCCGCCCGGTGCCGAGGTCGTACCCGGACCGCACCTGGGCCGCCGCGACCGGCTTCCAGGACGTCTCCCGCCAGTCGGTGGTGATGTCCCGGGGCAGCGCCGCCGCCCCCGCGAGCAGCCCCGCCGTGACCAGCGCCAGGAACACCGTGCCGGCCCCGGTGCGGCCCAGGAACGCGCTGAGCGTGATGCCGAGCCCGAACACCGCGAGCGCGCACGCCAGTCCGGTCTGCAGGCTGGTGCCCAGCGGGTGCGTGTCCCAGCCGAGCCCCGTGCCCAGGCCGCCCGCCAGCAGGGCGAGCAGGAACACCCAGCCGCCGATCCAGCGTGGGCCGCGCGGTCTCGGGGACGCGGCGGGCGGCGTCCGTATCGCCCCGGGATGCGTCCAGGGGTTGGGTACGCCGACGTCCACGACCGAGGTCAGGTCCCGCTCGCGGGCGTCGCCGGGCCCCCACAGATAGCCGGTGCCCCCGACATGGGTGCCGTCCTTGACGATCGGGTCCCGCCACCAGGAGGGGTAGGTGGTGACGACCGGCGGCGCCTGGGCCTCCGGCGGGGCGTCGGCCGCGGCCTGCGCGGCCAGGGGGTCGGGATCGGGGGCGCCTCGGCGCCGCGACCAGTACCCCGCGCCGGCGAGCAGCAGCGAGAGCACCGTGGCGAACGCCAGCACCCCGCCGTTCCTCAGCATCGTCAGGAAGATCCCGCAGCCGACCAGGGCGAACAGCACGGCGGCCAGCGCCTGGCCGTCCACCCGGCCGGTGAAGAGCTTGCGCAGCTCGTTCTCCTCCTCGTCCTCGTACGGCACCAGGAGCCAGGCGAAGCCGTAGAAGATGAGGCCCAGACCGCCGGTCGCGGAGAGCACGGCCAGCGTGATCCGGAAGATGACGGGGTCCATGTCGGTCTGCCGGCCGAGTCCCGCGCACACGCCCGCGATCATCTTGTGCCGGCGGTCGCGCCGGAACCGGTCGGGCACCTCGGTGCCCTCCTTCCGCTCCGGCTCGTGCGTGGAAGGGTGGGGGCCGGGGCCGGCCGCTCCCGTCTCGTCCGTCGCGGCGGGCGCGGCATCCGTCGGCCCGGTGCCCGGGGCCGGGCGCGGGCCGGGGCCGGGTCCCGGACCCGTCGCGGCGTGCTCGTGATCCGTCATGCGTCCATGGTGACGGCCCGGCCGCCGTGACGGCAGTCGGGACGACCCTGGGCCAACCCTGAAATCGGCCCTGAGACGGGGCGGGGAAGCGTTCGAGCGGCGCCGACCGCCGCGCAACGCCCGCCGGACCGGCCACCCGGACCGGCCCCGACGGAAGATCAGGGGCGTCTCGGGGGCCGACCCTGATGCTCCGTCCCGCCGCTCGTGTGACCATCGTTGGCATGCCGGAAGCCGCAAGCCTGCCACTCGACGACCCGCGGCCGCCGCGCAAGCTCTACCGCAGCAGCGACGGACGCTGGCTCGGCGGAGTGGCGCGGGGCCTCGCCGGGCATCTCGGGCTGCCCGTCGTGTGGGTGCGGCTCGTCTTCGTCGGCCTGTTCATGGCCGACGGACTCGGAGCGCTGCTGTACGCCGCGTTCTGGTTCTTCGTGCCGCTCGGCATCGGCGGCGTCGGCGACCAGAAGCCGTCGCTGGTGGGCACGGAGACCTCGCCGGACGGCCGCCGCAGACTGGTGGCCCGCAAGCCGGACCGCGGACAGATCGTCGCGCTGCTCCTCATGGTCGTCGTGTCCGTGGTCTTCGTGGGCAGCGTGAACCTGGGCAGCGCCACCAAGGCCTATCTGGTGCCCGCCGTGCTCGTCGCCGCCGGTGTCGCCCTGGTCTGGCGGCAGGCGGACAACGCCCGCCGGGCCCGCTGGGCCGAGGCCGGCCGCCGGCGCCGCACCCTCACCCTGCTCCGCGCGGCCGGCGGCGTCCTGCTCGTCACGGCCGGTGTCTCCGCCATCTTCGTCCTGCAGGGCTCGACCGCCCACCTCGGCGCCGTCCTACAGGCCGCGCTCGCCGTCCTCGTGGGTATCACCCTGCTCGCCGGCCCCTACCTGGTCCGCATGACCCAGGACCTGTCCGAGGAACGCCTGATGCGCATCCGCGCCCAGGAACGCGCCGAGGTCGCCGCCCATGTCCACGACTCCGTGCTGCACACCCTCACCCTGATCCAGCGCAACGCCGACAACGCGGGCGAGGTGCGCCGCCTCGCCCGCGCCCAGGAGCGCGACCTGCGCACCTGGCTGTACAAGCCGGAGGGCACCGGCAAGGACGAAGCCGACGAGCCGGACACGGTCGCCGAGGCGGTGCGCCGCAACGCCGCCGAGGTGGAGGACAAGCACGGCGTGCCCATCGAGGTCGTGATAGTCGGCGACTGCCCGCTCGACGAGAGGACCGGCGCCCAGATGCAGGCCGCGCGCGAGGCGATGGTGAACGCCGCCAAGTACGGTGGCGAGGGCGGCGCCGTACAGGTCTACGCCGAAGTCGAGGGAAGAACGGTCTTCGTGTCCGTGCGGGACCGCGGCCCCGGTTTCGACCTCGACGCGATACCCGCCGACCGGATGGGTGTCAGAGAATCGATCATCGGCCGCATGGAGCGCAACGGCGGCACGGCCCGGCTGCGGGCGGTGCCGGGCGGCGGTACCGAGGTCGAGCTGGAGATGGAGAGGGCGGAGAAGACGTCATGAGCGACGCGACCGAGGCGAACGGCACGGCGGGAGCGGCGGAGCCGGCCGAGGCCGGCCGGACCGGCGGCGGCGCGGGCGGGCGGCACGTACGGGTGGTGCTGGTGGACGACCACCGCATGTTCCGTACCGGCGTCCAGGCCGAGATCGGCCAGACCGCCGAGACCGGGGTCGAGGTGGTCGGCGAGGCCGCGGACGTCGACCAGGCCGTCGCGGTCATCACCGCCACCCGGCCCGAGGTGGTCCTGCTCGACGTCCACCTGCCGGGCGGCGGCGGGGTCGAAGTGCTGCGCAGGTGCGCGGCGTTGATGGGGGACGCCGAGCAGCCGGTCCGCTTCCTCGCGCTCTCCGTGTCGGACGCGGCGGAGGACGTGATCGGGGTGATCCGCGGCGGCGCCCGCGGCTATGTCACCAAGACCATCACCGGCACCGACCTGGTCGACTCGATCTTCCGCGTCCAGGAGGGCGACGCCGTCTTCTCACCGCGGCTGGCCGGCTTCGTCCTGGACGCCTTCGCCTCCACCGACGCCCCGCCGGTGGACGAGGACCTGGACCGCCTCACCCAGCGGGAACGCGAGGTGTTGCGCCTGATCGCCCGGGGCTACGCCTACAAGGAGATCGCCAAGCAGCTCTTCATCTCGGTGAAGACGGTCGAGTCCCATGTCTCGGCGGTCCTGCGCAAGCTCCAGCTGTCCAACCGGCACGAACTGACCCGCTGGGCGACCGCACGCCGGCTGGTCTGACCCCCTGCGGCCCCCCTGGGCCGCCGCCCCGGAGCCGACCCTCACTCGACCCTTGTCGCCCCCGCGAACGGCATCTGGTCGATCGGGGCGAGACGGACCGGCGCCGACGGGTTGGGGGCGTGGATCATCCGGCCGTTGCCCACGTAGATGCCGACGTGACTGATCCCGGAGTAGAAGAACACCAGGTCCCCCGGCTGGAGTTCGGAGCGGGAGACCCGCCGTCCCGCGCCGATCTGGGCGTAGGTGGTGCGGGGCAGGGAGATGCCGGCGGAGCGGTAGGCGGCCTGGACCAGACCCGAGCAGTCGAAGGCGTTCGGGCCGGTGGCGCCCCACACATAGGGGCTGCCGAGCTTGCTGTAGGCGTAGGCGACGGCCGCCGCCGCGCGGGCGGTCGGGGCGGCGGTGGACCCGGGCCGCTCCAGCGGCTGCCGCGCGTCGGCGGCCGACCGCGAGACACGGGCGCCCGTGCCGCCGGCCCCGGTGACCTCGGTCCGCTGCGGCGGAGTCAGCCGGGCCAGCAGCCGCCGGGCCTCGTCCAGCTTGTCGGTCACGGTCCTCTTCTGCCGTCGCAACTCCGCCTGCCGTGACCGCAGGGACCTCACCTCGACGCGCGCGGCGCCGCGCAACCGCTCGATCTCCCGCAGCTGTTGACGCACCCTGGAGACCGCGGCGGCCTGCCTGTCACCGGCCCGCTCCGCGAACGCGGCGCCGTCCAGATACCGGTCGGGGTCGCTGGAGAGAGCCAGTTGCCAGGCCGGGTCGATGCCACCGTCCCGGTACTGCGCCGCGGCGATCGAACCCAGCTTCTCCCGGGCCGAGTTGAGCCTCGTCTGCTTGCGGGCGGTCTCATCCTGGAGCGCGCTCAGCCGTCGCTGGCCGGCGTCCGCCTCCTCCTTCGCCCCGTTGTACTTCTCGGTGGCGGCCTCGGCCTCCCGGTACAACGTCTCCACCTTGGCCTTCACCTGCGCCGGTGTCAGCTGTGGTTCGGCGTGCCCCGTCCCGTCGAAGGCGGTCGCGGTGGCCGCTCCCGCCAGGGCGAGAGTGGCCGCCGTCCGGGCCGTAGGGCCGCTGAGCGGGCGTTGCGGGCGCTTGCGGTGCGCTGCCACCTGGACCGTCACGTCCTTCCGTACGACTCGCACGACCGAGCGGTCGGTACGCCCCGCGGCGGCCCGCACAGGGGAGCGGGCCGCCGCCGGGCCTTTCTCGGCGGTGGTGACCGACGGCCGCCCCTGGTGCGGGCGGCGGTGGGGAGCCGGTCACCTGGGGGAGGACGCTAGGCCGGACGGTGACAAGTAGGTAACGCGCTGTACGGAACTGGTTCGGACGGACCGGGAGGTGACCGTATGTGACCGGGTGGACAGGCTGGAGTCGTCGTCTTTACGGAGCGTGCTGATCGAAGAGCGGAAATGGGGACTGGCGGGGGTGGTGAGGTGCTATGGGGCGCATATATGCGAGATCACGTCGGCCGGTCTGTCGGATTGCCGGGTTCGTGGGTGGGCGTGGTGACGGAGGGTCGCTGGGGCGTGACGGAGGGTCGTTGGGCCTCGGGAGGTGAGCGGAGGGGCTGGTGACCGATGGGGTGGCGGGCCTGGTTGGGGGCTGGGGATGGACCGGTGGCCTGGTGGGGGGCGGAGCGTTCGGTGGAGGGGTGGGTCGGAGGGCCCGGTGGAAGGTGGGGCAGAGGGGGCTGGTTAGGCTCCGGCTCCATGGACGTACTCATCCATCTCTTCGTCGGCCTGCACATCATCGGCATCGCCGCGCTGCTCGGCGGTTTTCTCACCCAGATGAAGGCGATGGGCCAGGGCACGGCCCGGTTCGTGCCCGGAATGCTGCACGGCGCGCTGACCATGCTGGTCACCGGCGTGGCCCTCGTCGGCCTCAACCAGGCCGACGATCACCACGTCAACAACATCAAGATCGGCGTGAAGCTCGCCCTGCTGATCGTGATCCTCGGCCTGGTCTACGTGAAGCGCGACGAGGAGCGGATCGACAAGGGCCTCTTCGGGCTGGTCGGCCTGCTGACCACGGCCAACATCTTCATCGCCGTCCTGTGGACCTGATCGCCGTCCTCAGGATCTGAGCCTCGGCGCGGCTCCGGGGTCAGCCCGGCCGCACCACGCTGTGCACGGCCGCCCCGATGCCGGAGACCGGTTCCTCGCGGACGTACGCGCCCGGCCTGGGCGCGTGGATCATCATGCCGTCGCCAGTGCAGAGTCCGACGTGGCCGGCGTCGTCGTGGAAGAAGACCAGGTCGCCGGGGCCGGCTTCAGCCGGTGCGACCGGGGTGCCGACGTCGGCCTGCTCGCGCGCGGTGCGCGGGAGGGTCACACCGGCGGACTTCCAGGCGGCCTGGGTGAGCCCCGCGCAGTCGTAGGAGCCGGGGCCTGCGGCGCCCCACACACAAGGCTTCCCGACCTGGGCCCGGGCGAAGGCGATGGCCTTCCTGGCCTTGGTCGCGTAGGTGCCGGATGGTGTGCCGGCGGGCGGTGTGGCGGCGGCCGGGGCCGGGGTGCCGGCGGGCGTGGCCGCGGAAGCCGTGCCCATGGAAGCCGTGCCTGTGGAAGCCGTGCCTGTGGAAGTCGTGGCCGTAGAAGCCGTTGCCATGGAGGGCGTTGCGACGGAGGGCGCGGCAGTGGTCTGTGCCGTCCGCTGGGACAGCAGCACGCGCGCGTGGGCGAGCTTTTTCTGCACGGTCGCCTTGGCCGCCTTCGGACCGCTCGCGGCCACCTCCGCCTGACGGTCCGCGGGCGGAGCGGGGATGGTGCCCGGCGCGGGCAGGGCGGAGGCCGTGCCCAGGGCGGACGGGGCGGCGACCGTGCCCGGAGCGGGCGCGGCTACACCGGTGTCCCGAAGGGGTGCGGGAATGGCCGTATCCCCTGCGGGGCGGGCCATGGCGGTGTCTCCGGCGGGCGACATCATGGCCGCGCCCCGGGAGCCGATCGTGCCGCGCCGGCCAGGGATCGTGCCGCGTTGGGCCGGGCTCGTGCCGCGTTGGGCCGGGATCGCGGCCCGCTGTCCGGCCAGGCCCCGGTGCTGAGCGCGGCGGGCGACCTCGTCCCGGAGCCGCTGGAGGCTGTCAGCGGGTCGTCGTGAGACCGCGGCCGACTCGATCCGCTCGCCTCCCTCGGCCCCCTTGGACCACCCGGCCCGCGCAGCCCGACCGACGCCTCCCCGTCCGGCCCATCCGGCACCTCGTCCGGCCTGCCCGGTTTCCTGGTCGACGCTGCCGGTTCCCCGGTCGGTCCATCCGGTTCCCCGGTCGGTCCATCCGGTTCCCCGGTCGGCAGTCCCGGTACCGCGATCCGTCCACCCGGCCCCTTGTCCGGCCTGTCCCGCCCCTCCGGCCCACCCGGTACCTCGTCCGGCCTGCCCGGCCTCCGGGCCGCCGCTTCCGACCGCCCGTTCGGCTCGCCCAGCTGCCCCTTCGGCTTGCCACCCCCCGCGGTCGGCCCGCCTGGCCCTCCGGTCGGCGCCCCCGGCCCCCCGGTTGGATCCTTCAGCCCCCCGGTCGACCAGCGCAGCGTCCCGGTCGGCACCGCCGTCGACCAGCGCAGCGCCCCGATCGCCTCGCCCGGCCCCCCGGCCGCCCCGGCCTCCATCCCTTCCCGCCGGCGACGTCTCCGCCGCTGATTCGGCTCGGCGGTAGAAGTCGTCGATCTTGCGGTCGATCTCCTCCTGGCTCGGTCGGCCGGGGGCGGGCGCGGGGGTGGCCTCGGCCGTCTGGGAGAGCACGGCCACGGAGGTGAGGGCGGCGGTGGCGAGAGCGGGGGTGCGGGCGCCCGCTCCCTGGGTTCCGCCGGGGCGCGGCTTGCGGTGCGACGCCAAGGGAGGCGACTCCTTCCGTACTGCCGCCTACCGGGGTCAGCGGTGGGGGTACCCAGGCCGTCCCTCGTAGGGAGGGTTCGGGCGGGCGCTCGGAAGGGTTGCCCTACGGCGTCGTCCCGGGCGGGAGTCGGCCGATTCACCCCAGGATCGGTGGGTCCCCGGCTCCGGGCACCGTGCGGGGCGCGCCGGATTCGGCGGAGGCCGCGCGGCCCGGCGACGTTCGCCGGAGGGGGGTCGTACGGCCTGACGGAAACCTAGCCAACTCGTGTGTCTTCTGTGAAGGTTGGTGTGCGGTTTGTCCGATACATTTCCGTGACCTTTTCCCGGAAGGCGCAGAGGTTCACGTCCGTGTGACCAGGTGCTTCCGATGCGTGAGCAGGGCGTCCGTCTGCCCGGCGCGAAGATCAACTCACGTCCGGGACCGTCATGTTCCGGGGACCGGGACCGGTTGTCGGTGGGGCGCCCTAGACTCGTAGAGCGATGAGCAGCCTCTTTGACGACAGCTTCCTGGCGGACCTCCGGAGCCCTCGCGGGCACGAGGAGGAACCTCCGCCGCCGCCCGAGGACGATCACGCTCCGGAGCCGCTTCCGGACGATCTGTTCGGCGGGAAGTTCGACATGCCACCGGACCGGGACGCCTACTACCGCGACGGCGCCCCGCGCCCCGCCCTGGACGCGGCGGCGCTGCTGGAGGGGCTGAACGAGAACCAGCGCGCCGCGGTCGTGCACGCGGGCTCCCCGCTGCTCATCGTCGCCGGTGCCGGCTCCGGCAAGACCCGCGTGCTGACCCACCGCATCGCCCACCTGCTCGCCGAGCGGAACGTCCACCCGGGCCAGATCCTCGCGATCA
>NZ_PQSU01000013.1 GCF_002920615.1 Streptomyces sp. Ru62
GATCACCCCCCATGCCGCGTCCCGGCGATCCCCCCTACGCCGCGGCTCCGAGGCGCCCTCCCATGCCGCGGGCCCGGCAGCCTCCCCCTCTACGCGGCCCGATGGCCCCCTCTACGGGGCCCGGCGGCCCCCACGACGCGCGGCCCGTCGGCCCACCCCACAACGCGACCCAGCGGTGCCGCCCCCACTGCCCCGACTGCCTCGCCCCCTCCCCTCACCCTCCCCTCAACGACCCACCCGGGCTCGAAGACCCGGCCGATCCCCCAGAGGGATCCGTCACAACCCGAACGGACCCCGCCAAAACGCCCCCCACCCCCCGCAGCCGCAACACTGCGGGCATGGGTATACGCATGCTTCACCGCCGGACGCCCGAGGCATCAGCCGGGGTCTGGGCGGACACCGCCTCGACGCAGGCCGTGCCCGCCGCGCCGGTGCCGGCCC
The DNA here is from genome assembly GCF_002920615.1 of Streptomyces sp. Ru62. GTDB lineage: Bacteria > Actinomycetota > Actinomycetes > Streptomycetales > Streptomycetaceae > Streptomyces. The sequence goes on from NZ_PQSU01000013.1 coordinate 442, forward strand.
TAGCGGCCGACGCAAGCACCGCCCGCATCCCGGCCGACCTGGCCACGACCGTCCGCAACCTCCCCGAGGACCTCAGGCGCAGGGTCGCCGGCCGCGCGGCCCGCACCCCCGACTGGCGTCAGTGGGCCGACCTGGCCCGCGGCTATGCCGCCCTCGTCCTCACCCTGATCCCGAGATCACGCCCCCGGCCCACGCTCACGGTCTTCGTCGCGTCCGTCACCGAGCGGCCCGCCGCCCCCGGCCCGCACCGACCACCCCACCTCGATCCCCTGGACCCCCGGGACCGGCGGCCGGACGCCAGACCCTGACGCCGACGGCGTACAGCAGCAGCCCCAGGACCAGCCCGGCGCCCACCCCGAAGCACACGGTGGGCACCAGCTCCCACGGCCCCGCGGCCGTACCCCGCCGCTCCCACCACCGCGCCGTCCGCTGCACCGCCGCGGCCAGCGCGCAACCGCCGATCACCGCGAGCGCCATGCCCCGGTCCCGCACCGACAGCACCGGCACCCCCGCCGGCACCCCGTCCGGCGCCCGCCGCAGCGCGCGCACCACGAACACGGCGATCGCCACGGCAGCCGCCGCCGACGAGCCGTACTGCAGCCAGGTGAACAGCGGTACGCCCGCCGGACGGTCCCGCCCGATGGCCGGCACCAGCCGCGTCCCCCACCGGTCGTGGTGCGTGAACGCGTCCCACACCACGTGGGTGAGCGCGCCGAGCACCGCGGAGGCGTACCACCGCCCCACCGACGCAGCCCGTACCCGCGTGCGGGGCGCACCGCAGCGCAGCAGCGCGGCCGGCCGGCCCTGCCGGGCCCGTGGCAGCAGCGCCGGCAACGGCTCCCGCACCAGCAGCCACAGTCCCGTCAGGACCCAGGCGATGAGGACGTCGACCGTGACGACGCCGGCGGACGCGTGCGTGACAGTGCCGAACTCCATTCCGCCCGGCAGGACACCGGCCACGTAGTAGGGCATGTCGGGCGCGAAAGAGCCCGCGACGAGCACCGTCGGCACCAGTGGGCCCCGGCCACTCCCGTCCCGTCGGATCGCGGGCAGCACGGCCGCCGCATGGCTGAGCGTGAACGGCAACAGAGCCCCCCGGAGCGGTCGGCGGCCCGGAACGCGGCGCCGATATCAGGTCGGTCCAGTATGCGGGACCGCCGCCCGGGGCACGGACGGGCAACGACAGTTGGCCAACCGGTGAAATCCGGGCGCGAACCGCTGCAGGTTCCAAGCAAGTTGTCGTAGGGTCACCTGCGTCGCCGTGCGGGCGCACGGCCCTACACCCGTCGCACGGAGGGAAAGGCGGAACAGGCGCAACCACAGCACCGGGTCAACCGTCACACCAGAGCGAGGCAGACAGAAGGAGACGGACGCACGGGCGTCCATGGGAGGGGTTCACTCTATGGCGGCGCATTTCGGCAGGCGGCTGCGCAAGGGAGCGGCGACCACCGCCGTGGCCGCGGCGGCGGTCGCGGCTCTCTCCGCGTCCCAGGCTCCGGGAGTGACCAGCGAGGACGGCGGCAGACAGGCGACGGCCGGCGCCACCGCCCCCGCCACGGACGGGGCCGCCGACGGCAACGCCACCGGCAACTCCCCGTACTACACGGACCTGCCGCCCCTGAAGAGCCCCAACCCCAGCCCCTCGCCGAGCGCAGGCACCCCCGTCTCCCGCGGGGAGGCGGAGGCCGGCATCCCGGCGACGGTCCTCGACGCCTACAAGAAGGCCGAGGCGGAACTGCGCTCCGCCAAGCCCGGCTGCAACCTGCCCTGGCAACTGCTCGCCGCCATCGGCAAGGTGGAGTCGGGGCACGCCCGCGGCGGCCGGGTCGACGCCGACGGCACCACCGTGGGCCGGATCCTGGGCCCGCAGCTCGACGGCAACGGCTTCGCGCTCATCCCGGACACCGACGACGGCGCGTACGACGGCAACAGCACCTACGACCAGGCCGTCGGCCCCATGCAGTTCATCCCGTCCACCTGGGCCTGGGCGGGCCGTGACGGCAACGGGGACGGCAAGAAGGACCCCAACAACGTCTACGACGCCGCCCTGGCCGCGGGCCACTACCTGTGCCGCAACGACTGGGACATGTCCACCGAGAGCGGCCTGCACAGCGCGATCCTCAGCTACAACAACTCGCAGGACTACCTCAACCTGGTCCTGAACTGGCTGGAGTACTACCGCAAGGGCAGCCACTCCGTCCCCGACGGCACCGGCGGCATCCCCGAGCACCGCAGCGACGACGACTCCGGCGGTACGCACTCCCCGAAGCCCTCGGACCCGCCGAGGACCAAGCCGGACCCGGAACCCCACAAGCCCGGCAACGGTGGGAGCGACCACAGCGGGGACGAGAACTCCGGCCCCAAGCCGACACCGCCGACACCGCCCGCGCCACCGACACCGCCCGCTCCGCCGACGCCGCCCGCTCCGCCGACGGACCCGCAGACGCCCACCGACCTGGTGGACCACCTGGTGGGCGTGGGCACCGGAAAGCTCAGCGCCATGGCCGGTGACGCCTTCGCCGAGCCGGTCAGCGTCCGCGCCGAGACCAAGGTCGGCAAGTCCGTCGCCAAGATCAGGATCAGGTTCACCATCACCGGTGACACCGACACCACCTTCGCCGGCGGCGAGACCGTGGCCACGGTCGCCACCGACGCCAAGGGCATCGCGCTCGCCCCGGCGCTCCAGGCCGGCGAGAAGACCGGTGGCTTCAAGGTCACCGCCGCCGTCGTGGGCCGCCCGGTCAAGGGCGTCGACTTCGCGGCGACCGTCACCGCGCGCGCCGCCGACACCCTGGCCCGCACCGGCGACACCCCGCTGAGCTGCACGCCGGGCGGCGAGTTCGCCGACCAGGTCCAGGTGAAGGCGACGTACAAGGGCGCCGTCGCGGACAGGGTCGCGGCCACCGCCACACTGGTCACGTCGGCGGACGACGCCACGGAGAACGACAAGGGTCCCTACTTCAAGGACGCCGACGGCAAGGCCGTGCGCACCCTCACCGGACTCCAGACGGACGACAAGGGCCTGCTCACGCTGCCGAAGCTGTACGCCGACGACACCACCGGCACGTTCCTGCTCCGCATCACCACCACGGGCGGCGCCACGCTCACGGTCGAACTGAAGGTCGCCGCCGCCGACTCCCCGGCGAGCCCGGACCCGAGTGCGTCCGCCTCCTGACGCGCCACCGCCCGCAGGGCGCCCGACCCCCTCCGGCGGGCGGGCGCCCTTCTTCATGCGTACACCGCTGTTCTCCTCTCGCCCGCCCGCTGCCACGTGCCGGACCTGACGATCCATCAGCAGGCGGTGGTCCTGGCGGCCCGGAACGCCACCGACGGAGGCGCCCGGTCCGGTCAGTGTCCGAGCCGCGCGTTGGTGTGCCGGGTGGGCTCGGCGGTGGTGGGGTCCTCCGGCCACGGGTGCTTGGGATAGCGGCCGCGCAGCTCCGCGCGGACGGCGCGGTAACCGTCCGCCCAGAAGGAGGCGAGGTCGGCCGTGACGGCGGCGGGCCGCCCGGCGGGCGAGAGCAGGTGCACGAGCAGCGGCACGCCCGCGAGGGCCGGCGTCTCCCGCAGGCCGAACATCTCCTGGAGCTTGACGGCGAGGACCGGCCGCTCGGGATCCCGGTAGTCGATCCGGACCCTGGACCCACTCGGTACGGCGATCCGCTCGGGCGCGAGCTCGTCCAGCCGGGCGGCCTCCCCGCTCGCCCAGGGCAGCAGCCGCGCGAGCGCCTGTCCGGCATCGATCCGGGCGAGATCGGCTCGCCGCCGGGCCCGGCTCAGCTCGGGTTCCAGCCACTCGTCCACGCGCGCGTGCAGCGCCGCGTCGGACACGTCCGGCCACGGCTCACCCAGGTGCGCCCGCAGGAATGCCAGCCGCTGCCGCAGCACCTCCGACTCCGGTGACCAGCGGAGCAGCCCGAGCCCGTCCTGCCGGAGCCCGTCGAGGAGGGCGCCGCGTACGACGGCCGGATCGGCGTCCTTCAGGGGCCGTACGGCCAGCTCGATCGCCCCCAGCCGTTCGACACGCCGGGCCACGACGTCCCCGTCGGCCCAGTGCACCTCGTCCCCCTCCCCGAGAAGCGTGGCGGCGGCGGTCCGCACCACGTCCTCGTCCACGGCCGCTCCGAGCAGCACGCGCGCGTGGCCCTTGCCGGAGGGCCGGTCGGCGACGGCCACGACGATCCAGGGAGCACCGCGCAGCGCCGACCCCTCGGCCGGTTCCGCCCGCGTCCCGGACGCCATGAGGTACGACCCGCCGTCGAGCCTGGCGACCCGCTCGGGAAAGGCCAGGGCGGCGACGAGCCCGGCGAGCTTGTCGTCGCCGGTGCCCGGTCCGGCCTGGAGGGCGCCTTTCTGCCGGCCGTCACGGGCGGGCGGACGGGAGAACTCCTCCGAGACGCCCCGCAGCCGCCGCACCTCCGCAGCCCACCGCGCGGCGTAGGCGTCACCCCCGCGCCGGACACGGCGCAACGCAGCGGCGAGATCATCCCCGTGATCCCGGGGCACTTCCTCGGAAAGCAGGGCAACGATCTCGGCCCCTCGACCGCCCGTGTCCAGCAAGGCCCGCCCCAGCCGGGGGTGCACCCCCAACCGAGCCATCCGCACCCCGACCTCCGTGGCCCGCCCGGCGGAGTCGACCGCTCCGACGGCCGTCAGCACCTCCCGCGCCGCCGTCATCGCTCCGCCCGGCGGCGGATCCAGCAATGCCAGGCCAGAGGCGTCCGGATCGCCCCAGCAGGCCACCTGAAGGGCGAACGCGGTCAGGTCGGCCACCTTGATCTCCGGCGCCGGAAAGGCCGGCAGGCGGCCGTCCTCGGCCTCCGCCCAGCACCGGTACACCGCACCCGGCGCCTCACGCCCGGCCCGGCCCGCCCGCTGCCGCCCGGCCGCCCGCGACGCCCGTACGGTCGTCAGCCCGCTCAGCCCGCGCGCGTGGTCCACCCGGGGCTCCCGCGCCAGCCCGGAGTCGACCACCACCCGCACCCCCGGCACGGTCAGCGACGACTCGGCCACGGACGTCGCCAGCACCACCCGGCGCCGCGCCCCGGGCACCAGCACCGCGTCCTGCACGGCGGCCGGTGCCCGCCCGTGCACCTGGAGCACGTCCACCTCACCGAGATCCCCCAGCAGACCCGCGACCCGCGCGATCTCGCCCACGCCGGGCAGGAAACACAGCACGTCCCCGGCCCGCTCGGCCAGCGCCCGCCGTACCACCGACGCCACATGGGCCAGCAGCGCCGGATCCACCCGCATCCCGTGCGGCGGCCGGACCGGACGCGCCGGGGGAGCCCACACGACCTCCACCGGATGCGCCGCGCCCGCCACCTCGACCACCGGCGCTCCGCCGAGCAGCCGCGCCCACCCCTCGGCGTCCGTGGTCGCCGACGCGGCCACCAGCCGCAGTTCCGGCCGCAGCGCCTGCCGCACGTCCCACAGGAAGGCGGCCGCCGTGTCCGCGTCCAGATGCCGCTCGTGGCACTCGTCGAGGACGACGACGTCCACCCCGGTCAGCTCCTGATCACGCTGGAGACGCTGGAGCAGGACACCGGTCGTCACGACCTCCACGCGCGTGTGCCGCCCCACGGTCCGCTCGCCGCGCACCGTGAAGCCGACGCTCCCGCCCGGTTTCTCGCCCAGCAGCCACGCCATGCGCCGGGCCGCCGCCCGCGCCGCGATCCGCCGCGGCTCGGCCACCACGACCCGCCGCGCTGGACCACCGCCGACCAGCCCCGCCAGCACCAGCGGCACCAGCGTCGTCTTGCCGGTGCCGGGCGGCGCCACGAGGACGGCGGTGCCGCCACCCTCCAGGGCGTCGGTCAGGGCGGGCAGGGCGCAGCGTACGGGCAGCGCGTCCAAGGCGTCGTAACGGATCACGCCCCCAGTGTCGTACGGAGCCCAGAACGGCCCGCACGCGCGCGTGGAGCTGCGCGAGGGATACCGCGAGGGGTACGAGGCTCAGCCCCCTCAGCCCTCGGCCGGGGAGACCCCCGTCTCGCTCCGCTCGCACACGAAGATCGCCGTGCCCGGGATCAGGTTCCCGCGCAGCGGCGACCAGCCGCCCCACTCGGACGTGTTCCAGACCGGCCACTCCGGCTCCACCAGGTCCACCAGGCGGAACCCGGAGGCCACGATGTCCCGCACCCGGTCGCCCAGCGTGCGGTGGTGCTCCACGTAGACCGCGCGGCCCTGATCGTCCTGCTCCACGTACGGCGTGCGGTCGAAATAGGACGAGGACACCGACAGACCCTCCGGGCCCGGCTCGTCCGGGAACGCCCAGCGGATCGGATGCGTCACCGAGAACACGAACCGCCCGCCCGGCCGCAGCACCCGGTGCACCTCGCGCAGCACCAGCCGCGGGTCGGCCACGAACGGCAGCGCCCCGTACGCGGAGCACGCCAGGTCGAAGGAGCCGTCCGCGAAGGGCAGCGCGCCGGCGTCGGCGCAGACCAGCGGGAACGAACCGCCGATCCGCAGCGCGTGCTGCAACTGGCGGTGCGACAGGTCCAGGGCCACCGGACGCGCGCCCTGGGCGGCCAGCCAGCGCGCGCACTGCGCGGCGCCCGCGCCGATCTCCAGGACCGCCTTGCCCTTCAGCTCCTCCGGCGGGCCGAGCAGCTCGGCCTCCACCTCGTCCAGGCCCTCCGGGCCCCACACGAAGCGGTCGTCGCCGAGGAACGTGCCGTGCTCGATCTGGTACTCGTCGGCGTTGCGGTCCCACCAGCCCCGGTTGGCCCGCGCGCTCTCCGTCACGTCCGCGTCACGCCGCGTGGCCTCCGGCTCGAACCCCTCGGACCCCTCCGGCTCGTGCACTTCCGGCTCTTGGATGATCGGCTCCCTCGTCGTACTCTTCCGTCCAGCCCGACGGGGGTCCGTACGGAAGGGGCCCCCAGGCCCGCGTGGCCTGTTGGGACGTTTCTTCTGCCGGAAATGCGGCGATCTGCCCCGGGTGTGCGCCTTCGCGCATTGACCATGTCCGGCTGCCCCCGTATGCTACAAGTTGCGCTGCGGGCCTGCGCACCTCAGACGTAGCAGGCTGCGCTCGCATCTGTTGTATGTCCCCTCGGTTGTCGAGGCGCCACCGGGCACCCGGTGCTCAAAGTGGCGCTTCCTTGGCTGTCCGGCTTCTGCAGAGCGAAACGGGCTCCCGGCGTAAGCAGTACCTACGACTTCAATGTCCGTACCGGAGCCCTTTCCCACATGACGAGCAGCACCGAGACCACCGCCACCACCCCGCAGGTAGCGGTCAACGACATCGGTAACGAGGAAGCCTTCCTCGCAGCGATCGACGAGACGATCAAGTACTTCAACGACGGCGACATCGTCGACGGCGTCATCGTGAAGGTCGACCGGGACGAGGTCCTGCTCGACATCGGTTACAAGACCGAAGGTGTCATCCCGAGCCGCGAGCTCTCGATCAAGCACGACGTCGACCCGAACGAGGTCGTCGCCGTCGGCGACGAGATCGAGGCCCTGGTCCTCCAGAAGGAGGACAAGGAAGGCCGCCTGATCCTCTCGAAGAAGCGCGCCCAGTACGAGCGTGCCTGGGGCACCATCGAGAAGATCAAGGAAGAGGACGGCATCGTCACCGGTACCGTCATCGAGGTCGTCAAGGGTGGTCTCATCCTCGACATCGGCCTCCGTGGCTTCCTCCCGGCCTCCCTGGTCGAGATGCGCCGCGTCCGCGACCTCCAGCCGTACGTCGGCAAGGAGCTCGAGGCCAAGATCATCGAGCTGGACAAGAACCGCAACAACGTGGTCCTGTCCCGCCGTGCCTGGCTGGAGCAGACCCAGTCCGAGGTCCGCCAGACGTTCCTCACGACCCTCCAGAAGGGTCAGGTCCGCTCCGGTGTGGTCTCCTCGATCGTCAACTTCGGTGCCTTCGTGGACCTGGGTGGCGTCGACGGTCTGGTCCACGTCTCCGAGCTGTCCTGGAAGCACATCGACCACCCCTCCGAGGTCGTCGAGGTCGGCCAGGAGGTCACCGTCGAGGTCCTCGACGTCGACATGGACCGCGAGCGCGTCTCCCTGTCGCTGAAGGCGACCCAGGAAGACCCGTGGCAGCAGTTCGCCCGCACCCACCAGATCGGCCAGGTCGTGCCCGGCAAGGTCACGAAGCTGGTTCCGTTCGGTGCGTTCGTCCGTGTGGACGAGGGCATCGAGGGTCTGGTCCACATCTCCGAGCTGGCCGAGCGCCACGTGGAGATCCCGGAGCAGGTCGTCCAGGTCAACGACGAGATCTTCGTCAAGGTCATCGACATCGACCTGGAGCGTCGTCGGATCAGCCTCTCGCTGAAGCAGGCCAACGAGTCCTTCGGTGCCGACCCGACCGCGGTCGAGTTCGACCCGACCCTGTACGGCATGGCCGCGTCCTACGACGACCAGGGCAACTACATCTACCCCGAGGGCTTCGACCCGGAGACCAACGACTGGCTGCCGGGCTACGAGAAGCAGCGCGAGGAGTGGGAGCGCCAGTACGCCGAGGCGCAGGCCCGCTTCGAGCAGCACCAGCAGCAGGTCATCAAGTCCCGCGAGGCCGACGCCGCTGCCGCGGCCGAGGGTGGCGAGGCTGCGGCTCCGGCCGCGACCGGCGGTTCGTACTCCTCCGAGGGCGCGGACACCTCCGGTGCGCTGGCCTCGGACGAGGCGCTGGCCGCGCTGCGCGAGAAGCTGGCCGGTGGGCAGAGCTGAACGCTAGCCGCTGGGCTTAGCCGATAGTCGGCTGAGGGGCCGTACCTTTCGAGGTGCGGCCCCTCAGGCGTTCACGGGGTCACCGCGATGTTGGTCAGACCCCTGCCGCCCGCCACCGTGTTGTCGCTGTACACCGTCGTCGTGCAGCCGGCGCCGACGTTGGTCACGTCGATCGCCAGGCGGGTGGTCCCGGTGGCGGTCGTCAAGTCCGACCTGTTGCCCTTGAAGATCGTGCCGCAGCCCCAGCCGGGCTGCTGGGTGTGGGTCTGGTAGCCGTCGTTGCTGGTCGTGGTGCCGGTGTTGTCCTGCACGAGGACGTCGTTGCCCTTCACGTCGACCCAGGAGTCGTCGTAGTTGGCGCCGGTCAGGCCCCCGCCGTCGAAGGTGTTGCCGATGATCCGGGCGCCGGTCGTGCCCTCCTTGATGTCGACGTTCTCGCCGCCCACGCCGGGACCGATCGTGTTGTCCAGGATCTGGATGCGGTCGCTCTTGTCGGACAGTGTGTTCGCGGTCCCGACGTAGACGCCCTCGCCCATGCCGCGGCCGTCGTTCCCGGTGTCGTAGATCCTGGAGTTCCTGATCACGCCGTCCGTGCTGGAGGTGCGGAAGTGCACGCCCTCCATGTCCAGGCCGTGCACCGTGACGCCGTCGACCACGACCGCCTTGGCCGCGTCGATCATGATGCCCTTCTGGCCGCCGGTCACGGTCACGCCCTGGACCGTCCAGTAGGAGGCGCCGTTCAGATGGAGGCCGTAGCCGCCGCCGGCGGTGAGCACGGCTTTGGGGGAGCCGGTGAGGGTGATGCGGGCGGATGCCGTGGCCGGCGTCGTCGCCTTGAAGTTCCCGGTGTACGTGCCGTCCGCCAGGTGGATGGTGTCGCCGGGCCCGGCGGCACCGAGCGCGGCCTTCAGCTGGGCCGCGGTCGTCACCTCGATCGTGGTGGCGGCCGAGGCCGGGCCGGTGGCGGTCAGGAGCAGTCCGCCGACGGTGAGGGCGGCGGTGAACAGGGAGGGGAGCGGCGTGCGTATGCGCATGGAATGCCTTCCTGTCGTGCTTCCTCATACGTGAACGACGACCGGCATGCTGAACTCGGCTGTCGTGAAGGTACGGACCAGGTGACGGGTCGTCAAGATGTCCCGCAGGAGATCGCTGATCAGCGGCGTGTCGCGGGAATTCCCCTGTTCCGGGGCGCGTTGTCCATGGGGAACACGAGGAGGAGCGGTCACAGTGCTTGATCCGCAGGGTTTGTACGCATGGGAGCCGAAGGGCCTCGCCGTGGTGGACATGGCGCTCGCCCAGGAGTCGGCCGGCCTTGTCATGCTCTACCACTTCGACGGATACATCGACGCGGGCGAGACCGGCGACCAGATCGTCGACCGGCTGCTCGACTCACTGCCCCACCAGGTCGTGGCCCGGTTCGACCACGACCGGCTCGTGGACTACCGAGCCCGCCGGCCCCTGCTGACCTTCAAACGGGACCGCTGGACCGGCTACGAGACCCCGGCCATCGAGGTCCGCCTCGTCCAGGACACCACCGGTGCCCCGTTCCTGCTGCTGTCCGGCCCCGAGCCCGACGTGGAGTGGGAGCGGTTCGCGGCGGCCGTGCGGCAGATAGTGGAGCGGCTCGGCGTCCGCCTGTCCGTGAACTTCCACGGCATCCCCATGGGCGTCCCGCACACCCGCCCCGTGGGCCTGACCCCGCACGGCAACCGCACCGACCTCGTCCCCGGCCACCGCAGCCCCTTCGAGGAGGCGCAGGTGCCCGGCAGCGCCGAGTCGCTGCTCGAATACCGCCTCATGGAGGCCGGACACGACGTCCTGGGCGTCGCCGCGCACGTCCCGCACTACATCGCCCGTTCGCCGTACCCGGACGCCGCCCTGACCGTCCTGGAGGCCATCACGGCCGCCACCGGCCTGGTCCTGCCCGGCGTCGCGCACGCGCTGCGCACCGACGCGCACCGCACGCAGACCGAGATCGACCGGCAGATCCAGGAGGGCGACGAGGAACTGACCGCGCTGGTCCAGGGCCTTGAGCACCAGTACGACGCCGCGGCGGGCGCCGAGACCAGGGGCAACATGCTCGCCGAGCCCGTGGAGATCCCGTCGGCCGACGAGATCGGGCGCGAGTTCGAGCGCTTCCTGGCGGAGCGCGAGGGCGACAACTGACCTCCGCCGGTTCCGCCGGCAGAGGCAGCGCCTAAGCTTCCGCTCATGCTGACAGTGGGCCTGACCGGCGGGATCGGCGCCGGCAAGAGCGAGGTGTCGCGGCTGCTCGTGCAACACGGGGCCGTACTGATCGACGCCGACCGCATCGCGCGCGAGGTTGTGGCGCCCGGCACGCCCGGTCTCGCGGCCGTGGTCGACGCCTTCGGAGCGGACGTCCTCGCAGCCGACGGCAGCCTCGACCGGCCCCGGCTCGGTTCCATCGTCTTCGCCGACCCCGAGAAGCTCGCCCTCCTCAACTCGATCGTGCACCCCCTGGTGGGCGCCCGTTCCCGCGAGCTGGAGAGAGCCGCGGCCGAGGACGCCGTGGTGGTCCACGACGTGCCCCTGCTCACCGAGAACGGCCTCGCCCCGCTCTACGACGTGGTGATCGTCGTGGACGCGAGCCCCGCGACCCAGCTCGACCGGCTGGTACGGCTGAGGGGGATGACCGAGGAGGACGCACGCGCGCGTATGGCCGCGCAGGCGACCCGTGAGCAGCGCCGGGAGATCGCGGACATCGTGATCGACAACGACGTACCCCTGGACGCGCTGAAGAAGCGCGTCGCCGAGGTCTGGGACGACCTCGCACACCGGGCACGGCAGGCCGGTACGACCCCGAACGGCACGGACGACCCGGACGGTACCTGATAGGCCGGCGGTACGGGATGGGCCGACGGTACCGGGGAGGTACGGAACAGAGGGTGCGGAGCGGCCGTCATGGCGTGCCGGTACGGAATAGCGGTCCGGTCCGGGGCGTTGAAGCCCGGGAGTGAGGGAAGGACTCTGCCGTGCCCGAGACCAGCGGTTCCACCGGACGTACTCCGGAAACGCATGTCATCGACTTCCGTGCTGCGGAGCAACTGCTCAACGCGCGGGACCCGCGGGGCGCGGTGAAGCTGCTCGACGGAGTCATCGCCGCGCACCCCGAGAACACCGCCGCCCGGCTGCTCCGCGCCCGCGCCTTCTTCGCCGCGGCGCAACTGCGTCCCGCCGAGCTTGAGTTCACCATCGTGCTGGAGCGCGAGCCGGACAACGCGTACGCGCACTTCGCTCTGGCCCGCACCTACGAGCGCCAGGGCCGCCCCGACCAGGCCAAGCGCCACTTCCGGCTGGCGGCGGCGCTGGACCCCAACCCGCAGTACCTGAAGGCGGCACGCTTCGAGGAGTGACGGCGCGACGGTGGAGGACCGGGCGGGCGGTCGCGGCAGCGGCCATCCCCCTCACGGCCGGGCGCCGAGCGGTCATGGGAGGCGCGGGCCGGGATCGAGCGGTCATGCAGGGGTGGCTGATGTCGAGCGCGCACGCACTGGCGGCTGGTGTCGAGCCGGTACGCGGGCGATGACCGGATCGAGTGGTCACGGGGCGGTGGCCGGTGTTCGAGCGGGCACGTGGGCGATGACCGGGACCGAGAGGGCACCGCAAGGGGTGGCCGGAGCGCCCCACCGCCGTCGGCGGGGTGTCGGCCGGTCACGGATGGTGGTGTCCCGGTGGCCCCCGATGCGGGTGGCGGTGTCCCGGTGGCTCCGGAAACGGCGGTCCGTCCGGCGGCCGGTACGGGGGTACGTCCCGGCCCGGCTGGTAGTGCGGGCCCTGCCGGATGTGCCGGAGGACCACGGTCATGTCCACGGTGATCAGCAGCCACAGCACCCCACAGGCCGCCGCCCAGCCCGGGTGCCCGGCCAGCGCGAACGCCGCCGTGCCGAAGACCGCCCAGGCCAGCCCCCAAAGGCTCAGCCAGAACCGCGCCCGCAGGGCACTGCGCGCGGTCGCCGGTTCACTGCCCGTACGCATCGGATCACCACTCCTTCCAGCAACGTACTCTTCGACGACGACGTGCATCAACACTCGACGAGGCGACGGGAACTCTCGCCGAGGAGGCGTGACGAGGCCGTCCGCCGAGGCCGAAGGGGGACCACCCGTGCTGCCGGACACCGACGACCTGCCCGCACTGCTCCTCGACCTGGCCGTGCCGCACGAGGACGTCAACGACCTCGTCGCCCAGTGGCGCAGGCTGACCGGTGATCCCGGCACGCTCCGGCTCCTGACGGAGTGCGTCGGGGAGCTCTTCCGCGAGCCGGAAGACACGGGCCGCACGCCCGAGTTGCCCGGTCTGCTCGCCTCGGCCCCGGCCGATCTGACGGACACCTTCGCCGTGCACGTCCTCCTCGCCGCGCTCCCGCGTACCCAGGCACTCCACCGGGCCCGCGGCATACCGGCCGAGATCTCCCGGCGCACCCTGGCCGACCTGGGCCGTCACCTCGCCGTGCACCGCAGACGGCACGGCAGGGCCGGGATGCAGTCGTGGCGCTGGCTGGTCCGGCACTTCCGCGGCGAGTTGTACCAGCTCGGGCGGCTCCAGTTCGAGCGCGCACGGCTCGGGGACCGCGACGCGCGGGTGACGGCGTCGGCCGGGCTGGACGCGGCGCCCGGAACGCCCTGCCTGAACCTGCACATCCCCGACTTCCACGGACCGCTGACCCCGTCCGCCTGCGACCGCTCCGTGGCGCTGGCCCGGGAGTTCTTCGCCCGGTACTTCCCCGAGGAGCGGCCGGTGGCGGTGCTGTGCCACTCCTGGCTGCTGGACCCGCAGTTGCGGCGGTACCTGCCCGCCGACTCCAACATCCTGCGCTTCCAAGGGCGCTTCCGCATCGCCCGCGAGGAGAGCGAGCCGGCCGACACCGAGCCCGTGCAGTTCGTCTTCGGCGACCCGGACTTGCCCGTGGCCGCGCTGCCCCGCCGGACGTCCGTGGAGCGGGCGGTCGGGGACCAGCTACGGGCCGGCGGCCACTGGTACGTCGGGCACGGATGGTTCCCGTTCCGGGCTGAATAGCTCGAACGAGTGAACTGGGGGAGGGTGGGAACGGGCGTGCGGGGGCGGGCCGTTGTCCGGGCATGAGGATCGAGATGCGTGAGGGCCACGAGGGCACGGGACCGGGCGAGATCACCCCGGACGGCTGCGCGGTCGAGTTGTACGCACGACTGCCGGTGGGCGAGGAGCCGGACATCGTCGCCGCGGCGGTCCCGGCCGGGGCGCACATCCTGGAACTCGGCAGCGGGGTGGGCCGGGTGACCCATCCGCTGCTGGAGCGCGGCTTCACGGTGACGGCGGTGGACGAGTCGGCCGACATGCTGGCCCGGGTCCGCGGAGCGCGCACGATACGCAGCTCCATCGAAGACCTCGACCTGGGCGAGAAGTTCGACGTGGTGATGCTCGCGTCGTTCCTGGTGCACGCCGGTGACGAGGAGGTGCGCAGGGGCCTGCTGCGCACCTGCGCCCGGCATGTGGCGGACGGCGGCTGTGTGCTGATCCAGCGGGAGGGCGCGGACTACCACACCAAGGTGCCCAGGGAGCGGGTCGACCCGAGCGGCTTCACCGTGCGGATCGCCTCGGTGGAGCCGGCCGGGGCGGGGGTGAACTCGGTCCACGCGGAGTACGTCTTCCCGGACGCGGTCTGGACGCAGACGTTTCTCTCCAGACCCCTGACGAAGGAGCAGTTCGAGTCGGCGCTGGCGGAAGCGGGACTGGAGGTGGACACGTATCTGACCCCGGACGGCATGTGGGTCCGGGCGGTGCCCTCGGCCTAGTCGCCTCGGCTCCCGCACACGGTTCGTTCGTCCTGGGGGCGGGACGGCGAGGGTTCCCGACCGATGAGGTGTCGGCCGATGAATTCCGGACCGCCGGCTGGTCTACCTCGGTGACAGCAATCGGGACCGCTTCACCGGGAGACCCCACATGTCCGAGACCACCGCCCCCGTCAGCTCCACGACGACGACGCCCGCCGGGGTCACCGCCGACGCGCTCACCGGCCGGGCGCGCGGAGCCCGGGTCGCCCTGCGCGGGGTGCAAGTGCTGCTCGCGCTGTTCTACGGCATCGCGAGCGCCCTGCCCAAGCTGATCGCCCACCCCACGGCCGTAGAGTCCTTCGACAGAATCGGCTGGGGCAGCGGGGCCATGTACACCATCGGCGCGCTCGAACTCGCCGGAGCGATCGCGCTGTTGATCCCGGTGCTCCAGTCCGTGGCGGCGATCGCCCTCAGCGCGCTCATGGTGGGGGCGTTCATCGTCCAGGTCACCGCATTCGACGGCCAGAACGCGGCGACCCCGCTGATCCTGATCGCCCCCCTCGCCCTGATCGCCTGGACCCGTCGGGCGCACAACAGGGAGCTGCTGCGGCTGCTGGGCCGACGGTGACAGCGGTGGCGTCGGCCGGGTGGGCGGCTCCGGCCGAGGCGGCGGCCGACGGCCTGAGGTGGGCCAAGCCTCGTCGGCTCAGCGTCCGCGCGGTCGCCTTCCCGAGCTGCCGAAGCTG
This sequence comes from Streptomyces sp. Ru62, assembly GCF_002920615.1. GTDB lineage: Bacteria > Actinomycetota > Actinomycetes > Streptomycetales > Streptomycetaceae > Streptomyces. The sequence goes on from NZ_PQSU01000013.1 coordinate 15,645, forward strand.
CCGGAGCCTGTCGGACCGCCGAGCCGCCGGAGCCTGTCGGACCGCCCGAGCCGCCGGAGCCTGCCGGACCGCCGGAGTCCCCCGGGCGCGGCCGGAGCCCCCTAGCCGCCGGAGGTGCCGCGTCCACCGGAGCCGCCGTGTCCCCCCGCGCCGCCGGGGCCGCCGGAAGTACCGGGGCCACCGCGTCGGCCACGGCCGCCGGACCCGCCGCGTCCACCGGAGCCACCGCGTCCGCCGGAAGCACCGGACCGGCCCGGTCCGCCGGATGCTCCGGGTCCGCCCAGTTCGGTCAAGCCGGGGAAGCCCGCGGGGATGCCCGGGCCGGCGACACCGCGGAGGCGCTCCAGCTCGCGGCGGTCCCGCTTGGTGGGTCGGCCGGCGCCGCGGTCACGCAGTCCGGCGGGGGCGATGGCCTCGCGGGGCGGGGGCGGAGGGGAGTTGTCGATGTAGCACTGGGCGGCCACGGGCGCGCCCACCCGCTTGCGGATCAGCCGCTTGACGATCACGATCCGTTCCCGGCCCTCGTGCCGCATCCGCACCTCGTCGCCGACGCGCACGGAGTGGGCGGGCTTCACCCGCTCGCCGTTCACGTGCACATGCCCGCCCCGGCAGGCTGCGGCCCCGAGGGAGCGGGTCTTGATCAGGCGGACGGCCCAGATCCAGCTGTCGATGCGGACGGTCTCGCCGTTGGCGGGTCCGGCGGCCTCGGCGGCGGCCACCGCGGCGGCGATCTTGGGATCGAGCGGTCGGTCGGCGGGGGCGGGGTCGGTCGCGCTCGGCTCGCCGGTTCCCTCGACGGTCCCACGGTCCACGTTCTCGTCCGCGTCATCGGTAGCCATGCACCGACCTTAACGCCCCCGCCCCGTGGACCCGGAAGCGTTTTCGCGGTGGTCGCAGTGGTGCAGGGTGTCCGGGTGGTCATGGTGGCCGCGGGCGCCCGGTGGCGGGTGGTGCTCTTGGTGCTACTGATGCCGTGGCCCCGGTGGCCCCGGTGGCCCCGGTGGCCCCGGTGGTCCCGACGGCCCCGGTCCCGATCGCCGCGGTGGTCCCGACCGCCCCGGTGGTCCCGATGGCCCCGTGATCCCGATGGTGCCGGAGGTGCTGGTTGTCCCGGTGGTGCCAGAGGTGCTGGTTGTCCCGGTGGTGCCGGAGGTGCCGGTGTCCCGGTGGTCGTCAGGGCCGGGGCCCGAAGTGGGCCCGTGAGCGCCCGCACCCCGGCTCTCCCGCGGAGCCCGACCTCGACGGCTGGTGCCTCGGCGCCGACGGCGGTGGCGTACAGGGCACCGGCCATCTCCCGGGTCCCGCCCCTCCCGGCCTACCCGCAGGGCACCGGCCTCCCCGCAGCGCACCGCCCACCAGGGCATAGCGTGGTCGTATGGACGACAGCAGCGCCCTCGCCCGACTCGACCGGCGCGTCGCCGACTGCCGGGCGTGCCCCCGGTTGGTCGAATGGCGTGAGGAGGTGGCCCGTACCAAGCGGGCCGCGTTCGCCGACTGGACGTACTGGGGGCGGCCGGTGCCCGGGTTCGGGCCGGCCGACGCACGGCTGGCGATCATCGGGCTGGCCCCGGCCGCGCACGGCGGGAACCGCACCGGCCGTATGTTCACCGGGGACCGTTCGGGGGACGTGCTGTACCAGGCGCTGTACGACGTGGGGCTCGCCTCGCAGCCCACCTCGGTCAGCGCCGACGACGGGCTTGAGCTGCACGGTGTGCGGATCACGGCGCCCGTGCACTGCGCGCCGCCCGCCAACAAACCGACGCCGGGTGAGCGCGACACCTGCCGTCCCTGGCTGGTCCAGGAGCTGACGCTGCTCCGGCCGACCCTGCGGGCCGTGGTCGTGCTCGGCGCCTTCGGCTGGCAGGCCGCGCTGCCCGCGTTCGCGGAGGCGGGCTGGACCGTGCCCCGTCCCCGCCCGGCCTTCGCCCACGGCACCCGGGTCGCGCTCGACGGCCTGGACCTCTTCGGCTGCTTCCACGTCAGCCAGCGCAACACCTTCACCGGCCGGCTCACCGCCGAGATGCTCCGCGAGGTACTGCGCACGGCGGCGGAGGCGGCCGGACTGCCGTAGGGCCCGCGGACGCGGGGGTGCCTCAGCCGGCGTCGGCCTCGGCGGCGTCCGCCGGGTCCGGTCCGAACAGGTGCCGCACCGTCGAGCGGTAGTTGGCGCGGACGTGGCCGAGGGCGTGGGCGCGGGCGCGGTCGGGGTCGCCGGAGGCGATGGCTTCGTACAACTCACGGTGCTCGGTGAGGAGTTGGGGCCACTCCTCGTTCCGTCGGGTGAGCCAGCGCAGGCGGCCGTCGACCGGTTCCATAACGGAGATCAGCAGGCTGTTGCCGGCCATGGCGAGCACGCGGTCGTGGAAGCGGGTGTTGATATCCGTGATCGCCTCGGCGTCGTCCTCCTTCGTCGCCCGGGCCGCCTGGTCGAGCAGGTCCCGCAGCTCGGCCAGGGCCTCGGGGGTCGCCCGGGACGCCGCGAGACCGGCCGCGTAGACCTCAAGGGCCTCGCGCAGTTCGAAGAGTTCGCGGACGTCGGCGGGGGTGAGCCGGCGGACGACCGTGCGGCGGGCCGACTCGAAGAGGACGAACCCCTCGGCGACCAGGGCGCGGATCGCTTCCCGCACCGGTACCCGTGAGACGCCGAGCCGCTCGGCGAGTTCCCGTTCGACGAGCCGGTCACCGGGGCCGAGCCGCCCGGCGATGATGTCCTGCCGCAAGCTCGCCAGGACGCGTTCGCGCACCGCGCCCAGGGGTTCGGTCTTCGCCCTTCCGGGGCTCGTCGTGGGGGTCATGGCCCCATCTTCGCCGAAACCGGGGGACTTTTACGGGGCCGTAACGGCGACGACATCGGTCCGAACGCTTGACGGCGGGACCATGACGGCAGTTTGGTATACCAAACGCGCTCGCCCGGCACTCAAGGAGAGCCGCCGTCCTCCGTCCCCTCGCCCATGGAGGCCCCGTGTCCCTGGCCGACCGCGCCGCAGCCACCGGCGCTCCCGCGTTCGTCCCCGATCCCCGCCTCGTCAACGAGGACCTCGCTCCCGCGAAGCAGCGGAACTGGAAGGTCTTCGACCTGTTCGCCATGTGGATGTCCGACGTCCACAACCTCGGCAACTACACCTTCGCCGCCGGCCTGCTGGTCCTCGGCATGAACGTCTGGCAGGTCTTCACCGCCCTCCTCGTCGGCTTCGTGCTGATCTACGCCGGCATGAACCGCATGGGACGGATCGGCCAGCGGCACGGCGTGCCGTTCCCGGTCGTCAGCCGGATCAGCTTCGGTGTCTGGGGCGCCAACATCCCGGCGCTGATCAGGGCCGTGATCGCCATCATGTGGTACGGCATCCAGACCTATCTGGCCTCCGTCGCCGTGAATGTGATGCTGCTGGCGGCCTGGCCGGGCCTGGAGTCGCTGACGCACCACTCGTTCCTCGGCCTGGACGCGCTCGGCTGGATCTCCTTCGTCTCGCTCTGGCTCCTCCAGGCGCTGATCATCAGCCGGGGCATGGAGTCGGTGCGGAAGTTCCAGGACTTCTGCGGTCCGGCCATCTGGCTGGTGATGATCGCGCTGGCGCTGTGGGTCCTGGCCAAGGCCCACTGGAGCATCTCGCTGACCTCCACCCCGCATCCGGTCTCCGTCGGCGAGCAGTGGCGCCAGTGGTTCGGCGCGATCGGGCTCATCCTCGCCACATACGGCACGCTGATGCTCAACTTCTGCGACTTCTCCCGCTTCGCGCCCGACGACCGGACCGTCCGGCGCGGCAACTTCTGGGGGCTCCCCATCAACTCCACCGCGTTCGTGGTGGTCTCGGTGATCGTCACGGCGGGCTCGCTGGAGGCGTTCGGGCAGGCCGTCACCGACCCGGCCGAGCTGGTCGCCAAGGTGGGCAACACCTGGGTGCTCGTCATCGGTGCGCTGACCTTCGCCATCGCCACCATGGGCGTCAACATCGTCGCCAACTTCGTCTCACCGGCGTACGACCTCGCCAACGTCTGGCCGCAGAAGATCACCTTCAGGGTCGGCGGCATGATCAGCACGGTGGCGGCCCTGGTGGTCACCCCGTGGAACCTCTTCTCCAACCCGACCGTCGTCAACTACTTCCTCGGCGGACTCGGCGCCTTCCTGGGCCCCCTGTTCGGCGTGATCATGGTCGACTACTACTGGGTCAAGCGTGGCCGGATCGACGTCGACGCGCTGTTCGACGCCCGGCCCGGCACCACCTACCACTACCGCAAGGGGGTCAACCCCAAGGCGCTGTGGGCGTTCCTGCCGGCCGCCGCGGTCGCCGCCGTCCTCGCGCTCGTGCACAGCTTCAGTGACGTCTCCCCCTACTCCTGGTTCATCGGCACGGCCCTCGCCGCGGGCGTGTACGCGGCACTGTGCCGCCGGGAACGCGCGACGGCGGGGCAGGAGGGCTGACGGACGTGCGGATCATCGTCACCAACTGCAACACCACACGGGAGATGACAGAGGAGATCGTCCGAGGTGCCCGCGCCGCGGCGGCTCCGGGCACCACGGTGGCCGGGCTGACACCGGCCTGGGGCCCCGAGTCCGCCGAGGGCTGGCTGGACAGCTATCTGTCCGCCGCCGCCGTCCTCGACGCGCTGCGGACGTACGACGGTCCCGCCTACGACGCGGTCGTGCTCGCCGGATTCGGGGAGCACGGGCGCGAAGGCGTACGGGAGTTGGTGGACGTACCGGTCGTGGACATCACCGAGGCCGCGGCCCACCTCGCCTGCCTCCTCGGGCGTCGCTACGGCGTCGTCACCACCCTCGACCGGTCCTGCGGCCTGATCGAGGACAGCCTGGAGACGGCGGGCGTGGCGCGCAACTGTGCCGCCGTCGTCGGCACCGGCCTCGGTGTGCTCGACCTCGCCCAGGATCCGGCCCGTACCGAGTCGGCGTTCCTGGCCGCCGCCGAACGCGCCCGGGAGGCCGGCGCCGAGGTCCTGGTCCTGGGCTGCGCCGGGATGACGGGGCTGCAACGGGCGGTGGGGGAGAAGCTCGGGCTGCCGGTCGTCGACGGTGTCGGGGCGGCCGTCAGACTCGCGGAGTCGCTGGTGGGTCTGGGACTGACGACGAGCCGGGCGGGCGGTTACGCACGGCCGCTGCCCAAGGGGAGGGCGTGGGGGCGGTTGGCGAGGTGAAACCGGCATCCACGGGTCCCGGGGCGCCCCCCACCGGACGTGACGGACGCCGGACGCCGGACGTCGAACGCGGCGCCGGGGAACGGCGACCGCGGACGTCACGGACGCCGGGCGCGGCGCCGGGGAACGGGCACCGCGCACCTCATGGACACCGGACGCGGTGTCAGGGAACGGGGATCGCGGACGTCATGGACGCCGGGCGCGGCGCCGGGGAACGGGCACCGCGCACCTCATGGACACCGGACGCGGTGTCAGCGAACGGGGATCGCGCACCTCATGGACGCCAGACGTACCTGACGTCCGGCTCCCGCTCCTCGTTCCCGCTGCCGTCCGTGTACTCGACGGCGACGAAACCGTGCCGCTCGTAGAAGCGGTGGGCGGGCTTGTTGACCTGGAAGGTCCACAGGCTGAGGCCCCGGGGACCGCGTTCCTTGGCCAGCGCGACGAACCGGTCCCCGATGCCCCGCCCCCGCCACCGAGGGTCCAGGTACAGCTGGGACAGCGACTCCCCGTCCAGGACCATCAGGCCGACCACTCCGGCCCCGGCGGCCTCGGCCACCCAGGTCTCCCGCAGTGGCACCACGACGTCCCGGATGTAGTCCCGGACCTCGTCGTCGGTGTGCGCGCGGACGACCGTCGGCAGCGCGGCGTCGAAAGAGCGCAGATAGACGTCGGCGGCGGCGCGGGCGTCCGCCGCGACGGCGCGGCGGAGGACGACCGCTTCCGTCACAGGCCGTCTCCCGCCCGCTCCGGCACCACGGCGGTGGCCGTGATCTCCACCAGCTGCCCGGTGTAGCCGAGGCAGGCCACGCCGAGCAGGGTGGAGGAGTGCGGGCCCGTGCTCAGTCCCGAGGACTCCACCACCTCCCACACCGCGGACAGCACCGAGGGCTCACTGCTCACGACGTACACGTCCGTCGACAGCACGTGCTCCAGGTCGCTGCCGACGACACGGAGTTGTTCCCGGAGGTTGGCGATCACCTGCTCGGCCTGCCGTACCGGGTCCCCGGGGCCGACGATCTCCCCCCGCTCGTCGAGCGGCACGGCCCCGGCGAGGAACGCGAGCTTCGTGCCGGCCTCGACGACGGAGGCGTGGGAGTAGGTGGGCGGAGGGAAGAGGGCGGGGGCGGTGACGCGCCGGATCACGGGAAGCAGCTCCTCGAACGGCAATGAACGACAACGGTCGGCGGGCAACTTCCCGATGATCGGACCTCCTCGGCCCCGCCCGCATCCCAATTACGCGGGCGTCCAGGCACCTCCACCTCCTACGCCAGGGCCCACCACGCCCCCCCACCCGCCTCACCGAAACCGCCGGCGCCCTGGCCACGGCCGCCATCCAGTCCGCCCACGCCGTCCTCGCGGCCCGCGGCGCATGGGTGACCAACGACAAGCGCCTCCTGGGGCGGGCGGGACTGCGGGGGATCGACGCGGTCGTGGGCGCGCTGCGGGCCGAGCCCGGCGCCCTGGCCGATGCGCTGCCCGGCGGCCGAGGAGATCATCAGCGGGGCGTTGCGTTCATAAAGAAACCTCGCACCCGGCACCTTTCACCTGCCGGAAACGTGCGCGCACCGTTCGCGCGGGGAACGCGATCTACCGTGGAGGTACCTCCAACGGCCACCGTCGTCCGAAGGCCCACCCCCGCCCTCGTATCAACAGGAGCCCCGTGTCGCGGCGTGCTGTACCCCTCTGGCTCGCTCATGCCTTCCGTGCCCAGCGCGGTCCCGTTCCCTGGAGTGCCGTGTGCCGGGGAGCGCTCGCCGCCGGGCCGTTGCTGCTGGCCGGGATGCTCGGCGGGCAGACGGCCTCCGGTGTGCTCGCCGCCATCGGTGCGATGCTCGCCGGCATCAACGACCGGCCCGGCAGCCGGCGCGCGTCCGTGAAGCGGCTCGGGGTGCCCGCACTGGCCGGGGCACTGGGGCTGTTCCTCGGCACGTACGCCGGGCAGGGACTGGCCGCCGTACCGCTGACCCTGACGCTCACCGCGCTGGGGCTGGTCGCCGGCGGCATCAGCGCGGTGGGGCCCGTGGCCTCCGCCGCCGGCACGCAGCTGCTCGTCGCCGCGGCCATCGGCGCCGGGATGCCCGCGGCCGAGAGCGGCTGGCAGCGGGCCCTGGCCTTCCTGGCCGGCGCCGGCTGGCTGCTCGCGCTGCGGCTCGCCCTGCCCACCCCCGGTTCGATCGCCGGTGACTTCCGGTTCGACGGTGAGCGGGAAGCGGTCGCCGATGTGTACGACGCCATCGCCGCGCTCGTCGACGCCGTGGGCGGGGAGCACGCCACCGCCCGGCGGGCCGCGCTGACCGCCGCGCTCGACCACGCCCAGGACGCCCTCGCCGGACCCCGGCTGCGCCGGTACGCCGGCTGCGCCGCCGAGCGCCGGCTGCACGCCCGGTTCGCGGCGGCGCTCCCCCTGGCCGAGGCCGCGACCGCCCTGTACTGGGCGGGAGAAGCCGTACCCGCGCGGGCGGCGGAGGGTCCCCGGCGGCTCGCCGCCGCCGTCCGCGGCAACACCGGCACCGGCCCGCTGCCCGCGCCGCACCGGTCGGCCCCCGCCCTGCGCGCCCTGGACGACGCCCTGCTGCGCGCCGCCGACGCCTTCGACCGGGGCGAGGGCGCCCACCGCGGGCTGCTCGGCCGCCGCCGCGGCTTCCGGCACGCCCTGCGGGCCGCGCTGGGCACCGGCGGGCGCGAGTACGGGCTGCGCGTCGCCCTCTGCTTCGGCGCCAGCGCCGCCATCGCCCAGGCCCTGCACCACGCCCGCTGGTACGGACAGCACGAGCACTGGTACTGGCTGCCCGCCACCGCCGTCTTCCTCGTCAAGCCCGACCTCGGTCCGCTCGCCTCACGGGTGCTGTGCCGGGCCGCCGGGACCGTGCTCGGCGCCCTGGTGTTCGCCGGCCTCGCCGCGCTGCTGCCCCGGCCGGCCGGGCTGGTCGCGCTGGTGGCGGTCTGCGGCGCGGTCATTCCGGTCGCCACCCGGCACTTCGCGGCGCTCACCGCCGTCGTCACCGTCCTCGTGCTCGCCCTGATCATGGCGGGCGGGGAGCCGCAGGCCTCGGTCAGCCGGATCGGCGAGACGCTGCTGGCCTGTGCGCTCGTGCTGGTCGTGGGACATCTGCCGATGCCGGGGGAGCGGGGCGGCGGGGTACGGGCCCGGCTCGCGGCGGCCGGCAGCGCCGCCGACGCCTATCTCCTGCACGTCCTCGGTGAGTGCGGCGACCGCGCCGAGCGGTGGGCGCTGCGCCGGGAGGCCTACCGGACCCTCGCCGAGGCCCGGACCGCCATCGCCCTCGCCGCCGCCGAACTGCCCGCCCTCGCCCGGCACACCGAGGGAACGGACGCCGTCGCCGAGGTGCTGGAACGGCTCGTGGACACGACCACGGCCTGCGCCGTGCACCTCGACGAGACCGGCCGGCTCACCCCCCGACACCTCCGCCGCCTCCGGGAGGCGCTGGGGGAGCTGGAACGGCGGGGCATGCGGGTGCCGGTGAGCGAGGCGGCTGCCGCATAGCCGTATCCGCCGGGCTGGTGAGCGGCGGTTGCGGGTGAGTGGGCCGTGTCGGTGAGTGGCGGCTGCGGGTGAGTGGTGTGCGCCGGGCTGGTGATGTGGCGGTTGCCGGTCAGCTGTGTCTGCCGGGCTGGTGATGTGGCGGCTGCCGGTCAGCGCTATCCGCCCGGCCGGCAACGCGGCGGCTGCCGGTCCCCGCGCACCGGCAGCAGCGAGGCCGCCCGGTCGGCTAGGCCACCCGTATCCACACCGGCGCGTGGTCCGAGCCGGGGGTGTTCCGGCGATCCGCCGGGTCCTGGCCGATCGACGGCAGGTGGGGTGGTGGCTCGGTGGGCAGGCCGGTGCCCGCCTTCGTCACCCGGTGGGCCAGATGGTGGCTGACCAGGACGTGGTCGATCAGCTCGCGGCGCCCGGAGTCGATCCGCGAGTAGCGGCGGTCGGCCGGTATCAGCGGGGCCACGTCCCACAGCCGTACCGCGTCGCCCTGGTCCGGGTGGTCGTACCCGGGGGTGCCGATCTCGGAGCCGGGCGGGCCGAGCAGGAGCTGTGTGGTGGCGGCGAGCACCTCGTCGTTGAGGTCACCGAGCACGGCCACGTCCCGGGCCCGGCCCTCACCCGCCAGCAGCTCGTCCGCGAGGGCCCGCAGGGCCGTGGCCTCGGCGGTACGGCGGTAGAGGGCGTACGCCCCGTAGCGGGCCCGTTCGCCCTCGTCGTGGGGGAGGAAACGGTTCCCGGGATAGCTGAGCAGCTTGGACTTCAGGTGCGCGACCGCCACGGTCAGCTCACCCGCCCCGGTGTCCGTCGCCACCGCCAGGAACCCCCGGCCGGCCGCCGCCTCCGTCGCACCGGAGTCGTCCGACTGCACCGGGCGCAGCGGCGCCGGGAAACCGGCCGTGTCGGCGACCACACGCAGCTCGGTACGGCTGAGGAAACCGACCCGTATGCCGCGCCCGTCGGGATGCGCGGACAGGGCCGTGTACCAGTCGCCGCCCAGCAGACCGGTCAGGTCGGCGAGCGCGTCCGGGTCGCCGACCTCCTGGACGCCGAGCAGTAGCGGGTCGAGTGCGGTGATCACGCTCGCGAGCGCGGCGAGTTTCGCCTCGTAGGCGGCCTTGTCGTGCGGGCCGTACGGGCCACCGGGGCGGTAGAGGTTCTCCAGGTTCCAGGTGCCGAGGAGCATGCCGGGCTCCTTTCGAGGGCCGCGGACGGGCCCTGATGAGGCAAGGGTGCTCGCCCTGGCCGCCACACGCGAGGGCGGTGACCCGGATGCGTGGTTCGGCTCACATCGCGGTACGACAGGGCCGTACGGTGGACCCATGAGTGCCGTCGGGCCCCTGAACGCCGCTCCCGCCGACCTGATCGTCACCGGCTGCGCGGTCCTCGTCCATCAGGACGGGGACGAAGGGGAGGGGATCGGATTCCGTCAGGACGCCGCGATCGTCGTCCGCGACGGCGTCATCGACGCGGTGACGACGGCGGCCTCCGTACGGGACCTGCCGGCCGGCACGCGGATCGACGCGCGCGGGCAGGTCGCGCTGCCCGGACTGATCAACTGTCATACGCACGCACCGATGGTGGCCCTGCGCGGCCTCGCCGAGGACCTGCCGACCGAGGAGTGGTTCAACGACGTCGTGTGGCCCGTGGAGACCAACCTCACCGCCCGGGACGTGGAGTTGGGGGCGCGACTCGCCTGCGCCGAGATGATCCGGGGCGGGGTGACCTGCTTCGCCGACCACTACTTCCACATGGACACCGTCGCCGCCGTCGTCGCCGAGTGCGGGCTGCGCGCCCACCTCGGCGCGGCCTTCTTCTCCGGCCAGGGGCCACGGGCGCGGGAGGCGTCGGTGGAGTTCGCGCTCCGGCAGCGCGGCGCCGCCGGAGGCCGCATCACCACGGCCCTCGCCCCGCACGCCCCCTACACCGTCACCGACGCCGACCTGGCCGCCACCGCCGAACTCGCCCGCGCGCACGGCCTGCCCGTGCACATCCACGCCGCCGAGAACCGCGACCAGACCGACACCAGCCTCGCCCGGTACGGCCTCACGCCCATCGAGGTCCTGGACCGCGCCGGACTCCTCGACACCGACCTCCTCATCGCCCACGGCACCGGAATCCTGGAACGGGACCTGCCGCTGCTGGCACGCACGGGCGGCCGTACGGCGGTGGCCACCGCGCCCCGCGGCTACCTCAAGTTCGCCTGGCCGACGACCACTCCGGTACGGGCCCTGCGCGCGGCCGGAGTCCCCGTCGGCCTCGCCACCGACGGCGCCGCCTCCAACAACTCCCTGGACATGTGGGAGGCGATGGCGCTGACGTCCCTGATCCAGAAGTCCACCGAGGGCGACCCGCGCTGGCTGACCTCCCGTCAGGCCCTGCACCATGCCACGCGGCAGAGCGCCCGCGCGGTCGGGCTCGGCGACTGGATCGGCACCCTCGCGCCCGGCCGGCGCGCCGACCTCGTCCTCGTCGACCTCACCGGTCCGCACACCCAGCCGGTGCACGACCTCGCCGCCACCCTCGTGCACAGCGCCCGCGCCGCCGACGTCCGCACGACCGTCGTCGACGGCCGTGTGCTGATGCGGGACCGCGAACTGCTCACCCTCGACGTACCGGCGGTCGTACGGGAACTGACGGACCGGCTGCCCGCGCTGACCGCACGCGGCCACGGCCGACGCCTCCAGGAGTACGACACCTGAGCCCGCCCCTGGCCGGAAGCCGGACAGGACTTGGCCGAAAAATCCTCCGCCCCCCGCGATGAGTTCCGCCGCCGCCGTCGGTCACCACCCTGAACCGACCGTCGGACAGGAGGGCCCATGTCGCACCCGGAGATCGTCTCGCGCGAGCAGTGGCGCGCGGCGCGCGAGGAGTTGCTGCGCAAGGAGGAGGCGGTCAGACGGGCGCGCGAGGCGCTGGGCGCCGAGCGGCGGCGGCTGCCCATGGTCGAGGTCGACCCGGAGTACGTCTTCGAGGGCGGCGACGGCAAGGCCACCCTGCTCGACCTCTTCGAGGGACGGACCCAGCTCGTCGTCCACCACTTCATGTTCGCCCCGGAGTGGCGCACCGGCTGCCTCTGCTGCGCGGCCTTCCTGGACCAGGTCGGCCACCTCGCCCACCTGCGCGCCCGGAACACCTCCTTCGCGGCAGTCTCCCGGGCACCGTTCACCCGGATCCTGCCGTTCAAGGCGCGGATGGGATGGGCGGTGCCCTGGTACTCCTCGGCGCACGGCGGCGACGGCGACTGCGACCGCGGCTCCGGCCGCGACTTCAACCGTGACTTCGAGGCGACCGTCGAGTCGGGCGGCGAGCTGGTCGACCGCCCGGGGCTGAGCTGCTTCCTGCGCGACCACGACCGGGTCTTCCACACCTACTCCGTGTACGACGACGGGCTGGACGGACTGGGCACCACCTCGGCCCTGCTCGACCTGACCGCACTCGGCCGCAGCCCGGCCGGAGGCGAGGGGCTTCGGCTGCATGACGAGTACGACCACTGATACCGACAGGTGTCAGTGTGGACACCAGGTGTGCGGTCACTGATACGGAGCGTGCTGTTCGTGTCGCAAGGTGAACGGATCCTCACGGTCCGCGCCGACCCGGTGCCGACAATGTCTCAGTACGGTCACTGACCGAGGCGTTTCCCATCTCCAGGGCGTTAACTCCTACACGTACAACGCTTTCTGGAGGTGCGAGATGGTGAACGGGCGAACGGTGCTCGAACGCTTTCCCGCCGGTGGTCCCCGGGGCTCTTGGCCCGCGGAGGAGTTCGCGCACGCGCGGCGACTGGAAGGTCTGCCCGCCGAGGTCGTCATGGACCTGGCGACGGACACCTTCCTGGTGATCGTCCGCGGTGGCGAGACGGTCGACTGAGCCGGTCCGGGCGGCTCAGGCCGGCTTCGGAGCCGGCACCCGCGCCGTGAACTGCTGCGCCTGGAGGGAGTACAGCTCCGCGTAGACACCGCCCCTGGACAGCAGCTCCTCCGGGGTGCCGGACTCCACCAGGCGCCCGTGCTCCAGCACGTGCACCAGGTCGGCGTGCCGGACCGAGGCCAGCCGGTGGGTGATCAGGACGACGGTCTGCCCGCCCCCCGACAGCGCCCGGATCTTCTCGAACACCTCCAGCTCGGCCCGCGCGTCCAGCGCCGCCGTCGGCTCGTCCACGATCAGGATGCTCCCGCGCCGGTAGGCCGCCCGGGCGATGCCGAGCCGCTGCCACTGGCCGCCGGACAGCTCGTGCCCGCCGCTGAAGTTCCGGGCCAGCAGGGTGTCCAGGCCGCGCGGCAGGTCCGCGACCACGTCCTCGGCGCCCGCCTCGGCGATCGACGTGGCCAGCCGTTCCTCGGTCATCGGCGCGGTGGAGCGGCCGACGGCCACGTTCACCCGGGCGGTGAACGGCCAGCGCTTGAAGTCCTGGGCCACCATCGCGATGCGCTCGGCGAGCAGCCGCCGGTCGGCACGCGCCGCGTCGACGCCGTCCCACAGGATCCGGCCCCGGTCCGGCGTGTACAACCCCGCGAGCAGCTTGACCAGCGTGGTCTTGCCCGAGCCGTTCTCACCGACGAGCGCGATGATCCGGCCGAGGGGGAGGGTGAGGGTGACGTCGTCGAGGGCGGGGCGGGGCGTGGTGCCGGTCGTGTCCTTGCCGGGCAGGTCCTTGCCGGGCGGGGGTCCCCCGGTCGGGTGGGGGACGGTCGCGGGCTGAGCGGGGGCGTGGCCGCCGGTCGGGTGCCGGTCGGCCGGAGGTCCGTCGTGCGGGTAACTGTGCGGGTAACTGAAGGAGACGTTCTCGAAGCGGATCTCTTTGGGGTCCTCCGGCAACGGCTCGCCACCGGCCGGGATGGCCCGCTCGGCCGCCGCGGTGTACAGCCGCTGGAGATCGCCCACGAACAGCGCCTCCTCGTGCAGCTGGTTGATCTCCAGCACCAGCGTGTCCAGGCTTGCCGCACCCGTGCGGATCGCGATCACCGCCGTACCGGCCACCGCCAGGGCCATCGCGCCGGCGAGCAGCAGCGCGCCCAGCGTCGCGTACGTGGCGAGTGTCGCCAGGCCCGTCCAGGCCGCGGCGATCAGACCGGTCCGCGCGGCCAGCCGGGACAGCCGGGCCTGCTCCGCCTCCGCTGTCTCCGACATGGACCGGAAGTGGCGCAGCAGGAACGGGCCCACGCCGTGCACCCGGATCTCGGGGGCGGCGGCCGGCTCGGTGAGCAGGCCGCTGATCAGCTGACCGGCCCGCGCGTGCTGCACCCAGGTGTGGAAGGACTCGTAGCGGCGCCGGGCGTTCGTCAGCGCGCTCCAGGCGCTGGGCAGGGTCATGGTGACCAGCAGGGGCAGCAGCGCCGGATGCAGCACGGTGAGCACGCCCGCCGCGGCGACCAGCGAGATCATCGCGTTGATCACGCGGGTGCTGTAGCCGATCATGTGCCGGGCGGACCGGGCGCCGTACTGGGCCGTGTCCAGCAGTTTGTGGAAGGCGTGGTCCTCGATCGCGGCCAGTTCCACGTTCGCCGCCCGCTCCAGGTACAGCTCGGTCGCCACCCGCTCCACCTTGGGTTCCAGCCGTCCGGTGGCGTAGACGGAGGCGGCCCGTAGCAACGCGGCGACCAGGGTCACGACGGCCATCACGACGAGGGCGGGGGCGGCCGCGCGCAGCCGCTGCTCGATGTCGGGGCCGGTGAGCAGCTTCCCGAGCGCGTTGTTCACGGCCAGCAGGCTCACCGCCTGGGCCACGCCCCGGCCCGCCTCGGCGGCCAGGACCACCCGCGCGGCCCGCGCGTCCGCCTGCCGGGCGAGCCGGAGACTGGACGACAGCATGCCGGGGAGCCGGGTCAGCATCGCCCGGAAGGTCAGCGCGAGGAAGGCGTCCGCGTGCTGGTTCCAGCCCATGTCGTACCGCAGCGGTCCGCCGAACAGCAGCCGTTCCGACGCCGAGACCACCGGCTCGGCCGCCTCCCGCTTCTTCCTCACCGTGACCTCCCGGACCCCGACGGAACGGCCACTATTGCGGCCGGGACCTCGGCTCGGCAGGGCGCGAGCAGACGCAGGAGGGGCGCGGAGGGAGCACGATCCGCGTGAGCGGCGCGGCGGGCGGGCGCCGGGTGGCGTGTGGGGCCTGACTGGGGGCTGCGGGACTGGGGGCTGGGCGGCTGCGGGACTGGGGGCTGGGCGGTGGCGGTGGCGGTGACGGTGGCGGTTCGGGCTGGGGCGGTGGCGGTGGCGCCGGACGGCGATGGCGCGCCGGGACGGCGGCAACGGCCGCGCCCGGGCGGCAACGGTTACGCCGAGACCGCCCGTGACCAGTCCGGAGCCGTCCCCGTCACCCGGCACAGGGCCAGGTACAGCGGGATCGGCGGGGTGTACGGAACCGTGCCGTCCGGACGATGGATGAGCCGGGCGGCGCCGGTGACCAGGGCCCCGACGGCGTAGTGGGCCGGGGACGGCCAGGGCAGCGCGTAGTCGGAGTCCGACGGAACGATCCACCACCAGTGGGAGCCGTCGGCGTACACACATCCCAGCCGTGGCAGCCGGGACACGACGAGCGGGCCGAGGCGGTCGGGCACGGCGACGGCGTCGCAGCCGAGCGGGGCCGTCATGCCGTCCGGCAGGGACAGACGATGGGCCGGATCAGGGGCCGGGCGGCGGCGCTGCAGCCGTACCAGCGTGTCCAGGCCGATGGCGGGCTCCTGGCCGGCACCGCTGCCACCGGGCCGCCCGCCGGTCACGGCCGCTCCCCGTGCAGGCGGGGCGCCGGCGTGTCGTGCGGAGGCCGGCCCGGCGCCATGGGCCCGTGCTGCTCCGGACGCGTGGCCTGCGGGTGCTGCTCCGGACACCCGGCGTGCGGGTGCTGCTCCGCCGCCCCGTACCCGTGCTGCTCGGGCAGCTGGTGCAGCGGTTGCCCGGCGGGCAGGTGCCGCTGACGCTCCGGCTCCCCTCGCCCGTGCGGTCCGAGCGCGCCGGGCCCGAGCTGCCCAGGCGTCCCAGGCCCGAGTTGCCCGGTCTTCCCCGGCCCGTCCATCTGGGGAGTCCGTCGTTGCTGCCCCGGTACGGCGTCCCGGCGGTGTGCCGAGGCCGCGTCCCTGCGCTGTCCGGGGGCCGTGTCCCGGTGTCCCTCCGGCAGGGCGTCCACGTGCTGCCCGGAGGCCGCGTCCAGGCGCCCCGCCCGTGGGGCGTTCCGGTGCTGTCCCGGTGCCGTACCCCGCTGCTCCTCCGGCGCCACCCGCCCACTCGCCTCGGTCGGCTGGTCGCTGTCGGAGTCGTCCGGGCGGCCCGGCTTGGGGCGGGCGCCCCAGCCCAGGTCGTCGCGCGGTTCGGCGGCGACCTGGGCGACGGCGTCGTTCTGCCGGGGCAGCTCGGCCCAGACCAGCAGTCCGGGGCCGTGTTCCTGGGCACCCCAGGCCCGGCACAGCGCGTCGACGAGAAGCAACCCCCTCCCGTGCTCCTCGTCAGGTCGCTGTGGAGACGGGTGGGGTTCGCCAGGAGCACAGCCCTCGTCACGTACGGCTATGCGCACCATGTCGTCGTGGTCGTGCAGCTCGCACACGACCCGGCCGCTCGCGGTGTGCACGATCGCATTGGTGACCAGCTCGGATATGACCAGGGCGGCGCTGTCGCACGTGTCCGCGCACACCGCCCAGCCGGACAGCCGAGCCTGCGTCAGGCGTCTGGCCTGGGCGACGGAACCGGGATGTGCGGCCAGCTCGAAGCGGAACCTGCGCTCGGCAGTGCCCCCCTGGGAGGCCGCTGCCTTCCCCACGTTCGAACCGGCTCGCGCGGGGAAACCCCCATCGGCACCGAGACCGGGACGGTCTGCGGCGGCGTCTGTTCCTAAAGGCGCGGACGGAATCACGCCTGCCACTATCGCCCTGCCATGGACACTTGGCAAGAGTCACTCTGAAAATTGCAGAGTGCTGTGTGACTCGGTCAGGGCTCGTGGCAGACTGCTCGCAACAGCACGTCGCGCGGCGCCAATTGGAGTCGTCGGAGGTCCGGTCCGATCTTCGAATGAATCTTCGAACGGCGCCGCAGGGCTGTCAGCGAACTTTCGGTGGAGGTGGGAGCGTGAGCGAACCGCGGTCCGCGCCGACGGTGGGCCAGGTGGTCCTCGGCCGGCGCCTGCTGGACCTGCGGGAACGCGCCGGGCTGAAGCGCGAGGAGGCCGCCCGCGTCCTCCGTGTCGCCCCCGCCACCGTCCGCCGCATGGAGACGGCCGAGGTCTCCCTCAAGATCCCGTACCTCCAACTGCTGCTGAAGGCCTACGGCGTCCCCGACGACGAGGCCGAGGTCTTCGTCCAACTGGCCGAGGAGGCGAACAAGCCCGGCTGGTGGCAGCGGTTCCACGACATCCTGCCCGGCTGGTTCTCGATGTACGTCAGCCTGGAGGGTGCGGCCAGCCTCATCCGCTCCTACGAACCGCACTTCGTCCCCGGCCTGCTGCAGACCGAGGACTACGCACGCGGGGTGCTGAAATCCGGTGCCGTCGGCCAGACGAGCCCGGAGGACATCGAGCGGCACGTCGCGCTGCGCATGCAACGCCAGCAACTGCTCACCCGTCCCGACGCCCCCCGCTTCTGGGTGGTGATGGACGAGACCGCCCTGCGCCGCCCCGTCGGCGATCCGGAGGTGATGCGTGCGCAGATCGACAAGTTGCTCCAGGCCACGAAGCTGCCCCATGTGACGCTCCAGGTCGCTCCGTTCGCCAACGGGCCGCACCCGGGGACGTACGGGCCCTTCGTGCTGTTCCGATTTGCCATGTCAGAACTGCCGGACATGGTCTACAGCGAGTACCTGACCGGCGCCGTCTACCTCGACGCGCGCACCGAGGTGGCGACCCACCTGGAGGTCATGGACCGCATGGCGGCGCAGGCCGCTACGGCACAACGCACGAAGGAGATCCTCCGGGATCTCCGCAAGGAGCTGTGAATGGATCGCATCAAGCCGCGCGGACGCGTCTACAACGGCATGCCCGCGCGGGAACTGGGCAGCGAGGGGTGGCACAAACCCTGGAGCGGCGGCAACGGCGGAAACTGCCTGGAGGCCATGAAGCTGGCCGACGGACGCATCGCCGTACGCCAGTCGACCGACCCGGACGGGCCGGCCCTGATCTACACCACGGCCGAGATGACCGCGTTCATAGAGGGTGCCAAGGCGGGGGAGGCCGATTTCCTGCTGTCCTGACTCCGGCGTGTGTTGTTTATTGGTCAACTGCCTTACCGTGAAACCGATCCGATCAACCATCGCGTCCGACGCTTACGGAGTGCCGCATGACAGGGCAGGACCCGACGGCCATCGAGATCGACACCAGCAGGCCGCATCCCGCGCGGATGTACGACTGGTATCTCGGCGGTAAGGACAACTACCCCGTCGACGAGGCGATGGGCCGGCAGATGCTGGCCCTCGACCCCCGGGTCCCGGTGATGGCCCGGGTCAACCGCGCGTTCATGCACCGCGCCACGCGCTGGCTGGCCCAGCAGGGCGTACGGCAGTTCCTGGACATCGGTACCGGCATACCCACCGAGCCGAACCTGCACCAGGTCGCCCAGCGGATCGCACCCGACGCCCGGGTCGTCTACTGCGACAACGACCCGATCGTGCTGGCCCACGCGGCGGCGCTGCTGCGCAGCACCCCGGAGGGCGTCACCGAGTACCTCCAGGCCGATGTCCGCGACCCGGACGCCATCATCGAGGGTGCCCGGCGAATCCTGGACCTGGACCGGCCGGTCGCCCTCTCCGTGGTCGCCCTGCTGCACTTCATTCCCGACGAGGACGGCGCGCACGCCCTCGTCTCCCGGCTGCTGTCCGCCCTGCCGTCCGGCAGCTACCTGATGATGACCCACGCCACGGCCGACTTCACGCCTGAGGAGTCGGCGGCGGCCGTCGAGAAGCTGAAGGCCGCCGGCGTCACCCTCGCCCTGCGTTCCCGCGAGGAGTTCGCCCGCTTCTTCACCGGCCTGGACCTGGTCGACCCCGGCGTCGAGATCGTCCACAAGTGGCACCCCGACCTGGGCGAACCGGTCCCCGGCCAGGACGAGGGCGTGATCCCGGGGTACGGGGCGGTGGCACGCAAGCCGTAGGCAGGGATCCCCCGGGCTTCTGCGGCCCTGCCTCACCCCGGTGGCAGCACCCCGCACAGTGCCTCCAGCGCGGCCCCGTAGGCGTGTTCGGCCGGGGCCGCGTATCCCACCACGAGGCCGTCGCCGGCATTCGTCGGACTGCGTGGATGCCGGAACGCGGCGAGACCGTCGAGGGCCACGCCCTGCCACACGGCGGCCTTCACCGTCGACCGCTCCGTGCCGGGCGGCAGCCGCAGCACCGCGTGCAGCCCGGCCGCGATCCCGGTCACCTGGATGTGCGGCGCCTGCGCGGCGAGCGCGGCGACGAGCCGGTCCCGCCGGCGCCGGTACCGCTGCCGCATACGCCGCACATGACGGTCGTACGACCCACAGGCGACGAAGTCCGCGAGAGCGAGCTGGTCCAGCACGCTCGCCCACGCCTCCCGCTCGCCCTTCGCCGTCAGCACCGGCTCCACGTACCGCCGCGGCAGGACCATCCAGCCCAGCCGCAGCGCCGGCGACAGGCTCTTGCTGACCGACCCGATGTGGATCACCCGCTCCGGGTCGAGCCCCTGAAGCGCGCCGACAGGCCGGCGGTCGTACCGGAACTCGCCGTCGTAGTCGTCCTCCAGCACCACCGCCCCCCGCGCGCGTGCCCAGTCGATCACCGCCGCCCGGCGCTCCGGGTGCAGCGGGCCGCCGGTCGGGAACTGGTGCGCGGGCGTCAGCAGCACCGCCCGCTCGCGCCCCAGCGCGTCCACCCGCGCCCCGTGCTCGTCCAGCGGCAGCGCTACGGTGCGCACGCCGGCCGCCGCGAGCAGTTCCCGGTGGAACCCCAGCCCGTACGCCTCCACGCCCAGCGGACCGCGCAACACCCCGCCCGCACCCGGCCCGTCCTGGACGCCCCGGCCGAAGAGAAGCCGCAGCGCGTGCGCGAAACCGGAGCAGATCACGATCCGGTCCGGCTCGGTACGCACCCCACGCGCGCGAGCCAGATACTCCGTCAGGGTCTCGCGCAACTCGCGGCGCCCGGCGGGATCGCCCGGTCCGAACGCCTCGCTCGGCGCCGCCTGCAGCGCCCGGCGGTACGAAGCCGCCCATGCCCCACGCGGAAAGGCCGAGGCGTCCGGCGCC
The DNA here is from genome assembly GCF_002920615.1 of Streptomyces sp. Ru62. Lineage (GTDB taxonomy): Bacteria > Actinomycetota > Actinomycetes > Streptomycetales > Streptomycetaceae > Streptomyces. The sequence continues at coordinate 35,472 of NZ_PQSU01000013.1, forward strand.
CCCTGCCGCAGGTCGTGCCGCGGCCCCCGCGCGCGCAGAGGCGCCCTGACGGGCGTTCGCCCGGTGTCACGCAGCGGCTCGGCCCGCTCGGCCACCCGCGTCCCGGAACCCTGCCGGGCGGTCAGCCAGCCCTCCGCGACCAGCTCGGCGTACGCGTCGGCCGCCGTGTTGCGGGCCACCCCCAGGTCCGCGGCGAGCGACCGGTACGGCGGCAACCGGGTGCCCGGCGCCAACCGCCCGCTGCGCACGGCCTCGCGCAGTGCCCTGGTCAGTGCCGCCCGCCGGCCACCCGGTCCCGACAGCTCCAGGTGCAGATCCGCACCGATCCGCTCCGCGGAATTGACCCACGATTCCGTCATGGAAATGCACCCTACAGCCGGTCTTTTCGGCCCCTAGGTTGAAGCCATGACGACGAACACGACCACCGCGACCGCCATCACCGTCGACCTCCCGAACGGCATCGCCACGGCCGAGGCCGCCCGCACCCGCCTGGACTTCGCGAAGGCGGCCCCGAAGGTGTTCCGGGCGATCGTCGGCCTGGACGCCGCCGCCCGCCAGGGCCTCGACCCGGCCCTGGTCGAACTGATCCAGATCCGCGCCTCCCATCTCAACCACTGCGCCTACTGCCTGCACATGCACACCAACGACGCCCGCAGGGCCGGCGAGAGCGAGGACCGGCTCCACATGGTCGCCGTCTGGCGCGAGGCCCGGCACTTCTTCACCCCGAAGGAACAGGCCGCCCTCGCCCTGACGGAGGCGGTGACCCTGGTCGCCGACGGCGGCGTCCCCGACACCGTCTACGCGGAGGCCGCCGCCCACTTCGAGGACCAGGAACTGGCCCACGTCCTCTCCCTCATCCTCACGATCAACACGTGGAACCGCGTGGCCCTGGCCACGGGGAAGGTCGCGGGCACGGACGAACGCGCCGCCGGCTGAGCGGGCCGCCGCCACCGATTCCCGGCCGCACCCGTGCCCGTCCGGCTCGCTGACGGTGAATCAGACCACCATCGGCCGATCCGTGGGCCGGATCGGGGCCGGGAGACTGGAACTCCCCGTCAGATAGTGGTCCACGGCCGCCGCGACCGCCCGCCCCTCGGCTATCGCCCACACGATGAGCGACTGCCCGCGCGCCGCGTCCCCCGCGGCGAACACCCCTGGGGCGTTGGTCGCGAAACCGTCGTCCCGGGCGATCGTCCCGCGCGGCTGCAACGCCAGCCCCAACTGCTCGATCAGACCGTCCTCCTGGTCCGGCCCGGAGAACCCGAGGGCGAGCAGTACGAGGTCGGCGGGGAGCGTCCGATCGGTGCCCGGCACCGGACGCCGCTGCTCGTCGACCTCCACCAGATGCAGTGACCGCACATTCCCCCTCTCGTCTCCCTCGAAGCGGAGCGTGGACGCCGCGAACAGCCGCGCGTCCGCGTCCGCCGCCGGTGCCGTACGCAGCTCCCGCGCCTCCTCGTGCGCGGCCGACAGCCGGTAGATCTTGGGGTACGTCGGCCACGGCTCGGTGTCCTCGTCGCGCTCCGCATCCGGCTGGGCGTAGATGTCCAGCTGGGTCACGGACGCGGCTCCCTCGCGCACCGCGGTGCCCAGACAGTCCGCCCCGGTGTCCCCACCGCCGACGATCACGACGTGCTTGCCGGCGGCCGACAGCGGCGATACCTCCAGATCCCCCTCGCACACCCGATTGGCCAGCGGCAGGTATTCCATCGCCTGGTGTATCCCGTCCAACGCACGGCCCGGCACCTCAAGTTCCCGCCACGCCGTCGCACCCGTGGCGATCACCACCGCGTCGTACCGGGACCGCAGCTCGGCCGCGGGGACGTCCCGGCCGACCGCCGTCGACGTACGGAACTTCGTCCCCTCGGCCCGCATCTGCTCGATCCGCCGCTCCAGATGCCGTTTCTCCATCTTGAACGCGGGGATGCCGTACCGCATCAGCCCGCCGATCCGGTCGTCCTTCTCGTACACCGCCACCGTGTGTCCCGCCCGGGTCAGCTGCTGTGCCGCGGCCAGTCCGGTGGGCCCGGAGCCGATGACGGCGACCGTCTTCCCGGACAGCCGCTCGGGCGGGCGGGGCGGCGTGAAACCCTCCTCCCACGCCCGGTCGGCGATCGCGCACTCGACGTTCTTGATGGTGACGGCCGGCTGGTTGATCGCCAGCACGCACCCCGCCTCGCACGGTGCCGGACACAGCCGCCCGGTGAACTCCGGGAAGTTGTTGGTGGCGTGCAGCCGGTCGCTCGCCGACCGCCAGTCCTCCCGCGCGACCAGGTCGTTCCACTCGGGGATGAGATTGCCCAGCGGGCAGGCCTGGTGGCAGAACGGGATGCCGCAGTCCATGCAGCGGTCGGCCTGCTTGCTGATGATGGGCAGCAGCGCGCCCGGGACGTACACCTCGTCCCAGTCCCGCACCCGCTGCCCGACGGGCCGCCGCGGCCACTCCTGGCGCGGCGTGGTCATGAACCCCTTGGGATCGGCCATGGCGTCTTCCTCGCGTACGGGCACCGGAGGCACCGGGTGTACGAAGGGCCGTGCGTCTTCGGGCGGCACTCTTCCGGCCACGATACGTCTCCGCCGACGCCCGCGCAGAGTGGGGGACAGCGCTTTCTCCCGGGGGTCGCGACGCCGGTGCGGTGTGAGGTGGTGCGGTGCGCGATGGTGCGCTGCGCGACGGTGCGGTGCGGGGAGGCTCAGGCGAGAGCCACTATGTAGACCAAGGACGCCGCGGCAGAGGCGACCGTCCGGACGTGGTTCCAGAACGTCCACTCGCGCACATACGCCGGCCAGTACACCGCGGCCTCCGGCGCCCCCGGCGTGAGCCGGGCCAGGCGGTCGTTGCGGGGCACGTTCGCCACGATCGTCAACCCGAACGAGCCGACCAGGTACAGCGCGCTTCCCAGCAGCAGCTCCACCTTCCCCTCCTCCGGCCACACCACGAACGTCACCACCGCGATCAGCGCGCTCGCCGCCGCCGATCCGGCGAACAAGGTCATGAAGGCCGGCCGTACCGCCGCGACGTTGATCGCGTTCATCGCCGCCACGCCCTGCGCGGGCGGCAGCGCCGCGAGCCCCCGCATCACGAAGGTCGAGAACCCGCAGAAGACACCGGCCACCAGCCCGGTCCCGACAACGCCCACCACGACCAGCACGAAGAACGGCCCGCCGATCATCCCCAGACCCCCATCCCGTCCCACCCGGACCGCCGCCCGGCACCGACATCACCTTCACGCGCCGGCGCACCCCGTGCACCTACGCACACGTCCCGACCGCTCACACAGCTCCCCGCCCCTCCGGTCGCCGCAGCGGGGGCTGCGCGCAACCGTGCCGCTGGGGCATGGGTGGGTGCTGGGGGGAACGCCTCCCATGGGTGGGTGCTGGGGGAGCGCCCTCCGGGGAGGCACCCCGCCGGCGCGGGCAGGCGTTGCCGACCCAGCCAGCCAGCCAGCCAGCCAGCCAGCCTTGGCCCGGCCCGCCCAGCCTTTGCCCGCTGTCGCACGGACCCTGCGGACGCCGGCGGTCGCCCGCTGACGACCCCTGTCGTGGATGCCCCAGCCGGGCGGCCCGTGGGTGTCGGTGCCTGTCCCGGAGCCGCCGCCCGGTCGTCCTTCGCCGCCCGGTCGCGCAGGCCCCAGCAGTGTCGCCGGTTGCACGAGGTCCCGCCGACGCCCTGGTCGCATGAGCCCCAGTGGCCGCCTCGTCGCATGAGCCCCAGTGGCGCCGCCACCGCAAACGCCCCAGCCGAGATCCGCTCTGCTGACACCCCGGGCGCGTGCTCGCTCACGCATACCCCGGCCCGCCACCCCGTCCGCGTCACCCCCCACGCCCTTCCTCAACCCACGTCTTCCTCCCCATTCGCCTGCCACGCCCGCAGCACGCTCTCCACGGTGCCCGCGATCCGGCGCCGCGCCTCGTAGCGCGGTACCCCGCTCATCAAGAGCTGGTCGTACGCCGTGTCCCCATGCCGTACGCCCGCCACGACCGCCGAGATCACCGCCCCTTCGGTCAGTGCCCGCCCGGCCGCGCTGCGACCCACCCGCCCACTGCCCCGCACCGACGCGTGGGCCGCGATGGCGCGGGCCCGCTCGGCCGGGCAACCGGGGAACAACCCAAGGATCTCGGCCGCGAACGCCGCCGCGAACCGTTCGTCCTCCGCCGCCCGGCGCCGCGCGTCCCGCGCCCGCCGCCGACGCCGGGCCTCGGAATCCGCCAGACAGCGGATCTCGGCCCGGGCCAGCGCGGCCTCCTCCACGAGCACACCCTGACGTTCGTAGCGGCTCTTGCGCCGGTTGAACCGCACGACCACCACCGACAGCGTGCTCTCCTCCCGCGACCTGCGAGTCAGGGCCGTGTCGCCGCGCGGCAGGAACACCAGGTGGCCGAGGTCGGCGCAGTCCAGGCAGCGCGGCGCCCCGTCCTCGAGCACCAGCAGCGACAGCGGACCACGCCGGCAACCAGCACACCGCTTGCGCTTCAGCGGCTGGATGACGACAAGCCGACCGGGGGAGTGGGGAGTTGCGGGAAGCGCCATACGCGGTACTTTCCCCGTCACCGCCCACGCCTCCCACGCCGGCCTTCGCCGCTTCCCCGTCCGCCAGGTGCCAGTTCCCTCCCCTCGTCCCTCCTCCTGTGCACCTCCCGTATGTCCCCGTAGGCCCTCCTCCCCCGTCTTCCGCCCGCCACAACGACCCGTCCTCCCGTCGCAAGACCCCCCCCGTGTCGAGTACGCCCTCACCCTCCTCGGTCGCACCTTGATCCACCTCCTCGGTCACACCTTGATCCCCCTCCTTGACGCCGCCCGCGCCTGGAGCGAAAGCCACCTCCCCGCCCTGTTCGCGGTCCGCCGCGCGGCCGGACAGCCCACCTGACGCCGGCACCCGCTCCGCTCTTGTCCGCCACCCGGCATCATGGGCCTGTGCGACTGGAAGCGATCACCTGGGAGCGGCTGGCCGAGCGGCTTGCCGACCGGCTGGCCGGTGCCGAGCCGGCCGACGGCGCGGCCTGGCAGCGCGTCGGCTTCGACGGGGCTCCGGCCGCCCGTCCGGGAGACCTCGCCGCGCGTGTCGGCGAGGCGCTGCGGGTGCGCGGCAGGCCCTCGCTCGTGGTCGGCGCCGAGGGCTTCCTGCGCCCCGCCTCGCTCCGTCTGGAGCACGGGCGGCGGGACGCGGAGTCGTACTACAACGGATGGTTCGACACGGGCGCCCTGTGGCGGGAGGTCTTCGGGCCGCTCGACCCCGGAGGCAGCGGGCGGATCCTGCCAGACCTGTGGGATCCGGCCACGGACCGGGCCACCCGCAGTCCCTACGTCCAACTCCCGCCCGGCGGGATCCTGTTGATCCACGGTCCCCTCCTGCTGCGTCACTGGTTCCCCTTCGATCTGTCAGTGCACCTCTTCCTCTCCCCGGGCGCCCTCCGCCGCCGTACACCCGAGGCCGACCACTGGACCCTCCCCGCCTTCGAGCGCTACGAGGCCGAGACCGACCCGGCCGGGACGGCGGACGTCCTGGTGCGAGCCGACGACCCGCGCCACCCCGCCTGGAGCGGCTGATCCGCGAGCGCCGCCCGCAGATCCAGCCGGTGGGCCACCTTCGGCCCCTCGACGATTCCCTCCGCCCTCTACTGGGCGGCACGACCTTCGCCGGTATCGCCATGCTCGGCACCGACGGCGCCCCGCAGAATCCCGTTTGTCTGGATCGAACGCGAGGGCGACAGCGTGCTCTTCTCGTCCGTCGACCGCCGTTGGAAGGTGCGCCCGGATCTCGGCCGAGTGACAGGGGGCCGCCAGTCGAAGACGGAGACGACGAGACCCGCGTGATCGTCACGGTCGTTCGGCGGAAGGTCGTGACCTTCTCACCCTGACCGGCCGCAGCCGCCGTGTCCCCGGGCCCCACGCGAACCGGCACCCCGCGGTCCGGTCCCCGCGGCCCCGGTTCCTGCGGCTCCGGTCCCCCGAGTCCCCGCCGCTCAGAGCCAGCCGTTGCGCCGGAAGCCCCGGTACACCGCCAGACAGGCCCCCGCCGTCACGGCCATGATCAGTGGATAGCCGAACCGCCAGTGCAGCTCCGGCATGTGCTCGAAGTTCATGCCGTACACCCCGCACACCATCGTCGGCACGGCGATCACCGCGGCCCAGGCCGTGATCTTCCGCATGTCCTCGTTCTGCGCCACCGTCACCTGTGCGAGATGCGCCTGCAGGATCGAGTTGAGCAATTCGTCGAAGGCGGCGATCTGTTCCTTGGCCCGGATCAAGTGGTCGAGCACATCCCGGAAGTAGGTCTGTATCTCCGGGGCGACAACCCGCATCGGCCGGGTCGCCAGCTCCTCCACCGGGCGGCCCAATGGCACCACCGCCCGCTTCAGCTCCAACAGCTCACGCTTCATCTGGTAGATGCGGCCCGCGTCCAGACGCGCGCCGTTCTCCGAGAACACGTCCGTCTCGACCTGGTCGATGTCGGCCTGCACCGCGTCCGTCACGCTGAGGTAGTCGTCGACCACATGGTCGGCGATCGCGTGCAGCACCGCCGCCGGCCCCTTGGCCAGCTGGTGCGGGTCAGCCTCCAACTCCTCGCGCAGCGGCCCCAATGAGCCGTGGCGGCCGTGCCGCACCGTGATCACGAAGTCCTCGCCGACGAACACCATGATCTCGCCGGTGTCCACCACCTCGCTGGTCGCCGTCAGCTGCTCGTGCTCCACGTAACAGACGGTCTTGAACACCGCGAAGAGCGTGTCCCCGTAGTGCTCCAGCTTCGGCCGCTGGTGTGCCTCGACCGCGTCCTCCACCGCCAGCGGATGCAGGTCGAACAGCTCGGCGATACCGGTGAACTCACGGTCCGTCGGCTCGTGCAGCCCGAGCCAGACGAAGCCCTCTCCGGTCTTGCGCACCAGCCGTACGGCATCCACCAGGTCGGCGCACCCGGGCACGCGCACGCCGTCCTGGTACGTCACGCAGTTCACCACCGAGGAGCCCAGCGGCGACCTGGCGGGATGGCTCAGGTCCACGCGCGGCCGGCGCCGGGCCAACCGCGCCACCTTGCGCAGGCCGCCGACCCTGCTCAGCCCCGTGACCTTCCGCAGATTCCCTGCCATGGACATCTGGATCTCCTCGTGTGGATCTCCTCGCGTGACGCTTTCGCGCCTTGCCCGGCAAGTGTGCCAGTCCCAGGCGAAGCGCGGGCAAGCCTGTGGGAACAGGGAGTTCCGCTTTGTTCCCGCCTGTGGATGACCGGGCGACCGAGCCGGACGGTCCGGCTGACTGGGAGGATCGGAGCATGGCGAGCTCCGACGGATACCTCCTGGACAACCGGCAGAACGAGGCGGGTGAACGCTTCGACGCCTTCACCGCCCTCTTCGACCCCACGACCTTCCGGCACCTCGAAGGACTCGGTATCGGTCCAGGCTGGCGCTGCTGGGAAGTGGGGGCGGGCGGCCCCTCCGTGGTGTCCTGGCTCGCCGAGAAGGCGGGGCCGTCCGGTCAGGTCGTCGCCACCGACATCGACACCTCCCGGCTCACCGCCCCGGCCCGCCCGCCGGTGGAGATCCGCGTCCACGACGTGGGTGCCGAGGAGCCTCCGGGGGAGGGCTTCGACCTGGTCCACGCCCGGCTCGTCCTCGTGCACGTACCCGACCGGGAACGGGCGCTGCGGAACATGATCAAAGCCCTGCGGCCCGGCGGGCGCTTGCTGATCGAGGACGCCGACCCCGCCCTCCAGCCCCTGAGCTGCCCCGACGAGTACGGCCCCGAGCAGCGGCTCGCCAACCGGCTGCGCCAAGGCTTCCGCAAGCTGCTCGCCGACCGCGGCGCCGACCTGTCCTACGGCCGTAAACTCCCGCGGCTGCTGCGCGAGGCGGGACTGCACGAGGTCGAGGCCGACGCGTACTTCCCCGTGGCCTCGCCCGCCTGCACCGCGCTGGAGGCCGCGACCGTCCGTCAGATCCGTCACCGGCTCGTCGCCGCCGGGCTGGCCACCGACGCGGAGATCGACCGGCACCTGGCCAACGTGGAGACCGGCACGATGGACCTGACCACCGCGCCGATGATCTCGGCGTGGGGACGCAAGGGGTAGCCGGCGGCAGCGGGGCACTTGGGGCTGCCGGACCGTTTCAGCATCCGGTGGCCCCGCGCGCCTGGAGCCACCGCGGGCAGGGCCCTGAAGCCGGGCGGAGGCCGAGATCCAGCCATCGTCCACAGGCCCCGACACCTGGCAGAGGCGGCCGGCATGTCCCCGGCCGCCTAACCGCCGTCGCCCGGATGCGGTGGTCTGCCGCCCACCCGTCCCACCGCCATCGCACCCGCCCGGCAACCCCGTGCCGCCGCTTCCTCCGGGGCCGCGCCGGCGAGCAGGGCGGCCAGGAACGCACCGGTGAAGGCGTCACCCGCGCCCGTGGTGTCCCGGGGCTCGGCAGGCACGGCCGGAACCCGGGCCGGCGCGGCGCCGGCCCGGGCCACGAGCGCTCCGTCCGCACCCGCCTTGGCCACCACCAGCGGCACGAGACGGCTCAGCTTCGCCGCCGCGTCCGCCGGATCCGGCAGCCCCGTCAGCAGACACGCCTCGTCCCGGCTGGGCAGCAGCACGTCCAGCCCCTCGGCGAACGCCAGGAAGCGGTCCACCCCCAGCTCGATCAGGAAGCCGGCCGAGGCCGGGTCCAGGCTGACCGGCACACCACGCGCGCGTGCCGCCGCGAGCGCCGTTTCCGCGAGCGCCCGGCTCGACTCCGTGAACAGCAGATAACCCGACAGATGCAGCCGGGCCACCCCGTCGATGAGCGCGTCCGACCAGTCGGCGGGGCCGAGCCGCAGGGATGCCCCGCTGTCCGTCAGGAACGTCCGCTCGGCCTCCGCGCCCGTGTCGACGAGGCAGATCACGGTCCCGGTCGTCGCTTCCCGGTCCACCGCGAGCCGGGGCCGCACCCCGGCCGCGACCAGTTCGCGCTCGTGCCACGCGGCGGCGTCCGCGCCCACCCGCCCCAGCAGCCGTACGTCCGCGCAGCCCGCGTGGGCGGCCCAGCAGGCCACATTGGCGCCCGCGCCGCCCGGCAGCCTCCGGATCACGGCGGCCGTGTCGGTGCCGGCCGCGAGCGGCCCCCGATGCCGGGCGATGACGTCCGTGACCACGTCGCCGACGACCAGCAGCGCGCCGCTCCCGACCGAGGTCACCCCCGGGTCCACGCCGAGGCGATCCGCGCCGCGAGCCGGACGTTGCCGCGTACCGCCGCCAGGTTGGCGCTCAGCGAGGCACCGTCCGTGTGCCGGACCAGGTGGTCCAGCAGGAACGGGGTCACCGCCTGCCCGGTGACCCCCTGCTCCGCGCAGGCACGCAGCGCGTCGGCGAGCACACGCGCGTGCAACTCGGGATCGAGCTGCTCCGCCTCCGGGACGGGGTTGGCGACGATCAGCGCCGACTCGGGCGCGTCCAGCGCGTCCTGGGCACGCATGACGGCGGCCACCTGCTCCGGGGTGTCCAGCGTCCAGTCGACCCGATGTCCCGAGTCCGACAGATAGAAACCGGGGAACCGGTCCGTGCCGTACCCGGCGACGGCCACGCCCAGTGTCTCCAGCCGCTGCAGCGTCGCCGGTACGTCCAGGATCGACTTCACGCCCGCGCACACCACCGTGACCCGGGTCCGCGCCAGCAGCCCCAGGTCGGCCGACTCGTCCTGGGTCACGGTCCACTCCCGGTGCACCCCGCCCAGCCCACCGGTGGCGAACACCCGCAACCCCGCCAGGGAGGCCAGCTGCGCCGTCGCCGACACGGTGGTCGCCCCACTCGCCCCCGCCGCCACGGCGAGCGGCAGGTCACGATGGCCCAGCTTGCGGATGCCGTCCTCGTTCGCGACCCGCTCCAGCTGGTCCTTGTCCAGGCCGACCCGGGGCCGCCCGTCGAGCACGGCGATGGTCGCCGGCACGGCACCCTCCCGCCGCACCGCTTCCTCCAGCTCCAGCGCCACCTCCATGTTGCGCGGACGAGGCAGGCCGTGCGCGACGATCGTGGACTCCAGAGCCACCACCGGCCGCCGCGCGTCGATCGCCTCCCGGACTTCTTCCGACACCACCAGCACCACGTGCCCGCCTCCTGTCCGTCGGTCCTTCCTAGTCTCTGGCGGGCGCCGGCCACGGATAAACGCTTGTGACCCGTCGCGGGGGCCAGCAGCCTGGTGCACATGAGGAACAACACCACGCGCCTCGATCACGTCGTCCTGTGGGTGGCCGACCCGGCCGCCGCGGCCGACTTCTACGAGACGGCCGTCGGCCTGGCACCGGTCAGGGTCGCCGAGTTCGCGGAGGGCAAGGTGGCCTTCCCCTCCGTACGCGTCAACGACGACACCATCCTCGACCTCGCCCCGCACGACTTCGCCGACCAGATGAGGATGCTGCCCGGTTCCGCCGACAGCGCGGGCCACCCCGTCAACCACGTCTGCCTGTCGCTGCCGTTCGAGGCCTTCGACGCCCTACGGGCCCGCCTGCAGGAACACGGTGTTCCCGTGTCGGGCATCGACCACGGCTTGTCCGGCGCCCGCGGCAACGCCACGCGCAGCTTCTACTTCCGCGACCCGGACGGCAACATCTTCGAGGCCCGTCACTACGACGACTAGCCGCGCCCCGGACCGGTCAGAACAGCGGCTCCGGCAGCACACCCTCCAGGGCGAGCAGCTTCCGCTTGGTCTCCAGGCCGCCCCCGAAACCGCCGATGCCGCCACCGCTCTCCACCACCCGGTGGCACGGCACGACCACCGGCAGCGGATTGGCGCCCATCGCCGCGCCGACCGCCTGTGCCCCGCCGGGCTGGCCGACCCGGCCCGCCAGATCGCCGTACCCCACCACGGTGCCGTACGGCACACCGGAGGCCAGTTCGCGCAGGACCTGCCGGTTGAAACCGGAGATCAGCGACCAGTCCAGCGGCAGGTCGAAGTCGTGCCGCCGACCCGCGAAGTACGCCCGCAGCTGGCGTATCGCCTCGGCCAGCAGCGGCGAGTCCGGATCCTCCACGGGATCGGCGCCCAGCCGTGCGGCCAGTCGCTCCAGCGCCCGGTCGCGCACCGCGTCCGAGGCGTGGAAGACGACGTTGACCAGACCGTCGCGGGTCGCCGCCAGCATCAGCGGGCCGATGTCCGTCCCGACGACGGCCCACACGAGCCGCTGCTCATCCTGCCCATGGCTGTCCATGCGCCTACCGTACGACCCGCCACTGACACCGCCCGCCCGCCTCAGTCCGAACCCAGCGCAGCCCGCACCATGTCGGGCTTGTTGGTGATGATCCCGTCTACCCCGTAGCCGGCGACTTTCCGGGCGGTGGCCGCGTCGTCCACGGTCCAGGCGAAGAGCTCCAGCGACCGGCCGTGCGGTCCGTCCAAGGCGTGCACGGAGGCGACGTACCCCCGGGAGAGGGACCCGTACGAGGGATTGATCAGATCCGTGAAGCGCGTGAACCGGGGCAGCTCGGCCACGGCGGGCGTACCGAGGTAGCCGGTGATGACCGCCGGCTTCAGCTCGTGCACGGTCCGCACGCTGTCGGCGCTGAAACTCTGCACGATCAGCCGCCCCAGGTGCCTGCCGTCCAGCCAGCCCTCGTTGCCGAGGAGCTTCAGCGTCTGCTGCTCGATGCCCGGGTACAGCTCCGGATTCTTGATCTCCAGGAGAAGTTTCTCGTGGTTGCGCTCGATCCGGCGCATGTACTCCTTCAGGGTCGGCACGCGCGCGCCCGCGTAGACGGGGGAGAACCAGCTCCCCGCGTCCAGCCGGGCGATCTCGGCTGCGGTGAAGTCGCGCACCCTCCACGGCGCCCGGTCGGGGAAGACCTCCTCGGCGTCCGTCGTGCGCTCCAGCGTCTCGTCGTGCAGGACGACCAGCTCGCCGTCCTTGGTGCGCTGGACGTCGTTCTCGACCCAGGAGAAGCCCAGTTCGGCGGCCTTGTCGACGGCGGCCAGCGTGTTCTCGGGTGCGTAGGTGGAGGCGCCCCGGTGGGCGATCACCGTGGGCACGCCGTGCTCGCCCGCCCGGGCATCGGACGTGGGGCTCAGCAGGGCGGCCACCGTCCCCAGGGCCGCGGCGACCGGGGCGGCGACTACGCGCGCGTGCATGCGTACTCCTCGCATCGAGCGGATACCGACAGCAACAGACTGACAGCACTGAGTCAACGGCACTCGGCGCACGACGGCCACACATTGAATGGAGTTGTCCAAGTCCGCACACCGGTGCCGCACAACTGCGGCAAGGCCGTGTTTCTTTGCCGGAAAATCGTTCGACCATTCCAGTGGGGGTCATACTCTCTGCGACAACCCTGACCGCCCGTGCGGTCCTGGGACGGGGAGTATTCGGGTTTTCCGGGACACAAGAAGGCGGGAAGGGCAGCCGCGGATGCAAGGCACGGTCGACGGATTCAGCTACGGGGCCGTCACCCCGTTGGTGGCCTACCTGATGGCGTGCCTCGGCGGCGCCCTCGGCCTGCGCTGCACCACACGGTCCCTGCTGGTCACGCACGCACGGCGGCCCGCCTGGCTGGCCCTCGGCTCGGCGGCGATCGGCTCCGGCATCTGGACCATGCACTTCGTCGCCATGATGGGCTTCAGCATCAAGGAGGCACCGCTCCACTACGACCAGGCGATCACCTACGCGAGCCTCGCCCTCGCCATCGTCATGGTCGGCGTCGGGATCTTCATCGTCGGCTACCGGGGCGCCACCGGCACCGCCCTCTTCACCGGCGGCACGATCACCGGTCTGGGCGTCGCCTCGATGCACTACCTCGGCATGGCGGGCGTCCGCTTCCACGGACGGTTCACCTACAACACGTTCACCGTCGCCGCCTCCGTCGTCATAGCGGTCGTGGCCGCCACCGCCGCCCTGTGGGCCGCCGGACAGGTGCGGGGCTTCCTGTGGAGCGTCGGCGCGAGCCTCGTCATGGGGCTCGCGGTCAGCGGCATGCACTACACCGGCATGGCCGCCCTGAGCGTCCACCTCGACGGCGCCTCCCACACCGCCGGGGGCGCGCCCGCCGCCTCCGTGCTGGTACCGATGCTGATCGGCCCGCTCGCCTTCCTGCTCCTCGCGGGCGTCGTCGTGATCTTCGACCCGCTGATGGTCTTGGGCCGGCCCGACTGGCGGCCCGTCGAGCAGAAGCCGGGCGTCCCGGCCGCCGCCGTCGCCTCCCACACCGAACGCCGCCCGACCGTTCACGACGGGCGCCGGCCCGTGCGCCGAACCGAGCACCACGCCTCCCGCACCCCGCAGAACCGCTGATCGGAGCCCGTTGTCAGTGCGGGGTCGTACGGTTGATGTCATGCGGCCCGTTTCCCACATCGAACGCACGGTGGCGCCCTTCGAGGTCGTCAGCCCCTACCAGCCCAGCGGTGACCAGCCGGCGGCCATCGCCGAGCTGGCCAAGCGCATCGAGGCCGGTGAGAAGGACGTCGTCCTCTTGGGCGCGACCGGCACCGGCAAGTCCGCCACCACCGCGTGGATGATCGAGAAGCTCCAGCGCCCCACCCTCGTGATGGCGCCGAACAAGACGCTGGCCGCCCAGCTGGCCAACGAGTTCCGCGAGCTGCTGCCGAACAACGCCGTCGAGTACTTCGTCTCGTACTACGACTACTACCAGCCCGAGGCCTACGTCCCGCAGTCGGACACCTACATCGAGAAGGACTCCTCGATCAACGAGGAGGTCGAGCGCCTGCGCCACTCGGCCACCAACTCGCTGCTCACCCGCCGCGACGTCATCGTGGTCGCCTCGGTGTCCTGCATCTACGGCCTCGGTACTCCACAGGAGTACGTGGACCGCATGGTCACCCTCAGGGTTGGCGACGAGATCGACCGGGACGAGCTGCTGCGCCGCTTCGTCGACATCCAGTACACGCGCAACGACATGGCATTCACCCGCGGCACCTTCCGGGTGCGCGGCGACACCATCGAGATCTTCCCGGTCTACGAGGAGCTGGCCGTCCGCATCGAGATGTTCGGTGACGAGATCGAGGCGCTGTCGACGCTGCACCCGCTCACCGGCGAGATCATCAGTGACGACCAGCAGCTCTACGTCTTCCCCGCCTCCCACTACGTCGCCGGCCCCGAGCGTATGGAGCGGGCCGTCAACGACATAGAGAAGGAGCTGGGGGAGCGGCTGGCCGAGCTGGAGAAGCAGGGCAAGCTCCTGGAGGCCCAGCGCCTGCGGATGCGCACCACGTACGACATCGAGATGCTCCGCCAGATCGGCACCTGCTCCGGCGTGGAGAACTACTCGATGCACTTCGACGGCCGCTCGCCGGGCTCCCCGCCCAACACGCTGCTGGACTACTTCCCGGACGACTTCCTGCTCGTCATCGACGAGTCGCACGTCACCGTCCCGCAGATCGGCGCGATGTACGAGGGTGACGCCTCCCGCAAGCGCACCCTCGTGGACCACGGCTTCCGCCTGCCCTCCGCCCTGGACAACCGGCCGCTGAAGTGGGAGGAGTTCCAGGAGCGCATCGGGCAGACCGTCTACCTGTCGGCCACCCCGGGGCCCTACGAACTGTCGCGCTCGGACGGCTTCGTGGAGCAGATCATCCGCCCGACCGGCCTGGTCGACCCGGAGGTCGTGGTCAAGCCCACCGAGGGCCAGATCGACGACCTGGTGCACGAGATCCGCAAGCGCACCGAGAAGGACGAGCGGGTCCTCGTCACCACGCTGACCAAGAAGATGGCCGAGGACCTCACCGACTACTTCCTGGAACTCGGCATCCAGGTGCGCTACCTGCACAGCGACGTCGACACCCTGCGCCGCGTCGAGCTGCTGCGCGAACTGCGCTCCGGTGAGTACGACGTCCTGGTCGGCATCAACCTGCTCCGTGAGGGCCTCGACCTGCCCGAGGTGTCCTTGGTGGCGATCCTGGACGCCGACAAGGAGGGCTTCCTCCGTTCGGGAACCTCGCTGATCCAGACCATCGGCCGAGCGGCGCGCAACGTCTCCGGCCAGGTCCACATGTACGCCGACAAGATCACCCCGGCGATGGAGAAGGCCATCGAGGAGACCAACCGCCGCCGGGAGAAGCAGATCGCCTACAACAAGGCGAACGGCATCGACCCGCAGCCGCTGCGCAAGAAGATCAACGACATCGTCGCCCAGATCGCCCGCGAGGAGGTCGACACGGAGCAGCTCCTCGGCTCCGGGTACCGCAAGGCGAAGGACGGCAAGGGAGCGAAGGCCCCCGTTCCGGCGCTCGGCGACAAGGCGGCCAAGGGCGCGAAGGCCGGAAAGGCCGCCAGGACGGCCAAGGGCAAGGCGGTGCCGACGGACCGTCCGGCTGCGGAACTGGCGGAGCAGATCGAGGAGATGACCGAGCGCATGCGTGCCGCCGCCGCGGAGCTGCAGTTCGAGATCGCGGCCCGGCTGCGCGACGAGGTCTCCGAGATGAAGA
Source organism: Streptomyces sp. Ru62 (assembly GCF_002920615.1). Lineage (GTDB taxonomy): Bacteria > Actinomycetota > Actinomycetes > Streptomycetales > Streptomycetaceae > Streptomyces. Next base: position 50,853 of record NZ_PQSU01000013.1, read on the forward strand.
AGGAGCTGCGCCAGATGCGCGAGGCCGGCCTCGCCTGAGTCTTTGCCCGCTACCGTCGCTCGGCCCGATGCCAAGTGTTGCAACCCCGACACAAAGCCCGAGCCGGGGGTCGGCACTGTCCGTGGCCCTGCGTAGGGTTCTGAACAACCGCGCGGTGCGCAGCAACGGCTCGGCGCGGCAACAGGGGACCGTCGAGAGGGGATTCAGCCGTGTCCGTCAACTTGTCCAAGGGTCAGGCCATCAGCCTGGAGAAGAAGGACGGGGCCACCCTGACGGCGGTCCGCATGGGCCTCGGATGGCAGGCGGCCAAGCGACGCGGCCTGTTCGGCTCCCGCACCCGCGAGATCGACCTGGACGCCTCCGCGGTCCTCTTCGCCGGTGCGGAACCCAAGGACGTCGTCTTCTTCCGCCACCTGGTCAGCGACGACGGTTCCGTGCGCCACACCGGTGACAACCTCGTCGGCGGTGCCGGCCAGGGCGGGGACGACGAGGCCATCCTGGTGGACCTGCAGCGCGTCCCGGTCCACATCGACCAGATCGTCTTCACGGTCAACTCCTTCACCGGCCAGACCTTCCAGGAGGTGCAGAACGCCTTCTGCCGGCTCGTGGACGAGACCAACGGCCAGGAACTCGCCCGCTACACCCTGGCCGGCGGCGGCGAGTACACCGCCCAGATCATGGCCAAGGTGCACCGGTCGGGCTCCGGCTGGACGATGACGGCCATCGGCGCCCCGGCCAGGGGCCGTACCTTCCAGGACCTGATGCCGGCGATCCTGCCGCACCTCTAGGGCCTGTCCGGCAATCCTGCGTCTGCCGCTCGATGCCGCCCCCGGAGCACGCCCCTGACGCCGCGCGGCCGCTCTCCGGGTGACCACGGGAATGTGACGGCAGGAATGTGACGGCAGGCGCCGGCACCGGACCGCCCGCTCACCCGGTGGCAGGCACGACCGAACGACACGAGGGGGACGACGGCGATGGGGGCCGAGCTGGTGCGGGGGCAGAACCACCCGCTGTCCCAGGTCCGACTGGAGATCCGGATCTCGGCCGGAGTGCCGGTCCTCGCCGGAGCGACACTCGGCGACGAGCACGGCACGGTGCCCGGCCCCCAGTGGGTGGCCCACCCCGGCGCCCCGGACCTGCCCGGCGTCGAGGTGGCCCGGCAGGCCGCCGCCGAGCACCGCCTGGCCGTCGACCTGGCCACCCTGCCCGACGCCGTGCACCGGGTCGACGTGTTCCTCGCCCTGCCCACCGGCACGGCAGGTCCCCTCGGCTTTGGTGCCGTCCCGGCCCCGCACACCACGGTGAGCGGCCACGACGGCACCGAACTGGCCTGTTACACCCTCACCGGCCTGGACACCGAGACGGCCGTGATCGCCCTGGAGCTGTACCGCAGGCAGGGCTCCTGGAAAGTACGCGCGATGGGCCAGGGCTATGCGAGTGGCCTGCCCGCCCTCCTCGCCGACCAGGGACTGCCCGACGCGGACGACCTCGCCACCGCCATCCAGGAGGCGGTGGCCCAGAGCCTGCCCGGTGCGACACCCGTACCGCCGACCGATCGCGATCCCCGCACCGCCCCCGGTTCGGCCCCGCAGACCTCGCCCACCCGTCAAGCGGCGTCCACTTCTCAGCCCGCCACCGTTTCGCCGCCCGTGTCGGCTTCTCAGCCCGCCACGGGTTCTCAGCCCACCGCGGCTTCCCCGCCCACCTCGGCCTCGCAGCCCGCCACGGGTTCCCCGTCCACCTCGGCCTCTCAGCCCACCACCGTGTCCCAGTCGTCCGTTTCCGGGCCGGCGGAGGCGCCGCGTTCGGACGGCCCGCAGAGCCCTGACGAGGATGGCGGTCCCCACCAGCCCGGCGGCCCGGTCGACTACACCCACCCGCGCCGAACCCGGGGCCTTCCGTCCCCGCCCCCGGCTCCCTCGTTCGCCGACGGACAGCCCGTTCGGCCCGTTGCCGGAGATGCCGTGGGCTGGTCGATGGAGGAACGGCTGTTACAACCAGGTCTGGGGCATGTTCGAGGACCTCGCTCGCACCACGGCCGCCTACCGGAGCGCCGTCGACTTCGCCGACTCCCGCCTGGAGAAGGAACTGGACCAGGCCCTCGCCGACCCCCGCACGCGGCTGGGCGCGGCGGGCGGTGCCGCGCGCGAGGCGGCCCACGCTCGCCGCACCCAGCTCGCCGGCCAAGCACGGGCAGCCTTCGATCGCGACCTCGCCCAGCTCATCGCCGAGGCCGAAGTGGTCGAGCCCGCGCTCCCGCCCGCCTACGCCCGCTGGGACAGCCCCGTCTGGCGCGCCTACCGCGTCCCTGCCGAGCCGCCGATGGCGCTGCGACTCGGTGATCTACACCTGCCCGAAAGCGCGGCCTTGCGCATCCCCCTGCTGGTCAGGCTGCCCCTGGACAAGGGGTTGTGGATCGACAGCGGCCCGTCGGCGGCCGGCGCCGCTCAGCTGACGGACCCGGCCGAGCTGCGGCACCTGGCCATGTCCGTGGCCGCCGCCCTCGCGGCGCGCCTGCTCGCCGTACACCCGGCTGGGGAGTTCGCCGTGCAGGTCATCGATCCTGCCGGTGCCGGGACCCGCGCGCTGCTGCCGCTGACGCGGGCCGGGGTTCTCGCGGCGCCGCCCGCGACCGGGGCGGCGGGTGTCTCGCGGACGCTGGAGGGGCTCACCCGGCGGGTCGACCTGCTGCAGATGGCGGTGCGCGGCGGCGCGGCCGAGTCGCTGCCGGCCGATGTGGACACCGCTCAGCAGCTCCTGATCGTCAACGACTTCCCGCACGGGTTCGACGACCGGTCGGTGACCCGGCTCCGCTACCTCGCCGACGAGGGTCCGGCCGTCGGCGTACACCTCCTGCTCGTCGCCGACCGCGAGGAGGCCACCGCCTACGGCCCCTTGCTCGATCCGCTGTGGCGTTCGCTGCTGCGACTCACCCCGCTGCCCGACGACCACCTCGCCGATCCGTGGATCGGTCACGCCTGGACGTACGAACCCTCGCTGGCCCCGGCCGCCGACCGGATCGTGGACGACGTCCTCTCCGAGGTGGTCAGAGCTAGTACCAAGCGATGGTAAAGCTCATCTGACCTGCGAACTTGGTAGTTACTTTACCAATCGCTTTACCTTTACTTGGCGATTGGGGTACAGTCTTCCGTACGGAGGGGAGTACTCCTTGACTGCGGCGCACCCGTCAGTACGGACCGGCTCGGTCCCGGGGCGTCGGCCCATCACGGGTGGAAGAGACCTCCGGCAGCGACAACGCTGATGTGTTTGCCGTCACGTAATGCCGGAGGTGCAGTGGAAGTCTCCATGACCCTATGGGTCCTGACCATCGCGGGTCTCGCCGCTCTGATCGCGGTCGACTTCTTCATCGGTCGCAAGCCGCATGAGGTGTCGATCAAGGAAGCGGGCATCTGGACAGTCGTCTGGATCGCCCTGGCCGGTCTCTTCGGTCTCGGTCTCCTCGTCTTCGGCGGCGGGCAGCCGGCCGGTGAGTTCTTCGCGGGCTTCATCACCGAGAAGTCGCTGAGCGTCGACAATCTCTTCGTCTTCGTCCTGATCATGGCGAAGTTCGCGGTGCCCACGCAGTACCAGCAGCGCGTCCTGCTCGTCGGCGTTCTGATAGCCCTGGTCCTGCGGGCCGTCTTCATCGCCGCCGGGGCCGCGATCCTCGCCAGCTTCTCCTGGGTGTTCTACCTCTTCGGTGCCTTCCTGATCTGGACCGCCTGGAAGCTCATCCAGGAGGCCCGAACGGACCAGGCGGACGAGGAGTACGAGGAGAACAAGCTGCTGAAGGCCGCGGAGCGCAAGTTCGGCGTGGCCGACCGGTACCACGGCACCAAGCTGTGGATCCAGCAGAACGGCAAGCGCGTCATGACCCCGATGCTGGTCGTGATGCTCGCCATCGGCACCACGGACGTGCTGTTCGCCCTGGACTCCATCCCCGCGATCTTCGGCCTGACCCAGGACCCGTACATCGTCTTCACCGCCAACGCGTTCGCCCTGATGGGTCTGCGTCAGCTGTACTTCCTCATCGGTGGACTGCTCAAGAAGCTGGTCCACCTGTCGTACGGGCTGTCGATCATCCTCGGCTTCATCGGCGTCAAGCTGGTGCTGCATGCCCTGCACGAGTCCGGTGTCCACGTGCCCGAGATCAGCATCCCGGTCTCGCTCGGCGTGATCTGCGCGGTCCTGGCAGTCACCACGGTCACCAGCTTGCTGTCGTCCAAGAAGCAGGCAGCTGTCGAGGAGGCGCGCGCCGAGGGGGAGGACGCTCGCAAGAGCAGCGTCGACGTCTGACCGGAGCGCGGCGGAAGCCCGCGACCCCGCGTGGCCGCACAGCGAACGGGGGCATCGGCCCTCGCCGGGAGTGCATGAGCTCTCGGCGAGGTCATCAGTCCTCCTGGGGTGTCTTCGCCCCCGGAGGCGTCTCGTGACGACGCGGGGGCCCGGTCCCACCGGCACCGGGCCCCCGCACCGGAAAGGATGAGAGGTATCCGGAAAGAACGGAATGCGAACTCTGTACGCCTCTGCGACCATCGCCGCATGATCACTCGGCTCCGGTCGCTCACCCGACAATGGACGATCCTCGTGCCGGTGCTCGCGGTCGTCCTGCTGGTCCTCACGTGGGGCCGTGGCCTGCCCGGCGCGGTCGTCGGCCTGGTCACCCTCGTTCTCGCCGGTGCCGTCCTGGCGGCCGTGCACCATGCCGAGGTGATCGCCCACCGGGTCGGCGAGCCCTTCGGTTCCCTGGTGCTCGCCATCGCCGTCACGATCATCGAGGTGGCCTTGATCGTCACCCTCATGGTCGACGGCGGCGACAAGAGTGCCACCCTGGCCCGGGACACCGTCTTCGCCGCGGTGATGATCACCTGCAACGGCGTCGTCGGGATCTGCCTGCTCGTCGCATCCCTGCGGCACGGCACGGCCGTCTTCAACCCCGAGGGCACCGGCGCTGCGCTGGCGACCGTGGCGACGCTCGCCACGCTCAGCCTGGTGCTGCCGACCTTCACCACCAGCAAGCCCGGACCCGAGTTCTCCACCATCCAGCTGACCTTCGCGGCGCTGTCCTCACTGATCCTGTACGGGCTGTTCGTGGCCACCCAGACCGTGCGCCACCGCGACTACTTCCTGCCGATCACCCGGCAGGGCGAGGTGATCACCGCCGAGGACCACGCCCGGCCCCCGTCCGCGCGCACCGCCTGGACCAGCCTCGGTCTGCTCGGGCTGGCGCTGATCGGGGTGGTCGGCCTGGCCAAGGGCGTGTCGCCCACGATCGAGTCGGGTGTGGCGGCGGCGGGCCTGCATCACGCCGTCGTCGGTGTGATCATCGCCCTGCTCGTCCTGCTGCCCGAGACCATCGCCGCGCTGCGCTCCGCCCGGCGCGACCGGGTGCAGACCAGCCTCAACCTGGCGCTGGGCTCCGCGATGGCCAGCATCGGCCTGACCATCCCGGCCGTGGCGCTCGCGTCCGTGTGGCTGTCCGGGCCGCTCGTCCTCGGCCTCGGCGCGACCCACATGCTGCTGCTCGCGCTGACCGTGGTGGTCAGTTCCCTGACCGTCGTGCCGGGCCGGGCCACACCCCTCCAAGGGGGCGTCCACCTGGTGCTGTTCGCCGCCTATCTGGAACTGGCGATCAACCCGTAGCGGGCGCAAGGTCCGCGGTGCGCCCGTCAGCCCGTGACCGGCTCGACGGCCGGCGCGGGCACCGGCCGCGTCTCCGGCAGCAAGGCGAAACAGACCAGGCTGATCAGGGCGATACCGGTCAGGTAGGCCCCCACGCCCCAGGGGACCCGTCCACCCTGCTCCGCGAGCGCTGTGGCGACGATCGGGGTGAGGGCGCCGCCGAAGACCCCGCCGAGGTTGTAGCCCACGGCGGCGCCCGTGCAGCGCACCCGGGCCTCGTACAGTTCTGGCAGGTACGCGGCGATCACCGCGAACATGGTGACGAAGGCGAGCAGGGCGCCCAGGATGGCGAGGAACATCAGCAGCGGCTCGCCGGTCGCCAGGAGGGCGACCATCGGGAGCATCCACAGGACGCAGGCCGCGCACCCCGTCAGACACAGCGGCCGGCGTCCGTACCGGTCGCCGAACAGCGCCACGACGGGCGTGAGCGCGCCCTTGACCAGCACCGCGCCCATGACGCACACCAGCATGACCGTACGGCTCACGCCGAGCCGTTCCGTCGCGTACGCCAGCGACCACGTCGTCACCGCGTAGAACACCGCGTAGCCGACCGCGAGCGCTCCGGCCGTCAGCAGCACCAGCCGCCCGTGATGCCGTACGACCTCGACAAGCGGCACACGCGCGTGGTCGTCGATCTCCAGGAAGCGGGGACTCTCCCTGAGGGAGGAGCGCAGCCACAGACCGGCCAGCGCGAGGGCGCCGGCCGCCCAGAACGGCACACGCCAGCCCCACCGGGCGAACTCCGCGTCGGACAGCCCTGCCGACAGCGCGAGCACCACCCCGTTGGCCAGGACGAAGCCGAGCGCCGGCCCGATCTGGGGGAAGCTCGACCACAGGGCACGCCGTCCGGCGGGAGCGTGTTCGGCGGTCAGCAGCACCGCCCCGCCCCACTCGCCGCCGAGCCCCAGTCCCTGCAGGAAACGCAGCACGAGCAGCAGCACGGGCGCGGCCACGCCGATGGTGCCGTAGGACGGCACACAGCCCACCGCGACCGTCGAGGCACCGGTGAGCAGCAGCGAGACGACGAGCACCGGACGCCGGCCGCGCCGGTCCCCGAGGTGCCCGAAGATCACCGAGCCCAGCGGCCGGGCCACGAACCCCACCCCGAAGGTTCCGAAGGCCGCGAGGGTCCCGGCGACCGGCGAGAACGTCGGGAAGAACAGCGGGCCCAGGACCAGAGCCGCCGCGGTCCCGTAGACGAAGAAGTCGTAGAACTCGATCGCTGTCCCGACGAGCGAGGCTGCCGCGAGCCGCGGCATGGACGGGGTGTTTACGGCGCGTACGTCGTGCATGCCGCGTCAACTACCCACCGTGATCAAGGGTTACGGGGGCGCGCGGAGGTGATCAAGGGACCTGGGTGCGCGCCGTGGTGACCGGAGTACGGGGCCCGCTGTCCGCGCCCACCGGCGTGATAGACCGGGTGCGAGCAGCGGTCTTGGACGGACCGCCCCGAACGGACCGGAGGAACCGTGCCCCGCACCCTGGCCAACGCCCCGATCATGATCCTCAACGGGCCCAACCTGAACCTCCTCGGTCAGCGCCAGCCCGAGATCTACGGCCACGAGACGCTGGCCGACGTGGAGGAGCTGTGCGCCAAGGCGGCGGCCGCGCACGGCGGCACGGTCGACTTCCGGCAGTCCAACCACGAGGGGGAGCTGGTGGACTGGATCCACGAGGCGCGGTTGAGCCACTGCGGGATCGTCATCAACCCCGGCGCCTACTCGCACACGTCGGTCGCCATCCTGGACGCTCTCAACACCTGTGACGGCATGCCCGTGCTGGAGGTGCACATCTCCAACATCCACCGGCGCGAATCGTTCCGGCACCACTCCTACGTCTCACTGCGCGCCGACGGCGTGATCGCGGGGTGCGGGGTGCAGGGCTATGTGTTCGGCGTGGAGCGGGTCGCGGCACTGGCCGGGGCGGCGCGCGCGGACGCCTGACCCGCGCGCGGGTCAGGCGTCCACGTGACCCGCGCGCGGGACTACAGCCGGCCCGCCTCCACGATCCGCCGCAGGAAGCGCCGTGTGCGCTCCTGCCGCGGGTCGCCGAAGACCTGCTCGGCGGTGCCGCGCTCCAGCACGACCCCGCCGTCCAGGAAGCAGACCTGGTCGGCGACGTCCCGCGCGAAGCCCATCTCGTGCGTGGCCAGCACCATCGTCATGCCCTCGTCCTTCAGGCCACGCACCACCTCCAGCACCTCGCCCACCAGCTCGGGGTCGAGCGCGGCCGTGATCTCGTCCAGCAGCAACAGCCGGGGCCGCACCGCGAGGGCCCGTACGATCGCCACACGCTGCTGCTGACCGCCGCTGAGCCGGTCCGGGTAGGCGTCGGCCTTGCCGCCCAGCCCGAGGCGCTCCAGCAGTTCCCTGGCCCGTTCCTCGGCCTCCGCGCGGGAGACGCCGTGCACCCGGCGCGGCGCGAGGGTGATGTTGTCCAGCACGGTCATGTGCGGGAAGAGGTTGTACGCCTGGAAGACGACGCCGATCCGGCGCCGTACCGCGTCCTGGTCCACGCGCGGGTCGGTGATCTCCTCGCCGTCCAGCCAGATGGCGCCGTCGTCGATCTCCTCCAGGAGGTTGGCGCAGCGCAGCAGCGTGGACTTGCCCGAGCCGGAGGCACCGATCAGCGCGGTCACCGTGTGCGGGGCGACCTCCAGACCGACGTCCCGCAGGACGACCGAGCCGCCGAAGGTCTTGCGGACGGACTCCATCCGCAGCACCGGCGCGCTGCTCACGGGCGTGTCGTCGGACGTGCTCACAGGGCTCCTCCCCGGGGCCTCACAGGGACCCTCCCTGGGCCCGCCGCCGGTCCATCCGGGCCGTCACCCAGTCGGTGAACCGGGTCATCGGGATGGTCAGCGCCACGAACACCAGCCCCGCGACGATGTACGGCGTGTAGTTCAGACTGCGTCCCACGATGATGTCGGCCGCCCGTACGGCGTCCACCGCACCCCCGATGGACACCAGACCGGTGTCCTTCTGCAACGACACCAGGTCGTTGAGCAGCGGCGGCACCTGGCGGCGCACCGCCTGCGGCAGGACGACGTGGCGCAGGGCCTGCCGGTTGGTGAGGCCCAGCGAGCGCGCCGCGGCACGCTGCGAGGGGTGGACCGACTCGATGCCGGCCCGGAACACCTCCGCCACGTACGCCGAGTACGTCAGCGTCAGCGCCGTACCGCCGAGCAGCACCGGATCGACCGTCACGCCCTGCAGCCGCAGCGCCGGCACACCCAGGACCACGATCATCAGGTTGATGATCAGCGGCAGACCGCGGAAGAAGTCGGTGTACGCCGCCGCCAGCACGCGCAGCGGGAAGAAGACCGGGCCGCGCAGGGTCCGCGCGACGGCGATCAGCATGCCCAGGACCAGGACGGCGACGCCGCAGATCAGCAGCAGGCGGACGTTCAGCCACAGCCCTTCGAGAACCTTCGGGAACGCCTCGCGCGCGTAGTGCGCGCTGAAGAACGTCTCCTTGGTGCGCGGCCAGCCCGGCGCGTTGACGACGACCAGGTAGAGCAGGGCGGCCGTGACGAGCGTCGAGAGGGCCGCGAGGGCCGTGGCGCGGCGGGCCCGCGCGCGTCTGTAGCGCTCGCGCGCCAGACGCCGCTCGGAGGGCGCGTAGCCGTCGCCCGGGACACCGTCGCCGGTGCCGACGGTCATGTCCCCCTTGTCGTCCGCCCCCTCCCGGGCCGACTCACCCTCGGTGACCGTCACTTGAGCACCGGGGCGTCGACGGCGTCCGAGAGCCACTGCTTCTCGATCCGGGCCAGCGTGCCGTCCTTGCGGAGGGCGTCGACGGCGCCGCTCACGCACGAGGTCAGCGCACTGCCCTTGTCCAGCACGAGCCCGAACTGCTCGGGTGTGCCGGCCTGGTTCTCGAACTGGCCGACGATCCTGGCGTTCGTCACCTCGGCGGCCGTGATGTAGAACGCGGTCGGCAGGTCCGTGACGATGGCGTCGACCTGGCCGTTCTTCAGCGCAGACTTCGCCTGGTCGTTCTTGGCGTAGACCGCCGCGTCCTGTGCCGGCTTCACGACGTCGGTGATGTAGTCGAGGCTCGTGGTGCCGACCTGCGCGCCGAGCTTCAGCTTCTTCAGGTCCGCGATGCTCTTCGCCTCGGCGGCCTTGCCGCCCTTCAGGGCGATGACCGCCTGGCGCACGTCGTAGTAGCCGGAGGAGAAGTCCACGGCCTTCTTGCGCTCGGCGCTGATCGACACCTGGTTGATGTCGAAGTCGAACGTCTTCACCCCGGGCGCGAACGCCTTGTTGAAGGGCACGCTCTGCCAGACGACCGCGCTCTTGCCGTACCCCAGTTGCTTCGCCACGGCGTAGGCGACGGCCGACTCGAAGCCCTTGCCGTTGGCGGGCTTGTCGTCCTTGAACCAGGGCTCGTACGCCGGTTCGTCCGTCGCGATCGTCAGCTTCCCGGCCGTCTTGGTCGCGAGCCGGCCCTTGGCGCAGCTCTTCGCGGCCGACCCGGACGGGGCGGCCGACGCCTTCTCCTCGGGCTGCGGAGCGCAGCCGACGGCGGTGGCGAGCAGGGCTACGGTGACGGCGGCGACCGCGCGGCGCAGGGCGCGAGGAGCAGGATGCATGGCGGGAGACTGGCAGTGAACGCGGCGTCTGTCCAGGTCACGGCGGTGGTTGTCCGCATGCTGGGAACGGGTGTTGCGGCCGTGTGAACGCGGCTGACCGCAGCCCACGCGGGCGGGCTGGGCCTGGGCCGCCGGCCGAGGGCGGGGTTGGAGACCGGCGGCCCCTACCGCTCAGGAGCCGTCATCCTGTGCGGGGCTCCTACCAGTTGACTGCGGTCGGCCGGTCTCCGGGAGTGCGCACGGGGGCCTGATGCGTGCGAAAGGTTCACACGGGGCGCGCGGAGGGGTCGCGCACGCCGGGCGCGTGCACGGCGCGCGCTCGGCGCATGCACAACTGTCGTGCGTGGGGCGCGCGTACGGCCTGTACGCCGGAGCCCGCACCCTGGGACATGGGCCGGTCGGAGATGCGAGCCGGTCGGGCAGGTGAGCCGGCCGGCGCCCCGCTCACCACCCGCGCGCGTGCCACTCCGGCAGATGCGGCCGTTCCGCGCCCAGCGTGGTGTCGTTGCCGTGCCCCGGGTAGACCCACGTCTCGTCCGGGAGCACGTCGAAGAGCTTCGTCTCCACGTCGTGGATCAGGCTGGCGAACGCCTTCGGGTCCTTGCGCGTGTTGCCGACACCGCCGGGGAAGAGGCAGTCGCCGGTGAAGACGTGCGGGTGGCCGTGCGGGTCGTCGTAGACCAGCGCGATCGATCCGGGCGTGTGCCCGACCAGGTGGCGCGCGGTGAGCTCCACGCGGCCCACCCTGATGACGTCGCCGTCGTCGACGAGGACGTCGGTGGGCACCGGGATGCCGGGGGCGTCCTCGCGGCCGGCGTACGTCCGCGCGCGCGTGGCCGCGACGACCTCGGCGAGCGCCTGCCAGTGGTCGCCGTGCTGGTGCGTGGTGACGACGGACGCGATGCCGTCGTCACCGATCATGCCGAGGAGCGTCTCCGCCTCGTTGGCGGCGTCGATCAGGAGCTGCTCGTCGGTGGCACGGCAGCGCAGCAGATAGGCGTTGTTGTCCATCGGGCCGACCGCGATCTTGGTGATCATCAGGTCTTTCAGCTCGTGCACATCCGCCGGTCCGCCGACCCTGACCTCTCCGGAGTACGTCATGAAGGTCAGCCTATAGCGCAGGAGTCCTGGTGGACGGCCGGGTCGGCCGCGCACCGCGCACGGTCCGGCCTACAGGGGAGGCAGTTTCGGCAGCGTCCCGCCCCGCACCTCCAGGGCCGCCTCTTCGCGGCGCCCGGCGAGCCAGCCCACCAGGTCCGCCGGCCGGCCGGTGACCGTGATCCCGGGCTCGTCCGCCGCGCGCCCGGTCGTCCACGCGCGCGTGCCGTCCGTGATGCGGGCCGCCGGGACGTCCGGGAGCCCGGAGAAGCGCTCGGCGAGGAAGGCGGTCTCCCGCTCCAGGAACTCCGCCGGAAGATCCTCCAGCTCGTACCCGATGCCGAGGTCGACGTGGTGCAGTTCCACCTCCACCCACCGGCGGAACGGCACCCGGGACGCGGAGTCGGTGACTCCGTTGCGCAGCTCCACCGTGCGCGTCCAGTCCGCGGGCGCCTCCCCGGCCGCCTGGAAGCGGGCCGCGCTCTCCCGGACGTCGGCGAGCTGGACCTCCACGGGGCGCGGGGCGTCCCGCTCGATGTCGGCGTCCCGCGCCTCGGCACTCGCGTACATGGGACGGCCCTGGAGGACGTTCACGAGCGCGTCCGCGTTGCGGGCGAGATGGGCCAGGACATGTCCGCGGCTCCAGCCCGGAAGCCGTGACGGCTTCGCGAGCGATGCGTTGTCCATTGCGGTGACCGCGGTGAGGAGCCGATTCGTCGCTTCCCGTACACAGGCCAGGTCATGAGCGTGATCCATCATGACGCCGACCCTAGTCCGGCCACACCTTCGGGTGAAGGTGATGAACCCCGCCCGCAAATCGAATGCACGTGCTATATGGTCGAGGACGGCGTCGGGCATGCTGGATGGTCGGGGGTTGTTATGCAACCGGGCAATCCGACCGGCGTTGTCAGTGGCTCCCCCTAGTCTGAAGAAGCACGGGGGCCCCGCCCCTGTCACTTCTCTCAAGAAAGGTGCGGACCGGCGTGGCCGACCGTCTCATCGTCCGTGGCGCGCGCGAGCACAACCTGAAGAATGTCTCGCTCGACCTGCCTCGCGACTCGCTCATCGTCTTCACGGGCCTGTCCGGGTCGGGCAAGTCCTCCCTGGCCTTCGACACGATCTTCGCGGAGGGCCAGCGCCGTTACGTGGAGTCGCTCTCCTCGTACGCACGGCAGTTCCTCGGTCAGATGGACAAGCCCGACGTCGACTTCATCGAGGGCCTCTCCCCAGCGGTCTCCATCGACCAGAAGTCGACCTCGCGCAACCCGCGCTCGACGGTCGGCACGATCACCGAGGTCTACGACTACCTGCGACTGCTCTTCGCGCGCATCGGCAAGCCGCACTGCCCCGAGTGCGGCCGCCCGATCTCGCGCCAGTCGCCACAGGCCATCGTCGACAAGGTCCTGGAGCTGCCCGAGGGGAGCCGCTTCCAGGTGCTGTCCCCGCTGGTGCGCGAGCGCAAGGGCGAGTTCGTCGACCTCTTCGCCGATCTCCAGACCAAGGGTTACTCCCGCGCGCGCGTGGACGGCCAGACAGTCCAGCTGTCCGAGGCGCCGGTCCTGAAGAAGCAGGAGAAGCACACCATCGAGGTGGTCGTGGACCGCCTCACGGTGAAGGACTCGGCCAAGCGCCGCCTCACCGACTCAGTGGAGACCGCCCTCGGCCTGTCCGGCGGCATGGTCGTGCTCGACTTCGTGGACCTCCCCGAGGACGACCCCGAGCGCGAGCGCATGTACTCGGAGCACCTGTACTGCCCGTACGACGACCTGTCCTTCGAGGAGCTGGAGCCCCGCTCCTTCTCCTTCAACTCGCCCTTCGGCGCCTGCCCGGAGTGCACCGGCATCGGCACGCGCATGGAGGTCGACCCGGAGCTGATCGTCCCGGACGAGGACAAGTCCCTGGACGAGGGCGCCATCCACCCGTGGTCGCACGGCCACACCAAGGACTACTTCAGCCGACTGATCGGCGCCCTCGCCGACGCCCTCGGCTTCCGCACGGACATCCCCTTCGCGGGCCTGCCCCAACGGGCCAGGAAGGCCCTGCTCTACGGCCACAAGACCCAGATCGAGGTGCGCTACCGCAACCGGTACGGCCGTGAGCGGGTCTACACCACCCCCTTCGAGGGCGCGGTGCCCTTCGTCAAGCGCCGCCACAGCGAGGCCGAGAGCGACGCCAGCCGCGAGCGCTTCGAGGGCTACATGCGCGAGGTGCCCTGCCCCTCCTGCCAGGGCACGCGTCTGAAGCCGATCGTCCTCGCGGTCACGATCATGGCGAAGTCGATCGCCGAGGTCTCCGCGATGTCGATCAGCGACTGCGCGGACTTCCTGGGCGAGCTGAAGCTGAACGCCCGCGACAAGAAGATCGCCGAGCGGGTCCTGAAGGAGGTCAACGAGCGGCTCCGCTTCCTGGTCGACGTCGGCCTGGACTACCTCTCGCTCAACCGCGCCGCCGGCACCCTCTCGGGCGGCGAGGCCCAGCGCATCCGCCTCGCCACCCAGATCGGCTCCGGCCTCGTCGGTGTGCTGTACGTCCTGGACGAGCCGTCCATCGGCCTGCACCAGCGGGACAACCACCGTCTGATCGAGACCCTGGTCCGCCTGCGCGACATGGGCAACACGCTCATCGTGGTGGAGCACGACGAGGACACCATCAAGGTCGCCGACTGGATCGTGGACATCGGCCCCGGCGCCGGTGAGCACGGCGGCAAGGTCGTGCACAGCGGCTCCCTGAAGGAACTGCTCGCCAACACCGAGTCGCAGACCGGCGCGTACCTCTCGGGCCGCAAGGCGATCCCGCTCCCGGACGTGCGGCGCCCCCGCGACCCGTCCCGGCAGCTCACCGTGCACGGCGCCCGTGAGAACAACCTGCAGGACATCGACGTGTCCTTCCCGCTGGGTGTCTTCACGGCCGTCACCGGCGTCTCCGGGTCCGGCAAGTCGACCCTGGTCAACGACATCCTCTACACGCACCTGGCGCGCGAGCTGAACGGCGCCCGGACCGTCCCCGGACGGCACACGCGCGTGGACGGCGACGACCTGGTCGACAAGGTCGTGCACGTCGACCAGTCACCGATCGGCCGCACCCCGCGGTCCAACCCGGCGACGTACACCGGTGTCTTCGACCACATCCGCAAGCTGTTCGCCGAGACCACCGAGGCCAAGGTCCGTGGCTACCAGCCCGGCCGCTTCTCCTTCAACGTCAAGGGCGGCCGCTGCGAGAACTGCGCGGGCGACGGCACCATCAAGATCGAGATGAACTTCCTCCCGGACGTCTACGTCCCGTGCGAGGTCTGCCACGGAGCCCGGTACAACCGGGAGACCCTGGAGGTCCACTACAAGGGCAAGTCCATCGCCGAGGTGCTGAACATGCCGATCGAGGAGGCCATGCACTTCTTCGAGGCGGTCCCGGCGATCTCCCGCCACCTCAGGACGCTGAACGACGTCGGGCTCGGTTACGTCCGCCTCGGCCAGTCCGCCACCACCCTCTCCGGTGGTGAGGCGCAGCGCGTCAAGCTCGCCAGCGAACTGCAGAAGCGGTCCACCGGACGTACGGTCTACGTCCTGGACGAGCCGACCACGGGTCTGCACTTCGAGGACATCAGCAAGCTGCTGACGGTGCTCGGCGGACTGGTCGACAAGGGCAACACGGTCATCGTCATCGAGCACAACCTCGACGTGATCAAGACCGCCGACTGGGTCGTGGACATGGGTCCGGAAGGTGGCGCCGGCGGTGGCCTGGTGGTCGCCGAGGGCACACCGGAGGAGGTCGCCGGGGTTCCGGCGAGCCACACGGGCAAGTTCCTGCGCGAGATCCTCGGCGCCGACCGCATCAGTGACGCCGAGCCGGTGAAGGCGCAGCGGAGCAGCACGGCTCGGAAGACGGCAGCGGCCAAGTCGTCGACGAGGAAGACGGTGACGGCCAAGGCCAACAACACCGCGACCAAGAAGGCGGCCACGGCCACGAAGAAGGCGACGCCCGCAAAGAAGACGACGCGGGCCCGTAAGGCCTGAGTCGTTCTGACACACCATCAAGAATTCGGCGCCCCGCGGGAACCTCCCGCGGGGCGCCGTTCGTTCCACCATCAGCCAGCCCGGTCCGGCGGTCCGACAGGTCCCCCGCCACACCGCAGGCCCGGCCGTACCTTGTCAACAGCACAGGGAAGACAGACCGCTCACAGCGCGGCCGAACCACCCAGCTCCGCCGCGTACGGCGGCTCGGCCCCCGCCCGCGAGCAGGTGATCGCCGCCGCCCGTGCCGCGAAGCGCAGCAGCCGTGTCCAGCCCTCCGTCCCGAGGGCGGCGAGCGCTTCCGCGGACAGCGCGTCCCGGGCGGCCAGCCCGTGCAGCAAGGCCGCGTTCACCGTGTCACCGGCGCCGATGGTGTCCACGACATCGACCTTCTCGCCCGGCACGGAATGCTCCCCACCGTCCCGGGTGAACACGGTCAGACCGTCGCCGCCCCGCGTGACCACCACGGCCGCCGGTCCCGCGGCCAGCCACTCGCTCGGGGTGCCGCCGAGCCACGCCGCGTCCTCCGCGGACAGCTTCAGCAGCGTCACCGAGGGCAGCCAGCTCTTGAAACGCGCCCGGTAGGCGTCCGCGTCCGGGATGAGTCCCGCCCGGATGTTGGGATCGAGAGCGGTGAACAGCCCCTGCCCGGCTGCGGTCCGCATCAGCTCCTCGTAGGCGCTCGCCCCCGGTTCCAGGACGAGCGAGCAGGTGCCGAAGGACACCGCGCGCGTACCGGCGGGGAGCGTGGCGGGAGTGGTGAACAGACGGTCGGCCGTGCCGTCGACGTAGAAGGAGTAGGCGGCCGAACCGCCGGCGTCGAGCGTGGCCACGGCAAGGGTCGTCGGTTCCGGTCCCCGCTGGACACCGGACACATCGACGCCGGCCCGTCGCAGCCCGTCGAGCAGGGCCTCGCCGAAGGCGTCGTCCGACGTCCGGGAGCAGAAGGCGGTGCGGGAGCCGAGCCTGCCCAGCGCCACGGCGGTGTTGTACGGGCCGCCGCCGAGCGCCGGCTTCAGGTCCGCGAGGGCACCGGGGCCCTGCGGTACCAGGTCGATCAGTGCCTCACCGGCGACGACGATCACGAGGCGGTTCCCCTCTCGGCGAGTGTGGATGATGCGGTGGCCCTGGCCGCTCCGGTGTCGCTGCCCGACTCCTCCGGGCAGCCGCAGGACGTGCGGTGGACGAACGCGCACGGCAGCCGGACCGTCCGGGCGGGCCGGGCCGGCTCGGCCAGACGGTCCAGGAGCACCCGGACGGCTCGGGCGCCCAGTTCCCGGCTGGGCTGGGCGATGGCGGTCAGCCGGGGCGAGAACAGGTCGGCCCAGGCGAAGTCGTCGAAGCAGCACAGGGCGAGGTCGTCCGGCACGGACCGGCCGTGCCGGCGCAGCGCGCGCAGCGCGCCGATGGTCATCGCGTTGTTGGCGGTGACGAGTGCGGTGGGCGGATCGGGCAGGGCGAGCAGGTCGGCCGTGGCCCGCTCGGCCCCGTCGGACTCGGAGTTGCCGGACACGAGGAGACGCTCGTCGTATGCCAGACCGGCCGCGGTGAGGCCGTCCCGGTAGCCGGAGACGCGCTCACTGGTGGTACTGAGCCCGGGCAGGCCCGCGACCAGGGCGATCCGGCGGTGCCCCAGCCCGGCGAGATGGGTCACGAGCAGGGCCGTCGGCGTGGTGCTCTCGGCGCAGACCTGGTCGAACCACGGGGTGCTCGGCGCGGAGGCGGCACCGTCCGCACCGTCGTCGGGGGCGATGTCCCCCGTCGCGCGGGCATCGACCAGCCGGTCCAGGAACACCGTCGGTACGGCATGGCGGCGCAGGTAACCGACGAGGTCGCTCGGCTCGGCGGACGGTGCGACGATCATGCCGTCCACCCGGCGCTCATGGAGGAGCTGCACGACCTTGCGCTCGTGCCCGGGGTCGTCGTGTGGATCCGCGATGAGCAGGCTGTAGCCCGCCTCCAGGGCAGCGGCCTCGACGCCTTGCAGGATCTCCGTGAAGTACGGGTTGCTGATGGCCGACACCGCGAGGCCGATGGACCGGGTGCGTGAGGTCACCAGGGAGCGGGCCAGCGTGTTCGGGGTGTAGCCGAGGGCGTCCACGGCGTCGAGCACGGCCTGGCGGGTGTGCGGGAGCACCGGTCGCGTGCCGTTGAGCACGTGGGAAACGGTCGCCACGGACACCCCGGCGCTGCGGGCGACATCCGCCATGGTGGCCATCGCGCTCCCTTCCCTGGGGCTGCCGTTGGGTCGGCGCCGGCCCTGTCTCCCCGGCTTCCGCCGGACGCTATCCCATGCCCCCGCCTCTCGTAAACGCTTACGTAAGCGTTTACGTCCCCTGGGGTTCTCCTCGCTCACCACCCATCGACCCGCCTCCATGCCCCGCGGGCGGACGTCCGACCCCGCCCCCGCCAGACCGGCCCCCGCTCCGAGACCGCCCCCTCTGCCCGGGTATCGTCGCCCTGCACACCCCTTGACCAGTGGAGTTCCAGATGCCCGCCCGCTCCTCCGCGACCCGCCGTACTGTCCTTCGAGGGGCCGCCGCGGCCCCGGTCGCCGGGCTCGGCCTGGCCGCGTGCTCGGCCCCGGACGGCAGCGGTTCCGCCGCGGTCGCCCCCACCGCACCGGTCGACCTCGGCGCCGAGAGCGAGGTCGCGAAGGGTGGGGCCAAGCTCTACCGGGATCACAACGTGGTGGTCAGCCGTGCAGAGGACGGCACCCTGAAGGCGTACAGCACGATCTGCACGCACGCCGGGTGCCCCATCAACAAGCTGCGGGGGACGACCCTGGTCTGCCCCTGCCACGGCAGCGAGTTCGATGCCGTCACGGGCAAGGTGGTCCAGGCGCCGGCCACCGAGCCCCTGACCGAGCTGCCGGTGAAGGCCGCGAAGGGCAGGATCGTCGCCGGTCCCGCGGACTGACCGAAGAGCCGCGGATCGACGGGGGCGGTGGGCGGAGGCCCGGCTCAGCGTGCGGACGTGGGGCTGAGGCTCACTCCCAGTCCCAGGCGATCCCCAGGATGCCCGGCCGGATCCGGGACTCGACCAGGTGGGCACAGTGGTGTGGACTGGTCACGGGCAGCTCCTGCCGGCCGCTGCGCGGGGCCGCGGCCGAGTGCTGGGTGAAACGGTGGCAGCGCACCGGCAGCGCGGCCGTGTCGAAGCGCACCTGGAGCGCGTACTGGCCGCCGGGGAAGCCGAACCGCTGGAGATGCTCGTGGGACGTCCCGGCCGTGCCGTCCTCGATGCCGTACCGGAAGAGGAAGGTGTCGCCGGTGCGCAGCCGGGTGCCGAAGAGCAGCTCGGCTACGAGGACGCCGGTGTCCTGATCCCAGCGGACGCGACCGGTGCGGCAGTTCTCCAGGGCGTGCACGGTGACACGACGCGGGTCGCAGCCGGGGTCGCCGTGGTGGAGGGCGACGAAGCGGTCCACGCCGTCGCGGTGGGCCCGCACGATGTGGTGGGCCTCACGGCTCACCAGCTCACGCCTGGCGCCGATCCGGACGCATTCGTGGTGCCCCACGGTGTGCAGCCCGCCGTCCAGGGACCAGCCGAGGTCGGCGGTGAGCCGGTCCACGACGCCCGAGGCCTCGATCAGGGAGCGGTAGGAGCGGCCCGCCGGACGGTCGGCCGTCGCCCGCTCTTCGGACTCGGCGAGCAGCCGGATCAGCGACTCGTCCGGTAGCTGGAGGATCTCCTCCAGCGCGCGTACGGCCCGCAGCGACTCCGGGCGCTGCGGGCGGCGAGCACCTTGCTGCCAGTAACTCAGGCTGGTGACGCCGACCTTGACCCCGTGGCGTGACAGATGGTGCTGGACGCGTTGGAGCGGCAGTCCGCGTGCGGCGATCGCGGCGCGCAGCGCCACATGAAAGGGGCCGCCGCGCAGGGCCGTGTCCAGTTCCGCGGTGGGGACGTCCGCGTGCTCTGTGGCATGCCGCATGCCGAGGGGCCTTTCTGTGAGGTGTCGCTACGGCTGGTCAGACCGTCTGTGCGGGTGAGCGGGGCCACCCCCGTGAGCATCGCGGGCGTCCCTGGCTGGGCACGCCGCGCCTGCCGTACGCATGCGTGTACGGCCCCGAGTTCCCCCGCATTGAAGCGTGTTGACCAGAACCCGACAACACCTAGGGCCCGGCCGTTCCCGACGACTGGCCGGACCGTGCCGTTCCACGGCCGGTGGGTGGGGCCGGCGGAGGTTGCCGCCCGCCCCCTCACCCGGGGCCTGGTCGAGGGACCACGCCAGGCGGGGCGTCACCGCCACGGCGGGAAGGCGACTGGCGGACGCCGAGGGGGCGCGGAGAGCGTCAGGAGGAGGGGCGCGGAGGGCGCCAGGAGGAGGGTCGCCGAGAGGTCAGGAGGAGGCGTCCGCGCCGCGGTCCCGTCCGCACGGGGACGTGCCGCGCCGGCCCGTCCCCCGGTGGACCGAGCTCAGGTGCCCCGCCGCGCGGAAGGCCCTGCCTCTCCGAGCTCACGTGCCCCGTCACACGGACAGCCCTGCCTCTCCGCGCCCTCGTGCCCGCCGCGCGGAACGCCCGCTCCTCTGCGCCCGCGCGCGCCCCGTGGGGGACACTCACCTCTCCACGCCGGACGCGTCACCCCCTTCCCTCCCGCTCTTTCCTCTCGGCGCGTACCGGGCCCACAGGCCCGACGCGGTGTCGGTGCTCGCCAGTAGGGTGTGAGACATGGCCGACCCCTCCAGCTACCGCCCCAGGCCGGGAGACATCCCGGACTCTCCGGGGGTGTACAGGTTCCGCGACGAGCACCGCCGGGTGATCTACGTCGGAAAGGCGAAGAGCCTGCGCCAGCGCCTGGCGAACTACTTCCAGGACCTGGCGAACCTGCACCCGCGCACCCGGACGATGGTGACCACAGCAGCGTCCGTGGAGTGGACGGTGGTGTCCACGGAGGTCGAGGCGCTGCAGCTGGAGTACTCCTGGATCAAGGAGTACGACCCCCGGTTCAACGTCAAGTACCGGGACGACAAGAGCTACCCGTACCTCGCGGTCACGATGAACGAGCAGTTCCCGCGGGTGCAGGTGATGCGCGGTCACAAGAAGAAGGGCGTCCGCTACTTCGGGCCGTACGCGCACGCGTGGGCCATCCGGGACACCGTCGATCTGCTGCTGCGGGTCTTCCCGGTGCGCACCTGTTCGGCCGGCGTCTTCAAGAACGCCGCCCGCACCGGCCGGCCCTGCCTGCTCGGCTACATCGGCAAGTGTTCCGCCCCCTGTGTCGGCCGGATCACCCCCGAGGACCACCAGGAGCTGGCCGAGGAGTTCTGCGACTTCATGGCCGGCCGCACCGGCACCTACCTCCGCCGTCTGGAGAAGCAGATGATGGAGGCGGCCGAGGAGATGGAGTACGAGCGGGCGGCCCGCCTGCGGGACGACATCGGGGCCCTGAAGAAGGCCATGGAGAAGAACGCGGTCGTGCTCGCCGACGCGACCGACGCCGACCTCATCGCCGTCGCCGAGGACGAACTGGAGGCGGCCGTGCAGATCTTCCATGTGCGTGGCGGCCGGGTCCGCGGCCAGCGTGGCTGGGTGACCGACAAGGTCGAGGAGGTCACCACCGGCGCCCTGGTCGAGCACGCCCTGCAGCAGCTGTACGGCGAGGAGAGCGGGGACGCCGTCCCCAAGGAGGTGCTGGTCCCGGCCCTGCCCGAGCCGGTCGAGCCGGTGCAGGAGTGGCTGACCGGCCGCCGCGGGTCGAACGTGTCGCTGCGCATCCCGCAGCGCGGCGACAAGAAGGCGCTCATGGAGACCGTGCAGCGCAACGCCCAGCAGGCCCTCGCGCTGCACAAGACCAAGCGCGCCTCCGACCTGACCACGCGCTCGCGTGCGCTGGAGGAGATCGCCGAGGCCCTCGACCTGGACAGCGCCCCGCTGCGGATCGAGTGCTACGACATCTCGCATCTCCAGGGTGACGACGTGGTCGCCTCCATGGTCGTCTTCGAGGACGGCCTGCAGCGCAAGAGCGAGTACCGGCGGTTCCAGATCAAGGGTTTCGCCGGTCAGGACGACGTCCGCTCCATGCACGAGGTGATCACCCGCCGCTTCAGGCGCTACCTCGCCGAGAAGGAGCGGACGGGGGAGTGGGCCGAGGGCTCCGGCACCGACGACTCCCTGACCGGAGGCTCCGGCACCGACCATTCCCTCGCCGGAGGCTCCGGCATCGACGGTTCCCTGGCCGAAGGCACCGGCACCCACGGCTCCCTGTCCGGAGGCACCGCCACCAACGGCTCCCTTCCGGAGGGCGGCTCCGTGGTGACCGACGCCGAGGTGATCACCGGTTCCCTCAAGGACGACGACGGCCGCCCCAGGAAGTTCGCCTACCCGCCCCAGCTCGTCGTGGTCGACGGCGGTCAGCCGCAGGTCGCGGCGGCCCGGCGCGCGCTGGACGAGCTGGGCATCGACGACATCGCCGTCTGCGGCCTCGCCAAGCGCCTGGAGGAGGTCTGGGTGCCCGGCGAGGACGACCCGGTGGTGCTGCCCCGCACCAGCGAGGGTCTCTATCTGCTCCAGCGCGTCCGCGACGAGGCCCACCGGTTCGCGATCACCTATCAGCGCACCAAGCGCGCCAAGCGCTTCCGCGCGGGCCCGCTGGACGACGTCCCCGGTCTCGGCGAGACCCGCAAACAAGCGCTCATCAAGCATTTCGGCTCGGTGAAGAAGCTGCGGTCCGCCACAATCGAGCAGATCCAGGAAGTGCCCGGGATAGGCCGGAAGACGGCCGAGACCATCGCCGTGGCCCTTGCCCAGGCGGCCCCGGCCGCACC
Organism: Streptomyces sp. Ru62; assembly: GCF_002920615.1. Classification (GTDB taxonomy): domain Bacteria; phylum Actinomycetota; class Actinomycetes; order Streptomycetales; family Streptomycetaceae; genus Streptomyces. The sequence continues at coordinate 73,009 of NZ_PQSU01000013.1, forward strand.
CGCCGTGAACACGGCGACCGGAGAGATCATTGAGGACGAGGAACCCGACACGACGGGGGGTTCCTCGGGGGAGCCCGTGACCGCGGGCGTCCCGGACGAACGACGGGGGCAGGAGACATGACCGAGCACGACACACAGCCCACAGCACAGCGAGATCAGGCGCACAGCGGCACGGGCGACGATGTCGTCCTGCACGACACCGGCCGGCCCGCGAGCCGGCCCGAAACCGGCCGGGACACCACCGGGTCCGAAACCGGCCGGGACACCACCGGGCCCGGTGCCGGCCAGGACACCGGGCAGGACACCGGCCAGGACAACGGAGCACAGGTGAGTACGGGCAGCGAGACAGCCGGGGTCCCCGAGGCGGCCATCCCCGAGCTGGTGATCATCTCCGGCATGTCCGGGGCCGGCCGGTCCACGGCCGCGAAGTGTCTTGAGGACCTCGGCTGGTTCGTCGTCGACAACCTCCCGCCCGCCCTCATCCCCACCATGGTGGAGCTGGGAGCCCGCTCCCAGGGCAACGTGGCGCGGATCGCGGTCGTCGTGGACGTGCGCGGTCGGCGCTTCTTCGACAACCTGCGCGAGTCCCTCGCCGATCTGGACACCCGGGGCGTCACCCGGCGGATCGTCTTCCTGGAGTCCTCCGACGAGGCCCTGGTCCGCCGCTTCGAGTCGGTGCGCCGGCCGCACCCGCTCCAGGGCGACGGACGCATCGTGGACGGCATCGCCGCCGAGCGGGAGCTGCTGCGCGAGCTGCGCGGGGACGCCGACCTGGTGATCGACACCTCCAGCCTCAACGTGCACGAGCTGCGCGCCAAGATGGACGCCCAGTTCGCGGGCGAGGAGGAGCCCGAGCTGCGGGCCACCGTGATGTCCTTCGGCTTCAAGTACGGCCTCCCGGTCGACGCCGACCTGGTCGCGGACATGCGGTTCCTGCCCAACCCGCACTGGGTCCCGGAGCTGCGCCCCTACACCGGCCTCAACGAGGAGGTCGCCGCCTATGTCTTCAACCAGCCCGGTGCGAAGGAGTTCCTCGACCGGTACGCCGAACTGCTGCGGCTCATCGCGGCCGGCTACCGGCGCGAGGGCAAGCGGTACGTGACCATCGCCATCGGCTGTACCGGCGGCAAGCACCGCTCGGTCGCGATGTCGGAGAAGCTCGCCGCGCGCCTCGCGGCCGAGGGCGTGGAGACGGTGGTCGTGCACCGGGACATGGGACGGGAATGACGGAACGTACACCGCGGCTGAGCAGGCTGCGCCGGATGGTGCCCGACGCGCGCGCCGGCCGCTCGGCCGAGCCCCGCGGGGCGCGGCCCCGCCGGCGTGGCGCCCAGCCCAAGGTGGTCGCGCTCGGCGGCGGCATGGGCCTGTCCGCATCGCTCGCCGCGCTGCGCCGGATCACCGGTGATCTCACCGCCGTCGTCACCGTGGCCGACGACGGCGGCTCCAGCGGGCGGCTCCGGGACGAGCTGGGCGTGCTGCCGCCCGGCGACCTGCGCAAGGCGCTGGCCGCGCTGTGCGGGGACGACGACTGGGGCCAGACCTGGGCCCGGGTCATCCAGCACCGCTTCCAGTCCCAGGGCGAGCTGCACGAGCACGCGGTCGGCAACCTGCTGATCGTCGCCCTGTGGGAGCAGCTCGGTGATCATGTGCAGGCACTGGACCTGGTCGGCAAGCTGCTCGGCGCGCATGGGCGTGTGCTGCCCATGTCGGCCGTGCCGCTGGAGCTGCAGGCCCTGGTCAAGGGGCACGACCCGGAGCGCCCGGACGACGTGGACACGGTGCGCGGGCAGGCGACCGTGGCCCTGACGCCCGGCGAGGTGCAGTCGGTGCACCTCGTGCCCAACGACCCGCCCGCCGTCCCGGAGGCCGTGGCGGCGGTCCTGGACGCGGACTGGGTGGTGCTCGGCCCCGGTTCCTGGTTCTCCTCGGTGATCCCGCACCTGCTCGTCCCCGAGCTGCTGGACGCCCTCACCGAGACCAAGGCGCGCCGAGTGCTCTCGCTGAACCTGGCGCCGCAGCCGGGAGAAACCGAGGGCTTCTCCCCGCAGCGTCATTTGGAGGTTTTGGGGCGACACGCCCCTAAACTCGCCCTGGACGTGGTGCTGGCCGACGTGGCCGCCGTGCCCGACCGCGACTCGCTCACCGAGGCCGCCAAGCGGCTGGGAGCCGCGGTCGAGCTGGCCCCGGTGGCCCGGACCGACGGATCACCCCGGCACGATCCGGAGCTGTTGGCCGCCGCGTACGACCGTATTTTTCGGATGCATGGAAGGATCGGCCCATGGCGATGACGGCAGCGGTGAAGGACGAGATCTCCCGGCTCCCCGTCACCCGGACCTGCTGCAGGAAGGCGGAGGTCTCCGCCATTCTGCGGTTCGCCGGAGGCCTCCACCTGGTGAGCGGGCGCATCGTGATCGAGGCGGAGCTGGACACCGCGATGGCGGCGCGCCGGCTCAAGCGGGACATCCTGGAGATCTTCGGTCACAGCTCCGAGCTGATCGTGATGGCGCCCGGCGGGCTGCGCCGCGGCTCGCGGTATGTCGTACGGGTCGTCGCGGGCGGTGACCAGCTGGCCCGGCAGACGGGTCTCGTGGACGGCAGAGGCCGCCCGATCCGCGGTCTGCCCCCGCAGGTGGTCTCGGGGGCCACCTGCGACGCGGAGGCGGCTTGGCGCGGGGCCTTCCTGGCGCACGGCTCGCTGACCGAGCCCGGCCGTTCCTCGTCCCTGGAGGTGACCTGCCCGGGCCCGGAGGCGGCGCTCGCGCTGGTCGGTGCCGCGCGCAGACTGTCGATCGCCGCGAAGGCCCGCGAGGTGCGCGGGGTGGACCGGGTGGTCGTCCGGGACGGTGACGCGATCGGTGCGCTGCTCACCCGGCTGGGCGCCCATGAGTCCGTGCTGGCCTGGGAGGAGCGCCGGATGCGCCGCGAGGTGCGGGCCACGGCCAACCGGCTCGCCAACTTCGACGACGCCAACCTGCGCCGTTCGGCCCGTGCCGCCGTGGCCGCCGGGGCCCGGGTGCAGCGCGCACTGGAGATCCTGGGCGACGAGGTGCCCGAGCACCTGGCCGCGGCAGGGCGGCTGCGCATGGAGCACAAGCAGGCCTCCCTGGAGGAACTGGGCGCGCTCGCCGATCCGCCGCTGACGAAGGACGCGGTCGCGGGCCGTATCCGCCGGCTGCTGGCGATGGCCGACAAGCGCGCTGCGGACCTGGGCATCCCGGGCACGGAGGCCAACCTCAGCGAGGAGCTGGCGGACAACCTCGCCGGCTGACCGGATGACACGTCAGTTCGCCGGTGCCGACGGCCGTTCGGGTGGTCGGCACCGGCGTTTGCGTGTCCTTGTGGTGCTCTTGACTCGATCATGAAGTGACATGAGCCTGGCAACCTGTTCGTCGCTGTGGCGGACCACCGCTAGGGGGGTTCATGAGACACAGAGCGAGATCGATCCTCGCTGTCGGCGCGCTTCTGATCGGCGGAGCGAGCCTCGCACCCATCGCCCAGGCACAGAACGGAAGTCCGGCGCCGTCCGGGCCGGAAGAGGTCAAGGTCTACCGCGCCGAGGTCACCAGGCAACAGGTACCCCTGCTGCTCAAGGCCGGCCAGGACGGCCATGAACTCGGTGAGCGCAAGAGCGGGGGCGGCAGGACCGAGGTCGAGGTCTACCTCACCGGCAAGCAGGCCGCGCAACTGCGCGAGCAGGGCGTCGACCTCACCGAGCACGCCCTCTCGGCCAAGGCGGAGGCCAGGGTCGAGGACGCCGCCCAGGGCGTGTTCCGCCCGTACAGCGGCAGCGGCGGGCTCAAGGAGGAGATCCTCCGGACCGCCCGGGCCCACCCCGGCCTCACCAAGGTCGAGTCCATCGGCACGACCCTCGACGGGCAGGACATCCTCGCGCTCAAACTGACCAGGAACGCGAAGAAGTCGAAGGACGGCTCCAGGCCCGCCGTGCTCTACATGTCCAACCAGCACGCACGCGAGTGGATCACGCCGGAGATGACCCGGCGTCTGATGCACTACTACCTGGACCGCTACACGACCGACCGGCGCGTCAGGAAGATCGTCGACTCGACGGAGCTGTGGTTCGTCCTCTCGGCCAACCCGGACGGCTACGACTACACCTTCAAGGACTCCGGCACCCGCCTGTGGCGCAAGAACCTGCGGGACGTCAACGGCGACGGTGTCATCAGCACCGGCGACGGCGTCGACCTCAACCGCAACTTCCCCTACAAGTGGGGTTACGACGACGAGGGTTCGTCCCCCAACCCCACCAGCCAGACCTACCGCGGCGCTAGCCCCGGTTCCGAGCCCGAGACCAAGGCCCTCGACGCCTTCGAGAAGCGCGTCGGCTTCCGGTACGGCGTCAACTACCACTCCGCCGCCGAGCTCCTCCTCTACGGCGTCGGCTGGCAGGTGGCGACCCCGACCCCCGACGACGTCCTGTACAAGGCGCTCGCCGGCACCCCCGGCAACTCCGCCGTCCCGGGCTACCACCCGCAGGTCTCCTCGGAGCTGTACACCACCAACGGCGAGGCGGACGGCCACGCGTCGAACGTCAACGGGATGGCGATGTTCACCCCGGAGATGTCGACCTGCCAGACCGCGTCGGACCTCGACCCGGACGACGCCTGGAAGAGCCAGGACTGCCAGTCCGTCTTCAACTTCCCCGACGACGAGAAGCTGATCCAGCAGGAGTTCGCCAAGAACGTCCCGTTCGCGCTCTCCGTCGCCGAGACCGCCGCGCACCCCGACAAGCCGGTCTCCTCGGTCGGTCTGAGCGCCGCCGACTTCACCCCGGCCGCGTTCTCGACGTCGTACTCCCAGGGCGCGGACCAGGAGGTCTCGGTCGTCGCCCGCAAGGCGGTCCGGGACAAGGAGCTCAAGTACCGCGTCAACGGCGGCCGTACGCGCGACCAGGCACTGAGGCACTGGAAGGGCGGAGAGACGTACGGCGGTGAGGACAACCTCTACTTCGACGAGTACCGCGCGAAGGTGCCAGGCGGCGAGCCGGGCGACGAGGTCGAGGTGTGGTTCACCGGCAGGACCAGCAGCGGGAAGAAGGTCTCCAGCACCCACTTCACCTACACGGTCGCGAAGCGGCCCGCGGCCGACACCCTGGTGGTCGCCGAGGAGGGCACGGCCGCCGCACAGGCGCAGACGTACGTGGACGCGCTGAAGGGCGCCGGACACCGGGCGCTCGTGTGGGACGTGGCCACGCAGGGCGCCCCGGACGCGCTCGGCGTGCTGAAGCACTTCCGGACGGTCGTGCACTACTCCGGCGCCACCGGCCCCGCCAACGCCACCCAGCTCCAGCTGCGCGCCTACCTCAACGAGGGCGGCAGGCTGATCGAGGCCGGCGAGCTGGCCGGCGGCAGCGTCGACCTCGGCGACGGCACCCTGTCCGACGACTTCAGCCAGTACTACCTGGGCGCGTACAGCCGTACGTCGACCAAGGGGGCCACCGGTTTCACCGGCTCCGGCGCGCTCGCCGGCTTCACCGGCGCCCTCGGCGACGCGCCCGGCAACCCGCTCGACAAGGCCGGCACCTACGGCGTCACCTCCGACGAACTGCCGGTCACCACCTACCCGCAGTTCAGGAGCGCGGGCGCGGGCACCTTCGCCGGCACCGTCAACCCGTACGGACCGTACACGGGTGCCTCGATGGCCGCCGCCGTGCACACCGACGACGCCTACAAGCGCCTCACCCGCACCATCGACCTCACCGGGGTCGCCGCCGCCGACAAGCCGGCCTTGAGCACCCGGCTGCTGTGGGACACCGAGCCCGGCTACGACCACGCGGTGGTCGAGGCGCACACCGTCGGCGCGGACGACTGGACGACCCTGCCGGAGTCCGGAGGGGCCACGAGGACGGCCGTGCCGGAGGAGTGCGGGGGCGGCTTCCTGATCGGTGAGCACCCGTGGCTGAAGCACTACCTGACGCTCACCGGCAACACCTGCACCGCGACCGGCACCACCGGTGCGTGGCACAGCCTCACCGGCAGCTCCGGCGGCTGGCAGCAGCTGGGCTTCGACCTGAGCGCGTACGCCGGGAAGTCCGTCGAGGTCTCCATCAGCTACATCACCGACCCCGGCAGCGGCGGGCACGGTGTCCTCGCCGACGACGCCTCGCTGGTCGTCGGCGGCGCGGCGAGGGAGACCGAGGGCTTCGAGTCGTCCCTCGGCGCCTGGAAGGCGGCCGGGCCGCCCGCCGGCAGCCCGGCGGTGCTGAAGGACTGGACGCGCACCGGGACGCTGTTCCAGACGTACGGAGCGGTCACCACGGACGACACCGTGCTGCTCGGTTTCGGCCTGGAGCAGGTGCCGTCGGCGGCCGACAGGACGGCTCTGCTGCGGAAGGCGTTCGACTCGCTCGACAGGTGAGCGGGACCCCCTCTCAAGGGTGCGCGGAGGGGGTGCGCATCAAGTGAGCCGACCCGCTCACGAACGAGTGAAAACGGCGTCAGAAGCGCACCGCGTTCCGTCATAAATACGGGTGAATCCGCTGACGATCCGAGGCGGTCCGTACCCCTACTGACTGGTACGGACCGCCTGCCCGTGTATGGGCCATCTCGATGTCACCCCGGGGCCCGCAGAGAGGTAGGGTCGGTGGTGGTCGGGGACATCCCAAACAGAGCTCGCCGGCACCGCATGGCCGGCGTACCAACGAGGAGATCGGTTCGTGACGATCCGCGTAGGCATCAACGGCTTCGGCCGCATCGGGCGTAATTACTTCCGCGCGCTGCTGGAGCAGGGAGCGGACATCGAGGTTGTGGCTGTCAACGACCTGGGTGACACCGCGACCACCGCTCACCTGCTCAAGTACGACACGATCCTGGGCCGCCTCAAGCAGGAGGTCTCCCACACCGCCGACACCATCACCGTCGACGGCCACACCATCAAGGTGCTGTCCGAGCGCAACCCGGCCGACATCCCGTGGGGCGAGCTGGGCGTCGACATCGTCATCGAGTCGACCGGCATCTTCACCAAGAAGGAAGACGCCGCGAAGCACATCGCCGGTGGCGCGAAGAAGGTCCTCATCTCGGCTCCGGCCAAGGACGAGGACATCACCATCGTGATGGGCGTCAACCAGGACAAGTACGACCCGGCGAACCACCACGTCATCTCCAACGCCTCCTGCACCACCAACTGTGTGGCGCCGATGGCGAAGGTCCTCGACGAGAACTTCGGCATCGTCAAGGGTCTGATGACCACGGTGCACGCGTACACGAACGACCAGCGCATCCTGGACTTCCCGCACAAGGACCTGCGCCGCGCCCGTGCCGCCGCCGAGAACATCATCCCGACCACCACCGGTGCCGCCAAGGCCACCGCCCTGGTCCTGCCGCAGCTCAAGGGCAAGCTGGACGGCATCGCCATGCGCGTCCCGGTCCCGACGGGCTCCGTCACCGACCTGGTCGTGGAGCTGGGCCGCGAGGTCACCAAGGAAGAGGTCAACGCCGCCTTCCAGAAGGCCGCCGAGGGTGAGCTGAAGGGCCTCCTCGACTACACCGAGGACCCGATCGTCTCGTCCGACATCGTCAACGCCCCGGCCTCCTGCACCTTCGACTCCTCCCTGACCATGGTCCAGGAGGGCAAGAACGTGAAGGTCATCGGCTGGTACGACAATGAGTGGGGCTACTCCAACCGCCTCGTCGACCTCACGGTCTTCGTCGGCAACCAGCTCTGATCGCCGAAGCAGGACCCCGAAGTGGGAGCAGGGCCCGTGCAGCGCACCGCCGCGCTGTCCGGGCCCTGTCCCACGTACTGACCGCGTCCTTTTACGATCAGGTGCACCACGAGCCCTCCTGTAGGAGTCCACTCCCATGAAGACGATCGACGAACTTCTCGCCGACGGCGTGAGCGGCAAGCGGGTCTTCGTCCGCGCCGACCTCAACGTGCCGCTGGCCGACGGGACGATCACCGACGACGGCCGCATCCGCGCCGTCCTGCCCACCGTCAAGGCCCTCGCGGACGCGGGCGCCAAGGTGGTCGTCGCCTCGCACCTGGGCCGCCCCAAGGGCGCCCCGGACCCCGCCTTCTCGCTGCTGCCCGCCGCCGAGCGCCTCGGTGAACTGCTCGGCGCCCCGGTCGCCTTCGCCCAGGACACCGTCGGTCCCGCCGCCCACGACGCCGTCGACGGCCTCCAGCCCGGCCAGGTCGCGGTCATCGAGAACCTGCGCTTCAACGCCGGCGAGACGTCCAAGGACGACACCGAGCGCGGTGAGTTCGCCGACCGGCTGGCCGCCCTCGCCGACGTCTACGTCGGTGACGGCTTCGGCGCCGTGCACCGGGGGCACGCCTCGGTCTACGACCTCCCGGCCCGGCTGCCGCACTACGCCGGTTACCTGATCGCCACCGAGGTCGGCGTCCTGAAGAAGCTCACCGAGGACGTCAAGCGCCCCTACGTCGTCGCGCTCGGCGGCGCCAAGGTCTCCGACAAGCTCGCCGTCATCGACCAGCTCCTCGGCAAGGCCGACCGGCTCCTCATCGGTGGTGGCATGGCCTACACCTTCCTCAAGGCCAAGGGCTACGAGGTCGGCATCTCCCTCCTCCAGGAGGACCAGGTCCCGGCCGTCACGGAGTACATGGAGCGCGCCGAGAAGCAGGGCGTCGAGCTGCTGCTGCCCGTAGACGTCGTGGTCTCCCGGACCTTCCCGGACCTGAAGACCAAGGCGCCCACCGAGAACACCGTGGTCGACGCGGACAAGATCCCCGCCGACCAGGAGGGCCTGGACATCGGCCCCAGGACCCGAGAGCTCTACGCCTCGAAGCTCGCCGACGCCGAGACCGTCTTCTGGAACGGTCCCATGGGCGTCTTCGAGCACCCCGACTACGCCGAGGGCACCAAGGCGGTCGCCCAGGCACTCGTCGAAACGAACGGGTTCACCGTCGTCGGCGGCGGTGACTCCGCCGCGGCCGTGCGCACGCTCGGCTTCGACGAGAACGCATTCGGCCACATCTCGACCGGTGGCGGCGCCTCCCTCGAATACCTTGAGGGCAAGACGCTCCCCGGCCTCGCCGCACTGGAGGACTGACCCTTGAGCACGCGCACGCCGCTGATGGCGGGCAACTGGAAGATGAACCTCAACCACCTGGAGGCCATCGCACACGTCCAGAAGCTCGCGTTCGCCCTGGCCGACAAGGACTACGAGGCCGTCGAGGTCGCCGTCCTGCCGCCCTTCACCGACCTGCGCTCCGTGCAGACCCTGGTCGACGGCGACAAGCTCAAGATCAAGTACGGTGCCCAGGACATCTCCCAGCACGACTCCGGCGCCTACACGGGCGAGATCTCCGGCCCGATGCTGGCCAAGCTGAAGTGCACCTACGTGGTGATCGGCCACTCCGAGCGGCGTCAGTACCACAACGAGACCGACGAGCTGGTCAACGCCAAGGTCAAGGCCGCCTACAAGCACGGCCTCACCCCGATCCTGTGCGTCGGCGAGGAACTGGACGTCCGCGAGGCGGGCGACCACGTCAGCCACACCCTCACCCAGGTCGAAGGCGGTCTCAAGGACCTGCCGGCCGAGCAGGCCGGGACCATCGTGATCGCCTACGAGCCGGTGTGGGCCATCGGCACCGGCAAGGTCTGCGGCGCCGAGGACGCCCAGGAGGTCTGCGCCGCCATCCGCGCCAAGATCGCCGAGCTGTACTCCCAGGACGTGGCCGACCAGGTCCGCATCCAGTACGGCGGCTCCGTGAAGTCGGGCAACGTCGCCGAGATCATGGCCCAGGCCGACATCGACGGCGCCCTGGTCGGCGGTGCCTCGCTGGACGCCGACGAGTTCGTCAAGATCGTGCGCTTCCGCGACCAGTGATCATGTCGGTGAGTAGGCGGTAGCGGCGATACGTCGTACCCTTGCGGGGGCACAGCCAGGTGCTGTGCCCCCGTCGTCCATCCGAATCCGAGGAAGTTGGTCCAGCCGTGGTTTTGGGGTTCTCGATCGCCCTGATCATCTTCAGCCTGCTGCTGATGCTGCTGGTGCTGATGCACAAGGGAAAGGGCGGCGGCCTCTCCGACATGTTCGGTGGCGGCATGCAGTCCTCCGTCGGCGGCTCGTCGGTCGCCGAGCGCAACCTCGACCGGATCACCATCGTGGTCGGCCTGCTGTGGTTCGCGTGCATCATCGTCCTCGGCATGCTGATGAAGACGAACAGCTGACACGCGAACAGCACATTCCGCACGTAAAGCCCCATGTTCGGTACGCGCTCGTGAGCGCGGCCTATCATGGGGCTTGCGTCTGGGTGTGGGGGCCGGTAACTCCAATCACTGGACGCGCGTTGGGCCTTACGTAGACTGAGGCGCTCGCAGCGAAGCGAAACGCCGACTCGCTTCGCGGCACCATCACGCAGGGAGTTACGACCGTGGCAAGTGGCAACGCGATCCGAGGAAGCCGGGTCGGGGCGGGGCCGATGGGCGAGGCCGAGCGCGGCGAGTCCGCGCCGCGTCTGCGCATCTCCTTCTGGTGCTCCAACGGGCACGAGACGCAGCCCAGCTTCGCCAGCGACGCGCAGGTTCCCGAGACCTGGGACTGCCCGCGCTGCGGCTTCCCGGCCGGCCAGGACCGGGACAACCCGCCGGACCCGCCGCGCACCGAGCCGTACAAGACGCACCTGGCGTATGTGCGGGAGCGGCGCAGCGACGCGGACGGTGAGGCGATCCTCGCCGAGGCGCTCGCGAAACTGCGAGGCGAGATCTAGGAGTTGTGACCGGCCGGGTGCCCGCGGGCGCCTGGCCGGAGCCGTTTCCCCCGCCGCCGACGGCCGTTGTCAGTGGTGCCCTCTACGGTGTGTGCATCGGCGCATCATGGGGGGCGAGCGTGGCTGTGGTCGGGACGGCGAGCGGGGGCACCCCCGCCTGGCGCGGTGGATTCGGCCGGCTGTGGACGGCCGCCGTGGTCTCCCGGTTCGGTGACGCGCTGCGCACGTCCGCGCTGCCGTTGCTCGCCGTGAGCCTCACCGACGAGCCCTTCGCCATCGCCTCCGTCACCGCCTGCGGCTATCTGCCCTGGCTGCTGTTCGGGCTGCTCGGCGGTGCTGTGGCGGACCGCGTCGACCAGCGGCGGGCGATGTGGCTCGTGGACACGGTGCGGGGTCTGCTCGTCGCCGGTTTCACCGTCGCCGTGGGCCTCGGGTACGCCTCCGTACCCCTGCTGATCGCCCTCGCCTTCTCCCTCACCGCACTCCAGACGCTCTTCGACAACGCCTCCACGGCCCTGTTGCCCTCCCTGGTGGACCAGGGCGCACTGGGCAGCGCGAACGCCCGGCTGATGACCGGTCAGCAGCTCGCCGGTGGACTGCTCGCGGGCCCGTTCGTGCCGCTGTTGCTGGCGGCCGGGGCGTTCACGCCGTTCGCGGTGGACGCGGGCACGTACCTGGTGGCCGCCGCGCTCGTGGCGTCCCTGCGGATACGGCCGCCGAAGCGGGTGCCCCGCCCGGCCGGTGGGAGCCTGCGCACGGAGATCGGGGAGGGCCTGCGCGCGTTGTGGCGCGACCGGGTGCTCCGCGCGGTCTGTGTGGCCACACTGCTGTGCAACATCGGCATGGGCGCCCTGATCGCCACGCTGGCGCTGCACGTCACCCGCTGGCTGCACGCGGGCGACACCGGCTACGTCGCCGCCATGACGGCGTACTCGGCCGGCAGCCTGGCCGGCGGTCTCGTCGCCCAGCGGATCGCGTGCCGCACCGGCCGGGTGCGGGCCCTGCTGCTCGGCGGCACGCTCCAGACGGGCGCGCTGCTGCTCATCGGCTCCGTGCGGCACGTGCCCGCGCTGGTGGCCGGGATGCTGCTGCTCGGCGCGATGAACATGGTCTGGAACGTCAACCAGGTCACCCTGATGCAGCAGCGCAGCCCCGAGTCCATGCCGGGCCGCATCGCCTCGGCCTTCCGTACGGCCTCCACCTCCGGTGCCCCGCTCGGCGCGTTCCTCGGCGGGGCCGTGGCCGGGCTGTACGGCCTCAACGCGCCCGCCCTGCTCGCGGCCGCCCTGTTCGCCTCGGCCGTCATCGCGCTGATACCGGGAGGCGAGCCCGACGTATCCGTCGTGTCCCGTGCGGACAGCGTCTCCACCGCTCGTCCCGCGCCCTGATCAACTAGGTTGGAACGGCTGGGACAGGCACGAAAGAAGGCGGAAGTCGGACATGAACGCAGACGGCCGTACCAGGCTCAACCAGACGCCCGAATGGACCGCACTCGCCAAGCACCGGGAGGAGCTGGCGGACACCCACCTCCGGGACCTGTTCGCCGCCGATCCGGCGCGCGGCACCGGGTACACGCTCCAGGTCGGCGACCTGTACATCGACTACTCGAAGCACCTGGTCACCGACGAGACCCTGCGCCTGCTGCGCGAGCTGGCCGCGGCGACGGACGTCTTCGGCCTCCGGGACGCCATGTTCCGCGGCGAGAAGATCAACGTCACCGAGAACCGGGCGGTGCTGCACACCGCGCTGCGTGCCCCGCGCGACGCGGTCGTCGAGGTCGACGGCGAGAACGTGGTCCCGGCCGTGCACGCCGTGCTCGACAAGATGGCCGGCTTCGCCGAGCGGATCCGCTCCGGCGAGTGGACCGGTCACACCGGCAAGCGCATCAAGAACGTGATCAACGTCGGCATCGGCGGCTCCGACCTCGGGCCCGCGATGGCCTACGAGGTGCTGCGCTGCTTCACCGACCGCGACCTCACGGTCCGCTTCGTCTCCAACGTGGACGGCGCCGACCTGCACGAGGCCACCCGGGACCTCGACCCGGCGGAGACGCTGTTCATCATCGCCTCCAAGACCTTCACCACCATCGAGACCATCACCAACGCCACCTCGGCGCGGACGTGGCTGCTGGCCGCGCTCGGTGACGAGGCCGCCGTGGCCAAGCACTTCGTGGCGCTGTCCACGAACGCGGAGAAGGTCGCCGAGTTCGGCATCGACACGGCCAACATGTTCGAGTTCTGGGACTGGGTCGGCGGCCGGTACTCGTACGACTCCGCGATCGGCCTCTCCCTGATGATCGCCATCGGCCCGGACCGCTTCCGCGAGATGCTGGACGGCTTCCGGATCGTCGACGACCACTTCCGCACCGCGCCCGCCGAGGCCAACGCCCCGCTGCTGCTGGGCCTGCTGGGCATCTGGTACGACAACTTCCACGACGCCCAGTCCCACGCCGTGCTGCCGTACAGCCACTACCTCTCCAAGTTCACCGCCTACCTCCAGCAGCTCGACATGGAGTCCAACGGCAAGTACGTCGCCCGCGACGGCAAGCAGGTGGAGTGGCAGACCGGGCCGGTCGTGTGGGGCACGCCCGGCACCAACGGGCAGCACGCCTACTACCAGTTGATCCACCAGGGCACCAAGCTGATCCCGGCCGACTTCATCGGCTTCGCCCGGCCGGTCGCCGAGCTGAGCGAGGAACTCAAGGCCCAGCACGACCTGTTGATGGCCAACTTCTTCGCCCAGACCCAGGCGCTCGCCTTCGGCAAGAGTGCCGAGGAGGTCCGCGCGGAGGGGGTGGCCGAGGAGCTGGTCCCGCACAAGACCTTCCAGGGCAACCGGCCGACCACGACGATCCTCGCCCGTGAGCTGACCCCGTCCGTCCTCGGCCAGCTGATCGCCCTCTACGAGCACAAGGTGTTCGTGCAGGGCGCGGTGTGGAACATCGACTCCTTCGACCAGTGGGGCGTGGAGCTGGGCAAGGTGCTCGCCAAGCGCGTCGAGCCCGCGCTCACCGAGGGCGCCGACGTACCCGGCCTGGACGCGTCGACGAAGGCGCTGGTCGCCACGTACCGGGAACTGCGCGGCCGGAGCTGATCCGCGGCCGGCGCCGGCCCCCGGCCGAGCAGGTCCCGGCCGGGGGCCGCAGCGGCGACATGCCTGCGCGTCCTGCCGTGCCCGTGCCCTAGGGTTCCGTTGGACCAGGGGAGGGATGGCGCATGGTGCGCAGGGTGTTGGCCACGGCGGTCGCGGTGGCCGTGGCGGGGGTGTCGGCGGTGGGCTGCGACAGCGGACAGCAGCCGGCCGGGGCGAAGAGCGGACGGCAGCCGGCCGAGTCGAGGAGCGGCCGGCCGGACGCCACGGCGAAGGCCGCGCCGTACACCCGGCTGGCGGATCTTCCGGAGCGGCTGGGGAACGACGGCACGACCATCATGGTCGGGGACGAGGCCGCCCCGCTGACCGTGCACCTGTACGAGGACCCGCGGTGCCCGGTGTGCAAGAGGTTCGAGACCACCGGTGGTGCCCCCGAACTGCGTGAGGCGACCATCCGGCGTGAGGCGAAGACCCAGTACACCCTGGCTTCCTTCCTGGACGACCGGCTCGGCGGCGCGGGGTCCCGCAGGGCGGTGAACGCCCTGCGGGCCGCGCTGGACAAGGGGAAGTTCGCCGAGTACCACGACGTGCTCTACGCCCACCAGCCCGCCGAGAGCGTCGACGGATTCACCGACGCCTACCTGCTCAAGCTGGCCGGACGGGTCCCGGGGCTGCGCGGGCCGGACTTCGACGCGGCCGTCAAGACCATGAAGTACCGGACGTTCGTGACCAACAGCGAGGACGCGTACGAGCGGGCGGGCAGGCCGCGGGAGCCCGAGGGTCCCGGCACCCCCACCGCCGAGATCAATGACGTACGCATCCCGGCGCGGTACAACGGCCTGCTGTTCGACGGGACGGTCTTCGACGGCCTGCTGAAGAAGATCCGCGAAGACCCCGGGAGCTGGCGGGCCGTCTCCCCCTGAAAACGGCTGGGGCTCCCGAACAGGCTCGGGCCCTGAAAACGCTGGGGCGCTAGAACAGGCTCCGGCCCCGTGCCGGCTCAGGCGACCGCGCTCAGCGTGTCCGCGAGGCGCCGGCGGGCCGCGCGGGACGCGGGCAGGGTGGCCAGGGCCGCCGCGCCCACCACGGCCGCCGAACCCAGGAGGAGAAGCAGGCCGGGGGAGGGGGACTGGGCGATTCCGGCGCCGATGCCGCTGGAGCCGCCCTGGGCGTCGATCAGCCGGCGGGCCAGCGGCAGCCCCAGCGCCGTACCGGCGACGGCCGCCGCCAGGGCCGTACAGCTCGTCGCCGTGACGGTGATCGCGGTGATCTGCCGTGGCGACATGCCGATCGCCCGGAGCGCCAGCACGTCCCGTTCGCCCTCGCGGACGCTGCCGCCGATCGCGGTGAGCAGTTCCACCAGCCCGATCAGGGCCAGGACGGCGATCAGCCCGGCGACGACACCGCGCAGCGGCGACAGCCCGTCGGCGGGGTTCGTCACGGGATGCACCTCCAGGTGGCCGTGGCCGGCCGAGGCGAGGGCGGCGGCCACGCGGTGCGGGTCCGCACCCGGCCGCAGCCGCAGCTCGTAGAAGGCCGGGGACAGCTCGGGATCGTTCTCCCGGAGCGTGTCCAGGGAGGTGGTGACGACCCGCCCGGCGTTGCGCGGTTCGAGGGCGCGGCCCACGATGTGCAGGATCTGCGGCCGGTCGCCCACCGTCATCCGCACCCAGTCGCCGACCCGCGCGTCCAGCAGGTCGAGCAGGCCCTGGCCGGCCACCGCCTCGTCCGGTCCGCGTGCGGCGCGGCCCTCGGCGAGGGCGTACGGGTAGGGCTCGGCGCGGGTGCCGACACCGCGCAGAGCGATGGTCCCGGTCTGGCCGGGGACCAGCGCGGCCACCTCGACGCCCGGATAGGCGGCGGCGACCCGGGAGTCCTGGGCCAGTACGGCCCGTACCCCGGCTGCGCCCAGGGCGCCGTCCGAGCGGACCGTGAGTGCCGTCGGCAGGCCCACCCGCTCGGGGCTGCTGTGGAAGCGGTCGATCGTCGTCCAGGCGCTGAGCGCCACCACGATGAGCAGCAGCGGCAGCGTCAGCCGGGCCACGGTCGCCAGTGACCGGCCGCGGCCCGCGAACGCCTTGTGGCAGCCGAGGACCAGCGCGGCCGGCAGCCGCAGCCCGAGCGCCCGCCGGGCCGCCCCGCTCAGCCGCCCGCCCGCCGGCGCGGCCGGGCGCGGCACCGGCACCGGTGGCACCCGCCCCGCCCGCCAGGCCGCGAGCCCCGTGGTCAGGCCGATGAACAGCACCGCGCCCGCCGGTACCGCACACAGCACCAGGGTGTGCCCGGGCAGCCCCTGCCACACACCCACCGCGTCACCGAGCCGCCCCGGGACCCGGTTGCCCAGCCCCTCGGTGAGCGCGGCCGCGGCCACCGCGCCGAGCAGCGCGTACGCCAGGTGCTGGAGCAGGAAGATCCGTACGACCTGGCCGGGCGTGAAGCCGATCGCCTTCAGCACCGACAGGTCCCGCAGGTGCCCGCGGATACGGGTCGCGATGGCGCCGTGCACCGCGAACCCGGCGGCGATGAGGGCGCCCAGACCGAACAGCCCGAGCACCTGGCCGAGCAGCCGGTTGTCGCCCTGTGCCTCGGCACGGGCCTGCTGCCAGGTGGAGACCTCGCCGACCGCGC
Organism: Streptomyces sp. Ru62; assembly: GCF_002920615.1. Classification (GTDB taxonomy): domain Bacteria; phylum Actinomycetota; class Actinomycetes; order Streptomycetales; family Streptomycetaceae; genus Streptomyces. The sequence goes on from NZ_PQSU01000013.1 coordinate 89,422, forward strand.
CGGCGCCCAGCACGGTGACGGCGCGCTGGACGGCGTAGTCGGTGTCGGACGGATCGCCGAGCCGCAGCCCGATGACCTGGCCGGCCGGGGCCCGCACGGCGGACGGCAGCGCCCACACCAGTCCGGTCTGCTCACCGGGGCGGTACGGGGGTTCGGCGCTGTCCGCGATGCCCTCGACGGTGAGGGTGCGGGCCGTGCCGGGCAGCGTCAGGGTGTCGCCGGGCTCGGCCAGCAGGGCCCGGGCCAGGCTGCTCTCCAGCACCACGCCGTCCGGCGCGGCCGGATCCAGCCAGTGCCCGGCGGTGAGCAGGGGCCGGCCGACGGAGGGCAGGTCAGGGGTGGCGCGCAGTTCCACGGAGGCGCGGGTGCCGCGGGCGGCGACGGTGGCGGCCTCGGCGCGGTAGGGGCCGGCGACGGCGGTGACGCCGTCCAGCCGGGCCAGTGCGCGGGCGTCGGCGGACGGCGCGGTGTGCAGCCAGACGTGGGCGCCGCGCGCCTCGGCGAAGGTCCGCTGCCAGGGGTTCGTGGCGTAGCCGAACAGGGCGGCGGCGAGCAGCAGCGAGGCGACGACGCCGGCGGTGGCCAGCACCAGGAACAGCGCCTCGCCGCGGTGGGTGCGCAGGTCGGAGTGCGCCCAGCGCAGGGTGGCCCGCACGTCCGTCAGGTCCAGCACGGTCAGTCCCTCAGCTCCAGCACGCCGGAGATGCCGCTCCGCCGGGGCGGCGGCGTGCCGTCCAGGGTCGCGTCGTCGGCGATGCGGCCGTCGAAGAAGCTGATCACGCGGTCGGCGGCGCTGGCCAGCCGGGCGTCGTGGGTGACCAGCACGATGGTCTGGCCGCGCCCGTGGAAGCGGGACAGCAGCCGCATCACCTCACGGGTGCCCTTGCTGTCCAGGCTGCCGGCCGGCTCGTCCGCGAGCAGCAGCGGCGGATGGTTGACCAGCGCCCGGGCGAGCGCGACCCGCTGCTGCTCACCGCCGGACAGCTCACCCGGCATGCTGCGCTCCTTGCCCTCCAGACCCAGCTCGGCGAGCAGCGCCTCCCGCTCGGCGCGGGCCTTCTTCGGCGGGACGCCGGCCAGCAGCGCGGGCAGCTCCACGTTGTCGGCGACCGACAGGTTCGACACCAGGTTGAAGAACTGGAAGACGATCCCGATGGCCTTCCTGCGCTCCACCGCCCAGCGGGCCTCGCTGAAGGAGTCCGTGCACCGGCCGTCGAGCCAGACACTGCCCGCGTCCGGCCGCTGGAGCCCGCCGAGCAGGTGCAGCAGCGTGGACTTGCCCGCGCCGGACGGCCCGGTGATCGCGACGAACTCGCCGCGGGCCACGGCGAGGTCGACCCCGCGCACGGCGTGCGCGGGCGCGCCCTCGCCGTGGTGGGTCTTCACCAGCCCCTCGGCTCGCAGCACCGGAGCGTGGCCGTCACTCACTCCCGATCCTCCAGTTCCTCCTGGCACCGCTCCAGCCAGTCGAGGTCGGCCTGGAGGTGCAGCATCGCGCCCTCGATCAGCAGCTGGGCGATTCGGTTGTCCCGGCTCTCGGCCGCGGCCAGTTTCGACAGGTTGCGCATGGTGTTGAGGTACTGGCGCCGCTGCCGGTTGATGAGGGCGATCTGGTCGGCGAGACCGGTCTGCGGGGCGAGGGCGAGCTTCATGAAGAACTCGTCCCGCACCCGCGGCTCGTCCTCGGTCTCCTCGAACCAGGCGAGCAGCGCCTCGCGCCCGGCGTCGGTGAGGTGGTAGACCTTCTTGTTGGGCCGGCTGGACTGCTCGACGTCCTCGCCCTCGATCAGCCCGGTCTTCTCCAGGCGGCCGAGGGTGACGTAGATCTGGCCGACGTTCGGCTGAGGGTACGCGGCGCCCAGCAGTTGCTCAAGGTCCTGCTTCAGCTCGTAGCCGTGGGCCGGGCCGCGGGCGAGGAGTGCCAGGAGGGGCAGACGCACTCGTGCTGTCCTCCTGTCTGCTCCATGTGCTCCAGGCCCTAGTATCGCGCATACCTAACAGGTATACATGGCCTCTGTCCCCGGGCGAGGGTGCCCGCGGTGCCGGGTGTACAGGGAGGAACCTATGCGGTGGATGCGCGCCGCCGGTAGGGGCCTTCTCGTTCTCGTCGTGGGTCTGGCCGGGTACGTGGCCTCGGGTGCCCGCGCCGACGAGGGCACGGGAGGCGGCCGGGGCCCGCTGACGCTGGCCACCGCCGGTGATCTCACCGGCTATCTCGGCCCGCTGCTCCAGGGCTGGAACCGCACCCATCCCGGGGAGAAGGTCACCCTGGTCGAGCTGCCGGACTCCGCCGACGAGACGCACGCGCAGATGACGACCGACCTGCGCGGCGGCGACCGGGGACGGTTCGACGTCCTCAACATCGACGTCGACTGGACCTCCGAGTTCGCGGCGGCCGGCTGGATCCGTCCGCTGCCCCGCGACCGCTTCCCGCTGGACAGCTTCCTGCCGCCGGTCGTGGACACGGCGACCTACGACGGACGGCTGTACGCGGTCCCGTACGTCACGAACGCCGGACTCCTCCTGTACCGCAAGGACGTCCTCGACCAGGAGGGGGTGTCCCCGCCGCGCACCTGGGCCGAGCTGGAGCGCGACGCGAGGACCATCGCGCCGAAGTACGGACTCGGCGGCTACGCGGGCCAGTTCCTGCCCTACGAGGGCCTGACCGTGAACGCGGCCGAGGCGGTGTACTCGGCGGGCGGCACCATCCTCGGCGGCGAGGGCACCCGCGTCACCGTCGACTCGGCCGCCGCCCGCGAGGGCATCGGCTTCCTCGCCCGCGGCATCCGCGAGGGCTGGATCCCGAGGCAGGCGCTGACGTACAAGGAGGAGGAGTCCAAACAGGCCTTCCAGGACGGCAGGCTGCTCTTCCTGCGCAACTGGCCCTACGCCTACGCCGTCGCCTCCGCCCCCGGTTCCCGGGTCGCCGGGAAGATCGGCGCCGTACCGCTGCCCGGGCCCGACGGGCCGGGGACGAGCGTTCTCGGCGGCTCCAACCTCGCGGTCAACACCCACGCCCGGCACCCGGACTCCGCCGCGCGCCTGATCGCCTACCTCACCAGCGCGCCCGTGCAGCGCCAGGTGCTCACGCGGGGCGCGCTGCCGCCCGTGCGCGCCGGGCTCTACGAAGACCCCGCGCTCATCAAGCGGTTCCCGTATCTGCCGACCCTGCGCACCGCCGTCCTCACCGCCCGGCCGCGCCCCAAGAGCCCGCACTACGACCAGGTCAGCCTGGCCGTGCAGGCGGTCGTGCAGGACGCGCTCACCGGGCGGCAGAGGCCCGGACAGGCCGTGCGCCGGCTGGCGCGCGAACTCGACGCCATCGCCAGTCGATAGCCGGCCGTCGACCCGCTCGCTAGTTACTTGTTAGGTAACGCGGACATCTCAACTGGCTTCCAAGTGTCCGGGTAAGTCCATATTTGCCGCCCCAACTCCCCGGTAGCCTCTGTTCTTTTCGTTGACACCGTCGCGACACGCCTACCTAACATGCATGCATGTTGAGTAAGTACCACTGGTGGCGGGACGCCGTGATCTACCAGGTGTACGTCCGCAGCTTCCTGGACAGCACCGGTGACGGCATCGGCGATCTGGCCGGCGTCCGGGCCGGGTTGCCGTACCTGAAGAAGCTCGGCGTCGACGGCATCTGGCTGAGCCCCTTCTACCCCTCGCCGCAAGCCGACCACGGCTACGACGTGGCCGACTACCGCGGTGTCGACCCGCTCTTCGGCGACCTCGCCGAGTTCGACCTGCTGATGGCCGCGGCCCGGCGCCTCGGCATCAAGGTGCTGCTCGACATCGTCCCCAACCACTGCTCCAGCGAGCACCCGTGGTTCCGCGAGGCCCTGGCCGGCGAGCCCGGCAGCCCGGCCCGCGCCCGCTTCCACTTCGCCGACGGCCGCGGCCCCGACGGCAGCGAGCCGCCCAACAACTGGCACGCCATGTTCGGCGGCCCCGCCTGGACCCGGGTCGCCGACGGCCAGTGGTACCTGCACATGTTCACGCCCGAACAGCCCGACTGGAACTGGCGCAACCCCGAGATCCCCGACGAGTTCGACCGCATCCTGCGGTTCTGGCTCGACCGGGGCGTCGACGGCTTCCGCATCGACGTCGCCGCCGGCCTGTTCAAGCACCCCGAGCTGCCCGACTCCGACGACCCGGAGGCCGACGCCCGCACCCGCGACTCGGTCAACCCGCTCGCCTGGAACCAGCCCGAGGTGCACGAGGTGTGGCGCCGCTGGCGCTCCATCTGCGAGGAGTACGGCGCCCGGGACGGCCGCGAACGGCTGCTCGTCGGCGAGGTCTCCGTCCCCACCGCCCGCGAACACGCCCTGTACGTCCGCCCGGACGAGCTCCACCAGGCCTTCTTCTTCGACCTGCTCGGCGCGCCCTGGGACGCCGACGCCTTCCGCAAGGTCATCTCCGAGGCCATGCAGGACATCGCGGGCACCGGCTCCACGGTCACCTGGGTCCTCAACAACCACGACCAGGTCCGCACCGTCACCCGCTACGGCGAACCGGCCACCGAGGGCAGCGGTCTCGGCGCCGCCCGCGCCCGCGCCGCCGCGCTGCTGATGCTGGCGCTGCCCGGGGCCGCGTACATCTACCAGGGCGAGGAGCTGGGCCTGCCCGAGGTCGTCGACCTGCCCGACGACGTGCTCACCGACCCGATCTTCCGGCGCACCGGCAGCCGCGCCCGCATCCGCGACGGCTGCCGGGTGCCGCTGCCCTGGTCCGGACAAGCCTCCCCGTTCGGCTTCACCTCCGGCGTGGAGGGCGCCAAGCCCTGGCTGCCGCAGCCCGACTACTTCGCCGAGTACGCCACCGACCGCGCCCTCGCCGACACCCGCTCCTTCTGGCACCTGTACCGGGACGGTCTCCAACTGCGCAAATCCCTGCCCCAGTTGGGCGAGGGCACGCTGCGCTGGCTGGACACCCCGCCGGACGTCCTCGCCTTCGTCCGCGGCGACGGCCTGGTCTGCGCCGTCAACTTCGGTACGGCCCCCGCCCCCGCGCCGGTCTCCGGCACCCCCCTGCTGTCCAGCGGCCCCTGCCCGCCCGGCGTCCTGCCCGGCGCCACGGCGGCCTGGTGGCTGAACGACCTGTGATCACCCATCCCCGATTGAAAGGTCCATCGACGATGATGCGACGACGCACGACCCTGCTCACCGGCTGCACCGCTCTCACCCTCGCCCTCGGCGCCACCGCCTGCGGCGGCGGTGACGTCTCCGCGGGCGGCGGCGACAAGTCGCTCAGCGGCCAGACCGTCACCGTGGCCGGTGTCTGGTCCGGCAGCGAGCAGAAGAACTTCCAGAAGGTGCTGGACGCCTTCACCGAGAAGACCGGCGCGAAGACCCAGTTCGTGTCCACCGGCGACAACGTCTCCACGGTCGTCGGCAGCAAGATCGAGGGTGGCAACGCGCCCGACGTCGTGATGGTCCCGCAGGTCGGCGTCCTGAAGCAGTTCGCGCAGAAGGGCTGGCTCAAGCCGCTCTCGCCGACCGCCCGGCAGACCATCGACGCCGACTACGCGCCGGTGTGGAAGAAGTACGGCAGCGTCGACGGCACCCTCTACGGCCTCTACTTCAAGGCCGCCCACAAGTCCACCGTCTGGTACAGCCCCGACGCCCTCGCCCAGGCCGGGGTCGAGCCGCCGAAGACCTACGACGAGCTGCTCAAGGCCGGGCACACCGTCTCCGACTCCGGCCTCGCCGCCTTCGCGGTCGCCGGACAGGACGGCTGGACCCTCACCGACTGGTTCGAGAACATCTACCTCTCCCAGGCGGGCCCCGAGAAGTACGACGCCCTCGCCGCCCACCGGCTCAAGTGGACCGACCCCACGGTGGTCGAGGCGCTCACCACCCTCGGCAAGCTCTTCAAGGACAAGCAGCTCATCGCCGGCGGACAGAAGGAGGCCCTGAACACCGACTTCCCCGGCTCGGTGGAGAAGGTGTTCGGCCCCAAGCCCGAGGCCGGCATGGTCTACGAGGGCGACTTCGTCGCCGGCGTCGCCCACGACCAGTACGGCAAGGCGATCGGCAAGGACGCCGACTTCTTCCCCTTCCCGGCGGTCGGCGGCGGCACGGCACCCGTCGTCAGCGGCGGTGACGCGGCCGTCGTCCTCAAGGACGGCAAGAACGCCAAGGCCGGCATGAAGCTCCTGGAGTACCTGGCCACCCCCGAGGCCGCGGCCGTGTGGGCGAAGGCGGGCGGCTTCCTGTCCCCGAACAGGAAGCTGGAGCTCTCCGCGTACGGCGACGACGTCACCCGCGCCACCGCCAAGTCCCTCGTGGGCGCGGGGGACTCGGTCCGCTTCGACATGTCCGACCAGGCACCGGCGGCCTTCGGCGGCACCAAGGGCACCGGCGAGTGGAAGCTCCTCCAGGACTTCCTGCGCGACCCGTCGGACCCGAAGGGCACGGCGGCGAAGCTCGAAGCCGCCGCGGCCAAGGCCTACCAGGGCTGAGCGGCACACCATGACCGCCCCCACCGTCGTGAAACAGCAGGCGGGCCCGCGTCCCGCCGCCGGCCCGGCGCCCGCGCGCCGCGGCCGGCGGCGCGCCCGGCTGATCGCCCTGCTCTTCGTCCTCCCCGCGCTGCTCCTGCTCGGCGCGCTCGTCGTCTATCCGGTGCTGTTCTCCGTCGGCCGCAGCTTCTTCGACGCCTCCGGCAGCCGGTTCGTCGGCGGGGACAACTACACCGAGATGTTCCGCGACCCGGCCACGCTGAAGGCCATCCGCAACACCACCATCTGGGTCGTCGTCGCCCCCGCCCTGCTCACCGGCCTCGGCCTGATCCTGGCCGTCCTGGTGGAGAAGGTCCGCTGGGCGACGGCCTTCAAACTGCTCCTCTTCATGCCGATGGCCGTGTCCTTCCTCGCCGCCGGCATCATCTTCCGCCTCGCCTACGACGAGGACCCCGACAAGGGCGTGCTCAACGCGGCCGTCGTCTCCGTCCACGACGCCTTCAAGGGCGCGTCGACCTACCCGACCGCCCGGGGCCGCACCGGATCGCTCACCCAGGACCGGGACGGCTCCTACCGTGCGACCGCCTCGGCGGGCGACACGGTCACGCTGCCGATGGTCGGCGTGCTGCCCAAGGACCTGCCCGGCGACGCCTCACCCGCCCGCACGGCGGCCGCGCGCAAGGCCGCGCCCGGCGAACTGCGCGGTGTCGTCTACCTGGACTTCACCCCCGGCGGCGGAGGCACGCAGGGCAAGGTCGACGCCCAGGAGAGCGGCCTGCCCGGCATGAAGGTCGAGGCGGTGCGCGACGGAAAGACGGTCGCGAGCGCGACCACCGCCGCCGACGGCTCCTTCCGCTTCTCCGGGCTCACCGCGGGGTCGTACACGGTGAGGCTGCCGGAGTCGAACTTCGCTCCGCCCTACCAGGGCGTCTCCTGGCTCGGCCCGACCCTCGTCACCCCCGCGATCATCGGCGCCTACCTGTGGATCTGGACGGGTTTCGCGATGGTCCTGATCGGCGCGGGCCTCTCCACGCTCCCGCGTGACGCCCTGGAGGCCGCCCGGATGGACGGGGCCAACGAGTGGCAGATCTTCCGCCGGATCACCGTCCCGCTGCTCGCGCCGGTGCTCACCGTGGTCTTCGTGACCCTGGTGATCAACGTGATGAAGGTCTTCGACCTCGTCTACATCATCGCGCCCGGCCCGGTGCAGGAGGACGCCACCGTCCTCGCCACCCAGATGTGGCTGGTGTCCTTCGGCGGCGGCAACGACCAGGGCCTCGGCAGCGCCCTCGGCGTGCTCCTGCTGCTCCTGGTGATCCCCGCGATGGTCTTCAACGTCCGTCGTTTCCGCAACAGTCAACGATGAGGAGTCAGCGATGAACGCGATCAGGCGCGGCCTGGGCAGCGGCCTGGTGCAGGCATTCCTGGTGGTCGTCGGCCTGGTCTGGCTGACCCCGCTGGCCGGCCTCTTCCTGTCCTCCCTGCGCTCGGCCCAGGACACCGCGAAGGGCGGCTGGTGGACGGCGCTGGCCACTCCCGGCCAGCTCTCCTTCGACAACTACTCGGCGCTGCTGAAGAACGCGGGCATCACGCAGGCCTTCTGGAACACCGTGCTGATCTCGGTGCCGGCCACCACCCTGGTCGTCGTCATCGCGGCCCTCGCCGGATACGCCTTCGCCTGGCTGGACTTCCCGCTGCGGGAACCCCTCTTCCTGCTGGTGGTGGCCCTGTTGGTGGTGCCGGTGCAGATCGGCCTGCTGCCGGTCGCCAAACTCTTCGGCACGCTGGGCCTGTTCGGCACGATCCCCGGTGTCGTCCTCTTCCACGTCGCCTACGGCCTGCCCTTCGCCGTCTTCCTGCTGCGGAACTACTTCGCGGACATCCCGAAGGAGATGCTGGAGGCGGCACGGATGGACGGCGGCAGCGAATGGCGCATCTTCACGCGTCTCGTCCTGCCGGTGGGCCGCCCGGCCATCGCCTCGCTCGCCATCTTCCAGTTCCTGTGGGTCTGGAACGACATGCTGGTCGCCCTGCTGTTCGCCGACAGCTCGTCGCAGCCGCTGACCGTGGAACTCCAGTCGCAGATCCGCCAGTTCGGCAGCAACATCGACGTCCTCGCCCCGGGCGCGTTCCTGTCCCTGATCGTGCCGGTGGTGGTGTTCTTCGCCTTCCAGCGGCACTTCGTGCAGGGCGTGATGGCGGGGTCGGTGAAATAGCGGCGGCGGGGGCGAAAACCCCCGCCGCGGCTACACACGCACCGGTGTCACGGAGACGCCGGCGGATACAGCGACCTCGGCAGCTGCGAAGCCGCCGCCGAGTCCAGCAGCCACAGCGTGCGCGAGCGGCCGTACGCGCCCGCCGCCGGGGCCTGGATCTCACCCGCGCCGGACAGGGCGATGGCCACGGCCTCCGCCTTGTCCTCGCCGGCCGCGAGGAGCCAGACCTCGCGGGCCGCGCGGATCGCCGGGAGGGTGAGGGAGACCCGGGTCGGCGGCGGCTTGGGGGCGCCGTGGACGCCGACCACCGTGCGCTCGGTCTCCCGGACCGCGGGCAGCTCGGGGAAGAGCGACGCCACATGGGTGTCCGGGCCGACGCCCAGCATCAGGACGTCGAAGGTGGGCACCGCGCCGTGGTTCTCCGGTCCCGCCGCCTTCGCCAGCTCCGCCGCGTACGCCTCCGCGGCCGCCTCCACGTCCGCGCCGTGCGGGCCGTCGGAGGCGGGCATGGCGTGCACGCGCTCCGGGTCCACCGGCACGGAGTCCAGCAGCGCCTCGCGGGCCTGCGTGACATTGCGCTCGGGGTCGCCCTCGGGGAGGTAGCGCTCGTCGCCCCACCACAGGTCGAGGCGGCCCCAGTCGATGGCGTCCCGGGCGGGAGCCGCCGCCAGCGCGGCCAGCAGGCCGTTGCCGTTGCGCCCGCCCGTCAGGACCACGGACGCGGTGCCCCGGGAGGCCTGCGCGTCCACGATCTTCGTGATCAGGCGCGCCGCGGCGGCCTGCGCCATCAGTTCCTTGTCGTGGTGGACGACCAACTGCGGAGTGCTCACTTCGCCGTCGCCTTCCTGGCCGGTGCCTTCTTCGCCGGTGCCTTCTTCGCGGTCTTGGCCGCCGCTTTCTTCGCGGGGGCCTTGGCCGCTTCCTCGACCGGTTCCGGTACGGCGACCGGCTCGGCCGCGGACTCGGTGCCCGCCGCACCGGCCGGCGCCTCGGACGCCTGCCGCGGCACCGTGTTCAGCCGCTCCACGCCGTAGCGCAGCGCCGACGCGTAGGTGTCGTCCGGGTCCAGCCGGCGCAGCTCCTCCGCGATCAGCTCGGCGGTGTCCCGCCGCTTCAGCGCCACCGCGCGGGCCGGCTGGCCCGCGATGGACAGCGTGGCCAGCGAGCCGTCGGCGCGGTCCAGCACGATCGGGCCGCAGTCGGTGTCCATGCGGACGGCCGTGAGCCCCGGACCGGACGACAGCGAGCGCTTCACCGGTACGTCCAGCCGGTCCGCGAGCCACATCGCCAGCAGCTCACAGCTCGGGTTGAACTCCTCGCCCTCCACCTCGACGGCCTGCACCTCGCAGGTGACCTGGTCGAGGGCCGCCGCGAGCATGGAACGCCACGGTGTGATCCGCGTCCAGGACAGGTCGGTGTCGCCGGGGGTGTAGGCCTCGGCGCGGGCCGACAGCTCCCGCACCGGCTGCTCGGCCGCGTAGGTGTCGGTGACCCGGCGCTGGGCGAGCGCGCCCAGCGGGTCCTTCGCCGGGTCGAGCGGGGCGTTCACCGGCCACCACACGACGACGGGTGCGTCCGGCAGCAGCAGCGGCAGGACCACCGAGTCGGCATGGTCCGCGGCCTCGCCGTACAGACGCAGGACGACCGTCTCACCGGTGCCCGCGTCCGCGCCCACCCGCACCTCGGCGTCCAGACGCGAGGACGTACGGTCGCGCGGGGAGCGGGAGACCCGCTTGATGACCACCAGCGTGCGCGAGGGGTGCTCGCGCGACGCGTCGTTGGCGGCCTTCAGTGCGTCGTAGGCGTTCTCCTCGTCGGTGACGATGACGAGGGTCAGCACCATGCCGACGGCGGGCGTGCCGATGGCACGGCGCCCCCGCACGAGCGCCTTGTTGATCGCTCCGGCGCTGGTGTCGGTCAGGTCTATCTTCATGGCCGGCGCCAGCTCCGTCCGTCTCGTGCGAGCATCTCGTCCGCCTCCACGGGACCCCAGGTGCCCGACTTGTACTGCGCGGGCCTGCCGTGCTTGTCCCAGTACTCCTCGATCGGGTCGAGGATCTTCCAGGACAGCTCGACCTCCTCCGTGCGCGGGAAGAGGTTGGCATCACCGAGCAGCACGTCCAGGATCAGGCGCTCGTACGCCTCCGGGCTGGATTCCGTGAACGACTCGCCGTAGGCGAAGTCCATGGACACGTCCCGGATCTCCATCGAGGTGCCCGGCACCTTGGAGCCGAAGCGGACGGTGACGCCCTCGTCGGGCTGGACGCGGATGACGATCGCGTTCTGCCCCAGCTCCTCGGTCGCCGTCGTGTCGAACGGCGAGTGCGGGGCCCGCTGGAAGACCACGGCGATCTCCGTCACCCTGCGGCCGAGGCGCTTGCCGGTGCGCAGGTAGAAGGGGACACCCGCCCAGCGGCGGTTGTCGATCTCCAGCTTGACCGCGGCGTAGGTGTCGGTCTTCGACTTCTCGTCGATGCCCTCCTCTTCGAGGTAGCCGATGACCTTCTCGCCGCCCTGCCAGCCCGCCGCGTACTGCCCGCGCACGGTGTCGGCGCCCAGGTCCTTCGGCAGCCGGACGGCGCCGAGCACCTTCTCCTTCTCCGCGGCCAGCGCGTCCGCGCCGAAGGAGGCGGGCTCCTCCATGGCCGTGAGGGCCATGAGCTGGAGCAGGTGGTTCTGGATGACGTCCCGGGCGGCGCCGATGCCGTCGTAGTAGCCGGCCCGGCCGCCGATGCCGATGTCCTCGGCCATGGTGATCTGGACGTGGTCCACGAAGGACCGGTTCCAGATCGGCTCGAACATCGTGTTGGCGAAACGCAGCGCCAGGATGTTCTGGACGGTCTCCTTGCCGAGGTAGTGGTCGATCCGGAAGACCTGCTCCGGCTCGAACACCTCGTGCACGACCTTGTTCAGCTCCTCGGCCGACTTCAGGTCGTGCCCGAACGGCTTCTCGATGACCGCTCGCCGCCAGGAACCGCCGGTCTGGTCGGCCAGACCGTGCTTCTTCAGCTGCTGGATGACCACCGGGAAGGAGCGCGGCGGCACGGACAGGTAGAAGGCGAAGTTGCCGCCCGTGCCCTGTGCCTTGTCCAGCTCCTCGATGGTGGCGCGCAGCCGCTCGAATGCCTCGTCGTCGTCGAAGGTGCCCTGGACGAAGCGCATCCCCTGGATGAGCTGCTGCCAGACCTCCTCGCGGAACGGAGTACGCGAGTGCTCCTTGACCGCGTCGTGGACGACCTCGGCGAAGTCCTCGTGCTCCCAGTCGCGGCGGGCGAAGCCCACCAGCGAGAAGCCCGGCGGCAGCAGACCCCGGTTGGCGAGGTCGTACACCGCGGGCATCAGCTTCTTGCGCGACAGGTCGCCGGTGACGCCGAAGATGACCAGGCCCGACGGCCCCGCGATACGCGGGAGCCGTCGGTCGGCCGGGTCACGAAGCGGGTTCGCTCCGGAACCGGAAACGGGTGACAAGTCAGCCCTCCGAAGGGGCGAGGCGCTCAAGCTCCGCCTGGGTGGACTTCAGCAGGTCGGTCCAGGACGCCTCGAACTTCTCGACGCCCTCGACCTCCAGCACCTGCACGACGTCGTCGTACGAGATGCCGAGCTTCTCCAGCGCGTCGAGGTCGGCGCGCGCCTGCTCGTAGGTGCCGGCGATGGTGTTGCCGGTGATCTCGGCCTGGGCCTCGGTGGCCTCCAGCGTGGCCTCCGGCATGGTGTTGACCGTGTTCGGGGCGACGAGCCCGTCGACGTAGAGGGTGGCCGGGTACGCCGGGTCCTTCACGCCGGTCGACGCCCACAGCGGACGCTGCTTGTTGGCGCCCGCGTTCTCCAGCGCGCTCCACCGGTCCGAGGAGAAGACCTCCTCGTACGCCTGGTAGGCGAGACGCGCGTTGGCGACGGCGGCCTTGCCCCGCAGCGCCTTGGCCTCGTCGGTGCCGATGCCGTCCAGCCGCTTGTCGATCTCGGTGTCCACGCGGGACACGAAGAAGGACGCCACCGAGTGGATCTTCGACAGGTCGAGACCCCGCTCCTTCGCCTTCTCCAGACCGGTCAGGTAGGCGTCCATGACCTTGCGGTAGCGCTCCAGGGAGAAGATCAGCGTGACGTTGACGCTGATGCCGAGGCCGATCGTCTCGGCGATCGCCGGCAGACCCGCCTGGGTGGCCGGGATCTTGATCAGGGTGTTGGGGCGGTCCACCAGCCAGGCCAGCTGCTTGGCCTCGGCGACGGTCGCCTTGGTGTTGTGCGCGAGGCGGGGGTCGACCTCGATGGAGACCCGGCCGTCCTGGCCGTTCGTCGCGTCGAAGACCGGCCGCAGGATGTCGGCGGCGTCGCGGACGTCCGCCGTCGTGATCATGCGGATGGCCTCTTCGACGGTGACCTTGCGGGCGGCGAGGTCCGAGAGCTGCTGGTCGTAGCCGTCGCCCTGGGAGATCGCCTTCTGGAAGATCGTCGGGTTGGTGGTGACGCCCACGACGTGCTGCTGGTCGATCAGCTCGGCGAGGTTGCCGGACGTGATCCGCTTGCGCGACAGGTCGTCCAGCCAGATCGCGACGCCTTCGTCGGAGAGGCGCTTGAGTGCGTCTGTCATGGAATTACATCTCCTACGTGTCGTATGTGAGCGTCAGCGCTGAGCGTCGGCGAGGGATTCCCGCGCCTTCGCGGCCACGTTCTCCGCGGTGAAGCCGAACTCCTTGAAGAGGACCTTGCCGTCGGCGGAAGCACCGAAGTGCTCCAGGGAAACGATGCGGCCGGCATCCCCCACGTACTTGTGCCAGGTCAGACCGATGCCCGCCTCGACCGAGACCCGGGCCTTGACGGACGGCGGCAGCACGGAGTCCCGGTACCCCTGGTCCTGCTGCTCGAACCACTCGACGGACGGCATCGAGACGACACGCGTGGGCACGCCCTCGGCCTGGAGCTGCTCACGCGCCTCCACGGCCACGTGCACCTCGGAACCGGTGGCGATCAGGATCACCTGCGGCTCACCGCCGTCGGCCTCGAACAGCACGTAGCCGCCCTTGGCCGCGTCCTCGTTCGGCTCGTACACCGGCACGCCCTGGCGGGTGAGCGCGAGGCCGTGCGGCTGGCCCTTGCCGAACTCCTTGGTCCAGCGGCGCAGGATCTCGCGCCAGGCGATGGCGGTCTCGTTGGCGTCCGCCGGGCGGACGATGTTCAGGCCCGGGATCGCGCGCAGCGAGGCCAGGTGCTCGACCGGCTGGTGGGTGGGGCCGTCCTCGCCGAGGCCGATGGAGTCGTGCGTCCACACGAACGTCACCGGCAGGTGCATCAGGGCCGACAGGCGCACCGCGTTGCGCATGTAGTCGGAGAAGACGAGGAAGGTGCCGCCGTAGACACGGGTGTTGCCGTGCAGCGTGATGCCGTTCAGCTCCGCGCCCATCGAGTGCTCGCGGATGCCGAAGTGGATCGTGCGGCCGTACGGGTTGGCCTCGGGCAGCGGGTTGCCCTCGGGCAGGAACGAGCTGTCCTTGTCGATGGTGGTGTTGTTCGATCCGGCGAGGTCGGCGGAGCCGCCCCACAGCTCGGGGATCACCGCGCCGAGCGCCTGGAGCACCTTGCCGGACGCGGCACGCGTCGCGACGCCCTTGCCGGGCTCGAAGACCGGGAGCTTCTCCTCCCAGCCGGTGGGCAGCTCGCCCTTGCTGATCCGGTCGAACTCGGCGGCCCGCTCCGGGTTGGCCTCGCGCCACTCCTGGAGGGACTTCTCCCACTCGGACTTCGCCTGGGCGCCGCGCTCCAGCGCCTTGCGGGTGTGGGCGATGACCTCGTCGGCGACCTCGAACGACTTCTCCGGGTCGAAGCCGAGGACGCGCTTGGTGGCCGCGACCTCGTCCTCGCCCAGCGCCGAGCCGTGCGCGGCCTCGGTGTTCTGGGCGTTCGGGGCCGGCCAGGCGATGATGGAGCGCATCGCGATGAAGGACGGCCGGTCCGTGACCCGCTTCGCCTCCTGGATCGCGGCGAAGATCGCCCGCGGGTCCAGGTCCCCGTTCTCCTTGGCCTCCACGCGCTGCACGTGCCAGCCGTAGGCCTCGTAGCGCTTGACGGTGTCCTCGGAGACGGCCGTCTCGGTGTCGCCCTCGATCGAGATGTGGTTGTCGTCCCACAGCAGGATCAGGTTGCCCAGCTTCTGGTGGCCGGCCAGGGAGGACGCCTCGGCGGAGATGCCCTCCTGGAGGCAGCCGTCACCGGCGATGCAGTAGATGAAGTGGTCGAAGGGGGACTCGCCGGCCGGGGCCTCGGGGTCGAACAGACCGCGCTCGTAGCGGGCGGCCATGGCCATGCCCACCGCGTTGGCGACACCCTGGCCCAGCGGGCCCGTGGTGGTCTCGACGCCCTTGGTGTGCCCGTACTCCGGGTGGCCGGGGGTCTTGGAGCCCCACGTCCGGAACGACTTCAGATCGTCCAGCTCCAGGCCGAAGCCGGCCAGGTAGAGCTGGGTGTAGAGGGTCAGGGACGAGTGTCCGGCGGACAGCACGAAGCGGTCGCGGCCGGTCCACTCCGGATCCGCCGGGTCGTGCCGCATCACCTTCTGGAAGAGGGTGTAGGCGGCCGGGGCCAGGCTCATCGCCGTACCGGGATGGCCGTTGCCGACCTTCTGTACGGCGTCTGCGGCCAGGACACGGGCGGTGTCCACGGCCCGCTGGTCCAGCTCGGTCCACTCAAGGTCTGTGGTGGTCGGCTTGGTGCTCACCCTGGGTCAGGGCTCCTCTCCACATGTCGGTCGCCGGTCGTCGGGGCATGCGCCCACCCGGCCGCCGACGGACGTGTCGCCCGCCGGCCGCTGTCGAGCCTACCCCCGTGAGGACGTGCGTTTTTTCGAGTGTTTCCAGACTGCCGGGAGTCCGCGCGATCCGCCTCCCGACCGGCCGGGAACGGCATTTGGCACATGAATACGGAGCCGGTCATGTGAGCGCTCAATCGAGTACCGGGACCCCTCTTATGGGGCGTGCGTCAACACGACCCCACCCCCGCGAAGGGCGGGGTATGGGCAACGTCTAAAGTGGCGTGGTACGCGCGAGCCTTTACCGGGACTTCATACGGGGGGCTTGCTGGGATGTCTCTGTCAGGGGTGTGCGTGACGGCCGTCGAATCCCGTCCAGCGGCTTTGCTCGATGGTGCGAGCCAGGGCCCGGCTCAGCGGCCGTTCGGGGCCCGTGTCAAGGCTTTCGTGGCGCTGACCAAGCCGCGGATCATCGAGCTGCTGCTCATCACCACCGTTCCGGTGATGTTCCTGGCGCAGCAGGGTGTGCCCGACCTCAAGCTGGTCCTGCTCACCTGCGTCGGCGGCTATCTGTCGGCGGGCGGCGCCAACGCGCTGAACATGTACATCGACCGGGACATCGACGCCCTGATGGACCGCACCTCGCAGCGGCCCCTGGTGACGGGCATGGTCAGCCCGCCCGAGTGCCTGGTCTTCGGCATCACCCTCGCGGTCGTCTCGACGCTGCTGTTCGGCCTCACCGTCAACTGGCTGAGCGCCTGGCTCTCGCTCGGGGCGCTCCTCTTCTACGTCGTCGTCTACACGATGCTCCTCAAACGGCGTACGTCGCAGAACATCGTGTGGGGCGGCATCGCGGGCTGCATGCCCGTGCTCATCGGCTGGTCGGCTGTGACGAACTCGCTCTCCTGGGCGCCGGTCGTCCTGTTCCTGGTGATCTTCTTCTGGACCCCGCCGCACTACTGGCCGCTGTCCATGAAGGTGAAGGACGACTACGCGCGCGTGGGCGTGCCGATGCTGCCGGTCATCGCCTCCAACAAGGTCGTGGCGCGGCAGATCGTCATCTACAGCTGGGTCATGGTCGCCGTCTCCCTGCTCCTGACCCCCCTCGGCTACACCGGCTGGTTCTACACGGCGGTCGCGCTGGCCGCCGGCGGATGGTGGCTGTGGGAGGCGCACGCGCTGCAGAACCGGGCCAAGGCCGAGGTCACGGGCGCGAAGCTGAGGGAGATGCGGCTGTTCCACTGGTCGATCACCTATGTGTCGCTGCTCTTCGTGGCGATCGCGGTGGACCCGTTCCTGCGCTGAGGCACGGCGGGCGTATGTCACAGGGCCCTGATCTCGCCAGCTGATCTACCCGTCGGTAGCATCCTGGGCATGGCAGACACGCAGCAGGTTGACGCGAGGGCCGAGCGCAAGGCGGCCAGGCTCGCCCGGGAGATCAGCGCCTTCTCCAAGGCCCACGGCGGTGCCGAGGGCCAGGTGGCCCACATCGGCGAACGCGGCGCCCGCATCGTCCTCGTCGGCGAGGACGGCGGCTGGGGCGACCTGGTGGCTCCCAGCACCGAGATCGCCCAGCAGGCGGTGGAGAAGGCCGGCATCACCGTCCACGAGTCCTTCGACGGCGAGTTCGCCGCCAAGGTGCGGACGGGCCCGTACGAGTGGAAGCGGATGGCCGGCATCCAGGTGGGCGGCTGAGCAACGCCCCGCGGGGCCGCGGGCTCGCAACATGCGGCTCCCCGCGCGGGCGCGGCCGGCCGCACGGCGGTCCGAAGCGGCCCCCTCACCCCCGGCCGCGAGCTCAGCCGCGACCTCGGACCCCGTTCACCCGTTAGGCCGGTCGAAGCCAGCGCACGCGGGGAGGCCGGGATGATCGAAACGCCGTCCCTCGTGGACCAGTACTGCCACGGCGTACTGCGGACCGAACTGGGCCTCGGCACCTTCGAGGCCCAGCTGGCCCGCACCGAGGGACCCCCGGCCCCGGGCACCACCCTGTTCGACACCCAGACCGGCTTCGCGGTACGGCGCTGGTGCCCGCCCCTGCTCGGCCTCGAACCGCACTGCCCGCCCGCCCGCTATCTGGCCCGGCGCCGCGAACTGGGCGTCCTGGAGTCGGGCCGCAGGCTGCTGCGCGGCAGCGGCATCACCACGTACCTGGTCGACACGGGGCTGCCCGGCGACCTCACCGGCCCCGCCGAACTGGCCTCCGCGGCGGCGGCCGAGGCCCGCGAGACGATCCGGCTCGAACCGCTCGCGGAGCAGGTCGCCGACACCTCCGGCACCGTCGAGTCCTTCCTCGCCAACCTCGCCGAGTCGGTGCACGGAGCCGCGGCCACCGCCGTCGCCTTCACCTCCGTCGCGGGCCTGAGACACGGGCTGGCCCTCGCGCCCGAGCCGCCGGGGCCGGGGGAGGTGCGGGGCGCGGCGGGCCGCTGGCTGGCCGGACGGCGCGTCGGCGGCGCGCTCACCGACCCCGTCCTGCTCCGGCACCTGCTGTGGATCGCCGTCGCCTCGGGCCTGCCCCTGCAACTGCACGCGGGCCTCGGCGAGCCCGGCTCCCGCATCGACCGCACGGACCCGGTGCTGCTCACCGACTTCGTCCGGGCCACCGCCGGCCTCGGCACCGACCTGATCCTGCTGCACGGCTATCCGTACCACCGCCACGCCGCCCACCTGGCCGGTGTCTTCCCGCACGTCTACGCCGACTCCGGCGCCGCACTGGTCCGCACCGGCGCCCGGGCGGCCACGGTCCTCGCCGAGCTCCTGGAACTGGCCCCCTTCGGCAAGATCCTCTTCTCCACCGGCGCGCGGGGCCTGCCGGAACTGCATGTCGTCGGCGCCCGCCTCTTCCGGGAGGCGCTGGGCCGCGTGCTGGGCACCTGGGTCGCCGAAGGCGCCTGGTCCCTGGAGGACGCCCAGCGGGTGGCGCGGATGATCGCGGCGGACAACGCGCGCCGGGTGTACGGGCTGGGGTGAGCCGTCCAGACTGGGCGGATGACGACCGCGTCCCTGCTCGACGGCTTCCTGCACGCCCTGCTGCCCCTGCGACCGCGCGCCGTGTGGGCGCACGGCTCACTGGCCGGCGGCGACTACCAGGAGGGCCGCAGCGACCTCGACCTGATCGCCGTCCTGCCGGACCCGCCGGCCCTGGGGACCGTACGACGGCTCGTGACGCTGCACCGGAGGCAGCGCGGCGAACCGCTCGCGGCGAAGCTCCACTGCAGCTACCTCGCACCGGCCACCCTGCACGACGCGGACCGCCCGCACCTCACCTGGGCACACGGACGGGTGACGCGCCGCCCGGTCACCCCCGTCACCCGGCGCGAGCTGCACACCTTCGGACGCGTGCTGTACGGCGAGGCCCCGGCAGCGCTGCTCCCGCCGGTACCGGACCGGGAGCTGGCCGACTTCGTCGTACGCGACCAGCGCGACTACTGGCGGCCGGCGGTGGACAAGGCCCGGCTGTGGCGGCAGGACATCTGGGTCGACCTCGGCCTGCTGACCTTCGCCCGGGCCACCGTGACCCTGCGTGAGGGCCGGCTGACCTCCAAGCGGGAGGCACTGGCGGAGCTTTTGGCCCTGGGTGCTCCTGCGGAGGTCGTCGAGGACATCACCCGCCGCCGCTACGGCACCCCCGCCCCGGCCCCCGCCGACTGGTCCACCCGCCGGGCCGAGCTGACCCGTGCCTACCTGGGGCCGGCGATCGACGCCCTCGTCGCCACGTACGGGTGACTCACGCTCGGGTGCCGACCGGCACCTCGGCCGCCGGGCCCGGCAGGTCCAGGCCGGCTTCCGGGCGCTCGCGCAGCGACAGCAGGACACGCAGGGTGGCGATCCAGATCAGGCACGAGCCGAGCATGTGCAGGGCGACCAGGACCTCGGGCAGGTGCGTGAAGTACTGCACGTAACCGATCACACCCTGGGCCAGCAGCACGACGAACAGCTCGCGGGTCCGGGCCAGGGGGCCCTTCGGCGCGTCGACCGCCTTCAGGACGAACCACAGGGCGAACGTCAGCGTGACCACGATCCACGCAAGCACCGCGTGCAGCTTGGCGACCGTCTCCCAGTCGATCGGGATGCGGTCGACCTCGCTGGAGTCGCCGGCGTGCGGGCCGGCGCCGGTCACCACCGTGCCGACCGCGATGAGCAGCACGGACGCCAGCACCAGGAACCACACGAGCTGTTGCACCGCCTTGCCGACCAGCGGACGCGGCGCCTCGTCGCCCTCCCGCGTGCGCTGCCACATCACCGTGGCGATGGCGATCAGGGCGGTGGAGAGCAGGAAGTGCGCGGCGACGGTGTACGGGTTGAGGCCGACCAGGACGACGATGCCGCCGAGCACGGCGTTGCCCATGACCACCCAGAACTGGGCCCAGCCCAGCCGGGTCAGACCGCGTCGCCACGGCTTCTGGGCCCGGGCCGCGACGATCGCCCAGCCGACGGCCGCGCACAGCACGTACGTCAGCATGCGGTTGCCGAACTCGATGACCCCGTGGAAGCCCATGGCCCGGGTGGTGGTCAGGGAGTCGTCGGTGCAGGTGGGCCAGGTCGGGCAGCCGAGGCCCGAGCCGGTCAGGCGGACGGCGCCGCCGGTCACGACGATGACCACCGACATCACGAGCGCGGCGAGCGCCGCCCGGCGGACGGTCCGGGGGTCCGGGGTCCAGCGGTCGGCGATGAAGGCGAGCGGGTTGCGCAGGGCGGCTTCGGCGTCGGCGCGGTTCAGCTTTGGCACGCGCACCATCGTAGGCCGCCGCTTGTGCACGCGTTCACGAGGGTCCGCCCCGACGCGTGCGGCATCGGTCACTCCCAGCGGAAGAACTTCCCGGCCGCGGCCAGGCCGGCCACCGCCCAGACGGCGAGAATCCCCAGGTCGCCCCAGGGCGTGCCGGCGCCGTGCTGGAGCACGTCCCGCAGGCCGTCCGACAGGGCGGAGATCGGCAGCAGACCGAGGACCTGTTCACCCGTCGGGCCGAACTTCTCCAGCGGCACGATGACTCCGCCGCCGACGAGCAGCAGCAGGAAGACCAGGTTGGCGGCGGCCAGCGTCGCCTCCGCCTTCAGCGTGCCCGCCATCAGCAGGCCCAGCCCGGAGAAGGCGGCGGTGCCCACGACGAGCAGCAGCAGGACGGCGGCCGGGTTGCCGTGCGGGGACCAGCCCAGCGCGAAGGCGATGACGGTCAGCAGGACGACCTGGAGGACCTCGGTCACCAGCACGGACGCCGTCTTCGCGGTCATCAGGGCCCAGCGGGGCAGCGGCGAGGAGGCGAGCCGCTTCAGGACGCCGTAGCGGCGCTCGAAGCCGGTGGCGATGGCCTGGCCGGTGAACGCCGTCGACATCACGGCCAGGGCCAGGATGCCGGGGGCGAGGAAGTCGACCGCCTCGCCCTTGCCGGTGTCCACGATGTCGACGGAGCTGAAGAGCACCAGCAGCAGGGTCGGGATGACGACCGTCAGCAGCAACTGCTCGCCGTTGCGCAGCAGCATCTTCGTCTCCAGCGCCGCCTGCGCCGCGATCATGCGGGGGAGCGGGGCGGCTCCGGGCTTCGGGGTGTACGTACCCGCCGTGGTCACGAGCGCAGCTCCTTGCCGGTCAGCTCAAGAAAGACGTCCTCCAGGGTGTGCCGCTCCACCGAGATCCGGTCGGGCATGACCCCGTGCTGGGCGCACCAGGACGTCACCGTGGCCAGCAGCTGGGGGTCGACCTTGCCGACGACCCGGTAGGAGCCCGGGGTCAGCTCGGCGGCCGTGCAGTCGGCCGGCAGCGCCTTGAGCAGGGAGCCGACGTCGAGGCCGGGCCGGCCGGTGAAGCGCAGGGTGTTCTCGGCGCCGCCCTTGCACAGTTCCTCCGGTGGGCCCTGGGCGATCACCCGGCCGCCGTCGATGATCGCGACGTCGTCGGCGAGCTGCTCGGCCTCGTCCATGTGGTGCGTGGTGAGGATCACCGAGACGCCGTCGGCGCGCAGGTCCCGCACCAGGTCCCAGGTGGCCCGGCGGGCCTGCGGGTCGAGCCCGGCGGTCGGCTCGTCCAGGAACACCAGCTCCGGGCGGCCCACGACGGCCATGGCGAGCGCGAGCCGCTGCTGCTGGCCGCCGGACAGCCGGCGGTAGCCGGTCCGGCCGCACGAGCCGAGGCCGAGGCGTTCGACGAGGGCGTCGACGTCCAGCGGGTGGGCGTGCAGCTTCGCCATGTGGCGCAGCATCTCCTCCGCCCGGGCACCGGAGTACACACCTCCGGACTGGAGCATCACGCCGATGCGGGGGCGCAGCTCGGCGGACTGCCGTACCGGGTCGAGGCCCAGGACGCGCACCGTGCCGGAATCCGGCTTCCGGTACCCCTCGCAGGTCTCGACCGTGGTCGTCTTCCCCGCCCCGTTGGGGCCGAGTACGGCGGTCACGCCCGGCTGGGCCACCAGGTCGAGCCCGTCCACCGCGGTCTTCGTGCCGTACCGCTTCACCAAGGCCTGGACCTGGACCACCGGCTCACTTCGCATGGGTCCAGAGTCTAGGTACGCCGTCCGGCCCTCAGGCGCGGGGGTGGCGGAAGTCCTCCTCACGGGGCCGGTGCAGCGGCAGCCATCGCTCGGCGTAGGCCACGGCGTCCGCCACCGGGAACAGCCGGACGTCCGCCGCGCCCACCCTTCCCCGCACGACCGGCCGGTCCCGCTCGAAGTCGTGCCCCAGCTCGTCGAACCGGTCGGAGCTGATCGAGACCTCGGTCACCGTCTCCCAGCCGCCGCCGGGAGCGGGCCGGCCGACCCGCACGCGGGGCGCGGGTATCCGGTACTCGGCGAGGTGGAAGGCGGTGCAGGCGTCGTAGCCCGCGCCCAGCAGCAGCACCCGGGCGCCCAGCTTCTCCAGCCGGGCGAGGGGGCTGTGCTCACCGAGCCGGCAGTCGGGGGCGTGGCCGTCGGTGATCTCCCGGGCGCCGGGGCCGACGGCGGCGAAGGAGGTCTGCGGGTGGGCGCTGCGCAGGGCACCCGGCCAGGTGCGCACGGTCTCCGGGACGACGCCGACCCCGAGGGAGGGGGTGATCAGCGGGTCGTACGGCGGCATGGTGGCCCGGATGCGGTCCCACCACTCCTCGGGAACGGGAGGGTTCACCCAGACGGCCGGATCGGACTGGGCGCCCGTCTGGGTGGGGACGACGAGCGTGCCCGACGGGCCGAGCGCGTCCAGGAGCCCCTGGACGACCGCGACGGCGCCTCCGTTGACCCAGCCGAGGGAGCTGAGCGAGGAGTGCGCCAGAAGGGTCTCACCGGGCTCGACACCGAGCAGTCTCAGCTCCGCGGCGATGCTGTCGCGGGTGACAAGTGGGCCGGTCGGAGGGGGTGTGGGCATGGTCCGGGAGTCTCCCGGACGGGCGCGCGGGGCGCCACCGAATTGCCCTTGCCGACGGGCCGCACGAGCGATCGGATGATCGTTTCCGCAGGTCGGATTAGGTAGGCCTAAGTGACGCAGGGCACCGTCGGGTGATCCGGACGGCGCTTGTCAGGCTCCGCGGAATTACGCAACAATGGCGTTGTGAAAAACGTCGGCGAGGCTCGGGAGACCCCCACGGGGGCCCCTCAGGAGGAGCTAGCGACCGGTGAGCGCTCGACGCGCAACCGGGTCGCGCGCTCCATCCTGGACCACGGGCCGTCGACCGTCGCCGAACTCGCCGGCCGGCTGGGACTGACCCAGGCGGCCGTCCGGCGTCACCTCGACGCGCTGGTCGCCGACGACGTCGTCGAGGCCCGCGAGCAGCGGGTCTACGGCACGCGCACGCGCGGGCGCCCCGCGAAGGTCTTCGCGCTCACCGACTGCGGCCGGGACGCCTTCGACCAGTCGTACGACAAGCTCGCCGTGGACGCGCTGCGCTGGATCGCCGAGCAGGGGGGCGGCCCCGAGGCGGTCGCCGCCTTCGCCCGCGCCCGGATCGCCGCCCAGGCGAGCGCGTACCGCGAGGCGATCGAGGCCGTGAGCCCCGACAAACGCGCCGAAGCGCTGGCCAAGGCCCTGAGCGCCGACGGGTACGCTGCTACGGCGCGCAGCGCACCGGTCGGCGAGCAGCTCTGCCAGCACCACTGCCCGGTCGCCCACGTCGCGGAACAGTTCCCGCAGCTGTGCGAGGCGGAGACCGAGATCTTCGCCGAGCTGCTGGGCACCCACGTCCAACGACTAGCGACCATCGCGCACGGCGACGGCGTCTGCACGACGTTCATCCCCAAGATTTCCACTGACGCACCTGCAAGCACGGCCGGGAGGAACCCCGCATGACTCTCCCCACGGAGACTGCCCACCCTGAGCTGGAGGGCCTGGGCAAGTACGAATACGGCTGGGCCGACTCCGACGTGGCCGGTGCCTCCGCCAGGCGCGGCCTCAACGAGGACGTCGTCCGCGACATCTCGGACAAGAAGTCCGAGCCGGAGTGGATGACCAAGCTGCGCCTGAAGGGCCTGAAGCTCTTCGAGAAGAAGCCGATGCCGAACTGGGGCTCCGACCTCTCGGGCATCGACTTCGACAACATCAAGTACTTCGTGCGCTCCACGGAGAAGCAGGCGGAGTCCTGGGAGGACCTGCCCGAGGACATCAAGAACACCTACGACAAGCTGGGCATCCCGGAGGCCGAGAAGCAGCGCCTCGTCGCCGGTGTCGCCGCCCAGTACGAGTCGGAGGTCGTCTACCACCAGATCCGCGAGGACCTGGAGGAGCAGGGCGTCATCTTCCTCGACACCGACACCGCGCTGAAGGAGCACCCGGAGCTCTTCAAGGAGTACTTCGGCACGGTCATCCCGGCCGGCGACAACAAGTTCGCCGCGCTGAACACCGCCGTGTGGTCCGGCGGCTCCTTCATCTACGTGCCGAAGGGCGTGCACGTCGAGATCCCGCTCCAGGCCTACTTCCGCATCAACACGGAGAACATGGGCCAGTTCGAGCGGACCTTGATCATCGTCGACGAGGGTGCCTACGTCCACTACGTCGAGGGCTGCACCGCGCCGATCTACAAGTCGGACTCGCTGCACTCCGCGGTGGTCGAGATCATCGTCAAGAAGAACGCCCGCTGCCGTTACACGACCATCCAGAACTGGTCGAACAACGTCTACAACCTGGTCACCAAGCGCGCCGTCGCCTACGAGGGCGCGACCATGGAGTGGATCGACGGCAACATCGGCTCCAAGGTGACGATGAAGTACCCGGCCGTCTACCTGATGGGCGAGCACGCCAAGGGCGAGACCCTGTCCATCGCCTTCGCGGGCGAGGGCCAGCACCAGGACGCGGGCGCCAAGATGGTGCACATGGCGCCGAACACGTCGTCCAACATCGTCTCGAAGTCGGTCGCGCGCGGTGGCGGTCGTACGTCCTACCGCGGCCTGATCGAGATCGGCGAGGGCGCCGCCGGGTCGAAGTCGAACGTGCTGTGCGACGCGCTGCTGGTCGACACGATCTCCCGGTCGGACACGTACCCGTACGTCGACGTCCGCGAGGACGACGTGTCCATGGGCCACGAGGCCACCGTCTCCAAGGTCTCCGAGGACCAGCTCTTCTACCTGATGAGCCGCGGCCTCTCCGAGGACGAGGCGATGGCGATGATCGTGCGCGGCTTCGTCGAGCCGATCGCCAAGGAACTGCCCATGGAGTACGCGCTGGAGCTCAACCGGCTGATCGAGCTGCAGATGGAGGGCGCGGTCGGTTAACCACCGGTCCGCCGCCCCATCAAGCCACTTACGCAAGAAAGCGAGCATTACGACAGCCATGGCTGAGGCCCAGAACATCCCCGTGGGGTCGACCACCGCGGGCTCGATCGCGGTCGCCGCGGAGTCGACCGTCGTCTCGCGCATGAGCGCGCCCCCGTCCTTCGACGTCGCGGACTTCCCGGTCCCGCACGGCCGTGAGGAGGAGTGGCGGTTCACCCCGCTGGAGCGCCTGCGGGGGCTGCACGACGGCACCGCCGTCGCGAACGGCGGGGGCGTGAAGGTCACCGTCCAGGCCCCCGAGGGCGTCGCCGTCGAGACCGTCGGTCGCGACGACGCGCGGCTCGGCAGGGCGGGCACCCCGGTGGACCGCGTCGCCGCCCAGGCGTACTCGGCGTTCGAGAAGGCCGGCGTGGTCACCGTCCCCAAGGAGACGGTGCTCACCGAGCCGATCCGGATCGCCGTGCACGGCGAGGGCGGTACCGCCTTCGGCCACCAGGTGATCGAGCTGGGCGCCTTCGCCGAGGCCGTCGTGGTCATCGACCACACGGGTGACGCGGTGCTCGCCGCCAACGTCGACTACGTCCTCGGGGACGGTGCCAAGCTGACCGTCGTCTCCGTCCAGGACTGGGACGACAAGGCCGTCCACGTCGCCCAGCACAACGCGCTGGTCGGCCGGGACGCCTCCTTCAAGTCCGTGGTCGTGACCTTCGGCGGTGACGTGGTCCGGCTGCACCCGCGCGTGGAGTACGCCGGCCCCGGCGGCGAGGCAGAGCTGTTCGGCCTGTACTTCACCGACGCCGGGCAGCACCAGGAGCACCGCCTGCTGGTCACCCACAACACCCCGCACTGCAAGTCGAACGTCGTCTACAAGGGCGCCCTCCAGGGCGACGACGCGCACGCGGTCTGGATCGGTGACGTGCTCATCGAGGCCAAGGCCGAGGGCACGGACACCTACGAGATGAACCGCAACCTGGTCCTCACGGACGGCGCGCGCGTCGACTCGGTGCCGAACCTGGAGATCGAGACCGGCGAGATCGTCGGCGCCGGGCACGCCTCCGCCACCGGCCGCTTCGACGACGAGCAGCTCTTCTACCTGATGGCCCGCGGCATCCCGGAGCACGAGGCCCGCCGCCTCGTGGTCCGCGGCTTCTTCGCCGAGCTGGTCCAGCAGATCGGTGTCTCCGACATCGAGGAGCGCCTGCTCGCCAAGATCGAGGAAGAGCTGGAGGCTTCGGTCGCATGACGTCGTCGTTCGTACGCGCCTGTGGGCTGAGCGAGCTGGAGGAGGACACCCCGAAGCGGGTGGAACTCGACGGCACGCCGGTCTCGGTCGTGAAGACCGAGGGCGAGGTGTTCGCGATCCACGACATCTGCTCGCACGCGAACGTCTCCCTCTCCGAGGGCGAGGTGGAGGACTGCCAGATCGAGTGCTGGCTGCACGGCTCCAGCTTCGACCTGCGCACCGGCAAGCCGTCCGGCCTCCCCGCGACGCGCCCCGTCCCCGTATACCCCGTAAAGATCGAAGGGGACGACGTTCTCGTCTCCCTCACCCAGGAGTCCTGAGGCACCCATGGCAACGCTTGAAATCCGAGACCTGCACGTCACCGTCGAGGCCGACAACGCCACGAAGGAGATCCTCAAGGGCGTCGACCTCACCGTGAAGCAGGGCGAGACGCACGCCATCATGGGCCCCAACGGCTCCGGCAAGTCGACCCTCGCCTACTCCCTCGCGGGTCACCCGAAGTACACGATCACCGGCGGCACCGTCACCCTGGACGGCGAGGACGTCCTGGAGATGTCCGTCGACGAGCGCGCCCGCGCGGGCCTGTTCCTGGCGATGCAGTACCCGGTCGAGGTCCCCGGCGTCTCGGTCTCCAACTTCCTGCGCACCTCCGCCACCGCCATCCGCGGCGAGGCCCCCAAGCTGCGCACCTGGGTGAAGGAGGTCAAGGAGGCCATGGAGCGCCTCAACATGGACCCGTCCTTCGCCGAGCGCAACGTCAACGAGGGCTTCTCCGGCGGCGAGAAGAAGCGCCACGAGATCCTCCAGCTGGAGCTGCTCAAGCCGAAGGTCGCGATCCTGGACGAGACCGACTCCGGCCTGGACGTCGACGCGCTGCGCATCGTCTCCGAGGGCGTCAACCGCGTCCGCGAGAGCGGCGAGGTCGGCACCCTGCTGATCACGCACTACACGCGCATCCTGCGCTACATCAAGCCCGACCACGTCCACGTGTTCGCCGGCGGCCGCATCGTCGAGTCCGGCGGCCCGGAGCTCGCGGACAAGCTGGAGAACGAGGGCTACGAGGCATACGTGAAGGGTGGCGCATCCGCGTGACACAGCTGCCGGGCCTCCTCGACGTCGAGGCGATCCGCAAGGACTTCCCCGTTCTGGACCGAGTCGTCCACGACGGCAAGAAGCTCGTGTACCTGGACAACGCGGCGACCTCGCAGAAGCCGC
The DNA here is from genome assembly GCF_002920615.1 of Streptomyces sp. Ru62. GTDB lineage: Bacteria > Actinomycetota > Actinomycetes > Streptomycetales > Streptomycetaceae > Streptomyces. The sequence goes on from NZ_PQSU01000013.1 coordinate 116,972, forward strand.
GCCAGGTGCTGGACGCCCTGAGCGAGTACTACGAGCGCTACAACGCCAACGTCCACCGCGGTGTGCATGTGCTCGCCGAGGAGGCCACGGCGCTGTACGAGGGCGCGCGCGACAAGGTCGCCGCGTTCATCAACGCGCCGAGCCGCGACGAGGTGATCTTCACCAAGAACGCCTCCGAGTCGCTGAACCTCGTGGCGAACATGCTGGGCTGGGCCGACGAGCCCTACCGGGTGGACCACGAGACCGAGATCGTCATCACGGAGATGGAGCACCACTCCAACATCGTGCCGTGGCAGCTGCTCGCGCAGCGCACGGGCGCGAAGCTGAAGTGGTTCGGCCTCACGGACGACGGCCGGCTCGACCTGTCGAACATCGACGAGATCATCACCGAGAAGACGAAGATCGTCTCCTTCGTGCTGGTGTCCAACATCCTGGGCACGGTCAACCCGGTCGAGACGATAATCCGCCGCGCCCAGGAGGTCGGCGCGCTCGTCTGCATCGACGCCTCCCAGGCCGCCCCGCACATGCCGCTGGACGTGCAGGCCCTGCAGGCCGACTTCGTGGCCTTCACCGGCCACAAGATGTGCGGCCCGACCGGCATCGGCGTCCTCTGGGGCCGCCAGGAGCTGCTGGAGGACCTGCCTCCGTTCCTCGGCGGCGGCGAGATGATCGAGACGGTCTCGATGCACTCCTCGACGTACGCCCCCGCCCCGCACAAGTTCGAGGCGGGCACGCCCCCGATCGCCCAGGCGGTCGGCCTCGGCGCGGCGATCGACTACCTCCAGTCGATCGGCATGGACAAGATCCTCGCCCATGAGCACGCGCTGACGGAGTACGCGGTGCGGCGCCTGGCGGAGGTTCCCGACCTGAGGATCATCGGCCCGACGACGGCCGAGGACCGCGGGGCGGCGATCTCCTTCACGCTCGGGGACATCCACCCGCACGACGTGGGCCAGGTCCTGGACGAACAGGGCATCGCGGTCCGGGTCGGCCACCACTGCGCCCGTCCGGTCTGCCTCCGCTACGGAATTCCTGCGACCACGCGAGCGTCGTTCTACCTGTACTCCTCGCCGGCCGAGATCGACGCTCTGGTCGACGGCCTGGAGCACGTACGGAACTTCTTCGGCTGAGAGGCGTGTCGACACCGTGAAGCTGGATTCGATGTACCAGGACGTCATCCTGGACCACTACAAGAACCCGCACGGGCGTGGTCTCCGGGACGGCGACGCCGAGGTACACCATGTGAACCCGACCTGCGGCGACGAGATCACCCTGCGCGTGAAGTACGACGGCACGAAGATCGAGGACGTCTCGTACGAGGGCCAGGGCTGCTCGATCAGTCAGGCGAGCGCCTCCGTGCTCAACGAGCTCCTCGTCGGCAAGGACCTGGCCGAGGCGCGGAAGATCCAGGAGACCTTCCTGGAGCTGATGCAGTCCAAGGGCAAGATCGAGCCCGATGACGCGATGGAGGAGGTGCTGGAGGACGCGGTCGCGTTCGCCGGTGTCTCCAAGTACCCCGCGCGGGTCAAGTGCGCCCTCCTGAGCTGGATGGCGTGGAAGGACGCGACGGCCCAGGCGCTGGGTGGCGCCGACGCCGAAAGGAAGACGGCATGACCGACACCGCAGAGATGAAGCCGGTCTCGGAGGAAGAACTCCGCGAGGCCCTGATGGACGTGGTCGACCCCGAGCTGGGCATCGACGTCGTCAACCTCGGCCTGATCTACGGCATCCACATCGACGACTCCAACGTGGCCACGGTCGACATGACCCTGACCTCGGCGGCCTGCCCGCTGACGGACGTCATCGAGGACCAGGCCAAGTCCGCCACGGACGGCCTCGTCAACGAACTCCGCATCAACTGGGTCTGGATGCCGCCGTGGGGCCCCGACAAGATCACGGACGACGGCCGCGAGCAGCTCCGGGCGCTCGGGTTCAACGTCTGACGCACCGCCTGTGACAGGGGCCGTGGCCATGTGCCACGGCCCCTTTCGCATGCTCGGGTTGCGGGGCTCAGGCGAGCCCGTCCACCAACCGGAACGCCGAGTCCGCGCGGTAGAGGTCCGTGTTCTGGTACGGGTCCAGTCGGAGCTGGAAGTTCTGGTGGCGCAGGAAGCGGCCGGGGTAGTTGACCGACTCCAGCATGACGGCGCCGGTGAAGGCGGAGGCGCGGGGGCAGAACGTGGCGTCCTGCCGGAACAGGGGCGAGCCGTCGGCGGGTTCGGCGCGGAGCAGGAAGTCGCGGTGGCGGAGGTAGCTGCCGTCGGCCGTGGTGAAGGACCAGCACCGGGCGTCGGCAAGGCCCTTGACGCGCGTGAAGGTGGCGGCGCGGCGGTCCGCGGCCGAGCCGACGGGGTCGAGCCTCACCAGGCCGGCGCTGAGGTGCCAGGAGCGGTCGGGGTGGTTGACGGAGCGGACGGAGGTCCCGTGCTCCACCGGCTCCCGTGAACTCGCCGAGGGCGCGGGGGACTTGGCGGGAACCTGCTTCGGTTGGGCGGAGGACTCGGGAGCGCTGGGGGAAGAGGGTGGCTGTGACGGCTCGTCCGGCTCGTTCTTCGCGGAGGCCGGTGGGGTGGACGGGGTGGCGAAGGAGAGCAGACCGGGGCCGTCGTCCGGCGGGGTGATGGGCGCGGTGGCGGCTCTCCGTTCCGCCGGCTCGTCGTTCATGGACAGGGCGGTCACGCAGGCGGCCACGGTTGCCAGGGCCAGTGCGGCGGCCGGCCGGAGTCTTCGGGCGCGGGGGGTGTTTGCGGGCACGGGCCCGCACAGTAGTGGAGGCGGAAGCCGGCCGCGGGCCGTTTCAGTGAGCGGTTTCCATGAAAATGAAACTTTCTCGTCGTGTACGGGCGTACGCATCGATCCGTACGCTCGTACACATGGGGTATCTGCTGCTCTCCGGCGCCATCGCCGCGGAGGTCGCCGCCACGACGGCGATGAAGTACAGCGAGGGATTCAGCCGGTTCTGGCCCTCGCTCGTGACCGCTCTGGGGTACGTCGTCTCGTTCGCGCTGCTCGCCCAGACGCTGAAGACCGTCCAGATCGGTACGGCGTACGCCATCTGGTCCGGCGTGGGCACCGCGACCATCGCCGTCCTCGGTCTGCTGCTGTTCGGCGAGGGGCTGAGCCTGACGAAGCTCGCCGGCATCGTGCTGATCATCGGGGGAGTGGTGGTGCTCAACCTGGGCGGGGCGGCGCACTGATGCCGCGCCGCCACGACCCCGGGCGCCGGCAGCGGATCATCGACGCGGCCATCCGGGTGGTCGGCCGGGACGGCATCGCCGGGCTGAGCCACCGTACGGTCGCCGCCGAGGCGGACGTACCGCTCGGCTCCACGACGTACCACTTCGCCACCCTCGAAGAGCTGCTGGTGGCCGCGCTGAGGCAGGCGAACGAGGGGTTCGGCCGGGTGCTGGCCGAGCTGCTGCCGGAGGGCGGCGGCGACGGCGACCTCGCCGCGGATCTCGCCCGGGCGCTCGGGGAGTGGCTGGCGGGCGAGCGCACCGGCGTGGAACTGGAGTACGAGCTGTACCTGGCCGCGCTGCGCCGTCCCGCGCTGCGTCCCGTCGCCGCCGAGTGGACCGAGCGGGGGGCCGCGCTGCTGGCCCGCCGCACCGACCCGGTCACCGCGCGGGCCCTGCTCGCGCTGATGGACGGCATCTGCCTCCAGGTGCTGCTGACGGGCGGTTCCTACGACGAGGAGGACGCGCGCGCCACGCTGGCCCGGCTGATCCCCTGAACCCGCGCCCGGCACGTGAGACGCGGTTCGCCCTCACCACCCCGCCCACGTTAGGTTTTCTCCCATGACCGAGTCTGCAACCCGTACCACCGGCGCCGTCGCCGCCGGCCTCGCCACGATCGCCTCCGACGGCACCGTTCTCGACACCTGGTTCCCGGCCCCCGAGCTGGTCGAGGAGCCGGGTCCGGCCGGCACCGAGCGGCTGACCGCCGAGCAGGCGGCCCAGCTGCTGGGCGGCGGCGCGACCGCGGCGACCGGCCCGGACGCCCGCCGGGGCGTCGAGGTGGTCGCGGTCCGCACGGTCATCGCCTCGCTGGACGAGAAGCCGGTCGACGCCCACGACGTCTACCTGCGCCTGCACCTGCTCTCGCACCGCCTGGTCAAGCCGCACGGCCAGAACCTGGACGGCATCTTCGGCCACCTCGCCAACGTCGCCTGGACCTCGCTCGGCCCGGTCGCCGTGGACGACATCGAGAAGGTGCGCCTGAACGCCCGTGCCGAGGGCCTGCACCTCCAGGTGACCTCGATCGACAAGTTCCCGCGCATGACGGACTACGTCGCCCCGAAGGGCGTGCGCATCGCCGACGCCGACCGGGTCCGCCTCGGCGCGCACCTCGCGGCGGGCACCACGGTCATGCACGAGGGCTTCGTCAACTTCAACGCCGGCACCCTCGGCACCTCCATGGTCGAGGGCCGGATCTCCGCGGGTGTCGTGGTCGGCGACGGCTCGGACATCGGCGGCGGCGCCTCCACCATGGGCACCCTGTCCGGTGGCGGCAACGTGATCATCTCCATCGGCGAGCGCTGCCTGGTCGGCGCCGAGGCGGGCGTCGGCATCGCGCTCGGCGACGAGTGCGTGGTCGAGGCCGGCCTGTACATCACCGCGGGCACCCGCATCACCATGCCCGACGGCCAGATCGTCAAGGCCCGCGAGCTGAACGGCGCCTCCAACATCCTGTTCCGCCGCAACTCGGTCACCGGAACGGTCGAGGCCCGCCCGAACAACGCGGTCTGGGGCGGCCTGAACGACATCCTGCACAGCCACAACTGACGCATCCCGTCCGGCCGAGCGCCCTCCACCGTGGTGTGGGGGGCGCTCGGTCATGTGGGTGGTGCCGCGATGTGGTGTGAGGGTCTGCGGCCCGTCGTGGCTGGTCGCGCGGTTCCCCGCGCGGATCAGCCCGCGCAGAGCGCCTCGTACGCCGTCAGCAGCCCGTCGGCCGTCTCCCGGTCGGCGGGCAGCAGCGGTGCGCGGACCGGGCCCGCGGGCAGACCGAGGCGGGCCAGGAGGGCCTTCGCGGTGACCGTGCCGGGCAGACCCGCGCCCATCATCGCCTCGGTCAACGGAGTGACGGCCCGCTGGAGTCCGGCCGCGCGGGCGGTGTCGCCGGCGTCGAACGCGGCCAGGATCGCGGCGACCCGGTCCGGTACGGCGTTCGCGACCGTGCTCACACAGCCCGCCGCCCCGACCGCGTACAGCGCCAGTACGTGCTCGTCGCAGCCCGCGTAGTACGCCAACTCCGTGCGCTCCAGCACCTTCAGGGTGCCGAGGAAGTCGTAGGAGCAGTCCTTGACGGCCACGATCCGGGGGTGGTCCGCGAGGCGGATCATCGTGTCGGGCTCGATCCGGGTGCCCGTGCGGCCCGGGATGTCGTAGAGCATCACCGGCAGGTCGCTCGCGTCGGCGACCTGGAGGAAGTGGGCGGCCACGGCCTCCTGCGGGGGCCGGCTGTAGTACGGCGTCACCACCAGGACACCGTCGGCGCCCGCCTTCCCGGCCGCCAGCGCCAGCTCCACCGTGTGCCGGGTGTCGGACGTGCCCACGCCCGCGACCAGCGCGGCCCGGTCGCCGACCGCCTCCCGCACGGCCGCGACCAGCCGCGCCTTCTCCTCGTCGGTGGTGGTCGGCGACTCGCCGGTGGTGCCGTTGAGGACCAGGCCGTCGCAGCCCCGCGCCACCAGGTGCGCGGCCAGCCGCCGGGCGCCGTCCAGGTCGAGGGCGCCCTCCTCGGTGAACGGCGTGATCATGGCGCAGAGGGTGCGGCCGAAGGGAGCGGGCCCACGGGTACTCGTCATGGGAGTAGTCTCGGCAGCACGTCCGTGAAGCTCTACTTAATTCTGCTACCAGGTATCAGTAAGAGTTGCTAATAACTTGCGAGCCCGGGCGGAGGCCCTGTGTCCAACTCGGCACCTCATGGGTCACTATGGCCGGAGGGTCACCGACGTCCGTCATGGGAGGCGCCATGAAGCTCGGCAAGGTACTGGCCACCGGGATCGCGGAGGAGCGGCCGCTGGTCCAGGAGGAGAAACCGCAGGTCGGCCCCGAGGAGACCGTCCGCACGGACGCGGCCGAACCGGCCGGGCCGGCCCGCGAAGAGGTCCCGGCCGCCCGATGAGGCTGCGGCTCCCGGCGGAACGCCCGACGGAGCCGCCGACCGGCTACAAGATCGCCCACCCGGTGCTGTCCCAGGACGGCACCCGGGCCGGGTTCACGGGTGTGTCGCTCGGCGGCGCGCTGCCGTACGGCGTGCTGGACGACGCCTCCTGCGTCTACGGCTTCCGGCACCGCCCGCCCGCGCGCCGGTGCGACTGCGGTTTCCACTGCGTGCACGACCGGGCGGCGGCCGAGGCGCTGCTGTGCACCGCCGACCACCGCGCGGCCGTCCTGCTGGAGGTCTCCGTCCTCGGCGCCTACATCCGCTTCGAACGCGGCTTCCGCTACGCCCGGCAGCGCGTGCGCACGGCCACGGCCGGTCCCTGCGGCTGCGGCGCCCGTGCCGTCGCGCTGGCCGACGCCGGCTGGGGCCGGCCGGGCTGGCGGGTCATGGCACCCGTCTGCGCGGGCTGCGTGCGCGGTCGCGCGTCGGTCACGCTCGCGGGGTTCGCCCGGCTGGCCGGACACGGGCTCCGGGTGATCGCGGGCGGCGGCGGCACGGCCCGCGCGGCCGCCGGATTGGCAGCGGGCGGCGAGCCGGGCGTACCCGAACTCGTGGCCGAGGCGGCCCTGTTGCAGGCACGCCTGGACTGGTTCCAGTCCCAACTCGCGCGTCTCGGGGAACGCGGGCCCGGCGGCACCGCGCAGGGCTAACGACCTTCGGCCCGGGTACCCGGAGGTTCCGCACTGAGAGGAGGCGGAACACCGTGACCGTGACCCCGCACACCCGGCCCGCGGCCGACGGGCACCCCTCCACGGGCGAACTCGTCGGCCGGGCCACCGAACAGCTCTCCCGGCTGTTGCGCCAGGAGGTCGCCCTCGCCAAGGAGGAACTGGCCGAGAAAGGACGCCGGGCCGGACGCGGCGGCGGCCTGCTGGGCGCCGCCGGCGCCGTCGGCTACGTCGGACTGATCACCCTGGCCGGAGCGGCCACCGCCGCCCTCTCCCTGGCACTGCCCGTGTGGGCGGCGGCGCTGATCGTGGCAGCGGTGTTCTTCGCCGTCGCCGGCCTGCTGGCCGCGACCGGCCGCGCCCAGCTGCGCCGCGCCGCCCCGCCCACGCCCGAGAAGACCCTCGGCAGTGTCAGGGCGGACGTCGACGCCATCAGGGAAAGGGCACACCGATGACGCACAGGAACCCGCACGGCTCGGGCGCCAAGGGCCCCGACGAGCTGCGGCGGCAGATCGAACACACCCGGAGCCAGCTCGGCGACACCGTCGCCCAGCTGGTGGACCGGGCCGATGTGAAGGGCCGGGCCCGGGCGCGCGCCGCCGACCTGAGGGACAAGGCCGGCGCCATGACCGTCCAGCTGCGCGCCGGCGCCGCCCAGGCGGGGCACGGGGTGCAGGACCGGGCGGCCAAGGCGGGCCACCTGGTGCAGGACCGCGCCGCGCGCGCCGGCCACACCGCGCAGGAACGGATGACCAAGGCCGGGCACCTGGTGCAGGAACGGGCCGGGCACAGCCGGCACGCCCTGCGGGACCGGGCGGCCCACGCCGGCCACACCATGGAGCACGACGCGCGGGTGCCGGGCCCGGTGCGGTCCGCCCTGAGCGCCGCGATGCGGCACCCCCGGCCGGCGCTGATCATCGGCGCGGCGGGCGCCGCCGTCGTCGGCGCGGCCGTGCTCTGGCGCCGCATCGACCGATGCCAGTGAGCCCCTGCCACTGAGCTGCTGCCGCTGAGCTGCTGCCGGTGAGCCCCTGCCGCCTGGCCGCTGCCAGTGGGCCTCTGTCACCGGGCCGCTGCCGGTGAGCACGGGACGGCGGGATCGCCCGGGCGTGAACCCGGGCCGGTCCCGCCGTTCTGTCACGGACGGAACCGCAGCACCTGCGGGTCGTGGTCGCTGATCTGGTCGTTGAACTCCGAGTTGATGTGCACGCTGTCGTACTCGAAGTCGCAGCCGCGGCGGATCGCCGGGCTGATCAGGATCTGGTCCAGGACCTGCTGGTTGCCCTGGTAGTCATAGGTGTAACGCTCGCTCTTCGGCAGCGACTTGATCGCCGACCACAGCTCGCCGTCGCCCTCCAGGATCCGCGCGGTCCCGGAGAACTCGAAGTCGTTCATGTCGCCGAGCGCGATGACGTCCGCGTTCTTCTGCGCGGACAGGATGTCCTTGACGAACGCGTTCACCTCGGTCGCCTGGGCGTGCCGCTGGATCTCCGAGCTGCGCACCGGCGGCTGGTACTGCGCGGTGAGGCCCTGGTCGCCGCCCTTGGAGTTGAGGTGGTTGGCGATCACGAAGACGGTCCTGCCGCGGAAGACGAACTCGCCCGCGAGCGGCTTGCGGCTGTTGCTCCAGGCCGCGTTCGCGGGGTCGATCCGGCCCGGGGAGACCGTCAGCTGCGCCTTGCCGTGCACCTTGGTGACGCCGACGGCGGTGGTCGGGTCGCCGCCCGCGCGGTCCACGAAGGAGACCCGCTCGGGGTTGAACAGGAACACCTGGCGGATGTTGCCGCCGGGCTCACCGCCGTCCTGGTCGTTGACCGGGTTGACCGAGCGCCAGTCGTACCGGGGGCCGCCCGCCGCCACGATCGCGTCGATCAGCTTGGTCACGGTCTGGTCCGCGTCGACCGTGCCGTCGTCCTTGGCGCCGTTGTTGTCCTGGATCTCCTCCAGGGACACGATGTCCGGCGACTGGAGGTTGTGCACGATCGCGAAGGCGTGCTGGTCGAAGGTGGCGTCCGACGGGTCGAGGTTCTCGACGTTGTAGGTCGCCACCGCCAGCTCGCGGCCCGACTGCTTCCGTGTCGTCTCGCGCTCCAGACCGGCGCTCTTCAGCGTGCCGAGCTCGCTCGCGACGAGGGTGTAGCCGCCGTACTGGTTGAAGTCCAGCGGGCCGGTGGTGGTGCCCTCCAGGGTGTCGCCGACGTTCGCCTTCGGGAAGTCGGCGGTCGAGCCCAGCGACTGGATCTGGAGCCGGCCGGTGTTCTGGGAGTCGTAGGAGCCGTACACCGTGCCGCCGCGGCGGCTGCGGTGCTCCCACGGCTTCACGGTGACCCACAGCTCGCTGTACGGGTCGGTCGCGGTGACCACGCGGGCGTCGGCGACCTGGACGTTCATGCCCTCCAGGGACTCGTAGTGGTCCAGCGCGTACGCGGACGGGTCCAGGGGGAGGCCGTTGATCGAGTTGGCCGCGGCGGCGTCGCCGGTGGGCGCGTACGCGTCCGGCACCGTGTCCTCGTCGACGACGACCGGCGCCGGGACCGCGTTGCCCGTGGAGACGGTGGTGATCACCGGCTTGGTGATCTCCGTCAGCGACTGGTTGCCGGAGGAGGTGCCGCCCGGGACGTACTCGGAGACCGTGCCGGTCACCTTCACCGCGTCACCGACCGCCACCTTCGGCGTGGAGCTGGTGAAGACGAACACGCCCTCGCTGGTGGCCGGGTTGTCGTCCGGGGTCGGGTCCTGGAGCCAGAAGCCCCTGGAGGAGCCGTACGTGCGCGTGGCCGTGACGATGCCGGGCACGTCCGTCACCTTCTGACCGGCGAACGGGGATATCCGGGTCGTGCCCTGGATGTCGTGCACGCGCACCGAGTCGGCGTGCGCGGGCGTGGGGAGGGCGACTATCTGGCTGACCGCCGCCGCGCTGCAGACGGTGGCGACGGTGAGCGCGGCGAGGCGCGCGGAAGACCTGCTCGGCAAGGGATCCCTCCGGGGACGTGACGATGCGCCGGGACGAGGGTGGAACGGGAGCGTGTCGAGGTCGTGGCCCTCTGTGACACGCGTAGAGCCGAGTGAACAGTTGTCCCCCCAACTTCTACGCGCGTCAATCTCCTGCCTGCCCCTGGGAGTTGTCAAGGTTTCGGCCATGTCCGGCCGCTTACGGTGAGATGAACCGGGCGGCATGGGTGGAAATCCGTCTAGGCTGAGCGGCTGAGCCCGTTCACGGTCCGAGGAGAACCAGCCGATGTCAGACAGCTCCCCCCTGCCGCCCGTACGGCTGCATCCCGAAGCGGAGCTGGCGCGCGCCGCGCTGTCCACGCCGTTGCTCTCCAGGGCGGCCCGCCTCGCCCGCTGGGCCGGCCCCGGCACCCGCGTCGACGCCGGCGGCGGGCTGGTCGAGGAGCAGTTGCCGGCCGCCGTCGAACTGCTCGGACTGACCGGGGACGACGCCGCCGCGTACGCGAGCGAGGCCTGGCGGGTCGCCGTGGACGCCGGTCTGGTCGAGATCGTGGACGAGGAGGCCGGCACCGTCCGGGCCGGCGAGGAGCTGGAGCTGCTCACCGGCGGCTCCCCGCGGGACGTGCTCACCGTGTGGCTGGCCGCACTGGAGACCGTCATCGCCGACGCGACCGTCCCCGACCTGGACGACCTGGTCGACGCGCTGGACGAGGGCGGCGAGGTCGATTTCTCGTCACTCGGCTGGGACCCCGAGGCCGAGGCGGAGTTCCTCGACGGCGTCCTGGGCAACCTCTACCTGCTGACCGTCAGTGAGGACGGCCCCGGCGACGCCACCGTCCCGCTGCCCGCGCTCGCCGCCTCCGTGATCGTGCCCGACGGCATGGGCGAGCCCACCAACGACGTCCTGGAGCAGATCTCCGACGCGATGATGCGGCTGGACGACCAGTTCCGGGTGCTGGAGCCGGTCGGACTCGTGGACTACCGGCCGGTGGACGAGGCGCTGATGGCCGACACCGACGAGGAACCCGCGGCGACCGTGGACGACACCGACGTCGCCCGCTACGGCATGGTCCGCCTCACCCCGCTCGGCGCGTACGGGCTGCGGGCGCGGCTGCTGGAGGCCGGGTTCGAGGCGCCCGCCGTCGGTGACCTGGCCGACAAGGGCGCGGACGTCCTGCTCGACGGCACCGCCCGGTTCGGCCAGTCCGCCGCCCGGGCCGAGACCGAGCAGTGGCTGGCCCGCCGCGAACCCCTCGCTGCCGCACGGGAGTTGCTGGCGGCGGCACGCGGCGCGGACGCCGGGGCCCCGTTGCGCAGGCTCCGCTGCCAGCAGGCCCTGTCGCTGGTCGGCGCCGAGGCCGAGCCCGCGCTGCGCGAGGTGCTGGACGACCCCGAGCTGGGCGGGCTGGCCCGGGTGTGGCTGAGCGAACGGGGCGCCGCCGGAGTGCCGGCGCCGTCCGAGGACATGGTGTTCTGGCTGACCGTCGACACACTGGCCGCACAGCTCGCGGCCGAGGGCAACTCCGAGGAACTCCAGGCCCTCGTGGAGGGGCTGGCCGCCCAGCACAGCGGGTTCTTCACGGCGGCCTGGCGGGTGGAGCACCCCGACACCGCCGAGGTCCTGGACGCGATGGGGCGGCTGCACCCGGACAAGAAGGTGGCCAAGCAGGCGCGGAAGGCTGCGTTCAAGGCGCGTTCGCAGCAGGGGAGTTGAGGACGCGCCCGGTCGGCGGCCCGACCGGTGCCTTTTGCTGGCGATGGGGTGGTGCGTACGGATTCTTGAACAAGGACCGGTGAAGTAGCCCGGCGTTCAACTCGCGTTCACAAGTGGGCGGGAGCGTGTGCGCCGAACCGAGGCCCCCCACCCTCCACGGCACTACCACCGTCGTCACAGGAGACACCATGTCGCTCACCCGCAGGGACTTCGCCAGAAAATCCGCGATCACCGGTGCCGGGGTCGCCCTGGCGGGCAGCGTCGGCGCCCTCGCCACCGCGCCGAACGCCCTCGCCGCCACGGACACCGAGAGCGCCGAGGCCGAGTCCGCGCACGGGGGCCACCACCACGGCGTCGGCTACGGCCCGCTGATCGCCGACCCCAAGGGCATCCTCGCCCTGCCCGCCGGCTTCTCGTACAAGATCATCACCTACAGCGGCAGGACCAAGCTGGAGTCCGGCGAGTTCACCCCGTCCAACCACGACGGCACGGCCACCTTCGAGGGCCCCCGTGGCACCACCCTCCTCGTCAACAACCACGAGCTGGCCGGCGCCCGCTCCCAGTGGCCGTACCCGGTGCCGCTCACCGAGGGCCTGGTCTACGACCCGGCGGCGGCCGGCGGCTGCACCGTCGTCGAGGTCCGCCGCGGCGGCGAGGTCGCCGAGTGGGTGGGCATCGCCGGCACCGCCACCAACTGCGCCGGTGGCAGCACCCCCTGGGGCACCTGGCTGACCTGCGAGGAGACCGAGGACAAGGCCGGCAAGAACGGCTTCACCAAGGACCACGGCTACGTCTTCGAGGTCGACCCGGAGGACCGCCGGGCCAACCGCGACCCCAAGCCCGTCAAGGCCCTGGGCCGCTACGCCCACGAGGCCGTCGTGGTCGACCCCAAGCGCGGGCACGTCTACCTCACCGAGGACGCCTCCGGCCCCAACGGCCTGTTCTACCGCTGGACCCCGCCGGAGGGCTTCCGTCACGGCCGGGGCAAGCTGCGCACCCTCGCCGACGACGCGGGCGTGCTCCAGGCGTTCAAGTGCTTCGACTCCGGCGGCAAGTTCGTGGACGACCTGTCCCGTGCCACGAAGATCGGCACCGTGTACGGCGTCGACTGGGTGGACGTCCCCGACCGTGACGCCAGGACCGTCTCGGTGCGCAAGCAGTTCACCGACGGCCAGGTCACCCGCGCCCGCAAGCTGGAGGGCATGTGGTGGGGCGACGGCGGCGTCTACGTCGTCTCCTCCTACGCCCGCCAGGAGAGCCCGGTCCAGCACGACGGCCAGGTCTGGTTCTACGACCCCAAGCGCCGCACGCTGACGCTGAAGGTGCTGCTCGGCGTGAACCCGGACCCGGCGAAGGACGGCGCCTTCGACGGCCCCGACAACATCACCGTCTCCCCGTACGGCGGCCTGGTCATCGCCGAGGACGGCGAGGGCGTCCAGCACCTGTTCGGCGCCACCGACAGCGGCCGGACCTACCCGATCGCCCGCAACGAGCTGAACATCGGCACCGCCGAGGCGCCGGAGTACAGCGAGTTCACCGGCGTCACCTTCTCGCCTGACGGCAAGACCCTCTTCGCCAACATCCAGACGCCCGGCATCATGCTCGCCATCACCGGCCCCTGGAAGCGCCAGAAGTGCGACTGAGCCCCGCTCGGTGACTGACGCGCCGGCTCGTTCCCGCTGCCGCCTCCGAGGGTGATCCCCGTACGGTGGCCGTGGGAACGAGCCACGCCTCTTCGGGCGCCGCGTCACACACGCTGTGGCGTGCGGGCCTCGGTCACTTCACCGGCTCGCGCCGGCCGGTCAGGACCGTCGCCGCGAGCAGCAGGCCGGCCAGGGTGATCAGGGCGCCGGCGGCGAAGGCGTGGGCGGCGCCGTGGGTGAGGACGGCGCCGGGTGAGCCGGTGGTGTGCCGGGTGGCCGTGCCGTACACCGTGACCAGGACGGCCAGGCCGACCGTGCCGCCCAGCCACTGCAGGGTCTGGAGCAGCCCCGAGGCCGCGCCCGCGTCCCTGGGGGTGACGGCGGCCAGGATCGTCGCGTTGAGCGGCATGAAGCTCAGGCCGACGCCCAGGCCCACCAGGAGCAGCGGGCCGAGCAGCCCGGCCGCGTAGCCGTCCCCGGGCTCCAGCCGGGCCAGCCAGCCGCTGCCGAGCGCGGCCAGGGACATGCCGGTCAGCAGCACCGGCTTGGTGCCGAACCGGGCCAGCAGCCGGGGCACCAGCCGCACGGTCGTGAACATCACCAGGGTCATCGGCAGGAACGCGAAGCCCGCGCGCAACGGGCTGTAGCCCAGCACCTGCTGGCCGAACAGGGTGAGGAAGTAGAAGGCGCCGAACATCCCCGCGGGCAGCAGCAGGATGCTCGCGTACCCGCCGGCCCGGTCGCGGTCGGCGAACAGGCGCAGCGGCAGCACCGGTTGGTCCGCGCGGGACTCCACCAGCAGGAAGCCGGCGAGCAGGACGGCCGCAGCGGCGAAGCCGAGCAGCGCCCGGGTGTCGCCCCAGCCGCCCTGCGAGACCCGGATGAACGCGTACACCAGCGAGGTCGTCCCGGCCGTCCCGGTCAGCGCGCCGGGCAGGTCGAACCGGCCTGTGTGGCGCGGGGTCTCGGGGACGAACCGGGGCAGGGCGAGGGCCAGGGCGAGGCCGATGGGGACGTTGACGAGCAGCGCCCAGCGCCACGAGGCCCACGAGGCCCACGAGGTGAGCATGCCGCCGAGGACCAGGCCGACGGAGCCGCCGACGCCGGCCATGGCGGAGTAGACGCTCAGCGCGCGGTGCCGGCGCGGGCCCTCGGGGAAGCCGGTGGTGATCAGGGCCAGGGTGCTCGGGGCGATCAGGGCGGCGCCCAGACCTTGTGACGCGCGGGCGACGAGCAGCCAGGCGCCGTCGGCGGCGAGGCCGCCGAGCAGGGAGGACAGGGCGAACAGCAGGACGCCCGCGGTGAGGGTGCGGCGGCGGCCGAGGAGGTCACCGACCCGTCCGCCGAGCAGCAGCAGGCCGCCGAAGGCGAGGGTGTAGGCGTTGAGGACCCAGGACAGGCCGGTGCGGCTGAAGTGCAGGCCGCGTTGGATGTCCGGCAGCGCCACGTTGACGACGGTGGAGTCGACGCCGACCATCAGGTAGGCGGTGACGATGACGAGGAGCGTGGTGCCGAGCCGCGCCGGTGGCGCGGTCCCGGCGGAGGCTTCGGTGGCCGGCGAGGCGATGGGTTCGGACGGGGTGGACGGGGTGGACATGGCGGTCTCCCGGTCTGTGCGTCCCCGGGCACGCGGATGTCCGGGCAGGGGTGAGCTGCCCGCGAAGCACTACTACGGTAAGCGGGGACTGTCTCCGTTTAGTGCTCGATAAGATACGGAGAGAGTCCCCGGTTTGCAAGGAGTGAGTGGATGACGCAGGGCAGGCCCATGCGCGCGGACGCTCGGCGCAACTACGAGCGGCTGCTGAAGGTCGCGGCCGAAGCCTTCGCCGAGCACGGGGAGAACGCGTCACTCGACGACATCGCCAAGCGGGCGGGCGTCGGCTCCGGCACGCTCTACCGGCACTTCCCGACCCGGCAGGCGCTGCTGGAGGCGGCGTACGTCGACCGGATCGAGGCGCTCGGGGCGCGCGCCGACGAGCTGGCGGAGGAACGGCCGCCGGGCGAGGCGCTCATGGAGTGGCTGTACGAGCTGGCGGTCCGCACCCTTCAGGTGCGGGGGATGAAGGCCCTGCTCAGCTCGGCGGTGACGGAGCACAGCAGCGCGGCGGCGCTGACGGCGTGCGGGACCGTGGTGAAGAGTGCGGTGACCCGGCTCGTGGAGGCGGCACAGGCGGAGGGTGCGCTGCGGCGGGACGTGGAACCGATCGAGGTGCTGCGCCTGGCCCATGGAGTGGCCTCGGCGGCGGAGCTGGCCGGAGTGGGGGAGCGGGAGATCCGGCGCTACCTGGGGCTGCTGACGGAAGGGCTGCGGGCCGGCTGAGGTGCTGGTTGCCCGGCCGGGGCGGAGCGGTGGCCGGGGGACCGCCGTCAGGACGACAGCGAGTCCCCGGCACAGCCCGGGCTCCCCGCCGGACTACAGGGCGCGAGCCCCCGGATCCACCATGTTCCGTACGGTGCGGGCCTTCACGAACTCGCCCATCGCCGTCATGTCCCACTCGCCGGAGAACTGGCGGACGAGCTTGGCCATCATGACGCCGGTCTGGGGCTCCGCGCCGGTGAGGTCGAAGCGGACCAGCTCCTCGCCCGAGAAGGCGTCGACCAGCCGGCAGTACGCCTTGGCGACCTCGGTGAACTTCTGTCCGGAGAACGAGTTCACGGTGAAGACCAGCCCGGTGACCTCCTGCGGCAGCCGGCCCAGATCGACCGTGATGACCTCGTCGTCGCCCCCGCCCTCGCCGGTCAGGTTGTCCCCGGAGTGCCGGATCGCGCCGTTCAGGATCGTGAGCTTGCCGAAGTAGCAGCTGTCGATGTGGTTGCGCTGCGGGCCGTAGGCGATGACCGAGGCGTCCAGGTCGATGTCCTTGCCGCGGAACGCCGGCTCCCAGCCGAGGCCCATCCGCACCTGGGAGAGCAGGGGCCGGCCGCCCTTGATGAGGGACACGGTCTGGTTCTTCTGCAGGCTGACCCGGCCCTTGTCCAGGTTGATCTTCCCGGCGCCGGGCGCGGGAGCGGGCGGCGGGGTCACCGGCTGCGGCGGGGCGGCGGGGGCGGCGGCCGGCTGGGGCGGGGCGGTCGGCGCGGCCGGGGCCGCGGCCGGCTCCTCGACCGTCACTCCGAAGTCGGTCGCGATGCCCGCGAGCCCGTCGGCGTACCCCTGTCCGACGGCCCGCGCCTTCCACTGGCCGCCCCGGCGGTAGATCTCCACGACCACCAGCGCGGTCTCACCGCCGAGCTGCGGCGGCGTGAACGTCGCCAGCACGGCGCCGCCGTCGGCGTCCCGGATCGTGGCCGTCGGCTCGATGCCCTGGAAGGTCTGGCCGGCCGCGTCCGGGCTGGCCGTGACGACGATCTTCTCGATCTCCGGCGGTACGGCGGCCGTGTCGACCGTGACCGCGTCCGGCGCCGTACCGCCGCCCGACCGGTACGTCACGCCCGGCCCCGTGGGCTGGTTGTAGAAGATGAAGTCGTCGTCGGAGCGCACCTTGCCGTCGCCGGTGAGCAGCAGGCCCGACACGTCGAGCCGCACCGGAGCGGAGACGTCCACCGTCACGCGCGCGGCCGGGAGGGGGATGTTCGAGCCAGGGGTCATAGCTGTCATGCCGGGAGAACGAACGACACCGCTTTACCGTTCCCTTACTCATCCCCCGATCGGCTCAGGGCCCGCCCCCCCCGGTCGGCCGAGGGCCCGACCCCGAGCCGGTTCAGGGCACCACCACGATCTTCCGCCCGACCCCCGCCGCGAACTGCTCCAGCGCCTGCGGGTACCGCTCCAGCGGGATCCGGTCGCTGATGAAGACGCCCGGGTCCAGCACGCCGTTCGCGAACAGCTCGGCCGCCCGCTCGAAGCTGTGCAGCACCGCCATGGAGCCGGTGATCGTGATCTCCTGGTTGTAGATCCGGTACGGGTCGATCGTCACCCGCGTCGCATAGTCCGCCACCCCGAACTGGAGGAAGGTGCCCGCCTTCGCGACCCGGTCCAGGCCGTCCTGGATCGCCGCCGCGTTGCCGGTCGCGTCGATCACCACGTCCCAGCCCTGAGGGCGGTCCAGTTCGTCGGCGTTCGCCGCGGACGCCGAGACGCCGAGCAGGCCGGCCGTCTCCAGCCGCGCCGGGTTGACGTCGACCACGTCCACGCTCGCCGCGCCGGTCCGCTTGGCCAGCTCCAGCATCATCAGGCCCATGGTGCCGGAGCCGTAGATCAGCACGTGGGCGCCCAGGCGGGCCCGGAGGACGTCGTAGCCGCGGACCGCGCAGGACAGGGGCTCTACCAGGGCCGCGTCCTCGGTGCGGACGTGGTCGGGCAGCTTGACGCAGTTGGCGACCGGGGCGAGTGCGTACCGGGCCGCGCCGCCCGCCGTCGTCACGCCGATCGCCGCCCACCGCTCGCACAGGTTGTTGTGGCCCGTACGGCAGTACCGGCACTCGTAGCAGTAGAGCGAGGGGTCCACGGCCACCCGGTCGCCGACGGCCACCTCGGTGACCTGGGTGCCGACGCCGACGACCTCGCCCGCGAACTCGTGCCCGGGGACGATCGGCAGCTTGGGCGCGAACTCGCCCTGGAGGATGTGCAGGTCCGTGCCGCACAGACCGCAGGCCGCGACCTCGACGACCACCTCCCGGGGGCCCGGCGTCGGGTCGGGCACCTCGGTGACGACGGCGCGGCCCACGGACTCGATGACGGCGGCCTTCATTTCACGGCTCCCAACGACAGGCCCTGGACCAGCTTGTCCTGGGCGGCGAACCCCGCGGCGAGCACCGGCAGGGAGATGACGAGCGACGCGGCGCACACCTTGGCCAGGAACAGGCCCTGGCTGGTGATGAAGCCGGTCAGGAAGACGGGGGCGGTCTCGGCGACCACGCCCGTCAGGACTCGGGCGAAGAGCAGTTCGTTCCAGCTGAAGATGAAGCAGATCAGGGCGGTGGCGGCGATGCCGGGCAGGGCGATCGGGGCCACCACGCGCGCGAGGATCACCGGGAGCCGGGCGCCGTCCACCCGTGCCGCCTCGATGACCGCGACCGGCACCTCGGCGAGGAAGGACTGCATCATCCACACCGCGATCGGCAGGTTCATGGAGGTGTACAGGACGACCAGGAGCCAGATGTTGTCGAGCATCCCGGCGTTCTTGGCGAAGAGGTAGATCGGCAGCAGGCCCGCCACGGCCGGCAGCATCTTGGTGGACAGGAAGAAGAACAGGACGTCGGTCCACTTCCGCACCGGCCGGATCGACAGCGCGTAGGCCGCCGGGAGGGCCAGCAGCAGGACCAGGAGCGTCGAGGCGACCGACGCCACCGTGGAGTTGACCAGCGCGGGCCACGGGCTCGCCCCGCCGCCGCTGCCGAAGAACTCGCGGTAGCCGTCGAGGGTCAGCGAGGCGGTGAAGGACGGCGGGTTGGTCGCCGCGTCCGCCTCGGAGTGGAAGGACGTCAGTGCCATCCACGCGATGGGCAGGAAGAAGACGATGCCGGCCAGCCAGGCCACCAGGCCGACACCGCCTCGACGCAGTACGGCGGTCATGCGCGGGACACCTCCTCGCGGAACAGGGACGACACCACGCGCAGGGCGAAGGTGGCGATGACGATCGAGCCGATGACCACCAGGACGCCGGCGGCCGAGGCCAGGCCGTTCTCATGGGCCTGGTAGAAGCTCTGGTAGACGGTGTAGGGCAGGTTGGCGGTGCCCAGGCCGCCGGAGGTGATCGTGAAGACCGCGTCGAAGTTCTGGACGATGTAGATCGACCCGAGCAGCGCGCCCAGTTCCAGGTAGCGGCGCAGGTGGGGCAGGGTCAGATGACGGAAGATCTGCCAGTCGCTCGCGCCGTCGACCCGCGCGGCCTCGATCTGCTGCTGGTCCCGGCTCTGGAGCCCGGCCAGCAGGATCAGCATCATGAACGGCGTCCACTGCCACACCAGGGATGCCTCGACCGCGAGCAGCGGGGTGCGGGAGACCCAGTCCGGCTGCGGCCCGCCCACATAGTGCAGCAACCCATTGAGCAAGCCGTATTCGGGGTTGTAGAGCACATGTTTCCAGAGCAGCGCGGCGGCCACCGGCACCACCAGGAAGGGGGCGATGAGCAGGGTGCGGACGATGCCCCGGCCGCGGAACCGCCGGTCCAGCAGCAGCGCCAGCGCCAGCCCGAGGACCAGGCTGGCCAGCACCACGGCAGCCGTGAGCAGCACGGTCGTCCACACCGAGTGGCGCAGGCCGGCGTCGGTGAGCACCTGGCGGTAGTTGTCCAGGCCGGTGAAGCGGCGGGCCTTGGGATAGAGGGCGTTCCAGTCGAAGAAGGAGATCACCAGTGTGGCCACGAAGGGCAGCTGGGTCACCACGATCATGAAGACGAGGGCCGGCAGGAGCGGGGCGCGGGTGGCCCAGGCGCGCAGCCGGGCCGAGGGCTGCCTGACCGTCCGGGTGGGTGTGGCCGCGAGGGGGGCCGTGGTCGTCGCTGTCATCGTCCCTCGTACTCCTTGGAGATCTTCTCGGCGAGCGCTTGCGACTTCTTCAGGGCCGCGCCGACGGACTGGCGCCCGGCGATGGCCGCGCTGATCTCCTGGGAGACCTTGGTGCCGAGGTCGGTGAACTCGGGGATGCCGACGAACTGGATGCCGGGCGCGGGGCGCGGCTGCACGCCGGGGTCGTCGGGCCGGGCGCTCTCGATGGCCTCCTTGGTCATCTCCTGGAACGCGGCGGCCGACTTCCGGTAGTCGGCGTTGGTGTAGGTCGACGCCCGCTTGCCCGCCGGGACGTTCGACCAGCCGCTGGTCTCGCCGACCAGCTGCTCGTAGCCCTTGCCCGACGCCCAGGAGACGAACTTCCACGCCTTGTCCGGGTTGCGGGAGGCCTGCTGGATGCCCCAGGCCCAGGTGTAGAGCCAGCCCGAGGACGTGGTGCGCTCGACGGGGGCCGGGGCGTAGCCGAGCTTGCCCTTGACCGGGGAGCCGGCCGCCTCCAGCAGTCCGGCCGCGGAGGTGGCGTCGTACCACATGGCGACCTTGCCCTGGGTCATGTTGTTCAGGCATTCGGCGAAGCCGGACTGGGCGGCGCCGGACTCGCCGTGCCCGCGGACGAGGTCGACGTAGAACTTCGTCGCCTTCTCGAAGGCCGGGGAGTCCAGCCGCGCCTTCCAGTCCCTGTCGAACCAGGTGCCGCCGAAGGTGTTCACGACCGTGGTCAGCGGTGCCATCAGCTCGCCCCAGCCGGGCAGTCCGCGCAGGCAGATGCCCCGCATGCCCGGCCGGGCGCCGTCCGCCTTCGAGGCCAGGTCGGCGACCTGCCGCCAGGTGGGACGGTCGGGCATGGTCAGGCCCTTCGCCGCGAACACGTCCTTGCGGTACATGAGGAAGGACGACTCGCCGTAGAAGGGCTGCCCGTAGAGCTTGCCGTCGTCGCCGGTGAGGGACTGGCGCATCGGCTTCAGCACGTCCTGCTCGTCGTACGACCGGTCCTTCGCGACGTAGGAGTCCATCTCGTGCAGCCAGCCGTTGCGGGCGTAGATCGGTATCTCGTAGTTGGACAGGGTGGCCACGTCGTACTGGCCGGCCTGGTTGGCGAAGTCCTGGCTGATCTTGTCGCGGACGTCGTTCTCGGGCAGGACCGTGAAGTTGACCTTGATGCCGGTGTCCTTGGTGAAGTGCTCGGCGGTCAGCTTCTGCAACTCGGTCATCTGCGGGTTGTTGACCATCAGGACGTTGATGGAGTCGCCGCCGGAACCGGTCCCGCCGGCACCGGCCCAGCAGCCGGAGAGCAGCGGGGCGAGCAGCGTCCCTGCGGCGGCCAGGGCGAGCGTGGCTCGCGGCCTCCGTCGGCTCGGGGTGCGCATGGATCGCTCCTGAGAGTGGGGAAAGTGGAAAAACGTGGGCATAAGGGGCGCTCGGGGGGTGAGGAACGCCCCTGGAGGGGGGCGAGTGGGAGCATCAGACCCGGATGACCTGCGGGCCCAGCAGGGAGTAGCGGTGGGCCTCGGCGGCCGGGAGGAGGGTGCTGGTGACGATCGCCTCCAGCGCGCCGATCTCCGCGAACCGGCAGAAGCTGACCGCGCCGAACTTGGTGTGCACGCCCGCGAAGACCGTGCGCCGGGCGGCCCGGACTGCCTGCGCCTTCACCTCGCTGACCGCCGGGTCGGGGGTGGTCAGACCGTGTTCGCGGGAGATGCCGTTGGCCCCGATGTAGGCGAGGTCGATCACGAAGCCGGCCAGCATCTTCGTCGTCCAGTGGTCGACGGTGGCCAGCGTGCCCGGGCGGACCCGGCCGCCGAGCAGCAGCACGGAGACCTGGTCGGCCTCCGCGAGGGTGCCCGCCACCGGCAGGGACGCGGTGACCACGGTCAGCGGCCGGTCCCTGGGCAGCGCCTCGGCGATGAGCTGGGGGGTGAAGCCCTCGTCGACGAAGACGGTCTCGGCGTCCCCGAGCAGTTCGGCCGCCGCGGCGGCGATCCGGCGTTTCTCGGGCACGTGGCTGGTGGCGCGGAAGGCGAGGGTCGTCTCGAACCCGGCGCTCTCCACCGGATAGGCGCCGCCGTGGGTGCGGCGGACCAGGCCGTGGTCCTCCAGGGCGCGCAGATCGCGCCGGATGGTCTCCTTGGCCACGCCCAGGTCGGCGGCGAGCGCGGTGACGTCCACCGAGCCGGTGGCGCGGGCGGCCCGCACGATCTCGCGCTGGCGTTCTTCCGCCGTCCTGGTGGTCATGTCGTCACCCACTTCCCTGTGGACCTGCCCGTTCGGGCCCATGGGGGAAGTTCTACCGCCGGTGCGCGGCGCTGACCAGGTCTGTTGCGGGCCCGATACTGCCCGCTTGTGCCCGCTTCACGCGGACCGTGCCCGTCGCGGACCTGCGCGGCTGTCCGGGGCGGGGTGGGATCGGGCACGGCGGATGCCCGGACACGGCGGCGGGCGGGCCCGTTCGGTGCCCGCCCGCGCGCGTGGACGATCGTTTCCGGCCGCCGGGTGCCGCCCGGGGAGCCGGCGGAGGGGTTCAGTACGGCCAGATCGGCGGGTCGTTCACGAAGTGCCCGCCCAGGTGGCCGTGGGCCGGGTTCTCCGGGTCCAGCTCGCCCTGTTCGGAGATGAGCTTCCCGGCGTACGGCTCGGAGTCGTCCTGGGGGTCGTAGCCGAGCGCCCGCGCGGTGGTCAGGTCCCACCACAGGCGGGTGTTGGCGGAGGAGCCGTAGACGACCGTGTGGCCGACCTCCTCGGCGGTCAGGGCCGCGTGGAAGAGGCGGGCGCCGTCGGCCGGGCTCATCCACACCGAGAGCATGCGGACGCTGGTGGGCTCCGGGAAGCAGGAGCCGATGCGCACGGAGACGGTCTCCAGGCCGTGCTTGTCCCAGTAGAACTGGGCCAGGTCCTCGCCGAAGGACTTCGACAGGCCGTAGAAGGTGTCCGGGCGGCGCGGGGTGTCGATGGGGATCAGCGGCTCGCCCGCGCGCGGGGCCGGGGTGAAGCCGACGGCGTGGTTGGAGGAGGCGAAGACGATCCGCGGTACGCCTTCCAGGCGGGCGGCCTCGTACAGGTTGTAGGTGCCCTCGATGTTCGACCTGAGGATCTTCTCGAAGGGTGCCTCCAGGGAGATCCCCGCGAGGTGCAGGACCGCGTCCACGCCCCGCACCGCCTCGCGCAGCGCCACCTTGTCGCCGAGGTCCGCGCTGATCGCGTCCGGCTCGCCCTCGACGGGCCGCACGTCGAACAGGCGCAGCGTGTAGCCGTACTCCGGCAGCAGGGACCGCATCAGGGTGCCGAGCCCGCCGGCGGCGCCGGTGAGCAGGATCGTGCGGGGAGCGGGCATCCTCGGTTCTCCTTGTGGCCGGTATTCACATACGTGGACACGCTAGAGAGTTCGCCCGGCACCGTCAAGTGTCGCGTGATGACGGGGATTTCGCTCCCGTCGTGCGAGTTTGCCTGCTTGACCCGCCACAAGAAGGCCCTTTAGCGTGGTCACGTTCAGAAATATGGACATGGATCAGAAACATGCACCGGCGTGTCCCAAGGGAGAGTCCGTGACGCCAGCCCCTCTGACCGAACGGCTCAGCGATCCGCGCGGGCCGCTGTTCTTCCCCGTCACGGCCTACGGCCCCGGCGGCTCACTCGACCTGGACGCCTACCGCACCCATGTGCGCCGCGGTGTCGCGGCCGGTGCCGCCGCCGTCTTCGCCTGCTGCGGCACCGGGGAGTTCCACGCGCTGCTGCCGGAGGAGTTCGAGGCCTGCGTCCGGGCGGCCGTCGAGGCGGCCGAAGGGCGCGTCCCGGTCGTCGCGGGCGCCGGGTACGGTACCGCCCTCGCCGTCCGCTACGCGCGTCTCGCCGCCGGTGCGGGTGCCGACGGCCTCCTCGCCATGCCGCCGTACCTCGTGCTCGCCGGCCAGGAGGGCCTGCTGCGGCACTACCGGGAGGTCGCCGCCGCCACCGACCTGCCCGTCATCGTCTACCAGCGCGACAACGCCCTCTTCACCCCGGCGACCGTGGTCGAACTGGCCCGCACCGACGGCGTCATCGGCCTCAAGGACGGCCTCGGCGACCTCGACCTCATGCAGCGGATCGTGAGCGCGGTCCGCACCGAGGTCCCCGGCGACTTCCTGTACTTCAACGGCCTGCCCACCGCCGAGCAGACCCAGCTCGCCTACCGCGCCCTCGGCATCACCCTGTACTCCTCCGCGGTGTTCTGCTTCGCGCCGGAGATCGCCCTCGCCTTCCACCGCGCGCTGGAGACGGGCGACCTGCCCACCGCCCACCGCCTCCTGGACGGCTTCTACCGCCCGTTCGTCGAACTGCGCGCCCAGGGCCGCGGATACGCCGTCTCCCTCGTCAAGGCCGGGGTACGGCTGCGCGGCCTGGAGGTGGGCGAGGTCCGGCCCCCGCTGCACGAGCCGCCCGAGGAGCACGTCAAGCAACTCGCCCGGCTCATCGAACGCGGCTACGAACTGCTGGAGGAGGACGCGTGAGCGAGCACGGCCACGCCCTGCCGGAGGTGGACGCGTGAAGGCGTCGGCGTTCGTCTACCCCTGGGACGTCAACGGGGACCCCGCCGCCCCGGAGCGGATCGCGGGACTCGGAGTGGAGCAGGTGACCCTGGCCTCCGCCTACCACTCCACCCGTGCCCTCACCCCGCGCCACCCCCGCCACCGCATCGTCACCGCCGAGTACGCGGCCGTCCTCTACCCGCCGGGCGACCGCTGGGCGGGCCGCGGCCTGCGGCCCTACCCAGCCGGCCGCTGGGCCCCCGGCAACGCCTACGGCGAGGCCGCCGAAGCCCTCGCCGCGGCCGGCCTGGAGGTGCACACCTGGGTCGTCCTCGCCCACAACTCCCGCCTGGGCGCCGAACATCCGGACACCTCGGTCGTCAACGCCTACGGCGACCGCTACCCGTGGGCGCCCTGCGTCGCCCAGCCCGCCACGCGCGCGTACCTGGTCGACCTGGCCGCCGAGGCCGCCGTGCGCCCCGGCGCGCACGGCACCGAACTGGAATCCCTCGGCTGGTACGGGCTCCAGCACCTGCACGCCCACGACAAGACCGCGGGCGTCGGCCTCGGGGACGCCGGGCAGTACCTGATGTCCCTGTGCTTCTGCCCGACCTGCCGCACCGGCTACGGCGAGCAGGGCCTGGACGCCGACGCGCTGGCCGGGGCCGTACGCGAGGCGCTGGAGCCGCTGTGGCGGGGCGCGGCGGACGACGGGGGCTGGCCGACCGTGGAGAAGCTGCTCGGCGAGGACACGGCGGCCGCCACGCGCGCGTGGCGCGACACCACCGCCCGCACCCTCCAGGAGGAGGCGGTCACCGCCGTGCGCGCCGCCGCGCCGGACGGCTTCCAGATCCTGCTGCACGCCGACCCGGTCCCGTACCACTGCGGCGCCAACGTCGGTGTCGACCCCGCTCACATCCTGTCCGTGGCCGACGGCGTGGTGGTGCCCTGCGCCGGCGGTACGGCCCTGCTGGCGCCCTTCGCCGGGCAGGCGCGCGAGAGCACCGTGCTGGCCGCCAACTTCACGGTCGTCGCGGGAATGGGCGGCAGCCCCGGCACGCTCACGGCGGACGCGGCACGCGCGCGTGCCGAAGGCGCGACGGAACTTCGGCTCTACCACGCCGGGTTGGTGTCGGACGGTGACCTGGCGGCGGTCCGGGAGGCACTGGTGGCGCGGTGAGCGGTCGGCAGGGGTGCCGGGCCGTTGGGCGGCCGGGGCGGGTCGCGGCATGCGCGCGTGCCGGGGGCGCGGCGGAAATGCGGCTCCGTCACGCCGGGTTGGTGTCGGACGGTGACCTGGCGGCGGTCCGGGAGGCACTGGTGGCGCGGTGAGCGGTCGGCAGGGGTGCCGGGCCGTTGGGCGGCCGGGGCGGGTCGCGGCATGCGCGCGTGCCGGGGGCGTGACGGAAATGCGGCTCCGTCAGGCCGGGGTGGTGTCGGACGGGGAGCTGGTGGTGGTCCGGGGGGTGCTCGTGGTGCGCTGGGTCAGCGGCAGCGCCGTCAGGAGCAGTGCCAGGCCGTAGAGCGGCAGCAGCAGCCCGGGGCCGGCCAGTTCGACCAGGCCGGCCCCCAGGGCGAGGCCGACCACGTTCGGGGTGAAGAGCAGCGTGTTGGCGGTGGCCGTCGCCCGGCCCAGCAGCGGGCCGGGGGTCTCCCGCTGGACCGCCGTCAGCGCGGCGACCAGCACACAGGGCAGGCCCAGACCGCACGCCACGCTGGTGGCCAGTGCCATCGGGTCCCACGGCACGGCCCGTGCCACCACCGCGGCCCCGGTCAGCGCGATCCCGGCCGCCGCGAACCGCCGCCCGCCCAGCCTGCGCAGCGCCGGGCCGGCGAGCAGCCCCGCCGTCACCGAACCGGCGCCCTGAGCGGCGTACAGCACGCCCGTGTAGGCGGGGGAGTGGCCGAGGCGGTCGACCACGGCGTACACCGTGGTGCTGCTCAGCGCCGTCAGCAGCATCGTCGTACCGCCCGCCCGGACCAGCGGGCGCAGCACGGGGTGGCCCCACAGGTGCCGGACTCCCTGCGCCGCCTGCTGCCGCCAGCCGGCGGCGGACCGCACGGGCTGTTCCTCGCGCACCCGCAGCAGGCCGCACAGCCCGGCGGCGAGGAGGAAGGTGACGGCGTCCAGGCAGGCCACGGCAGGGCCGCCCCAGACCGTGTACAGGCCCGCCCCGGTCAGCGGGGCGACGAGCTTCATGCCCTCGGTGAGTGTCATCCGCAGCCCGTTGACGTCACCGAGCAGATCCGGGCCGACCGCCGCCGTCAGCAGTGCCGACTCGGCGGCGTCGTGTACGGCACCGGCCGCGCCGTACACCACCAGGACGGCGAACAGCAGCCACAGACGGCCGGGGGAGTCGACGGCGAACAGGGCGGGCAGCAGCGCCGCGAGGCCCAGGTTCACCGTGATGAGCAGAGGCTTTCGGCGGAACCGGTCGGCGAGCGTGCCGAGCGCCGGGCCGGCCGGGGTGGGCGCCCACATCGCGAGCAGGCACAGGGCGGCCAGTCCGTCCGACCCGGTCAGCTCCTTCACCCACACGCCCGACGCCAGCCACAGCGAGGAGGTGCCGAAGGCGGACACCACCAGGCCGGTGAGACACAGCCTCGCGTTGTGGTCCCGCAGCACGCGGGACACGGTCCAGGAAGTCGTCATGCCCGGTCATCGTGGCCCTAAGGCGCGGGGCCGCGGATCGGGCAGTTTCCCTAGGTTCGCGAGCTGCCCCGGTACGGCGGACGCCCGCGCCCGGCGCCGTCCCCCGGCCCTGGGCAGCACGCCTCCGGGGGGAAGCGGCCTGACTCCGCGCGGCGACAATCCGTCGGAACGTGGCACGGGAGCCCCTGGGGCGCCGGGGCCCGGAAACCTACCGTCGACCGCATGCGCTACCTCGCTCCCCTTCTCATCGGCCTGCTCTACGTCATCCTCATGTCCCTCGTCCCGGAACCCCACCGGCGCCGCCTCAACGCCGTCATGGTGGCCGGTGCCGGGGCCGCCTACCTCAGCGGCGGCGGCCTCGGCGGCTGGGAGTTCGCCTTCACGGCGGTCGCCACCTACGTCGCCTACAAGGGACTGGACTCCTGGACGTTCATCGGCGTCGGCTGGCTGCTGCACACCGCGTGGGACGTCGTCCACCACCTCAAGGGCCACCCGATCGTCCCCTTCGCGCACGACTCGTCGTTCGGCTGCGCGCTGTGCGACCCGGTGATCGCCCTCTGGTGCCTCGGCGGCGGCCGTGCGCCGTGGGAGTGGTCGCGCCGCACCGATGAGTTTCCGGAGGCCCACCGGTCACCCCTTCGTACGGAGAGCGCCACCCTGAAGGAGTGAGCATGACCATGGTGGACCTAGGCCCCCAGACCAGGATCGTGGCCCGGCTCGCCGAGTCGGTGACCGACGGGCAGCTCACGGCCGCCACACCGTGCCCGGGACGAGCGGTGCGCAACCTGCTGGGCCACCTGCTGATGCTGTCCGTGGCCTTCCGGGACGCCGCCCGCAAGGACCTCGGCACGACCACCGACACCCACCCGGACGCCGCCGCCTGGGACGTCGGCCCCGACTGGCGCGAGGAACTGCCGAAGGCGCTGGACGCGCTGGCCGACGCCTGGCGCGACCCGGCCGCCTGGACCGGCGACACCCGCGCCGGCGGGGTGGACCTGCCGGGCGCGGTCGCGGGTGCCGTCGTCGCCGACGAGCTGGTGATCCACGGCTGGGACCTGTCCCGCGCCACCGGCCAGGACTACGCCCCGGACCCGGCCGCCCTCGACTCGGCCCTCGTCTTCCTCCGTGCCGCGGCCGACGACCCCCACCGCGGCGACGGCCCCTTCGGTCCGGTCGTCCCGGTCCCCACGGACGCACCCCCGCTGGACCGGGCCGTCGGTCTCAGCGGGCGGAACCCGGCGTGGCCGCACCGGGCCTGACCCCGCCGGCCGGACCCGGGCCGGGCGGCGGAAGCGGCGCATCGGGCCTACGGTGACCCTGAGAGGGGGGCGAGCCGAACGGGTACGGAGGGAGCCGCCATGCGGGAGCACTACGTGTGGGTGACGACGCGCCGCCTTCAGCCGGGCACGCTGGAGGACTTCGAGAGTGCCTGGCGCCCGGAGCCCGCGCCGCAGGGCCTGCACCGGGCCTACGCGTACTGGTCCGAGGACGGACAGGAGATCACCGGGGTGTCGTTCTGGGACTCCCGCGAGGCGTGTGACGCGTGGCGGGCCTCCGAGGCGGAGGCGCGGCGGCGGGCGGCGATGGCCCCCTATGTCGCCGAGGAGCGCGAGGGCTTCTACCGCGGCCGCGAACTCGGCCTGCCCGGCGCCACCGGCGGGTGAACGGGCCGCACCGGGCCGCCGCGCCTACGGTGGAGACATGAGCGGGATCGTCGTTGTGTACGAGCTCGAACAGCCCGTGGCCGCACGCGTGCCCGCGGCCGGACCGCCCGACGCCGAACGGCTCCCGCGCAGGGTGCACGCGGCGCCCGCCGCACCCGGCAGGCCCGGAGCCGCCGGCCCGCGGACCCTGTGCGGCAAGGACACCTTCGCCATGACGAAGGCCCCCCCGAGCCCTGCCGGGCACCCCGGGGAGCCCTGGTACCCGGCCGCGTACGCGTCCCTGGTGTGCCCGGACTGCGACGCGGTGATGGAGATCTGACCGGAGTACCGGTGCGACAGCAGGTGCCGCACCCCGGTCCCGGCCGGCCCCGCTCCGGGTACCTGCGGTCGGGAGGGGGCGCCGAGGTGGGGGTACGCGGGGCCCGGCATGTTCGCCGGGTTGCAGCCGCACACTTTCACGGGAGCGAAGACTGCACGCAGGTGCACCGGACGCCGGAGGCCGCCGCCGTCTTCGGCCGGCCCGCGTTCACCGCCGGCGAGGGCCACATCCCCAGCGTCTGAGCGCACCGTCCGACTTCTTTTGTCACAAGCATTGACGAAGACCGGGCCCCCTCCTACCTTCAACGCGTCGTACTTCGTACGTCATATATGAGACGCGATATGTGAGATCCGAGAGGGCCGCATGAGCTCTGTGCCCACCCCGATCCCGTCCCGCACGCAGTACGTGCTCGACGCGATCAAACACCGCATCCTGACCGGCAGGCTGACGCCCGGTCAGGCCCTGGTGGAGGCGGAACTGGCCGCGCAGTTCGGGGTGTCCAAGACCCCGGTGCGCGAGGCGCTGAAGACCCTCGCCGGGACCGGCCTGGTGGTGATGAACCAGTACAAGGGCGTCACGGTGCGCATGGTGGACGCGGACATGGCGCGCGAGGTCTACGACGTACGGCTGCTGCTCGAACCCGAGGCCCTGCGCCGTGCCGTCGCGCGGGGCGCCTCCCTCGACGCCGCCCGGGACGCGCTGACCCGCGCCGACACGGCCACCGACACCGCCGAACGCTCCCTCGCCAACCGGGAGTTCCACCGCGCCCTCTACCTGCCGTGCGGCAACCCGCTGCTCGGCCGGATGCTGGACGAGGTCCGCGACCAGGCCGCCCTCGTCTCCGCCGTCGCCTGGGCCGCCGACCCCTCCTGGGAGCGGGAGGCCGCCGAACACCGGGAGATCCTGCGGCTGGCGCTGGACGGTGACGCCGACGGCGCCGCGAACGCCCTGCACGCGCACATCGCGTCCTTCGTACGCCGTGCGTTCCCCGAGCCCCGCCCAGAGGAGGGCCAGAGATGAGCAGCGTGACGTTCGAGCGCCAGCGGGCGGCCCTGGCCGATGTCGTGGCCATCCCGGTGACCCCGTTCGCCGAGGACGGCTCCGTCGACCGGGAGACCCACCGGGCCCTGCTGCGCCGCCTGCTCGACGGCGGGATCAGGACCCTCACCCCGGGCGGCAACACCGGCGAGTTCTACGCCCTCACTCCCGAAGAGCGCCGGCTCGTCACCGAGTCGACCGCCGAGGAGGCCGGCGACCGGGCCACCCTCCTGGTCGGGGTCGGGCACGACCTGCCCACCGCCATCGCCTCCGCCCGGCACGCCCGCGACCTCGGCGCCCAGATGGTGATGGTCCACCAGCCGGTGCACCCGTACGTCTCGGCGGCCGGCTGGGTCGACTACCACCGGGCCATCGCCGAGGCCGTCCCGGAGCTGGGCGTGGTGCCGTACCTGCGCAACGCCCAGTTGCCCGGCGCCCGGCTCGCCGAACTCGCCGACCACTGTCCGAACGTCATCGGCGTCAAGTACGCCGTCCCGGACGCCGCCCGGTTCGCCGCCTTCGCCCGGGACGCGGGCCTGGAGCGCTTCGTGTGGGTCGCCGGCCTCGCCGAACCGTACGCGCCCTCCTACTTCTCCGCCGGCGCCACCGGCTTCACCTCCGGACTCGTGAACGTCGCCCCGGCCGTCTCGCTGAACATGATCGAAGCGCTGCGGTCCGGTGACTACCCGGCCGCCATGAAGGTCTGGGAGCAGATCCGCCGCTTCGAGGAACTGCGCGCCGCGCACGGCAACGCCAACAACGTCACCGTCGTCAAGGAGGCCCTGGCCGCGCTCGGCCTGTGCCGCCGGGACGTCCGCCCGCCGAGCAGGCCGCTGCCCGAGGACGAGCGTGCCGAGGTCGCCGCCATCGCCGCCGGGTGGTCCATATGAACGCCCTCCGCAAGAGGCCCGAGGAACTGCGCAGCCACCAGTGGTACGGCACCGACGGGCTCCGCTCCTTCAGCCACCGCGCCCGCACCCGCCAGCTCGGCTACCTGCCGGAGGAACACCTCGGCAAGCCGGTCATCGCGATCCTCAACACCTGGTCCGACATCAACCCCTGCCACGTCCACCTCCGCGACCGCGCGCAGGCCGTCAAGCGCGGAGTGTGGCAGGCGGGCGGCTTCCCGCTGGAGTTCCCGGTCTCCACCCTCAGCGAGACCTTCCAGAAGCCGACCCCCATGCTCTACCGCAACCTGCTCGCCATGGAGACCGAGGAGCTGCTGCGCTCCTACCCGGTCGACGGCGCGGTCCTCATGGGCGGCTGCGACAAGTCCACGCCCGCGCTGCTGATGGGCGCCGCCTCCGTCGGCCTGCCCGCCGTCTTCGTGCCCGCCGGCCCCATGCTCCCGGGCCACTGGCGCGGCGAGGTCCTGGGCTCCGGCACCGACATGTGGAAGTACTGGGACGACAAGCGGGCCGGCCTCATCGGCGACTGCGAGATGGCCGAGCTGGAGAGCGGCCTGGCCCGCTCGCCCGGCCACTGCATGACGATGGGTACGGCGTCCACGCTCACCGCCGCCGCCGAGGCGCTGGGTGTGACCGTGCCGGGCGCGTCCAGCATCCCGGCGGTGGACTCCGGGCACGACCGGATGGCGGCGCGGGCGGGCCTGACCGCCGTCGAACTGGTCCACCGGGACCGCGGGCTGTCCGGCATCCTCACCCGCGAGGCCTTCGAGGACGCCGTCACCACCGTGCTCGGCCTGGGCGGCTCCACCAACGCCGTGATCCACCTGATCGCGATGGCCGGCCGGGCGGGGGTCCGGCTCACCCTGGACGACTTCGACCGCATCGCCCGCACGGTCCCGGTCCTCGCCAACGTCCGTCCCGGCGGCCGGCGGTACCTGATGGAGGACTTCCACTTCGCGGGCGGTCTGCCCGGCTTCCTCTCCCGGATCACCGACCTGCTCCACCTGGACCGGCCGACGGTGGCGCACGACACCCTGCGCGAGCAGCTCGGCGGCGCGCAGGTGCACGACGACGACGTCATCCGGCCCCGGGACAACCCGGTGGCGAGCGAGGGCGGGGTGGCCGTGCTGCGCGGCAACCTCTGCCCGGACGGCGCGGTCATCAAGCACATCGCCGCCGAGCCCCGCCTGCTCAAGCACACCGGCCCGGCCACCGTCTTCGACGACTACCGCACCATGCAGCGCACCATCAACGACCCGGCGCTCGGCATCACCGCCGACAGCGTGCTGGTGCTGCGCAACGCCGGCCCCAAGGGCGGCCCGGGGATGCCCGAGTACGGCATGCTGCCGATCCCGGACCACCTGCTGAAGCAGGGCGTGCGGGACATGGTCCGGATCTCCGACGCCCGCATGAGCGGCACGAGTTACGGGGCCTGTGTGCTGCACGTCGCCCCGGAGTCGTACGTCGGCGGCCCGCTGGCCCTCGTGCGCACCGGCGACCTCGTCACGTTGGACGTCGACGCCCGCAGCCTCCACCTCCACGTGGACGACGAGGAGCTGGACCGCAGGCGGGCGGAGTGGACGCCACCGCCCGCGCGGTTCGAGCGCGGTTACGGCGCCCTCTACAACGAGCAGATCACGCAGGCCGACACAGGCTGCGACTTCGAGTTCCTGGCCCGCCCGGGCACCGTCCCGGACCCGTACGCCGGCTGACGTCCCCCCGTCCCGTCACACCCCACGCACGTGCACATAGCAAGCGCTTCCTGCACTCATTGTGATCGACCCCTTGCGAACGGAGAACAGTCATGGCCCAAGCCGCAGCCGTGGCGAAACCGCCCGCGCCACCCCGGCGGCGCCGTGCCTCCGCGACCCCGCGCAGGCTGCCGTATCTGCTGATCGCCCCGGCGGCCCTGCTGATGCTGGGCTTCATCGCCTACCCGGTGCTCAGCGTCTTCTACTACAGCCTGCGGAACTACAACCCCACCAAGCCGTGGCGGAACGGCTTCGCGGGCCTGGACAACTTCACCCAGGCCTTCGCCCACGACCCGCAGTTCTGGGACACGCTGACCTTCAGCGCCAAGTGGGTCGTGGTCGAGGTCGGGCTGCAACTGCTGTTCGGACTCGCCCTCGCGCTCATCGTCAACCAGACCTTCGTGGGCCGGGCGCTGGGCCGCGCCCTCGTCTTCTCGCCCTGGGCCGTCTCCGGCGTGCTGACCTCCGCCATCTGGGTGCTGCTCTACAACTCCCAGACGGGCATCACCCGTTACCTCGCCGACGCGGGGCTGGGCTCCTACGGCACCAGCTGGCTGTCGGACACCTCCACGGTGTTCCCGGCTGCGGTGGCCGCCGACCTGTGGCGCGGGGTGCCGTTCTTCGCGATCCTCATCCTCGCCGACCTCCAGTCCGTCTCCCGGGACCTGTACGAGGCCGCCGGGGTCGACGGGGCGAGCCGGCTCAGGCAGTTCTGGCACATCACCCTGCCCCACCTGAAGGACGCCATCGTGCTGTCCACGCTGCTGCGCGCGGTGTGGGAGTTCAACAACGTCGACCTGCTCTACACCCTCACGGGCGGCGGACCGGCGGGGGAGACCACCACCCTCCCCCTCTACATCGCCAATACCAGCGTCGACGCCCACAACTTCGGCTACGCCTCCGCCCTGACGACGGTGGCGTTCGTGATCCTGCTCTTCTGCTCGATCGTCTATCTGCGGCTGAGCAAGTTCGGAGGTGACTCCAAGTGATCACCGAGATCGCTCCCGCGCCCGAACGCGTGGCGGCCGAGCCCGCCCGGCCCGGCAGGAGGCGCCGCGCCTGGGACGAGGTCCCGCGCTGGCAGATCTACGTCCCCCTGACGGTCTACCTCCTGTTCACCCTGATCCCCTTCTACTGGATCCTGCTCTTCGCGCTCCGCCCGGCCGGCTCCACCTCGCTCGTGCCGTGGCCGATGACGTTCGAGCACTTCGAGAAGGTGTGGACCGAGCGCAGCTTCGGCACCTACTTCACCAACAGCGTCTACGTCGGCCTCGCCACCCTGGTGCTCACCACCGTGGTCGCCCTGGCCGGCGGCTACGCCCTGGCCCGCTTCGACTTCCGCCTCAAGCGCGGCTTCATGCTGGCCCTGCTGTGCTCCCAGTTCGTGCCGGGCGCGCTGCTGCTGGTGCCGCTGTTCCAGATCTTCGCCAAGCTGTCGATGATCAACTCACTCGGCAGCGTGATCATCGCCGAGACCGTCTTCCAGCTGCCGCTGTCGATGATCCTCATCAGCGGGTTCATCCGGAACGTGCCGTACTCCCTGGAGGAGGCGGCCTGGGTGGACGGCTGCAACCGGTTCACCGCCTTCCGGATCGTGGTGCTCCCGCTCCTGCGGCCGGGCCTGATCGCCGTCGGCTCCTTCGCCTTCGTACACGCCTGGAACCACTTCCTGTTCGCTTTGATGTTCCTCTCCGACCAGAGCAAGCAGACCATCCCGGTCGGCCTCAACACCCTGATGAGCGCGGACAGCGTGGACCTGGGCGCCCTGGCGGCGGGCGGCATCGTCGCGGCCGTACCCGTGGTGATCGTGTTCGCCTTCATCCAGAAGTGGCTGATCACCGGGTTCAGCGCGGGGGCGGTGAAGGGATGAGCGTCGACGTCGTCCTGGCGGGCGCACGCGGCCACGGCCGCCGGCACCTGGACAACATCCGCCGGCTCCAGGCCACCGGCCTCGTGCGGCTGGCCGGGATCTGCGAGCTGACCCCGCTGACCGGGGAGGAGATCCCGGACGGACTCGGCACACCCGAGCAGTCCACCGACCTCGGCGCGCTCCTGGACGCGACCGGCGCCCGGATCGCGGTCGTCTGCACCCCGATCCCCACCCACACCGACCTGGCCCTCACGGCCGCCGCGCGCGGGGCGCACGTGCTGCTGGAGAAGCCGCCGGCACCGTCGTACGCGGAGTTCCGGCGGATGGCCGACGGGGTCGCCGAGGCCGGGGTGGCCTGCCAGATCGGCTTCCAGTCACTCGGATCGCACGCGGTCCCCGTGATCCGGCGCCTCATCACCGAGGGCGCGGTCGGCGAGGTCATCGGGGTCGGCGGGGCCGGTGCCTGGGCGCGGGACGAGGCCTACTACCGGCGGGCGCCCTGGGCGGGCCGGCGCCGGCTGAACGGCGCCGACGTGGTCGACGGAGTGCTCACCAACCCCCTCGCGCACGCCGTCGCCACCGGCCTCGCCCTGCTCGGCACCACCCGCGCCGAGGACGTCACCCGCATCGAGACCGAGCTGCTGCGCGCCAACGCCATCGAGTCCGACGACACCTCCTGCGTCCGCGTCCGCACCCCGCGCGGGCCCGTCACGGTCGCGGCGACCCTGTGCGCGGAGCACCCCGGGGAGCCCTACCTGCTGGTGCACGGCAGCAGCGGCCGGATCACCTTCTGGTACAAGCAGGACCGGGTGCTGCTCCAGCGGACCGGCCACGGCCCGGAGGAGACCGAGTACGGCCGCACGGACCTGCTGGAGAACCTGGTCGCGCACCTGGACGACGGCGCGGAGCTGCTGGTCCCGCCGGACGCGACCGGCGCCTTCATGCGGGTGGTCGAGGCCGTCCGCACCGCCCCCGACCCGGCGCCGCTCCCCGAGGACGCCTGGCGCCCGCTGCCCGCCGAACACCGCCGGATCGTGCCCGGCATCGACGGCCTGGTCGCGGCGGCGGCCGACACCCTCGCCCTCTACTCCGAACTGGGCGCCTCCTGGGCCCTGCCGAACGAGGTGAGCACCTGATGACGCCCCCCGACAGCCCGGTCCTGCGGGTCGCCGGCCGCCCGGTCGGACGCTACGTCACCCGGCCCGAGCTGCCCGCCCGGCTCTCCCCGCGCCCCTATCTGCACCCCGTCACCACCCTGGCCGGCGCGGCGGTCACCGAGGTGAGCCCCACCGACCACGCACACCACCTCGGCGTCGGTGTCGCCGTTCCCGACGTCGAGGGGCACAACTTCTGGGGCGGCCGGACCTTCCTCCGCGACCGGGGGCCGACCGAGCTCGACAACCACGGCGCCCAGCGGCACACCGGCTTCCAGCTCCGCGACCCCGACGGCTTCGTGGAGGAGCTGCGCTGGGTCGCCGCCGGCACCGAGCTGCTGCGCGAGCGCCGTACCGTCGCGGCCACCGGACTCACCGGGACCGCCTGGGCGCTGGACTTCACCTTCTCGCTCACCAACGTCACCCCCGGGCCGCTGTCGATCGGCAGCCCGGCCACCAACGGCCGGCCCGGCGCGGCCTACGGCGGCTTCTTCTGGCGGGCCCGCAAGGAGCCCCGCGCCCCGGAGGTCTTCACCGCCGACCGGGAGGGCGAGACCGAGGTGCACGGCACCCGCGCCGACTGGCTCGCGCTGGCCGGATGGGGGTCCCCCCGTTCGAGCGGAGCCGAGAGCGGGGGAGGCTGGACGCTGGTATTCGCCGGTGCCACCGAGGAGACCCGCCGGGACCCCTGGTTCGTCCGGGCCGCCGAGTACCCCGGCGTGGGCTCCTCCCTGGCGCACACCGAGCGGCTGACCGTGCCGCCCGGCGAGACCGTCGTACGGCGGATCGTCACCGTCGTCGCCGACGGCCGGCCGGCCCGCGAGGAGGCGGCGGCCCTGGTCCGCAAGGCGGTGAGCCAGTGACGACCTACCGCAACCCGGTCCTGAACGCCGACTGGTCCGACCCGGACGTCGTCCGTGTCGGCGACGACTTCTACCTCACCGCCTCCAGTTTCGGCCGCGCCCCCGGCCTGCCGCTGCTGCACTCGCGGAACCTGGTCGACTGGACGCTCGTCGGCCACGCCCTCGAACGCCTGGAACCCGAGGAGGAGTTCGCCCGGCCCCGGCACGACCGCGGGGTCTGGGCGCCGGCCATCCGGCACCACGACGACCGCTTCTGGATCTTCTGGGGCGATCCGGACCAGGGCATCTTCCAGATCAACGCGCCGGGGATCAGGGGCCCGTGGACCCGCCCGCACCTCCTCAAGCCGGGCAAGGGCCTGATCGACCCGTGTCCGCTGTGGGACGACGACACCGGCGAGGCCTACCTCGTGCACGCCTGGGCCAGGTCCCGCTCCGGCGTCAAGAACCGCCTCACCGGCCACCGGATGCACCCCGACGGCACCTCACTGCTCGACGAGGGCAAGGTGATCGTCGACGGCGACCGCATCCCCGGCTGGTTCACCCTGGAGGGGCCCAAGCTCTACCGGCACGACGGCTGGTTCTGGATCCTCGCCCCCGCCGGGGGAGTGGAGACCGGCTGGCAGGGCGCGTTCCGCTCGCGCGGCTTCTTCGGCCCGTACGAGGAACGCGTCGTCCTGGAACAGGGGGACACCGACGTCAACGGGCCCCACCAGGGCGGCTGGGTGCGCACCGCCGCCGGCGAGGACTGGTTCCTGCACTTCCAGCAGCGCGGCGCCCACGGCCGGGTGGTCCACCTCCAGCCGATGCGCTGGGGCCCGGACGGCTGGCCGGTCCTCGGTGACGAGGGCGCCCCCGTCGCCGAACACCGGCGGCCGGACCTCCCGCCGCAGCCGCCCGCCGCTTCGGCGACCGACGACGACTTCCCCGGCGGCCGGTACGGCCGGCAGTGGCAGTGGACCGCCAACCCGGGCGACGGCTGGGCCACCCAGCACTCCGCGGACGGGCTGCGGCTGACCTGCCTCCGCTCGGCCGACGCCCGTGACCTCAGGAAACTGCCGAACGTCCTCACCCAGCGGCTGCCCGGCCGGCCGGGCACGATCGAGGTCGGGCTGCGCCTGGAGGGCACCGAGCCGGGTGCGCGGGCGGGGCTCGCGGTGCTGGGGGACGCCTACGCCTGGATCGGGCTGGAGCGCGGGGCCGACGGGACGGTCCGGCTCGTGCACCGGTTCGCGGAGGCGGTCGCCGACGCGGAGCGTGACGCCGGGGTGCCGTGCCTCGCCCCCGAGGGGCGGGCGCTGCTGCGGATCGAGGCCGGCGCCGGGGCGCGCTGCCGGTTCCGGTACGACGCCGGGGACGGCCTCCGCCCGTCCGGACCCGTCTTCGCGGCCACTCCCTGGTGCTGGGTGGGCGCCCTGCTCGGCCTGTTCGCCACCGCATCCGAGGGACCGGGACCCGCCGGGACGGCGACCTTCACCCGGTTCCGGATCACCCCCCACTGAACTCCACACCGTCATGTCCCCGTTGGATCCAGCAGAAGAGAGCCGACCCATGAGAAGAAGCATCCGCAGAAGCAGGCGCGCCGCCCTCACCGTCGCCCTGGGCTCCGTCCTCGCGCTGACCGCCACCGCCTGCGGCGACGACGGCAGCGGCGGCGCGGGGGACAAGGGGGACGAGGGCTCCGGCAAGGGCACGATCACCTTCTGGGACAACAACGGCGGTGTCCGCACCGACATCTGGAAGCAGGTCATCGCCGACTTCGAGAACAAGTACCCGGACATCAAGGTCAAGTACGTCGGCATCCCGGCGGCCGGCGCCCAGTCCAAGTACGACACCGCCATCCAGGGCGGCGGCCTGCCGGACGTCGGCGGCGTGGGCACCGCGATGCTCGCCGAGGTCGCGGCCCAGGGCGCGCTGGAGCCGCTGGACGGACGGCTGCGGAAGAGCCCGCTGAACGGAAAGCTGAGCCAGAACCTGATCGACGTGAGCAAGGCGGCCGGCGGCGGGAACACGCTGTACCAGGTGCCGACCTCCGCGAACAACGGCACGCTGTGGTACCGGACCGACCTGTTCGAGAAGGCCGGCCTGGACGCGCCGACCACCTGGTCGAAGTTCTACGAGGCCGCCGACAAGCTCACGGACAAGGGCAAGAACCAGTTCGGCTTCACCATTCGCGGCGGCGAGGGCGCCATCGCGCCGGCCCTCGACGCGGTGTACGGCCAGACCGGGATCACGTCGTTCTGGAACGGCGACAAGACCACCGTCAACGACCCCAGGAACGTGGCCGCCCTGGAGAAGTACGTCGCGCTCTACAAGAAGGACACCCCGTCCGCCGACGTGAACAACGACTTCACGAAGATGGTCGCCCAGTGGGACAGCGGCACGATCGGCATGCTGAGCCACAACCTGGGGTCCTACCAGGACCATCTGAAGGCACTGGGCAAGGACAAGTTCCGGGGCATCCCCAACCCCACGCAGGACGACGGCACCCGGGTGCAGGTCTCCAACCCGGTCGACGGACTCAGCCTGTTCAAGTCGAGCAAGAACAAGGCGGCCGCGTGGAAGTTCATCGAGTTCGCCGTCTCCGCCGAGGAGAACTCCAAGTTCAACGAGTCGGCGGGGCAGGTCCCGGCCAACACCGACGCGGCCGGGGACGCGTGGATCCAGCAGTCCGAGCCGACGAAGCTGGCGGCCGAGGCGCTGAACGGGGGCGACACGAAGATCGTGCAGCTTCCCTACTACCTGCCCGACTGGAACACGATCTCCAAGGCCGACAACGAGCCCAACTTCCAGAAGCTGCTGCTCGGGAAGATGAGCGCGAAGCAGTTCCTGGACATCCTGGCCGAGCAGCTGAACAAGGCGCAGGCCGACTGGAAGAAGAACCACTGAGAGCTGGGGTGGTTTCCGCCGCGGGGGGCTGCGGGCCGGTTGCGGCCGGTCGCGCGGTTCCCCGTGCCCCCTCGGAGTCCCCCCACGCCGGAAAGGCGCCGATCTTGTCCCTCACCCGTAGGCAGGTCACCTCCGCCGCGATCGCTGCCGTTCCTCTCGTCGGCCGTTCCCGTCGGGAGTCCCGCACGCTGTACATCGCCGGTGATTCGACGGCCGCCCAGAAATACGCCGATGCCGCCCCCGAGACCGGGTGGGGGACGGCACTGCCCTTCTTTCTCCGCAAGGAGGTGACAGTCGCCAACCATGCCGTGAACGGACGGAGTTCGAAGAGCTTCGTCGACGAAGGGCGGCTCGACGTGATCCTCGCCGGCATCCGCTCCGGCGACCTCCTGCTCGTCCAGTTCGCGCACAACGACGAGAAGGCCACCGATCCCGCCCGGTACACCGAGCCGTGGACGACGTACCAGCAGTACCTGCGGAGGTACATCGACGGGGCACGGGCCAGGAAGGCGTACCCCGTTCTCGCCACCCCCGTCGAGCGCCGCAGGTTCGACGGCGACGGCAACGCCCTGCCCACCCACGGCGACTACCCGGCGGCCATGCGGGCGCTGGCCGCGGCGGAGAGGGTGCCGCTCCTCGACGTCGAGGCGCTGTCGCTCGCGCTGTGGCAGCGGCTCGGGGCGGAGGAGACGAAGACCTGCTTCAACTGGACCACGACCGAGCAGGACAACACGCACTTCAATCCGCCGGGCGCGATCGCCGTGGCCCGGCTCGTGGCGCAGGAGCTGCTGCGCACCCGGGTGGCGGCCCGGCGCGACGTCGTACGGCTGCACGAGGACATACCCACCTCCTGGATCACCTGGCCACCCGCATAGCCGAGGAGAACCCCACAGTGCGCATATCGAAATGTCATGGACGCGTCATAGCGGTGCTGGCCGGCTGCACGGCCCTCGTCCTCGCCGTCACCGGCACCGCGTCCGCGCAGACCGCCCACCGCGCCGGCCCCGGCCGGCAGGTGCTGCCCGCCGGGGACGGCTGGGCGGCGTACGGGACCGGGACGACCGGCGGGGCCGCCGCCGACCCCGCCCATGTGTACACCGTCACCACCTGGGAGCAGTTCAAGGCGGCCCTCGCGGACGGCGGCAGCGCGCCGAAGATCGTGCGCGTGAAGGGCACCATCGACGCCGACGGCCCGGACTGCGCCTCGTTCGCCGTCCCCGGGTACGACTTCGCCGCCTACCTGAAGACCTATGACCCGGCGGTGTGGGGGCGCTCGACGACCCTCGACGGCGAGCCCGACGGCAGCCCCGAGGGACTGCGCCGCGCCTCCGCCGCCCATCAGGACGCCTTCATCAAGGCGGACGTGCCGGCCGACACGACCATCGTCGGCATCGGCCGGAACGCCGGTTTCCAGGGTGCCAGCCTCCAGATCAAGGGCGTGGACAACGTCATCGTCCGCAATCTGAGCTTCGAGAGCCCCCTCGACTGCTTCCCGCAGTGGGACC
The DNA here is from genome assembly GCF_002920615.1 of Streptomyces sp. Ru62. GTDB lineage: Bacteria > Actinomycetota > Actinomycetes > Streptomycetales > Streptomycetaceae > Streptomyces. Next base: position 157,680 of record NZ_PQSU01000013.1, read on the forward strand.
CGACCGACACCGCCGACGGCAACTGGAACTCCGAGTACGACAGTGCCGTGATCCACGGGTCGACCCATGTGTGGATGGACCACAACACGTTCACCGACGGGGACCACCCCGACAGCACCCTGCCGTCGTACTACGGCCGGATCTACCAGCAGCACGACGGCGAACTGGACATCGTCAAGGGCGCCGACTACGTCACCGCCTCCTGGAACGTCTTCGAGGACCACGACAAGACGATCCTCATCGGCAACAGCGACAGCGCGGCCACGGCCGCCGTCGACCGGGGCCATCTGAAGGTCACCTTCCACCACAACCTGTTCCGGAACCTGGTCGAGCGGGCCCCGCGGGTCCGCTTCGGACAGGTGGACTCGTACAACAACCACTTCGTCGCCGGCGACGGCTACTCCTACAGCTACGGCATCGGCATGGAGTCCCAGCTCGTCGCCGAGCACAACGCGTTCACCCTGACGGCCGGGGTGGGCGCCGGTTCGATCCTGAAGAAGTGGAAGGAGGCGCCGGTCACCGCCGCCGACAACTACGTCAACGGCGCGCCGACGGACCTCATCGCCGTCCACAACGCGCAGGTGCCCGGCGAGATCCTCCGGTCCGGGGCCGGCTGGACCCCGGTCCTGCGGACCCGGGTGGACCGGCCGCAGGCCGTGCCGGGCCTCGTCGACCACCGCGCGGGCGCCGGACACCTGCGCTGACCGCGCCGGCGCGACCGGGCCGGGGCGCGGCCCCGGCCCGGTTCCTCCCCCCCCAGAGCCGTCCTTCGAAGGAGCACGTCCATGCCCTTGACCAGACGCGGTTTCCTCGCCGCGAGTGCCGGGGCCGCCGCCGCGCCCCGCCTCGCCTCCGTCCCCGCGCACGCCGTGCCGCGCCCGTTCGGCCGCTACGGCTCCCCGGCCCGCCGCCTCACCCCGGGCACCCTGTACGTCGACCCGCACGGCCGCGGCGACTTCACCTCCGTGCAGGCCGCGGTGACCGCCGCCACCGGTACCGGCCGGACCCTCGTGATCGCTCCCGGCAGTTACCGGGAGACGGTCGTCGTCGACGCCGGCCGTACGGGGATGACCTGGATCGGCGCCTCGGAGAACCCCCGGGACGTCGTGATCGTGTACGACCGCGCGGCCGGCACCCCCAAGCCCGGCGGCGGCACGTACGGCACCTCCGGTTCGGCGACGGCCACCGTCCAGGCCGACGGGTTCACCGCCCGCTGGATCACCTTCGCCAACGACTGGCTGCGCGCCGACCACCCGGACACCAGCGGCACCCAGGCCGTCGCCCTCAAGGCGCAGGGCGACCGGGGCGCCTTCCTGCACTGCCGCTTCCTCGGCCACCAGGACACCCTGTACGCCGACTCGATGGCCCTCGGCGCCTTCGCCCGCCAGTACTACGCCCACTGCCACCTCGAAGGAGACGTCGACTTCGTCTTCGGCCGGGCGACGGCGGTGTTCGACCGCTGCCACTTCCGCACCCTCGACCGGACCGACCGCGCCGCGCCGCCCTACGGGTTCGTCTTCGCGCCCTCCACGGCCGCCGCCAATCCGCGCGGCTACCTGGTCACACGCGGCCGTGTCACCAGCGAGGCCCCGGACGGCGCCTACAAGCTGGCCCGCCCCTGGGTCCCCAGCTCCGACCCCACGGCGCGCCCGATGCTCACCGTCCGCGACAGCTGGCTCGGCCCCGGCATCGACGCGGTCGCCCCCTACACCGACATGTCGGCGGCCTACCCGTGGCAGGACCAGCGGTTCGCCGAGTACCGCGACACCGGCCCGGGAGCCGAGATCACCGTCCCGGGGAACCGCCCGCAACTCACGCCCACGCAGGCCGAGTCGGCGACGCGAGCGGCCTACCTCGGGGACTGGGCACCCTGGCGGAAGCGCTGACGCACAGGCGCGCGCTGCTCGCCGGGGGAGCTGCCACCCGGACGCGGTGGTTCAAGGGGGCGTCAGGGCCAGGTCATCGGACGGCAATGGCGCGGGTCGGTGCGGGACAAGGCGTCGGTATCGATCGGATAACAGGGCTCGCCCTGCGTGTGTGATGCGCGTAGACAGTCCTGACCTGGTACATCATTCTCATCCACCAGATCCGGAGAATCCATGCGGAAGTCCCTCAAGGCGGTCGCGGCCGGTGCCGCCTGTGTCGTTGCCGGTGCGGCGCTGTACGGCGCGGGCGCGGCCGGCGCCGGTCAGTCGACGGCCAACTCCACCCACGAGCCGTACAACATCGGGCTTTTGGTGAAGGACATCGACACCTACTACGGCACCACCGCCGACAGCGACGGCGTCTACCAGGCGTCCCAGGACAGCCCGTACGCCAAGGACCTGGCGCGCATAGACGCCGACGCGAAGAGCTACATCGACAAGGCGGCCCGCAAGGCCCACCACAGGGGCGAGAAGCCGGCCGTCGTCTTCGACATCGACGACACGCTGCTGCTCAGCCTCGACTACGAGAAGCGGTACAACTACACGTACAACGCCGGCACCTGGAACGACTACGTGAACCGCGCCGACCGGCCCGCCGTCTTCGGCAGCCCGGAGCTCGTGCGCTACGCCGCGTCCAAGGGCGTCGAGGTCTTCTACAACTCCGGCCTCAGCGAGGCCCAGCGGGCCGCCGCCGTGGAGAACCTGAAGAAGGTCGGCGCCGATGTGAACCTCGACGCCGGCCACATGTTCCTCAAGGACAAGGCCGCCCCGCCGGCCTACCTGAAGGACTGCGCCACCCCGGGCACCTGGAACTGCACGACCGTGCAGTACAAGTCCGGGACGCGCGAGCACATCGAGGACGACCTGGGCTACGACATCATCGCCAACTTCGGCGACCAGTACTCGGACCTGGACGGCGGCCACGCCGACCGGACGTACAAGCTGCCGAATCCGACGTACTTCGTCAGCTGAGCCTGGCCGTAGGTCCTGAGCAGCCGCTCGTACTCGGCCTCCGTCACCGGCAGCACCGTGCCGTGGCGGGGGCCGGCGGGCAGCGCGTAGTCCGTGGACGGGGTCCACGTGCCGGAGGCGAGGTCGGTGGTCTCGAAGACGACGTGCGGACGGGGCGGCCGAGAGCTTCTGGTGGTTTCGAGGCGCGCGGGGCTATCCGCCGGCATGCGGGGCGAAGTCGCCGGTCACCGCGTAGGTGCGGCCCCCGGTCACCCCGGTCATGACGTAGCTGTCGTCTCCCGCGTCGCGCCCGCCCCGCTCATGGTCGTACTGCCCCGCGAACACCCACTCGCCCGCCGGTACCGTCCGCTCCTCCTTCAGCTTCCAGGTGTAGACGACGAAGCCGTCCTGCTCCGTGACGCTCTGGCTGAAGTCCCCCTCCGGCAGCGAACGCCAGGCACCCGTCGACGTCACTCCGCCGGTCTGGGCGATCCTCAGCTCCACGGTCAGGGACGAAAGCCGCTCGGACGTCTTCAGCGTCAGGTTGCTCTGCGCCCAGAAGGCGTTGCTGTGCGGGTCGACCGAGCCGTCCGACCACAGGGGGCCGGCCTGCTCGGCACGTGCCACCGGCGGCTCGGCCGTGGCGGTGGTCTTCGGGGTGCGGGAGGGGGAGGAGTCAGGCGTGCGGGACGGCCGGCCGATTCCCCCTCCGGGCGTCGGGTCCGCCGAGTGGACGGGGGCCGCCGGTGCCGCGGTCCGGTCCGGCGACCGCGTGGGCGTCGGCGAGACCGCCGCCGTCTGCCGCCGCGGCGGGTCGTCCTTCACCGCCGATGCCACCGCGTACCCGCAGAGCGCGAGCACACCGGCCACCGCGGCCGTCGCCGTGCCCACCCGCAACCAGCCGGACACCGGCGGGCTTACGGACCGGTGGCCGGACCCCGGCCGCGCGGCCATGCCCCGCTCCACGCGGGCCAGGATGCGGGCGCGGTCGGGCTCATGGGCCCCGGCCGCCTCGTGCAGCCGGGCGCGCAGCTCGTCGCGCACGTCCCGCTGCCTCATCGCTTCGTTCCTCCGCTCTCGCCGCCCCGGGCCGCCATCGCCGCGTGCACCCGCCGCGGGTCGCCGCCCTGCGGGCCGAGCAGCCGCTGGAGTTCGGCCATGCCCTTGGACGTCTGGCTCTTCACCGTACCCACCGAGATCCCGAGGGCGAGCGCGGTGTCCTTCTCCGACAGGTCGAACGCGTGCCGCAGCACCACGCACGCCCTTTTCCGGAACGGCAGCCTGCGCAGCGCCTCCTGGACGTCCACCACGCCGGCGACGTCCGGGTTCTCGGTCCGCTCCTCGCCGCGCGGCCAGAACAGCGCGATCCGCCGCCGCTCGCGCACCGCGCCGCGGATCCTGGTGCGGGCCAGGTTCGCGACCACGCCCCGCGCGTACGCCACCGGATGGTCGGCCGCGCGCACCCGGTCCCAGCGGTGCCACAGCGCCAGCAACGCGTCCGCCGCCAGATCGTCGGCGGCGTCCGCCTCCCCGGTCAACAGATGGGCGAGGCAGGCGAGTTCGGCGTAGTGCCGTTCGAGGAAGGCATGGAACTCCACGGAGGCGGCGTCGTCCGGGGCGCTGGACGCCGTATGGCGGGCCGAACTCGATGACGTAACACGGAGAAAACCTGAAACAGGTTCGACAGGGGAACAATCCAGCCAGCATCCGCTGACCGATCTTCAGGTGACGAGGAGTGGGACCATGTCCGTCGACAGGTACTTCAGGATCTCCGAGCGGGGATCCACGCTCGGGCGCGAGATACGCGGCGGCTTCGCCACGTTCTTCACCATGGCCTACATCCTTGTCCTGAACCCGATCATCCTGGGCAGCGCCAAGGACAAGTTCGGCCACACCCTGGACACCGGCCAACTCGTCACCGCCACCGCCCTGGTGGCCTGTGTGATGACGGTCATCATGGGCGTCGGCGGCAATCTGCCCCTGGCCATCGCCGCCGGACTCGGCCTCAACGCCGTCGTCGCCTTCCAGCTCGCCCCGCTGATGAGCTGGGCGGACGCCATGGGCCTGGTCGTCCTCGAAGGCGTCGTCATCTGCGTGCTGGTGCTCACCGGACTCCGGCAAGCGATCATGAACGCGATCCCGCAGCAGCTGAAACAGGCCATCGGCGTCGGCATCGGCCTGTTCATCGCCTTCATCGGCTTCGTGGACGCCGGGTTCGTCAGCCGCATCCCGGACGCCGCGCACACCACCGTCCCGGTCCAGCTCGGCGCCGTCGGCCGGCTCACCGGCTGGCCCGTGCTGGTCTTCTGCCTCGGGGTGCTGCTCACCGTCGCGCTGCTCGCCCGCAGGGTGAAGGGCGCGATCCTCATCAGCATCGTGACGATGACCGTCGTCGCGATCGTCATCAACGCCGTCGCCGACATCAGGAGCTGGGGCCTGACCACGCCCAAGGTCCCCGACAAGGTCGTCGCCGCCCCGGACTTCGGGCTGGTCGGTCACTTCAGCCTGTTCGGCGGCTTCGCCGAGGCCGGTGTCCTCACCGCCGTCCTGCTGGTCTTCACCCTCGTCCTGTCGGACTTCTTCGACGCCATGGGCACGATCGTCGGCATCACCGCGGAGGCCGGACTGCTGGACGAGCAGGGCCAGGTGCCCGGCATCGGCCGCGTGCTGCTCATCGACGGCGCCGCGGCCGTCGCCGGCGGTGTCGGCTCCGCCTCCTCCAACACCGCCTACATCGAGTCGGCGGCCGGCGTCGGCGAGGGCGCCCGAACCGGCTTCGCCAACCTGGTCACCGGCGGCCTGTTCGGCCTCGCCCTCTTCCTCACCCCGCTGCTCACCATCGTCCCGCTCCAGGCGGCGGCGCCCGCGCTGATCGCCGTGGGCTTCCTGATGATGACCCACGTCAGGCACATCGACTGGGACGACTACGAGATCGCCGTCCCGGCGTTCCTCACCATCGCCGCGATGCCGTTCACGTACTCCATCACCGACGGGATCGGCGCGGGGTTCCTGGCCTACGTCGTCATCAAGACGGTGGTGGGGAAGGCGCGGGAGGTCAACTGGCTGCTGTGGGCGGTCTCGGCGCTGTTCCTGGTGTACTTCGCGATCGACCCGGTGGAGCAGGTCCTCGGGGTGAAGTGAGGGGCTACTTCAGGGCCGCCTGCATCATCGCCCTGGCCACCGGCGCCGCCAGGCCGTTGCCGCTCACTTCCGAGCGGGCCGCGTCCGACTGCTCCACCATCACCGCGACGGCGACCTCCTTGCCGTTGCTGTCGGACTTGCCGTAGGAGGTGAACCAGGCGTACGGCGTCTTGCTGTTGTTCTCGCCGTGCTGGGCGGTACCGGTCTTGCCGCCGACGGTCACCCCGTCGATCAGCGCGTTCGTGCCGGTGCCGTCCTTCACCACCGTCTGCATCGCCGACCGGAGCTGCTCGGCGGTGGTGGAGCTGATGATCTCCTTGGTGCCGGCGCTGTCGTCGTAGTCCTTCAGCACGTCTCCGCCGCTGTCGGTGATCTGCGAGACCATATGCGGCGAGACCAGCTTGCCGTCGTTGGCGATGGCCGCGGACACCATGGCCATCTGGAGCGGGGTCGCGGTGACGTCGAACTGTCCGATGCCGGACAGGGCGGTCTGCGCCTGGTCCATCCCGGACGGGTACACGCTGGCGTAGGCCCGCACCGGCACGTCCTGCGCGTCGTCGTCGAAGCCGAACTTCTCGGCCATGGCCCTGACCTTGTCCTGACCGAGCTGGACGGCCATGTGGCCGAAGACGTTGTTGCAGGAGTACCGCAGGGCGACGCGGATCGAGGCGTTCTCGCAGGGCGCGGACTTGTTCTCGTTGTCCAGGTCGCGCACCGTGCCCGGCAGCCGGTAGGGGTTGGGGCTGTCGGTCGGCTCGTCCACGTTCTTGTACAGCCCGTCCTCCAGCGCGGCCGCCGCGACGACCAGCTTGAACGTCGAGCCCGGGGGCAGCGGCTGGCGCAGCGCGCGGTTGGTGAGCGGCTTGTCCTTGTCCGCGTTGAGCGTCTTCCAGGCCTTGCCCGCCGTGTTCGCGTCGGTGAGCGCGGAGGGGTCGTACGACGGCGTCGACACCACGGCGAGGATCCTGCCGGTCTTCGGGTCGATCGCGACGGCCCCGCCCTTCTTGTCGCCGAGCGCGCGGTAGGCCGCCTTCTGCACCGCCGGGTCGATCGTCGTCAGCACGTCACCCGGTTCGGCGCGCTCGCCGGTGACGGTGTCCATCACGGTCTTCAGCCGGTTGTCCGTGCCGTTGAGCAGGTCCTTGTAGACGCCCTCCAGCTGGGTGGGGGCGTAGGCCTGCGAGGCGTAGCCCGTCACGGCCGCGTACAGCTCGCCGTCCGTGTACGTCCGCTTGTACGCGAGGTCGCTTCCCTTCGTCCGCGTCGAGCCGGTGATCGCGTCCCCGGCCACGATGATGTTCCCTAGGGGCCGCGAGTAGGTCGCGATCGCGTTCCGCCGGTTGTCGTTGTCGTCCGCGAGGGCCTTGCCGTCGTAGAACTGCAACCATGTGGCCCTGACCAGCAGGGCGAGCACGAGCAGCAGCGCGAAGACGGACGCCCGCCTGATCGTCTTGTTCATCCCGACGGGAAGACGAGCGGGACGGGGGTGACCGTTCCCGTACGACCGTTTTTCTCATCCGGCGTTCATCTCGTCCGGCGTCCACCCCGGCCCGCGTTCAGGGAGCGTCCAGGACCAGCACGACCTCCTCGATCTCCCGGCCCCGCGCGTTCGCGTACCCCTGGGCACGGGCCGCCTCACGGAATCCGCACTTCTCCAGGACGCGCAGCGAGGCGTGGTTGTCGGCCGCCGCGCGCGCGTACAGCGGCCGTTCGGGAACCTCCGCGAGCAGGGCCCGCAGCGCGGCCGTCGCCACACCCCGGCCCCAGTACGCGCGGTCGATCCAGTACGTCACCTCGCGCTCGCCGGCCACGCCGTAGACGGCCGCGGTGCCGACCACCTCCCCGTCGGCCAGGACCGTGCGCAGCACGTCGGAGGAGTCCCGTATGCGCTGCCAGTAGGCCGCGAGGGCCTGCCGGTCGTACGGGTTCTCCGGGCCGAACGCGGCCATCCGGAGGGCCTCCGGGTCGGTCATATGCCGGTAGAACACCGGCAGGTCGCTGTCCCGTACGGCCCGCAGCGCGATCTCCATGCGACCGAGCCTACGGTTCCCGGCGCCGGGGCGGCGGCCGGCGGGGTCAGAGCCTGCGGGTCGCCAGCGTCAGCCGATCCCGCGCGTCGAACAGCGCGTCCTTGATCATCTGTTCGTGTGCGGGGGTCAGCCGGGCCACCGGCACCGAGCAGCTGATGGCGTCCCGCGCGGGCGTGCGGTACGGGATCGCCACGCCGAAGCAGCGCAGGCCCAGCGTGTTCTCCTCGCGGTCGACCGCGAAGCCCTGCTCCCGGACCTGGTGCAGCTCCTCGATGAGCTTCTCCCGGTCGGTGATGGTGTGCTCGGTGAGCGCGGGCAGCGTCTCAGGCAGCAGCTTGCGCACCTGCTCGTCGCTGTAGCTGGCGAGGATCGCCTTGCCCAGGGAGGTGGAGTGGGCCGGGAGCCGGCGGCCGACGCGGGTGAACGGCCGCAGGTAGTGCTGGGACTGCCGGGTGGCCAGGTAGACCACGTTGGTGCCGTCGAGCCGGGCCAGGTGGATGGTCTCCGTGGTGTCGTCGGAGAGCCGGTCCAGGGTCGGGCGGGCGGCGGCCACCACCTCGTCGCCGTCGATGTACGACGTACCGACCAGCAGCGCCCGCACCCCGATGCCGTACCGCGTGCCCGTCGCGTCCGTCTCCACCCAGCCCAGCTCCACGAGCGTGCGCAGCAGCATGTACAGGCTGGACTTGGGATACCCCACGGCCTCCTGGACGGCCGCGAGGGAGTGCATACCGGGCCGGCCGGCGAAGTATTCGAGCAGCTCAACGGTCCGTACCGCGGACTTGACCTGCGCCCCGCCCCCTGTGTCGCCTGCCGCCATCGCCCTTGACCCCTTCGTTCGACGAGGACTGAGTTATATAGTCTCCGAGCAGCATATTCATCATCAGAGACAGCGTTCAGTATATCGAACGCGGCTGATGGGTGAGCCTGGATCGTCGTATGACAATGCGGCCTTTACTGGGAGGGACCCGCGGTGGCAGCAGCACCAGTCTGGAGTGTCGACCCGCGCACCGGGAAGCAGCGTGAACAGGTTGCGGTGGAGGCCACAGCCCAGGAGGTGGACGCGGCCGTCCGGGCGGCCCACGCCGCGCGCGACGCCCTCACCGACCGCGCGGTCCGCGCCGCGTTCCTGCGCTCGGCCGCAGCGGGCCTCGACGCGGCCAAGGACGGCCTCGTCGAGACCGCCGACGCCGAGACCGCGCTCGGCCCCGCCCGGCTGACCGGCGAACTCGCCCGCACCTGCTACCAGCTGCGGGCCTTCGCCGACATCGTCGACGAGGGCGCCTTCCTCGACGTCATCATCAACCACCCCGACGACACCGCGACCCCGCCCGTCCCGGACCTGCGCCGCTACAAGGTGCCGCTCGGCGTCGTCGCCGTCTACTCCGCCTCCAACTTCCCCTTCGCCTTCTCCGTCGCCGGCGGCGACACCGCGAGCGCGCTGGCCGCGGGCTGCCCGGTCGTCGTCAAGGCCCACCCCGACCACCCGGCCCTGTCCGAGCTGGTCGCCAAGGTGCTGCGCCGGGCCGCCGCCGAACACGGCATCCCCGAGGGCGTCGTCGGGCTCGTGCACGGCTTCGAGGCGGGCGTCGAGCTGATCAAGCACCCGCTGGTCGCCGCGGCCGGCTTCACCGGTTCGGTACGGGGCGGACGGGCGCTGTTCGACGCGGCCGCCGCCCGCCCGGTGCCGATCCCGTTCCACGGCGAACTCGGTTCGCTGAACCCGGTCCTGGTCACCGAGGCCGCCGCGGCCGAGCGGGCCGAGGAGATCGGCGGCGGGCTCGCCGGGTCGATGACCCTCGGCGTGGGCCAGTTCTGCGTCAAGCCCGGCCTGGTGCTGGTGCCCTCCGGCGCGGCCGGCGACCGGCTGGTGAAGTCCCTGACCGACGCCGTCAGCGACACCGACGCCGGGGTGCTCCTCGACCACCGCATGCGGGACAACTTCGTCGCCGGTGTCGCCGAGCGCGCGGAACTGCCGGACGTGGAGTCGCCGGTCACCCCGGGCGCGGGCGGCGAGCACTCGGTCAGCGCCGGGTTCCTCACGGTGCCGGCGGAGAAGCTGGCCGCGGAGGGGGCGTACGACCTGCTGCTGGAGGAGTGCTTCGGGCCGGTCACCGTGGTGGCCCGCTACGCGGACGAGGCCGAGGCCACGGCTGTGCTGTCGCGGCTGCCGGGCAACCTGACGGCGACCGTCCAGGTGTCCTCCGACGAGGCCGCCGGGCGGGGGCGGGGGCCGGAACTGCTGGCCGAACTGACGCCGCTCGCCGGACGTGTGCTGGTCAATGGCTGGCCGACGGGGGTCGCGGTGGCGCCCGCGCAGCATCACGGGGGGCCTTACCCGGCCACCACCTCCACGTCGACGTCGGTGGGCGGCACCGCCATCGAGCGGTGGCTGCGGCCGGTCGCCTACCAGAACGCGCCCGAGGCTCTGCTGCCGGCCGAGCTGAAGGACGACAACCCCCTGGGGCTTCCCCGGCGGTTCAACGGCGTTCTGGAGCGGTAGCGCCGTAGGGGGTGAGGAGAGGTTGACGGACTTGGACATTCCCGAGGTGCCCTTCCCTCTTGAGGTCCACGGACCGGACGGTGACTGGTCGTACGCGGACGGTGTGCTGACCGGGCGGGCCGGACCACGTCAGGACCGGTTCGTGCCGCCCGGCGGTGACGCGCTGGAGCCCGCCTCCGACGCGCCCCGGCTGCTGGGGGCCGCGCCCGCGGGGGACTTCCAGCTGATCGCCCGGGTCCGCGTGGGGTTCCGGGACGCGTTCGACGCCGGGGTGCTCTACGTCCATGCCGGCGAGCGGGCCTGGGCCAAGCTCTGTCTGGAGTACTCCCCGGACGTGCCCACCGTCTGCACGGTCGTCACCCGGGGACACTCCGACGACGCCAACTCCTTCACGGTGGACGGGGACTCGGTGTGGCTGCGGGTCAGCCGGACCGGGCGGGCCTTCGCCTTCCACGCCTCCCGGGACGGCGCGCGCTGGACCTTCGTCCGGTTCTTCACCCTGGGTGAGGAGAAGGAGACCGGTGGTGCCGCGCTGGTCGGGTTCATGGCGCAGTCACCGGTGGGGGAGGGGTGCGCGGTGACGTACGACCACATCGCGTTCAGGTCCGGCGGGCCGAGCGACCTGCGGGACGGCAGCTGAGGGCGGCGGCCTCGGGAATGAAACGGGCTGCTTGAACGTTCAGGTACCGGCGGGGGAGAGCCCCCGCACCCGTACGACCCGGAGAGAGCCGAAGACATGCGCGTCGAGATCTGGAGCGACATCGCCTGCCCCTGGTGCTACGTGGGCAAGGCCCGCTTCGAGAAGGCGCTGGCAGCCTTCCCGCACCGCGACCAGGTCGAGGTGGTGCACCGCTCCTTCGAGCTGGACCCGGGCCGCGCCAAGGGCGACGTCCAGCCGGTGATCACCATGCTGACCAGGAAGTACGGCATGAGCGAGGCGCAGGCCCAGGCCGGTGAGGACAACCTGGCCGCCCAGGCCGCCGCCGAGGGCCTGGACTACCGCACCCGGGACCGCGACCACGGCAACACCTTCGACATGCACCGCCTGCTGCACTTCGCCAAGGAGCAGGGCCGGCAGGACGAGCTGATCCAGATCCTCTACCGGGCGAACTTCGCCGAGGAGCGGTCCGTCTACACGGAGGGCGACGAACGCCTGGTGGAGCTGGCCGTCGAGGCCGGACTGGACGCCGGGGCCGCCCGCGCGGTGCTCGCCGACCCGTCCCGCTACGCCGACGAGGTCCGCGCCGACGAGCGGGAGGCCGCCCAGCTCGGCGCGACCGGGGTGCCGTTCTTCGTCCTCGACCGGACGTACGGCGTCTCCGGCGCGCAGCCCGCCGAGGTCTTCACACAGGCGCTCACCCAGGCCTGGGGCGAGCGCTCGCCGCTGAAGCTCGTCGAGCAGGGTGACGCCCAGGCGTGCGGGCCCGACGGGTGCGCGGTGCCGCAGCAGGGCTGAAAAGCGCAGGTCGGGGCGGTCGTATAAGCGCCGCTAAGAGGAACCACGTAAAAGTCCGCAATGGACGCGTAGTTCCCTGGGCCGCAGAGTGGACCCATGGAGACCACGGAGACGTTCGACCGCCTCGTCCGCGCCGAGTTCACCCCGAAGAGCATCTACCTCAACACCGCGAGCAACGGCCTGCTGCCGGCCCGTACCGTCGCCGCCCTGAAGGACGCGGCGCTGCTGCGGGCCGAGGGCCGGCCGCTGACCTCGCTGTACGAGGACGTGGAGGCGAGCCGGGCCGCGTTCGCCCGGCTCGTGGGCGTCCCGGCCACCCGGGTCGCGGCCGGAGCCTCGGTCGCCGCGCACACCGGCGTGATCGCCGCCTCGCTCCCGGCGGGCGCCGAAGTCCTCACCGCCGAGGACGACTTCACCTCCGTGCTCAACCCCTTCCACGTCCGCGGCGACCTCAAGGTCCGCACGGTCCCGCTGGAGCGGATCGCCGAGTCCGTCCGGCCGGGCACCGCGCTCGTCGCGGTCAGCGCCGCGCAGTCCGCCGACGGCCGGATCGCCGACCTGCCCGCCCTGCGCGAGGCCGCCCGCGCCCACGGCGCCCGCACCTACGTCGACTTCTCCCAGGCCGCCGGCTGGCTGCCGGTGGAGGCGGACGCCTACGACTTCACGGCCAGTGTCTCCTTCAAGTGGCTGTTGGGCCCGCACGGCGCCGCCTTCCTCACCGTCCCCGAGGACTTCGGCGGGCTGACCCCGCTGCTCGCCGGCTGGGTCGCGGCCGAGCGGCCGTGGGACAGTTGCTACGGCCCGGTGGCCGAACTCGCCCACTCGGCCCGGCGGTTCGACCTCACCCACGCCCTGTTCACCTTCGCGGGACTGCGGCGCTCGCTGGAGCTGATCGAGGAACTCGGTGTGGACGCCGTGCACGCCCATGACACCGCCCTCGCCGACCGGTTCCGCGCGGGTCTCGCCGGCCTCGGCCACGAGCCGGTGCCCGCCCCGGGCTCGGCGATCGTCTCGGTTCCCGGACTCGGCGCCCGCCAGCCCGGGTTGAGCGAGGCGGGCATCGAAGTCTCCGACCGCGCGGGCAACCTGCGCGCGGCCTTCCACCTCTACAACACGGCCGCCGACGTGGACCGGCTGCTGGAGGCGCTGTCCGGCTGACACGACCGGGCCGGGGCCTCCCGTCCCACACGAGGAGGCCCCGGCCCGGTGATCGAGGGCGGCTACCGCACCGGAGTGAAATCCCTCGCTCCGATGAACTCCGGCCGCCGCACCGGCGCCGCGAAGGGCTCCACCGCCGTGTTCTCCACGCTGTTGAACACGATGAAGACGTTGCTGCGCGGGAACGGCGTGATGTTGTCGCCGGAGCCGTGCATGCAGTTGCAGTCGAACCAGGTCGCCGAGCCGGCCTTGCCGGTGAACAGCCGGATGCCGTACTCGCTCGCCAGCGCGGTCAGCGCCTCGTCCGACGGCGTGCCCGCGTCCTGCATCTGCAGGGACTTCTTGTAGTTGTCCTTCGGCGTGGCGCCGGCGCAGCCGAGGAACGTCCGGTGCGAGCCCGGCATGATCATCAGGCCGCCGTTGGTGTCGTGGTTCTCGGTCAGGGCGATCGAGACGGACACCGTGCGCATGTTCGGCAGGCCGTCCTCGGCGTGCCAGGTCTCGAAGTCCGAGTGCCAGTAGAAGCCGCTCGCGCCGAAGCCCGGCTTGACGTTGATCCGGGACTGGTGGACGTACACGTCCGAGCCGAGGATCTGCCGGGCGCGGCCGACCACGCGCGGATCGCGCACGAGGTTCGCGAACACCTCGCTGATCCGGTGCACCTCGAAGACCGAGCGGATCTCCTTGGACTTCGGCTCCACGATCGAGCGCTCGTCGGCGCGGACCGCCGGGTCGGTGACCAGCCGGTCCAGCTCACGCTTGTAGACCTCGACCTCGTCCGGGCCGATGAGCTGGTCGACGGCGAGGAAGCCGTCCCGCTCGTACGCCTGGAGGTCGGCCGTCGCGATCGGGCCCGGGGTGTCCGGGGCGCCCCACACGACGGGGTCCTGGCGGGGGACGGTCACCTCGGTGGTGCCGCGGGTCGGGTAGAGGTCCTTCACGGTGGCGGTGGTCATGGGCTCTCACACCTCCTCGGGCTCGGTGAGCAGCGGGTAGACGCCGTTCTCGTCGTGGTCCTCCCGGCCGGTGACCGGCGGGTTGAACACGCAGATGCAGTGGAAGTCCTCCTTGACGCGCAGCGTGTGCCGCTCGTGCCCGTCGAGGAGGTACATGGTGCCGGGGGTGATGGTGTACGTCTTCCCGGTCTCCTGGTCGGTGAGTTCGGCCTCGCCCTTGGTGCAGACGACGGCCTCGATGTGGTTGGCGTACCACATCGACGTCTCGGTCCCGGCGTACAGGATGGTCTCGTGCAGGGAGAAGCCGACGCGCTCCTTGGCGAGGACGATCCGCTTGCTCTCCCAGGTGCCGGACTTCGCCCTGATGTGCCGGTCGGTGCCTTCGATCTCCTTGAACGAACGGACGATCATGGGGTGCACTTCCTCCTTGCTGGGTATGGCTAGGCGGTTTCGCGGACGGCGCGGGCCAGGACGCTGAGCCCTTCGTCCAGTTCCTCGCGCGTGATGGTCAGGGCGGGCAGCAGCTTGACGACCTCGCCCTGCGGGCCGGACGTCTCGATCAGCAGCCCGAGTTCGAAGGCGCGGCGGGCGACCCGCGAGGCCCGGGACGTGTCGTGGAACTCCAGGCCCCACACGAGTCCGCGGCCGCGGTACTCCTTCACATCGGCCAGGTTCTCCTCGGTGACGGAGATGAGGGCCCGCTCGACCTGCTCGCCACGGGCACGGGTCTGCTTCTCCATGGCCGAGCCGTCGGTCCAGTACGTCTCCAGCGCGGCGGTGGCGGTCACGAAGGCGGGGTTGTTGCCGCGGAAGGTGCCGTTGTGCTCGCCCGGCTCCCACACGTCCAGCTCGGGCTTGAACAGGCACAGCGACATGGGCAGTCCGTAGCCGCTGATGGACTTCGACACGGTGACGATGTCCGGCGTGATCCCGGCCTCCTCGAAGGAGAAGAACGCGCCGGTACGGCCGCAGCCCATCTGGATGTCGTCGACGATCAGCAGCATGTCCTGCCGCTCGCACAGCTCCTTCAGCGCGCGCAGCCATTCGGGCCGGGCCACGTTGATGCCGCCCTCGCCCTGCACGGTCTCCACGATCACGGCGGCGGGCTTGTTCAGCCCGGAGCCCTGGTCCTCCAGCAGCCGCTCGAACCACAGGAAGTCCGGGACCGTGCCGTCGAAGTAGTTGTCGAACGGCATCGGCGTGCCGTGCACCAGCGGGATGCCCGCGCCGGCCCGCTTGAAGGCGTTGCCGGTCACGGCGAGGGAGCCCAGCGACATGCCGTGGAAGGCGTTGGTGAACGACACGATCGCCTCGCGGCCCTTCACCTTCCGCGCCAGCTTCAGCGCCGACTCCACCGCGTTGGTGCCCGTCGGCCCCGGGAACATGACCTTGTACGGCAGGTCGCGCGGGCGCAGGACGAGGTCCTGGAAGGCCTGGAGGAAGGTGCGTTTGGCCGTGGTCGACATGTCCAGGCCGTGGGTGACGCCGTCCCGTTCCAGATAGTCGATCAACGCGCGTTTGAGGACGGGGTTGTTGTGGCCGTAGTTGAGCGAGCCGGCGCCGGCGAAGAAGTCGAGGTACGCATGACCGTCCTCGTCGTACATCCGGCTGCCCTGCGCGCGGTCGAAGACGGTGGGCCAGCCGCGGCAGTAGCTGCGCACCTCGGACTCCAGGGTCTCGAAGACGCTGAGATCGGGCTGGGTGATGGTCACGGTGGATCGCTCCTCAGTGGGCGGTGGAGTCGGTCAACGGGCCGATGCGGTAGAGGACTTCGGGGTCGTGCGGGCCGTCGGTGAACAGTTCGGCGGGGAACAGCACCTCGCGGGTCACCTGTGCGCCGTGCCGCTCGGCGAAGGAGGTGAACAGCCGCTCGGAGGCGGTGTTGCCGGGCGTGATGGTGGTCTCCAGTCCGGTGATCCCGCGCTCGGCGACGAGCCGGGCGGTCAGCCCGTCCAGCAGCCTGGCGGCGATGCCGTGGCCCCGGTGGGCGGGGTCGACGGCCACCTGCCAGACGAGCAGCGTGCGGGGGTGGTCCGGCCGCAGGTATCCGGTGACGAAGCCGACCGGCTCCCCACCCGCGCCGCGCGCCACCGCAGAGGTGCCGGCGAAGTCCCGGCACCACAGCAGATAGCTGTAGGAGGAGTTCAGGTCGAGGGTTTTCGATTCCTTGGCGAGACGCCAGAGCGCGGCTCCGTCGGTCGTCGCCGGCCGTTCGATGAGCAGGTCTGCGGGTGCGGCAGTCATGCGGCACGAATTTAGCGAGGCGAATTCGAAAATGCACGGGAGTGCACGCGAAGGCTTCTTGCCGGATTGGTGAAATGTCCGAGATGTCCCGCATCAAATCGGGACAAATCTCAATCGTTGTGGAGTGTGTCACAGCCCGGAAACGTCGGGAAACCTGTCAGCAAACTCTCCTGTTTAGCCCTGCAAAAAGCGGGCAGAAGAAGACGGGAAGCTACCGTCAGGAGAATTGGCGGAGTTTGTGAAAGTAATTGGAATTCAAGATGAGAAAACGGCCCGCGCGGTGTGCGCGAGCCGTTTTCGTTGCGTTCCGGGGTGATGACCGATTGCTTATCGCCGCCAGGCGTTCTCCACGGCCCGGCGGGCCGCGGCCGGGTCCACCGGCAGTCCCTGCTCGGCGAGCGCCGCGCCCAGTGCCGCCAGGGAGTTCTGGACCGCGTCCCGCGTCGCGTCGGGGCCGTAGTGGTTGACGCGGATCATCTCCCGGGCCAGGGCGCCGCCGCCGGCCGCCAGCGGCAGCGCGGGGTCGGTCGCCAGAGCGCGGGCCACCAGGTCGGAGGCCACCGCACCGGACGGCACCCGGAGGGTCGTGGCGACCGGTGCCGCGTCCCTCTCCTCGTACACATACGGTTCCAGGCCCCCGCCGAGTGCCACCGCGCCGGCCCGTGCGGCCAGCGCCGCGCGCCGGTGCCGGGCCATCACCGACTCCAGGCCCGCCGACTCGATCCGCTCCAGGCACGCCTCCAGCGCCAGCATCTCCAGCTGCGCCGGAGCGTGCGGCAGCGCCTTGCGGCCGGCGTCGATCCAGCGCTCCTTCCAGTCCAGCAGGGACAGGTAGGAGCGGCGCGGGGCGTTCGGGTTGGCGGCCATCCGGTCCCACGCCCGCTCGCTCACCGAGATCGCCGACACGCCCGCCGGGCCGCCCATCGCCTTCTGCGCCCCGATCACGCACAGGTCCACGCCCCACGCGTCCGGCAGCACCGGCTCCGCGCCCACGGAGGCCACCGCGTCCAGGTAGAAGAGGGCGCCCCGCTCGCGCACCACCTCGCCGATCTCCGCGACCGGGTTGGTGTTGCCGGTCGCCGCCTCGGCGTGCACCAGCGACACGAAGTCGATCTCCGGGTGTTCGGCGAACGCCTCCCGGATCTGCCCGGCGGTCACCGCCGTGTGGAAGGGGACCGAGAGGTCGTGCACGGTGGCGCCGGCGTCACGCAGCCAGTTGCCGAAGGTCTGCCCGTAGGGGCCCGTGATCACGTTCAGGGCCACCGTGCCCGGACCGGCGGCCGCGCGGATCGCGCCCTCCAGCGGCAGCAGTGCCTCGCCCTGGGTGATCAGGACGTCCTGGCGGGTGTCCAGCAGCCGGGCCACCCCGTCCTCGATGGCGGCGAAGCGCTCGGCAGTCAGCGGGGGCAGGTCGAGGAAGGGGTGGGTCACGGCGGTGCTCTCTTCGTCTCTCGGGGGCCGACTCCCTCGATCTTAGGTCGGGGGGCCGCTTGGCCATGGGTTTGATTTGAGAGACTCAAACACTTCCTTATAATCGGAACCCTTAGTTCCCCGACAGGAGATCTCCCCCATGAAAACGCTCGTCGGGCGCCGGACCCGCCTTCTGGCCGCCACCACCGCGACCGCCGCACTCGTGCTCGTCGCGGCCGGCTGCTCCTCCAGCGACTCGGGGAGCGGCAAGACCACGGTCAAGGGCGTCCACCTGGTCAAGGGCGGTCAGCTGACCACCTGCACCCACCTGCCGTACCCGCCGTTCCAGTCGGAGGTGAACGGCAAGGTGCAGGGCTTCGACGTCTCCCTCATCGACCTCGTCGCCAAGGATCTCGGCGTCAAGCAGCAGATCCTCGACACGCCCTTCGAGAACTTCAAGACGGGCGCCTTCCTGAACTCGGGCGAGTGCGACCTGGCCGCCGCCGGCATGACCATCACCGCCGAGCGCAAGAAGAACGTCGACTTCTCCGACCCGTACTTCGAGGCCACCCAGGCCGTCCTCGTCGACAAGAACAGCGGGATCAACTCGCTCGCCGACGTCAAGGCCAAGGGCAAGAAGCTCGGCGCCCAGGCGCAGACCACCGGCGAGGACTACGTCAAGAGCAAGGGCTACGACCCGATCTCCTTCGAGTCCTCCGACGCCGTCCTCAACGGCCTGCGCACCGGCCAGGTCCAGGCCGTCGTCATCGACTACCCGGTCGTCCAGGGCTGGCTGAAGGACAAGGCCAACGCGGACAAGTTCAAGGTCGTGGACAACCTCAAGACCGGTGAGCAGTACGGCTTCACCGTCAAGAAGGGCAACAAGGCGCTGCTCGACGCCATCAACAAGGCGATCAGGACCGCCAAGGCCGACGGCACCTACAAGAAGATCTACGAGCAGTGGATCGGCCCGTACGAGGCCTCCGTCGCCTCTCCCGCCGCCTCATGACCGACACGGACACAGCCCTCCAGCCGAAGAAGAAGGGACTGACCCGGCGTCAGAAGCGCGGCCTGTCGCGCGGCGTCCAGTACGCCGTCTTCGCCGCCGCCGTGATCGCCTTCGCGGTCACGGCCGACTGGGGCCGGCTCCAGAACCAGTTCGCCCAGGCGGACATCGCGAAGCAGATGTTCCCGGACGTCATCACGCTGGCGCTGAAGAACACCGTGCTCTACACGCTGTCCGGCTTCGTCGTCGGACTCGTCCTGGGCATGGTCATCGCGCTGATGCGGCTGTCCTCCGTGGGCCCCTACCGCTGGCTGGCGAGCGTCTACATCGAGATCTTCCGCGGGCTGCCCGCCCTGCTGATCTTCATCTTCGTCGGTGTCGCCGTGCCCCTCGCCTTCCCCGGCACGGAGATCCCGGGCGGCACCTACGGCAAGGTCGCCCTCGCGCTCGGCCTGGTCTCGGCCGCGTACATGGCGGAGACCATCCGGGCCGGCATCCAGGCCGTGCCCAAGGGGCAGATGGAGGCGGCCCGTTCGCTCGGCTTCTCGCCCGCGAAGGCCATGGTGTCCATCATCATCCCGCAGGCCTTCCGGATCATCCTGCCGCCGCTCACCAACGAACTCGTCCTGCTGTTCAAGGACTCCTCGCTGGTGCTGTTCCTCGGTGTCACCCTGGAGGAGCGGGAACTGTCCAAGTTCGGCCGCGACCTCGCCAGCACGACCGCCAACTCCACGCCGATCCTGGTCGCGGGCCTGTGCTACCTGCTGGTCACCATCCCGCTCAGCTTCGTCGTCCGCCGTATGGAATCCAAGGCCCAGGAGGCGATCCGGTGAGCCGCCCGGAGATCGAGGTCCGCGGACTGCACAAGTCCTTCGGCGACAACGAGGTGCTGCGCGGCATCGACCTGGAGATCGGCCAGGGCGAGGTCGTCTGCGTCATCGGCCCCTCAGGATCCGGCAAGTCCACGCTGCTGCGCTGCGTGAACCTGCTGGAGGAGCCCACCAAGGGGCAGGTCTTCGTCGGCGGCACCGAGGTGACCGACCCCGACGTCGACATCGACGCCGTACGCCGCCGCATCGGCATGGTCTTCCAGCAGTTCAACCTCTTCCCGCACCTGAACGTCACCGAGAACCTCACGCTGCCGCAGCGCCGCGTCCTCGGGCGGGACAAGGAGACCGCCGCGCGCGTCGCCGCCGAGAACCTCGCCCGCGTCGGCCTCTCGGAGAAGGCGGACGCCTACCCGTCCTCCCTCTCCGGCGGCCAGCAGCAGCGCGTCGCCATCGCCCGCGCGCTCGCCATGGGCCCCGAGGTGATGCTCTTCGACGAGCCGACCTCCGCGCTCGACCCCGAGCTGGTCGGGGACGTCCTGGCCGTCATGCGCCGGCTCGCGCGGGAGGGCATGACGATGATGGTCGTCACCCACGAGATGACCTTCGCCCGCGAGGTCGCCGACCGGGTCGTCTTCATGGACGGCGGTGTGATCGTCGAGGACGGCAGCCCGGACCGGGTCATCGGCGACCCGCAGCACGAGCGCACCCGGCACTTCCTCTCCCGGCTGCTCGACCCGGCGATGGCCGAGGTCGAGGAGGAGACCTCCGACCAGGTGGGGAAGTCCGAGCCGTAGGTCGTTAAGGTGCGAGCATGAGCGATGGTGCGGTGCTGCACGTGAAGGGCCGGGTCCTGGTGGGGCCGGACGACGTCCGTGACGAGCTGTGGGTGGTCGGGGGCCGCGTCTCCTACGACCGCCCCGCCGGGGCCCGCGACATCACCACCGTCGAGGGCTGGGCGCTGCCCGGCCTGGTCGACGCCCACTGCCATGTGGGCCTGGGCGCCGAGGGTCCGGTAGACGCGGACACCGCCGAGAAGCAGGCGCTCACCGACCGCGAGACGGGCACCCTGCTGCTCCGCGACGCGGGCTCGCCCTCCGACACCCGCTGGATCGACGACCGCGAGGACCTCCCGAAGATCATCCGGGCGGGCCGGCACATCGCCCGCACCCGCCGCTACATCCGCAACTACGCCTGGGAGATCGAGCCGGACGACCTCGTCGCCCACGTCGCCCGGGAGGCCCGGCGCGGCGACGGCTGGGTCAAGCTGGTCGGCGACTGGATCGACCGCGACCTCGGCGACCTGGCCCCCTGCTGGCCCCGCGAGGCGGTGGAGGCGGCCATCGCCGAGGCGCACCGGCTCGGCGCCCGGGTCACCGCCCACTGCTTCGCCGAGAACTCCCTGCGCGACCTGGTCGAGGCGGGCATCGACTGCATCGAGCACGCCACCGGCCTCACCGAGGACCTGATCCCGCTGTTCGCCGAGCGGGGCGTCGCGATCGTCCCGACCCTCGTCAACATCGCCACCTTCCCCCGGCTCGCGGACGGCGGTGAGAAGAAGTTCCCGCGCTGGTCCGCCCATATGCGCCGGCTGCACGAGCGGCGTTACGACACCGTGCGCGGCGCCTACGACGCCGGCATCCCGGTCTTCGTCGGCACGGACGCCGGCGGCACCCTGCCGCACGGGCTGGTCGCGGAGGAGGTCGCCGAACTGGTCGCCGCCGGCATCCCGCCGGTCGACGCGCTCGCCGCCACGAGCTGGGCCGCCCGCGCCTGGCTCGGCCGGCCCGGACTGGAGGAGGGCGCCCCGGCCGACCTCGTGGTGTACGAGGCCGATCCCCGGGCGGACGTGCGGGTGCTGGCGGCACCCCGGCGGGTGCTGCTGAACGGACGGGTGGTCGAGTAGACGTTCCCGTGATCCCGCCGATTTCGCCCTGGAATCGAATCGGCGTGCGGAAAATCCACGTTTGAGTGAAGTCACCCCGGAACGCTGACCGTTCACCCACACCGGGGACAAGGTTGACGGGTCCCAAGCATGTTCCGTCTGGGGGTCCCACCGCCTTGAACAGCAACAACTTCCGCATGCCCGCACGCCGTCTCACCGTCCTCGCGACGGCCACGGCCCTCGCCTCGGCGCCCGTGGTCCTGGGGGGCGCGGGCGCCGCGCACGCGACCGGTGACCACGGCCGCGCCTCCGCCGTCGTCCTGCGCACCGGGCTCGACGTGTCCCTGCTCAACAAGACCGTGAACGTCCCGCTCGCGGTCTCCCTCAACGAGGTCCAGGCACCGCAGAGCGCCGACCGGACCGCGCTGTCCGCCCGGCTCGACGGCGTGAACGGCGGCAAGCCGTTCACCGTCCTCGGCGCGGACGTCGCCCAGGCCAGGGCCACGGTGACCGCACGGCGCGCCGAGGGCTCGGTCCGGGTCGCCCACGCCAAGCTGCACGTGCCCGGCCTGCCCCTGCTGTCCCTGATCGAGGCCGACACGATCACCGCCAAGGCGACCTGCGAGGTCGGCAAGGCACCGGTCGCCTCGGCGAACGTCCTCGGCGCCGTCACCGTCCTCGGCAAGCGCGTCACCCTCACCGCCGGCGGCCCGTCCGAGGTGAAGGTGCCCGGCGTCGGAGAGGTCCGCCTCGACCTCTCCCAGCGGAGCACCACGACCCGTACGGCCGCCGCGACCGCCCTGGAACTCAAGGTCTCGGTCAACCCCCTGAAGCTCAACGTGGCCGACGTCGAGGGCACGGTCACCCTGGCCAAGGCCACCTGCGAGTCCCCGATGGCCCCGCCCACCAAGACCCCGGTACCGAGCCACGACCCGGCCGGCGGACCCCGCCCCCAGGGCGCCCCCGCCCAAGCGGACCTCGCGGAGACCGGCGGCAGCTCGGCGACCCCGTACATCGCGGGCGGCGCACTGGCCCTGCTGCTGGCGGGCGGGGGAGCGGTGGCCCTGACCCGACGCCGCAAGAGCTGACGGGGGCGGCGGCTCGACCGGTGCCGGGAGGGGGGGGCTGCCGGGCGGCTGGTCGTGGCTGGGGGAGCACGCCGGCGGTGGCCCGGCTGGTGCCGGGGGGCGCGGTCGGTCGGTGACTGGTCGCGGGTGGCGCCGGTCACCGCCCGGCTTCGTGGCCCGGGCCGGGTGCCCCGGCCGCCCGGCGTGGCCCGGCGCACCTCCCTCGCCGCTCAACGAGGCGAGCCGGGGCGCCGGTCGGTGCCTCGGCCTGTCAGCCGGGCGGGTCGGACGGATGGGTGGGCGAATCCAGTGCCGCCGACAGCGCCCGCAGGAACCCGTTCACCGTCGCCCGGTCCCGCACGGCGACCCGCACCCACTCCTCCCCGAGCCCGGGAAACGTGTCCCCCCTCCGGACCGCATGACCGAGCTCCCGCAACCGCCGCCGTACCCCGGCGGCCCCCGGCATACGCACCAGCACGAAAGGCCCCTCCGCCGGCTCCACCACCCGCACTCCGCGAGCGGCGAACGCGGCCAGCCCGGCCACCAGGTGCGCCCGGTCCCCGGCGATGCGATGCGCCGCGTGCCCGGCCTCCGCCAGCGCCCTCGGCGCCACACACGCCTCCGCGGCCGCCAGCGCCGGGGTCGACACCGGCCACAAGGGCTGGGCCCGCTCCAGCTCGGCGATCACCTCGGGCGCGGCCAGGACGTACCCGATGCGCAGCCCGGCCAGCCCCCAGGTCTTGGTGAGGCTGCGCAGCACGACGAGCCCCGGCACACCGGTCCGCCCGGCCAGCGCCTCCCGCTCACCCGGCACCGCGTCCATGAACGCCTCGTCCACCACCAACGTCCGCCCCGGACGGGCCAGTCGGACGATCGTCTGCGCCGGATGCAGCACCGACGTCGGATTCGTGGGGTTGCCGATCACCACCAGGTCGGCGTCCTCCGGCACGGCCGCCGGGTCCAGCCGGAACCCGTCCTCCTCCCGCAGCAGCACCCGGTCCACGGTGTGCCCGGCGTCCCGCAGCGCGGCCTCCGGCTCGGTGAACTGCGGGTGCACGACGACAGGCCGGCGGACCTTCAGCGCGCGGGCGAGCAGCACGAACGCCTCCGCAGCCCCCGCCGTCAGCAGCACCCGCTCCACCGGCAGCCCGTGCCGCGCCGCCACCGCCGCCCGCGCGGCCCGCCCGTCCGGGTAGGCCGCGAGGGACGACAGCGAACCGGCGATCTCCTCCCGCAGCCACGCCGGAGGCGTGTCCGCGCGGACGTTGACGGCGAGGTCGACCAGCGCGGCCCCGTCGTCCCGCACTTCGGCGTCCCCGTGGTGCCGCAGATCGTGCCCGGACCCGCCGGTCGCCTCAGTGCGCATGGCTGTGCGAGTGCCCCCCGTGATGGTGGTGCCCGTGGTGGTGGTCGTCGTCGTCCGGGTGGAAGTGCGGCTGCTGCGGCAGCCCGACCTTGTCCTCGAAGCCCGGCAGCGCGATCCGGTACACGCACGAGTCGCAGTTCATCCGCAGATCGCCCTTGACGGCCTCCTCGTACCGCTCCATCACCAGGTCCAGCAGCTCCGGCTCGGGTCCGATGACGTCGGCCGAGCGCACCTCGGCCTCCGGGTGCGCGGCGGCCCACTCCTCGGTCTGCTGCCGCACCCGGTCCGGCAGGATGCCGGTGAAGAGGAAGTAGGGGAGTACGACGATCCGCCGCGCCCCCAGCGCCGCGCACCGGTCCAGCCCGCCCGGCACGTCCGGCGCCGCGAGCGACACGAACGCCGTCTCCACCCCGGCGTATCCCCGGCCCTCCCACAGCAGCCGCGCCGCCTTGAACACCTCGGCGTTGGCGTCGGGGTCGGTGGAGCCGCGCCCGACCAGCAGCACGGTCGTCTCCGAGCGGTCCGTGCCGTCCAGCGCCTCGTCCAGCCGCCGCTCCAGCACGTTCAGCAGCGCCGGGTGGGGGCCCAGCGGACGGCCGTAGGTGTACGAGATGCCCGGGTGGCGCTCCTTCTCACGGGCCAGCGCCGCCGGGATGTCCCCCTTGGCGTGCCCGGCGGACACCAGCATCAGCGGCACGGCGGCGAACCGGCGTACGCCCTGTTCGACCAGCTCGGTGACGGCCTCGCCCAGCGGCGGCGGGGACAGTTCGATGAAGCCGCCGGCGACGGGCAGTCCGGGGTGGCGGCGCCCCAGCTCCCGGACGAAGTCGCGGAACGCCTCGGCTCCGGCGTCGTCACGGGTGCCGTGGCCGGCGATGAGCAGGGCGGGCGGGGTGGTCACGAGGTCTCCTCGGAGTGTGGAACGGGGTGGTACAGCAGGGCGTTGAGCGCGGCGGACGCGACCGCCGACCCGCCCTTCTCGGACACGTTGCTCACGGCGGGCAGCCCGCTCATCCGCAACGCGGCCTTGGACTCGACCGCGCCGACGAAGCCGACGGGCAGTCCGATGACGAGCGCAGGGGCGGCGTCGAGGGTCAGCAGTTCCTCCAGCGCGGTCGGCGCGTTGCCGATCACCCAGAGGGCACCGGGACCGACCTGCTCGTACGCGAGCCGGATCGCGTGCGCCGACCGGGTCAGCCCCGGCCCGGCCACCGCGTCCCTCAGCCGGCAGACGGTCTCGCGCCGGGTGATCCCGGCGGCCACCATCTCGACGTCCACGACCACCGGCGCCCCGGCGTGCAGCGCCGCGTGCGCCGTCACCAACTCGCCCTCGTCCATGACGAGGTCGTTCGCGTACTCCAGGTCGGCGGCCGAGTGGATGACCCGCTCCACCACCGCCCGGGTCAGCGGCGGGAAGTGCGAGGTGTCCAGACGGGCGCGCAGCCGCCGGTAGGACTCCTGCTCGATCGGGTGGACGACGCGGTTCACTTCGGGTCCTCCTGCCAGCGGTAGCCGCGCGGCGTCACCATGCGCCCCGCGATCTCACGGGTCGCCGTGTTGCCCACGGTGACGACCGTCATCATGTCCACCGTCGTCGGGTCCAGTGCGGCGAGTGTGGTCACCCGGCCTGCCTCGTCCGGCCGGGAGGCGTTGCGTACGACGCCCACCGGCGTCGTCGGCTCCCGGTGTTCGGCGAGGATCGCGAGCGCCTTGGGAAGCTGCCAGTCACGGCCCCGGGAGCGCGGGTTGTAGAAGGTGACGACGAGGTCCGACTCGGCCGCCGCGCGCACCCGGCGCTCGATGACCTCCCACGGCGTGTGCAGGTCGGACAGGCTGATGGACACGTGATCGTGGCCCAGCGGCGCGCCCAGGACCGCCCCGGCGGCCAGCGCGGCCGTCACCCCGGGCACCCCGACCACGTCGATGTCGTCGGAGGCCTCGGCGAGCGCCGGGGAGGCCATGGCGTACACGCCCGCGTCCCCGCTGCCGATCAGCGCCACCGCGTGCCCCTCACGGGCTTCGGCGACCGCCGTCCGGGCCCGCTCCTCCTCCGCGCCGAGCCCCGACTCCAGCACCCGGGTGCCGGGCCGCAGCAGATCGCGGATCTGGTCCACGTACTGGTCGAGCCCGACCAGCACCGACGCCCGCCGCAGCTCGGCCGCCGCGCGCGGGGTGAGCAGGTCCCGGGCGCCCGGCCCGAGGCCGACGACCGCGAGCCGTCCGCGCCCCGGACGCCGTACCACCGCACAGGTCGCCATCGCCGGCTGCCCGTCGGCGCGCTCCGACTTCCGCTTGGGCACGAGGAGTTCACCGCCCCGGACCAGCGCTGCGGCCTCCGCGACCGACGGGGTGCCGACGGCCGCGAGCGGCGCGTCCGACGGGTTGGGCACCCCGACCGCCGCCAGCTCCTCGGCGGAGTACGTCACCAGGGGCACCCCGAGCCGTTCGGCGGCGGCCACGATGCCCGGCTCCTCCGCCTTGGCGTCCACGGTGGCCAGCTCGGCGACCGACCGCGGCGAGAGCCCCGCCTCCCGCAGCGCCTCCTCGACCAGACCGAGGACCTCCTCGGCCGGCGCGCCCTTCGACGCGCCGACCCCGACCACCAGCGACGGCGGCCGCAGCAGCACCTCCCGTTCGCCCGCCGCGACGGCCCGGTCGGTCACCCGGATCGTGTACGCCCCCTGGGGCGCGACCGGCAGCGGCGGCAGCGGCCACGCCACCTCCGCCTCCAGCGCGACCGGTTCGCCGTCCAGCAAGGCCCGGGAGACGGCCGCGACCGCCCCCTCGTACGGCAGGCCGAGCGTGTCCAGGCCCGGCAGTCCGGCGGCGTCCGTCGCGGTCGTCACCACCGGCTCGGCGCCCAGCACCTCGCCCACCTCGCGGGCGAGCGCGTTGGCGCCGCCGCCGTGCCCGCCGAGCAGCGACACCGCGAACCGGCCGCCCTCGTCCACGCACACCACACCCGGGTCGGCCGCCTTCCCGGCGAGCAGCGGCGCGAGCAGCCGTACCACCGCCCCGGTCGCGAGGAAGCACACCAGCTGCTCGCACTCCGCGAACGCGGCCCGTACGGCCTCCCCGACGGGACCCTCGTACACGCGCGTACGCCCCGGCCAGGCCGCGGCCAGCCGGTCCCGCGCCACCGCCCCCGCCGCGGTGGCGGAAATGAGGCCGATCACTGGACCACTCCTTCACTAGACGCCGGGGTTCTCACGCCCCACAGCAGGAACACAGGATTGGTGGCCGCCAGCCGGGTCACGTCACCCGGCAGCGGCGCGAGACGCGAGGACTGCAACAGCACCCCGTCGCAGCCGAACCCGGCCTCCGTCAGCGCCTGCCGGGCCGCCGGCACCCGGTCCAGGGCGGCCATGGCGACGACGACCGTCCGCCGGGCCCGCCGCGCGCACGCGCTCACCACGGCGGGCAGCTCCCGGCCCCCGCCGCCGACGAACACCGCGTCGGGATCGCCGGCCAGCCCCGCCAGGGCGTCCGGAGCCGAGCCGTGCACCACGTCCACGTCGACGCCGTGGGCGTCCGCGTTGGCCCGGACGCGCGCCACCCCGTCCGGGGTCTTCTCGACGGCGACGACCGCGGCACCCAGCCGCGCGCACTCCACCGCGACCGAGCCCGACCCGGCGCCCACGTCCCACACCAGGTCACCCAGGCGCGGCCCCAGCCGGGCCAGGGCCAGTGCCCGCACCTCGAACTTGGTGATCATCGAGTCCCGGTGCGCGAACGCGTCCTCCTCCAGGGCCCACCGGTCCGGCGCCCCGGGCACCCCGGCCACCGTCCGCACCGCACCGAGCGCCCGCGCCTCGTCCAGGCACAGCACCACGCTCACCGCCGTGCCCCAGTCCCGGGCCGCCGCCTCGGCGGCCGTCACCCGCTCCACGCGCTCACGCCGAGGATCGCCGAGCGCGGTCGCGACCACCAGGGTCCGGTCACCGGGGAGCGCGGCCCCCAGCTCGGCCGGACCGGCGCCCGGCCCGGTCAGCACGGCCACCTTCGGCCGCGCCCGGCACACGTTCACCGCCGTCCGCAGCTCCCGGCCGTGCGCGCTGACCACGACCGCGTCGTCCCAGGGCAGCCCGATCCGGGCGAACGCGGTGGCCACCGAGGACACCCCCGGCCGCACGTCCAGCAGCCCGGACCCGAACCGCTCGGCCAGCGCCCGCACGATCCCGAAGAACCCCGGGTCACCGGACGCCAGCACGACCACCGGCAGCTCCTTGCCGACGTACCCGGCGATGGTGTCCAGGGCGGGCGCCAGCGGACCGAGGACCACCCGCTCCGCCCCCTCGGGCAGCCGTACGGCGTCCAGGTGCCGCCGACCGCCGACGACCAGCGCGGCCCCGGCCAGCACGTCCTCGGGCACCGGCGCACCGGTCCCCGCACCGACGACCGTGATCAACTCTTCGCCCTCTGCTCGCGCAGCGCCCGCCGCGCCTCGGGGTCGGCCTTCCGGTAGCCGTGGAAGTGACCCGGGTGGTACAGGTGCGAACGCGTCCCGCGCGCGTCGAGCGCCGGGCCGACCAGGAACAGCGTGTGCTTCCAGAGCCGGTGCTCCTTGACCGTCTCCTCCAGCGTGCCGATCGTGCACTTCACGATCAGCTCCTCCGGCCAGGTCGCCTGGTGGGCGATCACCACCGGGGTGCTCGTCGGGTAGCCGCCCTCCAGCAGCTCCCGCACGAGCTGCCCGCTGCGCGCCGCCGACAGGAAGATCGCCATGGTGGTGCCGTGGCGGGCGAACTCGCGCACCTCCTCACCGGGCGGCATCGGCGTCTTGCCCCCGCCCAGCCGGGTCAGCACCACGGACTGCGCGACCTCGGGAATCGTCAGCTCGCGCTGCGCGAGCGCGGCCACGGCGGAGAAGGAGGACACGCCCGGGACGACCTCGGTCGCGATGCCGATCTCCTGACAGCGGTCCAGCTGCTCCTGGGTGCCGCCCCACAGGGCGGGGTCGCCGGAGTGGATACGGGCCACCCTGAGCCCCTCCTCGGACGCGCGTCGGTACACCGCGACGACGTCCTCCAGCGACATGGTCGCCGAGTCCAGGACCTCGGCGTCCTCGCGGGCGTGTTCCAGGACCTCCGCCTGGACCAGGCTCGCCGCCCAGATCACGACGTCGGCCTCGGCGATGGCCCGCGCGGCACGGAACGTCAGCAGGTCGGCGGCGCCGGGGCCGGCACCGACGAAGGTCACCTTGCCGGTGGGGGCATCGGCCATGGGAATCGGTCCTCTCCTACGAGTACTGCGGTTGTGGCTGTCGGACGTGCGGGAACGCGGGTCGATCCGATAGCAAGGGCGTATGGCGGTCTTCGTCGCGCTCGGCGCGTTCCTGATGACGCTGGCCGGCGGCTGGACGGCACAGCGCGTGACCGACCGCCGCCATCTGGTGCTGGGCCTGGCCGGCGGGCTGATGCTGGGCGTGGTCGGCCTGGACCTGCTGCCGGAGGCGCTCCGGGCGGCGGGCACCGAGGTCCACGGCGTCCCGGCCGCACTCCTGCTGTTCCTGGCCGGCTTCCTCCTCGCCCATCTGGTGGAACGCCTGCTGGCGGCCCGCCGCGCCGCGCACGGCGCCGCCGAACACAACCACCGGGCCCCCGAGGTGGGCCTGACGGCGGCCGCGGCGATGGTGGGCCACAGCCTGATGGACGGCGTGGCGATCGGCGCGTCGTTCCAGGTGGGCAGCGGCATGGGCACCGCGGTCGCGCTCGCCGTCATCGCCCACGACTTCGCGGACGGCTTCAACACCTTCACCCTCACCAGCCTGTACGGCAACGCCCGCCGCAAGGCCCTGGCCATGCTCTTCGCGGACGCGGTCGCACCCGTCGCCGGAGCCGCCGCGTCCGCGTTCCTCACCATCCCGGAGGGCGTCCTCGGCGGCTATCTCGGCCTGTTCGCCGGCGCACTGCTGTACCTCGCCGCGGCGGAGATCCTCCCCGAGGCCCACCATGAGCACCCCGCCCGTTCGACCCTGCTGTGCACGGTCGCGGGCGCGGCCTTCATCTGGCTGGTGGTGGGCGTCACGGGGTGACCCGGACCGGGTCACAGCTTTCCGCCCCGGCCGCCGTCCCTGCGCGGCGGCGCGATCAGCGTCGACAGGTACGGCAGCGGTGCCCCGTCCAGCTCGGCGGCCGGCCGCACCGACTCCTCCGGCAGCCCCAGGGCCGAGCCCCACACCGCGCCCCCGAGCCGCCCGGTCTCCCGCAGCGCCTCCGCGACCTCGGCGGCCTGCCGCCCGAACTTGTACGCCACGACCGTCCCCGGCCCGGCCAGCGCCTCCTTCAGCACCGCCGACCCGGCCGTCACCGGCACGAGGGTCAGCGGCTCGGTGCCCTCGGTCAGCACGGCCCCGGACCGCGCCGCGAGATCCTGCATGGCGGTGATACCGGGCACGGTCTCCACGACGACACCCGGCACCAGCTCCGCGATGGTCTGCGCGAGATAGGTGAACGTCGAGTACACGTTCGGATCGCCGATGGTGGCGAACGCGACCGACCCGTGCGCTTCGAGCAGCTCGGCGACCCGCTGCCCGGCCGCGTCCCAGGCCGCCTCGCGCCGGGCCCGGTCGGTCCGCTCGTTCAGCGCGAACACCACCCGGACGACCTTCTCCCCGGGCACGTAGTGCAACACGGTCGCCTCGGCCCGCCCGGGTTCCCCGCCGTCCTTTCCGTCAGCGGCGGCCATGACGGGTACGACGACGACATCGGCGGCCCGCAGGGCGTTGACCCCCTTCACGGTCACCAGCTCCGGATCACCGGGACCGACCCCGACCCCGACCAGCCTGCTGCTCATGACGTCCGGCACCTCTCCACGAACCGACGGGCGACACCGGGCTCGGACGCCCAGTGCGTGTGCAGATAACTCGCGTGCACGCCCTGCTGCACGAAACCTTCGACCCGCCGGACCGGGGCCCGTACGCCCCAGGCGGGAGCGGCACCGGCGCCCGGCTCGACGACGGTGCGGTGGAACTCGTGGCCCCGCATCCGCGTCCCGGCCGGCGCCAGCGCACTGTCACCGACGGCCACGGCGTCCCGGTAACCGAGGGTCAGCCGCTCGGTCATCCGCGCGCTGGCGTCGAGCACGCCGCACATGGGCTGCCCGTCCAGCTCGCGGCTCAGGTAGAGCAGCCCGGCGCATTCGGCGGCCACGGGGGCACCGGAGAGGGCCAGTTCGGCAACCGCCCTGCGCAGGGGCTCGTTGGCGGACAGCTCGGCGGCGTACACCTCGGGGAACCCGCCTCCGATGACCAGCCCGGCGGTTCCCTCGGGCAGCCGCTCGTCCCGCAGCGGGTCGAAGGCGACGACCTCGGCACCGGCGGCGGTGAGCAGTTCGGTGTGCTCGGCGTAGGAGAAGGTGAAGGCCTCCCCACCGGCAACGGCAACCACGGGCCGGCGCCTGTCGGCCGACCGAGACGGGTGGTCGCGGGCGGGCAACCCGGGGGCCCAGGGGGCGGAGCCCTCTGGGAGGGCACCGGCACTCCGGGCAAGCCCCTCCAGAGCGGCCAGGTCACACCCCCGTAGCACCTGGTCAGCCATCGAAGCCACCGCTTCGACCGCCGCGGAACGCCGTTCGGCGACCGGTACCAGCCCCAGGTGCCGCGACGGCGTCTCCACCTGGGCCACCCGCCGCAGCACCCCGAGAACGGGGACCCCCGCCGAGTCCAGCGCCTCCCGCAGGAGCGACTCGTGCCGGTCAGAGGCGACCTTGTTCAGGATCACGCCCCCGACCCGCACCTCCGGGTCCCACGAGGCGAACCCGTGCACCAGCGCCGCCACCGACCGCGACTGCGACGAGGCGTCCACGACGAGCACGACCGGCGCCCGCAACAGCTTGGCGACGTGCGCGGTGGACGCCAGCTCACCCTCGCCGGCGGCCCCGTCGTACAGCCCCATCACGCCTTCGACCACGGCGAGGTCACACCCCCGCGCCCCGTGCAGGAACAGCGGAGCGACCAGCTCCGGCCCGCACAGGTACGCGTCCAGGTTGCGCCCCACCCGCCCGGTCGCGAGAGCGTGGTACCCGGGGTCGATGTAGTCCGGCCCGACCTTGTGCGGGGACACGGCGAGCCCCCGCGCGGCGAACGCGGCCATCAGCCCCGTGGCGACGGTGGTCTTGCCGCTGCCCGAGCAGGGCGCGGCGATGACCAGCCGGGGGACGGACATCACCACTCGATGCCCTTCTGGCCCTTCTGCCCCACGTCCATGGGGTGCTTGACCTTGGACATGTCGGTGACGAGGTCGGCGAAGTCCACCAGCTTCTCCGGGGCGTTCCGTCCGGTGATCACCACGTGCTGGGTGCCGGGACGGCCGCGCAGCACGTCGATGACCTCGTCGGTGTCGACCCAGCCCCAGTGCATCGGGTACGCGAACTCGTCGAGCACGTACAGCCGGTACGTCTCGGCGGCCAGGTCCCGCTTGACCTGCTCCCAGCCCTCGCGGGCCTTCTCCTCGTTGTCCATCTGCGCGTCGCGCTGGACCCACGACCAGCCCTCGCCCATCTTGTGCCAGTCGACGCTCCCGCCCTCGCCGGAGGCGCCGAGCACCCGGAGCGCGTTCTCCTCGCCGACCTTCCACTTCGCGGACTTGACGAACTGGAACACCCCGATGGGCCACCCCTGGTTCCAGGCGCGCAGCGCGAGCCCGAACGCGGCGGTGGACTTGCCCTTGCCGACGCCCGTGTGCACGACGACCAGCGGACGGTTGCGGCGCTGACGGGTCGTCAGTCCGTCGTCCGGTACGACACTCGGCTGTCCCTGCGGCATTACGCGGCCCTCCTCGACGTCCCCTGCACATCCCTGACCAGCCCGGCGATCGAGTCGGCCCGCAGCTCGTCCAGCGTGACGGCCGTACCGCCCAGCTCACCGGCCAGCTGACCGGCGAGCCCGAGCCGCACCGGCCCCGACTCGCAGTCCACGACCACCGAGGCGACCTGCTCGGCCGCGAACAGCCGCGCGGCCCGCCCGGCCAGCGCGACCGGCTCGGGGCCGCCGGTGGCCCGGCCGTCGGTCACCACGACCACCAGCGCCCGGCGCGCCGGATCCCGCAGCCGCTCCACCCGCAGCACCTCGTGCGCCTTCAGCAGCCCGGCGGCGAGCGGCGTACGCCCCCCGGTCGGCAGCGACTCCAGCCGCGCGGCGGCGGCGTCGACGGACGACGTCGGCGGCAGCGCGACCTCGGCCGCCGACCCCCGGAAGGTCACGAGCCCCACCTTGTCCCGCCGCTGGTAGGCGTCCAGCAGCAGCGACAGCACGGCCCCCTTCACGGCGCTCATCCGCTGCCGCGCCGCCATCGACCCCGAGGCGTCCACCACGAACAGCACGAGGTTCCCCTCGCGCCCCTCACGGACCGCCTGCCGCAGATCGTCCCGCCGCACGACCAGCCCCGGCCCGGACCTGCCCCGCGCCCGCTGGTGCGGCGCGGCGGCCTGGACGGTCGCCGCCACGTGCAGCTTGGTCAGCGCCCCCTGGGGCCGCCGGGCCCCGGTGGTCCGCCCGTGCTCGGTCCGCGCCCGTGACCGCCGCCCGGCGGTACCCTCGCCGACGCCGGGGACGGTCAGCGCCTTGGCACGGAAGGGTTCGGCGGCCCGTGCGGCCGACTGCTCCTGCCCGCCGGACGCCTGCGGCTGCCCGCCCTCACCGGCCTCGGGCCGCGCGGCGCCGCCGCCGTCGTCCTGCGGACCGCTGTCGGGCGCCGGCTGTCCGCCGCCCCCGCCCGGACCGCCGGGGCCGTCGGGGTCGTCGTCGCCGTCCCCGTCGTCCCCGGAGAACTGCTCCAGCGTCTCGTCCAGCTTGTCCTCGTCCAGACCCGGCGCGTCGAACGGGTTCCGCCGCCTGCGGTGGGGCAGCGCCAGCAGCGCGGCCTGCCGCACGTCCTCCGCGAGCACATCGGTCCGCCCGGCCCACGCGGCCAGCGCGGTCGCCGTACGGGCCATCACGATGTCGGCGCGCATGCCGTCCACCTCGAAGGCCGCGCAGGTCGCCGCGATCTGCCGCAGCGCCCCGTCGCCGAGGCGCACCTGCGGCAGCAACTCCCGTGCCGCCACGATCCGCTGCCGTACGGCGGCCTCCTCACCGGCCCAGCGCGCGGCGAAGGCGGCCGGATCGTCGTCGTACGCCAGCCGGCGCCGGACGACCTCCACCCGCTGCTCCGGTTCCCGGGAGGCGGCCACCTCCACGGTCAGCCCGAACCGGTCCAGCAACTGCGGACGCAGCTCGCCCTCCTCGGGGTTCATGGTGCCGACGAGCAGGAACCGGGCCGCGTGGCGCACGGACACGCCCTCGCGCTCCACGTACGAGGCACCCATCGCCGCCGCGTCCAGCAGCAGGTCGACCAGGTGGTCGTGGAGCAGATTCACCTCGTCGACGTAGAGGATGCCCCGGTGCGCGTCGGCCAGCAGGCCCGGCTCGAAGGCCTTCACGCCCTCGGCCAGCGCCCGCTCGATGTCGAGGGCGCCGACGAGCCGGTCCTCGGAGGCGCCGACGGGCAGCTCGACCATCCGCGCGGGGCGCTGCGCGCCCTTGCCGGACTCGTGCGGCCCGTCCGGGCAGCCGGGGTCGGGCGAGGCCGGATCACACGAGAACCGGCACCCGGGGACGACGGCCACCTCCGGCAGCAGCGCCGACAGCGCCCGGACCGCCGTGGACTTCGCGGTGCCCTTCTCGCCGCGCACCAGCACACCGCCGACCGCCGGTGACACGGCGTTCAGCAGCAGCGCGAGCCGCAGATCGTCCTGGCCGACGACGGCCGTAAAGGGGAACGGGGTGGTCACTGGTCGCCCTCCAAGTCGCCTTCCAGCTCCAGATAGGTGGCGCGCAGCCGCTCCAGCGTGTCCGCGTCCGGCTCCGCCCACAGGCCCCGGTCCGCCGCCTCCAGCAGCCGCTCGGTGATTCCGCGCAGCGCCCACGGGTTGGACTTCTTCATGAAGTCCCGGTTCTCCGGGTCGAAGACGTACTCGGCGCTGAGCTTCTCGTACATCCAGTCGTCGACCACGCCCGCCGTGGCGTCGTAGCCGAAGAGGTAGTCCACGGTCGCCGCCATCTCGAAGGCGCCCTTGTAGCCGTGCCGGCGCATCGCCGCCATCCAGCGCGGGTTGACCACGCGCGCCCGGAACACGCGGTGCGTCTCCTCGCCCAGCGTCCGGGTCCGCACCTGGTCCGGCACCGCCGAATCGCCCACGTACGCCTCGGGGTTGGCGCCCGTCAGATGCCGGACCATGGCGACCATGCCGCCGTGGTACTGGAAGTAGTCGTCCGCGTCGACCAGGTCGTGCTCACGGGTGTCGACGTTCTTCGCCGCCACCGCGATCCGCCGGAACGCCGTCTCCATGTCCCCGCGCGCCGCCCGCCCGTCGAGCCCGCGCCCGTAGGCGTAGCCGCCCCAGACGGCGTACACCTCGGCCAGGTCGGCGTCGCTGCGCCAGTTCCGCGCGTCGATCAGCGGCAGCAGACCGGCGCCGTAGGCCCCCGGCTTCGAGCCGAAGATCCGTGCCGTGGCCCGGCGCCGGTCGCCGTGCTCGGCCGCGTCCTCCTCCACGTGCGCCCGCACGTAGTTGGACTCGGCCGGCTCCGGCAGCTCCGCCACCGCCCGCACCGCGTCGTCGATCAGCCCGACCACGTGCGGGAACGCGTCCCGGAAGAATCCGGAGATGCGGACGGTGACGTCGATGCGCGGGCGCCCCAGCTCCGCGAGCGGGACCACCTCGAAGCCGGTCACCCGGCGCGAGGCGTCGTCCCACACCGGGCGGCAGCCCAGCAGGGCCAGGATCTCGGCGATGTCGTCGCCCTGGGTGCGCATCGCGGACGTGCCCCACACCGTGAGACCCACCGACTTCGGGTACGCGCCGGTGTCCTGGAGATACCGCTGCACCAGCGAGTCCGCCAGCGACTGGCCCACCTCCCAGCTCAGCCGGGACGGGATCGCCTTGGGGTCGACCGAGTAGAAGTTGCGGCCCGTCGGCAGCACGTTGACCAGGCCACGGGTCGGGGAGCCCGACGGGCCCGCCGGGACGTAGCCGCCGTCCAGCGCCCGCAGGATGTGCCCGATCTCGTCGGTGGTCCGCGCCAGCCGGGGAACGACCTCGTCGCACGCGAACTCCAGCACGGCGACCGCGTCGGGGAGTTCGGCGCCGAGCACGCCCCGCAGGACGGCGGGGACGACCGTACGGTCCCAGGCCCGCGCCTCCATGCCCTCCGCGATCCGCCGGCACAACTGCTCCAGCAGGTCGATGGTGTCGGCGGCGGTCCGGGACGGCCCGTCGACCAGGTCCGTCAGCTCCACCGGCACCTTCACCGGGGCGCCCGGCTCGGCCAGCAGCTCCTTCTCCACCAGGCCGAAGTGCGCCGCCAGCGCGGCCCGCAGACCGGGCAGCGCGTTCGCCCGGCCGCCCCACACCTGGGAGGCGCGCAGCACGGCCAGCACGAGGTTCACGCGCGGTTCGCCGACCGGGCCGCCGCCGAGGATGTGCAGGCCGTCGCGGATCTG
Organism: Streptomyces sp. Ru62; assembly: GCF_002920615.1. Classification (GTDB taxonomy): domain Bacteria; phylum Actinomycetota; class Actinomycetes; order Streptomycetales; family Streptomycetaceae; genus Streptomyces. The sequence goes on from NZ_PQSU01000013.1 coordinate 194,087, forward strand.
CACGTCCTTGATCTCGCACAGGTAGCCGTCGATGTGCATGACGAACTCGTCGAACGCGTCGTCGTCCGGCTGCTCGTCCACGTGCAGGTCGTGGTGCAGCTCCGCCGCCTTGACCAGCGTCCAGATCTGGGCGCGGACGGCCGGGGCCTTCGCCGGGTCGAGGTCGGAGACGAGCGCGTACTCGTCGAGGAGCTGCTCCAGCTTGGCCAGGTCGCCGTAGGTGTCCGCGCGGGCCATCGGCGGCACCAGGTGGTCGACCACCGTGGCGTGCCCGCGCCGCTTGGCCTGGGTGCCCTCGCCGGGGTCGTTGACGATGAACGGGTAGACGAGCGGCAGGTCGCCGAGGACGGCGTCCGGCGCGCACCCGGCGCTCAGGCCCAGGCCCTTGCCCGGCAGCCACTCCATCGTGCCGTGCTTGCCCATGTGCACGATCGCGTCGGCGCCGAACGAGTTGTCGAGCCACCGGTACGCCGCCATGTAGTGGTGCGACGGCGGCATGTCCGGGTCGTGGTAGATCGCGATCGGGTTCTCCCCGAAGCCACGCGGCGGCTGGATCATCACCACGACGTTCCCGAACCGCAGCGAGGCGAGCACGATGTCGTCGCCGTCCACGTACAGGCTGCCCGGCGGCTCGCCCCACGCCTCGGTCATCGCGTCCCGCAGCCCGGGGTCCAGCCTCTCGAACCACGCCCGGTAGTCCGCGAGCGGCACCCGCGCGGGCGCTGCCGCCAACTGCTCCTCGGTCAGCCACTCCACGTCGTGCCCGCCGGCCTCGATCAGCCGGTGGATCAGCTCGTCGCCGCCCGAGGGGTAGCCGGTGACCCCGTACCCGGCGTCCCGCAGCGCGTCCAGCACCCGGACCGCCGACGCCGGCGTGTCCAGCCCGACCGCGTTGCCGACCCGGGAGTGCTTGGTCGGGTACGCCGTGAAGACCAGCGCGATCCTCTTCTCCGCGTTCGGCTTGTGCTTCAGCCGGGCGTGCCTGAGGGCGATCCCGGCCACGCGGGCGGCCCGCTCGGGGTCGGCGACGTACACCGGCACCTCGTCGGGGCCCTGCTCCTTGAAGGAGAACGGCACGGTGATCAGCCGGCCGTCGAACTCCGGGATCGCGACCTGCATCGCCGCGTCCATGGGGGACAGGGCCGCGTCGGACTCCTCCCACGCGGCCCGCGAGGAGGTGAGGCAGAGCCCTTGCAGCACGGGGATGTCCAGCTCGGCGAGCGCGCCGACGTCCCAGGACTCCTCGTCACCGCCCGCCGACGCCTGGGAGGCGTGCGTCCCGCCGGCCGCGAGCACGGTGGCCACGAGCGCGTCGGCCCGCCCCAGCAGTTCGTACAGGGCGGGGTCCGCGCCGCGCAGCGAACCGCAGTACACCGGGAGGGCGTTGGCGCCACGCGCCTCGATCGCCTCGCACAGGGTGTCCACGAAGGCGGTGTTGCCGCTCAGTTCGTGCGCCCGGTAGAAGAGCACGCCCACGGTCGGCCGGCCCTCCCGGACCTCGTACGCGCCGTGCACGCCGAACTCCGGCATCCGGCGCGGCTCCTCGAAGCCCTCGCCGGTGAGCAGCACGGTGTCCGACAGGAACCGGGACAGCTCCAGCAGGTTCGCGGGACCGCCCTCGACCAGGTACTTCAGCGCCTCCGCGACCACACCGGCCGGCACCGACGACTCCGCCATCAGCTCGGCGTCCGGCACGGCCTCGCCGCCCAGCAGTACGGTCGGGACGCCGGACGCCTTCAGCGCGGCCAACCCGTCCTCCCAGGCCCGCTTGCCGCCCAGCAGCCGTACGACGGCGAGGTCCGCGCCCTCGATCAGGCCCGGCAGCTCCCCGGCGACGTCGACGCGGGTCGGATTGCCGATGCGGTAGCCGGCGCCGGACGCCCGGGCGGCCAGCAGGTCCGTGTCGGCGGTCGACAACAACAACACTGTGCTCATGCGGGCGCTCCCGGTGGAATGAAAGGCAGTCCTTGCGGCGCGCCCGACTCGATGAGCCGCCACAGCGCGTCCGTGTCCGCGTGCTGTTCGATCAGGTCGCCGAGCCGGTCGAGCTGCTCCTCGCGCAGCGCGGCGAAGGAGGTGTCCGGGGCGGGCACGAAGCGGCGGCCCGCGGCGGCGGCCACCTCGCGCAGGAAGGCCCGCCGGAAGCCGTCCGACTCCAGTGAGCCGTGCCAGTGGGTGCCCCAGGTCTGGCCCACCCGGCAGCCGTCCAGGAAGGGTTCGCCGCCCTCGACCGTGGCCACCCCGTGGTGGATCTCGTAGCCGTCGACCCGCTCGCCGAGGGCTTCGCCGCTGGGCCGGGTGAGGGTCTTCTCGCGGGCGAAGCGCACCCGGACGGGCAGGACGCCGAGCCCGTCGACATGACCGCGCCGGCTCTCGACGTCGTCCTCGATGTGCTCGCCGAGGATCTGGAAGCCGCCGCAGACACCGAGGACGGGGCGTCCCTCGGCGGCCCGGCGGACGAGCGCGTCCGCCAGCCCCCGCTCCCGCAGCCACTCCAACGCCCGTACGGTCCCGCGCGTGCCCGGGACGACGACGAGATCGGCGTCCGCCAGCTCCTCCGGGCGGTCCACGAACCGTACGACCACGCCCGGTTCGGCGGCCAGCGCGTCCACGTCGGTGAAGTTGGACATCAGCGGGACCGCGCACACGGCGACCCGCAGCACGTCCTCGCCGACCGGCGGCGTCACGGCGGACTCCCGGACCGTGCCCCGCAGGGACACCCTCAGTCCGTCCTCCTCGTCGATGCCGAGCCCGTGCCGGAAGGGCAGCACGCCGTACGTCCGCCGCCCGGTGAGGTCCTGGAGCATGTCCAACCCCGGCTCCAGCAGGCCGACATCGCCCCGGAACTTGTTCACCAGGAACCCGGCCACCAGCTCCTGGTCCTCCGGGGAGAGCAGGGCGACGGTGCCGAAGAAGGAGGCGAACACGCCCCCGCGGTCGATGTCGCCGACGACGAGCACGGGCAGCCGCGCGTTCCGCGCGATCCCCATGTTGACGATGTCGGTCCGCCGCAGGTTGATCTCGGCCGGACTCCCCGCCCCCTCACAGATCACCGCGTCATACGTGCCCCGCAACTCCGCGAGGCAGTCCAGCACCGTGCCCAGCAGCCGCTGCTGGCGCCCGCCGTGGTACCCGCGCGCGCTGAGCTCGCCCACCGGCCTGCCCAGCAGCACCACCTGGCTGCTCTGCTCGCCGCCCGGCTTGAGCAGCACCGGGTTCATCAGCGCGGTCGGCTCGACCCTGCAGGCCTGGGCCTGCATGGCCTGCGCCCGGCCGATCTCCGCGCCCTCGCGCGTCACGAACGAGTTCAGGGACATGTTCTGCGCCTTGAACGGCGCGACCTTCACGCCCTGGCGGACCAGCCAGCGGCAGATGCCGGCCGTCACGACGCTCTTGCCCGCGTCGGAGGTGGTGCCGGCGACGAGGAGACCACCGTTCACTTCCCACGTCCTTTCATCATTGCGCGCGCGGCCAGCGTGGTGCCGAGCGCGAGCAGGCCGACGCGGCGCGAGAGCCGTACGGCCCGGTCGATGTCGGTGACGCGGACCGGCCGTCCGGTGGCGCCGTTCAGCACCGGGCGGTGTTCGACCCGGCCGCCGTAGGAGAGCGTGCCGCCCAGGCGCACGCCGAGGGCGCCCGCGAAGCTGGCTTCCACGGGCCCGGCGTTGGGGCTCGGATGCCTGCGCGCGTCCGCCCGCCAGGCGCGCAGGGCGCCGCGCGGATCGGGTCCGGCCACGGCGGCGAGTACCGCGGTCAGCCGGGCCCCCGGCCAGCCGGCGACGTCGTCCAGGCGGGCGGAGGCCCAGCCGTAGCGCCGGTGGCGGGGCGACTTGTGACCCACCATCGCGTCCAGGGTGTTGACCGCCCGGAACCCGAGCAGCCCCGGCACCCCGGCCACGGCGCCCCAGACGAGCGCGCCGACCACGGCGTCGGAGGTGTTCTCGGCGACCGACTCGACCACGGCCCGGGCGATGCCGTCGGCGTCCAGCGCCTGCGGGTCCCGGCCGCACAGGTGCGGCAGCCGGGCCCGGGCGGCCTCGACGTCCCCGGCCTCAAGGGCACGCCCGATGGCGCGGGCCTCCCGGGCGAGCGAGGTGCCGCCGACGACGGTCCAGGTGGCGGCGGCGGTCAGCGCGGCGGAAGCGGTGCGGGAGGGGCGTACGGCGCGTGCGGTCAGCGCGCCGAGGGCGACGGCGCCACCGGCGCACACGGCGGTGTGCAGGGCGCCCCAGCCACGGTGGTCGTGCCACAGGGCGCGTTCCACGGCCCCGGCCGCCCGGCCGAACACGGCGACCGGATGCCCGCGGCGCGGATCGCCGAGGAGCAGGTCACCGAGGACGCCGGCGGCGGCGCCGTACGCGTATGCGCGATCGGCACCCATCGGCTCAGCCGGCCGTGGGGACAGGAACGGTCCTGGTGCGGGTCCTCGATCGGCAGCCGAGCATGGCGATATGTGTCCTCACTCAGGGTGTCCGCGCCCTGGTTCGACGTGAAATCGGCGGTGAGAGTTCCTGGCTCCCGGGGTTCTTCCCCGGTGACAGTGGCGGGACCGCGCCGGATTCGCACCGGCTTCCTCTCTTGCCGCCGTACATGGCCTGGGCAGTCCACCACGCGCCCGGAACGGCCGTCAACTTGCCTTTGACCTGGGACGCCGGACTGTGCTGAGGCCCACATCGCCGGTCTGCCGTACGCCGGCCGGAGGGCCGGTCGGAGGGCATGCGTCGGCCCCGCCGGTTCCGCTGGAGCGGTGGCCCGGCGGGGCCGATGTCGGGTTTCGGGCCGTCAGGGCTTGACAACGATCAGGTAGATCCCGTACGCCACCGCCGCCGCACAGGCCGCGAAGCACACGTACGCGCCGGTGACCGCCAGCGCCGCGGACCCGCCCTGGGCCGCCGCCTTCTCGCGGCGCGACAGGCCGTTGATGCCGAGGGTGAACAGGACCACCAGGCCCACCGTGAACGCGAGGCTGACGCCGAAGACGGAGCCGAGGGCCGCCCAGTCGATCTTCATGGGGATGCTTCCTTCAGTAACCGTGTGCGCGGGGTCAGACCGCGGCGGCCGGCGGGGCGGCCGGGGCGGCGGGGGTGGGCTCGGTGGCCGGGGCCGGGATGGTGGCCGTCAGGTCCTCGGTGACCAGGCCCGCCGGGGGCGGGGTCACGGCGGCGATGGCGGCGGTGACCACACCGGCCGGTTCGCCGGTCTCCTCGACCACGTTCGTGTGGTCGACGACCTCGCGGCGGGAGATCTTCCAGATGGCGGCGCTCGCGGCGACCAGGAAGACGGCGACGACGGCGGTGCCCCAGTCACCGAGGTCGGTGACGGACTCGGCGCCCGCGCCGACCAGCGCGGCGGCCGGGAGGGTCAGTGCCCAGGCGACGAACATGCGGGTCGCGGTGGACCAGCGGACGACGCCGCCCTTGCGGCCGAGGCCCGCGCCCATCACCGAGCCGGAGACGACGTGCGTGGTGGAGAGGGAGAAGCCGAGGTGGGAGGAGGCCAGGATGGCGGTCGCGGCGCTGGTCTGGGCGGCGAAGCCCTGGCGCGGCTCCAGGTCCGTCAGGCCCTTGCCCATGGTGCGGATGATGCGCCAGCCGCCGATGTAGGTGCCGAGCGCGATGGCCATGCCCGCGGAGAGGATCACCCAGGTGGGAGGGTTGGAGCCGGGGGCGATGGAGCCGCCCGCGACGAGCGCGAGGGTGATGATGCCCATCGTCTTCTGGGCGTCGTTGGTGCCGTGCGCGAGGGAGACGAGGCCGGCGGAGGCGATCTGGCCGACGCGGTAGCCCTTGCGGGTGGCCTCGCCGTCGGAGGTGCCGCCGACGCCGTAGGAGAACCGGGTGGCCAGCAGGGAGGCGAGGCCCGCGACGACCGGCGCGGCGACGGCCGGGAGCAGCACCTTGGTGACCAGGACGTCACCGTGGACGGCGCCGAAGCCGGCGGAGGCGACGGTGGCGCCGACCAGACCGCCCATCAGGGCGTGCGAGGAGCTGGAGGGCAGGCCCACCAGCCAGGTCAGCAGGTTCCAGAGGATCGCGCCGACCAGGGCGGCGAAGATGACCTCGGGACGGATGCCGGTCTCGTCGACGAGACCCTTGGAGATCGTGTTCGCGACCTCCACGGAGAGGAAGGCGCCCACGAGGTTGAGGACGGCGGACATGGCAACCGCGATCTTCGGCTTCAGGGCGCCTGTGGAGATGGTGGTGGCCATCGCGTTCGCGGTGTCGTGGAAACCGTTCGTGAAATCGAACGCGAGAGCGGTTACCACCACAATCGCGAGGATCAGCGAGAAGCTTTCCATTTACCCAGGCAATCGTTCGAGGTCATTGGCTGGATGAACGTAGGCAACCTGGGTGAACGGAAGATGAACTGAGGCGGGCGTGAGGGTGTCCGTAACGCGCGTGCGAGGTTCCGCTTCGTGTCGTCGGCCCAAGCGCGCCTTGGCTACCGGCCGCGCGCGAAGATCCGCAGCCGGCTCAGGGAGCCGTTGAAGAGATTCTGGTCACCCGGCAGCCTGCCTTTGACGGCGTGCTGCCAGAACGTCCAGTACCGCCAGCCGCCCGGCAGCGCGCCCGGCCGTGAGGTGCCGTGGCGGGCGATCCACAGGGCGTGCGAGGAGGAGAAGGCGCGGCTGTTCCCGGTGCACAGCTTCCACCACTGGGTGGTGGTGTAGATCACGGGACGGCGGCCGGTCCTCTTCTTGATCTCGTCGCTGAACGACCGGATCCAGCGGACCATCCGGGCCTTGCCGACCCCGTAGCACTTGTGCTTCGCGTCGTACGGGTTGTATTCGATGTCCAGCGCGGGCGGCAGCGTCCAGCCGTCCGCCCGCCAGCCGCCGCCGTGCCGCACGAAGTACGCGGCCTGCGCGGCGCCGGAGGACCGGTCCGGCCGGGCGAAGTGGTACGCGCCCCGGATCAGCCCCGCCTCGCGGGCGCCGGAGTACTGCCCGGAGAAGTAGGGGTTGCGGTAGCCCGTCGACTCGGTCGCCTTCACGTAGACGAACCGCGCGCCCTTCGCCCGGGCGGCGGCCCAGTCGACCCGACGCTGGTGGGACGACACGTCGTGGCCCCTGGGCGGGGTGCCGGTCAGGAGCGGCAGCACGGTCAGCCCCGGCAGCAGCGGCAGCGCGCCCGGGGCCGGGGGTGCGGCCGTCTCCGGCCCGCCGGCCGGCCCCAGCGGTCCGGCGGACGCGGTCGTGGCGGTCGCGAGGGCGAGGGCCGCCGTGGCCGCCGTGAGGACACCGGCGCGGCGGCGGACAAGGGTGCGTTCACGGGCCATGCGGCTCCCCCGGGGTGGACGTCCAGTCGGCAAGAGGGATCATTGAAGGCCCGCCGATCACCCCGTCTGTGACGTTTTATGGCGTTTCTGCGTGAGATCCGCCCGTTCGGCCGTATCGTTTCGGCGCAGCACCGACCGGCCCGACCGCTCCGCGCCGGTCCGGCTGGCAGGATCACGGCATGGCTGAAGCGCTGCGGAACACGGACGACGGGCACCAGGGGGGACGGCGGGACGTGCGACGGGACAGCGGGCAACGGGACGTGCGTCCGGACGAGGCGCGGCTCTGGGCGGAACTGGTCGCGACGGCACGCCGGACCGTCGCCGACGGACTGGTGGTCGGCACCTCCGGCAACGTCTCCGCCCGCGTCGGGGACCTCGTCCTGGTCACCCCCTCGGGAGTCCCCTACGACCGGCTCACCCCGGACGACATCACCGGCGTCGACCTCACCGGACGCCAGGTGCTCGGCACGCTCGTGCCGACCAGCGAGCTGCCCATGCACCTCGCCGTCTACCGCGCCACCGACGCCCGCGCGGTCGTCCACACCCACGCCGTGCACGCGACCGCGGTCTCCACGCTCGTGCCGGAGCTGCCGCCGGTCCACTACATGACCATGGCCCTGGGCGGCCCCGTCCGCGTCGCCCCCTACGCCACCTACGGCACCGGCGAACTGGCCGAGAACATGCTCCGGGCCCTCGCCGGCCGCTCCGGCTGCCTCCTGCAGAACCACGGCACGATCACCTACGGCGCCACCCTCGACCAGGCCTACGACCGCACCGCCCAGCTGGAGTGGATGTGCCGCCTGTGGCTCACGGCGTCCTGCGTGCCGGGTCTGACCCCGTCCCTGCTGACGGAGGCACAACTGACCGAGGTCGGGGAACGCTTGAAGGGATACGGCCAACGGAGGTGACCCCTTGCTGTCCTCGACGCGCCGCAACGGCGCCCAGCCACGACCTACGCGCCCGGTGGTACCGCACCCGCCCGCACCCCGACGGTCCTCCCCTCCGCTGGCCGGTGGCCGCGGCCCCGCCGACACTGGTGCCGTGCGCACCGTCAAAGCCACCGTCGCCGGGCTCGGCGCGGTCCTGGCCGCCGGGATGGCGTCCGTCGCCGCCGGCCGGCTCGCCAGCGACGTCGCGCTGAAGGCCCCGGCGGGCCGCCCGCTGCCCACCGAGCCCCGCCTCACCGTGCACGGCACCGCCGCCGGCCAGATCACGCTCACCCGGGACCTGGCGGCCCTGCGCCCCGGTACCTACGGCCTCGCGGGCGACGGCACCCACGCGGTCGTCGGCCCCGTCCTTGAGGCGGCCCAGCACACCGCCGACACGGTCGTACGACGTCTGGAACGCGTCACTCACGGCACCTTCGCCCCCGGCGACGCGGTATGGCTCACCCCGAACCTGTACGTCGGCAACCCCGGCACCGCCCTCGGCCTGGACCACGCCGACGTGGACGTGCCCGGCGAGCTGGGCGCCCTGCCCGCCTGGTTCGTGCCCGGCGGGCGGGACACCTGGGTGATCGCCGTGCACGGCCTCGGCGCCACCCGGGAACACGCCATGAACGTGATGGGCTTCCTGCACGGCCGCCGGCTGCCCGTCCTCGCCCTCGCCTACCGCGGCGACCTCGGCGCCCCGCGCCCGCCGGACGGCCTGAACCACCTCGGCGAGACCGAGTGGCGGGACGTCGACGCGGCGATCCGCCACGCCGTCCACCACGGCGCCCGCCGGGTCGTCCTGTTCGGCTGGTCCACCGGCGCCACCATGGCCCTGCGCGCCGCCGAGCACTCCGCGGTCCGCGACCGCATCGCCGGACTCGTCCTGGACTCGCCGGTGCTGAGCTGGGAGGCCACCCTGCGGGCCCTGGCCAGGGCCCGCCACACCCCGCCACCGCTGCTGCCGCTCGCCGTGCGGGCCGCGCAGGGCCGGGCCGGACTGCGTGCCGACCGGGTGGCCGAGACCGCCGACCCCGACCGGCTCCGGGTCCCCACCCTGATCATCCACGGCCCGGACGACCGGGTCGCCCCCTGGGAATCCTCCCGCGGGCTCGCCCGGCGCCGCGCCGACCTGGTCGCCCTGCACACCGTCGCGCACGCCCCGCACGCGGCGATGTGGAACGCGGACCCGGAGGAGTACGAGGAGCGGCTGCGACGGTTCCTGACCCCGCTGATGTGACGCAAGGGGCCCATGGGACTGCGCGGGCTTCCGGGCCGACATGACCCCCGGGCGCCCGGCCCCGGCGTCACCGGCGCGAAACATTCCGTTTAGGGGCGTACGACTGGCCTGATCCTGCCTCCCCGGCCCTTTCCGCACGCGGTGCGTTGGCCAGCCCCGTCGCCCGCCGTGACATTCCGTTTGGGTTTTCGGACCGTCAACCGGAAGACTGCACCCGTGACGTCCCGTATCCCGCGCGACTCCAGGCTCCGACTCGTCCGACCGCGACCCCTGGCCGCCGCCCCCAGAGCTGTGAACCAGCGGCGCCCACGCCGCCCCGCACCCCGGCCGCCGGAGGGCACCCCCGCCCCGGCCGAACTGGCCGGAATGGCCCGCGCCGGTCTGGCCGGCGCGGTCCGCGTCGCCCGCTGGGCCGACGCCGCACTCGGCCCCGGCCGCACCGGTGCCACCGCCGACGGCAAGGCCACCCTCTCCGACGCCACCGCCGAACGCGCCGCCGCCGACCTCGGCCTGAGCGTCGCTCAGGTCCGCGCCGACTGGGACACCGCCCGCCTCGCCGGACTCGTCGAGGTGCACGGCGACAGCGCGCGCCCCGGCTGGCGACTGCGCGCCTGGGACCGCGACGACAGCGCCGTGCTGCGCGGCTGGGTCGCCCTCTTCGACGCCTGGTCGCTCGCCTGCCCCGAACCCGACGGGCACGAGCCGGCCGCCGTCGCCGAGGTCGTCTCGGCCATGCCCCAGGTGCTCTCCTTCCTCCAGCTGTCCGCCGGACCGGTCCCCGTCGAGCAGCTGCTCGACCTGCTCCAGCAGCGGGTCACGGAACTGCGCACCGAACGCTGCGAGGTCGCCTACGAGCCCGGCACCGGACGGCCCGCCGGAGCCCCGGACCCGGCGGACCCCGCCCCCACCGCGGACGCCCCGCTCGCCCCCCTGCTCGACTGGGCGCTGCGGGCCCTGGCCTCCGTCGGCGCCCTCACCTACGGCGACGGCCAGGCCACGCTCACCCCGCTCGGCAACTGGGCGGTCTGGGTCAAGCTGGAGCAGATCTGCGTGGCCGCGCAGAGCCCCGCCGGCAACATCGAGCAGTCCGCCGAGGACATGCTGCGCGGCTGCGCCCAGCTCCGGCCCAACGCGGCCCGCGCCGAGTACCGCGCCTGGCTCGCCGCCCGCCCCGTCGGCAGCGCCGTCACCGAGCTGATCGCCGCCGCCCGCGGCGACGACGCCCTGCTGCGCGGCCTGGCCTTCGAGGCGCTGCGGGTCGTCGGCGCCCCCGCCGAGCCCGACGTGCGGTCCGTCGTGGACGAGCCGGCCCTGCGGCCGTACGCCCTGCTGTGGCTGGCCGAGCACGACGGGGTCGACCCGGAGGACGCCCACGAGGTGCTCACCCGGGACGAGGCCACCTGGCTGTGGGTGGACACCGCCGCCGCCGTCGCCGACCACGGCGAGGCGCCGATGCTGGTCCGGCACCTGGAGTCCGCGGTGCAGCCCACCGTCCCCCAGCTGCTCGACGAGGTCCGCGCCGTCGGCCACCCGCGCACCGTGCAGGTCCTGGTCGCGCTCGCCGCCGCCCACCCCGACCCGGCCCTGGCCAAGGCCGTCCGCCGGGCGGCGTTCCAGGTGCACACCGGGGGCTGAGGGGCAGGCCGAGCAGGGGGTGCGGCGGGGGAGTGGCTCAGACGCCGATCTCGGGGGCGTACGTCCCGAAACTCCAGACGTTGCCCTCGGCGTCTCTGGCCATGTAGTCCCGCGAGCCGTAGTCCTGGTCCGTCGGGGGCATCAGGATCTCCACCCCGTGCTCCACGGCCCGCTGGTGGTGGGCGTCCACGTCGTCCACCACGACGTACACCCCGGCGGGTCCCGCGTCCCGCATCGCCGCGTCGAAGAGGCCGCCGCGCCCCTTGGAGCCGATCATCACCGCGCCGTTGCCCTGGACCAGCTCGGCGTGCATCACCTTGCCGTCCTCCGTCTCGTACACCGACAGCTCGGTGAAGCCGAGGGCCTCCGTGAGCTGCCGGATCGCCGCCCTGGCGTCCGCGTACAGCAGTGTGGGACAGATGCCCGGCCGTGCGCCGCCACCCGTGCCTGCCATGCCGATCACTCCTTCGCGCACCGGTTCCGCCGTGCTCGGTGCGAGTCTCGCAGCCGCCACTGACAACGCCCCGGCGCGACGGGCCGCAGCGCGCCGCGGCGCCGGCCGGGTACGGCGGCGGGCGCTCGCGCGATCCCGCCCCGCCGAACGGGGGGACTTCCCGCCCCGGCCCGCCCGGTCACCCCGCCGACCCGGCCGGCGGTGACTACGCTCGGCCGCTGATCCGGGACGGTGGTACCCAAAGGGGGGCGAGGTGGCACTTCCACCCGTGGGCCGCCTCACCGTCGCCGTCCTGCTGGCCGCCGTCACCCTCGGCATCCTCGGCACGGCCCGGCAGCTCCGCCCGGTTCCCTACGGCGACCGGCTCCTGTCCGCCGGGCCGGACGCCGGGGCCTGGGCGGCGCGGGTGCGGGACGGTGCCGTGGCCGGCCACGACAGCCGTACCGGTGCGCTCCGGTGGCGGTACGCGCGCGCGGGGCACCGTCCCGTCGACGTGGTCCACGCGCGCGGGGAGGTGATCGCACTCTGGGACGACGGTCTGCTCACCGACACCGACGGCCGGTCCGTGCGCTGGCACCGGGCCCTGCCCGACGCGGCCGAGTGGCTCCCGGACCAGGGCGGCACCGGTGTGCTGCGCCCCCTCGGCCGCGGCATCCTCGCCGTCGTCACCCCCCGCCGCGTCACCGCGTACCGCACCGCCGACGGCGACCTGCGCTGGGTGCTGCCCGCCCGGGCCGGCTGCGCCTTCCGCCCCGAGGGCGCCGTACGCCGGGGCGCGGCCCTGCTCCTCGCCCAGCCCTGCGCGGACGCCGCCTGGACCGGCCAGCTCGTGGCCCTGGACGACCTGGGCCGGATCGCGCCCGACCGCACCCCGCTGGGCAACGACCTCCCGAGCCCCGCACCCCGGACGCCCGGATGCGGAAAACCGCTTGCACGGCCCCGTTAGACTTTCCCCCATGGCCATTCTCCTCGCGCATTAGACGGCGGGAACGTCCTCAGCCGCCCACCCGCCAACCCCTGTACGCCCTGGAGTCTGTCCGTGATCTCCGCCTCCGGTATCGAGCTGCGCGCCGGTGCGCGCGTCCTCATCGAGAACGCCACCTTCCGTGTCGCCAAGGGCGACCGCATCGGCCTCGTCGGCCGCAACGGCGCAGGCAAGACCACACTCACCAAGTGCCTGGCCGGCGAAGGCATCCCCGCCGGCGGCACGATCACCCGCTCCGGCGAGGTCGGCTACCTCCCGCAGGACCCCCGCACCGGCGACCTGGACGTCCTCGCCCGCGACCGCATCCTCTCCGCGCGCGGACTCGACGTACTGATCCGCAAGATGCGCGAGAACGAGGAGCGCATCGCCAACGGCAAGGGGTCCACCCGCGAGAAGGCCCTGAAGCAGTACGAGCGCCAGGAGACGGAGTTCCTCACCAAGGGCGGGTACGCCGCCGAGGCCGAGGCCGCCACGATCGCCGCCGCCCTGAACCTGCCCGACCGGGTGCTCGGCCAGCCGCTGCACACGCTCTCCGGTGGCCAGCGCCGCCGTATCGAGCTGGCCCGCATCCTGTTCTCCGACGCGGACACGCTGCTCCTGGACGAGCCGACCAACCACCTCGACGCGGACTCGATCATCTGGCTGCGGGACTACCTGAAGACCTACCGCGGCGGCTTCATCGTGATCTCCCACGACGTCGACCTGGTCGAGACGGTCGTCAACAAGGTGTTCTACCTGGACGCGAACCGGTCCGTGATCGACATCTACAACATGGGCTGGAAGCTGTACCAGCAGCAGCGCGAGGCCGACGAGAAGCGCCGCAGGCGCGAGCGCGCCAATGCCGAGAAGAAGGCCGCGGCGCTCAACGCCCAGGCCGACAAGATGCGCGCCAAGGCCACCAAGACGGTCGCCGCGCAGAACATGGCCCGCCGTGCCGAGAAGCTGCTCTCCGGCCTGGAAGACGTCCGGATGTCCGACAAGGTCGCCAAGCTCCGCTTCCCGGAGCCCGCACCCTGCGGCAAGACCCCGCTGATGGCCGAGGGCCTGTCGAAGTCGTACGGCTCGCTGGAGATCTTCACCGACGTCGACCTGGCCATCGACAAGGGGTCCCGGGTGGTCATCCTGGGCCTCAACGGCGCCGGCAAGACCACCCTGCTGCGGCTGCTCGCGGGCGTGGAGACACCGGACACCGGCCGGGTCGTCCCCGGTCACGGGCTCAAGCTCGGCTACTACGCGCAGGAGCACGAGACCCTGGACGCCGACCGCACGGTCCTGGAGAACATGCGCTCGGCCGCCCCCGACATGGACCTGGTCGAGGTCCGCAAGGTGCTCGGCTCGTTCCTGTTCTCGGGCGACGACGTCGACAAGCCGGCCGGTGTCCTCTCCGGCGGTGAGAAGACCCGGCTCGCCCTCGCCACGCTCGTCGTCTCCTCGGCCAACGTGCTGCTGCTGGACGAGCCGACGAACAACCTGGACCCGGCCAGCCGCGAGGAGATCCTCGGCGCCCTGCGCACCTACAAGGGCGCCGTCGTCCTCGTCACCCACGACGAGGGCGCCGTCGAGGCGCTCCAGCCGGAGCGGATCATCCTGCTCCCGGACGGCGTCGAGGACCTGTGGGGTTCCGACTACGCGGATCTCGTCGCCCTGGCCTGACCGAAAGCCTGATCCACTGCCTATGGATCATTCGGCCCATCGGTGATCCATCATCTGTGTGAGATCTCCTCGTACCGGGGTGTGTCGTACACGCATTTTCCGGCCGATCCCCCAGCTGTCGGGGGATCGGCCGCCGTGCGTTCCTGACCTGGCACTTCACTAATCCACCCGGACGGCCCTATGGTCCGCACCTCACGGAATCCCTTGTTCCCCTTGTGGGGATCGACTCCTGTCGTCACAACGATGTCTCACGGACCTTGCCGAATGGGTGGCCATCAGGCCCAAGAGGGGTGATCATGAGGAGACCAGAGCGCACTTCCCATGAGGAGGCACGGGTGGCCGAGACTCTGAAGAAGGGCAGCCGGGTGACCGGCGCCGCGCGCGACAAGCTCGCGGCAGACCTGAAGAAGAAGTACGACTCCGGTGCGAGCATCCGGGCGCTGGCCGAGGAGACCGGCCGCTCGTATGGCTTCGTGCACCGGATGCTCAGCGAGTCGGGCGTCACGCTCCGTGGGCGTGGCGGAGCGACCCGGGGCAAGAAGGCCGCTTCGTCCTGACTCCGGGCGGCCCATCGGCTTCGATGGTGGCCACCCGGTCGGCAGACCGACCGGCCGGGTGGTTACTGTGCAGTCACTTAGCTTCGCTCTGCTGACCGCACCCATCGGAGGCGCCCCATGGCTTCGCCCGAGCAGGACCTCGCTCCCGCACTCGACAAGGACGGCGTACGGCTCACCGTCGACGACACGCTCGCCACGGTGACGCTGACCAACCCGGCCAAGCGCAACGCGCAGAGCCCCGCCCTGTGGCGGGCGCTCGCCGAGGCCGGGCGGCTGCTGCCGGGCTCCGTCCGGGTCGTCGTGCTGCGTGGCGAGGGCAAGTCCTTCTCCGCCGGGCTGGACCGTCAGATGTTCACCCCGGAGGGGATCCCGGGCGAGCCGACCTTCATCGACCTCGCGCGTCGTGACGACGCCGGGATCGACGCGACCATCGCCGAATACCAGGAGGCGTTCACCTGGTGGCGGCGGACCGACATCGTGTCCATCGCCGCCGTCCAGGGACATGCCATCGGGGCCGGCTTCCAGCTCGCGCTCGGCTGCGACCTCCGTGTCGTCGCCGACGACGTGCAGTTCGCCATGCGCGAGACCAGCCTCGGCCTCGTCCCCGATCTGACCGGCACCCACCCGCTGGTCGGCCTCGTCGGGTACGCCCGCGCGCTGGAGATCTGCGTGACCGGGCGGTTCGTCGGCGCCGAGGAAGCGGTGTCGAGCGGGCTGGCGAGTCTCGCCGTGCCCGCCGGGGAACTGGACGGGGCCGTGCGGGACCTGGCGGCGGCGATCATGGCCGCGCCTCGGGACGCGGTGGTGGAGACCAAGGCGCTGCTTCGCGGCGCCCTCGACCGGACGTACGAGGAGCAGCGCGCGGCCGAGCGGGCTGCCCAGGCCCGACGGCTGCGGGACCTGGCCGGCCTCGGCGAATGAGCCGGCAGCCGCTCGGGCACCCTGAGCCGGTCAGTCCACTGCCGTGACCAGCACCGCCACCGTCGGGTGGTCCGGCAGGGCGTCCCGTACGGCCGCGCGGACCTGCCGCGCCACGTCCACCGCTCGGTGGGACGCGGCGGTCGCCACTTCCACGCGGAGGTGACGGCGCGGCAGGGCGGCCGCCTCGGCGTACTCCTCGATGTGGACCGCCCGGCCCCGGCCACCCAGGGACCCCGTCAGCCGGAGCACCCCGGGCACGGCCAGGGCCGCCTCCGCCACGGTGATCCCGTCCGTGCCCACCGGCTCGTGAGCGGGTGGCGGTTGCGGTGCGCCGGCCGCCGGGGCGGCCGGGGCGTCCGGCTCCAGCAGGTCCGTCGCCCGCAGATCGATCTCCGTGACCGCGAGGCCCAGCCGTTCCGTCGCGGCCCCCGCCAGGACGAGCCGCAGGCGGGACGCCGCCGTCGGCAACGGTTCGGCGGCCGTCGCGGCGAAGTCCGCCGCCACCCGCAGCGGGCCCGGCGGCAGCGCACTCGGCGGCGCCGGCACGACGGGCTCCGGCACGTCCCGGGGATCGGCGAGCCCGATCCGCAGCGCGCCCAGGCGCACCCCCGGCGCCCCGTCCGCCGCCGCGCGCCGCAACACCTCCCCGGCCGCCTCCTCCGTGATCCACGCGCCGTCGCGCGGGCCGCCGAGCGGCAACAGCCTGCCCAGCCTCACCTGATGCCGCACCAACTCTGCCCACCGGTCCACCGTCATTCCACCAGCCTGCCGTATCCACGGCGCGCGACCGCGCAACCTTGCATACCGTGGGTGGTGAAGGACAACCGAGCGGGTGAGGACCGAAAGGGACGTACGGCGATGAGCGACACGACGATCACCCCTGAAGGCGGCCACGAACCGCAGGTGCCGGCCCGCAAGGCCACCCGGCGCGGCGGCGGCGACCCGGCGACACGGGGCCGCACCACCATCGCCGACGGGGTCGTGGAGAAGATCGCCGGGCTCGCCGCCCGGGACGTGGTCGGGGTCCATGCCATGGGCAGCGGCCTCGCCCGCACCTTCGGCGCCGTACGGGACCGGGTGCCCGGCGGCGGCAAGTCGGTGACCCGGGGCGTCAAGGCCGAGGTCGGCGAGGTGCAGACCGCGCTCGACCTGGAGATCGTCGTGGACTACGGCGTCGCGATCGCCGATGTCGCCCGCGCCGTGCGGGAGAACGTGATCGCCGCCGTGGAACGCATGACCAGCCTGGAAGTGGTCGAGGTCAACATCGCGGTCAGCGACGTCAAGCTGCCCGAGGAGGAGGAAGAGGAAGAGGAGCTCCGGATCCAGTGACACCCGGCACCCGAGACCGTACGCCCCACGAGCTGAGGAGCGCCGCATGAGCATGGCCGTGGCCGGCATGATCGCCGGAATGGCACTGGGGTTCGCCGGCTACTTCGGCGGCTTCGGGGCCTTCCTCCTGGTCGCGGCGCTGGGCGCCGTCGGCTTCCTCGCCGGCCGGTTCGCCGACGGCGACCTGGAACTCGGTGACGTCTTCCGTACCCGCGACGAGCACCGGCGGCGGTGACCCCGGTGAGCGCCGGGACCGGCACACCCGCCACCGCCACACCGCCCCCCTCGACGCCCCTCGTGCCCCCGGCCGAGCGCGGCGCCACCCGGATCGCCGACCGGGTCGTGGCCAAGATCGCCGCGCAGGCCGCCCGCGAGGCCCTCGCGCCCCTGCCCGGTGCCGCCGCGCCGCACGCCACGGTCGTCGTGGCCCAGCAGACGGCCCGGGTCCGGGTCCACGTGGAACTCGGCTACCCCGGTGACATCGGCGCCCGCTGCGCCGCCGTACGCCGTCACGTCACCGCCCGCGTGGGCGCGTTGACGGACATGCACGTGCCGGAGGTGGCCGTCGAGGTGGAACGACTGCACCCGACGCAGCGTCAGGGGGCCGGCCGATGAGTACGACAGGTCAGGGACCGGCCGGTGAGCACGACGGGGCAGGGGACGGACCGGTGAGCGAGACGCGGAGCACCCCGGCCGTCGCCGAGCCGCCCGGCGCCGTACCGCCCGCCGGGAAGGGCAGCGGCCGGTTCTGGTCGCCGCGCCGCGCTCCCGCCGCCCTCGTCGCCGCCCTGCTGGCGGCCGGTGCCGGACTCCTGCTGTACGACGTCGCCGCCGTGCGCGCCCACCGCCCCGCGATGCGCTGGCGCCGCGCCCTCGCCCGGCAGCTCGCCGAACGGCCCCTGGACGACATCTGGGTACGGGTCGGCGCGGGCGTCGCCGCCGCGCTCGGCCTGTGGCTGATCGTCCTCGCGGTCACTCCCGGCCTGCGCGACCTGCTGCCGATGCGGCGCCCGCACCCCGACGTCCGGGCCGCACTCCGGCGCGGTGCGGCGGCGCTGTTCCTGCGCGACCGGGTCATGGAGGTGTCCGGCGTACGCGCGGCACGGGTGTGGATGGGCCGCCGGAAGGCCGACGTCCGGGTGGTCGCGCACTTCCGGGACCTGGACGACGTACGCGCCGACCTGGACACCGTGCTCGCCGAGGCGATCCGGGACCTCGATCTGGCGCACCCGCCCAGGCCGGCCGTGCGCGTGGCCCGGCCCGGACGGAAGGGGTGAGCGCGATGCGCGGCGGTCTCCACCGCGTCCTGCTGGCCCTCACCGGTCTGCTGCTGCTCGCGCTCGGCGGCGCGGTCCTGGCCGTCGGCCTGGGTGTGCGGCCTCCCTCCTGGTGGCCCCACACCGGTCCGCACGACGTCCTGCTCAGCAGGGCCGAACGCACCCGCTGGCGGGACGCCCCCTGGTGGTGGCCGGCGGTCATCACCGCCCTGACCGTCCTCGTCCTGCTCGCCCTGGCGTGGCTGGCCGCGGCACTGCGCCGCCGCCGGCTGACCGAGCTGCTGATCGACACCGGCGACGGCGGGTACGCGCACCTGCGGGGCACCGCCCTGCAGAACGCCCTGGCAGCCGAGGCGGCGGCCCAGACGGGCGTGGCCCGGGCGCGCGTCCTGCTGCGGGGCCGCCGTACGGCTCCGGTGGTGCGGGCCTGGCTCCGGCTGGAAGCGGACGCGGCCCCGGCCGGGGCCCTGACCACGTTCACCACCGAATCGCTGACCCACGCGCGCGAGTCGGCGGGTCTGGCGTCACTTCCGGCGGAGGTCCGGCTGGGCGAGGTCGGACACCGCGCGGAGAGGGTGACCTGACGGCTGCGCCTGGAACGTGACGGGTGCGGTTCCTGGAACGTGACCGCTGCGGTTCCTGGAACGTGACGGGTGCGTTCCTAGAACCCGTGCCGCGTCCCCCCGTCCACCGGCACCATGACCCCCGTCACGTAGGAGGCCGCCGGGGACAGCAGGAACGCCGCCGTCCGTCCGAACTCCTCGGGCGTCCCGTACCTGCGCAACGGGATCCGGGCCTCGTTCGCGGCCCGGGTGGCCTCCGGGTCCGCGGACAGCCCGTCCAGCTCCCGCATGCGATCGGTGGCGATCCGTCCCGGCAGCAGGCCCACCACGCGGATCCCACGCGGCCCCAGTTCGTCGGCGATCGACTTGGCGAACCCGGCCAGTCCGGGCCGCAGCCCGTTGGACACGGTCAGCCCCGGGATCGGCTCGTACACCGAGCCCGACAGCACGAACCCGATGACGCCGCCCTCCTGCAACTCGGCCGCCGCCGCGCGGGCGACCCGTACCGCGCCGAGGAACACCGACTCGAACGCGGCGCGCCACTGCTCGTCGGTGTTGTCGGCGACGAACCCCGGCGGCGGCCCGCCCACGCTCACCAGCACGCCGTGGAAGCCGCCGAAGTTCTCCCGGGCGGCGGCGATCAGCCGCTCGGGAGCCTCCGCGTCGGCGTTGTCGACGGCCACGCCCACCGCGTTCGGGCCCAGTTCGGCGGCCGCTTCGGCGACCCGCTGCTCGTCCCGGCCGGTGACGACCACCTTCGCTCCGTCGGCGACGAGTTCCCGCGCGGTGGCGTTGCCCAGCCCGCGCGTCGCTCCGGTGACGACGTACACCCGGTCCTTCAGTCCAAGATCCATGGTTCCTATCCTGCCCGGTCGTCCCCGTAGAGGATCAACGCGGTGTTCACGAGGCCGACGTGGCTGAACGCCTGCGGGAAGTTGCCGAGCTGGCAGCCGTCCACGGGGTCGTACTCCTCGGCCAGCAGGCCCACGTCGTTGCACAGCCCCACCAGCCGGTCGAACAACTCCCGGGCGTCCTTCGTCCGGCCGGTCAGGTGCAGCGCGTCGGCCAGCCAGAACGAACAGGCCAGGAAGGCGCCCTCGCCGCTCGGCAGTCCGTCGATCACCGAGTCCTCGGTGTCGTAGCGGCGCAGGAAGCCGTCGTGGCCGAGGTCGTCGCGGATCGCGTCGACCGTGCCGACCACCCGCGGGTCGTCCGGCGGCAGGAACCCGACGCGCGGGATGAGCAGCAGGGAGGCGTCGAGTTCCCGGGAGCCGTAGTACTGGGTGAACGTGTTGCGCTCCCGGTCGAAGCCCTTCTCGCAGACCTCCCGGTGCACCTCGTCGCGCAGTCTGCGCCAGCCCTCCAGGTCGCCCCGCAACTTCGGGTGCCGCTCCAGGGTCTTGACGGCCCGGTCGGCGGCCACCCACACCATCACCTTGGAGTGCACGAACTGGCGCCGGCCGCCGCGCACCTCCCACAGGCCCTCGTCCGGCTGCCGCCACGCCGACTCCAGGAACGTCATCAGCGAGCGTTGCATGGCCCACATGTGCGGTTTCGTGGGCAGGCCCGAGGAACGGGCCAGCGACAGCGAGTCCATCACCTCGCCGTACACGTCGAGCTGGAGCTGGTCGACGGCGCCGTTGCCGACGCGTACGGGGGAGGAGCCGGCGAAGCCGGGCAGCCAGGGAAGCTCGATCTCCCGCAGCCGCCGCTCGCCCGCGACGCCGTACATGATCTGGAGGTCGGCAGGGTTGCCGGCGACCGCGCGCAGCAGCCAGTCGCGCCACGCCTCGGCCTCCTCCTGGAACCCGGCCGAGAGCAGCGCGCCGAGCGTGAGGGTGGAGTCGCGCAGCCAGCAGTAGCGGTAGTCCCAGTTGCGCACGCCGCCCGGCTGTTCGGGCAGCGAGGTGGTCGCCGCCGCGACGATCCCGCCGGTCGGGGCGTAGGTGAGGGCCTTGAGGGTGATGAGGGAGCGGACGACCGCGTCCCGGTACGGGCCGTCGTACCGGCACCGGCGGGCCCAGCGCCGCCAGTCGGTGACGCTGCTCTCCAGCGCCTCGTACGGGTCGGTGAGCGGCGGACGTCTCTCGTGCGAGGGGTGCCAGGTGAGCACGAACGCGACCCGCTCGCCCTCCGCGACGGTGAACTCCGCGTGGGTGCCGTAGTCCTCGCCCCAGGTGCGCACGGCCGGCTCGGCGCGCAGCCAGACGGAGTCCGGTCCGGCGATGGCCACCCGGTGGCCGTCCGAGCGACGCACCCACGGCATGACCGAGCCGTAGTCGAAGCGCAGGCGCAGGGTGCTGCGGACGGTGACCCGGCCGCTGACACCCTCCACGATCCGTACGACGTCGGGGGCGCGGTCCCGCTGCGGCATCAGGTCGGTGACGCGCACCACGCCGTCGGCGGTCTCCCACTCGGTGTCGAGCACCAGGGTGTCGGTCCGGTAGGCGCGGCGAGTGCAGACGTCCGCCCCCTTCGGCGCGATCCGCCAGTGGCCGTTGTCCTCGTCGCCCAGCAGCCGGGCGAAGCAGGAACCGGAGTCGAAGCGCGGCAGGCACAGCCAGTCGATCGAGCCGTCCCTGCCGACCAGGGCCGCGGTCTGCTCGTCGCCGATGAGGGCGTAGTCCTCGATGCGCGCGTTCACGGGATGCGGTTTCCCGGCGGACCAGGGGGCCAATCAGGTGGTGTGCGCCGGGGGAGTGACGATTCCGCGCCGAGGCCGGTGGACGGCAGGGGGACCGTGACCGGTCGGCCGGGGCTGCTTGCTCGTCTCGTGGTGGTGTGGCGTGGGGGTGGTGCTTGCTCGCGTCGCGGCGGTTCGCCGGGAGCGCTGCCCGCTCGCTCCTTGGCGGTTTGCCGGGGGTGCTGCCCGCTCGCTCCGTGGCAGTTTGCCAGGGGGCCCGCTCGCATCGCAGCGGTTGCCGGGGCACTGCTCGCTCACTCGGTGGCGGAGCCGGCATCGGCTGCCCGCTCACTCCATGGCGGAGCCGGCCACGCTGCCCGGTCGCTCGGTGGCGGAGCCGGCACGCTGCCCGCTCACACCGTGGCCGGTTCGCTCTCCTCCGGCTGCTGTTGCGCCGCGGCCTCCTCCCGGTCGCGGATCTCCCGCCGGACCAGGAACCACCAGCCGACCGGAACGCCCGCCGCGAACAGCCACCACTGGATCATGTACGCGTAGTTCAGTGGAGCGTCCTCGCTGCCCGGGTTGGAGATCTGCTCCGGAGAGCCGCCCTTGGGCTCGGGCGCGGTCTGCTGGATGTAGCCGCCGAGCACGGGCGCGCCGAGCCGCCGGGCCTCCTCCGCGCTGTTGATCAGCATGATCTGCCGGTCGGGAAGACCTTCGACGTTCTTGATGCCGCTCGCCGAGGTCGTCTCGTCGGCCATCAGCCGCCCGGTGACGGTGGTGCGGCCGGCCGGCGGGGCGGGGATCTCGGGGAAGGCGGTCTGCGCGCCGTTCGCGGGGATCCAGCCGCGGTTGACGAGCAGCACCTTGCCGTCGTCGAGGACGAACGGGGTGAGGACGTGGAAGCCGACCTCGCCGTCGGAGTTCGTCCGGCGCCGGACCACGACCTCCTTCGCGGTCTCGAAGGTGCCGGTCGCGGTGACCGTGCGGTACTTGTCGGCGCGGGTCACGGCGTGTCCGGGGGAGGTCAGCCGCTCGACCGGGACCGGCTCGGCGTGCAGCGCGGCGGAGACCAGGTCGTTGCGGGCGGTGCGCTCCTCGTAGCGGTGCTGCTGCCAGAAGCCCAGCCTTATCATCGTCGGGATCAGCGCGATCGCGACGAGGGTGAGGATCACCCACTGGCGGGACAACAGGAAGCGGTAGCGGTGCACCCCACGACGGTACCTCCGGGCCGTGGGGCGCATTCAGGCGGGTACCGGGTCAGACCCGGTCGACGATGCCGGTCCTCCCCTCCTGGCGGGCGCAGTGCGCGCCGCAGTACCAGTGGCCCTCCACCTCCACGCCCTGGCCGATGATCTGCACCCGGCAGTGCTCGCAGATCGGGGCCATGCGGTGGATCGCACAGGAGAAGCAGTCGAAGACGTGCACCGCGCCCTGCGCGTGCACCTCGAAGGTCATTCCGTAGTCATTGCCGCACACTTCGCATGTCGCCATGCGCCACAGGGTGAGCCGTCGCCGATCCCCCCGCGAGCGGGCGCCGGGTGAGTCGTTGGGCAATCACCCGATCGTACGACGACAGGACACGCGGTGCGTTCACTCGTCGGCGGGCTCGACATCCCCCAGCAGCTGCCCGAACGCGGCCTCGTCCACGATCGGCGTGCCGTACTGCCGGGCCTTCACCGTCTTGGACGTGCCCGAGTCGGGATCGTTGGTCACCAGCAGGCTGGTCAGCCGGGAGATGCTGGTGGCGACGTGCAGCCCGGCCTCCACGGCCCGGTCCTCCAGCAGCTCGCGCTCGGTCGAGGTGTCGCCGGAGAAGGCCACCCGCATGCCCTGTTTGAGGCGTTTGCCGTCTTCGTAGCGCCCTGGGTTGGGATAGGGGCATGCGGGTCTTTTGCGGGACGGGCGCCAACCGCCGGCTCGGTAGCCGCCGTAGCCCCCCGACGCCTGCCGGGGCACGGGCCGGTCCGACCACTCCGTCAGCGGCCGGCACTCCAGCAGCGGCAGCCGTACGCCGCCCGCCGCCGCGGCCCGCAGGCTGGGCCGGAACGCCTCCGCCAGCACGCGCGCGTCGTCCAGCGCGTGGTGCGCCCGCTGCTGCACGACCCCGAAGTGCGCCGCCAGCGACTCCAGCTTGTGGTTGGGCAGCGGCAGCCCCAGCTCCTTCGACAGCGCGATGGTGCACAGCCGCTGCCGCACCGGGGCCTCGCGCCGCACGCGCGCGTACTCCCGCGCGATCATCTGCCAGTCGAAGACGGCGTTGTGCGCGACGAGCACCCGGCCCTCCAGCCGGGCGGCGAACTCCTCGGCGATGTCCGCGAACAGCGGCGCGCCGGCCAGCGTCTCGCTCGTCAGACCGTGTATCCAGACGGGGCCCGGGTCCCGCTCCGGATTGACCAGCGTGTACCAGTGGTCCTCGACCTCACCGCGCGCGTCCAGCCGGTAGACGGCCGCGGAGATGATCCGGTCGTCCCGGGCCAGGCCGGTGGTCTCCACGTCAACGACCGCGTATCCCTGGGGATACGCGGCCGGCCACTGGGTGGGGGAGGACACTGCGGTCGCACGGTCTTCGAGCATGGTCACTGAGGATACGGGCCACGACTGACAGCGCGGTCCGTCAGGTCCCGTTCGCAGGACCCCGGCTCGCCCTCCTGCTCGGCCACCGCACACCCATGCGCCGGGCGTCGGCGAGTTCGGCGCTGTTCCGGCGCTCAGCCCAGCGCCGCCACCAGGTCCCCGGCGGTCAGCGGCGCGAGCCCGCAGCCGTCGGCCGGGCCGGGCAGCAGCCGGTACACCTCCCCGGTCGCACCCTCGGGCGCCACCCCGCCGTGCACCAGGGCCAGCAACACGCGCTTCGTCGCCGCCGCTTCGGCCGCACGGGCGTCGGCGTCCGCGGGGTCCCCCACGGGCTCCCGCCGCTCCGGCGGCTCAAGAGCCCGTATCCGCGCGGCGAACGCGCTGTCCCCCTCCCCGTCCCGGCGCCGGTGGTGCCACAACTCGTCGACGGTGCCGGCGGCGGGCGCGCGGCGGACGACCAGCACCTCGTCGCTCCGCGCCGCCGCGTGCCACACCGCGAGGTCCCACAACGTCGTACGGCCGTGCGCGAAGTACCGGAACAGGTCCCGGGCGACCCGGCCCAGGTCCTCCCGGTGCCGGGCCACGTCGTGACAACCCTCGGCCGACGGCAGATGCAGGTCCGTCCACAGGAACGTGCGCCTGCGCAGGTCCACCAGCATCGGCACATGGATGCGCGAGTCGCCCTCCAGGTCGTAGCGTTGTCGTACCGCGCGCGGGTGGTATCCGGCGCCGCGCGCCTCCTCCTCCGCCGACGGCAGTGCCATGAAACCGGCGAAGGCGTCGAGCAGTTCCTCGAACGGGATGTCGTTGAAGCTGAAGACGACCGGCACCGCGTACCGCACGCCCCGCCCGTCGAGCGCGCGGAGGTCCAGGTCGACGTACTCGGTGGCGCCGTCCGGAGCCGGAGCCGACGTCAGATCGCCGGAGTGGACGGCCCACCGGTGGCCGTACACGAGGTTCGTGTAGTCGCACAGACCGGCGAACTCCCAGTCCTCGTCGTACAGCGCCACCGACAGGTCCAGGTCCACCCGGATCTTCTCGGGCTCCGTCCAGTGCAGGAACAGGCGCAGCACCTCACCGGCGGGCAGCGGCTGGGTGCTGCCGCGCGGTACCGACACCAGGGCCTTGGCGGCGACCCGCTCGGCGGACGGCACCGCGAGCCCCGCGAGCCCCGAGTCCAGCACCGCGAGGTCGAACCGGGACCCGCCGGCCAGGCGGCGCAGCGCCTCCGCCTCCAGCAGCGCGCACACGCGTGTGGTGACCGCCTCGGCGAGCGGCGCGCGCCTGTCGTCGGCCGTGTACGCGTGCGTGACCTGCCCGCGCGGGAAGAACACCCGCCGCTCGCCCGGCAGATGACGGACGCGCACCCGGCCGAGCGCGGCCAGCAGCGGGCCGGGACCGGCCCCGGGCAGTGCCCGCCGCAGCACCTCGGCGAACTCCTCGGGAAGTACGTCGAGTTCGCGCAGCCGCAGCAGATGGTCCAGTCGGCGCAGCAGTTCGCCCGGCCGCTGTGCCAGGAGGGCGAGCGCGGCGCCGCTGTCCCGCTCGGCCAGCGCCTGTTCCACACGCGCGCGCCAGGTGGCCGCCCGGATCCGGCCGTCCACGGCCAGGACGGCCTCCGGGTGGGCGGCGGCCGTGCGCAGCAGGGCCTCGCCCAGGGCGCTGCCGGGCTCGACCGACGTGCCGCGCAGCACGGCGAAGGCGAGGGCGGCCCTGGGATGGCGGGCGTGGTGCTCGAAGGGGTGCAGGGTCTCCGCGGCCCGCTTCCACGCGCCCGGGTGGCGCAGGACGTCCTCCACCAGTGAGGGCACGGCGAAGGAGTCGAGCAGGCCGAGCAGGCGGCGGCGCAGCGCGCGCGGCAGCGAGCGCAGCCGGGGCGGCGCCATGAGGTCCGCCGCGCCGCCGGACCACACGCACAGCAGGCGCAGCACGTCCGTCGCCGTCGTCAGGTGCGCGCCGAGCAGGGCGGTGGCCGCCACGCGCGTGTGCCGGTCGCGCAGCAGGGTGCCGAGAACCAGCGCCTTCGTCTCCCGGACCGGGACGTCCGCCGGGAACCAGCCGAGGTCCGCCGGCGCGTGGGCCAGCAGCACCGTGAGGTCGGCGCGGTCCTGCGCGGGCAGGGGAGTGCGCCGGGCCAGCAGTGTGCGCAGCGCGTGGACCGTGTCCGCGCGGACGTCCGTGCCGAGCGCGAGCAGCTTCAGCGGGCCGGGCGGCACGTCCCGGGGGCGGCGCGGCTCGCCCGGCACCAGGAACGGGTCGGCGGGGTCGATCCGGCGGTGGCACAGCGGGCAGCCGGTGTGGTCCGCGCCGTCCCAGCACGCGCGGCACACCAGGTGCGCGCACGGCGCCACCGGGTGCACGCTGCCCACCGTGCCGCACAGCACGCACGGTTGGGCGGGCCACTGGAGCAGCAGGGCGAAGACGCGGTCGACGTACAACCCGAACGTGTCGTCGGGCACGGAGACGGGGAAGGAGCGGAACAGCGGCATATGGGTGCGGTCCGCGCCCAGTTCGGCGTCCAGGTGCCGGATCAGCTGCCGGCCGGCGTCCGCGAGTCCGGCGGGGCCGAGCCAGGCGAGGGCCGCGCGCAGCTGTGCCGTCGGCGCGAAGCCCCGGTCGAGCAGTTCGCCCTCCAGGGCGATGAGACCCTCCGCCGTCGACGGGTCGCCCGGGCGTGGTCCGGCCTGGTCGACGTGGACGGTACGGAGACGGCGGAGCAGCACGGACGCCAGTTCGGACAAGCGGAATCCCCCGGTGCGGAAAAGAAGACGGGGCGGGGGCGGAGAGTGGGCGCGCTGTGGATTCCGAGGTGGGAAGAGAAGGAAGCACGCCGGCGGAGCCGCCCCCGCGATCAGGGACAGTAGGCGTACGGCAGTTCGGGCGCCAGCGAATTTCCGGGTGGCACCGGCGGGTACCGGCGGCAGGCGCGAGCGGCCCGTCACCCGCGCGCGGGGCGTCGGTGCGCGGGCGTGACCCCGGGATGCGATCCTCCCTGCTGTGACGGAACCCACCCATGACGAGCCCCACGTCGGCACGCTCGGTGCCCGGCTGAACTGGCTCCGGGCGGCCGTGCTCGGCGCGAACGACGGCATCGTGTCCACCGCGGGGCTGGTCGTCGGCGTGGCCGGCGCGACCGAGAGCCGCAGCGCCCTGCTCACCGCCGGACTGGCCGGCCTGCTCGCCGGCTCGATGTCCATGGCCGCCGGCGAGTACGTCTCCGTCTCCACCCAGCGCGACTCCGAGATGGCCGCACTGGCCGTGGAGAAACGGGAACTGCGCGAGCAGCCGGAGGCCGAACTGCGGGAGCTGACCGAGCTGCTGGAGCAGCGCGGCCTGTCCCGCGAGGTGGCCCGGGAGGCCGCCGAACAGCTCACCGCGCGGGACGCGCTGAGGGCCCACGCGCGCGTGGAGCTGGGCATCGACCCGGACGAGCTCACCAACCCCTGGCACGCGGCCTGGGCGAGCTTCCTGTCGTTCACCGTGGGCGCGCTGCTGCCCCTGCTGGCCATCGTCCTGCCCCCGGCCGGCCGGCGGCTCGCCGTCACCGTCGTCTCGGTCCTGGCCGCCCTGACCCTGACCGGATGGAGCAGCGCCCGCCTCGGAGCGGCGGCCCCGAAACGCGCGGTCCTGCGCAACGTGGCGGGCGGCGCCCTGGCGATGGCGGTGACGTACGTGGCGGGGAGCCTGCTGGGGGCGGCGGGGGTGTGACCGGGCGGGGGACTCCTGGCCGCGCGGACGGCGGCGGCCCCGGCGTACGGTGAAGTGGGCCCGGCACCCCGGGCCCCGATGACCGCACGACCCCGCACGACCCTTACGACTCCGCACGACCCTTACGATCCCGCACGACCCCGTGCCACTTCACGCACCCTGTGCGAGTGCGCGCGGACTGTGCGAGTCCGCAGGCCCCGGTACGACCCCGCACGAGAAGGATCCCCGCCATGCGCGCCACCACCATCCACGCCCCGTTCGAGCTGCGCGTGGAGGACGTGCCCGAGCCCGTGGTGCAGTTGCCCACCGACGCCGTGGTGCGGGTGCTGCGGGCCTGCATCTGCGGCAGCGACCTGTGGGCCTACCGGGGCGAGGCGGCCCGGCAGCCGGGGCAGCGGATCGGGCACGAGTTCCTCGGCGTCGTGGAGGAGACCGGCTCCGAGGTGAGCACCGTCCGGCGCGGTGACCTGGTGGTCGCGCCCTTCATGTGGTCCGACGGCGTCTGCGACTACTGCCGCGAGGGCCTGACGACGTCCTGCGAGCACGGCGGCTTCTGGGGTTCGGTCGGCTACGACGGCGGCCAGGGCGAGGCCGTCCGCGTGCCGTTCGCCGACGGCACCCTCGTCCAGCTCCCCAAGGACGCGGCCTCCGACGACCACCTGCTGTCGGGGCTGCTGACCCTCTCCGACGTCCTCGGCACCGGCCACCACGCGGCCCTCGGCGCGGGTGCCCGGCCCGGCGCCACGGTCGCCGTCGTCGGGGACGGCGCGGTCGGCCTGTGCGCCGTCCTGGCCGCCAAGCGGCTCGGCGCCGAGCGGATCATCGCGCTCGGCCGGCACGAGGTGCGCACCGACATCGCGCGCCGGTTCGGCGCCACCGACGTCGTCGCCGAACGCGGGGACGCGGCCGTCGAGGCCGTCCGCGAGCTGACCCGCGGGCAGGGCGCGCACGCCGTCGTGGAGGCGGTCGGCACCGAGCAGTCCATGCGGACGGCCGT
Organism: Streptomyces sp. Ru62; assembly: GCF_002920615.1. GTDB lineage: Bacteria > Actinomycetota > Actinomycetes > Streptomycetales > Streptomycetaceae > Streptomyces. The sequence continues at coordinate 222,813 of NZ_PQSU01000013.1, forward strand.
CAACATCACCCGCGACGGCGGCGCCATCGGCTTCGTCGGCGTGCCCCACGGCAGCGGCACCGGCCTGGACCTCGGCGTGATGTTCGACCGGAACCTCGCCCTGCGCGGCGGTGTCGCGCCGGTCCGCGCCTACATCCCCGACCTGCTGCCGGACGTGCTCGACGGCACGATCGACCCCTCGCCGGTGTTCGACATGACCGTCGGTATCGAGGACGTGCCCGCCGGCTACAAGGCCATGGACGAACGCACCGCGCTCAAGGTGCTGGTGACCAACGGCTGAACCGGCGCCGGATCAGGGCTGACCGGATTCGGCGCCCGATCAACGCTGGACCGACTCCGTCAACCATCGACACCGTCAACTGGATCAACCCGTCACCGCCACTCCGCCCGGTCCGAACCCCACGGCACCGGAGGCCGCGCCCAGCCGGCCGGGCCGCCGGTGAAGGACACGGCCGGGCGGGCGTGCCGGAGGCGGCCCAGGGGACTGTCCGCCTCGGCCAGCCAGGCGTCCGGGCCCGCGTACGACGCCCCCTCGGCCGCTGTGGACAGGGTGCCGTCGGTCAGCCAGTGGGCGGTCCGGGCCAGCGCCAGCCGGACCAGCCGGCTCCCGCCGTCGTGGGCCTGCTCGGTCAGCGCCCGCAGCACGGCCCCCGCCAGCAGATACCCGGTGCCGTGGTCCAGCGCCTGCGCGGGCAGCGCGCCGGGCCGCTGCGCCGAGCCCTCGGTGACCGCGATGCCGGTCGCGACCTGCACCAGGCTGTCGAAGCCCCGCCGCCCGCCCCACGGGCCGTACGCGCCCCACGCCGACACCTGGGCCACGACCAGTCCGGGGCGCCGCTCGGCCAGCGCGCGCGGTGCGAGCCCGAACCGGTCGAGCGCGCCGGGCCGGTACCCGGTCACCACGACGTCGGCGCTGCGCAGCAGTTCCTCGAAGGTGTCCCGGCCGGCGGTCAGGTCGAGCGTGGCGGACCGCTTGCCGATGCCCGTGTCGGCGTGCTGGTCCGGCAGTTCCGGTAGCCAGGGGGCGTCCACGCGCAGCACGTCCGCGCCCAGCAGGGCCAGGGTGCGGGTGGCGACCGGGCCCGCCAGCACCCGCGTCAGGTCCAGGACGCGCAGCCCGGCGGCGGGCAGCAGGACGGCGGCGGCCGGGTCCAGTGGCGGCAGCACGCGCGCGGGTGCCGCGTCCAGCCGGGCCCGCTCGACCAGGGGCCGTGCGGCCACCTCGGCGGCCTGCGGGTGCGCCCGCCACTCCTGCGGGGTGCGCAGGGCCACGGCGAGGCCACCGGCGCCGTGGACGGCTTCCTCGGCCTCCCGGGCGGAGCGCTCGGCGAGGCGGCCGGCGACCTCCTGCACCGGGGCGTCCGCCGGCAGGCCCAGCGCGCCGAGCAGCCGGTCCCGGTGGTGCGGGTAGTTGGCGTGGGTGCGCACCCAGCCGTCGGCCGTGCGCCAGAACCGCGACAGCGGTGCGAAGACGACCGGCGCACGGCCGTCCACCTGGAGGAGCCGCTCGCTGTGGAAGGCGGTGGCGACCGCGCCGTCGTCGACCCGGACGCCGGGCACCTCGGCGCGTCCGGCCCGGTGGGCCGCCAGTTCCGCCGCGGCCAGGGCGCACGCGCCGACGCACGCACGGGCGAGCTGCCGTACGGGGAGGCGCGCCGGGAGCGCGCCTCCCCGCGCGACGGTGGTGAGCCGTGCGAGACGGGCGGGATCTCCGCCCAGAGCGGACCACGCGTACGTGATTGCAGTCATGACTGCACTATGCAGTATTGACTCAATCAATATGTGAAGGGTGCCGACGTGTGGTCCTCAAGGACGGCCTACCGGGTCACCGCGGCCAGCGCGTCCGCCATGCCCCGCCCGTAGAAGCCGTTGTGGTTCTTCGACCCCTCGCACACCGCGTCCACCTTGCCGTCACCGTTGATGTCGTACGGGTCCGTGCACGGTGTGGCGTTGGCCTCGGCGTACAGCAACGCCTTCACGAGGGCCGCGGAGGCGTGCGGATGGGTTGACTTGATCAATGCGGCAACACCGGCGACATGCGGGGTCGCCATGGACGTACCCGCCATGTAGCCCCACTTGCCGCCCGGCAGCGGACCCAGGATGAGACCGCTGGTCGCCGGCGGCTCGGGCTTCTGGTAGGCGGTCGAGTCGCCGCCGGGCGCGGTGATGTCGATGACACCGAGGCCGTAGTTGGAGAAGGACGACTTCAGGCCCTTGGCGCCCGTCGCCGCCACCGTCACGACGCCCGGCAGCTGGGTCGGTATGTCGTAGCACTCGTGCGGGTCGATCACCCGGTCCGAGGGCGTGCCGTCGTTCGGGGAGACCGGGTCGGTGATCGAGTCGGACGCGAGGTCGTAACTCTCGTTGCCCGCCGCCGCGACGTTGACCGCGCCCTTGCGCTCCGCGTACTGCGAGGCCCGGGTGATGGCGTCCACGAGCGCCTTCTGGTCCGGGTCGGTGGTGCAGTTGAAGTACCACGGGTCGGTGTAATAGCTGTTGTTGGTCACGTCGACGTGGTGCTCGGCCGCCCACACGAAGCCGCAGACCACGGCCTCCGTGTAGAAGTAGCCGTCCGGGTTGGCGACCTTGATGCCGGCGACCTTGACGCCCGGAGCCACGCCGGTGACGCCCACGCCGTTCTTCGCGGCGGCGATCTCGCCCGCCACGTGCGTGCCGTGCGGGCTCTCCGACGCGCTCGGCCGCCAGGCGCCGTCCGTCGTGTCCGGCTTGCCCGACACACAGTTGGCGGACGCGGCACGGTCGAAGTTCGGCGCGATGTCCGGGTGGGTGTCGTCGACGCCCGTGTCGATGACGGCGACCGTGACGTCCCGGCTGCCCAGCGTCTTCTCGTGCGCCTTGTCGGCCTTGATGGCGGGCAGGTCCCACTGGAGCGGTTCCAGCGGGTCCTGGCCGTCGGCCGCCGTCACCTGGGCGGCCTCCCCGGCGCTCAGTGTCTTCGGGGTGCCCATGTCGGTGGTGGACTGGGCGGGCAGCGGCGCGTTGCGCGTGGCCCCGGCCGAGTCGACTCCGCGTACGGAGCGGATCCGCTGGGCGAAGCCGGGGTTCGCCGAGTGGGCGACGATCACGCCGATCCGGTCGTACGCGACCACCACCGAGCCCCCGGCCTCGGCGATCGCCTGCTGGACGCGCGCCGACACGGCGTGCCCCGGGCGGACGTTGACGACATAGCTGAGCGTGGGCCCGTCGGCGGAGGCCGCCGGGGTGCCGGTGGCGGCGGACGCGTTGGCGTTTGGCAGGAACGCGAGGGCCGTGGCCAGGGCCATCCCGGCGGGGAGGGCGAGGGCGCGGCGGTAGCGCGGCTTGGGCGCTGTCATGGGTGTTCTCTCCAGTTCGGTCGCGGTACGAGCGCGTCGTGCGGGAAGTGTGGTGGAGCGCCGTCGGACGACGGCGGCGTGCGGGGTGCCGGCCGGCTACTGGACCGCGCGCAGCGCGTTGACGACACCGAAGCCGTAGAAGCCGTTGACCCGCTTGCCGCCGGTGCAGGTCGCGTCCACGACCCCGTCGCCGTCACCGTCGTACGGTCCGGCCGGGCAGCCCGGGTTGTCCGCCTGGGCCTTCAACAGCGCCTGCAACTGGGCCGGAGTGGCGTGCGGGTGGGCCGACTTGAGCAGCGCGGCCACCGCGGCCACGTGCGGGGAGGCCATCGAGGTGCCCTGGAGGAAGCCGTACTGGTTGTTCGGCATGGTGGACAGGATGCGGCCGTTCTTCGACGGCGTGTCCGGGATCTGGTACTTGTCGCCGCCCGGCCCCGCCACGTCGACCACGCCCTGGCCGTAGCTGGAGTAGTACGACTTGGTGCCCTTCACGCCCACCGCGCTCACGGTCACCACACCGGGCAGCTGGGTCGGCACGTCGAAGCACTCGTGCGGGTCGATCGTGCGGGTCTGGGCCGTGGAGTCGTCGGGGCTGGAGTCGTCCACGAGGGCGTCGGCGTCCAGGTCGTCGTTGGAGTTGCCCGCCGAGGCGACGTTGAGCGTGCCCTTGCGCTGGGCGTAGAGCTGGGCCCTGTTGACCGCGTCAACGATGGCGCGTTGATCGGGGTCGTCCATGCAGTTGTAAAGCCACGGATCAACGTAGTAGCTGTTGTTGGTGATCTCGATGCCGTGGTCCGCGGCGAACACGAACGCGCAGACCACGCTCTCCGGGTAGAACAGCGACGTCTCGTCCGGCTGTGCCACCGTGATGCTCGCGACCTTCACGCCCGGCGCCACACCGGCCACGCCGATGCCGTTGCGGGCGGCGGCTATCTCACCGGCCACATGGGTGCCGTGGTAGTGGTCGGCGTCCGCCGGCCGCCACGCGCCGTACGTCGTGTCCGCCTTGCCGCTCACACAGTTCGCCGACTGGGACGCGGAGAAGTTCGGGGCTATGTCCGGGTGGGTGTCGTCCACGCCCGTGTCGATGACCCCGACCGTGACGTTCCTGCTGCCCGGATCCACCTTCGCGGCACGGTCGGCGCCGATCGCCCGCAGGTCCCACTGGTCCGCCTCCAGCGGCTCCTCGCCCGCCGTCGCGCTCGCCGCGAGCCGTGCCTGCTCCGCCCGGGACAGCACCTGCGCCGCGCCCTCGTCCGTCGTCCCGGCCGCGCTCAGCGGCGCGGTCCGGGTGGCGCCCGCGGAGTCGACCCCGCGCACCGCCCGCATCCGCGCGGCGAAGTCCGGGTTCGCGGAGTGGACGACGACGACACCGATGCGGTCGTAACCGGCCACCACCGTGCCGCCGTTGCGCGCTATCTCCCGCCGTACCGACGCGATCGTGCGGTCGTCCGTACGGGTGTTGACCACGTAGGCGAGGTTCGGGCCGTCCGCCGCCCGCGCCGCCGCGCCCGCGGCGGGTGCCGCCGAGGCCACCGACGGCAGGAAGCCGAGCGAGGCGGTCAGCGACAGCACGACGGGCACGGCGAGCGCGAGCCGGCGTCTGGAGCGCAGATGAGCCATGGGATCTCCACATCATCCGGATACGAAACCGCCCGGACACGGTCGTGTTCGGGCAGGTACATGGCGGGTGGTGCAGGCCGAAGCTATCTGTCGCGCCCGATCTCCGAAAGAGCCCGGCGGACTTGAACCGGCCCGCGCGGGGCGCCGTGACCGTGGACGGGGGGCCCGTCGAAGCCGGCGCCCCCCACGCCGGGATCACGCACCGGAGTCATATCGCGACTACCGGTAACGTAAGCCCGGTTCTGTGAAGCCAGACAGCGCATGTCCGTCACGCGAGGAGAGCCCGTGGCCACCGAGACACCGCCACCCGCGAAACACCCAGCTTCCCTTCCCTCCACCGAGGAGTTCACCGAGGTGCAGCAGAGCGCGGAGTTCGGTGAACTGCGCCGCGCCCACCGCTCCTTCGCCTTCCCGCTGACCATCGCCTTCATCGCCTGGTACCTGCTGTACGTCCTGCTGTCCAACTACGCGGGCGACTTCATGGGCACCAAGGTCGCCGGCAACATCAACGTGGCCCTCGTCCTGGGCCTCGCCCAGTTCCTCACCACGTTCCTCATCGCCTGGTGGTACGCGCGGCACGCCGCGGCCAAGCTCGACCCGAAGGCCGAGGCCATCAAGTCCCGGATGGAGGGCGGAGCATGAGCCCCGCGCAGCACACCCTGTCGGCCACCGGCCGGGCATCGCACACCCTGCTCGCCGCCGGCGAGGCGAGCGAGCACCGGACGCTGATCATCACCCTGTTCGCGGTGTTCGTCGCCGCGACCCTCGTCATCACCGTGTGGGCCGGCCGGCAGACCAAGGACGCCGCCGACTTCTACGCCGGCGGACGGCAGTTCACCGGCTTCCAGAACGGCCTCGCCGTCTCCGGCGACTACATGTCCGCCGCGTCCTTCCTCGGCATCGCCGGCGCCATCGCCCTGTTCGGCTACGACGGCTTCCTGTACTCCATCGGCTTCCTCGTCGCCTGGCTCGTCGCCCTGCTCCTCGTCGCCGAGCCGCTGCGCAACTCCGGCCGCTACACCATGGGTGACGTGCTGGCCTACCGGATGCGCCAGCGCCCCGTGCGCACGGCCGCCGGCGCCTCCACGATCGTCGTGTCGATCTTCTACCTGCTGGCCCAGATGGCCGGCGCGGGCGTCCTCGTCTCGCTCCTGCTGGGCATCACCAGCGACAGTGGCAAGATCGGCATCGTCGCCCTGGTCGGCGTGCTGATGATCGTGTACGTGACCATCGGCGGCATGAAGGGCACCACCTGGGTCCAGATGGTCAAGGCGGTCCTGCTGATCATCGGCGCCCTGCTGCTGACCTTCCTCGTCCTGCTGAAGTTCGACTTCAACATCTCCGACCTGCTCGGCAAGGCCGCCGACAACAGCGGCAAGGGCAGCGCCTTCCTGGAGCCCGGCCTGAAGTACGGCGCCACCGGCACCACCAAGCTGGACTTCCTCTCGCTCGGCATCGCCCTGGTCCTGGGCACCGCCGGCCTGCCGCACATCCTGATCCGCTTCTACACGGTCCCCACCGCCAAGGCCGCCCGTAAGTCCGTCATCTGGGCGATCGGCCTGATCGGCGCCTTCTACCTGATGACCCTCGCCCTGGGCTTCGGCGCCGCCGCACTGATCAAACCGGACGAGATCATCGCCTCCAACAAGGCGGGCAACACGGCGGCACCGCTCCTGGCCCTGCACCTGGGCGGCGTCGACTCCAACTGGGGAGCCATCCTGCTCGCCACCATCTCCGCCGTCGCCTTCGCCACGATCCTCGCGGTCGTCGCCGGCCTGACCCTGGCCTCGTCGTCCTCTTTCGCGCACGACATCTACGCGAACGTCATCAAGAAGGGCCAGGCCACCGAGAAACAGGAGATCGGCGCGGCCCGCTGGGCGACCGTCGGCATCGGCGCGGTCTCCATCGTGCTCGGCGCCCTGGCCCGCGACCTGAACGTGGCCGGCCTGGTCGCCCTCGCCTTCGCGGTCGCCGCCTCCGCCAACCTGCCGACCATCCTCTACAGCCTGTTCTGGAAGCGGTTCACCACCACGGGCGCCCTGTGGTCCATCTACGGCGGCCTGGTCACCGCGGTCGGCCTGGTGCTGTTCTCCCCGGTGGTCTCCGGCAAGCCGACCTCGATGTTCCCCGACGTCGACTTCCACTGGTTCCCGCTGGAGAACCCCGGGATCATCTCCATCCCGGTCGGCTTCCTGCTCGGCATCGTGGGCACCCTGCTGTCGAAGGAGACCCCGGACGCGGACAAGTACGCCGAACTGGAGGTGCGGTCCCTGACCGGCACCGGAGCGCACTGACGGAAATCCCACGGAGAGTACGTACGGACGACCGCGTCGTCACGGACTGTACGGTCCTACGACGCGGTCGCGCCGTACCTCGTGGGATCGTGCCGCTGTCGATGTCAGCGGCGTCACGTAGGCTCGCAGGTGACGGACGACGCACGCGCGACCGAAAATGAGTGACCGGGAGAGGGAGGGGGCCCACGTGCTCATCGACACCTACGGCCGGGTGGCCACCGATCTGAGGGTCTCGCTGACCGACCGGTGCAATCTGCGCTGCACCTACTGCATGCCCGAGGAGGGCCTGCAGTGGCTGGCCAAGCCCGACCTGCTCACGGACGACGAGATCGTCCGCCTGATCGACATCGCGGTCCGCACGCTCGGCATCGAGGAGGTCCGCTTCACCGGCGGTGAGCCCCTGCTGCGCCCGGGCCTGGTCGGCATCGTCGAGCGCGTCGCCGCGCTGGAGTCGCGCCCCCAGATGTCCCTCACCACCAACGGCATCGGCCTCAGGCGTACCGCGACCGCGCTGAAGGCGGCGGGCCTGGACCGGGTCAACGTCTCCCTGGACACCCTGCGCCCGGACGTCTTCAAGACCCTCACCCGCCGTGACCGCCACAAGGACGTGCTGGAGGGCCTGGAGGCCGCCCGCGAAGCCGGTCTGAACCCCGTCAAGGTCAACTCGGTCCTGATGCCGGGGCTGAACGACGACGAGGCCCCGGACCTGCTCGCCTGGGCGGTGGAGCACGACTACGAACTGCGTTTCATCGAGCAGATGCCCCTGGACGCGCAGCACGGCTGGAAGCGCGAGGGCATGGTCACCGCCGGGGACATCCTGGCCTCCCTGCGCACCCGCTTCGACCTCAGCCCCGAGGGCGCGGACGAGCGCGGCTCGGCACCGGCGGAGCGCTGGCTGGTGGACGGCGGCCCGCACCGGGTCGGTGTGATCGCCTCGGTCACCCGGCCGTTCTGCGCGGCCTGCGACCGTACCCGCCTGACCGCCGACGGCCAGATACGCACCTGCCTGTTCGCCACCGAGGAGACCGACCTGCGCGCGGCCCTGCGCTCGGGCGCCCCGGACGAGGAGATCGCCCGCATCTGGAAGCTCGCCATGTGGGGCAAGAAGGCGGGAGCGGGCCTGGACGACCCGTCGTTCGTCCAGCCGGACCGCCCCATGTCCGCGATCGGCGGCTAAGGGCCCGTCTCACGTCGCGCGACAGACGCGAAGGGTCAGCCCTGGGCCCCCTCGGCCGCCCGCCACTCGTCGAACGCCACCACGTCCTTCAGGAAGCCCCGCACGCCGAGGAACTGCGACAGATGCTCGCGGTGCTCCTCACAGGCCAGCCATGTCTTGCGTCGCTCCGGCGTGTGGACCTTCGGGTTGTTCCACGCCAGTACCCACACGGCGGCGGCACGGCAGCCCTTGGCGGAGCAGATCGGGGTCTCGTCACTCACGGGTTCGTCTCGGGTTCGTTTCAGGGGCTCAAACAAGGCGACGCCGGGCAGCCACGGGGGGAGCTGCCCGGCGTCGGTCCATCGCTCCGACGGGGGATGCGGAGCGCGTACGCAGTATGTCACGGGTACCCCGCCGCCCGGCACCGGAACAACAGGATTGATCTGAGCTTTTCTTGAGCTTGGCGCGGGGTCGCATTCCGTTTCCCACGCGTCCGCCGTGCTCAGACCGGGTCGGCGCGCTCACCCCGCGCTCCGGGCCCCGGATTCGTCGGCACGTCCTCGGCTGCGGATTCCCGCACGGACTCCCACGCGGAATCCGCCCGTCCGTCCTCGGTCCCCGACGGTGCGATCATCGGCCGCATCGGAGTGGTGACGAACGTGGACGGCAGGGACGGCGGCTTCTCCCGGCCCGCGTTGGCGATCACCACCGCGACATAGGGCAGGACCGCGCCGAGCACGAGCGCGACGATCGCGACGTACCGTTCGACGTTCCACAGTGAGACCGCGAGGATCACCGACACGGTACGGATCCCCATGGAGATCACATACCGCCGCTGCCGGCCCCGGACATCCTCGGCGAGTCCGGTCCGGGCGCCGGTGATCCGGAACACCTGGACGCTCCCGCCGTGCTGTTTCCGCATCACATTCCACCATCCGCCCGCATCGGACTCTCCCCGGCCCGCACCCTCGTCCACCTCCGGCGGGGACCCGGCCGGGACACCTCCCACGGTACGCTCCGCCCGCGCCGCCTTCGAGACCGGGTCGCCCCCGGCCTGCGACGACGCCGGGGGCCCCACCGCGTACGGGGGAACCCGACGTGCGCCGTACGGCGGACCGAACCACACTGGCTGTAATGCTCACGTCGAGCCGTACGAGGAGGCAGCCATGGGCTGGTTGTGGGCGATCATCGTGGGATTCGTACTGGGTCTCATCGCCAAGGCGATCATCCCCGGCAAGCAGCACAGCCCTTTGTGGCTGACCACCATCTGCGGCATGCTCGGCGCCATCGTGGGCAACGCGGTCGCCCGCGCGGTCGGCGTGGAGGCGACCCGGGGCATCGACTGGAGCCGGCACATCTTCCAGCTCGTGGCCGCCATCATCATCGTCGCGGCCGTGGACGCCCTCTACATGGCGACGCTGGGCAAGCGGAAGCAGCAGCGGGCCTGAGCCCGAGAACGGCAGCGCGCCCGAAGGGGCGCGGGGAACTGCGCGACCGGCCACGACCCGGCCGCAGTCGCCGGCATCCCCACGCCCCTACGATCCTCAGGCGCCCGTGACCTCCACGGCGGCCAGGTTCTTCTTACCGCGCCGCAGCACCAGCCACCGCCCGTGAATCAGATCCTCCGCCGACGGCACCGCGTCCTCGGCCGTGACCTTCACGTTGTTCACGTAGGCCCCGCCCTCCTTCACGGTCCGCCGCGCGGCGGACTTGCTGGCGACCAGGCCGACCTCGGCGAACAGGTCGGTCACCGGGGCCAGCTCGGTGACCTGGACGTGCGGCACCTCGGACAGTGCCGCCGCCAGCGTCCGCTCGTCCAGCTCCGCGAGCTCGCCCTGCCCGAACAGGGCGCGGGAGGCCGCGATCACCGCGGCCGTCTGCCCGGCGCCGTGCACCAGCGTCGTCAGCTCCTCGGCGAGCGCCCGCTGCGCCGCCCGGGCCTGCGGACGCTCCTGCGTCTGCCGCTCCAGCTCCTCGATCTCCTCACGGGACCGGAAGCTGAAGATGCGCAGGAACTTGGAGACGTCCCGGTCGTCCGCGTTGACCCAGAACTGGTAGAACGCGTACGGCGTGGTCATCTCGGGGTCGAGCCACACCGTGCCGGACTCGGTCTTGCCGAACTTGGTGCCGTCCGCCTTGGTGATCAGCGGGGTGCCCAGCGCGTGCACCACGGCCTCCGGCTCGACCCGGTGGATCAGGTCCGTGCCCGAGGTGAGGTTGCCCCACTGGTCGCTGCCGCCGGTCTGCAGCGTGCAGCCGTGTCGCCGGTACAGCTCCAGGAAGTCCATGCCCTGGAGGATCTGGTAGCTGAACTCGGTGTAGCTGATGCCCGCGTCGGAGTTGAGCCGGCGGGAGACGGCCTCCTTGGCGATCATCTTGTTGACCCGGAAGTACTTGCCGATGTCCCGCAGGAACTCGATGGCCGACAGACCCTGGGTCCAGTCCAGGTTGTTGACCATCACCGCGGCGTTCGGCCCGTCGAAGTGGAGCAGCGGCTCGATCTGTGCGCGCAGCCGCTCCACCCAGCCGGCCACGACCTCCGGCGCGTTCAGCGTGCGCTCGGCCGTGGGCTTCGGGTCGCCGATGAGACCCGTGGCACCGCCGACCAGCGCCAGCGGACGGTTGCCCGCCTCCTGGATGCGGCGCATCGTCAGGATCTGCACGAGGTTGCCGAGGTGCAGGCTGGGCGCGGTCGGGTCGAAGCCGCAATAGAACGTGACGGGGCCGTCCGCGAACGCCTTGCGCAGTGCGTCCTCGTCCGTGGAGAGGGCGATGAGCCCCCGCCACTTCAGCTCGTCGACGATGTCCGTCACGGTTCTCGTGTCTCCTTGATGATCTTCGGGCGGCCGGGTGACACCCGACCACGAACGCCTACGAGGTTATACGCCCTGACTGACAGAGCTCATGTTGAAATCGGGGATGCGCAGCGCGGGCATCGCGGCCCGCGTGAACCAGTCGCTCCACTCGCGCGGCAGCGTCTTCTCCGTCCGCCCGGCCTCGGTGGCCCGGCCGAGCAGGTTCACCGGCGACTCGTTGAACCGGAAGTTGTTCACCTGCCCGGTCACCTCGCCGTTCTCCACGAGGTAGACGCCGTCCCGGGTCAGGCCCGTCAGCAGCAGCGTCGCCGGGTCGACCTCGCGGATGTACCACAGGCAGGTCAGCAGCAGCCCGCGCTCGGTGTCCGCGACCATCTCCTCCAGCGAACGGTCGTCACCGCCGTCCAGGATCAGGTTGCCGAGCACCGGGGCGACCGGCAGCCCGGTCAGGCCCGCGCTGTGCCGGGTGGTGGTCAGGTGCTTCAGCACGCCCCCGGAGATCCAGTCGGTGGCGTGGGTCGGCAGCCCGTTGTCGAACACCGACTGGTCGCCGCCGGAGGAGTGCGCGACCACGAAGGGCGGGCACTCCAGACCGGGCTCGTTCGGGTCGCTGCGCAGGGTCAGCGGCAGCTCGCTCAGCTTCTCGCCGACCCGCGTGCCCCCACCGGGCTTGGAGAACACCGTCCGGCCCTCGGCCGCGTCCCGGCCCGACGCCGACCACAGCTGGTAGATCAGCAGGTCCGCCACGGCGGTCGGCGGCAGCAGCGTCTCGTAGCGGCCCGCGGGCAGCTCCACGCGCCGCTCCGCCCAGCCGAGCCGCACGGCCAGCTCGGCGTCCATCGCGCCCGGGTCGACGTCCTTGAAGTCCCGCGTGGACCGGCCGGCCCACGCCGAGCGCGCGCGGTCCGGGGACTTGGCGTTCAGCTCCAGCGTGCCGGTGGGCTGGTCGTGCCGCAGGCGCAGCCCGGTGGACGTCCCGAGGTACGTCGAGACCAGCTCGTGGTTGGCGAAGCCGTACAGTTCCCTGCCGCCGGCACGCGCGCGTGCGAAGGCCTCGCCGAGCGCCGGCGCGAAGTCGGCGAACACGGCGGAGGAGGTCTCGGCGGGCGCGTCCGTGAAGTCCGGGGACTCCGGCACCCCGCCGACCAGCGGCTGCGCGTCCTCGGCGGGCCCGGCACCGCGCGCGGCGGCCTCCGCGGCCCGCACCAGCGGCTCCAGCTCCTCGGCGGTGACCGCGGACCGGGACACCACACCGGAGGCGGTGCCCTGCGCGCCGTCCACGGTCGCGATCACGGTGAGGGTACGGCCCCGCGTCACCCCGTTGGTGGTGAGCGCGTTGCCCGCCCAGCGCAGGTTGGCGGTGGAGTGCTCGTCGGCGATGACGACACAGCCGTCGGCCCGGGACAGCCCCAGCGCCTGCTCGACGACCTCGTGCGGCTTGTGGGTACGGGCGCTCATCGACCGGCCTCCTGCGTGGTGTTCAGAATGTTGACGCCCTTGAAGAGGGCGGACGGGCACCCGTGGGACACGGCCGCCACCTGGCCCGGCTGGGCCTTGCCGCAGTTGAAGGCACCACCGAGGACGTACGTCTGCGGCCCGCCCACGGCGGCCATCGAGCCCCAGAACTCCGTGGTCGTGGCCTGGTAGGCGACGTCCTTCAGCTGCCCGGTGATCCGCCCGTTCTCGATCTTGAAGAAGCGCTGGCCGGTGAACTGGAAGTTGTAGCGCTGCATGTCGATCGACCAGGACCGGTCGCCGACGACGTAGATGCCCCGGTCGACACCGCCGATCAGGTCCTCGGTGGACAGCCCGGCCGGGTCCGGCCGGAGGGACACGTTGGCCATGCGCTGCACCGGCACATGCGCCGGCGAGTCGGCGAACGCGCACCCGTTGGACCGCTCGAACCCGGTCAGCCGCGCGATCCGCCGGTCGAGCTGGTAGCCCACCAGCGTGCCGTCCTTCACCAGGTCCCAGGACTGCGCCGCCACGCCCTCGTCGTCGTAGCCGATGGTCGCGAGGCCGTGCTCGGCGGTGCGGTCGCCGGTGACGTTCATCAGCTCGGAGCCGTACTTCAGCTTGCCCAGCTGGTCGAAGGTGGCGAAGGAGGTGCCGGCGTAGGCGGCCTCGTAGCCGAGGGCGCGGTCCAGCTCGGTGGCGTGGCCGATGGACTCGTGGATGGTCAGCCACAGGTTGGAGGGGTCGACCACGAGGTCGTACAGGCCCGGCTCCACGCTCGGCGCCCGCATCTTCTCGGCGAGCAGCTCCGGGATCCGCTCCAGTTCACCGTCCCAGTCCCAGCCGGTGCCGGTCAGGTACTCCCAGCCGCGCCCCACCGGCGGCGCGATGGTGCGCATGGAGTCGAACTCCCCGCTCGACTCGTCCACCGACACGGCCGTGAGCTGCGGATTCAGCCGCACCCGCTGCTGTGTGGTCACGGTCCCGGCGGTGTCGGCATAGAACTTGTTCTCGTGCACGGTGAGCAGCGAGGCGTCCACATGGTCGACGCCCGGCGCGGCCAGCAGCCGCGCGCTCCACTCCGCGAGCAGCGCGGACTTCTCCTCGTCCGGCACCGAGAACGGGTCGATCTCGTACGACGAGATCCACGTCTTGTCGGCGTGCACCGGCTCGCCAGCCAGCTCCACCCGCTCCTCGGACCCGGCCGCCTTGATCACCTGCGCGGACAGCTTGGCCATGGCCACCGCCTGCGAGGCGACCCTGGCGGCGGCGTCCATGGTCAGATCCACCCCGGAGGCGAAGCCCCACGTACCGCCGTGCACCACCCGGACCGCGTACCCGAGGTCGGTGGTGTCCGACGAACCGGCGGGCTTGGCGTCCCGCAGTCGCCAGGACGCGCTGCGCACCCGCTCGAACCGGAAGTCCGCGTGCTCGGCGCCCAGCGCACGCGCGCGTGCGAGCGCGGCGTCGGCGAGGGCCCGTAGGGGAAGCGCCGTGAAGGCTTCGTCGATGGAATGAGGCACGGAGGTCTCCCTGCTGTCGTGGCCTGTCGGCTCCGATCATGTCGCGGGACCGGCCCGGCGGACCACACCTTTCGGTCCCGGAACGACGCGTTCTGTAGGGATCCGACAGCGACACCCCCGCGCCACTGTCGGTGCCCGCTTGCCCGTGCGCGTGCCGGTACCGATAGGTTTTCGATGAAGCCGCCTGTCATCCAGGTGTTCGGGCGGATGTGTGCAACCGCTATCGAAAGGGTGATCCGTTGAGCCGCTCGGTTCTCGTCACCGGAGGCAACCGGGGCATCGGCCTCGCCATCGCCCGCGCATTCGCCGACGCCGGCGACAAGGTCGCGATCACGTACCGCTCGGGTGAGCCGCCGGCCGCCCTGACGGAATTGGGCTGCCTGGCAGTCAAGTGCGACATCACCGACCCCGAGCAGGTGGAGCAGGCCTACAAGGAGATCGAGGACCAGCACGGTCCGGTCGAGGTCCTGATCGCCAACGCCGGCGTCACCAAGGACCAGCTCCTGATGCGCATGTCCGAGGAGGACTTCACCTCGGTCATCGACACCAACCTCACGGGCACCTTCCGTGTCGTCAAGCGCGCCAACCGCGGGATGCTGCGTGCCAAGAAGGGCCGCGTCGTCCTGATCTCGTCCGTGGTCGGCCTGCTCGGCTCGGCGGGCCAGGCGAACTACGCCGCGTCCAAGGCCGCCCTGGTCGGCTTCGCGCGTTCCCTCGCCCGGGAGCTGGGCTCGCGCAACATCACCTTCAACGTCGTCGCGCCCGGCTTCGTCGACACCGACATGACCAAGGTGCTCACCGACGAGCAGCGCCAGAACATCGTCTCTCAGGTGCCGCTCGGCCGTTACGCGCAGCCCGAGGAGATCGCCGCGACGGTGCGGTTCCTCGCCTCGGACGACGCCTCGTACATCACTGGAGCCGTCATCCCGGTTGACGGCGGACTGGGAATGGGTCACTGATCACCATGAGCGGAATCCTCGACGGCAAGCGCATCCTGATCACGGGTGTGCTGACGGAGTCCTCCATCGCCTTCCACGCTGCCAAGCTGGCCCAGGAGCAGGGCGCCGAGATCATCCTGACCGCGTTCCCGCGGCCCACCCTGACCGAGCGCATCGCCAAGAAGCTGCCGAAGCCCACCAAGGTCATCGAGCTGGACGTCACCAACGACGAGCACCTCGCCCGCCTGGCCGACGTGGTCGGCGAGGAGCTGGGCGGCCTCGACGGCGTCGTCCACTCCATCGGCTTCGCCCCGCAGGACGCGCTCGGCGGCAACTTCCTGAACACGCCGTTCGAGTCGGTCGCCACCGCCATGCACGTCTCGGCGTACTCCCTGAAGTCGCTCACGATGGCCTGCCTGCCGCTGATGCAGAACGGCGGCTCGGTCGTCGGCCTGACCTTCGACGCGCAGTTCGCCTGGCCGCAGTACGACTGGATGGGCCCGGCCAAGGCCGCCCTGGAGGCGACCAGCCGCTACATCGCCCGAGACCTGGGCAAGCAGAACATCCGCTGCAACCTCATCTCGGCGGGCCCGCTCGGCTCCATGGCCGCCAAGTCCATCCCGGGCTTCGGCGAGCTGGCCTCCGTCTGGGACAGCCGCTCCCCGCTGGAGTGGGACCTGAAGGACCCGGAGCCGGCCGGCCGAGGCATCGTCGCCCTGCTGAGCGACTGGTTCCCGAAGACCACCGGCGAGATCATCCACGTCGACGGCGGTCTGCACGCCATCGGCGCCTGATCGTCGCGGGACCGCACCGACGCCCCGTTCCCGCTCCGGCGGGGACGGGGCGTCGCCCGTTCGGCGGGAGCGTCACCCGTTCGGCTCACCGGCCGGGCCGCCGCCGCGCGGACGGCGCACGCTGGATTACGCCTTCCCTCGCTCGTCCCCGCGCCGCCCGGCCGAGGAGGTCCCCTTGTGCGCCTGTCCCGCAGCCTGGCCCCGGTGACCGTGGCCCTGGCCCTCGTCCTGTCCCTGCCGTACGACGCGCTGCCGCACGCGCGCGTGAGCGACGGCAAGCCGCCCGCGCCGAGCCGGTTCGGCGCCTCGTGCCGCACGGCCGTCCGGGGCTCCCACGTGGTGACGTACTGCCACAACCCCTACGTCGACACCGATCGTGTGCGGCTGCACATCGAGTGCGACCGCTGGTGGGACATCGACACCGACAGCGCCCCGGTGGACGCCGGGGCCGCGATGACCGTACGGCTGTCCGGCCGGTGCTGGAAGGAAGTCCGCTCGGTGTGGATCAGCCACCAGAAGGTGCGGTGAACCGCCCCGGGTTGCACAGGAACGGATAGCTCGCGGCCTCCGTCGCCGCCGCCTCGGCGTCCCCCGCGCGGATCGCGTCCACCAGGCGCGTGTGGTCCATGTACGTCTCCGGGGTCAGCCCCGCCCCGACGTCCGCGCGCAGCCAGTCCCGCAGCACCTCGCCGAGGTCGGCGTACATCGCGGTCATCACGTCGTTGTGGGACGCGGCCACCACGGCCAGGTGGAAGGTCGCGTCGGCCGTCACGAAGGCCTCCGTGTCGCCGCTCTCCCAGACCTCCTCGCGCCGGGCCAGCAGCGCGTCCAGCTGCTTGAGGTCCTTCTCGGTGCGCCGCTCGGCGGCCAGCTTCGCCGCCGCCGACTCCAGCGTGGACCGCAGCTCGGCGATGTGCCGCGGGTCGGCGCCGGCGAAACGGCGGTGCATCACCCCGGCCAGCTCGCTCGTGGCCACCACATACGTGCCCGAGCCCTGGCGGATGTCCAGCAGGCCGTTGTGGGCGAGCGCGCGGACGGCCTCCCGGACCGTGTTGCGGGCGACACCGAGCTGCTCGACCAGTTCGGGCTCCGTCGGGATGCGCGACCCGACCGGCCACTCGCCTGAGGTGATCTGGTTGCGCAGTTCGGCGATGACCTGCTCGGACAGCGCCGAACGGCGGGGGTGGCTCAAAGGCATGGCACACCTTCGCACGAGGAGCCGGGGCACGCGGGCCACGGGTACCGCGGGGTTGGACAACCAATCATCCCATGATTCTATGATGTGTCTCATGGCTAGTGAGGAAACCCGGACAGTGGAGACCCGTACGGCGATGAAGTCGACCGAACGCGGTACGGCCGCGACGCGCGTGCAGGAGACGACGCCCGGCGCGGGCGGCACGCGCGCGTGGGCGGTCCGGCTGGTCGTCGTCGGCATCGTGCTCTCCGCGCTGAACCTCCGCCCGGCCATCACCAGCCTCGGCGCCCTCCTGGAGGAGGTCCGCGACGGGCTCGGCATGAGCGGCGGCGTGGCCGGACTGCTCACCTCCGTGCCCCCGCTGTGCTTCGCCGTGTTCGGCGTCACCGCACCCCGCCTGGCCCGCCGCTTCGGACCGGCCGCCGTGGTGTGCGCCGGCATGGTCGCCATCACCGCCGGCCTGGTCATACGGCCGTACGTCGGCAGCACCGCCGGATTCCTGGCCGCCAGCGCGCTCGCCCTCATGGGCATCGCCGTCAGCAACGTCCTGATGCCGGTCATCGTCAAGCGCTGGTTCCCCGACCGGGTCGGCTCCATGACCGGCCTGTACTCGATGGCCCTCGCCCTCGGCACCTCCGTCGCCGCCGCCGTGACCGTCCCGCTGACCGACGCCCTGGGCGGCGGCTGGCAGTCCGGCCTCGCCGTGTGGGCGGCCCTCGCCGCCGCCGCCGTCCTGCCCTGGCTGCCGCTCGTCCGCGACCGAGGCACCGTCGCCCAGAGGCGGGAGCCCGCGCGCGGGGCGGAGCGGCAGCACGCTCCCCTGCGCATCACCCGCAGCCGCACCGCCTGGGCGCTCGCCGTCTTCTTCGGCCTCCAGGCCACAGCCGCCTACATCACCATGGGTTGGATGCCGCAGATCTTCCGGGACGCCGGCGTGCCCGCGGGCACCGCGGGCGTGCTGCTCGCCGTCACCATGGTGATGGGCGTCCCGCTCGCCTTCGTCATCCCCAGGGTCGCCACCCGGCTGTCCCACCAGGGCCCCATCGTGCTGGTCCTGGGCGCCTGCGGCCTCGCCGGATACGCCGGGCTGTACCTCGCCCCGGCCGCCGGCGCCTGGGCCTGGGCCCTGCTGCTCGGCGTCTCCAACTGCGCCTTCCCGCTCGCGCTGACGATGGTCGGCATGCGGGCCCACAGCGGTCCGGGCGTGGCCCAGCTGTCCGCGTTCGCCCAGAGCACCGGCTATCTGATCTCCATCCCCGGACCCCTGCTGGTCGGCGTGCTCTACCAGCACAGCGGCGGCTGGGGAGTGCCGCTCGCCCTCATGGCGGCCCTCATGGTGCCGCAGATGGTGGTGGGCTTCCTGGCGGGCCGCGACCGGACGGTGGAGGACGAGGCGGCGCGCTGACCCGGCCGGGTGCCCCCGGGGCCGTGATGCGGGGAAGGAGGTGGGAGACTGGACGCATGCAGCCTGTGCTCGACCCGAACCCGCAGAACGGCCAGAAGAAGATGCTGCTCGTCTTCGGTTCGTTCCTCGCCATCTTCGTGATCATCGCCATCGTGGCGACCCTGGCGTCTCCGTGACGACAGCGCCTGAGGCGCTTCCGGCTCCGCCTGAGGCGCAGCCGGCTCCACCGGTCCGCCTGGTTCGCACGGCCCACCGGACCTGCCCGATCCGCCCGTTTCACCCGGTCTTCCCTGTTCCCCGGGCTCTCCCGGTCCTCCGGGAATGCCGGGCGGATGGTGGGGCTGGCCCCACCATCCCCTAGGGGGCAAGGGTCAGGGTCAACTGGGTGGAACTCCGGATGGGTTGGCGGCCCCGGCTTCCGTACCTTCGAGAAGTGACCGCACCGGGCGGTCACGGACCAGCTTGAGGACTCACGGAGGCGACCATGGCGGCCCGCACCCACTCCCGGCCCCACCCGGCGACCACGGGCGGCGCCGACATCAGGCTGCCCTGGTGGGCGCTCGCCCTGCCCGCGCTCGCGTTCCTCGTCCTGCTCGCGCTGATACTGAACCCGTCGGACGCCCACGCGGCGACCGGCGAGCCGGCGATCGCGCGGCTCCTGGAGCGCGCCCAGCAGCTCCTCGCGCGCTGAGGGCAAGCCTCCTCACGCGGTGAATCCGCATGTCAACTCCCTGAGCCGGGCGGCCTGTTTCATGCGAAGCTGGGACCCATGAGCGTCGCAGAACCCCGCAGGATCGTTCTCTTCCGGCACGCGAAGGCCGACTGGCCCCAGGTCCCCGACCACGAGCGCCCGCTCGCCGAGCGCGGCCGCACGGACGCCGCCGTCGCCGGACGCAAGCTGGCCGACACCGGCACCACCTTCGACCTGGCCCTGTGTTCCACGGCGACCCGCACCCGGGAGACCTGGAAGCTCGCCGTCCACGAGCTGTCGCACCGGCCGAAGACCGTCTACGAGGAGCGGGTCTACGAGGCCTCGCCCGGCGAGCTGATCGCCGTGCTCAACGAGGTCCCGGACGAGGTGCGAAACGTGATCCTGATCGGCCACAACCCCGGCGTGCACGGTCTGGCCGACATCCTGGCCGGCGCGGCCGACGGCGACGCCCGTGAGCGGATGGACCGGCGGGGATTCCCCGCCGCCGCCTTCGCCGTGCTCTCCTTCGACGGCCCCTGGAAGGGTGTCGAGCCCGGTGTGGCCACACTCGTGGACTACTGGGCCCCCTCCGAGTGACCCGGCGCCGACGCGGCACACCGGACGGCGAAGGGCCCGGCACCGCACAGGGTGCCGGCCCCTCCCGGCAGCCGGGCGCGGACCCGGTCTCCCGGCGAGCAGGCGCGTTCTCCCGGCGGGCGGGCGCGGGTGGGGCCTCGCTCAGCCCTCGTCGTCGTGCATGTCGGCGGCCTCGACCTCTTCCCGGGTGACGCCGAGGAGGTAGAGGACCGTGTCGAGGAAGGGGAAGTTCACCGCCGTGTGCGCCGCCTCCCGGACCACGGGCTTGGCGTTGAAGGCCACGCCCAGGCCCGCAGCGTTCAGCATGTCCAGGTCGTTCGCGCCGTCACCGATCGCCACCGTCTGTGACAGCGGCACCCCGGCTTCCGCCGCGAAGCGGCGCAGCAGCCGCGCCTTGCCGGCCCGGTCCACGATCTCACCGGTGACCCGGCCGGTCAGCTTCCCGTCGACGATCTCCAGCGTGTTGGCCTGCGCGAAGTCCAGCCCGAGCCGCTCCTTCAGATCATCGGTCACCTGGGTGAAGCCGCCGGAGACGACCCCCACTTGGTAGCCGAGCCGCTTCAGGGTGCGGATCAGCGTGCGTGCGCCCGGCGTCAGCCGGACCTCCTCGCGCACCTTCTCCACCACCGACGCGTCCAGCCCCTTCAGCAGCGCCACGCGCGCGTGCAGCGACTGCTCGAAGTCGAGCTCCCCGCGCATCGCCGCCGCCGTCACCTCGGCGACCTGGTCCTCACAGCCGGCGTGCGCGGCGAACAGCTCGATGACCTCGTCCTGGATCAGGGTCGAGTCCACGTCCATGACCACCAGCCGCTGCGCGCGCCGGTGCAGACCCGCCGAGACCACCGCGATGTCGACACCCAGTGCCGCCGCGTCGGAGGCCAGGGCGGTGCGCAGCGGTTCGGTCTCCACGCCCGACACCGCGAATTCCACGGCCGTCACCGGGTACTTGGCGAGCCGGAAGATACGGTCGATGTTGCCGCCGGCCTTCGCGATCCGGGCGGCGATCGCGGCGGTCGACTCGGCGGTGAGCGGGTGGCCGAGCACGGTCACCAGGGAGCGCCCGAGGCCGCGCGGACGGTTGTCGCCGTGCCCCGAGATGATCTCCGCCTGCATCTTCATCGACTCGGCCCAGCTGTGCACGGTGGCCCGCAGATCACCCTCCAGGCCGGCCGGCGGCTGGGTCACCAGCACGCACAGCACCAGGCGGCCCCGGGTGACGACCTGCTCGATGTCGACCACGTCGACGAGATAGGCGCCGAGGGTGTCGAAGAGGCCGGCCGTGATGCCCGGCCGGTCCTTGCCGAAGATCTTGACGAGGAGGGTGGGGACCTCGGGGGTCTGCGAAGCGGAGGTCTGCGAAGCGCTCATGGTGTCACCACCGTATCCGGCACCCAGTGCCTCTCGCCGCCGAGGTCCGCCTGACGGACACGGAACAATGGGTGTCGACCCGGTGTCGAGGATCTTGCCACCGGAAAACGGCGCCTCTCCCACTCGACCGATACCGCCCGGCTCCACCACGAGGGTCCCACGACCGGGGCGGAACGGCAGACGGAGACAACGCCGACGCGGCCGCTTGAGCGGCGTCTGGGTGGTGTGCGGGGTGGCTGGGCCGGCGCACTGGGGTGATGCGCGGGGCGGCTGGGCTGGATCTTGGCGTGGTGCGAGACCGGGCCGCGTCGGCGCCCTGGCCGGGGCCGCGCTCCGGCCTCATGCGCGCTTTGACCCGGCCGGCGTCCTGGCGCCGAGCGTGCTGGAGCCGGGTGGCGCCTTGGCCTCGTCTGCTCTTCGGCCGGGTCGACGCTGCGCTCCTCATGTACGCCGGGCCCCGGCGGGTGCCCTGGCTTGAGGTGTACCCCTGGCTCGGCGGGTGTCCTGGCCTGAGCTGTGCCCCCCGGCTCGGCCGGTGCCCTGGTGCCAGGTGATGCCTGGCCCCACCAGCGGGACGGTGACGAGCGCCGAGACCGACCGGCCGAGCCGCCGATGCGCGGTCGGCCCACCCGAGAACACCGTGCATCACCGCGGAGCCCCCGACCACCGTGCCCGAGCGTGCGGGAAGTTCGGCCAGCGTTCTCACAACTCCGGTCGGGCGCAAGGACGTAGAGGCGTACGAGACACCACCGAACGCACCGCTCCCTTCAGCTTCGACGCGGGCACATCACCTCCGGTTCCACCCTCGCCGGCACGTGAGTTCAGCGCCCCCGAACCCCGTGCCAAGGCCCGAGTTTCGGTCAAGGGGCCGAGCCTGAAATAGTTCCCCACGATGTTCGACATCCCTAGACTCCCTGCGACGGGGGTAACTCGGGGGACAACTCAGTGGGGCATGGAGTGCCGGAACTCGTACTCGAAACAAACGGACATACCTGGACTCTCGATCCATCCAGGGCATACATCCTCGGACGTGATCCGCAGGGGGACATCGTCTTCGACGACGCCAGGGTCTCCTGGCGGCACGCCACGGTCAGCTTCAACGGCCGCAGTTGGGTCATCGAGGACCACGGCAGCACCAACGGCACGTACGCGCAGGGCCAGCGGATCCAGCACATGGAGATCGGCCCCGGCTCGTCACTGCACCTCGGCAACGCGACCGACGGTCCGCGGCTGAACCTGTCGGTGACCACCGCACCGGTCGGTGGCCCGGCCCAGCAGCCGCAGGCAGCGGCACCGTACGCGGCCCAGGGCGCCGGCGCCCCCGGCTGGCAGCAGGCGCCCGCGCACCAGCAGCCCGCCCCGCAGCAGGCCGTACCCCACCAGGCGTCCCCGCACCAGGCGCCCGCGCAGCACCAGGCGCCCCAGGCCGGCTGGCAGCAGGCGCCCGCGTTCCCGCAGCAGCAGGCCGGCCCTGCCGAGCAGTACGCACAGAAGACGCCCGGTGGTGGCGCGGGGGCGCCGCCGGTCTACGGCGACCGCAGCCCGACCACGTTCCACGAGTTCTCGCTCGGCCGCGTGATGCGCATCGGCCGTGCCCTGGAGAACGACCTGGTCGTCTCCGACCTCCAGGTCTCCCGGAACCACGCCGAGTTCCACGCCACGCCCGACGGCCGCTTCGAGATCCGCGACCTCGGTTCGCACAACGGCACCTTCGTCAACGGCCAGCCGATCCCGAAGGGCGGCTCGCAGCTGCTCGGCCCGACCGACATCGTCGGCGTCGGCCACTCCACCTTCCGTATCGTCGGCGACCGCCTCGAAGAGTTCGTCGACACCGGTGAGGTCTCCTTCTCGGCCCGCCATCTGACCGTCACGGTCGACGGCGGCAAGCAGATCCTCAAGGACGTCTCCTTCGGCGTGCCCGAGAAGTCGCTGATCGCGGTGATCGGCCCGTCCGGTTCCGGCAAGTCGACCCTCCTCAAGGCGCTCACCGGCTACCGGCCCGCCAACCAGGGCGAGGTGCTGTACGACAACCGGAACCTGTACAAGCAGTTCGCCGAGCTGCGCCAGCGCATCGGTCTGGTCCCGCAGGACGACATCCTGCACAAGGAGCTGACCGTCAAGAAGGCGCTGAAGTACGCGGCCAAGCTGCGCTTCCCCGCCGACACCACGGCGCAGGAGCGCGACGCCCGCATCGACGAGGTGCTGCGCGAGCTGAAGCTCGACATCCACAAGGACAAGAAGGTCACCTCCCTCTCCGGCGGCCAGCGCAAGCGCGTGTCGGTGGCCCTTGAGCTGCTGACCAAGCCGTCGCTGATCTTCCTGGACGAGCCGACCTCCGGTCTCGACCCGGGTATGGACCGCGATGTCATGCAGCTGCTGCGCGGCCTCGCCGACGACGGCCGTACGGTGCTCGTCGTCACCCACTCGGTGGCCGAGCTGGCGCTGTGCGACAAGCTGCTGGTGATGGCGCCGGGCGGCGCGGTCGCCTACTTCGGCCCGCCGGGGGAGGCGCTGAACTTCTTCGGCTACGACAGCTGGGCCGACGTCTTCTCCGCCTTCGAGAACTACCGCGACTACGACTGGGCGGGCCGCTGGAAGGGCTCGCAGCACTACCAGATGTACGCCGCGGACGTCGACTCGGTCGCCCCGCAGGCGGTCCAGATGCCGCCGATGCGGGCGATCAGGCCACCCAAGCCGCAGAGCTGGCTGTCCCAGTTCGTCACCCTGGTGCGCCGCTACGTGTCGGTCATCGCCTCCGACCGCGGCTTCCTGGCCCTGATGGTGCTCCTGCCGGCCGTCATCGGCTCGGTCAGCCTGCTGATCCACCCGGACCGCGGTCTGCTGCCCAACGGCCCCAACCCGCAGACCGGCCAGATCGTGCCCAACGGCACCGCCACCACCGTGCTGCTGATCCTGGCGGTCGGCGCCTGCTTCGCCGGAGCCGCCAACTCCGTCCGCGAGCTGATCAAGGAACGGGTGATCTACGAGCGGGAACGCGCCACCGGCCTGTCCCGGTCGGCGTACCTGATGTCGAAGGTGTTCGTGCTGGGCGTGATCACCGGGTTCCAGGGGCTGCTGGTGGGTGTCATCGGCTTCGGCAGGCGCGAGATCCCGGACCGGGGCCTCATCCTCGGGCACGCCACGCTGCTGGAGCTGTCCCTGCCGATCATGGGCCTGGGCTTCGCCGCGATGATGTTCGGCCTGATCATCTCCTCGCTGGTGAAGACGGCCGAGAAGACCATGCCGCTGCTGGTCATGTTCGCGATCATCCAGGTCGTCTTCACCGGCTGCCTGTTCGCCCTGCACGGCACGGTCGGTGTGAACGAGTTCTCGTACCTGATGCCGTCCCGCTGGGCGGTCGCCGCGGCCGGCGCCACGCTGGACTTCAACCGGATCAGCCCGCCGGAGACCGCCGGCGACAACGACCCGCTGTGGAACCACACGGTCGGCGCCTGGAGCATGGACATGATCGCGCTGATCGCGCTCGGCGTGCTCTGCGGCTTCTTCGTGGCCCGTTTCCTGCGCCGCCACGAGCCGGAGGTCATGCGCAAGTAACCGCGCGCCCGAGCGGTACCCGCTCGTACGCCGAAGGGCGGCATCCCCACGTCGGGGTGCCGCCCTTCGGCCTTGCGTCGTCGAGGTCCCGCGCCCGGCCTCAGTACGCGCTGTTGACGTTGTCGATCGAGCCGTACCGGTGGGCCGCGTAGTTGGCGGCGGCGGTGATGTTCGCGACCGGGTCGTAGATGTTCCAGGACGTGCCGGGGACGTGGTACGCCTGGAAGGTGGGCGGGATCACCTGGAGCAGACCCTTGGACGGGATGCCGTTGACGGCGTTGATGTCCCAGTTGTTGATGGCGTTGGGGTTGCCGGAGGACTCCCGCATGATGTTGCGGTGCAGGCCGCTGTAGCTGCCCGGGATGCGCTTGGCCTTCATGATGTCCAGGGCCTGGCGGATCCAGCCGTCCAGGTTGTTGGCGTACGTCTTCGCGGCGACCGGCTGCATCTCCAGGCGCTGGGCGGAGCGACCGGCGGCGGCCGTGACGGCGCGCTCCTGGGCGGCCTCCTTGGCGGCGGCGTCGGCGGCGGCCTTCCTCGCGACGGCGGCGTCGGCGGCCTTCTTCTGCGCCGCGAGGGTGTCGAGCTTGATGTTCTTGGCGGCGAGCTGGTCCGTGACCATGCCCTTGACGTTCTGCAGGACGGTGCCGGAGGCGGCGACCTGCGAGGTCGTGGCGGGAGCGCCGGTGGTGACCGTGTCGGCGCTGCTCGGAGCGGCCGAGAAGGCGAGGGCGGCGGTGCCGAGTGCGGCGACACCGGCGACGGCGATCTTGTGGTGCTTGGTCAGCTGACGACTGCGAGCACGGTTGAGGATGTTCTTGGGCATGGCTGATGGACCTCTTCGATAGCGCGGAGGTCGCTCCTGCGTCCGCCGGGGGAATCGGCTCCTCCCACACGAACGCCGCGGCGGAAAGCCCGCGGCGCTGAGCGACGGAAGCAATTCTTAGCGGGCGCAAAATGCCCAGGCAAAGGTGTGACGTACGATGCCCGATAGTGGATCAGGGAAGGGCAAAACGGGACAGACGGGACCGTCTGCCCCGTTCATGTGGGGGCTTTTATCTCCTATGCCCTTTCGTACGTGATGTGGGCCCTATGCTCGGGCTCACATCGAGCGCCATGCCAATTCACAGCTTGTTGCCCTCGCAATGCTCTGGGTGAGGGCTCTCCTCCGGCAGGATGAGGTGGACATCGCCGAACTCGTGCCACAGGTAGAGCGCGCGCAGCGCCTCCTCGTAGGCCCGGTCCACAGCCGCCCGCCCGGCGACCGCCTCCAGCATCAGCAGGTGGGAGGCCTCCGGCTCGTGCAACCCGGTCAGCAACCCGTCCACCACTCGTATTCCGCGCTCGGGCGTCACGACCAGATCCGTCCACCCCTCGGCCGCCCGCACCACGCCGTCCGGCCCCGCGGCCGACTCCACGGCCCGCACGGCCGTCGTCCCCACCGCGATCACCCGGCCGCCCGCCCGGCTGCCGCCACCACCCTCGTGAGAAAGCGCTCCGAGCCCTTCTCGACCCGCCCGGACGTGGTTGATCAGCCGCGCCGACGCCTCCGGCACCGAGAACCGCTCCGGATACGGCGGCTCGTGCGCCTCCGTCGACGAGACCCCCGTGTGCAGCGTCACCGGCGCGAACCACACCCCCCGGCTCACCAGCTCCGCCACCAGCCGCGCGGTGAAGGGCCGGGCCGCACTCGGCATCTCGGCACTGCCCGCCCCGTCCGGCGACGGCAGCGCGAACACCGTCTGGTACGCGGACAGCGGCTGGTCCCGCTCCGTGTAGGAGTAGCGAATGGGCCGCCCGTGGTCGCCGAGCACCTCCCGTACGTCCGCCCCGGCGACCCGCGCCCACCACAGCCGCTCACCCCGCGCGCTCAGCGGCTCCTCCAGCAGCAGCCGGCCACCGCCCGGCAGCGACACCTCTGTCCCCGCGGGCGAGCCCGCACGCGCGCGCGTAGTACCGCGCCCGTCCGGTTCCCGCAGCTCGACCGCCCACCGCCCGTCGTCCCCGCGCGTGGAGAAATGCACCACCACGCGCGCGTGCCCGATCCTCCCGTCCACCGCGGCGGCCAGCGTCGGGGAGGTGTTCACCACCAGCACATCCCCGGCCCGCAGCAGCCCCGGCAGCTCGCGGAACGCGTGGTGCGCCACCTCCGTTCCGCGCGACACCAGCAGCCGTACGGCGTCCCGCCCCGGCCCCGCCCCCCGCTGCTCGGCGGGCACGCGCGCGGACAGCTCGGCCGGGACCTTCCCCCACTTCCGAGGCCCGAGCGGGGAGACCCCCGCGGACACGGTCACCGCGCCCGAAGCAGGGACGGCGCCGCGTACCGCCCGCTCGCCGGACGCTCGTCCAGCAGCCGCAGGAACGCCGGCACGACATCGGCGGGCGCCGGACGCGGCGCGTCGTCGTCCGGTACGGCCGCCGCGTACAGGTCCGTCGCCATGTCCCCGGGATCCACCGCCCACACCCGCAGCCCCGGCTCCTCCACCCCGAGCACCGCGGCGAGCTGATCCAGGGCCGCTTTGGAGGCGCCGTAGCCGCCCCACGTCTCGTACGCCTCCGCCGCCGCGTCCGAGGAGACCGCGATCACCGTGCCCGCCGGCGACGCCTGCAACAGCGGCAGCGCCTCCTGGGCCAGCCCGAGCGCCGCCACCACGTTCACCTCCAGCACACGCCGCAACCCCTCCGTCGACAGCTCCGCCAGCCGCACCAGCGGCTCGGCGCCCAGCGCGCTCGCGTTGCTCACCAGCAGATCGGCTCCGCCCAGCCGCCCCGCCGCGGTCACCAGCTCCGTCCGGTGCCCGCCGTCCGTGACGTCCCCGGGCAGTGCCACCACCCGCGTACCATGCCGCCCGACCGCCTCCGCGGTCTCCTTGAGGGCGTCGGCGCCCCGGGCGTCGAGCACCAGATCCCAGCCGCGCGCGCCCAGCGCCTCGGCGAGCGCCCGCCCCAGGCCCTTCGAGGCCCCCGTGATGATCGCTACCGGCATGACTACCGTCCCCTCGTCGCTCACCGCCCCCTCGGGCGGTGACCTCAACCTAGGAACGGCACCCCTCGGGCCGCCTCGGACGCGGGCCGCAAAGCTGCGGGGCCCTTCGGCCTACGCCCGGCGCCCCGGTACCGGCGGTCTACGCCTGACGCCCCAGGACCGGCGGCCCACACCCCGCGCCCCGCAACCGGCGGCCTACGCCCGCGGGCCTAGGCCCAGCGGACCGGGAGCCGCCGCCACCGGTCCGATCCGCGCTGTCAGACCCCGCCGGTACCGTGAGGAACATGAGTCAAGGCCCCCGGTCCGGCCTCGCCGCGGTGAGTTCCGCGCTGCTGGCCATGAGCAGGCACCTGGAGGTGCGCGACGTCCTCAAGACGATCGTCGCCTCCGCCCGCGAGCTGCTCGACGCGCAGTACGCCGCACTCGGCGTGCCCGACGACCACGGCGGCTTCGCCCAGTTCGTCGTGGACGGCGTCAGCGACGCGCAGTGGCGTGCCATCGGCCCGCTCCCGCGCCAGCACGGCATCCTCGCCGCGATGCTGCACGAGGCGAAGGCCGAGCGCCTCGCCGACGTGCGCAAGGACCCCCGCTTCGAGGGCTGGCCGTCCGCCCACCCCGACCTCGCCGACTTCCTGGGCCTGCCCATCCGCGACGGCGACGAGGTCATCGGCGCCCTGTTCCTCGCGAACAAGAACTGCTCCAAGCCCGAGGGGAGCTGCGGCTTCACCCAGGAGGACGAGGAACTGCTCTCCATCCTCGCCCAGCACGCGGCCATCGCCCTCACCAACGCCCGCCTCTACGAGCGCAGCCGCGAACTGACCATCGCCGAGGAACGCTCCCGCCTCGCCCACGAACTGCACGACGCGGTCAGTCAGAAGCTGTTCTCTCTGCGCCTGACCGCCCAGGCGGCAGCCGCCCTCGTCGACCGCGACCCCGTCCGCGCCAAGGGCGAACTCCACCAGGTGGCCTCCCTCGCCGCCGAGGCCGCCGAAGAACTGCGGGCCGCCGTCGTGGAGTTGCGGCCCGCCGCACTGGACGAGGACGGCCTGATCGCCACCCTGCGCACCCAGACACAGGTCCTCGACCGCGCCCATACCGCGCGTGTGACCTTCACCAGCAACGGCTTCCGCGCCCTGCCCGCCGCCCAGGAGGAGGCCCTGCTCCGGGTGGCCCAGGAGGCCCTGCACAACGCCCTGCGCCACTCCGGCGCCGACCGGGTCGAGGTGACCGTGGACCGGCGCGGCAACGGAGCCGTCCTGCGCGTCGCCGACGACGGCAGCGGCTTCGACCCCACGGCGGTCCGCCGCGCCGGACGCCACCTCGGCCTCGTCTCGATGCGGGACCGGGCGAGCGGGGTCGGCGGCACGCTGACCGTGGAATCCGCGCCCGGCAAGGGCACCATGATCGAGATGGAGGTCCCCGGTGGGTGAACCGATCAAGGTCCTGCTGGTCGACGACCACCAGGTCGTCCGCCGGGGCCTGCGCACCTTCCTGGAGGTCCAGGACGACATAAAGGTCGTCGGCGAGGCCGCCGACGGCGCCGAGGGAGTCGCCCGCGCCGAGGAACTGCGGCCCGACGTCGTCCTCATGGACGTGAAGATGCCGGGCATGGACGGCATCGACGCCCTGCGCAGACTGCGCGAACTCGACAACCCCGCGCGCGTGCTCATCGTCACCAGCTTCACCGAGCAGCGCACGGTCGTCCCGGCCCTGCGTGCGGGCGCCGCCGGATACGTCTACAAGGACGTGGATCCCGACGCCCTCGCCGGCGCCATCCGCTCCGTGCACGCCGGGCACATCCTGCTCCAGCCCGAGGTCGCCGGTGCCCTGCTCTCCCAGGAGGAGGCCAACACCGGCCAGGGCAGGGGCGGTTCGCTCACCGAGCGGGAGCGCGAGGTGCTCGGCCTGATCGCGGACGGCCGGTCCAACCGCGAGATAGCCCGCGCGCTCGTGCTGTCCGAAAAGACCGTCAAGACGCACGTCTCCAACATCCTGATGAAACTCGACCTCGCCGACCGCACCCAGGCCGCGCTGTGGGCCGTACGCCACGGCGTGTCAGGCTGATACGGCAGAGATTCATACCGTCGTGGGAATGTCACCCGGATGGCGCATCCTCTGGCGATCTCCGCCGTTCTCCAGTGCGTGCCGCGGAGATCGCCGCGGTGGACGACCAGGAGGGGTTGACAGTGAAGAACCTGAAGAAGGCGGCGGCCGTGACGATGGTGGCTGGGGGTCTGGTAGCGGCCGGTGCCGGTCTGGCCTCCGCCCACGGCGGCGCCCACGCGGCGGGCGAGGCCGTCGGTTCCCCGGGCGTCGGCTCGGGCAACGTCGCCCAGGTCCCGGTGCACGTCCCGGTGAACGCGGTCGGCAACAGCGTGAACGTCATCGGCGTGCTGAACCCGGCCTTCGGCAACCTCGGCCTCAACCGCTGAGGCTCCCCGCCGACGACGACCTCAGGCTCCCCGGGCGCACCGGGGGGCCTGTCAGGTCGTCGGCCGAGTGACGGCCCAGCTCCCGGTCGACGTCCCGGTCCAGCTGGACGGCCTGACCGCGACCTGGTCGCCCCGGCATCCGTACCAGCCCGATCCCTCAGACGTACGCGCCTGCCCGGCCCCTCAGGCGTACGCGCCTGCGGCCCCCCTGAGCCTTCCATGCCTGCCCGGCCCCCAGGCTTCCGCGCCTGCGCCGGCCCCCAGGAATCCGCGTAGCCCACGGCTCACCGCATCCCGCGCTCCCGCTCCTCCACGAACGAGTTGTACGCCGCGACCTGCGCCCGCCGGGCCGTTCGCTCCACCGGGCGCAGTGCCGCTCCGCGCGCCGCCATCTCCGAGGCGCTCACCGCGCCCCCGTGACCGTTGCCGTACGCCAGCGACACCAGCAGCCCCACCCGCTGTGCCAGCTCCAACACCCGCACCGCACGCGGCGGGTACCCCGGCGCCAGCACCTCCCGGCCCCGTTCGGCCCGCGCCCGGTACGCGTCGATCGCCGCCTCCGCCACCGGCCCCGACCCGGCGACGTCCAGCTTCGACAGCACCTCGGTCGCGTCTCGCAGCGCCTCCGCCAGCTCCCGCTCGGCCTCGCCCAGCGACGGCACATCGGCGGGCGGCGCCTCCCGCACCGGCAGCACGTGCCAGACCACCTCGGCATGTACATCACCCTGGGGCCCGGCCTCGTACACCTGCGGCACCAGCCCGAACGCGGCGCCGTGACAGACCACCGCCTCCTCGGCCTCCAGCGCCCGCGCGTTGAACTCCGGCGGGCCGCTCAGCCCCAGTGGATGCCCCGGCGCGGGCAGGGCCACCCGCAGCCCGGTCACCCCCAGCGTGCGCAGCCGCCCCAGCGCGAGGGTCAGCCCGACCGGCGCGGACTCACCGGGCAGCCCCTCCACCCGGTGCACGGCGTCCTCGCCCACGACGGCGAGTGCGGCGTCATCCGGAGAGACAAGTCCGGCCAAAAGGGCATTTCCCCAAGCGGCGAGGCGTCCTGAACGCGGTTCCGAAAGCATGCCTCCACCCTAAGGACCGGACCGATGGAATGGAGCGGGGCACTCGTGGCGTAGATTTCATAAGGGCTGCGCCCACCGGCGCGGCGGACCCGAGCCACAGGCGTACGCGACAGCCGAGACCGGCCACACTGCAAGGGGAGACAACGCGCTCATGAGCGATGTTCTGGAGCTTCAGGACGTATCCGTGGTCCGTGAGGGCCGGGCTCTGGTGGACCAGGTCTCCTGGTCGGTGAAGGAGGGCGAGCGCTGGGTCATCCTCGGTCCCAACGGCGCCGGCAAGACCACCCTCCTGAACGTCGCGTCCAGCTACCTCTACCCCAGCAAGGGCACCGCCACCATCCTCGGCGAGACCCTCGGCAAGCCCGGCACCGACGTCTTCGAGCTCCGCCCCCGCATCGGCATGGCCGGCATGGCCATGGCCGACAAGCTCCCCAAGCGCCAGACCGTGCTGGAGACCGTCCTGACGGCCGCCTACGGCATGACCGCCCACTGGCAGGAGGAGTACGACGAGGTCGACGAGCAGCGCGCCCGCGCCTTCCTCGACCGCCTCGGCATGAGCGACTACCTGGAGAGGAAGTTCGGCACCCTCTCCGAGGGCGAGCGCAAGCGCACCCTGATCGCCCGCGCCCTGATGACCGACCCCGAGCTGCTCCTGCTGGACGAACCCGCCGCCGGTCTCGACCTCGGCGGCCGCGAGGACCTGGTACGCCGCCTCGGCCGGCTCGCCCGCGACCCCATCGCCCCCTCGATGATCATGGTCACGCACCACGTCGAGGAGATCGCCCCCGGCTTCACCCACGTCCTCATGATCCGCCAGGGCAAGGTGCTCGCCGCCGGCCCGATCGAGCTCGAACTCACCTCCCGCAACCTCTCCCTCTGCTTCGGCCTCCCGCTCGTCGTGGAGCAGGTCGGCGACCGCTGGACCGCCCAGGGTCTGCCCCTGTCCTGACCCCTCTGCTCTCCCTCGCGCGCCCTGTCCGCCGCCCGACCGCGGCCCTACCATGACCATGTGAACGACATCGACGCATGGGTGTGGTGGCTCGTCGGCGCGGCGGCGCTCGGAATCCCGCTCGTGGTCACCGCGATGCCGGAGTTCGGCATGCTCGCGGTGGGAGCCGTGGCGGCGGCCGTCGTCTCCGCCCTCGGCGTCGACGCGGTCATCCAGGTCCTGACGTTCGTCGTCGTCTCCGTCGCCCTCATCGCCGTCGTCCGGCCCATAGCCGCCCGGCACGGTCGGCAGAGTCCCCGACTCGCCACCGGCGTGGAGGCGTTGAAGGGCAGGCAGGCCGTCGTCCTGGAGCGGGTCGACGCGTCCGGCGGCCGCATCAAACTCGCCGGGGAGGTCTGGTCGGCCCGCGCCCTCGACACCGGCCGAGCCTACGAAGTGGGCCAGGAGGTGGACGTCGTGGACATCGAAGGGGCCACCGCCATCGTCCTGTGAGGACAACTCACCGAGAACGACTCACGAGTTGCGCGACGGTCTGTCAGACTCGACCAGCAAGATCTTCAACAGTCATGAGATCTGCCGAAGGCGCCGAGGCGGAGAAGGGTACGGGGAACGACGATGGAACCGGTCATCATCGTCTTGATCATCCTGGTGGTGTTGGTCTTCATCGCCCTGATCAAGACGATCCAAGTCATCCCACAGGCCAGCGCGGCCATCGTCGAGCGCTTCGGCCGCTACACGCGGACGCTGAACGCCGGCCTCAACATCGTGGTCCCGTTCATCGACACCATCCGCAACCGCATCGACCTGCGCGAACAGGTCGTACCGTTCCCGCCGCAGCCGGTGATCACCCAGGACAACCTGGTCGTGAACATCGACACGGTCATCTACTACCAGGTCACCGACGCCCGGGCCGCCACCTACGAGGTCGCCAGCTACATCCAGGCGATCGAG
This sequence comes from Streptomyces sp. Ru62, assembly GCF_002920615.1. Lineage (GTDB taxonomy): Bacteria > Actinomycetota > Actinomycetes > Streptomycetales > Streptomycetaceae > Streptomyces. The sequence goes on from NZ_PQSU01000013.1 coordinate 255,949, forward strand.
CAGCTCACCGTCACCACCCTGCGCAACATCATCGGTGGCATGGACCTGGAACGGACCCTGACCTCCCGCGAGGAGATCAACGCGGCCCTGCGCGGCGTCCTGGACGAGGCCACCGGCAAGTGGGGCATCCGCGTCAACCGCGTGGAACTGAAGGCCATCGAGCCCCCGACCTCCATCCAGGACTCGATGGAGAAGCAGATGCGCGCCGACCGTGACAAGCGCGCCGCCATCCTCACCGCGGAAGGCACGCGCCAGGCCGCCATCCTCACCGCCGAGGGCGAGAAGCAGTCGCAGATCCTGCGCGCCGAAGGTGAGGCCAAGGCGGCGGCCCTGCGCGCCGAGGGCGAGGCCCAGGCCGTCCGCACGGTCTTCGAGGCCATCCACGCCGGCGACCCGGACCAGAAGCTGCTGTCCTACCAGTACCTCCAGATGCTCCCCAAGATCGCCGAGGGCGACGCCAACAAGCTCTGGATCGTCCCCAGCGAAATCGGCGACGCCCTCAAGGGCCTCTCCGGAGCGATGGGCAACTTCGGCCCCCTCGGCGGAGGTTCGGGCAACAACGGCTCATCGGGCAACGGTGGCTCCACCGGCTCCGAGCGCCGGGAGAAGCCGTCGATCGACTGAGGGCCCCTTCACGGCATTGGTGTGACCCGCGCCCGCCTGGGGGCGCGGGGAACTACGCGATCAACCACGAACAACCCGCAGCCGCCGACAGCCCGAAACCGGCAGACCCCTAGGCCGCATCCCGGGCGAGCCACTCAGGAAGCGCGTCGAAGTCCTCGGCGCCCAAGGCCAGGAGCATCGCATCGGCCGGGGTCGGCTCGAACGGCTCGCGGAGCAGCGCCATCCCGGCCTCCTCCGGCGTCCGGTTCGCCTTCCGGTGATTGTCCTCCGCACACGCGGCAACCGTATTCAGCCACGTGTCCTGCCCGCCCTGGGACCGCGGCACCACATGGTCCACGGTCGTCGCCCGCCGCCCGCAGTACGCGCACCGGTGCCGGTCCCTGACCAGCACCCCCCGCCGTGACCACGGAGCTTGTCTTCGGAACGGCACCCGTACATACCGGCACAACCGGATCACCCGAGGCGCCGGTATGTCGACATCGGCACCCCGCATACGCAGTTCGGGATGGGCCTGCTCGACGACGGCCTTGTCCTGGAGCACCAGGACGACCGCACGGTTCAACGTCACCGTCGACAGCGGCTCGAAGCTCGCGTTCAGCACCAGCGTGTCACGCATCCAGCCCACCTCCCGTGTGCACCTGCCCACCCCCCGGCGGGCTCGGATCAACTCTGGACGGGCGCGCCGAGATGGACAACGCAATAAAAAATGCCCGCCTCCGATCACTTCCAAGACCGGAGGCGGGCAAACGTTCAATGAACCCTTGGCTGAATCCTTGCGCCGGCGTCAGCCCTTCGCGGGGTTCTCGTACTCACCGATGAGCTGGGCGCGCGCGAGCGTGTGGAACCGCAGGTTGAAGCCGACGACGGCCGGAGAGGCGTCCGCGTCCGGACCCAGCTTCTCCTGGTCCACCGCGTACACCGTGAAGACGTACCGGTGCGGGCCGTCCCCGGGCGGCGGAGCGGCGCCGCCGAAGTCCTTCGTCCCGTAGTCGTTGCGCGCGTGCACGGCGCCCGCGGGCAGCCCCTCGAACCTGCCGTTGCCCGCACCCGCCGGAAGCTCCGTCACGGAGGCCGGGATGTCGAACAGGACCCAGTGCCAGAACCCGCTGCCGGTCGGCGCGTCGGGGTCGTAACAGGTCACGGCGAAACTCTTGGTCCCGGCCGGGAAGCCCTCCCAGCGCAGTTGCGGCGAGGTGTTGCCCTCCGCATGGACCTGGGCGCTCTTGAGCGTCGCACCCTCCTCGATGTCCTCGCTCGTCACGGTGAACGACGGCACGGGCGGATGGAAGTCGTGGGGGAGCGGCCGCCGCTTGAGCTCGGTCACCTCGGTACCTCCTGATCGATGATCTGGAACCAGCAGTTCCCGAGCCTAGAACCAGTTGCGCTTGCTGCCGACCTCGGACAGCCACTGGTTGAGGTAAGCCGCCCAGTCGGTCCCCTGCCAGTCGTTCAGACCCACCTGGAAGGACCGGAAGGTGTCCGAGCCCTCACTGAACAGACCCGCCTTCTTGTCCATCTCCAGCACGACGTCCATCGCGTGCTCGTCGGCGACGAAGCTCAGCTCGACCTGGTTCAGACCCCGGTACTGCGACGGCGGGAAGAACTCGATCTCCTGGTAGAACGGCAGCTTCTGCCGCGTACCCCGGATGTGCCCGCGCTCCATGTCCGCGTTCTTGAAGCGGAAGCCCAGCTGGATGAACGCGTCCAGGATCGCCTTCTGCGCCGGCAGCGGGTGCACGTTGATCGGGTCCAGGTCACCGGAGTCCACGGCCCGCGCGATCGCCAGCTCGGTGGTCACACCGATGTTCATGCCCCGCAGCGCCTGCCCGTCGATCATGGTGATCGGCGTCTCCCAGGGGATCTCCAGCCCGAACGGCACCGCGTGCACGGCCCCCGCCTGCAGCTCGAAGGCCCCGCCGAGCCGCACCTTGGTGAACTCGATGTCCTGCTTGTACTCCTGGTCGCCGCTCTCCACCTCGACCTTGGCCTGCAGACCGACGGACAGCCCCTCGATGGCCTGGTTCACGGACCCGCCCTGGATCCGCACCTCCCCCTGGACGACACCACCCGGTACGACATTGACCTCGGTCAGCACCGTCTCGACCGACGCCCCGCCGGCCCCCAGGCTCGCGAGCAGCTTCTTGAACGCCATGACTCTCCCTTTACGAATGGACCCTCGACCCGTACAAACGCGATCCGCCCACGCCCGGTTCCGCCGGCGCGGTGCCCCGTCTGGACTACCCTCGGAGGGCATGATCGCGCCCCCGGACCGTACGCCACTGCCCCGAGCCTTCTTCGACCGCCCGGTACTGGAGGTCGCCCCCGACCTCCTCGGCCGCGTTCTGGTCCGGACGACACCCGACGGCCCGATCGCCCTCCGTCTCACCGAGGTGGAGGCGTACGACGGCCCGAACGACCCCGGCTCGCACGCCTACCGGGGCCCCACAGCCCGCAACGCGGTGATGTTCGGCCCGCCCGGACACGTGTACGTCTACTTCACCTACGGCATGTGGCACTGCATGAACCTGGTCTGCGGACCCGAGGGCCGGGCCAGCGGGATCCTCCTCCGTGCGGGTGAAGTCGTGGAGGGCGCAGAGCTGGCCCGGAAGCGACGCGTCTCGGCGCGGAACGACAAGGAACTGGCCAAGGGACCGGCCCGGCTGGCCACGGCCCTGGAGGTCGACCGGGCCATGGACGGCGTGGACGCGTGCGCCTCCGGCGAGACCCCCCTGAAGATGCTCACGGGGACACCGGTCCCCTCCGACCAGGTACGCAGCGGTCCCCGTACCGGCGTCGCCGGCGAGGGTGGCGACGGCGACCTCCACCCGTGGCGCTTCTGGGTCGCCAACGACCCGACGGTGAGCCCCTACCGGGCCCACGTGCCACGGCGGCGCCGAAGTTGACTCGGGCCGCCGAGGTGCGTAACGTATCCCGAGCCGCTGAACCGGGTACGGCGATCGCCTGCAGCCGGAGCGGCCAACCCACTACCTAGCTCCAACCCCTCAGCGGGGTCGTTTCCGGCGCATCCGTGCGTCCGAATTCGAACTCGCGAGACTCGATTATGAGTTCCCGAGGGAATCGGCTAACGTAGTGAATGTCGAAAGGGCGGACGGCGGAAGCCGAAAACCCCGAGACACCCCGCCGACTGGG
>NZ_PQSU01000014.1 GCF_002920615.1 Streptomyces sp. Ru62
CTGTGACCAGATACAGCGTGCCGATCGTCTTGTGATCGGTGCTGGTGAGCCACTGCACGGCTCTGGTGTCTCGGATCCTCTTCACGCCCCGCCTGTGTCCGCGCCCGGCCCGCGGGTCACACTCGGGGGACGCGAGGAGCATCACGGAAGAAGGGTGTGACGATCCGGGGGGTGCCGGACACGAACCGAGCATGAGCAACGACGAGATCTTCGCCGCTGCCTATCGCGAGCACTACTGGGCGGTCAGCCGTTATGTCGCCAGGCGACTGCAGGGGCGGACCGACGAGGTGGAGGAAGTGGTGGCGGAGGTGTTCACGGTCGCCTGGCGGCGCCGGGCCGACCTGCCGGCCGCGCCGCTGCCCTGGCTGTACGGGGTGGCCCGGAACTGCCTGGCCAACGCGGTACGCGGCTACGGGCGCCGGCGCCGGCTGGTGGACCGGCTGGGCAACGACGAGACCGCGCACGGCCGGCACATCGCGGCAGGCCCCGACGCGGAGGCACCGGGCGCCTGGGTGCACGAGGCCCTGGACCGGCTCTCCCCGGCCGACCAGGAGATCCTGCGCCTCGCCGCCTGGGAGGAACTCGGCGCCGAGGAGATCGCGGTCGCCCTCGGCTGCGGTCGCCGGGCGGCAGCCATGCGCCTGCACCGTGCCCGCCGCCGCCTGCGCACGGAGATCGACCGCCTGTGCCCCGCGGCACCGCCGGCACACACACCGCCGCCCGGGCTGCGGCGCCTGAGCCCCGCGGCACCGTCGCCGGAAGCGCCGCCCGAGCCGCGCCCCGGCGAACCGTCGCCCGAGGTGCCCGCTGGGGGGCCGTCGCTCGGAGCGCTGCCCGAGGTGGCCCCGGGGGGACCGGCGCCCGACGGCGGTGCCCGCCGGGACCGGCGATCCTCCAGCCCCGCGCCCACCACCGGCGCATGCCTGTGCAAGGACCCCCGACATGCCTGACGAACTCGAACTTCTCCGGCGCGCCAACCCCGTACCGGACGACGGGCCGCACTTCGGTGACGGGCCCCTGGACCAGCACGCCGAGTGGCGGCTCGATCGTCTGCTGCGTCAACCCCTCCCGACGCGCCGCGTCCCCCGCGCCCGGTTGCTGTGGGGCCTCGCCGCCACGGGCGTCGTAGTGGTGACCGCGCTCGCCGCGCTGGTCGGCGGGCCGAACACCCAGCCCGCCCTCGCCGCGCCCCGGCCGCTGACCGTGCGCGCCGACTCCACGCCCGTCCCGCTGACACGGCTGGCCGAACTGGCAGCGACCGCCGCCGCCGACGGCTCGCCGCGCCTGCGCAAGGGCACGCACGTGCAGTCGTGGAGCCTGAGCATGACCGACGGCAAACCCCCCGTCACCCTGCCCGAGGAGCGGGTGGTGCGCTGGCGCGCGGACGACAGCCACACCGAGCTGGTCGTGGCGACCGACCCGCGCCGGCCGGGACGCCCGGTCCTCACCGACGAGGGCGGAGACCCCCGCGTGGTGGCCGACGGCCACGTCCTCAGCCGGACCACCTACCCGCCGAGCTGGAGTGACGCCCCGCCCGAGGCACCGCCGCCGCACACCCCGGCCGCCCTGCGCGCCTACCTCACCGAGACCGCCCGTACCGGCTCACTGGGCACCCCACAGCTCCTCGACGCCGTCGGGGAGCTGCTGGACCACTGGACGCTGGGCGCCCGCGAGTCCGCGGCACTCGTCGAGGTCCTCGCGGACGCCAAGGGCCTGCGGGCCGTGGGACAGGTGACCGACCGCCTCGGCCGCCTCGGGCAGGCGTACGTGTACGAGGGCGAGGGCAGCCGGCAGATGCTGATCCTCGACCCACGCACCGGCACCGTCCTCGGCCTGGAGACCACCTTCACCCGGGACGCCCCCGAGTACGGCGTCGAGGCGGGGGACGTCATGGACTACAGCGCCTGGATGCGCTGACCGGCGAGGCATGGCGCTGCCCGGCGACGCCGACCGGCGCTCCGCCGCCTGGGGTTGCTCGGCGACGCCTGGCGGTGCCCCGGCCCGGGTGTGGCGCTGCCCGCCCGGCGCTGGTCGGCGACGTCTGGTGGTGCCGTGAGCGGTGTCGCGCGGACCCGCCTGCCCGGGGTTGTCCGGCGCGGCCGGGCGGTGACCCGGTCCGTGTGGTGCCCGGCTGCCCGGCCGTCCGGGGCTGGTCGGCGATGCGCTGCCAGTGATCCGTGCCGTACGGTGCTGACCCGCCGCCCGCCGCTGCCCGGCGACGCCGGCCGGCGGTCCGCCCGGCCCGGCACTGCCCCACGACGCCCACCGCTGAACCCCTACTGCCCCCTACACCCCCAGCTGCCGGGCGGCGGCCGTCACCGTTTGGTCCAGGAGCGTGGCGATCGTCATCGGGCCGACGCCGCCCGGTACCGGGGTGATCAGCGACGCCCGCTCCACGGCCGAGTCGAAGTCGACGTCGCCGACGTTCCCCGGGTTGTAGCCCGCGTCGATGACGACCGCGCCCGGCTTGATGTCCTGCCCGCGGATCAGTCGCGGCCGGCCGACCGCGGCCACGACGATGTCGGCCTCGCGGACCACGGCCGAGAGCTCGCTGGTGCGCGAGTGGCAGTAGGTCACGGTCGCGTCCCGGGCGAGCAGCAGCATGCCCACCGGCTTGCCGAGGATCGCGCTGCGGCCGACCACCACGGCCCGCTTCCCGGCCGGGTCGATGCCGTACTCGTCGAGCAGCCGCAGGATGCCGCCCGGCGTGGCGGAGACGAAGCCCGGCAGCCCGAAGCTCATCGCGGAGAACGACGCGAAGGTGACACCGTCGACGTCCTTCTCCGGCGCGATCGCCTCGAACGCGGCCCGCTCGTCGATGTGGTCGCCCACCGGGTGCTGGAGCAGAATGCCGTGCACGCCCGGGTCGGCGGACAACTCCCGCAGAGTGGTGACGAGTTCGTCGGTCGTGGTGGTCGCGGGCAGGGCGACGTGCCGGGACTCGATGCCGGCCTTGCGGCTGCGGTTCTGCTTCATCCGGACGTACGTCACGGACGCCGGGTCCTCGCCGACCAGCACGGTCGCCAGACACGGCGCGGTTCCGGTGCGCTCGGTGAGAGCGGCGGCCTTCTTCGCGGTGTCCTCGACGATGCGGCGGGCGGGCGCGGTGCCGTCCATCAGACGGGCCTGGGTCATGCTGCACACTCCTGAGCTGGATCGACTCTCCTCGCCCAGGCGCGCGGCAACCGACGCGGACCGCTCCCCGGTGGTGCTCCACCTCAGCGCCAGTCACGGCCCGCGTACAGCGTAACCGAGGGTGCGTACGACCTGCGGACCCCGCTCGGCCTCCTTCCGCTCCCGCCGTACCCGGCCGGGGCCTACTCGTCCCAGGCCTGGATGATCAGCTGATCGGTGATCTTGCCGTCCCGCAGGGTGACCATCGACTCGGCGAGGACCCGGGTGCCGTCCCCGTACTCGCAGGACTCGCTGTAGGCCGCCTGGTCGCCCTGGACGACGCACCGGTCCAGCCTGTGCGTCATGTCGCGGCTGTAGATGTCGTCCAGCAGTTCGGCGATCTGGCTGCGACCGTGCAGGACCGTGGGATGGCTGGGCTGGTTGTTGCGGTCGACGATGCGGATCTCCGCGTCGTCCGCGTAGAGCGACAGAAGGTTGTTGCCGGTGTTGCCCTCGATGGCCCGGCGCAGTGTGTCGGTGTCGAAGGCGGACCCCGCCGCGGTACCCATGGTGACCTCCTTCAGGTGCCCGTGTGGTCCAGGTGCCCGTGCGGTCCGGCCAGGAGCGGGCCGCACGGGCCCACCTCCGAGACTCCTCCGCCCCGGCGGCCCCGGCAAGCCCGGCCGCGCGCTCCACCTCCCGGGTGAGCGCGGCCCGCCGCCCGTGTCCGCCCGGGGCCCGTCGCCGTTGCTGAAGGCATGATCTCAACACGACGTATCGCCGCCGCCGTCGGTCTGGCCGCCGGGATCGCCGGCCTCGCCGTACCCCAGGCGAACGCGGCCGGCACCGGCGCACCGCTCGTCGGGAAGCTCGGCGCGCTGAGCACGCTGGACTCGCTCGCCGTCGGTGACCTCCCGGCGGAGCAGCGGGGCCGGGTGCCGCGGCCCACAGAGCAGTTGCAGGAGCTGAAGCACCTGAAGGAGCTGAACCGGCTCAACCAGGTGGAGCAGGTCCTCGCGCCCGCCGCGCCGGTGCTCGGTCTGGTCGGCGCCATCCACTGATCCCGCCCCCCGGCACGAGGGCCGTCCCGTCGGGGCGGCCCTCACCGCTGCCCGGGACCGCCGCGTCCGGAAAGATCCACGAACCACCTCGTGGTCCGCCCCGCTACCGATCGGTCGCGCGTAGTGTCGGTGGTGAAGGCAAACGAAGGAAGGAACCAGACCATGGCGCAGGAAGTCCGCGGCGTGATCGCGCCGGGCAAGGACGAGGCCGTACGGGTCGAGACGATCGTGGTGCCGGACCCGGGGCCCGGCGAGGCCGTCGTACGCGTCCAGGCCTGCGGCGTCTGTCATACCGATCTGCACTACAAGCAGGGTGGCATCTCGGACGACTTCCCCTTCCTGCTCGGTCACGAGGCCGCCGGTGTGGTGGAGTCGGTCGGCGAGGGCGTCACCGACGTCGCCCCCGGCGACTTCGTCGTCCTGAACTGGCGTGCGGTGTGCGGGCAGTGCCGCGCCTGTCTGCGCGGCCGGCCCTGGTACTGCTTCAACACCCACAACGCACGGCAGAAGATGACCCTCGCCGCCACCGGCCAGGAGCTGTCCCCGGCCCTGGGGATCGGCGCCTTCGCCGAGAAGACGCTCGTCGCGGCCGGCCAGTGCACCAAGGTCGACCCGGCCGTCTCCCCGGCGGTCGCGGGCCTCCTCGGCTGCGGGGTGATGGCCGGCATCGGCGCGGCGATCAACACCGGGAACGTGGGACGTGGCGACTCGGTCGCCGTCATCGGCTGCGGCGGTGTCGGCGACGCGGCCGTCGCCGGGTCGAACCTGGCCGGCGCGGCGAGGATCATCGCGGTGGACATCGACGACCGCAAGCTGGAGAAGGCCCGCACGCTGGGCGCCACCCACACCGTCAACTCCAAGGAGACCGACCCGGTCGAGGCGATCCGCGAGCTGACCGGCGGCTTCGGCGCCGACGTCGTCATCGAGGCCGTCGGCCGCCCGGAGACCTACCGGCAGGCGTTCTACGCCCGTGACCTCGCCGGAACCGTCGTCCTCGTCGGCGTCCCCACCCCCGAGATGAAGCTCGAACTGCCCCTCCTGGACGTCTTCGGCCGCGGCGGCGCCCTCAAGTCCTCCTGGTACGGCGACTGCCTGCCCAGCCGGGACTTCCCCATGCTGATCGACCTCCACCTGCAAGGCCGCCTGCCGCTCGACGCGTTCGTCACCGAGACGCTCCAACTGGACCAGGTGGAGCAGGCCTTCGAGCGGATGCACCACGGTGACGTGCTGCGTTCGGTGGTGGTGCTGTGATGGCCGTGCGCATCGAACGCCTCGTCACCCCGGGCCAGTTCACCCTCGACGGCGGCACCTGGGACGTGGAGAACAACGTGTGGATCGTCGGCGACGACCACGAGGTGATCGTCATCGACGCCGCCCACGACGCCGAGGCCATCGCCCGCGCCGTCGACGGCCGCCGGCTGACCGCCATCGTGTGCACGCACGCCCACAACGACCACATCAACGCGGCACCGGAACTCGCCGAGCTCACCGGCGCGACGATCTGGCTGCACCCCGACGACCTGGCGCTGTGGAAGCAGACCCACCCGCACCGGGACCCCGACCGGCACCTCCTCGACGGCCAGGTCATCGAGGCCGCCGGCGCCGACCTCACCGTCCTGCACACCCCGGGGCACGCCCCCGGCGCCGTCTGCCTGTACGACCCGGGCCTCGGCACCGTGTTCACGGGCGACACCCTCTTCAAGGGCGGCCCCGGAGCCACCGGCCGCTCCTACTCGCACTTCCCGACCATCATCGACTCCCTCCGCAACCGCCTCCTCACCCTCCCGCCGGAGACCAAGGTCCTCACCGGGCACGGGGACGGCACCACCATCGGCGACGAGGCCCCCCACCTGGAGGAGTGGATCGCCCGCGGCCACTGAGCCGGAGGACACCGAGCCCGGCGGACACCGGGTCGCGCGGCGACACACCGCTGGGGCCCGCGTAAAAGCCGACAGAAGATGTCCGGCTTCCCGGCGACAGTGGACGACGACAGCAGTCGTACCGCAGTCGTACCGCACGGGAGGCCGTACATGTCAGGACCGCTGGAAGGCAAGGTGGCGCTGGTCGCCGGGGCGACCCGGGGCGCCGGACGGGGCATCGCCGTCGAACTCGGCGCGGCCGGCGCCACCGTCTACGTCACCGGCCGCAGCACCCGCGCCCACCGCTCGGAGTACGACCGCCCCGAGACCGTCGAGGACACCGCCGACCTCGTCACCGCGGCCGGCGGACAGGGCATCGCCGTGGCCGCCGACCACCTCGACAAGACCGCCGTACGCGACCTGGTGGACCGCGTCGCGGACGAGCGGGGGCGTCTCGACGTCCTCGTCAACGACATCTGGGGCGGCGAGAACCTCTTCGAGTGGGACACCCCCGTGTGGGAGCACGACCTCGACAACGGCCTCCGACTGCTCCGTCTCGCGGTCGAGACCCACGCCGTCACCAGCCACTACGCCCTGCCGCTGCTGCTGCGACACCCCGGCGGACTGGTCGTGGAGGTCACCGACGGCACCGCCGAGTACAACCGCGACACCTACCGGGTGAACTTCTTCTACGACCTCGCCAAGACCTCCGTCCTGCGCATGGCCTTCGCGCTCGGCCATGAACTCGGCCCGCGCGGTGCCACCGCCGTCGCCCTCACCCCTGGCTGGATGCGCTCGGAGCTCATGCTCGACGCGTACGGCGTCCGCGAGGAGAACTGGCGGGACGCCCTGGCGCGCGAACCCCACTTCGCCATCTCCGAGACCCCCCGTTTCACCGGCCGGGCCGTCGCCGCCCTGGCCGCCGATCCCGACGTGGCCCGGTTCAACGGCCGGTCGCTGTCCAGCGGCGGCCTCGCCCGGGTGTACGGCTTCACCGACCTCGACGGCAGCCGGCCGGACGCCTGGCGGTACCTGGTCGAGGTGCAGGACGCGGGCAAGCCGGCGGACGTCACCGGCTACCGGTGAAACCGGGCGCAGAACCGGTGAAAGCGCGTCCGGGGGGCCGTACCGTCGGCCCATGACTGATCCGACTCGCTTCGCAGGACACGGAGTTCTCGTCACGGGCGGCGCCCGCGGCATCGGTGCGGCCGTCGCCCGGCGCATCGCCGAGGAGGGCGGCCGGGTGCTGGTCACCGACCGGGACCTGCCCGAGGCGGAACGGACCGCCTCCGCCCTGCGCCGACAGGGCCTCGCCGCCGAGGCGTTCGCGTGTGACGTGGCCGACCGCGCCGCCGTCGAGGCGGCCGTCGCCCACGCCGTCACCGCGTTCGGCTCGCTCGACGTGCTGGTCAACAGCGCCGCCCACTGCACCTCGGACGCCCCGCTCTTCGAGGACGACCCCGACGAGGCCTGGGCGCGCGACCTCGACATCACCCTCACGGGCGCCTACCGCTGCTGTCGCGCCGCCCTGCCGCACCTCGCCGCCTCCGGGCGCGGGACGATCGTCAGCGTCGGCTCCGTCAACGGCGTGCAGGACTTCGGCAACCACGGCTACAGCGCCGCCAAGGCCGGCCTCGGCTCGCTCACCCGCACCCTCGCCGGGCACGCGGCACCCCGGGGCGTGCGGGTCAACCTGGTCGTGCCGGGCACGGTCCGCACCTCGGCGTGGGAAGGACGCGACGACGAACTCGACGCCGTCCGCCCCCTCTACCCGCTCGGCCGGGTCGGCGAGCCGGAGGACATCGCCGCCGCCGTCGCCTTCCTCGCCTCGCGCGACGCCGCCTGGATCACCGGGACCTCCCTCCTCGTCGACGGCGGCCTCACGGCCGTCAACACCGGCTTCCGCGCGGCCGTGCGGCACACCTCCTGACCCTCAGTCCGAGGCCGCCGCCAGCACCGCGAGCACCCGGTCCGTGTCCGCCTCGGTGGTCCGCCAGTTGCTGAACGCGGCGCGCAGCCCGGGCACTCTGCCGTACACCGTCGGCGTCACGTACGCCTCCCCGGACGCGGCGACCGCCCGGGCCAGCGCCGTCACCCGCTCCGGCGACGGGTCCGTGGCCAGGGTGAAGCACACGACGTTGAGGCGGACCGGAGCCAGCAGGGTGAGGCCCGGCAGCGCGTCGACGCCCGCGCCGAGCCGGCGGGCCAGCGCCACGTTCCGCTCCACGACCTCCCGGTGCCCGTCCCGCCCGTACGCCACCAGCGAGAACCAGGCCGGCAGGGCCCGCAGTCGGCGCGAGTTCTCCGGGGTCAGATGCAGGAAGTCGGGATCGCCGTCGGGTGGGCCGAGATACGGCGAGGCGTTGTGGAACACCGCCATCTGAAGGTCGCGCCGCCGGGTGAACTGGACGGCCGCGTCATAGGGGACGTTCAGCCACTTGTGCAGGTCCACGCAGACCGAGTCGGCCGCGTCGAGCCCGTCGACCAGCGCCGCGTGTTCCGGGGAGAGCGCGGCGAAGGCGCCGAACGCCGCGTCCACGTGCAGCCAGAAGTCGTAGCGCTCCTTCAGCGCCGCGACGGCCCGCAGATCGTCGAAGTCGACGGTGTTCACGGTGCCCGCGTTCGCGACGACCAGCACCGGCCGGCCGCCGGCCCCGGCCAGCGCCGTCTCCAGCGCGGTCACGTCGACGGCCTCCCGGTTGCCGGGCAGCAGCGGCACCGGCCGCAGCCGGTCCCGGCCGAGGCCCAGCACCGACATCGCCTTCGCGATGCTGGAGTGCGGGCTGCCGGAGAGCACGTCCAGCGGCCCCAGCGCGGCGGTGCCCGCCCGGGAGACGTCCACTCCCAGCCGCTCACCGGCCCACTCCCGGCCGATCGCGAGCCCGACCGCGTTCGACATGGTCGCGCCCGTCACGAACGCACCGCTGTGCGCCTCGCTCAGCCCGAACAGCTCGCGCAGCCACGACACCGTCTCCCGTTCCAGCTCCTGCGCCCAGGAACCGCCGGCGCCGGACAGGTTCTGGTCGAACGCGGAGGTCAGCCAGTCACCGGCGACGGCGGCGGGCGTGGCGCCGCCGGTGACGAAGCCGAGGTAGCGCGGACCGGCGGAACCGGAGAAACCGGGCGCCCACCGCTCGGCGAACCGGGCGAGCGCGCGGTCACCGCCCGCACCCGAGGCGGGGAGCGGCTCCCGCGCGGGTACCGGCCCGGGCGCGGCGACCGGCCGGCCTGCGAGCCCCGCCACCTCCCGGGCGGCGAGATCACGGGCGGCCTGGAGCAGTTCGGGGAGCCGGGCGAGGTCGTCGGCGAGAGCGGGGTGCATGCGGCGCAGCGTAGACGGTCACCGCTCACCGCGAGAGGTGCCGTACGGCCGGAAGTTCACCGTTTCGTCACAGCCTGACCGGAACCACAACCATCTCCGGCCCGGCCGGGTCTAGTAGTCCGACATCGCGGGAATCGCGCTGGAGAGCACCGGGGAGGCCCGGGCGAACGGAACGGGCAAAAGGGGAAGGGGAAGAGGCCGCCATGGGGGTCATAGGCAGAAGAGGTGCGGTCGCGCTGGGCGTCACGGGACTGGTGGCGCCGCTGGCGCTCGCCCTCACCGCAGCGCCGGCCCAGGCCGCGAGCTGCACCACGAGCACAGGGCCGTACCAGAAGCAGGTGGAGAAGTTCCTGGGCCGGCCGGTCGACGGCAAGCAGTCCGCCACCGACTGCAAGGCCATCCAGGCCTTCCAGAACAAGCACGGCATCACGCCGAACATCGGCTACGCCGGTCCCGTCACCTGGGGCGTGATGGACCTGATGAACAAGCAGAAGGCCGTCGGGAACAAGCCCAACAAGGACGGCAAGTGCCCGGTGAACAAGGGCCGCATCGCCTGCGTGAACCTCACGCTCCAGCTCAGCTGGATCCAGGACGGCAACCGGCTCGTCTACGGCCCGGTGCCGGTGCGCACCGGACGCGACGGCTACGAGACCCGCACCGGCCTGAAGAAGATCTACTGGCGGGACATCGACCACGTCTCCACCATCTACAACGTGCCGATGCCCTACAGCCAGTTCTTCGACGGCGGCCAGGCCTTCCACTCGGTGGGCCTGAGCATGTGGAACCCGCCCGGTTCGCACGGCTGCGTCAACATGACCACCACGACCGCCAAGAAGTACTGGTCGCTGCTGAAGAACGGTGACGACGTCTTCGTCTACGGCCGCAAGCCCGGCACCTGAGCCGCCGGGATCCGTCACACCTCCGGCGCGTCCCCGAAGTCGGGGATCTCCAGCCGGACGCCGCCCTGCCGTGCCGATTCGTGCGCGATGACGCCCGGCAGGGTGTATCGGGCGGCCACCCACGCGTTCACCGGTGGCAGCGTCCGCGTGGTGACGGCGGTGACGAAGTCGTCCACCAGGAAGTGGTGGCTGCCCTCGTGCCCGTTGTGCAGGTGGTCGAACTCCCGGGGCAGCCGTGACCGGTCGTGCACCGGCGCCGAGCCCGAGGTGAAGGCCGCGCGCAGCTCCGGCGCGATGTGCGCCAGTGACGGGTCGTCAGGGGCCAGGGTCGGCTTCGGCTCCAGTAGCTCGCTGATGTCCTCGACCCCCTTCTTGTCCTGCCACAGCGCCACCGTCGCCAGCTGTTCCATGCTGGCCTCCGTCCCGAAGAACCGGAACCGGGACTCGCGGATGTGCGAGGGGTAGCCGACCCGCCGGAACTCGTTCGTACGGAACGATCCGCCGCCCGCCACCTCGAACAAGGCGGTCGCGTTGGACACGTCGTTGTCGAACTGGCTGACCGAACGGTCGAAGACGCCGTCGCCGCGCTCGTCGCGCACACCGATCGCGGACACGCTCACCGCATGCGTCCCCCAGGCCCCGAGGACCCCGCCCACCGCGTGCGTCGGGTACAGCAGCGGGGGATAGCTGGCGGTCGCCTTCCAGTTCTCGCCGCCGCTGTACTGGTAGGCCTCGTAGAACCCGAGGTCCATGTCGTGGACGTAGTCGCCCTCGGCGTAGAACAGCCGGCCGAAGGCGCCCGCCGCGATCTGGTTGCGGGCGTGCACGGTCGCCGGGTGGTAGTGACTGGTCTCGCCCATCATGTACGTCAGCCCGGTGGCCCGGACGGCGTCGATGATCGCGGCCATCTCGTCCACGGTGATCGCCATGGGGACGGCCGAGTAGACGTGCTTGCCCGCGGCCAGCCCCTGGAGGACCAGCGGTCCGTGGGTCCAGCGCTGGGTGAAGACCGCGACCGCGTCGACCGCCGGCGACTCCAGCATCGCCTCGTACGACGGGAACGTGCCCGCGAGCCCCTGCGCGGCGACGAGCCGCTCGGCCCGCTCGGGCAGCAGGTCGGTGACATAGACGTCACGGACGCCGGGATGGGCCTGGAAGAGGGTGGCGAACTGTCCGGAGAACTGTCCGGCGCCGACGATGCCGAGCGAGAAAGTCATACGGATTACTTTCGCCACGGAACAATCAAGCCGTCAAGGGCTGGGTGACTTCTTCCTCGCTACCCCTCCAGCCGCCATATGCTGGCCCTATTACTTCTGCACCAGAAGAAAGTAGAAAGGTTGGCTTCCATGACCAGCTGGTGGCCGCTGAGCCCCGCGGAGCGCTCCGTGGCGATCGAGGTGCTCGTGCACGGCCCGCTGTCCCGCACCGAGCTGGCCCGGAGGCTGCGCCTCTCCCAGGGCAGCCTGACCCGGCTGACCAAACCGCTCATCGAGTCCGGGCTGCTGGTGGAGGCCGCCGAGACGGGTGGGGCCGGCGAGGGCCGCCAGGGGCGGCCGTCGCAGCCCCTCGACATCGTCGCCGAGTCCCGCTCCTTCCTCGGATTCAAGATCACCGCCGACCGGGTCTACGGCGTCGTCACCACCCTGCGCAGTGAGGTCACCGGCCGGCTGGACCGGCCGCTGACCACGCACGACCCTGACGCCGTCGCCGCCCTGCTGGCGGAGATGACCACCGAACTGGCCGGACGGCATCCCGACCCGGCGGGTCTGGGCATCGGTGTGGGCGGACGGGTGCGGGAGCGTACGGTGGTGGGCGAATCGGCCTTCCTGGGCTGGCGGGACGTGCCGCTCGGCACGCTCGTCCGGGAGCGCACCGGGCTGCCGGTCGTCGTGGAGAACGACGTCGCGGCCCTGGTGGAGGCCGAGACCTGGTTCGGCGCGGGCCGGGGGCTCGACCGCTTCGCCGTACTGACCATCGGCGCGGGCATCGGCTACGGGCTGGTGCTCGGCGGCCGTCGGGTGCCGTACGAGGAGGAGGACCGCGGCTTCGGCCGGCACTGGATCATCCATCCGTACGGCCCGCTCACCCCCGAGGGCGCCCGGGGCAGCGCCGTGTCGTTGCTCACCATCCCCAGCATCCGCTACCAGGTGCGCGCGGCCACCGGCCGGGACATCGGCTACGAGGAGATCCTCGCCGGTGCCGCCGCCGGCGAGCCCATGGCCTTCCGGGTCGTCGACGAGGCCGCCCGGGCCCTCGGCACCCTCGTCGCGCAGATCGCCAACTTCGCGATGCCGCAGAAGATCCTGCTCGCCGGAGAGGGTGTGGGCCTGATGGATGTGGCGGGGAACACGGTCCGTGACACCATCCGCTCCCACCGCCACCCGCTGGCCGCCCCGGTGGACCTGGAGACGAAGGTGTCCGACTTCCACGACTGGGCGCGCGGCGCGGCCGTGCTGGCCATCCAGGTGCTGGTGCTGGGCCGGACCGGGGAGTGAGCCGGGGTCGAGGAGTGGCAGGGGCAGTGAATTCCCGCTTCCGGTTGACACATTGACGTGATGAGTAACACGGTCCGGAATGTCCGTATCGCGGGTACTTACTCACAGCGCCTTCACCTCGATCGGCATATGCTTCACAGCATGTCCACCACTGTTGAAGCCGTCTCCGAGCGATCGGCCGCGGAGGTCAACGAGGAGATCCGGGCCCTGTGGCGCCGGTCGGGCGGGACACTGACCACCGAGCAGCGTGCGGAGTACCAGCGCCTCGTGATGGAGTGGGCCGCAGCGGCCCCGCAGTCGCACCGGGCGGCCTGACCGACCCCGCGCACACCGCGCCGAACCGTCCGGGGCACCCGTGAACGCACGGGTGCCCTTCTCGTCGTGCCCCCGGCCCTCCCGTCAGCCCCATGTCGCCGAGTAGTACCGCTGGTACGCCTTGCGGTCCTGCTCGGCCCGGATGTAACGGGTCGCCACCAGCGCGATCAGACTGCCCGCGATGACCAGCAGCCCCGGCCCGACGTTCCGGGTGTCGGTCAGCCGCGCCAGCGCAGTGCTGCCCTCGGACGCGCCCGTGACCGGCGCCGAGGAGCCCGGCGAGGCCGCGCTCGGCACCATCGCGCCCTGCGGCGCGGACGCCGACGGCGCGGGGGAGGGGGTGCCGCCCGGGGCGCCGCCCGCGTTCTGCGCCGACACGATCAGCCGGACCCCGAGCGCCGTCAGCGCCTTGGTCACCGGCTGGAAGAACGTCGTCCCGCCCGCCGTGCAGTCGCCGTTCCCGCCCGAGGTGACGCCGAGCGCGATGCCCTCGGAGAACAACGGGCCGCCGCTGTCGCCCGGTTCGGCGCACACGGTGGTCTCGACGAGCCCGGTGACCGTGCCCTCCGGGTAGTTGACGGTCGCGTTCAGGGCCGTCACCTGGCCGTCGCGCAGACCGCTGGTGCTGCCGCTGCGGAACACCCGCTGCCCCACCGCCGGATCGGCGGCCCCCGTGATCCGCACCCCCTTGCCACCGCCGATCGCGACGACGTCCGCGCCCACGCCGGCCTTGCCGTCGGCGTACTGCACGAGCGAGAAGTCACTGCCGGGGAAGGAACTGTTCACGGTCCTGCCGAGTTGCCGATCGCCCTGGTTGTCGGCGAACCAGGTGGACCCGGCGGGACCGCAGTGGCCGGCGGTGAGGATGAAGTCGGACCGCCCGTCGGTGACGTTGAACCCGGCCGAGCAGCGACCGCCCGTCGACAAGATCGGCTGGGCGCCGTTCAGCCGTGTGGTGAACGTGCCCTTCGTACGCTCCATGTGCACGAAGCTGCCGATCCCCGTGGCGACCCGGGTCAGCCGCGACCAGTCCCCGGCGGACACCGTGCGGTCCGCCCGCACCACGACCCGGTTGGTCCGGTAGTCCACCGCCCACGCCGTGCCCGGCACCCGCGGAGCCGAACGCAGCGTCGCCGTCGCCGACTTCAGCTCGTTCATGCTGTGCGACACGATCTTCGCCGCCGCCCCGGCCCGCCGCACCTCCCGGGCCGTCGCCTCGTCGGTCACGGCCACGACCGTACGCCCGTCGGCGCCGATCCAGTTGCCCGCCGTACGGGCCGTGCCGAGCCGCGCCACCAGTGCGGCGCCGGTGTCGCCCGTGGCGGCGAGCGGTCTGGCGGAGGCGGGCGGTGTCTCGCTCGCCATGGCCGCCTGGGCGACCATCGCGCCCCCCAGGAGGAGTCCGCCGACCGCCGCCAGCCGTGTCACTCGCCGGACGACCCGTCGTCGTGCGTGCCGCATGCATGGCTCCCGAAGCCGAACCCGAACGCGCGCTGCCCGTACCGGCACCGCGAGGCCCTCGGATCGTCGAGGGCCCGCTCCTCCATACGGGGGCCGGGGTCACGGCGTTCACCGGCGCCGGTGAACCGCCGGGCGCGGTTCAGTTCTTGCGGGCCACCCCGCCGAACATGGCGACCTCCTCCGGCTCGGCCCCGTCGCCGTCCTCCGGGCGCCACCGCGAGCAGGACACCACACCCGGCTCCAGCAGTTCCAGGCCGTCGAAGAACCGGGCCACGTCCTCGGGCGTGCGCTGCTTCAGCTTCGGAGTGCCGTGCTCGTTCCAGAACTTCACCGCCTCGTCCACGTCCGGCATCGACGGGCTGGTGATGGTGTGCGACAGCACCAGGTGGCTGCCCGTCGGCAGCCGGTCCGTCAACTGCCGTACCAGGCCGTACGGGTCCTCGTCGTCGCCGATGAAGATGACCACGCCGAGCAGCATCAGCGCCACCGGCTGACTGAAGTCCAGCGTCTTCGCCGCGTGTTCCAGGATCGCGTCGACGTTGCGCAGGTCCTCGTCCAGATAGTCGGTACGGCCTTCCGGTGTGCTGGTCAGCAGGGCACGCGCGTGGGCGAGGACGAGCGGGTCGTTGTCGACGTACACGATCCGGCACTCCGGCGCGATCCGCTGCGCCACCTCGTGCGTGTTGTCGGCGGTGGGCAGCCCGGTGCCGATGTCCAGGAACTGCCGGATGCCCACCTCACCGACCAGATGGCGCACCGCTCGGCCCAGGAACAGCCGGTCGGCGCGCGCGTACTCCCCGATGCCCGGGTGCAGTTGGCGGATCTGGTCGCCGGCCGCCCGGTCGACCTCGTAGTTGTCCTTGCCGCCGAGCCAGTAGTTCCAGATGCGGGCGGTGTGCGGCTGGCCGGTGTTGATACGGGCGCGCAGCGACACGGCCACGTCGTTGGTGGCTGCCGGGTTGTCGGTCACGTGGGTCAGCTCCTGGGTGCCTGAAGAGATGCCTGAGGGGGTGTCCGGCGAAGACGCCTGACGGGGACTGCACCGTGCAAGACGCAATCTAGACGCCTGAGTTGATCTCCGTCGCCCGGCCCGGGTTTTCTGTTGAGCACCGGGAAGAGGGCCGGCGCCACCCGCGTCCGCGCCCGGTAGGCGTCCGCCCGTTGCCGCTGCGCGGCGAGCCGGCGCAGCATCCCGGCGGCCCCGGAGCCGGACGCGGCCCCGCTCCCGCGTCCCACCGCTCCCGCGTTCCGCCGACTCCGTCTCCGGGCACCTCACAGCCCCTCGTCCCGACCGAGCCACACGGCCGGCATCCCGCAGGGCACCGCCCGCCGTCGGGCCGCCCGAGTCACCGGGCTTCGCCGGGCACGGGCCGCCCTCCTACACTGCGGGCATGGACGACACGCGGCTCGACCGGCTCGGGTCCGGCAAGTACCTGCTGCTGACCAGCCACCGCAAGAACGGCACGCCCGTCGCGACCCCGGTGTGGGTCGTCCCGGACGACGGCACGCTCGGGGTGTGGACGGCGGCCGACAGCGGGAAGGTCAAACGGATCCGGCGCCGCCCGGACGTCCTCGTCGGCCCGTGCGACGTGCGCGGCAACCCGACCGGCGACCAGGTGCCGGCCACCGCCGAGATCACCGATCCGGCCACCACCGCCCGCTACCGGAGCCTGATCGCCCGCAAGTACGGCCTCCTCGGCCGCCTCACCCTGCTGGGCAGCCGGCTCCGGCGCGGCCTGGACGGCACCGTCGGCGTCCGGGTGACCCTCGGGGAGTGAGGGCACCCGGGACCGGCGCCCTACGACGCGTCCAGTACCGGACCGGCCAGCTCAGGGCCCCCGGTCCGCGGCTCCCCGGTCCCCCCGCCACCGCGAACAATGCTGCGGCGGTCACCCATATGCGCCGGGCACGGACCACTGATCCTCCTCGAACACCGACCTCGGGCGTCCCGGCAACGCCGGACGCCCCTCGCCCCGGGTGGATGGGGAGCGGAGGCTGTGGGTTGCCTGCGCAGGAGAGCCGATGGTTCGCGCGGGAGGAGGAGGGGACCCGGCCGTGGTGTCAGCGGCACCGCGCCGGTGGGGTACGGCGGTGTACGGCGGTCAGGTCCAGGCCCGGTACGGCTCGTCCGTCAACTGGAACACCGGCTCCCCGCGCACCGGGTCCTTGGCGGTGGACAGCCGCACCCGGTCGCCGCTGTGGATGCCGATCGGCGGACCCATGACCCGGCCTCGGACGACGAACCCCTCGGCCATCTCTATCAGCGACACATTGCGCGCCGCCGGTGTGTTGCGGTGCACCACCGTGGAGTGGCGGACCGTGCCGACGCCCTCGCTGCGCTCCGTGCGCAACTCGCTGCCCTGGCAGACCGGACACAGCAGCCGGTGGTACATCGCGGTGCCGCACCAGGTGCAGCGCTGGAAGAGGATGGCGTCCTTGGAGTCCGTGGCGGCGGGATCGAGAACGCCCGCCGCGGAGCCGGCCACCGGATGCGAGGTGCTTGCTGGAAGGGGGTACACGCTGCTCAACTCCCTGCGCTCGGCCGGAATCCCGTGTGCCCGGGGCGGACCGGGCACACGTGTGCGCGGTTGCCGTGCCACCGTGCACGCCGACAGAGTATGGCACTGAGTGTCACTCGTAAAGGCACTCGGTACCCCTAATCACCCCTGTTCCGGGTCAACCCCTGCCGAGCGCCGTCTCCAGTTCCTGCACCACCCGCCACAGCGGCGCGTCCCGGCGGGACACCAGTACCACCACGTCGTCGGGCTGCCCCGCCTGCGCGCCGGCCGTCACCGACCCGGCCGGGGCGGGGGCCGGCGGAGCGTCCGCCGACCGGCCGAACGTCTTCTGCACGTACCCCAGCGCGTGGTCGACGGCGGCTCCCGGGTCATCCTTGCCCTCCGACCGCAGCCATGAGCGCAGGGCGTTGTTGTGCGCGGCGACGACCGCGGCCGCGATCACGTCGGCGCGCAGGGTCCCGTCGGGCCGTCCCGCGAAACGGGCGCGGAGGTACTCGGCGAGCGCGCGTTCGTAGCGCCACACCACCGAGAGTTCGTACGCGCGCAGGCCCGGCACCTGCCGGGTGAGTCGGTAGCGCTGCACGGAGAAGGCCGGGTTCTCCGCGTACATCCGCAGCACCAGTCGGGCCGCGTCGCAGACCCGCCGCACCGGCTCGTGTTCGGCGCCGCCCGCCGCGAGGAAGGCGGTCATGTCGGCCAGGCAGCGCTCGTGGTCGGGGAAGACCACGTCCTCCTTGGAGGGGAAGTAGCGGAAGAACGAGCGCCGGCCCACCCCGGCCAGGGCGACGATGTCGTCCACGGTGGTCTGCTCGTACCCGCGTTCCAGGAAGAGCCGGAAGGCCGCCGCCACCAGGGCGTCCCGGATCGGCGGCTTCGCGGCCGGCGCCGCGCTGCTGGAGCTCATGGACGGGAACGTAGCACCCGGACCGGATTCGTGACACTCAGTGCAGTGCGAGGGTCGTTCCGGGGGAACTGAGTGCTTCTGAGGTCACCGTGGAGCGGCCGGACCGGGCTGTGAGGTGCGGGGCGGGAGGCGGGTCTTGGCCGGGGGTGGCCGAAAGTCGCCGCACCCTGCGGCGTAACCTTTCTCCGCCGTCACCGCCGCCGTCGAAGACGCCGCCGGCACCGGCCCCGCACCACCGCGCCGCATCACACCCCCGCACGACACACCCGCCACGACACCCGCAGCCCCGCGCCGCCCCGAGGAGCCCCCCCATGCCCGCCGCCCGCCCCCGTCTGCTCTACGTCACCGACCTGGCGTACCAGGCGCGCGGGCGCCGCTACTGCGACGAGGACATCCACCTCACGTCCCGGCTGCGCGCCCACTTCGACCTGGCCCTGTGTCATCCGGTGGACGCGGCGGCCCTGATGGACGGCTTCGACGCCGTCGTCGTGCGCAACAGCGGGCCCGTCCTCGGCTACCGCAAGGAGTACGACGCCTTCCGCGCGCGGGCGCTCGCCGCCGGGACCCGGGTGTACAACCCGCTCACCGGGAAGGCCGACATGGCCGGGAAGCAGTACCTGCTCGACCTGACCGCCGCCGGCTTCCCCGTGATCCCGACCGTCGACCGCGCCGAGGACCTGGACCGGCTGCCGGCCGCCGAGCGGTACGTGGTCAAGCCGAAGCAGGGCGCCGACTCCCTCGGCCTGCGGATCGTCCCCGCGGGCGGGGTCGCCGGACTCGCCACCGGGGACGTCCTGATCCAGCCGTGCGTCGACTTCGCCTACGAGGTGTCCTTCTACTTCGTCGACGACGACTTCCAGTACGCCCTCCACGCCCCAGACCCGCAGCGCCGCTGGGAGCTGCGGCCGTACCAGGCGACCGCCGCCGACCTGGAGTTCGCCCGCCGGTTCATCGACTGGAACGACCTCGGCCACGGCATCCAGCGCGTCGACGCCTGCCGCGCCGCGGACGGGGGCCTGCTGCTGGTCGAACTGGAGGACCTCAACCCCTACTTGTCCCTCGACGCGCTCCCGGAGGAGGCCAGGGACGCCTTCGTCACCGCGTTCACCGCGTCCCTGAGCCGGTTCGCGCGGGGAGTGCTCATACCGGCCTGACGGTGATCGGCGGTTCACCCGGACACCTCGCCCCCCAGTGGCCGTTCAGGGCCGGGGATCGCTGCGGTGCCACCGTGGCCGAGCGTCACCGCCCCGGCGTCCGGCCACGGACGCGCAGCGTGGGCACACGCGCCGCACCCGGTCCGCCGCGCCCCCGGATTCCGGGAAGGTGTCCGCCCAGCCGACGTGCGGGAAGCGCGTCAGCCGGGAGCGGCTGAGGGACAGTCCGCAGACGGTCTGGTTCAGACCCGGCTCCCACGCGTGGACCTCTCCCGCGGGCAGCCGGCGCCGGCCCTCCTCCTCGTCGGTCCACTGTCCGGAGGCGGCGACGGCGTACCGCTTCGTGCGTCCCATGGCGTGCTCCGGACCCGGTCAGCCGGCCGTGACGGCGGCGCGCGACCGCCCGGTGCGGCCGGTACGGAGACCGTCGGCCGCCCCGCGTGCCAGGGGGCGGGCGTGCGGGACGCGGGAACGCTGGTACTCGGTCATCGTGGCACCGTCCTCGACTCGGCTGGACCGCACTACGCGTGCCCCACCGGGCGCCCGCCACACCCGTGCGGCACGGCGGGCCCGCGGACCTGGCACGCCGATGCCTCCTGTGCGCGGGGCCCTCACTCCGCCGCTCGCGGACCGTCGTCGTAGACCAGCAGGCCGTCACCGCGGAGACGGACACCTGGCGTCGGGCTGTGCGCCGTGAGGCGCCCGTCGTGCATCAGGTGCAGCACGACCGCCCCGCGGGCCAGCACGGCGAAGTCGGCGATCAGGCGCCGGTGGCACCTCCACCACACCGCCTCGCTGCACATCACCGCGGTACGTTCCTCGTCCGCCTGCCGCAGCACGCCGTCCATCGCGGTCACGAACTCCGCGCTGCGGGTGTGAGCGGCGTAGCCCCGGAAGGACTCGTTGCGCCAGACGGTGTCGGGTGAGTCCGGCGGCGGCTTGCGCCAACCGCCCAGCCGCCGCTCCCACCGGTAGGCGATGTGCTCCTCGGGCATCCACTCGGCGAGCCGCTGTCGCCCCAGGTCCGGATCGCGGCGACTGCCCGGTGCGGTCCTGACGTCCACGACGGCGGCGACGCCGGCCTCCCGCAGGAGCTCCGCCAGCGCCGGCCGGCCGGCCGTGCCGTGGCCGAAGGTGATCAACTCCGGGCCCGAGCTGGGGACCGGGCCCACGGGACCGGTCCGGGCGTGGTTCATACACCGAGTGCACCACGGTCGGCGCGTCGAGTGCGCGGTGCGGGGCTTACCCGCTCGGGGCCTGGGCACTCGAAGACGACACAAGCCGCCGTAGCCGCCGGTCTCTGTTCCTGAAGTCGTCAGGGCGCCGGCCCGGCCCGCGTTCGCCGCGGTGCGCCGGCAGTGGCAGTCGCCGCTCCGCGAGCCGCGCGACAGTTTCCGTCGTCTACAGAAGGGAGCGTCATGTATCCCAGTACCGCCCAGCTCAGCACCGGGGGGCACGCCGGTGCGCCGAACGGAGGCGGGGCATCATGTGCGGTCTGAGCGGGGAGGTCCGCTTCGACGGGCGCTCGCCCGACCTCGCGGCCGTCGCCCGCATGACGGAGCGGCTCGCCGACCGCGGACCCGACGGACAGGGGACCTGGAGACGGGGCGCGGTCGCGCTGGGACATCGCCGCCTGAAGATCATCGACCTGTCGGACAGCGGGTCCCAGCCCATGACGGACGCCCGGGGAGAGATCACCGGCGTCTTCAACGGCTGCGTGTACAACTATCCGGAGCTGCGGGAGGAGCTGCGCCGTCTCGGCCACCGCTTCGCGTCGACGTCGGACACGGAGGTGGTCCTCAACGCCTACCGGCAGTGGGGGACCGCGTGCGTGGAGCACTTCCGCGGCATGTTCGCCTTCGCGATCGTCGAGCACCGGACCGGCCGCGTCGTCCTCGCCCGGGACCGGCTCGGGATCAAGCCCCTGTACCTGGCGCAGACGCCGGGCCGGCTCCGTTTCGCCTCCACGCTGCCCGCTCTCCTGGCCGCCGGGGACGTGGACACCTCGCTCGATCCCGTGGCCCTGCACCAGTACCTGAGCTGGCACGCCACGGTCGCGGCGCCGCGCACCGTCCTCAACGGGGTGCGCAAGCTCCCCCCGGCCACCGTGCGGGTCGTCGAACCGGACGGCACGTACCGGGACCACTGCTACTGGCAGCCGTCCTACACGCGCCGGCCCGAGCACACCGGCATGTCGGCCGACGAATGGCGGGACGCGGTGCTGGACGCGCTGCGCGTGGCCGTGCGCCGGCGCACGGTGGCCGACGTGCCGGTCGGTGTGCTGCTCTCCGGCGGCCTCGACTCCAGCCTCATCGTCGCGCTGCTGGCCGACGAGGGCCGGCGCGACCTGATGACGTTCAGCGTCGGGTTCGAGACGGAGGGCGGCGAGGAGGGCGACGAGTTCCGCTACTCCGACCTGGTGGCCCGGGAGTTCGGCACCGACCACCGCCGGCTGATGGTTCCCTCCGAACGGGTGTCGACGGCTCTGGACGGGGCGTTCCAGGCGATGAGCGAGCCGATGGTCAGCCACGACGTGGTCGCCTTCCACCTGCTGTCCGAGCAGGTGTCCAAAGAAGTGAAGGTCGTGCAGAGCGGGCAGGGCGCCGACGAGGTCTTCGCCGGCTACCACTGGTACCCCGAGCTGGCGTCGGTCCCCCGCGAGGACGAGCCGGAGCGGTACGCCGCCACCTACTTCGACCGCTCGCACGCCGACCTCGCCCGGGTCCTGCGGCCCGAGATGCTGCCCCACGACGACGTCTCGGGACGCTTCGTACGGGAGCACATGGCGCGACCGGGGGCGGAGACGGCACTGGACGCCGCTCTCCGGCTGGACACGCACGTCATGCTCGTCGACGACCCCGTCAAGCGGGTCGACAACATGACCATGGCCTGGGGCCTGGAGGCCCGCGTGCCGTTCCTTGACCACGAACTGGTCGAGCTGGCGGCGGCCTGCCCCCCGGAACTCAAACTGGCCGACGGCGGCAAGGGCGTGCTGAAGGAGGCGGGCCGGAAGCTGCTGCCCCACGAGGTCGTCGACCGCCCCAAGGGCTACTTCCCCGTGCCGGCCATCCGGCACATGGCGGGTCCCGTCCTCCGGCGCGTGCGGGAGGCACTGGAGGCACCGGAGGCAAAGCGCCGCGGTGTGTACCGCGACGCGTACGTGGCGGAACTCCTCAGGGCACCCGACGAGCACCGGACCAGGCGGGGCGCGAACGCGCTGTGGCAGATCGCTGTGCTGGAGATATGGCTGCAGACCCACGGAATCAGGTGACCGACGACCGGGGTGCGCGAGCGGCGCACGGCACGGCAGCCGCCGTCATCCGCTCCGGACCACCGGGTCCGACAGGTCCGAGCCGCGTCCGGTCCCCGGACAGCCGTACCGGGGACCTCCTCGACGCTGCCCGTGCCGCCGCCCCCGCGCCGGTGCCGCTGCCCGAGGCGGGCGGCCCGCGGGACGCGGTGACACGGCTGCGCGCGCACGGCTGTTGGTACCCGTCCGCGAACGCCGACGGCAGCGAGACGGCCTTCATCTGTGACCGAGGGGGCGTCCCCCAGGTGTGGGCCGGGCCCGTCGACGGCGACGAGGTGCGACTGCTCGACTCCTCACCGGACCCGGTCAAGGAGGTCTCCTGGTCACCGGACGGCCGCTGGATCGCATACACGACGGCGCCGGGCGGCGGTGAGCACTCACGGGTGCTCTGCGTGCGGCCCGACGGCACCGGCCGCCGCATCCTGGCGGGGGCCGATCCGGCCAGTTCCGCCTATCTGGGCTGCTGGGCGCACGACGGCTCGGCCGTCGCCGTCACGGTCGCGGCTCCGGCCGCCGCCGCGTACGGGGGCCTCGCGAGGCAGGCCCTGACGGACTCCGGCCCGGTGGACGACGGGCTCGCCGGGATGCGCCCCGGGGCCGACTGGGCGGAACGGGACGGCCACGCCACGCTCCTCGGCCCGCCCGCGTACGACGCCGCCTCGGGGACGGCGCCGGACGGGACCCCCACCGGCACCACGGCCCCGGCGGCCCGGCCCGACGGCGGCCTGTCGGTCTACCTGATCGATCCCGACGGTCTGGCCTCGCCGGTCCTGCTCACCACCGAGACCCACGCTGCCTCCCTGCGCGCCTGCGACCTCAGCCCTGACGGCGGCCTCGCGCTGCTGCGCCGGGGGCCGCGCGGACGGCGCGAGGCGGTCGTCCTGCGCACCGCCGACTCGGTGACCACCCTCGTCGTGCCGGTCGCCGACGGCGACCCCTGGATCGGCCGGTTCTCCCCGGACGCGCGGACGCTGTGGCTGCGCAGCAACGGCGACCGCGAGTACGCGGCACTCCTCGCGGTGGCCCTGGACGCCGACGGCCGACCGCATACGGTGTCGGTCGCGGCGGAGCGCGCGGGCAGCGACCTGGAACTCTTCGCGCTCGCTCACGACGGCCGCACCGCCGCGCTCGCCTGGAACGTGCGAGGCGCGAGCGAACTGGAACTCGTCGAGACCTTCCCGAGGGGACGGGCCCTGGGCTCGACGGGGCAGACCCCGGGCCCGACGGGGCGGGTCCCGGACCCGACGGAGCAGACCCCGGACGACACGGGCCCGGCGAGGCCCTTGCCCCTGCCCCACGAGGTCGTCACCCGTGTGACCGCCGCCGGTGCCGGGCGCCTGCTGCTCGCGCTGTCGGGATCGCAGCGCCGCCCGGGCCTGTGGTGGGCCCACGAGGGCGTGTCGCTGCTGCGCACCCCGTGGTCCTCCCAGGACGAGGACGCCGTCCCGCCGGGCCGTCCACCGGTCCGCCCCGTCCCCGTGCGCCTGACCGCGCGGGACGGGCTGCCCCTGAGCGGCTGGTACTACCGGGCGCCGGGGCGCGCCCCCGACGAACCGGCCCCTTGCGTGATCCACCTGCACGGTGGCCCGGAGGAACAGGAACGCCCGGTGTTCAACCCGCTCTACCACGAGCTGGTCGGGCGTGGCCTGGACGTCTTCGCACCCGACGTCCGGGGCTCCCTGGGACACGGCCGCTCGTTCGTCGACGCCGACCTGGGCGCGGGCCGCTTCGCCGCCCTCGACGACGTCGCGGACTGCGCGGTCCACGCGGTCACCGCGGGCCCCGCCGATCCGACGCGGCTCGCGGTCATGGGCCGCTCGTACGGCGGCTACCTCACCTTCGCCTCCCTGGTGTGGCACCCGGACCTGTTCCGCACCGGGGTCGCCGTCTGCGGCATGTCCGACTTCCTCACCTTCTTCGCCGGTACCGAGCCGTGGATCGCGGAATCGGCGGCGCACAAGTACGGCCACCCGGAGCGCGACCGTGAGCTGCTGCGTGCCCTGTCGCCGATGAGCCGCATCGACGCGCTGCGCGTCCCGCTGCTGGCCGTCCACGGCGAACACGACACCAACGTGCCACCGGGGGAGTCCCAGCAGTTCGTACGGGCCGCGCGGGAACGGGGTGTCCACGCGGAACTGCTGACCCTGCGCGACGAGGGGCACGACTTCCTGCGCGCGGACAACCGGCGCCTGTTCCGCCGCGCCGCGGCCGACTGGATGCAACGGCACCTCCACGCGTGAGCCACCGCCTCGTCAGGAGTGAGCCGGGGGGTTCCTGAACGAGGCCGCGGTGGGCGCCGTATCTGAGCACGCGGGCCGCGCGAGCGCCCCGGCCCGCGGGACGGAAGGAGAGCCAGGTGCCGACACCGCCCGACCCCGAACAGCCGCCGCCCGGACCGGTCCTGGAACCCGTCCGGGTCGTGCGCCTACGCCGCTTCGACGCCCTCGCGGAACTCATGCGGGAGATCCGGCCCGATCCGGTGACCCGCGAGGACGACACCCAGGAACTCCCGCCCGTACCGGCCCTTGTCCCCCGCCCCTCGGCTGTACCCGGACCGAACGCGGGCCGGGGCCCGCGCCGGGCCACCGTGGCCGCGGCCGTCGTGGCGGCGGCCCTCGCCGGCTTCGGCTGCGCCCTGCTCCTCCCCGGCCGTCAGCAGGCCGCCGCGACCGCCCGCCCGGCCCCGCCGGCCACGACCGCCCCGCCGGCCGGCGCACCAGGCGGCCCCCTCGGGCCCCCACCGCGTCCGCCGGACCCACGACACCCGCCACCGCGCCCGACCCCGACGGGCCCGGCACCCTCCGTCAGGGCGACACCGGGCCCGATGTCGCCGACCTGCAACAACGCCTGCTGCGCGTCCCGGACGTCTACCGCGACGGCTCCACCAGCGGCACCTACGACACCACGCTCACCGAGGCCGTGGCCCGCTTCCAGCTCTGGTACGGCGTCCGTGGTGACGAGACGGGCGTCTACGGCAACGACACGCGCCGCGCGCTGGAGTCCCGCACCGGCTTCGGCGACGATTCATGAGCGGCACACCGGGCACACGAGGACCACCGCGCGGCCTGCGCGGGCCGGCACCGGGCGGCGGCGGACGGGAGCGAACGGCAATGGCGGACGAGAGCGGCACGCGGGGCGGCCGGGCGCGACCGGACCTGGACGGCTTCTTCGACCGGCTGGACCCGGACATGTGCGTGGTGACCGCCGCGGCGAGCGGCAGGCGCGCCGGATGCCTGGTCGGCTTCGCCTCGCAGTGCTCGATCCAGCCGCCCCGGTTCGCCGTATGGCTGTCCAAGGTCAACCAGACGTACCGGGTCGCCCGTGCCGCGCAGTTCCTCGCCGTCCACCTGCTCACCCGCGACCAGCGGGACCTGGCGGAACTCTTCGGCGGCGAGACGAGCGACGAGGTGGACAAGTTCGCGGGGCTCGCCTGGCGGGAGGGGCACGGCGGCACCGCCGTCCTGGAGGACACGGCGGCCTGGTTCGTCGGTGCCATCCTGCAGCGCACCGACGGCGGCGACCACGTCGGCTTCGTGCTCGACCCCGTCGAGTGGGGCGAGGGCCGCGGCGGGTCCCTGCTGCGCCTCTCCGACGCCGTCACCATCGACGCCGGCCACCCCGTGGACTGAGCACGGCCGCCCCTGGGCCGAGGGGACACCAGCCGTCAGCCTTCCGGGGGCTCCGCCGCGTCCTGCACCTCTTCCAGGGGCATTCGGATGTCGAGCACGCACACGTCGTCGCGCCGCTCCTCCGCCAGCATCGTCGCGAGCAGCGCGTCCAGGGAGCCGGACTCGCCACGGCCTTGGGCGCGGACCGCCCCGGCCAGCCGGGCGAAGCCCGCGTCCAGGCCCTCGCCGGGGCGTTCGACCAGGCCGTCGGTGTAGAGCAGCAGCCGGTCGCCGGGTTCCAGCCGCAGCTCCCGCGACTCGTAGGCGGGGGCGGCCGTCGCGCCGAGCAGCATGCCGCCGGGCCGGTCGAGGAAGCGGACCTCGCCCCGGCGCACCAGCAGCGGCGGGGGGTGTCCCGCCTGCGCCCAGGCGAGGATCTGCTGGTCGGGGTCGTAGCGGGCGAGGACCATGGTGGCGGTCATCTGGCTGTCGCGGGAGTGCAGCAGCAGCTGGTTGAGCCGCGCCAGCGCCCCGGTGAGCGAGGAGCCGGTGCTGACCATGCCCTTCGCGGTGAACCTGAGCTGGGCCATGGTGGCCACGGCGTCGATGCCGTGGCCTGCCACGTCGCCGACCACGAACAGCGCGTCGTAGTCGGGCAGTTCGATGGCGCTGAACCAGTCCCCGCCGACGTGGATGCCGGCCTGCGCGGGCAGGTAGGCGACCTCGACGCGCAGCCCGGCCAGCCGCACCGGCTTGCTGGGCAGCGGCAGCAGGGCGTGCTGGAGCCGGGCCGCCAGTGCCCGTTCGGCCTGGAGGATGCCGCGCTGGAGCAGCATCGCGCGCTCGCTCTCCACCAGCGCGAGTTCCGCGCTGCGCTGCGCGGTGAGGTCCTGGACGAAGCCGTGCACCTCGACCGGGGTACCGTCGGACGTCATGACGGCCTCGGCGACCATCCGCAGATGCCGGACCCCCTCCGGTGTCTCGACACGGAAGGGCACGTCGAACGGGCGCCCGTGGGAGACGAGTTCGGCGATCGCGTGGGCCAGCGGCCCGGTGTCGTCGGGCAGCACCAGGTCGGGCAGCTCCTCCAGGCGGAGCGGCCGCTGCCCGGGGCGCAGGCCGAGCACGGCGTACGTCTGCGTCGCCCAGGAGGTCTCCTGGGTGATCAGGTTCCAGTTCGCCCAGCCCAGGTTGCCGAGCCGCTGCACGTCGGCCAGGCGCTGCTCCTGGCGTTCCACCGGGTCGTGCCGCAGCCAGGTCACCACCAGGCGCTCGCCCAGCGGGGCGGCCCGCACCGTGTAGGTGGCGGTCACGGGCACCTCGCCGACCACGTCCTGGTAGGCGAACGGCTCGCCCTCGAAGGGGACTCCGGTCTCCAGAGCCTGAAGGTAGCCCCGCCACAGCGGTTCGCCCGCGACCGACGGGTAGCTCTCCAGGACACGTCTGCCGACCATGTCCCGGCCGGTGCGGCCGAACACGTCGACCGCCTCCGGGGTGGCGGCGTCGATGAGGTAGTCCTCCACCTCGCCGGAAGCGGCGCGCAGCGGGCTCAGCAGGATCGCCGCGCCCGGCAGCGCGTCGAACACCGCCTGCACGGTCTGGGAGATGTCCGCGGTCGCGCCGCCGCGCGGGTTGTCGAAGGCCCGCAGCCGGCCCGCGCACAGCCGGGCCACGGCCCGCAGCAGCTCCCGCTCCCGACCCGCGAACGGCTCGGGGCGCCGGCGCAGCACCCCGAGGGCGACGCACGCGGTGTCCCCGGCCGGCACGGGCAGCCAGGCCCGGGTGAGCCACCGCTCCGGCGGATCGCCGATCAGCAGGTACCGGGTGCGGTCCAGGGCGACGTTCTCCAGCCAGCGCGGCTGCCCGGACTCCAGGGCGTCCAGCGCCGCCACGCCGGTCACCGGGGGGAGCTGGCGCCACTGGGCGGCGAGGGTGGGGTCGATGCCGGCGTACCCGATCAGTCCGAGCCCGCCCTCGGGCAGCCGCTCGTACAGCATCACCGCGTCGGCGCCCGCCTCGGTCGCGAGGTGGTCCAGCAGGCATCCGGCCAGCTCGTGCGGTGAGCCGACCCGGAGCAGGTCGCGGCCGATGTGTCCCAGGACGCCGGTCAGGTCCGTGGTGCCGGCGGGCACGCTCTCCCAGGGGCGTACGGCGGGGGCCGGGGCGGGGGGCGTCACCGGCTGCTGCCGGGGCGGCAGGGCGCCCAGGGTGAGCCAGCACTGTTCGAGGAGGGTGCGGTTGCCGTCCTTGGCGCGCTGGAGCAGCTCCTGGTGGGCGGCGTCCGGGGTACAGGAGGTGACGGCCATCAGTACGCCCTTGGCCCGCTCCAGGACCGCGGAGGTGGCGGCCAGGTCCCGCAGCCGTTCCATTTCGGCGCGCTGCCGGGCCACGACCTTGGCCAGCGCCGCGAGGTCGGCGCTGGTTCCGCGGTCCACCGGGGGCAGGGGCTCGCTCGTCACGCGATGAGCATTGCACATCCGTGCCCGTCCGATCACTCGTCTGCCGGGTCGGGATTCACACGACCGGTGGACAGGATCGACGGCTGGGAGACGGCGGGCCGAGACAGGGCGAGGCAGCGGTGAGGGAGCGCCCCGGCCAGGTCAGCGGGCCGTGCCGCGCGCGGCCAGCGCCTCGCTGACCACGCGGACGCTGCGCGCGATGTGCTGCAACTGCAGCACCTCCGCCGCGTACAGCTTGATCGTGTGCTCGATCACCGATTCGGGCAGTCCGAGCACGGGCAGTTCGGCCCGAGCGGTCTGCAGGGCGGTCCGCGCGACCCGGATCTCCTGCTGCACCTGGAGCTGCGCGTGCCGGGCCAGCAGCACCGGGTGCCGGATGAGCGCCGGGTAGCTGGCGTAGCGCGCGGGGATCAGCTCGCGCAGCCACCTGGTGGCCGAGCGCTCCCAGTCGTACGAACCCGGCGTCTTGACCTGACAGGGCCAGTCTGGGCTGATGCGCGTGCTGGTCAGGGGCATCTTCATCGCTTCCGGTGTGCGGCGTCGGAGGGTGGCCGACGGGTTCGGGGCGGCCCCGGTCTAGGGGATGACCGGGGCCGCCACGGGCGCGCCGCGCAGACGACGCACCCCGGTACACCCCGGGCGCCGACGTGGGTAGGGACGGCGGCGGAGGGTGTCCGTGCGCGGGCCCCGGACGAGCGGGGGAGCCCGCCGAGCAGTATTTATATATGCCGAGCGCTTTGCAAGACGTATGAAAACATTCATGCGCGGTATGCGGTGAATCGTCCCCGTCCACGGCACGGATGACCGCAAGATCTTCACGGATGCCCGGAGCGGACGGAAGGATCGGCCGTGCGGGCCTCGGTTCAGTCCTTGAGGAAGAACTGGTGCTGGTCGGAGAGCTGTTCGTACTTCTCCAGCCGGGCCTGGGTGCGCTCGGGATCGGCGTCGGTCATGGCCTGCAGCAGCGCCGCGGCCAGCACGCCGGGCGCGGCGTAGGAGTCGAACACCAGCCGGGAACCGGTGCCGGTGGCGAAGGTGACGTCGGCCTCGTCGGCCAGCGGCCCGAGCGCCAGGTCCGTCACCAGGGCGACCTTCAGACCCGCGCCGCGCGCCACCCGGACGGCGTGCAGCGTCTCCTGGGAGTGCCGGGGCATGGCGAAGGCCAGCACCCAGCTACCGCCCGCCTCGCGGGACTGGAGCAGCGCGTCGTAGGCCACGCTGCCGCCGCGGGTCACCAGCCGCACGTCCGGGTGGATACGGCGGGCCGCGTAGCCGAAGTACTCGGCGAGCGACACCGAGATCCGCAGGCCCAGCACGGTCAGCGGGGTGGAGCGGGACAGCTCGCGGCCGACGTGGATCACCCGGTCGGGGTCGGCGAAGTCCCGCCGCAGGTTCTCCAGGTTCTCGATCTCGGCGTCCACGGCCGCCTGCAACTCGTTGGCCCGGTCCTCCTCCCCGGGACCGCCCGCGAGGCTGCTCAGCGCGATCGACTGGAGCTTCTCGCGCAGCGCCGGGTAACCGCTGAAGCCGACGGCTGCGGCGAAGCGGGTGACGGAGGGCTGGCTGACCCCGACCCGGTCGGCGAGCTCGGTGATCGACAGGAACGCGGCCTCGGTGATGTGCTCGATCAGGTACTGGGCGATGCGCCGCTGCCCCGGCGACAGACGCGGGCCGTCGAAGAGTTCCCTCAGCCGCGAGGTCGGGGCGGCCTCGGCCGCCGGCACCGCCTTGCCCGACGTGATCGCTGATGCCTGTGCGCGTGCCTGCTGCGGCGAGGGCACCGGTCGGCCTCCTTTGTCTGCCACGAGGACTCAACATAGCTCACCGACCGTCGTGACCAGGGGGTTGAGACACCGCGCTCACCGCCGGTACAGGCCGATGGAATGGCCCACTTCGCCGACCGGCCGGCTGCTCGCCAGCAGCTCCGCGAGCCGGCCGCGCGCCTTGGCGGCGGCGGAGTCCGACACCACCAGCAGCCCGTGCACCCGCTCCGGCGGCACCGTGCGCGGATCCGCCGCGTGGATGCCGTAGTACGCCGGGACGCCGCTGCCCTTGTACACCAGCCACACCCGCTCGCCCGGGTACCGCTCCCGGAGCCGGTCGGCGAGCCGGCCCAGGTCCTGGCCCCAGTCCACGTTCGAGTCGTGCAGCAGCCGGTGGGTGCGCGCCGGACCGCCGAACGCCTCGTTGGCGTACGGCAGGTAGTACGGGAACGTCCGCAGCGAACCCACCGCCACCCACAGCACCAGGGCGCCGGTCAGGAGCCCGCGCCACCGCCACCGGAGGGTGAGCACACAGGCCGCCGCCACCGCGAGGAACACCGGTACGAACAGCGCGTACCGGGTGCCGAAGTCCCGCGCCCCGGTCATCGCCGCCGCGAGCAGCACCAGCGGCGGCAGCAGCAGGTACGGCGCCGCGGGACGCAGCCGCCGTACCGCCACCACCGCGACGGCACCGGCCGCGCCCAGCGCCAGCAGCCCCAGCGGGGTCTTCACCAGCAGGGCGGCCGGCAGGTAGTACCAGAGCGAGCCGGTGTACAGGTGCCCGAACAGATACCCCTGCCAGGGCTGGTTCTCCAGACCGAACTGCACCCGCATCCCCGCCCGGTATGCCGGCGGCACCGGCAGCAGCTCCACCAGCCGCGCCCGCAGCCCGTGCACGCCCGGCACCGGCTCGGCGGGCGCGAACCGCAACCGAGGGTCGACGACGAGATACGCGGCCCACACGACGGCGACGGCCACGACCGCGACGACGGCGGCGGCCACCAGCGCCGACACCACCGGACGCCGCCCCCCGGGCCCGGACAGGGGCCATCGCCCCGGGAGCCGCGCGGACCGGTGGGCGGTCAGGGCGGACAGCGCCGCCAGCGCCATCAGCACCGGTACCGCGGGCAGGGCGCTCATCTTGGTCGCCGCGGCCGCGCCGAGTGCCGCCCCCGCGAGCGGCAGGTACAGGACGGGGCGGTGCCGGGCCCGCCATGCCAGCCAGGCCGCGGTCAGGACGCATCCGGCCGCCGGCAGGTCCAGCGTGGCCAGGGAACCGTGCGCGATCACGTCGGGCGAGAACGCGTACAGGGCGAGCGCGACCAGGCCGCCCGCCGTACCCGTCAGGTCCCGGGCGAAGGCGAACACCACCAGCCCGCACAGCAGCGTCAGCGCGATGACCGGCAGCCGCGCCCACAGCATCAGCCGCCAGGGATCGTTGCCCGACGCGTACAGCAGGTGCCGGCCCACCTGCCCCTGGTCGCCGGTGTACGAGGGGTCGTACTGCGGGTCCGCCACCGCCACCCCGGCCGCGATCAGCAGTTTCCCGAGCGGCGGATGCTCGGGGTTGTACCGCACCCGGTGCTCGCGCAGGTAGTCGGTCGCCGTGGCCACGTACACCGGCTCGTCGATGGTGGGGGTCTGCTGCACCGCCGTGGTGACCATCGCCGCGGCCATCTGCCCGAGGAGCAGGACGACCAGGACCGGCGGCAGCCACCGCCACTGCCGGCGCAGGCCCGCCCACCGCTGTGAGGTGGCCTGCCGTACCGGGACCGCGGCGGGAGCGGCGGGGGTGAGGACCAAGTGCTGTTCGCGCGCCATCATCCGTCCCGCGGCGGAAGGGGCCGTGCGGGGGCGGGCGGCTCAGGGGCCTGATCATGGCCCTACCGTCGCACCGCCGCCCCCACGGCCGTCACCGCCGCACGAGTCGCACCGACAGACCTTCTGCCGTGTACACGGGTACGGCCCGCAGCTGGTCGGAGTTCACCTCGATCCACTCGAACCGCCCGGCGAACCGGGGCGCGGCGAGGACCGGCAGCGTGCTGCCCGCGGCCGGCGGCAGTTCGGCGTCCACCCGCGGCGCCGGCACGACCGGACCGCCGAGCACGGCCCGGTGCCCCACGGTCAGCGGTGCCTTGCCGCCGGCCCGCACGGTGACCTCTGGCGTGCCCGCGTCCTGGGCCCAGGCGCCGCGCACCCGCAACCGCCCCGCCACCCGCAGCGTGCCGCCCGCCATCCGCACGTCCCCGTGCCCGAGCGCGTCCTCGGAGCCGGCCACCAGCACGCCCTCGGCCAGCACCAGGATCGAACGCGACCGGGCCGCTACCGCACCGGCCGGCGGCGGCACGTCAGCTCACGGGAAGCAGTACACCGTCCGGTACCACCAGGTCGGCCCACCGCCGTGTCGTCGCCACCAGGTCGGCGTTGCGCTGGTCCGAACCCAGCACCCAGGCCACGGCCGCCTCGTGCTCCTTGCCGAACTCCTCGTGCCGGGCGACCAGCCGCCGGATCCGCTCGTCCTCGTCGATCTCGCAGAACCACACCTCGTCCAGGCACGGACGCACCCGCGCCCACGAACCCTCCCGCAGCAGCAGGTAGTTCCCCTCGGTCACCACCAGCCGGGCTTCCGGCGGCACCGGGATCGCGCCCGCGAGCGGCTGCTCCAGCAGCCGCTCGAACCCCGGCGCGTACACGACCTCGTCGGTCTCCTCGCGCAGCCGCCGCAGCAGCGCCGCGTACCCTGCCGCGTCGAAGGTGTCCGGCGCGCCCTTGCGGCCCCGGCGGCCCAGCCGGTCCAGTTCGGCGTCCGCGAGATGGAAACCGTCCATCGGCACGTGCGCCGCCCAGGGCGGCCCGTCGCCGTTCAGCGCGTCCACCAGCCGCTCGGCCAGCGTCGTCTTGCCCGAGCCGGGGCTGCCCGCGATGCCGAGCAGGGCACGCCGGCCGTTCCGGGGCAGGGCGCGGGCACGGTCGAGGAGATCGTCGAAGGTGAGGGGCACACAGAGAGTGTGGCATCCCCCGTTCGCCAGGAGTGTGGCGTGCGCCACCCACTGGACGGCCGCTTCGCGGGGAACAGTCCGGATATGACTCAGCTCGGTCTGCCCGACACCATCCAGGCCTGTCTCTTCGACCTCGACGGGGTCGTCACCAAGACCGCCGTCGTGCACGCGGCGGCCTGGAAGGAGACGTTCGACGCCTTCCTGCGTGACTACGAGGGGGAACAGGGGCGGCCGTTCGACGCCGTCACCGACTACGACGAGTACGTCGACGGCCGCCCCCGCGCCGACGGCGTCCGCGCCTTCCTCGCCTCACGCGGCATCCAGCTCCCCGAAGGCGGCCCGGACGACCCGCCGGACGCCCGCACCGTGCACGGCCTCGGCAACCGCAAGAACGACCTGCTGCTGGAGAAGATCCGCACCGGCGGGGTCGAGGCGTACGAGGGCACCCTGCGGTACCTGGAGGCGGTCCGCGCCGCGGGACTGCGCACCGCGATCGTCTCCTCCAGCGCCAACTGCCGGGACGTGCTGCGCGCGGTCGGCGCCGAGCACTTCTTCGACGTACGGATCGACGGCGTGGTCGCGGCCGAGCGGAACCTGCCGGGCAAGCCGCACCCCGACACCTTCCTGGCCGCCGCCCGCGACCTCGGCGTCGAGGCGTCCCGCGCGGCCGTCTTCGAGGACGCGCTGGCCGGCATGGACGCCGGCCGGGCAGGCGGCTTCGGCCACGTCGTCGGCGTGGACCGGGTGGGCCAGACCGACGCGCTGTACGCGCACGGCGCCGACATCGTCGTCAAGGACCTGGCCGAACTGGGAGGCAAGCAGTGATCACCGACCGTTCCTACGGCGTCGAACCGTGGACCGTCCGGGAGACCGCCCTCGACCTCGACGTCCTCGCCCAGAGCGAGTCGGTGTTCGCCCTGTCCAACGGGCACGTCGGCTGGCGCGGCAACCTGGACGAGGGCGAGCCGCACGGCCTGCCCGGCAGCTACCTCAACGGGGTGCACGAGGTGCACCCGCTGCCGTACGCGGAGGCCGGCTACGGCTACCCGGAGTCCGGGCAGACCGTCATCAACGTCACCAACGGCAAGGTCATCCGGCTGCTGGTGGACGACGAGCCGTTCGACCTGCGCTACGGCCGGCTCGTCGCCCACGAACGCGTCCTGGACCTGCGCCGCGGAGTGCTGGAGCGCACGTGCGAGTGGACCTCCCCGGCCGGCTCCACGGTCCGGGTGCGCTCCACCCGGCTGGTCTCGCTGACCCAGCGGGCCGTGGCCGCCGTCGCGTACGAGGTGGAGGCCGTCGGCAGCCGCAGCCGGGTGGTGATCCAGTCCGAGCTGGTCGCCAACGAGAGCCTGCCCGACCCCGACGGCGACCCGCGCGCGGCGAAGGCGCTGAAGTCCCCGCTGGAACAGGAGGACGGCTTCGCCTCCGGCAACCGGCTGCGGCTGGTGCACCGCACCCGGCGCAGCGGTCTGCGGGTCGCCGTGGCCGCCGACCACGTCGTCACCGGACCCGAACGCACTACCAGCCGCAGCGAGAGCGGCATCGACGTGGCCCGGCTGACCGTCACCTCCGTGCTGGAACCCGGACAGACCCTGCGGATGGAGAAGCTGGTCGCCCACGGCTGGTCCGGCACCCGGTCGCTGCCCGCGATGGCCGACCAGGTCGACGCCGCGCTCGCTGCCGCCGGCCACGACGGCTGGCAGGGCCTGCTCGACGACCAGCGGGCCTGCCTGGACGACTTCTGGGCCCGCGCCGACGTCGAGGTGGAGGGCGACGAGGAGATCCAGCAGGCCGTCCGGTTCGCGCTGTTCCACGTCCTCCAGGCCGGTGCCCGCGCCGAGCAGCGCGCCATCCCCGCCAAGGGGCTCACCGGCTCCGGCTACGACGGGCACGCCTTCTGGGACACCGAGATGTTCGTGCTGCCCGTGCTCACCCACACCGCCCCTCAGGCCGTCGCCGAGGCCCTGCGCTGGCGGTACAACACCCTGGACGAGGCCCGCGAACGCGCGGCCCAACTCGGGCTCGCCGGCGCCGCGTTCCCCTGGCGGACCATCGCCGGTCCGGAAGGCTCCGCGTACTGGCCGGCCGGCACCGCAGCCTTCCACGTCAACGCCGGCATAGCCGACGCGGTCGTCCGGTACGTCGAGGCCACCGGCGACACCGCCTTCGAGCGGGAGACCGGCGTGGAACTGCTGGTGGAGACGGCCCGGTTGTGGCGCTCGCTCGGCCACCACGACACCCACGGGGTCTTCCACCTCGACGGCGTCACCGGCCCCGACGAGTACAGCGCGGTCGCCGACGACAACACCTACACCAACCTGATGGCCCGGCAGAACCTGCGCGCCGCCGCCGACGCCGTCGAACGCCACCCGGACCAGGCGCGGCGGCTCGGGGTGGACGAGGAGGAGAGCGCGGCCTGGCGGGACGCCGCCGACGCCATGCACATCCCCTACAACGCCGAACTCGGCGTCCACGAACAGCACGCCGGCTTCACCCGCTACCAGCGCTGGGACTTCGAGGGCACCCGCGCCGACCAGTACCCGCTGCTGCTCCACTTCCCCTACTTCGACCTCTACCGCAAGCAGGTCGTCAAACAGGCCGACCTGGTGCTGGCCATGTACACCTGCGGCGACTACTTCGAGCAGGAGCACGACGAGGAGCAGATCGCCCGGAACTTCGCCTACTACGAGCCGCTGACCGTCCGCGACTCCTCCCTGTCCGCCTGCTGCCAGGCCGTCATCGCCGCCCAGACCGGCCACCTGGACCTCGCCTACGCCTACACCGCCGAGGCCGCGCTGATGGACCTCCAGGACCTGGAGCACAACACGCGGGACGGGCTGCACATCGCCTCCCTCGCCGGCACGTGGATGGCCCTGGTCGCGGGCTTCGGCGGCATGCGGCACGACGGCGACCGGCTCCGGTTCACCCCGCGCCTGCCCGAACGGCTGCGCCGCGTCGCCTTCAACGTCCAGTTCCGCGGGCGCCGACTGCGCGTGGACATCGGCGCGGACAAGGTGACGTACGCGCTCCTGGACGGCCCACCGCTGACGCTCCGCCACCACGGTGAACCACTCACGGTCAGCACCGACGGCCCGGCCGTCCGCGCGCTACCACCGGCACCGCGGCGCCCCACACCACAACAGCCGGTGCACCGGGGGCCGGGCGGCGGGGAAGGGGGCGCGTTCGGGGGCTGAGCGGCTGCCCGGCCGGGGCGGGACGGGGCGGGGGCGGCGAGGGGGCCGGGTGGTGGGTGAGCGCTGTCAGGCACGGGCCGCCGGCGGGGGGTACCGGGTGCCGACCGGGGGGCCGGGTGCCGGGGGCGGCTCGGGCTCTGTGCCGGATGGCAGCCGGGTGTCCTCTGGTGTCCTCGGGTGTTGCGGAGTGTGCCGGGCGTGGGTGTCGGGGTGGCTCGGGCCGTGTACCGGACGGCGGCCGGGTGTCCCCGGGTGTCGCGGGGTGCGCTGGGCGTCGGTCTCGGGCGCGGAGCGCCGCCGTGCCGGGCCAGCGTCCCTCAGTCGAGCACCCCGGACAGCAGGTGCAGCAGGTCGCCGGTCGCGTCGGCGGCGAGCAGGGCCGGGAGGGTGCCGAGGGCGAGGACGGCCAGGGCCGCGGACCACAGACGCGGGGGCGGGTTCGTCCGGAGGGCCGCGATCCGGCGGGTGACGGCCCGGTCGGTGAACTGAAGGGCGCAGCCCACGCGTGCCCTGCCCGCGCTGAGCGCGGCCCGGGCCAGCGCCCGCGCGGTCACCCGCCGGTCCCCGACGACGGCCGCCGCCCGCTCGTCGGCCCACCGCTCCACGAGGAAGGTGACCGCCGCGCGCACCGGTCCCAGCAGCGGATCGGCCGCCGCCGCGAGCGTGACCGCCGACACCAACAGCCCGTGCCGGTGCGTGAGATGGGCCCGCTCGTGGGCGAGGAGCACCCGGCGCTCCGCGGGGCCCAGCGCGCTCAGCATCGCGGAGGTGACCAGGATCCGGCCCGGCCGTCCCGGGATCGCGAACGCCCGCGGCACGTCCGAGGCGGCGACGATCAGCTCGGTGTCCGCCGGCTGCCCCGCGCCGAGCCGCCGTAGCGCGCGCCGCGTGCACCGCTCGGCGCGCACGGCCCGGCGGACACGCACGGCGACGGCCGCCAGTGCCAGACAGGCGGCGAGCCCGATCACCGTGGGCACCGGGTCGGTCAGCGGGTGCCCGTCCTCGCGGGCCTCGCGGATCACCGGCGGCGCGTCCCCGAGCAGCGCGGCGGCCAGCAGGAGCAGCGACCAGGTGGTGGCCGCCGCCGTCAGCACGGCGGCCGAGGCCAGCACGCGCGCGGCGAGCGCCGGCGCGGCCCGGCGGGCGAGCACGGGAGCGACGGCCGACAGCAGCAGCGACAGCGCCAGCGGGGCGTACACGTCGAACGTCATGCGCCGAACCTCATGAGCCCGGCCTCACGCGCCGTCCCCGGCGAGCAGCTCGCGCAGCGCCCGCTCCTCCTCGGCGCTCAGCCCGGTCACGAACTGCTGGAGCGCGGCGATCGGGTCCGGCCCCCGGTCCAGGACCTCGTGCATCGCCTCGGCGGTCAGCTCGGCCGCGTTCTTGGCCGGCCGGTACGCGCCGCGCCGCCCGTCGGCGTCCCGGAGCACCAGCCCTTTGTCGTACAGCCGTTTGAGGATCGTGTGGACCGTGTTGTACGCGAGCCCGCCACCGATCTCGTGCTGGATCTCCGCCGGGGTCAGCGGTCGCTCGGTGGCCCAGAGGGCGGCCAGCACCTCGCTCTCCAGCGCCCCGGCGCTGCGCCGTTCCGCTCTGCCGCGGGACCCTGTGCCAGCCATGCCACAACCTTACAGCGAGTAGGGCCGTCGGCCGGATGGCCCCGCCTGCGGGCGCGGGCAGATCATTCGCGTTAGTTTGTCCGTGTTTTCCCCTGCTCCCGTCTCCGGCCCTACAGGCCGTAGGGTGACAGTGGGCCCTACGGGCTGTGGGGGACGGGGACGGAGGGGTGGACATGGCCGGCAGTGCGCACGCGACAGTCGACACGGCGAGCCGCGAGCACGCGCGCCGCGCGTCCGCCGGCTCCGGGCGCGCGGTCTGGCCGACGGCGGCCGTCGCCGCCGCCTTCACCCTGGCCCAACTGGTCCTCGTGCGC
The DNA here is from genome assembly GCF_002920615.1 of Streptomyces sp. Ru62. GTDB lineage: Bacteria > Actinomycetota > Actinomycetes > Streptomycetales > Streptomycetaceae > Streptomyces. The sequence goes on from NZ_PQSU01000014.1 coordinate 38,373, forward strand.
CCCGGTCTGGGGCTCGGCTGGGACGAGACGGTGTACGTCAGCCAGGTCAGCGGACACGCTCCCGCCTCCTTCTTCAGCGCACCCCGCGCCCGGGGCGTCTCCCTGCTGGTCGCCCCGGTGGCGGCGTGGTCGTCGTCCACGGCCCTGTTGCGGATCTACCTCGCCCTCCTCTCCGGTCTGGCCCTGTTCCTGGCCCTGCGTGCCTGGCGGGGACTGTTCCCCGTCCGGGTCCTCGCCTTCGGCGGAGCCCTGTTCGCCTCCCTCTGGGTGACCCTGTTCTACGGCCCGCAGGCCATGCCCAACCACTGGGTCGCCGTCGCCGCCCTCGCCGCCGTCGCCTGCTTCCTGCGCGCCCCCACCGACCGGGGCGCCCTGTGGGGCCTGGCGGGGAGCGCGGCGCTGATGGCGTGGATGCGGCCGGTGGACGCGGTCTGGGCGACCCTGCCGCTGCTCGCCCTCGGCCTGGCGCGCCGCCGCCGGAGGGCACTGGTCGTGCTGCTCGCCGGGCTCGCCGCCGGCGCCGCCGAGTGGGTGATCGAGGCGTACGCGAGCTACGGCGGTCTGGCGCGCCGGCTGTCCGACGGCTCGGCGATCCAGGGCGGCCTGGGCTGGCACTTCGCCGTCGTCGACCAACTGCGCAGCCTGGGCGGGCGCACGCTGTGCCGGCCGTGCAGCGGCTCCCTGCCGCATCCGCTGGTCACGCTCTGGTGGTTCACGCTGCCCGTGCTGGCCGTCCTCGCGCTGGTCGTCGCCCGGCGCGGACGGCGCCCGGCGGCCACGCTGCTGCCGCTCGCCTGCGCGGCGACCGCCGCGTTCCCCTACCTGTTCCTGATCGGCTACGCGGCACCCCGCTTCCTGCTCCCGGCCTACGCCCTCCTCGCGATCCCGGTCGCCGACGCGCTGGCCCACCTGACCACGAGGCCGCGTCACCCGGCCCGGCGCCCCGCGCCACGCCTGCCGCCGCGTCCGGCCCAGCACGTGTCGGAGCGCCCCGGCCGGAGTCCTGCCTCGCGCCTGAACCCGGACCCGGACCAGCGCCCACCCCTGGGCTCGGCCCCCACCCCGGCCGACTTCCGGAGCCTGGACCCGGCCCGTGCCCCGGCCGACCCCCGAACCCTGAACCCGACCCCTGCCCCGACCCCCGATCCCCCCTCGCGTCCGGCCCCGGACCGGCCCCGGTGGCCGGTCCCACCCGCCGGCCGAATCCCCTCACCCCGGCCGACCCGGCGCCCACTGGCCCTCGTGCTGGTCTGCGTCGGTCTCGCCGTCCACCTCGCCGTGCAACTCGTCGTCCTCCTGCATGTGGTCGGCGCGGCCACCACCGCGCATGACGCCTGGGGGCGCACCGCGGCCGAGATGGGACGCCGCGGGGTGCGGCCGCCCTGTCTGGTCACCGGGCACGAGGCCATCCCCGTCGCCTTCGCCGTCGGTTGCTCCTCCGCCGCGACCGCCGGACCCAACGCCAACATCACCGAGGACGGCATCACCCGGACCGCGCGGCGGACGCCGGTCGCCACGCTCGTGCCGGCCGGGTCCGCGCCGCCCCGGTACGCCCGTGACTGGCCGTCCGTGCCCGTCGGCGCGGTCCGGCTCTACTACGCCGTACCGGGCGCCGCCTGATGACCTCTCCGGCCGGGCTCACCGCCTCCCTCGGCCGCCGGCGCGCCCGCTGGCAGGCCGGCGCCTGTCTCGCCGTACTGCTCGGCGCGCTGTACCTGGCCCACCGGCACTGGCCCGCGGTCGAGAGCGGCGCCGGGCGGCTGGCGGTCGCCGACCAGGGCTGGCTGCTGGTCGGGGCCGCCGCGGCCACGGGCACCTGGGCGGCCTCCGCGCTGGCCCAGCAGGGCGCCGTCGTACCGCGGCTGCCCGGAGCCCGCCTGGTCGCCGCGCAGTTCGCCGCCTCCGCCGCCAACCACCTGCTGCCCGCGGGGCTCGGCGCGGGCGCGGTGAACCTGCGGTTCCTGACCCGCTGCGGGCTCCCGGCCGGCCGCTCGGCCGGCGCGCTCGCCGTCAAGGCCGGCGCGGGCGCCGCCGTCCGTCTGGCGCTGATCGCGCTACTCGCCCCGGCCTGCCCCGAGCTGCTGCGCCTCCCGCACGTCTCCCCGACGGCGGTCGCCGTCGTCCTGGGTGTCCTCGTCCTCGCGGCGGCCCCGCTCGCCACCCCCTGGTGGCCGCGCTGCCGGCGAGCCCTCGGCGGCCTGGTCGCCGACATCCGCGCGCTGCACGCCTGCCCGGCCCGCGCCGCTGCCCTGTGGGGCGGCTCCCTGGCCTTCGCCGGGCTGCACGCGCTGGTCCTGATCGCCGTCACCCGGGCCGTCGGTCTGCCGCTCGCGCCGCTCCAGGTGGCCCTGCTGTACCTCGCGGCGAGCAGCGCCGCCGCCCTGCTGCCCTCCCCGGGCGGCCTCGGCTCGCTGGACGCCGCCCTCGCCCTCGCCCTCACCGCCGCCGGCACCCCGGGAGCCGTCGCCGCGTCCGCCGTCCTCGGCTACCGGCTGCTGACCGTGTGGCTGCCGCTGCTCCCCGGCCTGCTGGTGCTCGGGGTGCTGGTGCGCCGCAAGGCCCTGTGAGGACGGGAGAGTTTCCCACGGGCCCGCTTCAGGTAGGAGTCGGGTACTGCCGTGTGACACAGGAGGGGGAGTCATGCCGGGCAACGACAGCGCGGGCCTGCCGAGCGAGGCCTTCTTCACACCGGGGACGTCGTCCTTCAGCGAGTTCCTGACCGCGCACCGCCCCGGGCTGCTGCCCACCGCGCCCCCGTTCCCGCCCGGCGTCAGCGTGCCGGCGGACCGGTTCCCGCACGGCACCACCGTGCTCGCGCTCACCTACCGCGACGGCGTGCTGATAGCAGGGGACCGCCGGGCCACGATGGGCAACCTCATCGCCCAGCGCGACCTGGAGAAGGTGCACCCCGCCGACGACCACACGGCCGTCGCCTTCGCCGGCACCGTCGGCCTCGCCCTCGACATGGTGCGGCTCTACCAGGTCGAGCTGACCCACTTCGAGAAGATCGAGGGCGTTCCGATGACGCTCGGCGCCAAGGCGACCCGCCTCGCGGCCATGATCCGGCAGAACCTCGCCCAGGCCATGCAGGGCCTCGTCGTCGTCCCGCTGCTCGTCGGCTTCGACCTCACCGCGCCCGCGGGCGGACGCGGCCGGATCTTCAGCTTCGACGCGGCCGGCGGGCTCTACGAGAAGCGCCACTTCCACGCCGAGGGCAGCGGCTCCCCCTATGCCCGGGGCGCCCTGAAGAAGCTGTACCGGCCGGACCTGTCCCGCCGGGAGGCGGCGCTCGCCGCGCTCCAGGCGCTGTACGACGCCGCGGACGACGACTCGGCCACCGGCGGACCGGACCTGAACCGCCGGATCTTCCCCGTCGTCTCCGTCATCACCGAGGACGGCTTCGAGCGGCTCCCGGAGGCGGAGACGGAGGACCTGAGCCGCGAGACGGTCCGGCAGCGCGCCGGCCGCCCGGACGGCCCGCACGCCTCACCCTGACGGGCCCCGTCGGCACGTTCTCCCCCCGTCCCGGACCGGCTTTCCCTCCCCATGGGAAAGGACTGCCGCGGGCTTTACTGCACACGGGATGCAGGTACGGAACGATGTCACAAGGCTGTAGGGCGCAGCCGTACCCGCACCACCGAAGGAAATCCCCTCCCGGGACGGCCGCCCCTGATTCCGCTCCGCACCTCCCCGCCCGGGCCGGCGACCCGCCCCCGGCCCGGTACCGCGTCCACGGCTCCATGACGCGGCAGGAGTGGATCAGGGTCGGCGGGACGGCCGGCACCGTGCCTGCCGGACGCCATCGACGGCACGTTCATGAACTTCGCCTGCGGCTGTGCGTTCTCCGAGCGGGTCCGCAAAGCGGACGATCTGTCCGGGCGCCGGTGGGGTTAATGATCCGGTCACGGGAAACGCGGACCAGGACCGCCCGCGAACCCGAAGGAGGCGACCATGAGCGACCAGCAGTCCGAGCAGACCCCCATGGCGGACGACGTCTACCAGCCCACGGGCAGCAACGAGGAACAGGAGGACGCCGGGCCCCTGGACCTGCAGGACGCGGTCGGTGAGCGCTCCTACGACGACATGCTCGACGAGGGCTACTCCCCGCCGGAGCGGCCGCTGGGCGTCACCAAGCACGGCACCACCGCCGCCGAGCAGCACGAGGGGGAGACCCTGGACGAACGGCTCGGCCAGGAGGTCCCCGACGTGACCCCGCCGGCCGGCGACGAGATCGGCGACCTGCCCGGCGGCGAGGGCGAGCCGGTCGACCCCGAGGCCGGCGCGTCCCGCGCGGGCCGGCTGGTCGCGCCGGACGAGGGCGCCCACGCCGACACCACCAAGGAGGAGATCGCCGAGGACGTCGGCATCGACGCGGGAGGGGCCGGCGCGGAGGAGGCGGCGATGCACGTCGTACCGGACGAGACCCGGCTGCCGGAGTGAGCGGGGAACGGCGACTCTGCGCAGTTGGCCGGTCGCCTTCTGTGTGACGCCCCGCGCACAGGCTACCGGCCGGGCGTGCGTCCGGCCGGTACCCCCGTTCGTGTCCCTGTGCTCCCCGGACCGCCCTAGGGCAGCAGCTTCTCGATGGCCGCCGTGCCCTCCGACTCCAGCTTGCGACGCGCCCAGTCGAGGGTCTTCGGTGTGACGTCCCGGCCCGCCGCCATCACCAGGTCCTCAGGGGTGACGTCCTGTGCGGGCGCGGAGTGGAGCAGGGCGTCCGGGGTGCAGACGTCGTCCGACGAACGGGACTCTTCGGGTGTGGATGTCGACATGATGCCTCCTCCTCGGTCCGGATGACCGCATCCGTGCCGGTGCCCCCGAACGGGGCACACTCTCACCATTGCCCTCCCCGGCGCACCCTGCATCCGGAAGCGCCTCGGGAGCGGGTGAGGACCGCCTGCCCACGCCACGGCGAACCACTCGCCTAAGCTGGAAAACACTCGCAACAGGCGCATACCGCCCGCACCGCCCCGCTCACCGGGAGGCCGCCGATGGCCGAATCGCCGTTCCATGGGACCGCACCCCGCGACCACCGCTACCTACCCATCGCCGAGCACGGACTCATCGGCGATCTGCGCACGGTGGCCCTGGTCGGCAGCAACGGCACGATCGACTGGTACTGCTGCCCGGCCTTCGACTCCCCGAGCGTCTTCGCGGCGATCCTCGACGCCGAGCGCGGCGGACGCTTCGAGCTGGCCGCCGCCGTGCCGGCCCGCACCAAGCAGTTCTACTTCCCCGACACCAACGTGCTGATCACCCGGTTCTTCACCGAGGACGGCGTCGGCGAGGTGCAGGACTTCATGCCGATCATCGGCGAGGAGCCCGGGGACGTGGGCCGGCACCGGCTGATCCGGCGCGTGGTGTGCGTCCGCGGCACCGTCCCCTTCCGGATGCTGGTCGCCCCCCGCTTCGACTACGGCGCCGTCGCGCACACCGTGCGCCCGCTGGACGGCATGCTGGTGTTCGAGTCGCCCGCCCAGTCACTGTCGCTCACCTCGACCGTCGCCCTGGAGTGCGACGGGCGGGACGTGGGCGCCGACTTCAAGCTCGGCGAAGGCGAGTCCGCCGTGTTCGCCCTCGACCAGGTCGACGGCGCGGTGTCCCCGCGCGGCTGCGCCCACGAAGAGGCGGAGCACCAGTTCAACGCCACGGTCGCCTACTGGCGGCGCTGGCTGCACCAGTCCCGCTACCGGGGTCGCTGGCGCGAGATGGTGCACCGCTCCGCGCTCACCCTGAAGCTCCTCACCTACGCCCCCACCGGCGCCATCGTCGCCGCCCCCACCACCAGCCTGCCCGAGCAGCTCGGCGGCGAGCGCAACTGGGACTACCGGTACGTGTGGGTGCGCGACGCCGCCTTCGCCGTCTACGCGCTGCTGCGGCTCGGCTTCGCCGGCGAGGCCGAGGCGTTCATGCGGTTCCTGACCACGCACATCAGCCCCGGCTGCGGCGACGGCTCCGACCCGCTGCAGATCATGTACGGCATCGACGGCCGCACCGAGCTGCCCGAACGCGTCCTGCCCCACCTGGAGGGCCACCTCGGCTCGGCCCCGGTCCGGGTCGGCAACGCCGCCGCCGGCCAGCTCCAGCTCGACATCTACGGCGCCCTGATCGACTCCATCTACCTCTACGACAAGTGGGCCCAGCCCATCTCCAGCGGCCAGTGGGACGACGTGTGCAGCCTGGTCGACTGGGTGTGCGACCACTGGGACCAGCCCGACGAGGGCGTGTGGGAGACCCGGGGCGGGCGCAAGAACTTCACGTACTCGCGGCTGATGTGCTGGGTCGCCATCGAGCGGGCCATCCGCCTGGCCACCCACCGCGGCCTGCCCGCCGACCACCGCCGCTGGCGCCAGGCCCGCGACACCATCTACCGGCGGATCATGGAACGTGGCTGGTCCGAGCGCCGGAACGCCTTCGTGCAGTACGAGGGCGGCGACGTCCTCGACGCGTCCCTGCTGATGATGCCGCTCGCCAAGTTCATCGCCCCCACCGACCCCAAGTGGCTGTCCACCCTGGACGCCCTCACCGAGGACCTCGTCTCCGACTCGCTCGTCTACCGCTACGACCCGCAGGCCAGCCCCGACGGACTCCGCGGCGACGAAGGCACCTTCTCCATCTGCTCGTTCTGGTACGTCGAGGCACTGGTCCGGGCCGGCCGGCTGGACGAGGCCCGGCTGGCCTTCGAGAAGATGCTCACCTACGCCAACCACCTCGGCCTGTACGCCGAGGAGATCGGCCGCACCGGCGAGCAACAGGGCAACTTCCCGCAGGCGTTCACCCACCTGTCCCTCATCAGCGCCGCGTTCAACCTGGACCGTGCCCTCGGCTGAGGCCGCCCGCACGTTCCCGCCGGGACACGTCTGTCACCGCCGTGTCACAGCCCGTCCGCGCGTCACAACCCACCCCGCCCCCGCCGGGTGCTGCTGCCCGCGAGCGGTGGCGGACTGCTCGCCGACGGCTCCTGGTCCTACGGCGCCGCCGCACTCGGCGGCACCGCCCACGGCGCCCGCTTCGGCGCCGTGATCGACGAGTAGGGACGGTCCGATCGGCCGGTGTGCCCGCAGGCCGCACGGGTACCCGGCGAGGCGGCAAGCGGAATCGACACAGGGTCGACATGAAGGAGGAGACCCCGGATGACCAGCACCAGCGAGACCGGCGACGTCACCGGCACCCGCGACAAGGACTACAACCTGATCTGGTACGTCGAGGCATGCCTGAGCAACGCCCTGCGCCTGGAGCAGTACATCCAGGACGCCGAGCGCGACAAGGACAACGAGGTCGTGGAGCTCTTCCGCAAGGCACAGTCCGACAGCCGCAAGGGCGCCGAGCTGGGCAAGCAGCTGCTGCGCTCGCGGCTCGACGGCGGCTGACCGCCGCCTCGCTCAGGCGAACCGGGAACCCGGGACCGGCCCGGCGGACCGCACACGCGCACGTTCGCCGCGCAGCCACGTGCCCTTCACGGCCGTGGCGAACGCGGCGAACTCCGTGTCGCCGTCCGCCGGGCCGTCGTCGTCCCCGGGATCGGGCGTCGGGTCCGCCGCGGTGATCCCGGCGGCGATCTCCGCCTCCGGCCGGTCGTCCGCCGGCCCCCGCTCGACCCCGCCGTCCGCCCCCAGGCGCAGCCCCTCACCCCACGGCGCCGTCACCGACTGGTGCAGCAGGGCGGCGCTGTCAGGGGTGACGGCGGGCGGGTCCGTCCAGCAGCACGCGTGCGCGTGCAGCACCTGCCCCGGGGCGCGCTCGAACAGTTCCCCGATCAGCTCCGGCCCGCCGTCGTGCGCCGCGAGCCCGTCCAGGTCGTACGCGACGACCACCGTGTCCGCCCGGCCCGGCGCGAACGGCTCCGCCGGCAGGCCCAGCACCTGGGCCGCGGCCAGGCCGAGGATGCGCGAGTCCCGGTCCGGCAGCAGCGACACCGACCGCGGCCGCACCCCGGTGGCCGCCAGCAGGTCCCGGAGCCGCAGCAGACCGCGCAGACACTGGTCCGGAGTGTCCTGCAGCCAGGCGTAGCGGCCGTTCATGCCCGCGTCGTAGCCGTACGGGGACAGCGTGCCGAGGACCGTGCCGCCGAGCACGTACTGCCAGCCCCGCAGATCGGCCGTGTCGAGCCGGCCCGCCCGCTCGGCGTCGGCGGCCCGGGCGAGCATCCGGTCCTGCCGGTCCCGCGCCGGCCGCCACCGCTCGTCCTCCGGATCGGGCAGCAAGGCGTGCTGACGCCGGGCCAGCTCCAGATCGCCCGCCAGCACCGCGTTGTAGACCAGCAGATAGCGGTCCGGCCAGTCCGCGAGACGGTCCTCGTGGCGGGCGAGTTCGGCCACCGCCTCCCGGTGCCGGCCCTCGTCCTCGTACGCGGACACCAGCTCCCGCAGCACCGGCAGCGCCCCGCCGCTCAGGCCGAGCGCCGCGCGCAGCGCGGGGATCGCCAGACCGGGCACTCCGCGTTCGACGCACGCGTACCCGAAGTCGTAGAGCGCCCGGGGGTCTTCGGGGGCGGCGGCCAGCGCGGCCGAGGCGTCGGCGAGGTCGTCGAACCCGGCCGAGCCCGCCGCCCGCCCCACCACCAGGGCCACCTCACCGAGCGGCTCGTCCTCCCCGGCCGCCCGCACCTGCCGCAGCGCGCCGGGTACGTCCCCGGCGTCCAGGGTCTCCCAGGCGGCACGGAGGGCGGGGGACGTGGGCCGGGCGGTACGGCGATTCCTGCGCGAGAACATGCCGGAGATCATCACCCGCGGGCCCACGGGTCCTCAAACGATTTCCCGCGCCCCGCACGCTCAGGGAAGCGGCTGCTCCGCCCAGATCACCTTGCCGTGCGGGGTGTACCGGGTGCCCCAGCGCCCGGCGAGCTGGGCGACCAGGAACAGGCCCCGGCCGCCCTCGTCGGTGCTCGCCGCGTACCGCAGGTGCGGCGAGGTCGTGCTGCGGTCGGACACCTCGCAGATCAGCGTGCGGTCGCGCAGCAGCCGTACCCCGATCGGGCCGCGCCCGTAGCGGATGGCGTTGGTGACCAGCTCGCTCAGGATCAGCTCCGTCGTGAACGCCAGCTCGTCCAGGCCCCAGTCGGCCAGCCGCCGGGTCACCGAGGCCCGCACCTCCGACACGGCCGCCGGGTCGGACGGCACCTGCCACTGCGCCACCCGGTCGTCGCCCAGCACCCGGGTGCGGGCGACGATCAGCGCCACGTCGTCGCTCGGCCGGGCCGGCAGCCGGTCCAGCACCGTACGGCAGGTGTCCTCGGGGGAGGCGCCCGGTGCCCGCAGCAGCGCGTCGCGCAGCAGGCCCAGTCCCTCGTCGATGTCCCGCTCCCGGTCCTCCACCAGACCGTCGGTGTACAGCACCAGCCGGCTGTCCTCCGGCAGTTCCAGCTCGGCCGTCTCGAACGGCAGCCCGCCCAGGCCCAGCGGGGGTCCCGCGGGTACGTCCAGGAACTCCACGCCGCCGTCAGGCCGCACCAGCGCGGGCGGCGGATGACCGGCCCGGGCCATCGTGCACAGCCGGGACACCGGATCGTAGATCGCGTACAGACAGGTCGCGCCCGTCACCACGGAGGCGCCCGTCACCGGTGTCTCGTCGTCCTGGTCGAGCCGGCCGACCAGCTCGTCCAGCAGGCTCAGCAGTTCGTCCGGCGGCAGGTCCAGCGAGGAGAAGTTGTGCACGGCCGTGCGCAGCCGGCCCATCGTCGCCGCCGCGTGCAGCCCGTGCCCCACGACGTCCCCGACGACGAGCGCCACCCGGGCGCCGGACAGCGGCAGCACGTCGAACCAGTCGCCGCCCACCCCCGACTGGGCCGGCAGATACCGGTAGGCGAGGTCGAGGGCGCCCTGCTCGGGCAGGGTGCGCGGCAGCAGGCTGCGCTGGAGGGTGACCGCCATGCTGTGCTCACGGGTGTACCGGCGGGCGTTGTCGATCGACACCGCCGCCCGCGCCACCAGCTCCTCGGCGAGGGTCAGTTCCTCGGCGTCGAACGGCTGCGGCTTCTCCGCCCGCCAGAAGTTCGCCACGCCCAGCACCAGGCTGCCCGCCCGCAGCGGCACGGTGATCAGGGAGTGGATGCCGAACGCCAGCACCTGGTCCGTGCGCTCCAGGTCCTGCGCCCGCCAGCCGGGCTCGTCGCGCAGCCGCGGCACCACGACCGACTGCCCGGTCGTCAGGGCGCGCGCCTGCGGCGAGGTGGTCACGAACCGGATCCGCTCACCGAGCGGATACAGCGGGGCCTCCTTGCGGATGCCCGCGCAGGCGGTCCGGCGCAGCGCCGTCCCCGGCCGAGGCTCCTCCCCGCCCAGCACCGCGTCGAACAGGTCCACCGTCGCGAAGTCCGCGAACCGGGGCACCGCCAGCTCCGCCAGCTCCTGCGCGGTCCGGGTCACGTCCAGGCTGGTGCCGATGCCCACCCCGGCCTCGTAGAGCATGTTCAGCCGCTCCCGCGCCACCTCCGCGCGGCCCGACAGGGCGCGCAGCTCGGTGGAGTCGCGCAGCGTGGTGACGCTGCCCGGCGGGCCGCCGCGCAGGTCCGTGGGCCGCTGGTTGATCGCCAGCAGCCGGTCCTTGACCAGGTGCACCTCGTCCGTGGCGACCCGCCCCGAGGCCAGCAGCCCCGCCGTCTCGTCGTCCAGCCCCAGCTCCAGCACATGCCGCCGCTCGGCGTCCGCGGGAAGGTCCAGCAGGCGGTGGGCCTCGTCGTTGGCGAGCAGCAGCCTGCCGTCACCGCCGACGATCAGCACGCCCTCCCGGACCGCGTGCAGCACCGCGTCGTGGTGCTCGTACATCCTCGTCATCTCGTACGGCCCGAGGCCGTGCGTCTGGCGCAGCAGCCGTCTGCTCACCAGGGCCGTGCCCGCGGTCGCCAGCGCGAGCGCGGCAGCCGCCGCGGCGAGCAGCAGCGGCAGCTGCTGATCGGCGGCACCGCCCACGTGCGCGGTGGTGATCCCGGCCGCCACCAGCCCCACCACCTGGCCATCGGAGTCCTTCACCGGCACCACGACCTGCACCAGCGGGCCGATGGTGCCGGTGATGTGCTCGGTGACCGTGCCGCCGGCCACGGCCGGGGCGATCGTGCCGACGAACTTCTTGCCGATGCGGTCGGCCTTGGGGTGCGTGTAGCGGATGCCGTCGGTGTTCATCACGACGATGAAGTCCACGCCGGTCGCCTTGCGGGCCGCCTCCGCGCGCGGCTGGAGCACGGCCGTGGGGTCCGCGGAGCGCAGGGCGGCGACCGTGCCGGGCGCGTTGGCGAACGTCTCGGCGACCGCGAGGGAACGGTTGCTCGCCTCGGTGTCGCTGTCGTGCCGCACCTGGAGCACCTGGGCCACCACCGCCGAGACGACCAGCAGCAGCACGATCACCACTTGCAGGACGAACACCTGCCCGGCCACGCTGCGTCCGGTCACCGCCGACCGGAGCACCCCCGGCCGGCTGCCGCCCGCGCCGCGGTCCGCCGCCGGCGGGCTGTGCGGTGCGCGCGGGTACCCGAAAGATCGGGGCGGCCGAGTCACGGGCCGGCCGGGCAGTCGCACCATGTGCCCATGTCTACACTGCCCGGCGCCGTCAGGCGAGACCATCACCCGAGGCGGCGACCGCCGTGCGCCGGGGCGGGGGCGGGCTCGGCTGAGCGGGGTGGCCGGTCACCGGCCGGGAGCGGGCGGCGGGCGGCGGGCGGCCAGCAGGAGGGCCACGTCGTCCGGGCGGTCGGTGGCGTGCCGGGCGGTGGCGGTCAGCCGGTCGGCGACCCCGGACAGGGACCGCCCGCCGCCCCGGCCCGCGCCGGCACCGGCCCGGGCGAGCGCCAGCCGCAGCGACGCGATGCCGTCGTCGATGTCGGCGCCGGGCCGCTCCACCAGACCGTCGGTGTAGAGGGCGAGGATCGCGTCCGGCTCCAGCCACAGCTCGGTCACCGGGTACCGGGCGTGCGGATCCACGCCGAGGACGACGCCCCCCGGGACGTCCAGCAGCCGGGTCCGGCCGTCCGGGCAGCGCAGCAGCGGCGGCGGATGACCCGCCCGCGCGATCCGGGCCCGGCCGGTGGCGGGGTCCAGGCGCAGGTAACAGCAGCTGGCGAACTGGCCGGGGTCCAGGTCGATCAGCAGGTGGTTGGTGCCGCTCAGCACCTCGTCCGGCGGCCGGTCGCCCAGCGCGAACGCGCGCACGGCGCTGCGGAGCTGGCCCATCGTGGCCGCCGCCTGCACCCCGTGCCCCTGCACATCGCCGATGACCAGCGCGAGCCCGTTCCCGGCCTCCACCACGTCGTACCAGTCACCGCCCACGTCCATGCCCTGCGTCCCCGGCAGGTACCGCCCCACGGTCTCCACCCGCGGATGCCTCGACAGCCGCCGGGGCAGCAGGGCCTGCTGCAGGCCGCGGGCGAGGGCCGCCTCGTCGTCGTAGCGCCGCGCCCGCTCCATCGCGTGCGCGATCAGCCCGGCGAGCGCGGTGAGGACCGTGCGTTCCTCCGTGCTGAAGGCACGCTCGCGGTCGAAGCCGAGGATGCAGGAGCCCACCGGCCTGCCCGAGGCGATCAGCGGCAGGAAGGCACGCGAGCCCTCCTCCGCGTCGAGGGCGATCCCCGGATAGGCCGCCGCGATCTGTCCCATGTCCTCGAAGAACAGCGGCCGGCCGGTGGTCAGGGTCTCCACACCGGGCAGGTGCGCGTCCAGGCCGACGCCCTCGAACGCCGAGAGGAAGCCCTGCGGGAACCCCGTCTCCCAGGCCAGGTACAGATGCCGGTCCTGGAGCAGGTAGATGGCGAGCCGCCGGCCGCCGAACGCGGGCAGCAGCTCCTGCATGACCACCGCCGACACCTGCCGGGCGGTCACCGCGTCCGTCAGCGCGATGGCCAGCGCGATCGGCCGGTACAGCGGCGTCATCGAGCGGGCGCCCGCCACCGCGTCCTCGGGGGCCCCGGCCTCGGGCACCGGCCCGCTCGCGGCGTCCACCCGGCTGGCCGGGACGAGCACGCAGGTGAGCAGGTCGGTGCCGGGGTGCACCGACACCGCCAGCCAGTCCCCCTCACCGGACTCGTCCCGCTCGCCGGCCGGCCGCCGGGCGTGGAAGTGCACCGGCTCGGGGCAGAGCAGAGCCCCGCGCAGATGGTCGTCGTACGGCGGCCCGGTCAGCCAGGGCAGCGCGTCCCACAGCGCCTGCCCCAGCAACCCCTCCCGCGCCCGGCCCGTGAGCCGGGCCGCCGCCGGGTTGGCGTACACGATCTGCCCCAGCCGGTCCAGGCAGAACACGCCCTCCGGCAGCAGGTCGGCCGCGCCGTCGGCGGAGGCGGCCGTACCGGGGTCGAACACCACCCCGTGGACCGCCGTCCCGGCGCGGTCCGCGCTTTCCTCGCCGACCGGCCACAGGTCCAGCAGCCGCGGCGTGCCGTCGTGGGCGCGCAGACTCAGCGGCGCGCTCGGCGGTTTCCCGGCGGCCGTGTCGCGCAGCGCGGCCAGGACCCGGTGCGCGTCGGCGGGTGCCACCGCTTTCGCCAGCGCCGTCATCGTCCCCGCGAACTCGCCGGGGCCGAGCCCGAGCAGGGCGTGCAACCGGTCGTCCGCACGGACCGTGGAGGTCGCCGGGTCACAGCTGAAGCGTCCTACGGCGGCCCGGGTCGGCCGGCTCGCGGGCGGCCGTACGCACAGCGGTTCGCCGTCCCAGACGATCGTGCTCTCGTCCCCGTCGGCCAGACCGAGCAGTTCGGTGCCCAGGCCCTCGGCCAGCCGGCCGAGCAGTTCCCGGTCGAGCAGGTCGTCCACCGTGTCCGTCACCGCCGGGTGCAGGACCGTGAGCACCCCCAGCGGCTCGGTCCCGCCCGGCACCGGCACGTGCACCGACCCGAACGGGAAGGGCAGACCGGCCGCGAACTGCGGATACCGGCGCATGGTCTCCGTGGCGTTCGGCAGGACCACCTGGACGCCGAGCCGGTAGGCGTCGGCGACCGGGAACGGCCGGCCGACGTGCAGCCGCCACCAGGACCTGAACAGCGGACCCGGCAGCCCCGTGAGCACCGCCAGGCGCAGCAGGCCGGGGGTGCGGGAGCGCAGGTACACGCCCGCCACCCGGCCGCCGGCCGCGGTGAGGGCGCCGGCCGAGACGTCGGCCAGCAGCGCGGTCAGCCGGGCCCGCGTACGGACCGCCTGCTCGTCGCTCCCGGCCATCGGCCCCACCTCGTCCCGTGCGGCTCCGGGTGGATGACACAGCAAGAATGCGCCACCGGACGCGCGGAGCGCACCTGGGCGGGATGGCGAGGGGAAGGACGGGCCGGTACCGGCCGGAGGGCACCGGACCGGCTCACACCAGTGCCCCGCCCGAGTGGCGGGCTCCGGGGCCCGCTCCTAGTAATGGAGTCCGTGTAATGGAGTCCGTGACGCGGCGACCGCAGACGGGGCGCGGGTGCGGTCGCACCCTTCTCCTGGAGCCGAGATGACGACCTGCTCTTCATCCCCTCGTCCCGACGACTCGGTGATACCCACGGCACCGGGCGCCGCCGGCGCCCCCGCCCCGTCCCCGGACCTCCTCACGCGGCCCGTACGGCCGCTTCCCCCGGAGGAACCCGCGCACGGCGACCCCCTGCGCAGCCTGGTCCGGGCGGCCGTCGCCGACCGCCCGGTGGAGGACGTGGTCCGGCTCATCACGCTGCTGGAGAGCTCGCCCGAGCCGGCCCGGATGACAGCCGACGTGCTGCGCGCGGTCGCGGTCGACCGGTCGGTGGAGGACGTCACCCGTCTGGTGACGCTGCTGACCGAACCGCCCCGGGACAGCGGCAGCGCCGACGAGGCGATCCGGGCAGCCGCTGAGCGCCGCCCTCTGGAGGACGTCTCCCGGTTGGTGCAACTGCTGCACCGCGGCCCGGTGGAATCCCACTGCGCGGAAGCCGCTGTGCGGGCCGTGGCGGTGCACCGGCCCGTGGAGGAACTCGCCGAGCTGATCGGCCGGCTGGCGGCGGAACGGCAGACGCGGGAGGCTGAGGAGCGGTCGGCGGCCGCCGCCGTGGCACCGGCGGTCGTATGGGAGGTGGGGTGGTCGGCCCCGGCGGCATCGGCGGAGGCCGAGCGGTCCGTCACGGAGGAGCCGGCGGCGGGACGGCCGGCCGCGGCAGGGCCGGTGAAGACCCGGCGCATCATCGTCGAAGGACGCACGCGGACGTCGCGGCCCCTCACGGAAGGGCGGGCGGAAAGACGACGGGCGGCTGCGGAGCGGACCGTGGACGACCGGACGCCGACGGCTTGCCTGTGGGCCGCCCGGTCCGCCGCGCTGCTGGTGTTCCTGTGTGGCACGGCCCATGCCCCGCGCTACTGGGCCGGGCTCTCCCACGGCGCCCTCGGGGCCACCCTGCTCGCCTCGGCGCTGTGCGGCCTGCTGGCGCTCGCCCTCACCGCGCGGGCCGCGCCGGCCCGGCTGGTGGCGGCGACGGCCGCGGTCGGGGTCACGGCGGTGCTCGCCGCCGGACACGTGCTCGGCGGACGGTTCAACCTGCCGGACCCGGCCCGGCTGCGGGCGGCGACGCTGGCACCGTCATGGCTGGCCGGTCCGACGGCAGCGGCAGCGGCGCTCGGCGCGCTGGTGGTCCTGCTCACGGCCCTGACCATGGGCAAGGCCCAGCGGGACGGCGCCGGTTGAGACGTCCCGCCGGGTCGGACCCGCCGGCGGGTGCGTGTCCGGACCGACGCCGCAGCGCTCGCTATGCCCAGGCGACAGGGCCCTCGGGGGGCGCCCACGCGCGCAGCACCAGGTGGCCGTCCTCCCGGGTGGCCGCCATGGCCGACGGGAACGTGTCCGTCTCCAGGCACACGGCCACGTCCCCGGGATCGACACCGGCCCACCCGCGCCGCACCCCGTCGGCCAGCCGTGCGGCGGCGGTGGAGCGCCGGGCACGCGCCAGGTAGGGGACCGCGTCGGTGTCGTCCGTCCGCACGCGTTCCGCGATGTACTCCGCGCAGGCCAGATCCTCCTCGGCCCGTCCGCCGTCCCCGGTGACCACGAAGGTCACCGCCTCCGCCCGTACCCGTCGCAGCGCCCCTGCGGTCGCCCCGGCCACCGCGAAGCTCGCGCACAGCAGCAGCCCGGCGTCCGCCACGGCCAGCGCCCCGGCCGTTCCGGCGGTGGTCCTCTGGACGACCGTACGGCCCCGCAGGTCCAGCGCACGCAGCCGGGCGGGCGAGTTGACCAGGTCGAACCCCGGCATCGGCGCCCCGTCCTGGCAGGCGAGCCAGTCCGGGTGACGGGCCTTCAGCGCCAGCGCCTCCCGTCGCGTGCGGGCGAAGACGATGCGCTCGGCGCCGCGCCGGAACGCCCAGGCGGCCACGGTGAACGCACGCATCACGTCGACGACCACGGCCACACCGGGGGCCGCCGGGGCACCGGGTATGCCGGTGAACACGGGGTGCATCGCCCCATGGTGCGGCATACCCCCGGTGCGGTACACCCCGCCCGGCCGGTCAGGGCTCGGTCGTCCCGCGCGGCAGCGGCCGGGCGGCGCGCAGGCTGCGCAGGGCGAGGAGCAGGACGCCGATGTCGTCCAGGTAGACCGGGTCGGGCAGCAGATCGGTGGGCAGCACCAGATAGGCGACCGCGCCCCAGAACACCCACCGGGGCCCCGTCGGCAGCCCCGCCCGCCGCAGCGTGCGTCGCGCCCGCACCAGCCGCACCAGCAGACGGACCGCGACGGCGAGCAGCACCGCCGCGACGACGGCGGCGAGCACCAGCAGGGTCGTGGTCGTGTCCATGTGCGGCTCCTTGTCGGAGTGGGGCGCCTACGAACGGTACGACCGTCCCAGTACCCCGACTGACTCCTACGATGAACGGTCGTCCGCATCGCCGTCGGCGCCCGTGGCCCCGGCGCCGTCGTCCGCCGGCGCCGCGCCGTTCGGCGAGGAGTCCGCGGCGGGCCCCTGCTGCGGCCGGCCCTTGGCCGTCAGCCTGAGCCGTTCGAACGTCCGCGTCAGCTGCTGCAGTGCGCCCGGTGTCCGGGAGGCGGGCCGCTGCTGGGGGAGGGCGGGCGCGGGCACGTCGCGGTACGCCGCCAGGGCCTCCAGCGCCTGCTCGGCGGCCTGTTTGTACAGGTCCCGGGACCTCGTCATCGCCTCCAGCGCCTCGGCGTACATGGCGACCAGCCGCCGCTCGCGCTCCAGCTCTTCCTGAAGGGTCATCAGGGTCCAGTTCTCGCGCAGGTCCGTCAGCGCCTCCTCGGCGTCCCGCGGCAGCGGCCGGGGCAGGGCGACGAAGTGCCGGAGCGCCGCGACGAGTCCGGCCGGCTGTGAACCGTCCAGGAAGACCGTGCGTACGCTGTGCTCCCGGCCGTCGTACCCCTCCGGCGCCGGATCCGGCGGCAGCAGCACCGCGCCGCCGCGCGGCACCTCGACGCCCAGGTCCTTCAACGCCCAGTTGACGGCGCGCAGTTGCTGCGGTGCGGCCCGGTGCTCGATCACACGGTGTCGCAGGCCGGGCGGCAGCAATCGCGCCAGCGGCAGCCGGCCCCGCTCGTCGGGTGTCATCGCCTCGTGGACGACGACATGGACGCACCACGCCTCCCGGGCCGCGTCCCGCAGCCGGCGCCGCATGTCCTTGTCGTCCTTTGGCAGCGCGTTGACGTGCCGGTGGCGCAGGCCCGCGACCGTGGGGTGATGGTCCCAGGAGCCGTCGTCGTCCTCGCCCGAGCTGCCCTCGGGCCAGAAGAGCGTCGCGGGCGACGGCCAGGCGTCGTCCCACGGACGCTCCGCCTCCGCGACCAGCCGCCACTCGTGGCCCGGCAGCCGGCCCTCCGGTGGTACGAGGGTGAGCCGGGCCCGCACGGTCACCGTGCCGCCGGCCCGCCAGCGGGCCTCGAAGACCCGCCGGGCCGGGTCCTCGGCCGCGGGCGGCTCGGCGAAGTCGTCGATGTCCCCGCTCTCCTTGTGCCGTCGCAGGGTGCGGCGGACGACGTTCTCGGGGGCGGGACCGGTGTGGCGGCCCCGGGCCGCCCAGAGGGTCTGCGGGGTGGTGGCGCGGTCGCCGGCGGAGTTCGACATGAGCCAATCTGCTGATGGGGGCGGGTGTGCCTCCCAGTATCACCGTTCAGCGGGGCGACACGGCGGCGGGGGCCCGGCCCCGCGCGTCGCCCGGGGGTGCGATCGGAGCGCGGGGTGTGCGCCGTACGCCCGGGGTGTGCGCGGTGCGCGTCAGGTGACCGCGGTTCACCCGTGCCCGGCCGGCGGTCGCGGCGTCCACAATGTCCGGCGAACGGGGCCCGCCCGTCCATCCGCTTCGGGGCGGACCCCGTTCACCCCGGCCGGCACCCACCGGAACGGAGGGAGCTTACGCCCCGCTCTCCCGCAGCATGTCCTCACGCTCGACGAGCTTCACGCGCTCGCGGCCCTGCGGCTCGCCCAGGGCACGCTCTGCGGCGTCCAGCCTGTACCAGCCCTCCCAGGTGGTGAAGCGGACGTTCCGCTCGGCGAGGAAGGCGTCCACGGCCTCCGGCTCGGGCGAGGCGGGGGTGTGCAGACGGCCGCCGGCGTAGTCGTCCAGCAGGTTGGCCACGGTCTCGTTGGCGTCGCCCTTGGTGTGGCCGATGAGGCCGACGGGGCCACGCCGGATCCAGCCGGTGACGTAGGTGGACTGCAGGTGGGTGCCGCCCTCCTCGATCACCCGGCCGCCCTCGTCCGGGACCGTTCCGGAATCGATGTCCCAGGGGAGCTTGGGCAGTTTCTCGGAGAGGTAGCCGACCGCGCGGTAGACCGCCGTGACGTCCCAGTCCTTGAACTCGCCGGTGCCCTTGACGTTGCCGGTGCCGTCCAGGGCGGTGCGCTCGGTGCGCAGGCCGACGACCTTCCCGTCCTCGCCGAGGATCTCGGCCGGCGACTCGAAGAAGTGGAGGAAGAGCTTGTGCGGGCGGTCGCCGACGTCGCGGATCGCCCAGTTCTCCAGCGTCTTGGCGACCATGTCGGCCTGCTTGTTGCCGCGCCGCGTCTCGATCGAGCCCTCGTCGTAGTCGATGTCCTCGGGATCGACGATGACCTCGATGTTGGGGGAGTGGTCCAGCTCCCGCAGCTCCATCGGGCTGAACTTCGCCTGCGCCGGGCCACGGCGGCCGAAGACGTGGATCTCCACGGCCTTGTTGGCCTTCAGACCGTCGTAGACGTTCGGCGGGATCTCCGTCGGCAGCAGCTCGTCGGCGGTCTTGGCGAGGATGCGGGCGACGTCCAGGGCGACGTTGCCGACACCGAGCACGGCGACCTTCTCTGCCTCCAGGGGCCAGGTGCGGGGCACGTCCGGGTGACCGTCGTACCAGGAGACGAAGTCGGCGGCGCCGTAGGAGCCGTCCAGGTCGATGCCGGGTATGCGCAGCTCGCGGTCGGCCATGGCGCCGGTCGAGAAGATCACCGCGTCGTAGAAGGCGCGCAGGTCGTCCAGGCTGATGTCCGCCGGGTAGTCGACGTTGCCGAACAGGCGGATCTGCGGCTTGTCCAGCACCTGGTGCAGGGCGGTGATGATGCCCTTGATGCGCGGGTGGTCGGGCGCGACGCCGTACCGGATCAGGCCGAACGGGGCGGGCATCCGCTCGAAGAGGTCGATGGAGACACCGGGGTCGGCGGCCACCTCGGACTTGAGCAGGGCATCGGCGGCGTAGATCCCGGCGGGGCCGGCTCCGACGATGGCTACCCGCAGGGGGCGCGGCATGATCAGGTTCCCTTCGAGCGTGAATGGGCGACTTGATCACGAAGCCTAAATTAAGGGTGTCCTAAGTCGGTACGCGGGTCCCGTCTATGACCTCATAAGCTGATCTTATGGCTGACCCAGAGGTGCCTTATGGACGGGGCGGTGTATCTCATGGCCGGGGCGGGCGGAGGTCGGGGCACGCGGCGCCCCTCGGGTAGGTGGCCGGCACATTGGTGCGCCGTGTCGACCGGCAGTCGCTCGGCCGGTTCCTCGCCGACGAGGTCGCCGCCATCGCCGCCCCGCTGGGCCTTGATCCCGGACAGGAACCTGGGACGCCGCGGCGGGCCCCCGTCAGGCCGGCCGGATGATCCGGTGGATCGCTGCCTCGCCGGCGCCGTAGATCGACTCCTCGCGGATGGACGATCCCGGTCCGGGGGCGTGGACCATCATTCCGTCGCCGACGTACAGGCCCACGTGCCGGTCGTCCTCGAAGAACAGGACGAGGTCGCCCGGTTCGAGCCCGGCGGCCGTGAGCGGCGTTCCGGCCAGCGCCTGCTCGTGCGCGGCCCGCGGCAGCGTGACACCGGCCGCCTTCCACGCGGCCTGGGTGAGGCTGGAGCAGTCGTAGGAGTCCGGCCCGGTCGCACCCCACACGCACGGCTTCCCGAGCTGCGCCCGGGCGAAGGCGATGGCCTTCGCGGCACGGAGAGCGCGAGGCGACTCGACCGAGGCGGGTGCGGGCAGGGGCAGGGGGAGGGGCACGGTGCCGGTCACGGGAACGGTGGTGCCGGCCGGCGGCGCGCCTGCCGTCGGCGCTGCCGACAGCGCGGGTTCCGCGCCCTGCCGCTGCCACTGGACCGTCGAGGTCATGGCGGGTTGCGCCGTCTGCCGCACCCCCGCCGACCAGTCGGGCGGTACCGGTACCGGCTGAACGGCGGTGTCCGGCGGGCCGAGCCGGGCGGTGCGCCCGGACAGCTGGTCTCGCGCTGTGTCGAGCTTGCGCCGAATTCCGGCCTTCGACGCAGCAGGGGACAGGCGAACGAATCCGGCGGTGCCGGGGAGTGTCCGGGGCAGCCGCACCGCCGCCGGCTGAGCGACGGGCTGCTCGGCGACCGGCAGAACGGCAGGGCTCACCGTTCCTGCCGTGGCCCAGCCGACCGGTTCCGCCGTTTCCGCCGTGGCCCAGCCGACCGTGTCCGCCCTTTCCGCCGTGGCCCAGCCGACCGTGTCTGTCGTGCCCCAGCGGCCCGGTTCTGCCGTTTCTGCCGTGGCCCAGCCTGCCGTGTCTGCCGTACCGCCGCTCAACGCCGGCGCGGAGTCTGGAAGTTCCATGCTGCTCGCGGCATCGACCAGCGCCGTCCGCCCGGTCTCCAGGGCCGGCGGGGGCCCGGTCTGCGGAGACCCCACCGGCAAGGGCCCGGCCGGAAGGAACCCCGCCTGCAAGGGCCCGGCCGGCAGGGACCCGCTCGTCGGCTCAGTCGCCGTTCCCGTCGTCAGTTCGGCCACTGCCTGGCCGGTGCCCAGTTCCAGCGCCGCGGGCCGCTGTCCGGGCAGACCGCCCATCTCCAGCGCCGCGGGCCGCTGCCCGGACAGACCGCCCATCTCCGTTGCCGCGGCCCGCTGTTGAGGCAGGCTGCCCATGCCCAGCGCCCGCCGCTCACCGCCCGGAAGGGCACGGCTCTCCCCGCCACCTCCCGGGAGACGAGGGGGAGCAAGGTCCTCGCTGCCACCTCTCGGGAGACCGAGGGGCTCACTGCCGCCAGCCGGCAGGGCGCGGGTCTGCCGCTCGACCTCCGCGAGCGGAAGCCCGTCCACCCGCTCTCGTGAACGCGCCGACGCGGCAGACCTGTCGGGCAGCCGGTCCGCGGGCAGTACGGCGGGGACGGTCGGGCCGATGTCGGCGCGTGCCGCGTCGAACCACTGCCGGGCGACCTCGTCCAGCGCCGGGTCCGGACGCCGGCCCGCCCGCTTGGCCAGCGGTACGCCACGTGAACGCGTCCGGGCGGCCATGGCCCGGGTCGCGTTGAAGTTACCGGTGTCGTTCTCCGCCCGGTCGTAGAGGGATGCGATCCGCTGTCGGACCTCGTCGCGGCTCTCCGGCGCCATGGAAGACGTGCTCCTTCCTTGCCCTGCAGGGCAGTTGGGCGGCTCGCCGGGGCAGAGCCGGGCGGCGGCCTCGCGTCAACCTAGCCAACGTGTGTACCTCGTGTGAAGGTTGAGGTGTGAAATGTCCGATACATATTCGTGATGTTCGCGACGGTGTTCGACAGGGAAGGGGCGGCGGCCATGGTTTCCTGTGAGGTCCCGGTGAATTCGTGATTCGGCTGAACGCAGTGGCTCCGCCCGCCGTATGAAGCCGGGGGACTCCATGCCCGGCCGCCGGCCACACCCACCGGCGGTCGGGCCACCGGCGATCACACACAGGGGACGACCTTGGTACGCAACAGGCGCAGACGCCCGACCGGCGCACGACGCGCGACCCTCGGCGCGGTCGCCCTGATGCTCGGCGGAGCCGGGCTCGTCGGGGCGAACGTCTATGCCTCGGCCACCGAGGGCTGGGGTGACGGATCCGGCACGGACGCATCCGGACGCGTGCTGTCCTCGGGCATGGCGACCATCGACTGCCCCGATGTCGGCAGTCGGCTGACGGCCGTGCCGGACGCGGCGCGTCCCGATGTCGACCGGGAACTCGCGGTGCTGGACCAGCAGATCGCGGCGGCGTACCAGCAGGTGCAGCAGGCGGGGCGGACCGGCGGCCAGGACGCCGGTTCTCCCGAGGAGACCATCGTGAAGCCGCTGGAGGAGAAGCGGTCGGAGTCCATCGGACGGATCGCCGACGCGATCGGCCGGGCCGGGGAGCGCCCGCAGGGCCTGGACGATCTGGCCGCCTGCACCCTGCGCCCCGGCGACAACGGTCAGGCCACCGGCACCCCGGGCGACGACGGCCGGCAGGGCGGCACCGGCCAGGGGCAGAACGGCGGCGGCCAAGGGCAGAACGGCGCCGGCCAGGGCGGCAACGGGCCCGTCGTCTCGGACTACGCGGACATCACCGCCGTACCGCCCGAGGCGCCGGCCCCGCCGCCGCAGGCCGACGCCTCGCGCGGCACGTTCACCTCCGACTGCGGGGTCAACGCGGGCGGCCTGTTCAACTCCGACAACGTCATCGTCGCCCCCGGCGTCACCAACGGCGCCCACCACTTCCACGACTACGTCGGCAACCAGGGCAACAACGCCTTCGCCGGCGACGAGGACCTGGCCAAGGCCGGTACGAGCTGTGCGGACCAGGGCGACAAGTCGTCGTACTACTGGCCGGTGCTGCGCCTGCAGAACGGCACCCGGGAACGGGACGCCGGAGCCCCGGGCGGCGGTACGGAAGGCAACGCGGGCCAGATCGTGACCCCCGAGCAGGTCACGCTGACCTTCGTCGGGAACCCGCGTGGCAAGGTCACCGCCATGCCGCGCCTGCTGCGCATCATCACGGGGGACGCCAAGGCCTTCGTCAACGGCCCCGGCAACGCCAACGCGTCCTGGAGCTGCACCGGTTACGAGAACCGGCAACTGAAGGACAAGTACCCGCTGTGCCCGCCGGGCAGCGACGTGGTGCGCACCTTCCGCTTCCAGAGCTGCTGGGACGGCCGCAACATCGACAGCGCCAACCACCGTACCCACGTGGCCTTCACGGCCCCCGACGGTTCCTGCCCGGCGGGCTTCGAGCCCATTCCGCAGCTCGTGCAGCGCATCGTCTACGACGTCGACGCGCCGAGCACCGCGGACGGCGGCCGTACCGTCCCGCTGTTCGCGGTGGACTCCTTCCCGGAGCAGCTGCACAAGCCCGTCACCGACCACGGCGACTTCATCAACGTCTTCGACGAGAACCTGATGGGCGAGATGGTCGACTGCATCAACTCCGGCCGCACCTGCGGTTCCTCCGCCGCCGACGACCCCGCCACGACGCCGACGTCCACGCCCACGGCGAGTTCGAGTGCCACGGCAGCGCCGGGTGGCGGCTCCGGCGAGGACAGCGGCGGAAGTGCCACCTCCGCGCCCGCTCCGTCGGCGTCCCGATCCGCTGAGGTGCCACGGCTCGACGCGACGACGTCGCCCGCCCGCACCACCCGGCACGACACGGACGACAAGGCGGCACCTGCCGTGTCCGCCGAACCCCGGTCCACGCCGGCGCGTTCGGCACCGGCCCCGTCCGTGGCCGCGTCGAGTCGGGCCGCCACCGCCGCCGCGTACGCCCCGCCGACGGTCGCGGGGACCGAACCCCAGGCGAGCCGGGGCGGTCTGGCGGAGACGGGCGCCCATCTGTGGCCCGCGGCCATCGGCACGCTGCTCGCCCTGTCGGGTCTGTTCATGCTCCTGCGGGCCAGGCGCATGCGCTACTGACGGTTCGCGGACGGCGGCGGCCACCTTCGAGGCGGTCGCCGCCATCCGCTCACGACCCCTTGTGGGAGCGCTCCCAAGAGGGTGAGGATGGGGCCATGCCGTCCCTCGATCCGAACCCGCTGATCCGGTCCTACCGCCCCGCCGACCGCGACGCCGTGGCCGACGTCTGCGTCCGCACCGCGCACAACGGGGGCGACTCCCGGGCCCTCTACCCCGACCAGCGCCTGATGCCGTCGCTCTTCGCCGAGCCGTACTGCCACTTCGACCCGGACCTGGCCTTCGTACTGGACGACGGCACGGGCCGGGCCGTGGGATACATCGTCGGTACGGCGGACACCGAGCGCTTCGTGAAGGACTTCCGGCGGAGCTGGATCCCCCGGCTGGCCGGCCGCTACCCGGAGCCCGTGGCGCCGCCCCGCACACCCACCGAGGAGATGATCCGCCTCCTGCACCACCCGGAGCGGATGCTCGTCCCCGAACTCGCCGCCTACCCCGCCCATCTGCACATCGACCTGCTGCCGCCCTGGCAGGGGCAGGGCCACGGCCGCCGCTTGGTGCACACCTTCCTCGACGCCCTGCACGGTAAGGGCGTCGAGGCGGTCCACCTCGGCATGGTCACCGTCAACACCGCCGCCCGCGCCTTCTACGACCGGGTCGGCTTCCACGAGATCCCGGTCGCCGACGCGGGCCCTCTCACCTACCTGGGCCGGGCCACGGCCCGTGCCTGAGCGGCGGTCCTCAGCCGACCCTGAGCGTCTGCTTGGCGAGGTCGTAGGCGGGCCGCATCTCCTCGTGCTCCTGGGTGTCCATGCCCCCGAGGTGCAGGACGACGGGGCCCTCGGGCGTGCTGACGGCGAAGGCGCTCTCCTTCTTCGTCTCGTCCAGGAGCTTGCTCGTGTAGAGGTACTCCACCTCCACCGCGGAGACGCCGCCGCCGGTCTTGAAGGAGTGGTACCTCGCCTTGCTGACGTTGTCCTCGGCGGCGACGAACGCGCGCAGCACACCTCCCGCGTCCGTGTCGCCGCCCTTGCCCCTCCACACGCGCAGGAAGCCGATGTTGCCCGCCGGCTTGGCGTCGATCTCACAGGCGGCCGTGACCGGGCCCTGCCGGAGGAAGGCGTCGGCGAGCGCCCCGCTGAGGTCGCCGTCCTCGCCCTTCGAAGACTCGGCCAACTCCTTGTCGGCGTCGATCGACTTGGCCTTCCAGTGCTGCGCGATGTCGAAGGTCACGGGCAGTTCGCAGGCAGAACCGGCCGCGCCGACCGTGCCGCCGCGGGCCGCCGCCGCACCCTTCGCACCCGTGCCCCCGGCCGCCGCGCCCTTGGCGCTCGCCGACGCGCTCGCGGACTTCTCCCCGCCGCCGTCCGCGGACTCGGCGCACCCGCCGAGCACCGCGGCGAGCGCCGCCGCCACGACGATGCGGCCTCCGACCGCCCCCACCCCGACCTGCACTGTTGCCTCCCCTTCGGTCCAGAGCCGTCACTGTAACCGAGGGCACCGACAACGCCGACCGCGATGCGGCTCACCGGACGCGGCTCACCGGCTGTCCCTCACCCGGCCTCGCGCACACAGTGCAGGAAGAGATGCGGCTCGGGTCCCGCCTCCAGGGCGCTCGGGGTGAACAGGGTCTGCTCCTCGGCCAGGACCGTCAGGCCCGCGCCGACGGCCACTCCGGTGAAGGCCTCCGCGGTGAAGCTCGTGATCCGGACCGGCTGCCCCATGAAGAGACCCTCGGTGTCCTCCAGGTCCAGCGGCACGGTGGCCAGCGCGACGAGGCCGCCGGGCCGTACCGCACGGGTCAGCTTCTCCACGACGGCCGCCTGCTCGGCGCGGGACATCTGCAACAGCGAGAAGTACGCGCACGCGGCGTCGAACGCGTCCTCGGGCAACGGCGTCTCCCGGATGTCGGCGAGCCGGAACTCGGCCCCGGGCACCTGCCGAGCGGCCAGGTCGACCATGACCGGTGAGACGTCGATGCCCAGCACGCGGTGTCCGGCCCCGGTCAGCGTCTGCGCGGTCGGGCGGCCCGTCCCGCTCCCCACGTCCAGCACCCTGCTGCCCGGCGCCAGCCGCTCCACCAGCCAGCGCAGCGACGCCCGGTGCGGTGCGGAGCCGGCGAACGCCTGCTCGTAGGCGAGCCCCAGCGCGTCGAACACCACGGCGGCCTGCGCCCTGCGGTCCTCGTCGACCACGGCTGATCCTCCTGTCTCGGTCCGGCCGCGCGTCCCGTCCCCGGCAAGCCGGTCGCGTGGCCCTGAACCGCGCCTCGAAGTGTGCTCCGAAGTCTGCCTGGAAAGTCGCCTGGAAGCCGCCGTTTGCGAGGGACGGTACGCGCACGGCAGGGTGCGGGATGTGCCTACCCTGCTGATCATCCACCACACCCCTTCACCGAACTGCCAGGCCCTGTTCGAGGCGGTCGTGTCAGGAGCGACGACACCGGAGATCGAGGGCGTGCGCGTCGTACGCCGGGCGGCCCTGTCGGCCACCGCCTCCGACGTGCTGGAAGCCCACGGCTACCTGCTCGGCACGCCCGCCAACCTCGGCTACATGTCCGGCGCCCTCAAGCACTTCTTCGACCAGATCTACTATCCCTGCCTGGACGAGACCCGCGGTCGCCCCTTCGGCTTCTACGTCCACGGCGGCAACGACGTCACCGGTGCCGTCCGCGCCATCGAGACCGTCACCACCGGCCTCGGCTGGCGCCGGGCGGCCGAGCCGGTGACCGTCACCGGCGAGCCGGGCAAGGCCGACATCCAAGCCTGCTGGGAGCTGGGGGCCACGGTGGCGGCGGGCCTGATGCCCGGCGCCTGAGCCGCCCGGACGCCCCCGCGGTGCGGTCGCATGAACGTGGGGTACCGGTCACGCGGCCACTGGAGAGGTCTTCGTGCGCCGTACGACGTCCGGGTGAGGGACCAAGGCCTCCCGGACGCCGGCATCCGCTGCCCCGGCGGCGGAGCAACTACGCACGGCCACCTCGGCGTTGCCCGCGCACGCACGAGCCGGGGGCCGAGCCCGCTCGCCCGGCACCTCGTCGGCGATCCGCGCGGTCAGCCTCCGCACCCGGGGCGCGTCCTCGGCGGCGAGCGTCGGCTGCCCTTACCCGTGCTCCCTCCCGTGCGCGTCGGCGCCGTCCCGGCCCAGGACGAAGGCGCCCCGAGCACGTCCTCCGGCGCCGGGCCGAACACCCCACGGGAACGTCCCGGGCACACCCGGCGGTGCGCGCGACCCGGCGGAGAGGGCCGCGCTGCCGGTCGCCAGGGCGATCAGGTCGTACGCGGCGAGAACGTCCATGGCGGCCATTCACCCACCGGCCGGTGGACACCACCCGTCAAACGGGCATTCGGAGCAGAATGGGCGTGCGCGGAAGCGCGGTGCCGGTGATGATCGGCACGGGGGAGACACAGCGGAGAGGAGGGCCCGATGCTGTCCGCATGGGCCGGGGCCCTGGTGCCCGTCTTCAGCGACACCGACGTGAGCGGCACCCGGCACCTGGTGCGGCCGTCCGGTACCGGATACGTCCTCGCCGCCAACCACACCTCGTTCTTCGATCCCGTCCTGCTCATCGGCACCCTGCACCGGCTCGGCCTGCGCCCCGCCGTACTGGCCACCGCCGGGCTGTGGCGGGTGCCCCTCCTGGGCCAGGTCCTCACCCGGGAGGGCCATGTGCCCGTCCACCGGGGCGGCCGCCGCGCCCCGGACGCCCTCCGGGCCGCCGCCGACGCCCTCACCGCCGGGCGCGGCGTGCTCATCTACCCCGAGGGCGGCCTGCCCCGCTACCGCGCCTCCCACGACCGCCCGCCCGGACGCCTGAAGTCCGGGGTGGTCCGTCTCGCGCTGTCCACGGGCGCCCCGGTGCTGCCGGTCGGGCACGCGGGCGCCCGCCGGGTCTCCTCCGGCAGCCTCGCCAGACAGCTCGCCGGCTGGGCCACCGCGCCCGTACGCCGCCCCCGCGTCCACGTGCACATCGGCCCCGCCCTCCGGCTGGACACGTCCGACCACCCGCTGGACGACCTGGAGACCGCCCTCGCCCAGGCATGGTCGATCGCGGTCAGCGCCCTGGAGGACGGGGCGGGGGAGGAAGCAGCCGAGAGGGAGGACCGGGCCGACGGGAAGCAAGGCCCCTGAGGGTGCGGCAGGTCAGGCGGGGGTGGCGGGCAGAGGAGGGCGGGCCCGGTGTGTACGCAACCTCCACCCCGCCGACCCCGCCGGCGCCCGGCACGGCGGCTCACCGGCCGGCTCGACGCCGGCGCCCGGCCGGTCCGCCGGTTCGAAGGCCCCGGCTGGGGCTACGGCGTACGGTGGCCGGACCCGGACCGGGTGACCGGGCGCCGCCGGGACGATTCCTGACGGCCGCGGCAGCGCGTCGGCGTCCCGGTGTCGTGCCGGTGCCACACGGCGTCCACCACGCGGCCGTCGGGCAGGGTGTGGCGGCGCGGGCCCTGGTCGGGGACGAAGCCCGCGTGGGTCAGGGCACGCCGGCTCGCGGTGTTCCCGGGCTCGGCCCCGGCCCGGACCGTGGCCAGTCCGAGGTGGGTGTGGGCCAGTTCCAGGCCCGCGCGGAACAGCTCCGCACCCAGACCCCGGCCACGGCAGCCCGGGGCCAGCCAGCCGCCCATCTCGCCCGCCAGGTGCTGTAGTTCGAGGGCACCGGCGTAACTGAGGTCGGACCGGCGCACGCAGACCAGCAGGAGCGGGTCGTCCGGGCCGGGCGCGAACGGCTCGGCCAGCTCGCGGGGGATCCGCCGGCCGTCCTCCCCGGCGGGCCGCCAGGCCAGCAGGGTACGGCGGACAGCGGGGTCGGGCAGCACCTGGTCCGCCTTGGTGCCGAGCCACCGTTGCGCCTCCGCGTCCGCGCTCGCGGCGAGCGCCGCCGCCACGTCCAGGAGGGTGCGCGGGGTGAACAGCAACAACCGCTCGGTGCCCAGCACATGCCGCCCGGGCTCGCACCGTCCCGGCACCGGAAGCCCCGACGCGATCCGGCTACGGCGGAACAGGGACCAGCCCATGAGACCCCCGGCACTCCGGCGCACACGGCGGACACGGCACCGATCCACCGACAGCACGGACGCTCCGCACCGGCGGCGAATCTAGCGGGTCCTGGGCGGGGATGCCGTACCGCCGTGGGATGCGGTCGAAGGCAGGGGCGCTGCTGAGGGTGCGGGCTCGGGTCAGTCCGCCTGTTCCTGGGAGCGGGGCTTGGGACGGGTGCCGGTCCAGGACGGGTCGGCGGCCGGGGTCGCGGTGGGGGTGAGGGTG
Source organism: Streptomyces sp. Ru62 (assembly GCF_002920615.1). Lineage (GTDB taxonomy): Bacteria > Actinomycetota > Actinomycetes > Streptomycetales > Streptomycetaceae > Streptomyces. The sequence continues at coordinate 67,632 of NZ_PQSU01000014.1, forward strand.
TGGTGCATGGCTGTCCTTCGGACGAGTGGGGGATGGTCCGGGGGCGGTGTGGTGCGTGGTACGCGGGTTCCGGTGCGGCCTCCCCTCTCGTCGGCGCAGGAGAGATCTCTTCGCAGGAGAGATCTCCCACCCGCGGCGGTGTTCTTCAGCGGACGGCCGGGGCGGGACGTATGGCCCCGGAGGCGAGGTGGTCGGGGCCGTGGGGCCCAGGGAGTCGACCGGGTCGCTCGCCTCCGGGTGGTCCAGGGACGCCGGCGGGGGCCGGCAGCCGGTGCGGAGCGGTCATCGACGAGGACAACGGCCGTTTCCGTACGGCGAGTCGTCCGTCCTGGTCGGTCGGTCGAGGGAGCCGTCGGTGGAGGGAGGGCGGAGCCATCGCCGTGCGCCTTTCGTCCGGCCTCTGGGGTGAGGGTGCGGGCGTCGGCCGGCCGCTCGGGCAGCAGACGTCCCACCGCCTGCCGGCAGGCCGTGGTGGCGGCCAGTCTCCCCGAGCCGGCCGCGCCGCCTGCTCCATCGGTCGGCCGGAGCAGTGCGTCCACTCTGGCACCCGCCAACCACGCTCCGCAACCGACAAGTTGAAATTTGCAAGGGGCGAAGTGCATGCTGCATCCGCCGGAACGTGATCGAATGGGCGGAGCGCACGGATCACGTGCGAGGGTGTCCGGTGACCTGACGAGGGGGTGGGCGTGAGCGCGGAGACCGACTGGGGCGGCGCCCCGTCCGTGCTGCGCATGATCCTCGGCAGGCGGCTGGAGGAACTGCGCACCCGGGCCGGCCTCAACTACGCCGAGGCGGGCGCCGCCATCGGGGTCAGCCACTCCACGATCCGCCGCATGGAGGCCGCCAAGGTGTCCCGGCTGCGGCTCACGGACGCCGAGAAGCTCCTCCAGGTCTACGGCGTCACCGACCAGCAGGAGATCGACACCTTCCTGCAGTCCGTGCGCGAGGCCAACAAGCGCGGCTGGTGGCACACGTACCGCGATGTCATGCCCGACTGGTTCGCCGCCTACCTCAGCCTGGAACAGGCGGCCCTGCACATCCGCGCCTACGAGAACCAGTCCGTGCACGGCCTGTTGCAGACCGAGGACTACGCCCGCGCCCTGCTCACCGCCGCCGGCCCGCACGTCCGCGCGGAGGCCGTCGAGCGCCGCGTCGCCCTGCGCATGCGCCGCCAGGAACTGCTGACCAGAGCCACGCCGCCACGGCTGTGGGTGGTGATGGACGAGACCGTGCTGCGCTGGCCGGTCGGCGGCCCCGAGGTGATGCGCGCGCAGATCGACCACCTCATCGAGGTCAACCGGCTGCCCCAGGTCACCGTGCAGCTCATGCCGTTCGCCAACGGCCCGCACCCCGCCCTGACGGCCGGCGCCTTCCACCTCTTCCGGTTCCGGGCCCGTGAACTGCCCGACATCGCCTATCTCAGCGGCCTCCTCGGGGCCGTCTACCTCGACAAGGCCGACGAGGTCGTGGTCTACCGGGAGGCCCTGGACCGGCTGAGCGCCCAGGCCGCGTCCGCCAGGAAGACCGAGACCCTGCTCGCCGCGCTGCGCAAGGAGTGGTGACCCGCCCCGACACCTGCCCGCCCCACCACCTGCCCGCCCCGCCCTCGTACCTGCTGACGCGAAGCCCCGAGCCCCACCTGACCGAATGGGAGACACGGCGTTGCCCGACAACGGATGGCCGGCCGACCGGATCGACACCGAGAACGCCCACTCCGCCCGCATCTACGACTACATACTCGGCGGCAAGGACTACTACCCCGCCGACAAGGAGGCGGGTGACGCCATGTCCCGGGAGTGGCCCGCGCTCCCGGTGCACATGCGGGCCAACCGCGACTTCATGAACCGCGCCGTGCGCTGGCTCGCCGAGGAGGCGGGCATGCGCCAGTTCCTGGACATCGGCACCGGCATCCCGACCTCGCCGAACCTGCACGAGATCGCCCAGGCCGTGGCCCCCGAGTCCCGGGTCGTCTACGTCGACAACGACCCGATCGTGCTCACCCTCTCCCAGGGCCTGCTGGCCAGCGCCCCCGAGGGCCGGACCGCGTACATCGAGGCCGACTTCCGTGACCCGGCGGCCATCCTGGACGCCCCCGAGCTGCGCGAGACCCTGGACCTGAGCCGGCCCGTCGCCCTCACCGTCATCGCGATCGTCCACTTCATGCTGGACGCGGACGACGCGGTCGGCGTCGTACGGCGGCTGCTGGAGCCGCTGCCGTCCGGCAGCCACCTCGCGATGTCCATCGGCACCGCCGAGTTCGCGCCCGAGGAGGTGGGCCGGGTCGCCCGCGAGTACGCGGCCCGCAACATGCCGATGCGGCTGCGCACCCTGGACGAGGCCCACGCGTTCTTCACGGGCCTGGACCTGGTCGAGCCCGGCATCGTCCAGGTGCACAAGTGGCACCCCGACGGCAGCGGCGAACAGGGCATCAGGGACGAGGACATCGCGATGTACGGCGCGGTCGCCCGCAAGCCGTGACAGACCCGGGGCCGAGGTCCGACCCACCTCCCGGACCTCGGCCCCGCCTCCCGTCGTACGACGGCGCGCCTTCGCGCGGGAGCCGCCCGCACCGCAATGACCGACAAGACCTGCTCCGCAACGACCGGAAAGAGTGGAGTGGAGAGCGGAACCGGGAAGCGGGAAACGCGGTCTTAGGGTCTGTCGACGGCCGGTATCGGACCGGTCGCGAAGAAACCGGGGGAATGGGACACATGTCCATGCGCAGCCGTAAGACCCTCCTCACCGCCGCGGCCCTCACGGCCGGCCTCACCCTGGCCGCCGTCACGCCCGCCCTGGCGGGGGCCTCCGCGAGCGGCACGACCCGTGCCGCCGCCGTGTCGTCCGCGCAGGGCGACCCGCGGAACGTCACCCAGCACGTGGCCGACTTCTACGGCGCCTACATCGACGCCGTCTGGGCCACCGACGACCCCACCGCCGCGACCGCCGCCAAGGCGCTGCGGGGCTTCTACCTCTCCGCCGCCGCGCAGAAGAAGGTCACCGCCTTCGAGAAGAGGGAACACGCCGACGGCATCCTGTTCGCGCAGAACGTGCCGGTGAAGTGGAAGGTGGCCTACACCGGCTCCGGCGCCGGTCACGCCACCAGCAGGGTCACGCTCACCTGGGGGGACGGGCCGCACCCGCAGGTCAGCCGGATCGACGTCCAGTCCGACCTGAAGACCCTGAAGATCACCGACCTGAAGCCGGCCGGCTGACCGGGGCCCGGACGCGGACCCCGCCCCGCCCCACTCGGAGCGGGGTCCGCGCCCGCCGGGCCGTTCCTCCGCCGGGCCGCCCGGCGTCGCTCGGGCCGAGGCGGGCGCGGGCGCCCGGGGTCAGGCGTTGGGGTCGAAGGGGATGCCCGACGGCATGGAGTGCGCCAGCGCGTACTGGAAGTCGCCGTCGTCGATCTTGATCGTGGCGGCCCCGAAGTCCGCGCTCAGCAGCTTCTCGCGGTAGCCCGCCGGATAGCCGTTCCAGCCGACCAGCCGCGGGTAGAACCAGCCGCCCGTCACGTTCTCCGGCGGCTCGTCGTTGGTGTTGGCGAACCGGAAGCAGTGGGTCGAGACGCCGTCCTTGTGGTAGACGATCTTCGGGTGGGTGCCGTCGAAGCGCACCGAGGAGCGGGCCGCCACCTGGTAGCCCGAGTGCTGGGACACCGAGACGTACTGGACGCTGTTGTCCTTGATCCACACCACGACGTGCTCCCAGTCGTGGGTGTGCCCGATGGCGGCGGGCCCGAGGGTCGCCTGGTCCTTCTCGAAGTAGCTGGCGTACATCACCGCGCACCAGCCGTTGTTGCACTTCTCGCGCGAGTAGGTGTTGGCGTTGGCGAGCTGCGCGTAGTCGTGGCAGTGGCCGTTGACGTCACCCCCCAGCTTCAGGCCGGGGTTGATGGTGCCGTCGCTGCCGATGGCGGCGGTGGCGTAACAACCGTCACCGTCGTAGTCGTAGGCGGGGGAGAAGCTCTGTTCCAGGCCGTCGGCGTTCTGCGGCAGCAACTGCAGGACGCTGGCGCCGGCGGTGCCGGGCGAGGTGAGGACGAGGGCGAGCGCGCCGAGGGCGGCGGCGAGCGCGGAGGTCAACTGACGCACGTGGGCTCCCTGTTGTCGAGGCGCCGCAGATTCTCGCAACGCCTCGGCGGGAGGGGCCACCCTCCGAACTGAACTTTGCCGCAAGGCCAGTTGAACGTGGCGGTCGAAGCCACCCGAGTGGGTGCCGTCGTACCGCTATCGGCCGGAAGTCAGGCGTTCACCCTGACTCCGGCGCAAGACACGGTTCGGGCCGGTGCCCGGACGGTGTTTCGGCGGTGTCCGCGCCGGGGGCTCACCCGTGGCGGGCCTTCTCGCCGCGGCCGTGGTGGCGGCGGCGCTCGACGGGCGTGCGGTGCACCGCGATCAGCGCCGCGTCGTCGCCGAGCCGGCCGCCGACGTGGGCGAGCAGATCGCGCCGCAGGTGGTGCATCAGGGCTTCGGGGCTGTCCTCGGTCCACCGCGCGACCCGGTCGGCGAGCGGATAGAACCGGCCGTGCTCGTCCCGGGCTTCCATGACCCCGTCCGTGTAGAGCAGCAGCGTGTCACCCGGCTCGAAGGAGAACACGTCCAGGGTGTGCTCGGCACCCGCGTGCACCCCGAGCGGCGGCGACGGGTGCAGGCTCGGGACGGTCACGACGTGGCCGGGGCTCAGCAGCAGCGGCGGCGGATGACCACAACTCGTCATCCGGGTGACCGGGTCGCGGTCCGGGATGTCCACGAGCAGCGCGGTGGCGAACCGCTCGCCCTCCTCCTCGGGGCTCTCCAGATCGGCCGCGTAACGGGTGACGCTCTGGTCCAGCCGGGTCGCCAGCTCGGACAGCGGGATGTGCCGGTGGGCGCTCTCCCGGAACGAGCCGAGCAGCAGCGCGGCCTCACCGATGGCGGGCAGCCCCTTGCCGCGGACGTCACCGATGAGGAGGCGGACCGAGCTGTCGGACACGGTCGCCGCGTAGAGATCGCCGCCGATCTGGGCCTCGTCCTCCGCGGCCAGGTACAGCGAGGCGATCCGCAGCGGGCCGATCTGCTCGGGCAACGGCCACATCAGGACGTGCTGCGCGGCCTCGGCGACCGTGCGGACCTGGGCCAGCTGGGCCTGCCGGCGCTCGCGTAGGGTGCTGTAGAGGACCGTGAGCACCACGAGGATCACGAGGGTGACGAGCTGCACGACGTGATTGGTGGTGGTGAGCCCGCCGCGGTGGACGCCGATGAGGAACTGCGCGGCCACCGCGAGCGCCCCGATCCCCGCCGTCGCCCGGGGACCGGCGAAGGACGGGGTGAGCGCGGGCGCGATCACCAGGGCCGGCCCGAGATGGATGTCCCAGGGCAGCCGCAGGTCCGCCACCGTGATCACCACGATGAGCACGATCGGGAGGACCAGCAGCGCGTGGACCGACTGCCACCGCTGCCGGAGGCGGACGCGCGCCCCGGGTGCCATGCCTACCAGCGTGCTCCCGGCCTGGTCGACCGGCCACTCGCTGAGCGCCGCTGCCGCACGGCGACTGCCGTCGCCGCGCAACCGCCCCGCCCGCCGGTACCGCAGGCCCCGGCACCGGCGGGCGGGGCCTGCGGCACCCCGGCGCTCGTCATCGAAGGAGTGAAGCCTTCCGGTGACGCCGTGTCGCCGGCGGCGCGCCGGGTACCCGTACGCACCCCGGGGCCGATCCGGCCGCCCCGGGACGCAGGGTGCCGAATGGAGAGGTCATGACGCACAACGGGGAGGACACCGCGCCCCTCCGGCGACCGGAGGTCACCGAACTCCGGCTCGCCTCGGACGGGGCCGGCCTGGAGTTCACGTCCGCGCCGGAACCGGCGCAACTGCCGCACGACCGCAGTCAGGCGATCCTGGAGGCCGCCAAGGAGATCGGCTCGCTCCTCAAACGCGCGGGCCACCCCTTCGCGCTCGCCGGCAGCGTGGCGGTCTACGCCCACGGCGGCAGCCGCTACCTCCAGCACGACGCGGACTTCGCCATCCTGCCCGACGACGCCGAGGCGGTGGCCGCCACACTGAGCGAGGCCGGTCTGCCCGTGCGGACCCCACCGGAGGACTGGCTGCTGAAGACCACCTGCCACGGCCAGAACGTCGACATCATCTTCGCGCTGGCCCACCAGCCCGTCACCCGCGACATGCTCGACCGGGCACACGTCCTGCCGGTCGACTCGGTGCTCATGCCGGTCCTGTCGCCGACCGACCTGATCCGCAGCCTGATCAGCGCCTTCTCCGAGCACTACTGCGACTTCGGGTCGGTCCTGCCGGTGGCCCGCGCCGTCCGCGAGAAGGTCGACTGGGACGAGGTCCGCACGACCTGCGGCGGCCAGCCCATGCCGGCCGCCTTCCTCTTCCTTCTCGAACGGCTGAACGTGATCGATGCCCAGGAGGGGCAGCCATGACCGACACGAGCCCGCCGCCCCCGTCGGCGGCAGGGAGTCTCGACTACCGCGTCGCCCACCTCGCCGAGCACCTGGCCTGCGGAGACCTCGCGGAACTCGGCGTACGGCTCGAACTGCGCGGCGACGCCGTCCTGCTCACCGGCACCGTGCCGTCCACCCAGTGCCGGGACGACATCCTGCGCATGGCCCGCGAGGAACTGGCGGGGCACCCGGTCCACAGCGACCTGCTCATCGCCGGGACCTCCTCGCCCGACCACGGAGAGGACCTGACATGATCCGCGTCGCGGCCGTGGGCGACATCCACATGGGCCCCGAGAGCCAGGGCACCCTGCGGCCCTCCTTCGAGACACTGCCCGCGTGTGCCGACGTCCTGCTGCTCGCCGGCGACCTCACCCGCCACGGCACGCCGGAGGAGGCCGCGATCGTCGCCCGTGAGATCAAGGACCTCGGGGTGCCCGTCGTCGCCGTACTGGGCAACCACGACCACCACGACGAGCGGCCCGAAGAGGTCACCGCGATCCTCCGTGACGCGGGCGCGCACGTCCTCGAAGGGCAGGCGGCCGTCGTCACCGCCGACGGCGCCCGGATCGGGGTCGCCGGGACCAAGGGCTTCGGCGGCGGCTTCGTCGGCCGCTGCGCGGGGGAGTTCGGCGAACCGCTGATGAAGGAGTTCGTCCGCTACACCCGGCGGAGCGCGGACGGCCTGCACAGCGCCCTGAAGAACCTGGAGGAGTGGGACTGCGACGTGCGGATCGCGCTGACCCACTTCTCACCGGTGCCGGACACCCTGGCCGGGGAGCCGCTGGAGATCTACCCCTTCCTCGGCAGCTACCTGCTCGCCGAGGCCATCGACACCGGCGGCGCCGACCTCGCCGTGCACGGCCACGCCCACGCCGGCACCGAGCACGGCATCACCAGCGGGGGCGTCCGCGTACGCAACGTCGCCCAGCCGGTGATCGGCCAGGCGTTCCACGTGTACCACCTGCCTTCCCGGCACGGGTGACGGGACGGGGCGCCGGACGGTGCCGGGACGGGGGCCGGACGGTGCCGGGCGGGTGGTCCCGGGCGGGGCGAGCCGGTCGACGCGGATGGCATTGGCCGGGGCCAGTCGACTCACATCCGACGAGGCCGGCCCCGCCGGAGCCGTCGGCCCGCGCGGGCGCTCCGCCCGGGGGGGCACGCCGCCGTGCTCACCGCCTCACGGACGGTGGCGTGGCCGTCCTTCGTGGGGAGTGTGAGCCGCACCGGTTGGTCGCGCTGATGCCCGGTGCGGCCGGTGCCCGGTGGGGCTAGCGGTCGGCGCGGCTGGGGTCCGTGCGGATGGCCCCCGGGTACGGCTTGCCGGCCCGCCCGTGCCCCGCCGGGGGCGTCACGCCGCCGTGCTCAGTGCCTCGCGATCGGTGACGTCGCCGTCCTTCGTGGGCAGTGTCAGCGGCACCGGTTCGCAGCGGCGGCGCAGCAGCAGGCCCGCGCCGATCGACCCGGCGATGAGGAGGCCGCCGGCCACCAGCGCGCCGCGTGCGCCGGCCCACTCCATGAGCAGGCCCAGCAGCGGCGGACCGCCGAGGCTCCACACCGTGCCGACGCTGCTCCACACGCCGAGCACCCGGCCCCGCAGATGCGGCGGCGGATCGGTCTGGAGGACGGCCGTGCCGGCGGTGTCGGAGACGGACTCCACGATCGCCATCGGCAGCACCAGGACCAGCAGCACGGCCAGCGACGGCGACAGACCCGCCACCACCTGGAGCAGCGCGCCCCCCGCCGCCAGCAGACCCACGGTCCGCACGGACGGCCTGCGCAGCCGGGCGCCGAGAATGGCGCCGAGGATGCCGCCGACGGCGAGCACCGTGGACACCGTGCCGAACGCCCCGGCGCCGCCGGCCAGCGGTCCCGTGACGAGCACGGCGAGGGTCAGGCCGTAGTTGCGCCCGAAGACGGAGCTGAGCCCGGTGATGCCCGCGAGCGCGACCAGGCGGGGCCTGCGCGCGAAGAAGGACAGGCCCTCCCGCACGGTCATGCCCGCGCGCGCCGGAACCGCCCGAACCCCGGCCGCCGGCTCCCCGGCGGTCCCGGGCACCGGCCGCAGGAACGGCACCACCGCGGCCACGAACAGGAACGACAGCCCGTTCGCGGCGTACGCGGCGGACGTCCCGAGGAACCCGACGGTGACCCCGGCCAGGGCCGTGCCGGCCAGCCGGCCCGCGCTGTGCACCAGCGCGCCCACCCCGATCGCGGACGGCACGTCCTCCACCGGCACCAGATCGTTGCCGAGCAGGGCACAGGCCGGTCCGTCGACGGTGGCGATGACGCCGGTCACGCCGGCCAGCACCAGCAGCGCCGTCATGTCGATCCGGTCCAGCGCCACGAGCAGCGCGGTGGTGAAGGCGACCGCGGCGAGCAGGGCCTGACTGACGGTGACCGTCAGCTTCCGGGGCCAGCGGTCCACGGCAGCGCCGCCGAGCAGGCTCACGAACAGCGCGGGCGCCGCCTGCACGGACATGGACAGTCCGGTCGCCGCCGCCGAGCCCGTGATGTGCAGCACGAGCAGGTTCTGCACGGTGAGCTGCATCCACGTGCCGGCGTTGGAGACGAAGTTCGCGGCCGACCACCAGCGCATGCCCCGGTGCCGCAGGGATCGCCACGGCGAACGCGAGGCCGGGGCGGTGAGGGGTGCTGACGGGGGCTGGACAGGGTCAGAAGACACGACGGGGTACTCGGCAACCGGGAAAGTGGGAGGACCGGCGAGCCCGTCGGATCGGCAGCGCTGCACGGCCGGGGCTGCCAGGTCAGGGCGCCGACCATGGTGGCAGACGGGACGGCACGGTCGACGCCACCGCGTCCGCCGGTGCCCGCTGGTCTCCGCCAAACACCAGCGGGCATACGGTGGTTGGGGCGCGCGTGGGGTTCCTCACAGGGCCGGTTTCGGCCTGTCCGTTCCGGGTAGGCGCGGACGGCGGACCGAGCGGCCCACCGGAGGAGCACGGTCGTGCACCGGCAGGGACGGACGACGGCGCCGGACCCCCGCTCACGACCCGGCGCGGTCGGCCGCCGCTTCCCCCGCAGCGACACGGGACAGGCCACCCCGTGCCGGTAGCGAACCGGCCACCGAACGCGTCGCCCTGCGACTGCGGCTGCCGCTCCGGCGCCGTCTTCCTGCCCGTGTCCACCGCGGCGACCGCCGGCTTGCGAGGTGGTGTGCGGCACCTCACGGCGTCACAGCCGAGCGGTCCTGCGGCTCCCAGGACCCGCAGAGCCCCGGACCCCCAGGAGGCACCGTCGGCGCCATGACCAGGACCCGCGGTCGCCGGGCGGAGTTCCCCCGGGCTCACCTAGCGATTGACGGCCCTCATCCCCGCCTCGTCATACCGATCACCCGCCGCCGCAGGCAGCTCCGCGTCGATGCGGGCCAGGTCGTCCTTGGTCAGCTCGATGCCCACCGCGGCGGCGTTCTGCTCCAGGTACGTACGGCGCTTGGTGCCCGGGATCGGCACCAGGTCCTCGCCCTGGGCCAGCACCCACGCGATGGCGAGCTGGGCCGGGGTCACGTCCTTCTCGGCGGCGATCTCCTTCACCTTCTCCGCCAGCCGCAGGTTCGCCTCCAGATTGGCGTCCGCGAAGCGCGGGTTCGTGCGCCGGAAGTCGTTCTCGTCCAGCTCGTCGGGCGAGGTGAAGCGGCCCGCGAGGAAACCCCGGCCGAGCGGTGAGTACGGCACGAAGCCGATGCCCAGCTCCCGGCACGTGGGCAGCACCCCGGCCTCCACGTCCCGCGACCACAGCGAGTACTCGCTCTGCACCGCGGTGACCGGGTGGACGGCGTGCGCGCGCCGGATGGTCTCGGCGCTCGCCTCGCTCAACCCGATGTACCGCACCTTGCCCTCGGCGACCAGCTCGCCCAGCGCGCCGACGGTCTCCTCGATGGGCACGTTCGGGTCGACCCGGTGCTGGTAGTACAGGTCGATGTGGTCGGTGCCCAGCCGCTGCAGCGAGCCGTGCACCGAGCTGCGCACATGCTCGGCCGAGCCGTCCTGCCGGCCGACCGTGCTCATGTCGCCGGGGACGGCGTCGTCCATCCGGTAGTTGAACTTCGTGGCGATGACGTACTCGTCGCGGTGGCCCCGGATCGCCTCACCGACGAGCGACTCGTTGGTGAGCGGCCCGTAGACCTGCGCGGTGTCGAGGAAGTCGATGCCGAGTTCGAGGGCGCGCCGAATGGTCGCGATGCCCTCCTCCTGGTCGGCGGAGCCGTAGAAGGCGGACATCCCCATGCATCCGAGCCCGATGGCCGATACCTGGAGGTCCCGCAGCCTGCGCTTGTGCATGTGGGGTCACAGCCTTTCGTGCATTCGACGGTCGTTCTCCGGGCGCGAGGGCCTTCCTCCATCTAGCGACGGAATCCGGCACCCGGCATCCCGTGGGGGAGCCGGGTGCCGGCACGCGCACCGGCGCTGTGTGACGCTACGAGCTGGAGCGCTCTCCAAGTCAAGCCGTGCCGGGGGCGGGACGGTGTTCCGCGGTGTTACGGATTCAGCCGTACCGGCAGTTCGAACAGGTCGTTCTGGGTGACCACCGGCTTGTTGCGCAGCTCGGTCGCGGGGACCGCGAGCTCCAGGCCGGGGAAGCGGGCGTACAGTGCGGGCAGGGCGACGCCCGCCTCCAGACGCGACAGGGCGGCGCCGGGGCACACGTGCGGGCCGTGGCCGAAGGAGATGTGCCGGTTCCTCGTGTCACGGGTGATGTCGAACTCGCCGGCGGTCGGGCCGTGGGCACCCTCGTCGCGGCCGATCGCACCGTACGACACGATCAGCGCGTCGCCGGCCGGGATCACCGTGTCGCCGACCGGTACGTCCTCGGTCGCGAAGCGGATCAGGACGTGGGAGGTGGGGGTGGAGTAGCGGAGCGTCTCCTCGATGACCGCGGACCAGTCGGCCCGGCCCGACAGCACCAGGGCGCGCTGCTCGGGGTGGGTCGACAGATTGACGACGGCGTTGACGATCAGCGAGATCGTCGTCTCGTGGCCCGCCGCCACCATGAGCTGGAGGGTGGAGACGATCTCCTCGTCCGTGAGGTGGTCGCCGTCCTCCGAGGCGAGGATCAGCGCGCTGGTCAGGTCGTCGCCCGGCGCGGCCCGCTTGGCCGACACCGTCTGCGCCATGATCTGCGCCAGCTCCGTGAGGGTGGCGACGACCTCCTCCGGCGGCGTCTGCGTGGAGAAGAACTTCTCGAACAGCACCTTCAGCCGGGGCAGCAGGCCCTCGTCGATGCCCATCAGGTCGGCGATGACGTACATCGGCAGCGGGTAGGCGAAGGCCGCCTTCAGATCGACGGTCCCGCCGTCCGACGGCAGCGCGTCCAGCAGGTCCTGGGTGAGCTTCTCGATCCGCTCCCGCATCCGCTCCACCCGGCGCGGGGTGAGCGCCTGCGCGACCAGGGTGCGCAGCCGGCGGTGGTCGGCGCCGTCCACCGTGAGCATCGAGCGGCCCGGGTTGGCCAGGCCGATCAGCGGCCAGTCCGCTGGTATCTCACCGCGCCGCCACGCGCCCCAGACGTTGATGTCCTTCACCAGCCGGGGATCGGTGAGGAGCGCCTTGGCCTCGGCGTGGTGGGTGACGGCCCACACCGGGACACCGCCCGGCAGTTCGACGGCGGCGAGCGGGCCGGCCGCGCGCAGCGCCGCGCTCTCGGCGTCCAGGTCGGTGACGAAGGGATCGAGGGCGATGCGGGGTGCTTCGGTACCGGTCGTCATCGTGACGTGCCTCCCAGGGCAGGGGTCGGGTACGGCGGGTACGGCGCCGTTCCGGGGGCGGCCCCCGGGCGGGCGGCGGAACAGCGGTCGGCCGAGGCGCGGGTCAGCGGGCGGGTACGGGGCTGAACCGGACGGGCAGCCCGGACAGCCCCCTGAGCCAGGGCGAGGGCCGGCGCGTGAGGGACTCGGCGGGCACCGCCAGATCGATGTCCGGGAGCCGGTCCAGGACCACCTCGATACCGGTCCGGGCGATCACCTCGGCGATCTCCTGCGCGGGGAACGGGCAGCGGTGCTCGCCGTGACCGAAGGAGAAGTGCGCGTTGTTGCCGCCGGTCAGCGCGGAGGCGTCGGTCCTCACCTGCGGGTCGGAGTTGGCCCCTTGCAGACCGAGCAGCAGCAGATCACCGGCCTTGACGCGCCGGCCGCCGAGGTGCGTGTCGCGGGCGGCCCAGCGGCCCGCCACGTTCTGCGTCGGCGTGTCCTCCCACAGCACCTCGTTCATCGCCTCGGCGACGCTGTTGCGCCCGCCGAACAGGGAAGCGGCGAACCGGTCGTCCGTCAGCATCAGCCGCAGCGAGTTGCCGATCCAGTCGGCGGTCGGCTGGTGCCCGGCCGCCATCATCACCATCAGGTCCTGCGCGATCTCCTCGTCGCTGAACCCGCTCTCGTCGGCCAGCATCCGGGAGACCACGTCGGCCGCCGGCTCCTTCTTCCGGTCGGCCAGCAACTGCGCCATGGACGCGGCCAGATGGGCCTGTCCCGCCAGTGCCCGCTCCCGCCCGTCGATCATGTCGTTCAGGGCGGTGACCAGCCCCGGACCGTCCTCGTCCGGGAAGCCGTACAGCCGGGCCAGGACCCGTACCGGCAGCAGCATCGCGTACTGCGTGACCAGATCGGCCTCGCCCGCCGAGCACAGCGCGTCGATCAGTTCGTCCGCGAACCGCTCGGCGTGCGCCCGCAGTTCGAACGGGTCCACCTCCTCCAGCGCGTTGCTGACCATCGCCGCGCGCTGCCGGTGCCGTTCGCCGACCGTGTAGAGGATCGACGGCTGCTTGTGCCCGATCATCGGCAGCAGCGGCCAGTCCGCGGGGATGTTCTCCCACTGGTTCCACAGGTCGGAGTCCCGGCTGAACAGCACCGGGTCACCGGTCACCTGGTGCAGTTCCCGGTAGCCGAGCACCAGCCAGGCGGGGATGCCGCCGTCGAGCAGCACCGGCACGACGGCACCGTGGTCGCGCCGCATCTCCCGGTACAGACGGGCCGGTTCGGTCTGGAACCGGGGTCCGCTCAGCGGGACGGCGTCGGGCGTGGTCACACGAACTCCTGTCGGGGCAGGACCGTCCGCGCGGACGGGTCGGCGTACCGGTTCTTCACGTGCTGCACCAGAGTGATCAGCACCTGCTTGCCCGACTCCCGGGAGCGGGCGTCGCAGTCGACCAGCGGCACCTGCGGGTCCAGGTCGAGGGCCTCGCGGACGTCCGCGCCGGCGCGGACCGGGCCGCCGAAGTCGTTGCAGGCCACGATGAACGGCGTGCCGTGGTGCTCCAGCCGGTCGATGGCGTACCAGGAGTCGTCGATGCGCCGGGTGTCCACCAGGACGACCGCCCCGAGCGTGCCGGAGAACAGCCGGTCCCACAGGAACCAGAACCGCTCCTGGCCCGGCGCGCCGAACAGGTACAGCACATTGCGGGCGTCCAGGCTGATGCGGCCGAAGTCGAAGGCGACGGTGGTGCCGGACTTGCCGCGCACCTGGCGGATGTCGTCCACCGTCGCACCGGCCTGCGTCATCGTCTCCTCGGTGTTGAGGGGGCGGATCTCGCTGACCGAGCGGACCAGCGTGGTCTTGCCGACGCCGAAACCGCCCACGACCACGATCTTGAAGCCCTGGTCGGCGGTGGCACCCAACGGGGTGCGCGCGGGAGTGCGCGCGTCAGAGGTTGCGGAGTCCAACGAGCACCTGCTCCAGGATGTCGGGATCGGTAATGGCCGGTCTGCTCGGATGCCGGGCGCTGACCCGGCCCGCCGCCAGCAGATCGCACAGCAGCACCTTGGTGATGCCCACGGGCAGTCGCAGTTCGGCGGCGATCTCCGCCACCGAGGCGGGCAACCGGGTCAGCTCCAGGATCGCCACGTGCTCCGACTGCATGCCGGCCGCCGGCTCCGACTCGGCGACCACGAGGGTGACCAGGTCGAAGGGGTTGTCGGGGTCGGTGCGGGTGCGTCCCTGGGTGATGGTGTACAGCCGGTCGGGGGCGTCGTCCCGGCCCGGGCGGTTGATGCCCGGACGGTCCAGGTCCCGTCGGCCCGGGTCCGGTCGGCTCATGACGTGCGGGGCGGAGCGGTGAGGTGCTCGCCGAGCTGCTCCACCAGCTCGCTCATGTTGTGCCCGATGACGCCGGCGTCCGCGTCCTCCGTGGCGATCACGGCCAGATGGGCGCCGGCGCCCGCCTCCACGATGAACAGCACACCGCCGTAGAACTCCGTCATCGCCGAACGCACACCGCCGCTGCCGTCGCCGAACTCCACGGACGCGCCGTGCGACAGCGACTGGATGCCGGCGGCGATCGCGGCGAGCTGGTCCGCCTGGTCGACGCTCAGCTCCGGCGTACGGCACAGCTTCAGCCCGTCCCGGGACAGCACGAGCGCGTGCCGGGCCCCCGGGGTCCTCTCCAGCAGGCCCTCCAGGAGCCAGGTGAGCTTGTCGTCGGCGGTGGTCGGGCCGGTCATGAAGTGGTGTCGCCTTCCGGGTACGCGTGCGGGGGAGAGGGGGCGGGGGAGCCCTGGTCGTCGGCGCCGTGCGAGGAGTCGCCGGCCGGCACACCGTCGTCCGGGGGCGGGGTGGCTGCTCGCTCGTCCGGCGCCGTGGTGTGCGAGGGGTCGGTGGTGTGGTTCCGGGACCGGTCTGCGGTGGGGTCGGTACGGCGGGTGCCCGGTGCGGACGGGCGTACCGCCTGCCGGAAGCTGCTGAAGCGGGCGGCGCGGGTCCTGCCCACGTCGGAGGCCGGGGCGGTGCCGGGTACGTCGGCGGCCGGTGACGTGCGGTGGCGCGTGCTGTCCGGTGCGGTGTCGTGCTCGGCCGTGTGCGTCGCGGTGCCGTGCGCGGCAGATGTGGGTGCCGTCGCGGTGCCGTGCTGTGCGTCGTGTGGTGCGGTGTCGTGCTCGGGGGCGGCCGTTGGCGTGCGGTGCTCGGCCGTGTCCGTCGCGGTGCCGTGCGCGGCAGAGGTCGGCGCGGAGCGGGGTATGTCGGTGTTCGGCGCGGTGCCGGGGTCCGAAGTTCCCCGGGGCGTAAGGTGCTTGGGCGTTTCCGGCGCCGTCCGGGCGCGTTCCGCTCGGGCGAGGGTGCGGCCCCGGCGACGCCTGGGCAGACCGGCCGGACCCTCCTCCGTCGCCCCGGCGGACTCATGGACGACGGCGGTGTCCACGGCGGCCGGTGCCGGCGCGGACGGGCCGCTCTCCGGTCGCGGGGCCGCGGCGGCCGGATCGGCGGGTGCGGAGGCGGGGCTGGTCAGGATCTCCTGCGGGATGAGCAGCAGCACGCCCGTGCCGCCGCGCGCCGACGGCCGGAACGACACCTTGAGCCCGTGCTTGCGGGCGAGCCGGCCGACCACGGCGAGTCCGAGCCGGGTGCCGGTCAGACCGCCCAGTTCGGAGACGTCACCGGAGACCGCCCGCTCGGCGCGGCGCAGCTGCACCTCACCCATCACCAGCCCGCTGTCCTCCACGGACACGATGACCCCGGCCGGCACCTCCTCCACGTAGACGTGGACCTCGGCGGTCGGCGGCGAGAAGTTCGCGGCGTTGTCGAGGAGTTCGGCGAGCGCGTGCATCACGCCCTCGGCGGCGTGCCCGGCTACGGCGGCCTCGCTGACCGAGTGCACCCGCACCCGCCGGTACCCGGCGATCCGCCCCATCGCGCCGCGCAGGATCGACTCCATCCCGATCGGCCGCGCCCAGCGGCGGCCCGAACGCGCCCCGGTGAGCACGGCGATGGAGTCCGCGAGCCGGCCGGCCTGGGCGGTGCGGTGGTCGAGATGGAGCAGGTCGGCCAGCACGTCCTCGTCGGTGTGCCGGTCCTCCATCGCGCGCAGGTCGGCGAGGGTCGCGGTGGCGAGGGCCTGCATCCGGGCGGCGGCGTTGGAGGTCGCGGCGACCGCGGCCGCCCGTTCGCGCCGGGCGCGCTCCAACTCGCCCGAGAGACGGGCGTTCTCCTTCGCGAGCCGCTCCAGCTCCCGCGCGCCGTCCTCTTCGAGACGCGCGCGTTCGGCCGCGAACGAATCCGTGAACTCGGTCCGCTGCTGTGCGAGTTCGTCGATGAGCCGCTGCTGCTCCCGGCGCGCCTCCTCGGCCGTACGGGCCTGCTGCTGGAGCAGCCGACCGACGTCCTCGGTGACGCTCTCCAGCCTGCGCCGGGTGCCGCGCGCGATTCGCAGGGCGTGCGCGGCCGTGGCCACCGCCGCGCTGAGCACGACCGCGGCCGCGCCCGCGCCCGCGGCGAGCGGGGTGCGCACCGAGTCCGGCGCCGCCGCCACGGCCGCGCAGACCACGAGCGCCGACAGCGCACCGGTCACGACGAGGGCGGAGACGAACGTACGGAGGGAAGGTCGGTCGCCGGGATGCGTGGGCGCGGTCATCGGTCCGGTCTGATCCTTGCGGCGGAGACGGCAGGCTGGGCGGGACTGGCAGGAACATCGGGCGGTGCGACGTGACACCGGTGGTGAACTGACGGTCACTATACGAGAGTTCGTGATCGAAACAGAAAGGTTCCGTGTTCGTTCCGGACCGCGGCCCCGGACATGCCTGTGTCCGAGGACGTTTCCGCGGGTGTGCCGGTTGCCTCCCGGCCCCCTGTTTTCCGCGCCGTACGCCTGTGGGTCTTCCCACACCGGCG
The DNA here is from genome assembly GCF_002920615.1 of Streptomyces sp. Ru62. GTDB lineage: Bacteria > Actinomycetota > Actinomycetes > Streptomycetales > Streptomycetaceae > Streptomyces. The sequence goes on from NZ_PQSU01000014.1 coordinate 84,682, forward strand.
TGCCCCCGCGGCGGATCTTGACGCCCGCCTCCGGGCTCGCTGGACTGCACGGAGGGCGGGTCGGACCGGAGCGTTCCGTACATCCGTACGATGGCGCCTGAAGTGGACGGATGACGGACGAAACGCCTCGCACGGTCGGACCGCCGGGAGCGAGGCGAAGGGGGCGATGCGCATGACGGGGGACCCGACGGCGACGGGCTGCCGTGCCTCATGACCGCTGAAGGGCGCACCCCGCGAGTCCGCCCGCCGCTCGCGCGGCTCGCCCGGTTCACCGGACGGACACTGTCGGGCGAGTGGCACGCCATCGTCGTCGACCCGGTGCGGCGGCTCGTGCGGCGCGGACTGTCCGGGCTGCTGCTGGCCTTCGTCGCCGCGTTCGGCGTCATCTTCTTCCACGACATCGCCCAGCACCCCACGGGAGCGCTGTGGGTGGAGCGGCTCGGCGGGGTCCGGGCCGAGCTGCCGCTGTGGCTGTCCCTGCTCCGCACCCCCGTGTCGCTGTACGTCCCCGCGCTCGACCTGCCGGTCTGGGCGGGCATCACCCAGCTGTTCCTCGCCTTCGCCCTCGCCGAACTGGCCCTGGGCCGGGCCCGGACCCTGGTGATCGCCTACGCCACCACCCTGGCCGGCACCCTCACCGCCCGCCTGATGATCGCGCTGGGGCCCGGCTGGTGGGGGTTCGGGCTGCCGCCCGAGGCCGGGCGGGTCCTGGACACCGGGCCCTCCGCGGCCGTGGTCGGCCTGTTCACCTATCTCTCGGTGGTCCGGCGCGCGCCCGTGGTGTTCACGCTGACCGGCGGCTCGATGGTCTGGGAGTCCATCGCCGTCCCCAACCTGGCCGGCCGCGAGCACCTGATCGCGGTGGCCGCGGCCATCGTCCTCGGTCTGCTGCACGGCCGGGGGGAGCGGTTCCGCTCCGTCCTGCGGTCCCTCTGGCCCACGCGTCGACGGCACTCCCGCACCGCCCCGCCCGCCCCCGGTCCCACCCTGCCGGCCGAGCGCCCCGGAAATACCCATGCAAAGGTCCCGTCACATTTCCTCGAACGCTAGTCCGGCTCGGTGGAATCAGCAGAAACCTTTTCCGGGAAATACCTGCTTCGACCACCTGCTCTTCCGTGAGGACGGCGAGCCGGCCGAGGGCATCTGGGAATGCTGGACCACCCTCAGCGCGCTCGCCGAGGCCACCTCCCGTATTCAACTCGGAACGCTCGTCCTGTGCACCGCTTTCCGGAATACCGCCGTCCTTGCGAAAATGGCGGTGACGCTCGACTCGATCAGCACGCCCGCGCCCGCCGGCTCATTCTCGGACTGGGCGCCGGCTGGCACCGGCCGGAATTCGAGGCGTTCGGCATCGATTTCGATCACCGCGTGGCCCGCTTCGAGGAAGCCGTGCACATGATCGCGTCACTGCTGCGCACCGGAAAGGCGGAATTCGACGGCCGTTACTCGTGGGCCCACGGCGGCGAACTCCGTCCGCGCGGGGTGCGGCCGGGCGGCCCGCCCCTGCTGATCGGCGGCACCGGCCCCCGCATGCTCCGGGCGACCGCCCGCCACGCCGATCTGTGGAACGGCTGCTGGTTCGGGGACCCGGCCGGCTTCGCACCCGCTCTGCACACCGTGCGCGAGGCCTGCGCCGCCGTCGGCCGCGACCCGGCCACCCTGCGGATCACCGCCGGGGTGAACGTCGTACCCACCGCCCGCGCGGAACCGCCGGACCCGCGGCGGCCCGTCCTCGGCGGCACCCCCGCCGACCTGGCCGCGGGCCTCGCCGGCTACCGCGATTCGGCGTCGACCACCTCGTCTGCAACCTCAACCCCCACCACGCGGCGGCGCAGCGCGCCCTCACCGAGGCCCTCCGGCGCTACCGGAGCGAGCCGGACCCGACCGAGGAGGAACCCGTTCCATGACCTGGACGACCTGTACGACCTGATCGCCGAGGCCCTCACCGCGCACCTGGCCGCGTCCGTGCGCTACCCGGACCACCTGGCGCTGCCCGGCTTCCACATCTGGCTGGAGGCCGCCATCTTCACCCGGCCCCGGGCACCCGTGCACTTCGACATCCAGCACCAGGCCTTCGACTGGCCCCCGGGCACCGACACCGACCGCCTGCTCTCGTTCGCCCTGCCCCTGAGGGTGCCCGCGGCCGGCGGCGGACTGAACCTGTGGGAGGCGACGTACCAGGACTTCCGCCGCTCACTGGCACGCGGCTGGGTGGTGAGCGCCGCCGACCTGCAACGCTTCCACGCCCGGCGGTACGTCCCCTGCACACCCGGCCGGCTCTACGTGCACTCCGGGCACGTCCTGCACCAGGTCGCACCCAGCGCCGGCGTGCGCGCCGGCGACGAACGCCTCACCCTCCAGGGCCACGGCGTCTGGTGCGCCGACCACTGGCAGCTCTACTGGTGAAGCCATGACCGTACTCACCCCCGCCGACCTCGACGACTTCACCGAGCGCGGCGACTGCGTGCTGCGCGGCGCGTTCGACGAGCGCCGCGCCGCCCCGGTCCGGGACGCCGTCTGGCGGCGCATGCGGGACAAGGCCGGCATCGACCGCGCCGACCCACGCACCTGGCCCGCCGTGTACGACATCGAGGAACGGCTCGACCTGTCCGAGGTCCGCGCCTGCTTCCCCGACGTGCTCGCGCGGGCCGTCGAGGAACTGGTCGGACCGGGCCGCTGGCGCGGCGAGCGGGACTGGGGATTCTGGCCGGTGAACTTCGCCCACGGAGCGGACCGGCCGGCGGGGGCCGTGCCCGTGGAGGGCTGGCACGTCGACGGCAACTGGTTCCGGCACACCCTCGACGCACCCCACCAGGGGCTCCTCCTGATCGGCCTGTTCTCCGACATCGCGCCCACCGGCGGCGGCACCCTGGCCGCCGAAGGCAGCCACCGCCGTACCGCCCACGTCCTCGCCCCCCACCCCGGAGGGCTCGGCCACCGCGAGCTGTTCGACCTCGTCCTGGCCGAAGCCCTCGGCAACATCACCGAACTCACCGGCAGCGCCGGGGACGTCGTCCTGGCCCACCCCTTCCTCTTTCACACCCGCGGCTGCAAACACACCGGACCGCCCCGCTTCATCAGCAACACCGAGGAGGGCCTCACCGCACCCCTGCGCCTCCACAGCGGCGACGACCGGGCCCGTTCCGTACTGGAGCGATCCATCCGCTCCGCCCTCGCCGCGCCCGCGCCGGCCTTCCCCGGGGGACTGCGCTGCCGCTTCTGACCCGCCCGGCCCGGCGCGCCCGTGTGGCGCCGCCCACCCCGTCAGTGTGATGGTTTTCGCACATCGACCCGTGCGGGCACCCCCTAGGGTGGCCGCGAGTACGGCAGGCGTGGCTGACACCAGGGTGTTCGTCGCCGGCAGGCAGCTGAAGGGAATCCATGATGTTCCGCAAGGTGCTGGTCGCCAACCGTGGAGAGATCGCGATCCGCGCGTTCCGGGCGGGCTACGAACTCGGCGCGCGCACCGTCGCCGTGTTCCCGCACGAGGACCGCAACTCGCTGCACCGGCTGAAGGCCGACGAGGCGTACGAGATCGGGGAGCCGGGGCACCCGGTGCGGGCCTACCTCTCCGTCGAGGAGATCGTGGGCGCCGCCCGCCGGGCGGGCGCCGACGCCGTCTACCCGGGGTACGGCTTCCTGTCCGAGAACCCCGAACTGGCCCGCGCCTGCGAGGAAGCCGGCATCACCTTCGTCGGCCCCAGCGCGGCCACCCTGGAGCTGACCGGCAACAAGGCCCGCGCGGTAGCCGCCGCCCGCGCCGCGGGCGTCCCCGTTCTCGGCTCCTCCCAGCCCTCCACCGACGTGGACGAACTGGCGCGTGCCGCCGAGGAGATCGGCTTCCCGGTCTTCGTGAAGGCGGTCGCCGGCGGCGGCGGGCGCGGCATGCGCCGCGTGGAGGACCCGGCCCAGCTCCGCGAGTCCATCGAGGCCGCCTCCCGCGAGGCCGCCTCCGCGTTCGGCGACCCGACTGTCTTCCTGGAGAAGGCCGTCGTGGAGCCCCGCCACATCGAGGTGCAGATCCTCGCCGACGGCGAGGGCAACGTCATCCACCTCTTCGAGCGGGACTGCTCGGTGCAGCGCCGCCACCAGAAGGTCATCGAGCTGGCCCCCGCGCCCAACCTGGACCCGGAGCTGCGCGACCGGATCTGCGCCGACGCCGTCCGCTTCGCCCGCGAGATCGGTTACCGCAACGCCGGCACGGTCGAGTTCCTCCTCGACCGCGACGGCAACCACGTGTTCATCGAGATGAACCCGCGCATCCAGGTCGAGCACACCGTCACCGAGGAGGTCACCGACGTCGACCTGGTCCAGGCCCAGATGCGGATCGCCTCCGGCGAGACCCTCGCCGGCCTCGGCCTCTCCCAGGACACGGTCACCCTGCGCGGCGCCGCCCTCCAGTGCCGCATCACCACCGAGGACCCCGCCAACGGCTTCCGCCCGGACACCGGCCGGATCAGCGCCTACCGCTCCCCGGGCGGCTCCGGCATCCGCCTCGACGGCGGCACCACCCACGCCGGTACGGAGATCAGCGCGCACTTCGACTCGATGCTGGTCAAGCTCACCTGCCGGGGCCGCGACTTCCAGGCGGCCATCGGCCGGGCCCGGCGCGCGGTCGCCGAGTTCCGCATCCGTGGCGTGGCCACCAACATCCCGTTCCTCCAGGCGGTCCTCGACGACCCCGACTTCCAGGCCGGCCGGGTCACCACCTCCTTCATCGAGCAGCGCCCGCACCTGCTCACCGCCCGCTCCTCCGCCGACCGCGGCACCAAGCTGCTCACCTACCTCGCCGACGTGACGGTGAACCAGCCGCACGGACGGCGGCCCGACCTGCTCGACCCGCTGACCAAGCTGCCGCCGCTGCCCGCCGGCGAGCCGCCCGCCGGCTCCCGCCAGCTCCTCGTGGACCTCGGCCCCGAGGGCTTCGCCCGGCACCTGCGCCAGTCGCCGACCATCGGCGTCACCGACACCACCTTCCGCGACGCCCACCAGTCCCTGCTCGCGACCCGGGTGCGCACCAAGGACCTCCTCGCCGTCGCCCCGGTCGTCGCCCGTACCCTGCCGCAGCTGCTGTCCCTGGAGTGCTGGGGCGGCGCCACCTACGACGTGGCGCTGCGCTTCCTCGCCGAGGACCCCTGGGAGCGGCTGGCCGCCCTGCGCGAGGCCGTCCCCAACATCTGCCTCCAGATGCTGCTGCGCGGGCGCAACACCGTCGGCTACACGCCGTACCCGACCGAGGTGACCGACGCCTTCGTGCAGGAGGCCGCCGCCACCGGCATCGACATCTTCCGCATCTTCGACGCCCTCAACGACGTCGGCCAGATGCGGCCCGCCATCGACGCCGTACGCGAGACGGGCACCGCGATCGCCGAGGTCGCCCTCTGCTACACCGCGGACCTGAGCGACCCGTCGGAGCGCCTCTACACCCTCGACTACTACCTGCGCCTCGCCGAGCAGATCGTCGAGGCCGGCGCCCACGTCCTCGCCATCAAGGACATGGCCGGCCTGCTGCGCGCCCCGGCCGCCGCCAAGCTCGTCTCGGCGCTGCGCCGCGAGTTCGACCTGCCCGTGCACCTGCACACGCACGACACCGCCGGCGGTCAGCTCGCCACCTACCTCGCCGCGATCCAGGCCGGCGCCGACGCCGTCGACGGCGCGGTGGCCTCCATGGCCGGTACGACCTCCCAGCCGTCGCTGTCGGCGATCGTCGCCGCCACCGACCACTCCGACCGGCCCACCGGCCTGGACCTCCAGGCGGTCGGCGACCTGGAGCCGTACTGGGAGGGCGTCCGGAAGATCTACGCCCCCTTCGAAGCCGGCCTCGCCTCCCCGACCGGGCGCGTCTACCACCACGAGATCCCCGGCGGCCAGCTGTCCAACCTGCGCACCCAGGCCGTCGCCCTCGGCCTCGGCGACCGCTTCGAGGACATCGAGGCGATGTACGCCGCCGCCGACCGCATCCTCGGCCGGCTGGTGAAGGTCACCCCGTCCTCCAAGGTCGTCGGGGACCTGGCCCTGCACCTGGTGGGCGCCGGGGTCTCCCCGGACGCGTTCGAGGCGACCCCCGACAAGTTCGACATCCCCGACTCGGTGATCGGCTTCCTGCGCGGCGAGCTGGGCACCCCGCCCGGCGGCTGGCCCGAGCCGTTCCGCACCAAGGCGCTCCAGGGGCGGGCGGCAGCCAAGCCCGTGCCCGAGCTGTCCGCCGAGGACCGTGAGGGGCTGGCGAAGGACCGGCGGGCCACCCTCAACCGGCTGCTGTTCCCCGGGCCGACCCGCGAGTTCGAGACGCACCGCCAGTCCTTCGGCGACACCAGCGTCCTCGACAGCAAGGCGTTCTTCTACGGCCTGCGCCCGGCCAAGGAGTACGCCGTCGACCTGGAGCCCGGCGTCCGGCTGCTGATCGAGCTCCAGGCGATCGGCGAGGCCGACGAGCGGGGCATGCGGACCGTGATGTCCACGCTCAACGGCCAGCTGCGGCCCATCCAGGTCCGTGACCGTGCGGCGGCCTCCGACATCCCGGTCACGGAGAAGGCGGACCGCTCCAACCCGGGCCATGTCGCGGCACCCTTCGCCGGTGTGGTGACCCTGGCCGTCGCCGAGGGCGACGAGGTGGCGGCGGGTGCCACGATCGCCACCATCGAGGCCATGAAGATGGAAGCCACGATCACGGCCCCCAAGGCGGGCCGCGTCTCCCGCCTCGCCATCAACCGCATCCAACAGGTGGAAGGCGGCGACCTCCTGGCGGAACTGACCTGACACCACCGACCCCGCCGCCCCGGCCGGGCTCCGGGGCGGCGGGCACTTGGGGGGGTGCCGCACGGGCGCGACCGTCGGCAGACGGCTTCCCACGCCTGGCCGCCCGCGGGCGCCGCTGTCCGGGCGCGGGCGGGGTGCAGGGCGTCGAGTCGGACCCGGCACTGGTCCACTGTGAGTCGGACCCGGCGCTGCCCCAGCCTCCGCTACCCCCGGCCGATGAGGTGGCGCAGGCGGGCGAGGAGGAGGTTCGGGTCGTGCCGGGTGGTGGACGCGGCGCTCGGGACGTACACGGTTCGGCCGCGGACGGCCACGGAGGACGGGTTGGACAGACCGTCCCGTGCGGTGAGCACGGTCGTCACGGTGCCGTCCGCGCTGACCAGGACGACCCTGTTGCCGGTGTTCAGCGCGGCCAGCACGCTCCTTCCGTGGCCGGGAAACGCGAAGTCGTCGATGCCCGCGAGTCCGTCGGCCCGGGTCTCGACGGGTCCGGCGGCGCCGTCCGGGAGCACCGGGATGCGCAGCAGCGTGCCCCGGTCGGTGTTGGACACCCACACGGCGTCCCGGCGCACCTTGACGCCGTTGGCGCCGAAGCCGCGCGCCGGCGCCGCCGGGAGCGGAGCGAGCGCCGCGCCCTTCGCCCACGCCGTGGCCGAGCCGCCCGCCTGCGGGACGCGCCAGACGGTGCCACGTGCCGAGTCGGCGACGTAGAGCACGCCCCGCTGCTCGTCGAGGGCCAGCCCGTTGGGCAGCCCGTCGGCCGGCAGCGCGGCGATCTGCTCTGGCGCGTCGCCGGGGGAGAGGCGCCAGACGCCGGTCGCGCTGGTGCCGGTGGCGTAGTTGACGTACAGCGTGCCGTCGTGGGCGCGGGCGATGCCGGTGACCACGGGACTGTGCAGCAGGGGCGTACGGGAGTGCGCGACGGCGGGCAGGGTGGCGCGGGTTTGGACGCGGCCGTCGTCGGTGACGTGGGCGATCTGCCGGGCGAAGGCGAAGGCCAGGTCGGCGGAGCCGTCGGGGCCGAGCGCGATGTTCTCGGGCGTCTGCCCGGCGGCCAGGTCGAGGTGCGCGAGGACGCGGGTGTCGGTGACGAGCGGCTCATGGGCTGCGGCTGGCGCGGCGATGAGGCCGAGCGCGAGCGCGGCCGCGGCGGCTCCGGTCAGACGCGGGCGGCGGGGGAGGCGGGGCATGTGACCTCTTCTCGGTCGGCGCGGGGGGCGCCGGCGTGCGGGGTCACACCAACATGGCGGGGGACGGGGCACCGGTGGCGGGAGCCGGGGCCGCGGGATCGCCCGCGCGGACCACCGGCACGCGCCGTACGAGGCACACCGGGACGTGCCGTACGAGGCACACCCGCACGCTCGCTACGAGGCACACCGGGTGACGGACCGCCCGGCCGCGGTCCGCGCGGGCCCTGTCAGTCCCAGAGCGGATACGTCATGACCTGCTTGAAGCCCTCCGGACGGCCCTCCTGGTAGGTGAGGCTGATCCGGCTGTAACGCTGCACGTCGGGGTGCTTCTTCCAGGGTTCGGTGTCGTCGAGCCGGACGGTCACCGGGTACGCGTGGAAGGAGCCGGCCGCGCAGTACGGCTTGCAGTCGTTGACCATGTTCATGCCTTCGGCGACCGCTCCCTCCGGACTCCACTTGGTCCAGTGGAGTCCGGTGAGGCGGCTGTTTCCGTCGCCGCAGGCCAGGATGAAGTCACCGGGGCGGACGGTGCGGTTCCACAGGCAGTCGACCAGGACCGGCTGCGACGTACCGGTGTGGGACGGCGACGTACCGGCGCGGGGCTGCGTCGCTGCGGTGCCCGGCGGACTGGCCGTCGCCGTGGTCATGGCCGCTGTCAGCAGGGCTCCCGCCGCGAGGGCGACCGCCGTTCCCGTCACTGATCCGCGCATGGTCGCTCCCACCCGTCGTGCTGTGTCCGACCGCGTGCACCCGACGCTACGACCGTCCCGCCGTTCGCACCAGTCGCGCAGGTCGGGCCGCGTGTCAGCCGTGCGAGACGGTCAGCCCGTAGAAGGCCACGCGGGCACCGTTGGTGGTGCTGTCCGAGGAGGACTGGTTGTAGGAGCCGGCCTTGAAGTACTGCTTGTACGGCTTGAAGGAGGACGGGATGGCGTAATGCGTGGTCGTGCCGTTCACGGTCAGGTCGATGGTGTTCCCGCCGGAGACGGCGATGGTGTAGCTCCAGGTCTTGCCGATGGACACGTGCCCGACGGGGTGCTGGGTCTGGCCGCCGGCCGGCGAGTCCTCGGTGCCGAGGACGATGTCCCCGCCCGCGCGGTAGTACAGCTCCACCAGCGGCTTGGTCGAGGAACCGCCGGAGCCGAGGTGGATCTGGCCGACGCAGACGTTCTTGGTCACGGACACCACGCGCAGGGTCGCGCTCATCCGGTGGCTGCCGCTGAGCGCCCAGTCGGCGGCGGAGCCGTCGCGGTTCATCTCGCGCAGCTCGGAGCGGGCGTACTTGGAGTTCGGTGTGGTGACGCCCTTCTCGGGCGCCCAGAACGTCATGGCGCCGTCGCGGGTGTCGGTGTAGAAGTACGCGTCCTGGTAGCCGTTCGCGCCCTGGAGCCGGGACGACGGGATGGTGGTGGGCTTGCCGGGGGAGCCGACGGGCTCCTGGAGCTGCCACACGGACAGGTCGAAGTTGCCGCCGGGTGCGACACGCGGGTCGGCCGCGTCGGCGCTGCCGGTGCCGAGGGCGGTGAGCGCGATGGCGAGGACGGCGGTGGTCGTCGCCGCGGGTATCCGGGATCGGGTCATGTGGGGGGTCCCTTCGTCGGACCGGATGAGGATCGAGCGCGAGTCCAAGTTCATGTACGTGAACGCTGGACTCATTCTTGTCCTCCGATGACCCGAGAAGGTAAAGGTCTGAACCAGACACGTCAAGAGTGGGCGGCCGACTCGCACGTCATCGTCGGTCCCTCACCAGGAGCCCTTCGGTGCCGCTCGGCATCCCTGGCCTCTCACCGCGCTGGTGCCGACGTCGTCGACCCGGTCGCAGTGCCAGTCGTTCCGGCCCGCCCGGTCCTCGATGTAGACGCCGTCGCCTTCGGTGATCTCAAAGACCTTGGCGCACCCCTCGCCCACGAGCGTGCCGGAGTGCTGGTCCTCGGAGGTGCCGGCGCAGTCGTAGTAGTAGGGCGGCGCGGGCGCGGCGACGGCGGCCGGGGCCGGGAGCGTCCCGCCGCCCGCTGCCAACAGGCCGACGCAGAGGACCGTCACGGTCCGGCGGCGCGTGGTGCGAGCGCGCATGAGGTGTCCCTTCCGGTGCTCGGCCGGGTGAGCGGGCGGGTGCTGCCCCGGTCCCGGCCCCACGCGGGAGCGTTCCACCCGGCCGACCGCCCTCACGCACCGCTCACCCGAACGAGGACGGCGGGTGGTCCCCTGCGCGCCACGGACCGTCAGGCAGCTCCCGGCCGCCAGCTGACCGTCCGTCACGAGGACGGGCTCGCGATGCGCAGCCGTGCCGCGGGGGTCGGTGCCGTGGTCCGGCCGTCACATGGACGGGCTCGCGATGCGCAGCGGTGCCGCGGGGGTCGGTGCGGCGGCCTCGGCCTCGCCGGTGGCGTCCGCCCACCAGTCGGCACCGTCCTCGACGTAGCGCAGCAGCACGCCCTCACGGATCGCCCAGGGGCAGACGACGGCCCGGGGCAGGCCCATGAGCTTCAGCGCCGTGTGCCCGACGACCGCTCCGGCCAGGCTCTGGGCGGCGCGCGGCGCGGAGATCCCGGGCAGCTGGGCGCGTTCGGCGGCGGGCAGCCCGGCGAGGGCGTGCACCGCCGCGCGCAGGTCCCGGCAGACCAGCTCCCGGTCCACGAAGGGACCGAACCGTCCCGGCGCGGCCCCGGACAACCGGGCCAGCTGCTGGAACGTACGGGACGTGACGGCGGCGGTGCGCGGACGTTCCCAGCGGATCCGCGAGGCCACGTCCCGCAGTTCATGGCGGACACGCCGGCGCAGCTCCTTCAACTCGCCCGGTCCGGGCGGATCCTGGACGCCCAGGTACTCCCGGGTCAGCCGGTTCGCGCCGAGCGGCAGGGACGCGGCGAAGTCGGGCAGCCGGCCCCGGCCGAAGGCCACCTCCAGCGAGCCGCCGCCGATGTCGAGCAGTGCCAGCGGCCCCGCCTTCCAGCCCAGCCAGCGGCGCGCCGCCAGGAAGGTCAGCTCGGCCTCCGTCTCACCGGGCAGGGTGCACATGCGGATGCCGGTGCCGGACGCCACCCGTTGCAGCACCTCGTGGCGGTTGGGGGCGCTGCGCACCACCGCGGTCGCGAAAGCCAGCGGGCCGGCCGCGTGCCACCGCCTGGCCGTGGCCCCCGCCGCCGCCACCGCCTTCACCAGTCGCTCCACCGCCTCGTCGGCGATGGTGCCGTCCGGGCCGACCTGTTCGGCCAGGCGGAGCTTCCACTTGACGGTGTGCACCGGCAGCGGAACACCACCCTCCACATCTGCGATCACCAATCGGACCGTGTTCGACCCCGCATCCACCACGCTCACCCGCATGGCCGGGGAGTACCCAGTTCACCGGCGGCCACCCTTCACCACAGGGGGCGTGCCGGCGCACAGCGCACCCGGCCGCGTGCCTCAGGAGCGGCTCGCGCGGCAGTCGGAGGCGGACCGGTGGCGTGAGGCGCACGGGCCGGGGGCCGGCGGAGGCCAGTGCAGTTGCCTTGAGCATCCGCCCACTTCACAGGGCTCCTCTGCGCTTCGGCCCCGCCGCCGTCACCCGCAGCTGCCAGGCCCCGGGATACACTGCCCCGCCCCACCCCGACCGGAGGTCATCTCAGTGTTCCCCGCACGGGTATGCGCCATTGCCCCGCTGGCTCTGGTGATTCTCGCCCTGTCCGGCTGCTCTTCCTGGGGCTGCACCGACACGATGGCGGAGCGCGGTAAGGCGGGTGTCAGGGTGCAGGTCGTGGACACGGATGGGCAGCCTCTCGGCGTCACCGCTGCGGTCGTTGACTGGAGCCTTGAGCCTCACCCGCAGGTGCCCTCCGAAGGTGACCGGGTCCACTTCCACTTCCGCTTCGACGGCGCCGATGGATATTCCGACCCCGCAGTGGACGCCTGCGCGGTCGACAAGGAGCGTGTGGCGTTGGGGTGTCAGAGGGTTTCCTCGTCCCAGGCGTTCGGGCCGGCCGACGATCCCCTCACGGGCGACGACTGGCTCGCCGTCGAGCACCCTGAGCAGGTTGCCGCAGTGTTGCTGATCCCCAATGACCAGTCCTACGACCGACGCACCTGTGAAGTGGACATCAAGGACGGTGGCGGGATGCATCCTCCGGAACCACCCAGCAGGGGGGACCAGTTGTAGGGAGGTCAAGCCGGTTGAGCGCGAGGCACGGGTCTGCCGGCGCCCCGGTGTCTGCGCTGTTTGGTGGTCTGGTTGTGTGCCCATCGCCCCGGTGCGGGACCGCGCTTCCTGGATGGCCTCCTTCCAGGCGTTGGTCAGCGTGCGCGCTGTGCGCTCCGCCAGGCACTCAGCCCGGTGACGGCCCGCAAGGCCTGTACGACGTCCCGCCGGCGCTCACCCACACCCGTGAGCAGCACGGTGAACTCCGGTTCCTCCACCCGACGCCCCCTGCCTGGCCCTGCCGCCCTCCGGCCGGCGTGTCCGAATCCCGGCCCTGTGCGTCCCGACGGCCCCACCGCTGTCCTTGAATGGTCACCCCCACGGTGGGGGCGAGCGGCGGCAGGTGACGGAGCAGATGCGATGAGGGTACTGGTGATCGGCGGCGGTATCGCGGGGACCGCGACCGCCCTGGGCCTGCACAAGGCCGGTGTCGACGTCACCGTCTTCGAGGCCCACCCGGCCACGGCCGAGGACATCGGCGCCTTCCTCACCCTGGCGAGCAACGGCATGCGCGCCCTGGCCGAACTGGACGCCACGCACGCCGTCACGGCCGTCGGTTTTCCGCTGACTTCGCTGCGACTGCTCGACAGCCGGGGCACCGAGGTCGCGCACGCACCGCTCGGCGAGGCGGACGACCCCGCCCTGCGCTACCGCTGTCTGCGCCGCGGCGAGCTGAACGCGGCCCTCCAGGGCGAGGCGGTCCGGCGCGGCATCCGGCTGCGCCACGGCGCCCGGCTGGTGTCCGTGACGGACGGCCCGCACCACGTCACCGCCCACTTCGCCGACGGCTCCACGGCCACCGGCGACCTGCTCATCGGCGCCGACGGCCTGAACTCCACCGTGCGCGGGCTGCTCATGCCCGAGGTCCGGCCCGGGTACGCCGGCCAGCGGGTGTACTACGGCTACACCGGAACCGCGCCCGGTCCCGGCCCGGACGGCGCCATCACCATGGTGCGGGGCAGCGCGACCGCCTTCGGGTACGCCGTGTCGCCGGCGGGGGAGACGTACTGGTTCGCCCGCACCGGCGGCGATCCGCTGCCCGCCGGGAACCTCGCCGCGCCGCCCGCCGTGCTGCGGGCACGACTGCTGCCGCTGCTCAGGCAGGACGACACCCCTGCCGCCGCACTGGTCGAGGCCTCCGCCGACGCCCTCATGGTCACCAACGCCACGGAACTGCCGCTCGGCACCGCCTGGCGCACCGGGCGGGCCCTGCTCGTGGGCGACGCGGCCCACGCCGCCTCCCCGGCGACCGGCCAGGGCGCCTCGATGGCCCTGGAGGACGCCGTCGTCCTGGCCAAGGCCCTGCGCGACCTGCCCGATCCGCAGGCCGCGTGCGCCGGCTACGAGCGGCACCGCCGCCCGCGGACGGAACACAACATCACCGTCAGCGGCGGCCTCACCCGCGGCACCCGCACCCCGTCCCGCCCCGCACCCGGCACGCCCCCTCCCACCGGGCCGGACGAGCGGCTCATCCGCCAACTCGCCTGGAACACCCCGCTGTCCGCCACCCCGCCCGAGCCGGGCTGACCCGCCCCCGACCGCGTGCACGGGGCGAACGAGCCGACGGCCCTGTGACCGCGGGACGGGACCGGCAGTTGAAGGATCTGGTGTCCGAAGACTTGTGGCCGGGTTGGTTCATCTCTTAAATCAAAGCATGAACTAAGCCATGGGCCGTGCCCGTTGAACCCCCACACGTCTGGAGCCGCCGAATGAGACTGAGATCCCTGGGCGCAGCGCTGGCCGCCACGGCCGCGCTGCTCGCCCTGCCCACCACGCACCCCTCGGCCACCGCCGCCGAAACCCCCTTGTCCCAGGGGAAGTCCGCCACCGCGTCGTCCGAGGAGAACAGCGGCACCGCCGCCGCCAAGGCGGTCGACGGTGACACCGGGACCCGCTGGTCCTCGGCCGCGAGCGACGACCAGTGGGTCCGCGTCGACCTCGGGAGCACCGCCACCGTCACCCGGGTCGTCCTGAACTGGGAGGCCGCCTACGGCAAGGACTACAAGGTCCAGATATCCGGGGACGGGAGCACCTGGACCGATCTGAAGTCCGTGACCGGCTCCGACGGCGGCACCGACACGCTCGACGTGTCCGGCCGGGGCCGCTACGTACGGATGCTCGGCGTGCACCGGGCCACCGCCTGGGGCTACTCCCTCTGGGAGTTCCAGGTGTTCGGCACCACGGACGGCGCCCAGGCGGGCTGCGGCACCGCCAACGCGGCCCAGGGCAAGGCCGCCACGGCCTCCTCGACCGAGAACGCCGGCACACCCGCCTCCGCCGCCGTCGACGGTGACACCGGGACCCGCTGGTCCAGCCAGGCCGCCGACCCGCAGTGGCTCCGGGTGGACCTCGGCTCCGTACAGGACCTGTGCAAGGTGGACCTGAACTGGGAGGCCGCCTACGGCAAGGACTTCCAGATCCAGGCCTCCTCCGACGGGCAGAGCTGGAACACCCTCAAGACCGTCACCGGCGCGACCGGCGGCACGGCGTCCTACGACGTCAGCGGCTCCGGCCGGTACGTCCGGATCTACGGCACCGCCCGCGGCACCGGTTACGGCTACTCACTGTGGGAGGTCGCCGTGCACACCGGCACCACCGGCGTCCCGCCCGTCCAGGGCGGCGGCGACCTCGGCCCCAACGTCATCGTCGTCGACCCCTCGACCCCGAACCTCCAGCAGAAGTTCGACGACGTCTTCGCCAAGCAGGAGTCGGCCCAGTTCGGCACCGGCCGCTACCAGTTCCTGCTCAAGCCCGGCACCTACAACAACATCAACGCCCAACTCGGCTTCTACACCTCGATCTCCGGTCTCGGCCTGAACCCCGACGACACGCAGATCAACGGTGACATCACGGTCGACGCGGGCTGGTTCAACGGCAACGCCACCCAGAACTTCTGGCGTTCGGCGGAGAACCTCGCCCTCAAGCCCGTCAACGGCACCGACCGCTGGGCCGTCGCCCAGGCCGCGCCCTTCCGCCGCATCCACGTCCAGGGCGGCCTCAACCTCGCCCCCAACGGCTACGGCTGGGCCTCCGGCGGCTACATCGCGGACTCGAAGATCGACGGTACGGTCGGCCCGTACTCCCAGCAGCAGTGGTACACCCGCGACAGCTCGGTCGGCGGCTGGACCAACGGCGTGTGGAACATGACCTTCTCCGGCGTCCAGGGCGCCCCCGCCACCAACTTCGACAGCGGCCCGTACACCACCCTGGACACCACCCCGGTCTCCCGCGAGAAGCCGTTCCTGTACCTCGACGGATCCGCCTACAAGGTGTTCGTCCCGGCCAAGCGCACCAACGCGCGGGGCGTCTCCTGGCCCGCGAACGCCGGCACGTCGATCCCGCTCGACCAGTTCTACGTCGTCAAGCCGGGCGCCACGGCTGCCACCATCAACCAGGCCCTCGCCCAGGGCCTCAACCTCCTGTTCACCCCGGGCGTCTACCACCTCGACCAGACCATCGACGTCACCCGGCCGAACACCGTCGTCCTCGGACTCGGCCTCGCCACGCTCGTCCCGGACAACGGCATCGACGCGATGCACGTCGCCGACGTCGACGGGGTGCGGCTCGCCGGATTCCTCATCGACGCGGGCCCGGTCAACTCCGACACGCTGCTGCGCATCGGCACCCCCGGCGCCGCCGCCGACCACTCCGCGAACCCCACGACCATGCAGGACGTGTTCATCCGCGTCGGCGGGGCCGGGCCCGGGCTCGCCACCAACTCCGTGGTGGTGAACAGCGACGACGTCATCATCGACCACACCTGGCTCTGGCGCGCCGACCACGGCAGCGGCGTCGGCTGGGACACCAACCGCGCCGACTACGGCCTGCGCGTGAACGGCGACGACGTCCTGGCCACCGGCCTGTTCGTGGAGCACTTCAACAAGTACGACGTCTACTGGAACGGAGAACGCGGCCGGACGATCTTCTTCCAGAACGAGAAGGCCTACGACGCCCCGAACGCCGCCGCCGTCACCCACGACGGCATCACCGGCTACGCGGCCTACAAGGTCGCCGACTCCGTCACCACCCACGAGGCGTGGGGCCTGGGCAGCTACTGCAACTACACGTCCGATCCGTCGATCGTCCAGGCACACGGCTTCCAGGTGCCGGCGACCTCGGGGATCAGGATGCACGACCTGCTGGTGATCTCCCTCGGCGGCAAGGGCCAGTACGCGCACGTCGTCAACAGCACCGGCGCACCCACCTCGGGCACCGACACGGTCCCGTCCAAGGTGACGTCCTTCCCGTAGGACACCGCGCAGCCGACGGTCAGCCGCCGGCCAGGGTCTCGTGCGGGGCCTTCCGGTAGGTGTCCCGGTACAGGGAGGCGAAGCGGCCCGGGTGGTGGAAGCCCCACCGGGCCGCGATCTCCGTGACCGTGACCTCGCCGGGATCGGCGGCCACCAGTTCGTGATGCGCGTGCGCGAGCCGCACCCGGCGCAACTGGGCCAGTGGAGTGGTGTCCAGATGACGGCGGAAGGCGTACTGCAGCGCCCGTACCGTCACATGGGCCGCGGCGGCGATGTCCGCCACCGTGACGGGCTGGTCCGCGTGGTCGTCGATGTAGGCGAGCGCGCGGCGCAGCACCGCCGGGTGTGCGTCGGCGCCGTGGGCGGCGGGCTCGTCCAGCGCCGTGTTGGGGAACGCGGCCAGGACGCTCGCCGCCAGGTGCTGGGCGGCCGTGGCGGCGATCAGCGGCTGGTCCGCGATCTCGGCGTCGGACAGCACATCGTCCCGCAGGTGGGCGATCGTACGGCTGAGATGGCGGGCCGCGGCGGCCGAGCGCGGCCGGTGCCCGGTCAGCCGTACCGGCCGTGAGCCGTCCCCTGCCACCTGGGCGAGCAGTGCGGGATCCAGCATGGTGATGTTGTAGCGGGCGTTGCAGATGCGGCCCGCGTACGGCAGGTCCGGTGGCGCGAACAGCACCACGTCACCGGGGCCGAAGGAGTCCTCGACGCCCTGGAAGCCGTGGTCCCGCACGGTTCCCTCGTGCACGACGCACAGACAGATCCGGCCCAGCGGGGACACCGAGTAGGCCATCTCGAAGTCCAGCGCGAGCTCGTCGACACTCACCGCGGGGATGCCGGCGCGGTGGATCCGGGCCCGGGTCGAGCCGGGCGTCCCGCTGGCGATGCGCATTCTGGCGTAGGCCCGGCTGAGGAAATCCTCCGTCACGTCCAGGTCGTGGCTGTCGAAGGTGAGGGTGTCCATGCCCCCCGGCTGCCCCCGAATTCCGCTTCCACGGCCCGCCGACCAGCCATTTTTCGTTTTCTGTACCGCCGCTTGCCCTGTTGTTCGCCCAGCGGCTGGCGCTCGGCGGCCGGGTCTGCGGAGGGTGAGCGCATGATCGGACGCGACGAGCAGACGGACCAGCTGAAAGCACTTCAGGAGGAGGTGGAGCAGCTGCGCCATGCCCTCGGCTCGCACGCCCTGGTCGACCAGGCGATCGGCGTGGTCATCACCGTGGGCGGGCTGCGTCCGGAGCAGGGCTGGGAGGTCCTGCGGCACATTTCGCAGCACACCAACATCAAACTGCGGGAGGTCGCGCGCTGCCTGGTGGAGTGGCCGTCGCGCCGCCGGCTGCCCGAGGTGATCCGCCGGGCCCTGCCCGCCGCCGTGGAGCAC
This sequence comes from Streptomyces sp. Ru62, assembly GCF_002920615.1. Classification (GTDB taxonomy): domain Bacteria; phylum Actinomycetota; class Actinomycetes; order Streptomycetales; family Streptomycetaceae; genus Streptomyces. The sequence continues at coordinate 102,427 of NZ_PQSU01000014.1, forward strand.
GCGCGCACCCAGGCCGAGGCCACCGGCCGGGAGGACGAACGCGAGGTCCGCTGCGGCCGGCCGGGCTGAACGGCCGGGCCACGGTCGGGCCGCCGGGGCGTGCGGGCGTACGGCGTTCCGCCCGGGCCGAGCGGCCCCGCGGCCGTCAGTCCGCCGTCAGGTGCAGGTCCGCCCAGGCGCGGCCGCGCAGGTCCGCGTCCCCCAGGATGTCCACCGCCGTGCAGGCCAGCGCCTCCACCACCGCCGTCAGCACCCGGCGGGCCCGCTCCGAGGCAGCGGCCTCGGCGAACTCCGGCGTGTGGTCGGAGCCGTCGGCGCCCATGATCGCGACGAACGGGTGGATGGCGGGCACCCGGCCGCTGACGTTGCCGATGTCGGAGGAGCCCAGGTAGACGCCGGGCGTGGGCGCGGTGAGCGCGATCCCGGCGCGGTCCAGGTGCCCGGCGAACCGCTCGGACAGCACCGAGCTGTCCCGGAAGTGCTCGTACCGCACGCTCGCGCGTTCCACCGTGACGGTCGTGCCGGTCGCCAGCGCCACCCCTTCCGCGGCGGTGCGCAGCTGTTCCGCCAGCTCGTCCAGGGCGGCCGTCGTGACCGCGCGCAGCCCGAAGCGGCCCTCGGCGTACTCCGGGACGATGTTGGTGGCCGTACCCCCCTGGGTGATGATCCCCTGGACATGGGATCCCTCCGGCAGCCGCCGCCCGAGTGCCGACAGGACGTTGAACAGCTCGATCAGCGCGGCGAGCGCGTCGATGCCCTCCGTCGGGTTGCCCGTCGGGTGCGCGGCCCGGCCCCGGAAGCCGACCCGGTACTGCTCCTGCGCGGTCAGCGGCGCCCGCACCCAGTCGTACACCCCGGGGTGGAACATCAGGGCGGCGTCCACCCCGTCGAAGACCCCGGCCTCCACCTCCAGCGCCTTGCCACCGCCCCCCTCCTCGGCCGGCGTGCCCACCGCGAGGACCGTGCCCCCGGTGCCGTCCCGCACGGCCTCCGTGACCAGGGCCGCGCCCAGGCCCGCCGCCGCGATCAGGTTGTGCCCGCAGGCATGCCCGAGCCCGGGCAGCGCGTCGTACTCCAGGGGGAAGGCCACCACCGGCCGGCCCTCGCCCGAGCGGGCCGTGAACGCGGTCGGCAGGCCGGCGGCCTCCCGCCGCACCGCGAACCCCGCGCGCTCCAGTTCGCCCGTGAGCAGCTTCGCCGCGCGGTGCTCGGAGAACGCGGTCTCCGGGTCCGCGTGCAGGGCGGTCGCCACGGTCCACAGCGCGTCGGCGCGGCGCTCGGTCTCCTCCCGGATCCGCTGGTACAGCGACAAGAGACCTCCTGGGGTTCGGCGGGCGTGTTCCGTGCCCGCCCGGGTTCCACCGAACGGCCCCCTGACACCGGCCGCGTGTTTGGGGAGCGCGGCCGGTGCAACACGGTGGGTGCGGCACCGACCAGCTCAGGAGGACAGCCATGGATCACTCACGCGTACCCGTCCTGGAAGCTCTGCAGGAGTTCCGGCGGCGAGGAGACGTGGCGTACGGGCCACCCGGGCACAAGCAGGGCCGCGGTACCGATCCCCGGGTGGCCGAGATCCTCGGTCTGGACGTCTTCCGTTCCGACGTGCTCAGCCTCAACGGCCTGGACGACCGCCGCCAGTCCCAGGGCGTGCTGGAGCAGGCCCAGGAGCTGATGGCGGACGCGGTCGGCGCCGAGCAGGCGTTCTTCTCCACTTGCGGCAGCTCCCTGTCCGTGCGCACCGCGATGTGCTCGGTCGCCGGACCGGGGGAGAAGCTGCTGGTGTCCCGCAACGCCCACAAGTCGGTCATCGCGGCGGTGATCATCAACGGAGTGGAGCCGATCTGGGTCCACCCCAAGTTCGACGCCGAACGGCACATGGCCCATCCGCCCGAGGCCGACGACGTGCGCAACCGGTTGCGCGAACACCCCGACGCCAAGGGCATGCTGCTCATCACGCCCACCGACTGGGGCACCTGCGCCGATGTGCGCGCCGTGGCCGACGCCTGCCACGCCTCCGAGGTCCCGCTCATCGTGGACGAGGCGTGGGGCGCCCACCTGCCCTTCCACGACGGCCTGCCCGTCTGGGGCATGAACGCGGACGCCGACCTGGTCGTCACCAGCGTGCACAAGATGGGCGGCGCGATCGAGCAGAGTTCCGTCTTCCACCTCCAGCACGACCGGGTCTCGCCCACCGTGCTCAAACAGCGCGAGGACCTGCTCGGCACCACCAGCGCCTCCAGCCTGATCTACGCGGCCCTCGACGGCTGGCGGCGGCAGATGGTCGAACAGGGACACGGCCTCCTGGACGCGGCGCTGCACCGCGCCGAACGCGTCCGGGCCCAGCTGCGCGAGCTGCCGGGGCTGCGGGTGATGGGCGGGGAAATCATCGAGGAGGGCCTGGCCGCCGAGTTCGATCCCCTGAAGATCGTCGTCGACGTACGCGACCTCGGCATCAGCGGCATGCAGGCGGCCGAGTGGCTGCGCGCGAACTGCCACGTCGACATGGGCGGCTCGGACACCTGCCGGATCAGCGCCTCCATCACCCACGCCGACGACGAGCAGACCGAGAAGCTGCTGGTGGAGTCCGTGCGCTCATTGGTGGAACGCGCGGACACCATCGAGCGACGGCCCGCCGTGCACCTGCCCGAGCCCGGCGCCCTGGAGCTGGAGCAGGCGGTGCTGCCCCGCGACGCCTTCTTCGGCCCCGCCGAGGAGGTGCCCGCCGAGCGGGCCGTGGGCCGTATCGCCGCCGAGACGATCAGCCCCTACCCGCCGGGCGTGCCGGTCGTGGCGCCGGGCGAGGTGATCACCGCGGAGGTCGTCGACTACCTGCGCAGCGGTGTCGCCCACGGCTTCCTCATCCCGGACGCGGCGGACTCCTCCCTGGAGACCCTGCGGGTCGTGGCGCGCCCGTGACGGGCGGCCGAGGGGCCGTAGTCCAAGCCGTACTCCCGGACCCGTCCCGACCTGCGCCCGGCGGGGCCAGCGCCTAGGGTGGCCTGTGCGGGCGGCCGCCGGGTGACCGCCTGCCCCGGGTCAAGAAGCCGGCCCTGCTGACAACACGTCCTCGGCAGGCGGCACTTGGCCCTGCCGGTGGTCCCCGGGTCCGGATCAGCGTCCGGCGGGCCTCCCGCCCCGGCAACGCGATAGGAGACGGCCCGACTTCACCCCGACCGGAAATCCCCGTGATTCCCGGTTTCGGACGCCCCGGCCCGGGGACCTCGGTACGAACCTGTCACAACCCCTTTCATTCGACATTCGCCCGGTACGACCGGTTCCGGCCATGCCCCGACGTGGGCAGCCGTGCGTCGGACACCCACCTCGCCCCTGCCGGGCCCGCCCCGTGACCAGCGAAGGAATCAGAACTGATGAGCGAGACCAACCCCCTGAAGCGAGCGGCGGACAAGGTGGCGGACGCCCTGCAGGGCGGGCCGGCGGGTCCCGAGGACGGCATCCCCGGCAAGCCGGGACCCAAGTCGCCGCCGGTCGCCGAGCCGACCGACCCCCACGAGCCGTACCCGCCCAAGCCGGAGCAGAGCGGCCCGGACACCGTCTCGCCCACCGGGCAGCCGACCGGCGCCGACCAGGCGCGGATGGCACAGAGCGGCAGCTACCTGACCGACGCCCAGGGCACCCGGCTCTACGACACCGACCACTCCCTCAAGGCGGGTCCCCGCGGACCGGTGCTCCTCCAGGACCACCACCTGCGCGAGAAGGTCATGCACTTCGACCACGAGCGCATCCCCGAGCGGGTGGTCCACGCCCGCGGCGCCGGCGCGCACGGCGTCTTCCGCAGCTACGGCACCGCCGCCAACGTGACCAAGGCGGCCTTCCTCGCCGAGGACGTCGAGACCCCGGTGTTCGTCCGCTTCTCCACCGTGCTCGGCTCCCGCGGCTCCTCCGACACCGTCCGCGACACCCGGGGCTTCGCGACGAAGTTCTACACCAGCGAGGGCGTCTTCGACCTCGTCGGCAACAACATCCCGGTGTTCTTCATCCAGGACGCCATCAAGTTCCCGGACATCATCCACGCCGGCAAGCCGCACCCGGACCGGGAGATCCCGCAGGCGCAGAGCGCCCACGACACCTTCTGGGACTTCGTCACCCTGCACACCGAGGCCACCCACCACACTCTGTGGAACATGTCCGACCGGGGCATCCCGCGCTCCTACCGCACGATGGAGGGCTTCGGCGTCCACACCTTCCGCCTGGTCAACGCCGCCGGGGAGACGACCCTGGTGAAGTTCCACTGGAAGCCGAAGCTGGGCGTGCACTCCCTGGTGTGGGAGGAGGCCCAGATCATCAACGGCGTCGACCCCGACTTCCACCGCCGCGACCTCTACGACGCCATCGAGGCGGGCGCCTACCCCGAGTGGGAGTTCGGCATCCAGACCTTCCCCGACACCCCCGACCAGACCTTCGAGGGCATCGACCTGCTGGACCCGACGAACATCGTCCCCGAGGAACTGGCCCCCGTGCAGCCGATCGGGCTGCTCACCCTCAACCGCACCCCGTCGAACTTCTTCGCCGAGACCGAGCAGGTCGCCTTTCACGTCGGCCACCTCGTCCCCGGCATCGACATCACCGACGACCCGCTGCTCGCCGGCCGGCTCTTCTCCTACCTGGACACCCAGATCACCCGGCTCGGCGGCCCCAACTTCCCGCAGATCCCGATCAACCGGCCGCACTCGCCCGTCAACGACATGCTCCGCGACGGCTTCCACCAGACGGCCGTCCACCGAGGCGTGGCCCCCTACCGCCCCAACTCCCTCGACGGCGGCTGCCCGTTCACCCCCGGGGCGGACCTCGATGGCGCGTACGTCGAGACCCCCGTGCGCGTCCCCGAGGCGACCAAGGTCCGCGAGGCGCCCGAGTCGTTCCAGGACCACTTCAGCCAGCCCCGCAGGTTCTGGCTGAGCATGAGCCCGGTGGAGCGCGAGCACATCATCGGCGCCTACACCTTCGAACTCGGCAAGTGCTACGAACAGGCCATCCGGGAGCGGGCGCTGCAGGTCCTGGCCAACATCGACCCGGAGCTGTGCGAGGGCGTCGCCGCCGGCCTCGGCCTGCCCGCCCCCGCGCCCACGGTGCCGCTCGCCGACGTCGAGCCCAGCCCCGCCCTCTCCCAGGTCGGGCACACCTGGCCCACCGACGGCCGGATCATCGGCATCGTCACCGGCCCCGACGGGGACCTGGACGGCGTGCGGGCCGTACGCCAGCAGGTGCTGGACGGCGGCATGGTCCCGCTGATCGTCGCACCGGCCGGCGGCACCCTCGGCGACGGCGCGGACGCCCTGACCGTGCAGCGGACCTACGCCACCGCGCGTTCCGTGGAGTTCGACGCGCTGCTCGTGGCCGGCACCCCCGGCGTCGGCGCCGACGCCTACGGCGCCCGGGACGCCAAGGCAGGTCACCCCAACGGTCACCAGGCCACCCCCGACCCGCGGGTGGGGCTGCTGCTGGCGGAGGCCTTCCGGCACGGAAAGGCCATCGGCGCCGCGAAGGGCGGGCAGAGCGCCCTGGAGGCGGCGGGCATCCCGCTGGAGGCACCCGGTGTCGTCGCCGACGACACCGCCACCGCCGCGCTGCAGCAGCTCACCCAGCTGCTCGGCAGCCACCGGGTCTGGGAACGCTTCCCGTCCGCCGCCTGACGGTCACCGGACGGACGTCCGGACCCGTCGTACGAGCGTCGGCCCCACGCCGGCTCCCCACACCACCGGGAGCCGGCGCGGGGGCGCTCACTCCAGCGTGGTGCGGCACAGCAACAGGCAGATGTCGTCGTCGTGTTCGGAATCGTGGAGCATCGGCTTGAGCAGCGCGTCGGCCGCCCCGTCCAGATCCGCCAGATCCGACCGGCCGAGCGCCCCCATCGCCTGGGCGAGGCGGTCGATGCCCGCGTCGATCCCGGCCGACCGCCGCTCCACCAGGCCGTCCGTGTACAGCGCGAGCGTCGAGCCCACCGGGAGCTCCAGGGTGTGCTCCTCGTACGAGAACGCCATCGGAACCCCCAGCATGATCCCCGGTCTGGCCTCCAGCACCCGCACCTCGCCGTGCGGGCCGCGCGCGATGGCCGGCGGATGCCCGGCCGCCGCCCACACCACACCGGGCTCCCCGGGCGTGAACCGGGCGATCGCACAGGTCGCGTACAGCTCCGGCTGCTGATGCCGGAGCATCCGGTGCAGCAGGGTGAGGATGCGCGCCGGGCCGTTGCCCTCGACGGCGTAGGCGCGCAGCGCGGTCCGCAGCTGGCCCATGATCACCGCTGCGCGCAGCCCGTGCCCCGTGACGTCCCCTATCACCGCCAGCACACTGCCGTCCGGCTGCGAAAAGGCGTCGTACCAGTCACCGCCGATGTTCAGACCGTGCGTCGCCGGCAGATAGCGGGCGGCCAGTTCGAGACCCGGGGTGGCGGGCAGCTCGGTCAGCTGGGCCCGTTGCAGGGCCTCGGCCACGTCCCGGTGCTGTTCGTACTGGCGGGCGTTGTCCAGGGCGATGCCCGCCCGCCGGGCCAGTTCCAGCAGCATGACGGTGGTGTCCGGGTCGAAACGCTCGCCGGGCGCCGCCAGCGTCAGCACCCCCTGCACGGTGCGCGCGCCGAGCGGCAGGCACAGCAGCGGCCGGTCCGGGGAGAGCGCGGAGGCCGGCAGGTCGTCCACGCCGGGGAGGTCGCCGGGGTGGGGGCCCGCGTGCTGCGGGCGGCCGGTGCGCGCCGCCGTCACCGTGGCCGCCGCCCGCTCGGCCGGCAGGATCCGCTCGTCGTCCACGAGCCAGACGTCGACGTGCCGCGCGTACTCCGGGACCAGCAGCTCGGGCAGCCGGCGCAGGATGTCCTCGTGATCGAGGGAGGCGTTCAGCACCGCGCTCGCGTTGGCCAGGAAGGTCAGCAGACGGCGGGCCTTCTCCGCCTCCGCGCGCGCCACCCGCTCCGCGTCGAGGAGCTCGCGCTGCGCCAGCGCCGCCGCCTCCAGCTCGGCGTGCAGCGCCAGCACGCCCTGGTTGGTCTGGTGCAGCTCCTCCCGGTGGAACCGCAGCAGCTTCTCCGTCTCCGCCAGGTGCGCCAGCAGGGCGGCGGTGTCCTCGTCGGCGCCCAGCAGGGCCTCGGCGAGCGGGGCGTCGTCCAGGCCGGGAAGCGGGCCGGTCACAAGGGCGGGGCAGACGAGCGTGTGCTGCCACGGCTCCGGCCCGTCCAGGGCGACCCGCAGCTTCCCGCCCGCCTCGGCGCTCACGGCCAGTTCCGCGCGGCCGGCGTCGACGGCGCGGCGCAGCCGGGCGCCGAGCGCGGTCAGGAAGCGGGCGCGGTCGAGCGCGGACACCCCGGCGTCCGCGGTGAGCCGCGCCAGCAGGGCACGGGCGCGGGCCGCGTCCGCGGTGGAGGCGATGGTCCAGTTCTCAGAGGCGGCTGTCATGGGCGCTGGTCCGGCGGTCGGGGGCCAGTACGGCCACGCTGGTGTCGTCGCGAGCGGGGCGGGCCGGGCTGCCCGCGTCCCGCAGGATGGCCGCGGCCACCACGGACGGGTCGTGGGCGAGCAGCCGGGGGTCCTCCGGCGGTCGCCACCGGCTGGGCAGTCCGTCACTGTGCATCACGAGCAGGCTGTCCTGGCGCCACGGCACCCGGCGCACGGGCACCTGCGCGGGGAAGTACGCGCCGACGATCCCCGGATGGGAGACGAGGGACGTCCAGGAGTCCCCGGTGCGCACCCGGGCGCCGACGTTGCCGACGCCCGAGAAGCTGAGTTCCGCCCGGTCCGTGTCCACCTGGGCCACCGTGACCGCCGCGCCCCGGGTGGGCCGCAGCGCGGTGTGCAGCCGGCGCAGGATTTCGGCCGGCGGCAGATGGGCGGCGCGGCGCAGCTCCGCCACCGCCGCGGTGGAGGCGTGCGCGGCCTTCGGACCGTGTCCGAGACCGTCCGCGAGCAGCAGCGTCAGCAGGCTCCCCGAGCGCACCCAGCTCCACGCGTCACCGCACTGCTCGGCCTGCGTGAGGGCGACCGCGATCCCGCCCGCCGGCAGCGCTGTCGGCGGTGCCCCGCGCCTGACGGGCTCCGGGTCGATCCGCGCCGCCGCCACCGTCCCCCCGCCCGGCAGGCTGTACAGGTGGAAGGCGTTGGCGCTGCGCTGACAGCTGCCCAGACCCGCGCCGAGGGAGCCGGTGGCGGTGGACCAGCCGTCCCGACGCGCGGCGCCGACGTCGGCGATGCCCGGACCGTGGTCGAGCGAGAACAGCTGTACCGACAGGGCCTCCCCGCCGCCGGCCGGCGCCGTCACCAGGTTGACCACCATGCGGCCCCCGCCGGCGTGTTTGAGCAGGTTGGTGGCCAGCTCGGTGGCGACCAGCTCCGCGGCCGCCGTGCGCGCGGCGGCGAGGCCCGCCTCTGAGCACGCCTCACGGGCCGCGATCCGGGCGTCCCGGACACGCGTGGAGTCGTGCACCGGGATCTCCCACACCCGGCTCATCCCACCCCCGCACGGGACGCGGGCACCTGGGCCACCCAGGCGACGGCGGTGACGGTCGTGCCCCGGCCGGGCTCGGTGTCCACACTGAACTCGTGCACCAGCCGCTTCGCTCCGCTCAGCCCGAGTCCGAGGCCGCCGCCGGTGGTGTACCCGTCGGTCATGGCCAGTTCCAGGTCGCGGATGCCCGGACCGCTGTCGATGAAACGCATCCGCAGGCCCCGGCTGCGGCCGTTGTCCAACGGCGTGATCTCCGCCCGCCCGCCGCCGCCGTGCACCAGCGTGTTACGGGCCAGCTCGCTCGCGGCCGTGACCAGTTTGGTCTGCTGCACCAGACCGAAGCCGAGCTGCGCCGCGCACTGCCGCACCTGCTGCCGGACCCAGGCCAGATCCGCGTCCGAGCCGATGGGCAGGCTCGTCGCGGAAGCCTGGCCGGACGACTGCATCAGCTCCCCCTCTGTGCGAGCAGTTCCATGGCACGGTCGACGTCCAGGGCGGTGACCAGGCCGGGCAGGGTGAGCCCCAGCTCGACCAGGGTGATCGCCACGGCGGGCCGCATGCCGGCCAGGACCGTACGGGCCGCCAGCAGGCCGGCGGTGGAGGCGATCTCCGCGAGGACCCGGCCGAGGAACGAGTCGACGATGTCCACGCCGGAGATGTCGAGGACCACACCGGTCACCCGGCTGGTGGCGATGCGGTTGGTGATGTCGTGCTGCAGCTGTTCGGCCATGCCGTCGTGCAGCTCGCCCTGCAGGGAGACCAGCAGGACGTCGCCCAGGGCGAGCACCGGGACCTGGGACGGCTGGGCGGGAGTGGGCTGATTCACCGGGCGCTCGCACCCGTGTCCGCGCGGGACACCTCGATGCCCTGCTTGCCCAGCGCGTAGGCCAGCGCGTCGGACAGCGAGGCGCGGGTGAGCACCGAGCCCAGGTCGATGCCGAGCTGCACGATGGTCTGCGCGATGGCCGGACGGATGCCGGAGACGATGCACTCCGCGCCCATCAGGCGTGCCGCGGCCACCGTCTTCATCAGGTGCTGCGCGACGAGCGAGTCAACCGTCGGCACACCGGTGATGTCCAGGATGGCGTACCGGGCCCGCTGGTCGACGATGGCCTCCAGCAGCGACTCCATCACGACCTGGCTGCGCGCGCTGTCCAGCGTCCCGATCAGCGGTACGGCGACCGTGCCCTCCCACAACTTGATGACGGGGGTGGCCACTTCGAGGAGCTGCTGGCGCTGCCGCTCGATCAGCTCGGCGTTCGCGTCCAGCGCCGTCTCCATCACCACCAGGCGCAGCGTGCCGAGCAGCAGCGTCAGTGCCATCACGCATTCCTGGGCCTGCGGGGTGGCGGGGTCGTGGAACTCCTCGCGCAGCAGATCGACGGCGGGGACGCGCAGGCCGGCCACCTCGTCGGCGATCTGGGCCGGGGTGGATCCGGTGCGGGTCCGGGTCTGGGTCATCCGCCCCAACTGGTCACGCACCGGCGCGAAGCCGGGAGCCGCGATGTCCTCCAGCCGTCCGCCGACGGCCACGTCGGACAGCGCCTCCACCACGGCCTTGCACGCCTCGACCGCCTCGTCACGGGAGACGGTGAAGACCGAGCGGAACAGGGGGGCGTCGGCCCAGCGCTGGGCGATCTGCTCCTTGCGCCGTTCCAGGAAGGAACTCACCACCTGCGGGGCCGATTCGGCCGTGTCGTGCTCGGGCACTCTCATCCTCTCCTCTCGCACAGCCAGGTCCGCCGGTCGGCCGGCTCCCCGTACCGATCATTGCCGACCGCCCACCGTAGCCCCCGCCGTCCGACCGGACCAAACCCGGTCCCGGCAACTTTCCCCAGGTCAGCGTCCTTTGGCCGGAGACACCGCGGGGACCCCGAGCAGGCCGTGACGTACGCCGCTGCGCCGTGACGCGGGTCTCCTGTCCCGATGCGCGGGGTATGAGGTGTTTCACAGGGCTCTGTGCTGATGTGCGGGGTATCAGGTGCTTCGCGGGGTCCCGTGTCGCGGTGCGGGGAACGGGGCAGGCGCCAGGGCCCTGTGTCGCGGTGCGAGGCGCGGGGCAGTCGGCCGACAGGGGCGGGGCATGGCCCGGCCGTCGTCGGCCGTCGGCTCGTCCCGGTCTGCTTCCCGCGCACGTCGTTTCGGCTCCTTCGCTGCGTTCACGTGGTGCCGGCCCGCCGGTGTGTGCCGCCGGGCCGGTGTCGGTGAGCCGCCTACCCCGAAACCCGCGGGACTCTCCTCGCTGTTGCGGACGTCACCCGTGCGTGCGACCGGCCGTGACCGCAGGAGTCAGACGCGCGCCGGTGCCGGGGCCTCCCGGCGGACCGGTGCGGGGTCCGGCTGCGCGGAAGGCCGGCGACGGCGCAGCAGCAGGCGCCGTGCCGGGCGCTCCACCCCCTCGTACAGCACCCAGGACAGGCCGAGCGACACGGCGAACGCGGCCGCGGTGACCGCCGGCCCCGCCAGGGCGCCGAAGTGCGGCTTCTTGCCCACCAGCTCCGTGGCGGCGCGCAGGACCAGCAGGTGGACCATGTAGAAGGCAAACGACAGCTCCCCGAGCCGTACCATCCGCCGGCGGCGCCACAGGGACGGCAGCCCGTGCAGGTCGGCGACCGCCGCCGCCGGGATGAGCAGGGCGAACCCGGCGATGGTGCACACGGTGGCGGAGTAGCCGGGCGTGACCTGCGGAACCATGAAGTAGCCGATGACGGCCAGGGCGAGCGAGGCCTCCAGGCCGGGTCCGCGCCAGCGGCCGAGCAGCACCAGCCGTGCGGTGACCGCGCCGAGCACGAACTCCGGCAGCCGCGCGGCGGGGAACGAGTAGATCGAGTACGTCCACCAGTGGTGGGCGTCCGTCCAGGCCAGCACCAGGACCGCCGCCACCGACAGTCCGCCCAGCGCGGCCGAGCCGCGCGCCCCGAGCCGGCGCAGCAGCAGGATCAGCAGCGGGAAGGCGGCGTAGAAGAACGCCTCGCAGGCCAGCGACCAGCTCACCGGGTTCAGCGTCTGCCACCACGGACGCCACCAGGAGTGCAGCAGCAGCGCGTTCGCCAGCGCCTGCTTCACCGTCGGCCGTGCCTGGTGCGTCAGCGTGTACGCCATGACGAGGGAGATGGCGAGGGTGGCCAGGTGCACCGGGTAGATCCGGGCGACACGCCGCCGCCAGAAGGCGAGCGCCCGGTCGCGGGGCCGGGCCGACCAGGTCAGCACGAATCCGGACAGGACGAAGAAGAACGACACTCCGGTGGCGCCGGAGCCGAAGGCCCAGGACACGAGCCGGCCACCGGTGCCGCCGAACCAGCCGAAGTTGTGCACGTGCAGTCCGAAGACCAGCAGCGCCGCCATCCAGCGCAGCCCGGTGAGAGACGGCAGGGAGGGCAGGGCGGCCGGTGCGGTGGACCCGGCGGTCGCCGGGCCGGTCCGGGCGGGTGGCGTCCGGAGCGCCGGGGTCGTCGCCGTGGTCATCACATCACCTGCCGCAGGGGGATCGCGTGGGGCATGAAGGGGAACGTTGCCCGTCGGCCCCCGGTCCCTCACGCCCCAGGGGAAACATCACACTGCTGCCGAACGACGGACCGCCGTCCATGCCACGGACGGCGGGACCGCGTGCACCCGCACGGGTGAGCGTGTCCGCCGGACAGTCGTTGTGCGGGACCCGCCGCCGACCGGCGCCACCTCCGCGCCCACGGCTGAGTCACTGGTGCCGCCTACAAGGGGGGCAAATCCGGAAAAGCAGAAGTATGTTCCGATTAAAGCGACCACTGGTATCGTCGATAACATGAGCAATAGATCGCTGATCCTGGAGGCGGCGACCGAACTGCTGGAGGCGTCACCCACCGGGGACGTGGCCACCCGCGGCGTCGCCGAGAAGGCGGGTGTGCGACAGCCGGTCATCTACCGCCTCTTCGGTGACAAGGACAGCCTCCTGGCCGCGGTCGTGGATCAGGGGTTCGCGCGGTACCTGGCCGCCAAACGGGCCGCCGAGCCGACCGCCGATCCGATCGCGGACCTGCGGCGCGGCTGGGACCAGCACACCCAGTTCGCTCTGGAGCACCCCAACCTGTACCGCCTGATGGCCGCCCCCGGGCCGGCCTGCGTACCCAAGGCGATCGACGAGATGCACGCGCTGCTGCACGCCACGCTGGAGCGCGTGGCACAGGCGGGGCGCCTCGCGGTCGAGCCGGACCGGGCGGCCGACATCGTCATCTCGGCGAACACCGGTGTCGCGCTCACCCTGCTGACCCGGCCCGGCATGCGGTCCGGCACCGACCTGTCGGCGCGGGTCAGGGACGTGGTGCTGGCCGGGGTCCTCACGCCGGAGGCGTCCACGTGCGACGCGTCCCCGCCGGTGAGCACCCGGCGGGCCGCGACCACCCTGGCGGCGCTGCTGCGGTGCGACCCTCCACGCTCGTTCACCCCGGCGGAACGGGCGTTGCTGGCCGAATGGCTCACCCGGCTCATCGACGACGGCGCCACACCCGGATCCCGCGCCGGCTCATCCCGCACCAGCGGATCCCGCACCAACGCATCCCGTACCAATGGATCCTGCACCCCGGACCGGAGCACGACGTGACGGCTGCGACGACGAAGACATCCACCACCGAGGTCCTGCCCGCCTGCGACCGGGGATCACCCCATCCGCTCTGGCTGGCCGTCCCGTTGCTGCTGGTCATCGCCATCCCGACGGCCGACGCGTTCCTGCCGCCGGACATCCATCTCGCCCACCTCCTGGTCGTCGCCACCGCGTTCACCGCCATGGCCTACGGCCCGGGAGCCACGACGCTGGTCGGCACGCTCGCGGTCCTCGCGCTGATCGCCGCCGGCACGGAGCGGGGAACCCTCGTCACCGAGAGTGTGCTGGTCGAACTGGGCACACTCACCGCGCTCTGCGTGCTGCTGGTCGCCTTCACCCACCTGCGGGACCGGCGCGGACGGGAACTGGTCAGAGCGCGTGCGGTCTCGGACACCGCGCAACGCGTGGTCCTGCGTCCGCTTCCCACGCGCGCCGGACCGCTGTCCCTCGCCAGCGAATACCGCAGTGCCGAGGCCGACACCTACATCGGCGGCGACCTCTACGCCGCGGCCCGGACCGCCCGCTCCACCCGCCTGGTCATCGGGGACGTCCGCGGCAAGGGCCTCGCCTCCATCAGCGACACCGCCATCGTGCTGGGCGCCTTCCGCGCCGCCGCCCACCGCCCGGTCCCGCTGCCCGAACTCGTCGCCTACGTCGAGGACGCCGTCCACTGGGGCCTCAAAGAGTTCTCGGAAGTCGATCCGGACGTCGGGGAACGCTTCGTCACCGCCGTCGTGCTCGACATCCCGGACGACCAGCCCGTGCTGCACATGATCAGCTGCGGGCATCCGCCGCCCCTCCTGCTGAGCCGGTCCTCCGGGACCGCGACCGCGCTCCACGTCACCGACCCCGCCCCACCGCTCGGTCTGGGCGCCCTGTCGGACACCACCTACACGGCGGCGACCTTCCCCTTCCACGTCGGGGACAGGATCCTGCTCTACACCGACGGGGTCACCGAGACCCGCGACAGCGACGGCACGTTCTACCCGCTCGGCGAACGCCTGGCGAAGTGGTCCGACCTCGACCCCCGCCCGCTCCTGCGGGAGATCGTCGCCGATCTGCGCGACCACGCGGGCGGACTGGTCCAGGACGACATGGCCATGATGGTCGTACAACGCGACGGGACGCCCGCCGCCGGCTGACGGACGGAGCCACGTGACCCCGCCCGGCCGGACGTCACAGCAGGTCTTCGACGGTGATCGGGAACCGCCGCACCCGGCGGCCGGTCGCGTGGTGCACGGCGTTCGCGATCGCGGCGGCGGCGCCGACCTGACCGATCTCCCCGACGCCCTTGACGCCCAGCGGGTTCACCACGCCGTCGTCGACCTCGACCAGTTCCACGTCGATGTCGGGAGCGTCCGCGTTGACCGCGACCAGGTACTCGCCCAGGCTCGCGTTGGCCCACTGCCCGGTGCGCGGGTGCATGTGGTTGGCCTCCAGCAGCGCCTGGCCGAGGCCCCAGAGCATGCCGCCCATCAACTGGCTCCGGGCCGTCTTCGGATTGAGCACCCGGCCGGGAGCGAAGGCCCCGGTCATGCGCCGCACCCGGACCAGGCCCAGCTCCGGGTCGACGGCCACCTCCGCGAACTGCGCCCCGAACGTCATCATCGCGAACCCGGTGTCCCCGCCCGGCGGAGTCCACACGCCGAGTGCCTCGGCGTCGGGCTGGAAATTCCGCTGGAGCAGATCGGCGTACGACTCGGAGGCCGTCCCGGCGGTCATCACCCCGTCCCGCACGACCACGTGGAGCGGGTCGGCGCCGTGCAGCGGGGAGCCGGCGTCGGCGACGGCCCGTCGGACGAGCTGGTCGCGCAGTGCGGTCCCGGCACTGTGCACGGCGGCACTGATCATGCCCGCCCCCGCGGAGCCCACCGCGGCCGCGATGGTGGGCAGGTCCGTGTCGCCGTTCTCGAACCGGCAGCGGTCCACCCGCAGGCCGAGGGCGTCGGCGGCGACCTGGGTCATGACCGTGGTGACACCCGTGCCGAAGTCGGGGGTGGCGGCCTGGACGACCGCGGTGCCGTCGGCGTACACACGGGCCCGCGCCCGCTGCGGACCGGCGGGCGGGGCGACCGGGTAGCCGGCGCTCGCCATGCCCGTGCCGATCAGCCAGTGCCCCGCACGCCGCACGCCCGGCCGGGGGTCGCGGCCGTCCCAGCCGAAGCGCGCGGCACCCCGCTCGTAGCACTCGCGCAGGCCGCTGCTGGACCAGGGCAGGCCCGAGGAGGGGCTGACGTCCGCGTGGTTGCGCAGGCGCAGTTCGACCGGGTCCATGCCGAGTTCCTGGGCCAGTTCGTCCATCGCGCACTCCAGCGCGAGCATGCCGCTGGCCTCGCCGGGCGCCCTCATGAACGTCGGGGTCATCGTGTTGGCCCGGAAGATCCGGTAGACCCCGTCGAAGTTCGGGCAGGCGTAGATCTCCGAGGAGACACCGATGGACGGCTCGGCCCAGTCGTCGAAGTGCGAGGTCGGCGACAGCTTGTGGTGCCTGATCGCGGTCAGCCGGCCGTCACGCGTCGCGCCCAGGGCGATGATCTGCTCCTGCTCCTCGCGGTGTCCGACCGACGTGAACATCTGCTCGCGGGTCAGCACCAGCCTGACCGGCCTGCCGACCTCGCGCGCGGCCAGCGCGGCCAGCGCGGCATGGTCGTGGATCATGGCCTTGGAGCCGAAGCTTCCGCCCACGTGGTGAGTGACGACCCGGATCTTCGCCAGCGGTATCCCGAGCAGCCGGGCGACGGTGATCTGCGTGGCGTTGACGCCCTGGGTCGAGTCGTGCAGCACCAGTTCGTCGCCGTCCCACGCGGCGGTGGTGCCCGACGCCTCCAGGGGGTTGTGGTGGTTCGCGGCGTACGTGTAGGTCGCCTCCACCCGTACGTCGGCCTCGGCGAGGCCCGCCTCGACGTCCCCGCGCCGGATCCGGCCCGGCAGCCAGCCGCCGAAGATGCGATCGGGCACGTACGCCCGGTCGCGGCCCTGGTCGAGGGTGATCACCGGCCGTGTCTCCTCGTACTGGACGCGCAGCACGCTCGCCGCGTACCGGGCCCGTTCCCAGGTGTCGGCCACGACGATCGCGATGTGCTGGCCCGCGTAGTGGATCACGTCGTCCTGCATCGGGAAGAACGTCTGCCCCGGCGCCGCGGTGCCGGCCAGCGAGGGGACCAGCGGCGGCTGCTCCGCGATCCTCGGCAGGTTCCGGTGGGTGAGGACGGCGAGCACTCCGTCCTCGGCCAGCGCGGTACTGGTATCGATCGCGGTCACACGACCGCTCGCGACGCGGGATCCGACCAGGCAGGCGTAGGCCGTGCCGGGCACCGGTGTCTCGGCGGAGTAACGGGCACTGCCGGTGACCTTGGACCGGCCGTCGACGCGGTCGAGGGGCTGTCCGATGGCCGTCGCGGTCGTCATGCCGGGCTCCCGGTGCCGTCGTCGGTGAGGGTCTCCAGGGCACGCACGACGGCACGCTGGGCGAGGTCGACCTTGAAGGCGTTCATGGGGGTCGGCCGGGCGGCGGCCAGTTCGGCCCGGGCCGCCTGGGCGAAGTTGACGCGGTTCGCCGGGGCGCCGATCATGAAGTCCTCGACATGCTGCGCCCGCCAGGGCTTCGTGGCCACGCCCCCGAGCGCCACGCGGATGTCCGCCACCGTGCCGTCGACGAGGGACAGCGCGGCCGCCACCGAGACGAGTGCGAACTCGTAGCTCTCGCGGTCCCGCACCTTCAGGTACAGCGAGCGGCGGGCCACGGGCATCGCGGGCACCTCGATCGCCGTGATCAGCTCACCGTGTTCCATGGGGTGCTCACGGTGCGGCGAATCGCCGGGCAGCAGGAAGAAGTCCTCGAAGGCATAGGTCCGCTCGCCCCCGGGGGCCAGGGTGTGCACCCGCGCGTCCACCGCCATCAGCGCCACGGCCACGTCCGAAGGGTGAGCGGCGATGCAGTGTCCGCTGGTGCCGAGGACGGCGTGGCCGCGACTGAACCCGTCGAGCGCCGAGCAGCCCGTGCCCGGATCACGCTTGTTGCACGGTGAGCGGGCGTCCCGGTAGTACGAACACCGCACCCGCTGCAGCAGGTTACCGCCCATCGACGCCATGTGACGCAGCTGTGCCGAGGCACCCAGTTCCAGTGCCTGGCAGATCATCGGGTAGCGCTCACGCACCGTGGGCGACGCGGCGACCTCGCTCATCCGGGCGAGGGCTCCGATGCGCAGGCCGCCCTCACGGGTCGGCTCGATGGCGGTCAGCGGGAGGTGGTTGATGTCCACGAGCCGCCGGGGGTGCAGGACGTTCTGGCGGAGCAGATCGATCTCGGTGGTGCCGCCGGCGAGGAAGTCGCTGGTGGGGTCGGCGCTGACGGCGGCGACCGCGGTAGCGGGGTCGGTGACCCGGGCGTAGGTGATCGGCTGCACGGCAGGGCTCCTAGGTTCCGTCGCGGACGGCCCGGATCGCGGCCCGGATGTGCGGATAGGCGGCGCAGCGGCAGATGTTGCCGCTCATCCACTCCTTGATCTCGCCGTCGTCGCCGGCGTGCCCCTCCTTGAGCAGTGCCACGGCCGACATGATCTGGCCGGGTGTGCAGTAGCCGCACTGGAAGGCGTCCTCGGTGATGAACGCCTGCTGCATGGCGTGCAGTTCGTCCCCCTCCGCGAGCCCCTCGATCGTGGTGACCTCACGTCCCTCACACGTCAGGGCCAGTGTCAGACATGCCAGCACGCGGGTGCCGTCCACCCAGACGGTGCAGGCCCCACAGGTTCCCTGGTCACAGCCCTTCTTGGCGCCGGTGAGGAGAAGATGCTCGCGCAGGGCGTCGAGCAGGCTGACACGGGGCTCGATCTCCAGGGACCGCTCCACGCCGTTCACCGACAGGGTGACCCTGACCGGGCCAGGGCCCCGCTCCGCGAGTGTCTGCCCACGTTGGGTGAGGGATGGACCGTGTACAGACATGGGTCACCTCCAACAAGAGGGCGGTTTCATTCTCATACCGCCTCAAAAGTGCCGCAACCGTACGGCTCTGGTAGGGGGCGGAGTCGGGTGGTAGAGCCGCTACCCCCCTCGGTGCTTGCCCCTTCCACCCGGCCGACGCACGGTTGAAAGGGAAATAAGGGACAAAACGGAATGACGGTCCCTCATCTCCGACCCGACTGACAACACCTCAGAAACTGTGCAGAGGAGACTGGTTATGCGTTGTGCAAAGTGGCCCCTCGCCGCCGTGGCGGGTCTCGCCCTCGCGCTGGGCGGTGCCGCGGCGTCGGCCTCCGCCGCTCCGGCGTCCCCGGCGGCAGCCCACCACACCGTCGATGACCACGGTGGCCACGGAGGGTATGGAGGCTACGGAGGCTACGGACGGGGATATGACAACGTCCGGTACGACGTCGAGGACTACGGCTGGTACGGCGGTCACGGCTACGGCGGCTATGACCACGGTGGCTATGACCACGGCGGATACGGTCACGGTGGCCACGGCCATGACGGTTCCGGCCATGGAGGTCATGGCGGTGGTGGTCATGGCGGTGGTGGTCACGGCGGTGGTGGCCACGGCGGTGGTGGCCACGGCGGTGGTGGTGGCGGTCACGGCCGATAGTTCCGTCGCCAAGGGGACCGGCACCGCGCCGGCCCCCTTCGGCGTGTTCGTGGCGATGGGCCAGGGGGCCGCCCTGTGCGGTCGAAGAGCCACGCCGTCAGCCGCGAGCACCCGTACCCATGGCCGGCCGTTCCGCCCGCGCGGCGGCCTTCTCGGCCCGGCGCCGGGCCTCCCGGACCGCGCGGCCGGCCTGCCGCTCCCGGTCCCGGGCGTCCCGCTCCGCGCCCCGGGCCCGCTGCTGCTCCTCCTCGGCGTCCTGGAGCCGCTCCCGCAGCTCACGGAGCCGCTCCTCCGCGTCGGTCAGCCGTGCGCCGGCCTCCTCCGCCGCCCGCGCGGCGGCGTCGGCCTCCTCCTCGTGTGCGCGCAGCTCCCGCTCGGCCTCGCGTGCCTCGGCGCGGCGTCGGCGTTGCTCCTCCTCACGGGCCTTGTCCTCTCGCCGGCGCTTGTCCTGTCTCCGGCGCTCGTCTTCCTCGCGGTCCCGGTCCTGTTTCCGGCGCTCGCCGTCCTCGCGGCTCTTGTCCTGTTTCCGGCCCTCGTCTTCCTCGCGGCCCCCGCCCCCGGCAGGCTGCTTCGGCTCGGGCGCGGGCCGGCGGCCGAGCACGGCCTCGTCGGTCGCCGGGAACCCGATCGTCGAGTTGAGCGGCTTCACCAGCCGGCCGGCCGCCCACTCCCGCGCGGCCTCCGGATCGGCGAGCGCGGCGTGCAGGGTCTCCTCGACCTCGCGCTGGACGCCCTCGCTCACCGGGTGCCCCGCCTGCGCGGCCAACCGCCGGGCCTGCCGTCCCAGCGCGCCGATCACCTCGTTCTGCCGACGGGCCAGCCTGCGCAGCTGTGTCCCGTCCAGCTCGCGGTGCGCGCGGCGCAGCTCCTCGCCGAGGCCGAGCAGCGGCTGGACCTCTTCCCGCTGCCGGCGCACCAGCAGATTGCTGACCCAGGCGGCCAGGCTCGGCTTCCGCAACGCGCCGATCTCCTTGGCGAGGGCCTGGTCACCGGCCTTGCGGGCGTCCCGGGCGCGGCGGTCGCGGGCGGCCACGAACTCCTCCGGTCGCAGCCCGTACAGCTCGTCGGCGACGGCGTCCAGGTCCATGAGCGTCCCTCCCGACAGCCACCTCGGTGACGGGCTACGAGTCTCTCACTCGGCGGGTTGATGTGCTCTGTGGCTCGTCCGCTGTGCGGCGTGCACCGGCGGGTGTGCGTCGGGTGCACGGAGTCACCGGTTCGCAGGACTGTCGGGCTCGCCGCGCGGATCGCGCCCGTCCCGGGCAACATGATGCGGGAACGCCCGGTACGAGCCTCCGGCCGGCCCGGGATGCATTTGCCTGAGCAAGCGTCCGGCGGGCGGAACGGCGGGTGGAAGGGGGGCGGGGAAGTGGACGTGGGGCGACGACACGAGGCCAAAATTGCACCGTTCGTTTTCTTGAATCCCTCGTGTTTATGAGGATAGGTTCGGCGGCATGACCGCCTCCCCGACCCCGACCACCGCCGAGGAGCTCCGCGGTGCCGGCCTGCGCGTGACGGCAGCTCGCGTCGCGCTGCTGGAGACCGTCCGGGACGGCGACCACCTCGGTGTCGAGGCGATCGCCTCCGGAGTCCGCGATCGCGTAGGCCACATCTCCCTGCAAGCCGTCTACGAGGCCCTTCACGCGCTGACCGCGGCGGGTCTCGTACGCCGTATCGAGCCGGCCGGCCACCCGGCCCGGTACGAGGGGCGTGTGGGCGACAACCACCACCACATCGTGTGCCGGTCCTGCGGCGCCGTCGCCGACGTCGACTGTGCCGTCGGTGACGCGCCCTGCCTGACCGCCGCCGACGACCACGGCTTCGCCATCGACGAGGCCGAGGTCGTGTACTGGGGCCTGTGCCCCGACTGTTCCACCGGCCGCCGTTCCTGAGCACCGAGTTCCGCACAGTTCGGAAGGATTGCCATGACTGAGAACCACGACGCGATCGTCACAGACGCGAAGTCGGAGGAGGGGAGCGGCGGTTGCCCCGTCGCGCACGACCGGGCCCTGTACCCGGCCCAGGGTGGTGGCAACCGCCAGTGGTGGCCAGAGCGGCTCAACCTGAAGATCCTGGCGAAGAACCCCGCCGTGGCCAACCCGCTCGACGAGGACTTCGACTACGCCGAGGCGTTCGAGTCGCTGGATCTCGCGGCCGTGAAACGTGACATCGCCGAGGTGCTCACGACGTCGCAGGACTGGTGGCCCGCCGACTTCGGCAACTACGGCCCGCTGATGATCCGTATGGCCTGGCACAGCGCGGGCACCTACCGCATCAGCGACGGCCGCGGTGGCGCCGGGGCCGGCCAGCAGCGCTTCGCACCGCTCAACAGCTGGCCCGACAACGGCAACCTCGACAAGGCCCGCCGTCTGCTGTGGCCGGTCAAGAAGAAGTACGGCCAGAGCATCTCCTGGGCCGACCTGCTGATCCTCACCGGCAATGTCGCCCTGGAGACCATGGGCTTCAAGACCTTCGGCTTCGGCGGTGGCCGCGCGGACGTCTGGGAGGCGGAGGAGGACGTCTACTGGGGTCCCGAGACCACCTGGCTGGACGACAAGCGCTACACCGGCGACCGCGAGCTGGAGAACCCGCTGGCCGCCGTGCAGATGGGCCTGATCTACGTCAACCCCGAGGGCCCGAACGGCAACCCGGACCCGATCGCCGCGGCCCGCGACATCCGTGAGACGTTCCGCCGCATGGCGATGAACGACGAGGAGACCGTCGCCCTGATCGCAGGCGGCCACACCTTCGGCAAGACCCACGGCGCCGGTCCCGCCGACAACGTCGGCCCCGACCCCGAGGCCGCCTCGCTGGAGGACCAGGGCCTGGGCTGGAAGAGCACCTACGGCACCGGCAAGGGCGGGGACGCCATCACCTCCGGCCTGGAGGTCACCTGGACCAGCACCCCGACCCAGTGGAGCAACGGGTTCTTCAAGAACCTGTTCGAGTTCGAGTACGAGCTGGAGCAGAGCCCGGCCGGCGCCAACCAGTGGGTGGCCAAGGACGCCCCCGAGATCATCCCGGACGCGCACGACCCGGCGAAGAAGCACCGCCCGCGGATGCTGACCACCGACCTTGCGCTGCGCTTCGACCCGATCTACGAGCCGATCTCCCGCCGGTTCTACGAGAATCCGGAGGAGTTCGCGGACGCCTTCGCCCGCGCCTGGTACAAGCTCACCCACCGCGACATGGGCCCGAAGTCGCTGTACCTCGGCCCGGAGGTCCCGGAGGAGACGCTGCTGTGGCAGGACCCGCTGCCGGAGCGCGAGGGCGAGCTGATCGACGACGCCGACATCGCCACCCTGAAGACCAAGCTGCTCGAATCGGGCCTGTCGGTGTCCCAGCTGGTCACCACCGCCTGGGCGTCCGCCTCGACGTTCCGCGCCAGCGACAAGCGCGGCGGCGCCAACGGCGCCCGCATCCGCCTCGCCCCGCAGCGCGGCTGGGAGGTCAACGACCCCGACCAGCTGGCCCAGGTGCTGCGCACCCTGGAGAACGTCCAGCAGGAGTTCAACGCCTCCTCCGGCGGCAAGAAGGTCTCCCTGGCCGACCTCATCGTCCTCGGCGGTGCCGCCGCCGTGGAGAAGGCCGCCAAGGAAGCCGGCTACGAGATCCAGGTGTCCTTCACCCCGGGCCGTGTCGACGCGACCGAGGAGCACACCGACGTCGAGTCCTTCGAGGCGCTGGAGCCGACCGCGGACGGCTTCCGCAACTACCTCGGCAAGGGCAACCGGCTGCCGGCCGAGTACCTGCTCCTCGACAAGGCGAACCTGCTGGGCCTGAGCGCCCCGGAGATGACCGTCCTCGTCGGCGGCCTGCGCGTCCTCGGCGCCAACCACCAGCAGTCGCAGCTCGGCGTCCTCACCACGACGCCCGGCGTCCTCACGAACGACTTCTTCGTCAACCTGCTCGACATGGGGACGACGTGGAAGGCGACCTCCGAGGACCAGACCACGTTCGAGGGCCGCGACGCCGCCACCGGCGAGGTGAAGTGGGCCGGCAGCCGCGCCGACCTCGTCTTCGGCTCCAACTCCGAGCTGCGCGCGCTCGCCGAGGTCTACGCCAGCGACGACGCGAAGGAGAAGTTCGTCAAGGACTTCGTCGCCGCCTGGAACAAGGTCATGGACGCGGACCGCTTCGACCTCGTCTGACCGGCCGGCTCCACCCCGCCTGACCCGTTGAACAGCACGTCCGGGTCCGCCCCGCTGGGCGGACCCGGACGTCCTGCTTTCCGGCGGGACCGGGCGCGTCAGCGGCCCAGCGCCGCCGCGCCCGCCCGCGCGTACCGCTCGTCCAGGTCGCCCGACGGGGCGCCCGCGACACCGATGCCCGCGACCGGGGCGCCGTCGGCGGTCACCGGCGTACCGCCCGCGAGGAACAGCGTGCCCGGGATGTCCTTCAGGGTCGGTGCCTGCGCCAGCCGCTCGGTCAGCTCGGAGGTCGGCGCGTTCCAGGACACCGCGGTGAACGCCTTGCGCTCCGCGGACACGTACGACTGCGGGCCCGCCCCGTCTCCGCGCAGGGTGACCAGCGTGTTGCCGTTGCGGTCGACGACGGCCACGGACACGTGCCGGCCGTCCTTCTCGGCCGCCTCGACCGCGGCGCGCGCCGCCTTCGTCGCCGCGTCCAGGGTGAGGTGCGTGCTCCGGGTCAGCTCTCCGTTCCGGGCCGCGACGGGAGCGGCGGCGGGCGTGGCGTCCGTGGAGCCGGCGGCGTTTGCGGCCACCGTGCCGACGGCACCGGCACCGGCGACGGCCAGGGCGGCGCCGCCCACGAGGACGCGGGCACGCAGGGACGGCTTCTTGCGGCTGGGCATGCTGAGGGACCTTCCGGTAGGGGCTGGGCCGGGGGCGGAGTCGCTCCCGGAACCGATCCTCGGCCCGTTGCGGGCCGGCTTCCGTCGCCGGACCGGATGCCCCGGGGGTCATCCGATCGGATGACACCGAAGGTTCCGGGCGTGGGCACAATGGAGGGAGTTTGCCCAGTTCAGCGGGGAGATGGAGGTGCCCGCGGTGGTCCTGTCCGAGCGCGACGACACCCGTGCCCTCACCGTCGTCATGCACACGGCGTTCTTCGTGCTGCTGTCCGCGTCCGCCGCCCGCTACCTGGCCCGGCACGCCGGCGGATCGCACACCCCTTGGGTGATCGCCCTGTCCGTGCTGCTGGCCGCGCTCTACGTCCTCGGCCCTGCCCTCGGCACCCGGCCCGGCCCGCGCCGCCTCACCTGGCTCGGCCTCGTCGTCGCCGCGTGGGCGCTCCTCGTCGTCCTCGCCCCGAGCTTCGCCTGGTGCGCGGTCCCGCTCTTCTACACCGGCCTGCGCACCCTCCCACCGCGCACCGCGGTCCCGCTGGTCGCGCTCCTCACCGCGCTCGCGGTGGCCACCCAGCTCCGCCTGGCCGGCTGGCCCGACCCGAACGTGCTGCTGGCACCGCCCGCGGTGGCCGCCGTGGCCACCACCGTGTTCGTCGTCATGCAGCGCCAGGCGGCCCGCCAGGACGCCCTGATCGACGACCTGGTGCGCACCCGGCGCGACCTGGCGGCCACCGAGCGCCGCGAGGGCACCCTCGCCGAACGCGAACGGCTCGCCCGGGAGATCCACGACACCCTCGCCCAGGGCATGTCCAGCCAGCGCATGCTGCTCCAGGCGGCCGACCGCCTCTGGGACACCGCGCCCGGCACCGCCCGCGACCACGTCCGTACGGCGGCGGCGATCGCCGAGCGCAGCCTCGCCGAGGCCCGCCGCTTCGTCCACGACCTGACCCCGGCCGACCTGGCCGAGGGCGGCGGCCTGCTCCAGGCACTGCGCGCCGTCGCCGAGCGCGAGACGACAGCCACGCTCACCGTCCGCGTCCACGCCGAGGGCAGCCGACCCGTCCCGCTGCCCGCCCCCGTGGAGTCGGCCCTGCTGCGCATCGCCCAGGGCGCCCTCGCCAACGTCCGCGAACACGCGGCGGCCACCACCGCCACCCTCACCCTGACCTGCCTGGAC
The DNA here is from genome assembly GCF_002920615.1 of Streptomyces sp. Ru62. Lineage (GTDB taxonomy): Bacteria > Actinomycetota > Actinomycetes > Streptomycetales > Streptomycetaceae > Streptomyces. The sequence continues at coordinate 127,019 of NZ_PQSU01000014.1, forward strand.
GACCAGATCGTCCTCGACGTCACGGACGACGGCCGCGGCTACGACCCGCGCACCCCGCCCGCCCCCGGAGCCGCCCCGGCCGACGCGCGCGGACACGGCCTGCCCGCCATCCGCGCCCGCCTGCGCCAGCTGGGCGGCACCCTCACGATCGAGTCGGCACCCGGTGAGGGCACCGCGCTGTCGGCGGCGATCCCGTTGGAGCCGAGATGACCCACACCCCCGAGACGGCCGCACCGGCACCGGTGCGCATCCTCGTCTGCGACGACCACGCCGTCGTACCCGCCGGACTGCTGGCGCTCCTGCGCAGCGCCCCGGACATCGAGGTCGTCGGCGAGGCCGGCAGCGGTGAGGAGGCGCTCGCCCTCGCGCGCAGGACCGCCCCGGACGTCGTCCTCATGGACCTCCAACTGGGCGAGGGCATCGACGGCGTCGAGACCACCCGCCGGCTGCGCGCCGAGCCGTCCGCCCCGCACGTCCTGGTCCTCACCACGTACGACACCGACGCCGACGTCACCCGGGCCGTCGACGCGGGCGCCACCGGCTACCTGCTGAAGGCCGAGCGCGCCGAGGACCTGTTCACGGCGATCCACGCCGCCGCCCAGGGCCGCCCGGCCCTCTCGCCCCCGGTCGCCGACCGTGTCATGTCCCGGCTCCGCAACCCGCGCCCCACCCTGACACCCCGCGAACTCGACATCCTCACCCACCTCTCGCGAGGCCTCTCCAACCACGCCATCGCCCGCGCCCTCTACATCAGCGAGGCCACGGTGAAGACGCATCTGCGGCGCATCTACGACAAGCTCGGCGTGGACACGAGGGCGGGCGCGGTGGCGGTGGCGAAGGAACAGCGCCTGCTGGCCTGACCGGGGCCATGGAACGCCGGTCCGGACGACGGCCGCCAGGGGCGCGGGGCTGTGTCCCTGTGCGGCTCGGCCGCGTGGGCGCGACGAGCCACCGGAAACCCGCGGCCGGGCGACGACCTTCCCCCCGGCGACGCCGACGCGCGACAGCCCCCTACCTCCGCAACGCCTCGAACGCCTCCCGCCCCGCCACCCCGATCGCGAGGTCGATGTCCGGGGCCAGCCCCGCCCGCCGTCCGGCCCGGGTCAGCGCGGCGATCGCCACCCGCTCCCCGGACTCCGCCTCGACGACCCCGATCTCGTGCCGGAGATGCAGGAACGTGCCCGTCTTCCCGCTCCACCGCAGCGTGTCCGTCCGCAACTCGCTCGCCAGCCGCTGCGTGAACACCTGGAGCCCCATCAGCCGCCGCAGCTCCGCCGTCGCCCCGGGACCGGCGATCCCGTCGCACCACACGTGCTCCAGCAGGCCGACGAGCGCCGCGGCCGAACCGGCGTTGGCATGGGCCGGGTCCAGGGTCTCGATGGTGTGCCGGCCCGCCCCCTCGTCCCGGACGGCGAGTTCCAGCGCGAGGGAGAAGTCGTTGCCGGCGGCACCGGCGGCGCACTCGTACAGGTGGTTCATCCGGTGCCGCATCCGGATCCCGTCGCAGCCCCAGGCGCGCAGCCGCGCGTCGACGTCCGCCACCGGTACCAGGTCGAGCAGCGCGTCCGCGGCGGCGTTGTCGCTCACCGACAGCATGAGCGCGAGCAGGTCGCCGACGGCCACGGTGGCCGGGTGGCGGAAGGCGGCGAGCCCGGTGGGACCGACGCTGCTGGTGCCGGGATCCACCGTGACGGGGTGCGCCGGGTCGAGGTCACCGTGCGCGATCCGGTCCAGCACCACCAGGGCGAGCGGGACCTTCGCCACCGACGCCAGGGGGGTCGACTCCTCGATGTCGAAGCCGAGTTGCTCACCGCTGTCGAGGTCACGGGCGAGGAAGGAGCCGCGGACGCCGAGCGCCGTCCAGTCCGCGGCTATGGCCTCGGCGACATCGAGAAGGGCCCGGTCGTCGCCGACGTACACCGGCCGGTGCGCCGGTGCTGTGCCGGCCGGTGAGCGGTGCGCGGTGTTCATCGACCCGTCGTGCCTTTCGGTGAGGTGCCCGCCGAGCCCATCGGTGAGCCGTCTGCCAGAGTCATCCGCGAAGCCGTTGCCCCGCTCGTCCGCAAGCCGTTACCGCGCTGCCCCGCAAACCCTGGCCCGCTCACCCGCGAGCCGCCAGCCGCGCGTGCACGTCCTCGCCGCCGGCCCCCGGCACCGGCCCGCCATGCCGGGCAGGCGCCGCGCCCACGGCCGCTGCCAGCGGTGTGGCCAGCCAGCCCGGTACGGTTCCCGCGCTGTCGCGGCCCGGGGCGGCGCCCACGTCGTACCCCCGGTGCAGGGCGGGGTCGGCGAGGGGTCTCCAAGGGGCCCCGTGCTGCCGCGCGAACGGCTCGGTGCACAGCAGCACACCGCTTCCGGCCAGTGTCTCGGCGAGCGCGGTGGCCGCCGGGCCGGCCGGCCGGATCCTGCTCTCGGGCAGCCCGGCGCGCGCGGCTGCCCGAGACAACCGGTCCTCGAAGTACGGCACTTGGTCCTCCGCCGGGAGCAGCAGGGGCGGTGGTGCGGCGGGTCCGGCGGTGCGACCGCGGCGCGGCCGCAGCTCTTCGAGGTGGACCGTACGCCGCGAGGCCCCGCTCCCGGTCCCGCTGCCCTCCGGCACCGGCGCGGACGCCAGCCCCAACGGCGCCCGGAACGCGGCCTCTTCCGGCGGGGTCCGCACCAGCGCGTACCCGAGCGAACCGTCGGCCAGTCCGGAAACCCGCTCCAGGGGCGGCAGTTCCCGTATGCCGAGGGTGATCCCGTGCTCGGCGCCGGCGCGGAGGGCCCGGGCCAGCGCGACGGGGGCGCAGTCCGCGGGCACTCCGACGGCGCACACCCGGGACCGCCGGGCCGCGCGGGCGACCTGTCGCAACCGCTGGGCCCGGTCCAGCACGTCCCGGGCGTACGGGAGCAGGAGAACGCCCAGTTCGGTGGTCACGGTCTGCCGCCGGGACCGGTCGAAGAGCGAGCCGCCGAAGTGTTCCTCCAGCGTCTTGATACGGCGGCTGAGCAGCGGCTGGGCGATCCCGAGCCGGTCGGCCGCCTGGGAGAAGCTCGCCTCGTCGGCCGTGGCCACATACGCCTCCAGGTGCGCCAGGAGATCCATGCTGCACTCATATCAATTCGGTATGGGACCTTCAAAGTTCTCTCTTGGACATGAGTGGCCTCCCGCTGTTTCGCTGTGCCCGTCGCCGGCCTCCGGTGAAGACCGACGCCGGTGCGGACGCCGGCGACCGACCCCGCCGACCGACCCCGATGACGGGCCGACCTGGGAGGACCTCACCCATGACCGATCTCGACCGCCGCACCCGGCTGCCGCGTCGCCGCCTGATCAAGGCCGGCCTCGCGCTCACCGGCGCCGCCGTCACCACCACCGCGCTCTCCGCTTCCCCCGCCTCCGCGAGCCCGGACGCCGAAGCGCGCGCCGTACACGCCGAGCTGGCCGAGCTGGAGCAGCGCCACGGCGCCCGGCTGGGCGTGTACGCGCGCAACGTCCGTACCGGGCGGACCGTGTCCCACCGGGCGGGGGAGCGGTTCGCGATGTGCTCCACGTTCAAGGCGTTCGCCGCTGCGGCGGTCCTGCGCGACCGGGCCGGGTGCGCGCCGCTGGACCGGGTGGTGCACTACCCGCCGCACGACCTCCTGCCCAACTCCCCGCGCACGGAGGAGAACCTGGCGACCGGCATGACCGTGGCCGACCTGTGTGCGGCGGCCATCCAGTACAGCGACAACGCGGCCGGCAACCTGCTGCTCCGGGAGCTGGGCGGCCCGGCCGGACTCACCCGCTTCCACCGGTCGCTCGGCGACGAGGTGAGCCGGCTCGACCGGTGGGAGCCGGAGCTGAACACCGCGATCCCCGGGGACCCGCGCGACACCACGACCCCGGAGGCGATCGCCGCGAGCCTGGAGCGCGTCACCCTGGGCCGGGCGCTGTCCCGTGCCGACCGTGAGCGGTTCGTCGGCTGGCTGAAGGGCAACACCACGAGCTCGGCACGGTTCCGCAAGGGGCTGCCGAAGGAGTGGGTCGTGGCGGACAAGACCGGTACCGGCGACTATGCGACCGCCAACGACATCGGCGTGGCCTGGACGTCCCGGCGGACACCCCTCGTGCTGGCGGTCCTGTCCGGCAAGGACACCCCCGACGCCCCGGTGGACGAGGCGCTGATCGCCGACGCGGCGGCCGTCGTGGCCCGCACCCTCGCCCCTGGCGAGTAACTCCGGGCAGTATTCAGTGAATTCACTCATCTGAATATGAATCCTTCGCCTCCGACGGACGCCTGGCGGTGACCTTCGGCGGCAGCGTCGTGACGCCGTAGCCACCGCGCCACGGCCAGGGAACGCGGGAGGCCGCCGCGGGCGGCCTCCCGCTTCCTGCTGTCAGCGGGCGGAGTCGGTCCGGGTGATGCCCCTCGTCCAGGCGACCGACGGCAAGGGCACGTTGTCCGCCCGCGCTTGTTCAGCCGACCGGGTCGCCGGGTGACACGGGACGGACCTCCAGGTCCGCCGCGGCCAGCAGGTCGGCGATCAGCTCCGGTGAACCACCGACATAGGTGCTGGCCAGATCCACGTCTCCGCCCACGATCCAGGCGCGGTCCTGTGGCCACCACAGGTCGGGAAGCTCGGCGAACTCGTCCAGCGTCATGGGGGACAGGGCGTCGGCCAGCCGGCCGGCCAGCAGGATCTCGTCCCGGCCCGGTGTCTCGAACGTACCGAACCGGCCCCAGTCCCAGCGGCCGTACCCGCACCACAGCCCGAACCAGCACCGCTCAGGGGTCCCCGTGTGCCGGGTCAGGACGGGCAGCAGGGCCCGTGCGACGTCCGGCGGGGTCGGCCCCTCCCCGGGATGCTCGTCCCACACGCCGGGCAGGCCGTGGTCGGAGCGGTCGACATGGTCCTGGTCCGTCCCGATCACCTCGTGCCAGCGGGTGACCGGTGTGACGCGCGTGCCGTGGGCGGCGGCGACCGTCGACCAGCGCACCGGCCGCTCGTCCAGCCGGGCCGGGTGCAGGATCCGCGCGTAGGCGGCGAAACCCGGCGCGGCGACGCCCGCCACCGTGCCGAGCGCGCCCAGCTCCGATCGGGTCAGCCAGTCGGCGGGGGAGAGGTCGTCGGCCCGTACCCGAAGCCGGCCGTACCACTCCGGAGCGGGGTCCTGGTCGACCAGGGGACAGTCGTTCACCCCCACAGTGTGCCGTGCCGACCGCCCGGAGCGGTCGACCGGGCGGGCCGGGACCGAGGCCCCGGCCCGCCCCCCGCTCAGGACCCGGCAGGCTGCGAGTGGCTGCCGTAGGGGCGGGTGATGATCTCCATGCCGTGTCCGGCCGGATCCAAGAAGTACACGCCCCGGCCGCCGTGGTGGTGGTTGATCTCACCCGGCTGCCTTCCGCGCGGATCGGCGTAGTAGGTGATCCCGGCCTGCCGGATGCGGGTGAAGGCCGCGTCGAACTCCTCGTCGGAGACGAGGAAGGCGTAGTGCTGCATGACGATCGACTCCGCCGGGATGGTGGCGAAGTCAAGGGTCACCCCGTTGCTGGTGGCGACCGGAATGAACGGGCCCCACTCGGGCCCGACCTCCAGCCCCAGGACACGGGCCAGGAACGCGGCGGACTCCCGGTTGTCCCGGGCGTGCACGATGGTGTGATTCAGCTCGACTGACATGAGTGGAATGCCTCCGAGGGCAATCTCACGGGCAACTCCATGCCTCACCCGGCCGGTGACCGACACGCGATGCCGTACGACGATCTTACCGACACCGACACCGACACCGACACCGACACCGGCGCCGACGGGCCCCGGTCCACCACCTGGCCACCCGCCACGGTCAGCACCACCGGCATGTCGACGGCCCGTGTCGGTGGTCCGCCGGCTCGCGCACGGCACGCGGGCTGGGGGTGGCCATGCTGCCCGCCGGGATGAGAGACCGCGAGTTTCCCAGTACCGGCAGTAACATGATCACCTAGTTCCGGGTGTACCAGTCAGTCAACTCGGCGTCGTCCCAGCGACGCGCCCTGCCCGGAGAAGTCCATGTCTTCTGTCAACGACGCGTTGGACAACGCGCGCTTCACCTACGAGCAGCACATGCGGACCTGCCGCCAGTGCCACGCCGACGCCGCCCCCTGTGCCGTGGCGAAGCACCTCCTGCGGATCTACAACCTCGCCCGCAGGGACCGGATGCGGACCGGCGGCCCGGACACGTCCACGGCCTGACCTGCGCGACGCTTTTCACCCGTCGCGAGGAGGGAACCCGGTGGTCTGTCCCGTTCTCCGAGACACAGGAGGCCACCGTGACGGACCAGCAGGGTGATCGTCCGAACCCGGTCACACAGCACGCCCGCCCCGACTTCCCCTCCCAGGACCAGCCGCACCCGGGCTGGACCGGTCCGATGGACCCGCCGCCCGACCACGGCGAGGAGTCCTACCGCGGCGCCGGCCGTCTCGACGGCCGCAAGACCGTGATCACGGGAGGGGACTCCGGCATCGGCCGGGCGGTCGCGATCGCCTTCGCCCGCGAGGGCGCCGACGTGCTGTTCACTTATCTCGCCGGTGAGGAGGAGGACGCCCGCGAGACGTCCCGGCTGGTGGGGGACGCGGGACGCAAGGCGGTGGCCGTGTCCTGCGACATCCGCGACGAGGACAACTGCCGGTCGCTGATCGACCGGGCGGTCGCCGAGTTCGGCCATATCGATGTCCTCGTGAACAACGCCGCCTACCAGATGTCCCAGCCCGAGGGCATCGAGTCGATCAGCACCGAGCAGTTCGACCGGGTGATGCGCACGAACCTCTACGGCATGTTCTGGCTGACCAAGTTCGCCCTGCCGCACATCCCGGCGGGCGGCTGCGTCATCAACTCCACCTCGGTGCAGGCGTACAAGCCCAGCCCGCACCTGCTGGACTACGCGATGACCAAGGGCGCGATCGTCACCTTCACCCAGGGGCTGGCCCAGATGCTCGCCGAACGCGGTATCCGCGTCAACGCCGTCGCGCCGGGACCCGTCTGGACCCCGCTCATCCCGTCGACCATGCCCGACACGGCGGAGTTCGGTAAGCAGAGCCCGCTCGGCCGACCGGCCCAGCCCGCCGAACTGGCCCCCGCCTACGTGTACCTCGCCTCCCCCGAGGCGAGCTTCATCACCGCCGAGATCCTCAACGCGACCGGCGGCACCCCGCTGCCCTGACCCGCGTCCGCCGCGGGGAGCGGTCAGCCGGCCCGGAACGGCGGCTCGGCCAGGAGTTCCAGCAGCCATGCGGCGCTCTCCGCGGCCCCCGGCCGGGGGCCGCCGGGGGTACCGGGGAACATCCGGCCCCAGGAGGCGGCCCGGCCCAGCGCGCTCAGCCGCCAGGCGAAGTTCCGCCGCCCGCCGCAGCTCCGCCGTCGTGCGGCCGCCGCCCGTCCACGGCTCCAGATAGGCGTCGAGCATGCGCGCGTACTGGCCCAGCAGGGCTTCCCAGTCGGGCGGCCCGACCGGCTCCCGGTCCAGCACGGTCCGGAACAGCTCACCGCCGTCGGGGAGCAGCGCCCAGCCGCGTTCGGGGTCGACGGCCAGCGGGCGCAGCACATGCTCCGGCACCCAGCGGGCCAGCGCGGCGGCCAGCGGCCCCTCGAACACGCTGGCCGGCGGGTTCGCCTTGAACCAGACGGCGGCCCGCCGCCCGACGTCCCCCCGCCCACCGACCGGCACCCGGATCAGCACCGACCACGGGCGCAGCCGTACCCCCAGGGCGCCCTCCTCCGCGCGCAGGCCGTGCGCGGCGAGGTGAGCGGCCACCCAGTCGAGGGCCGCGGCACGCCAGGACCGGCGCTCCCACGGCGTCACCGCGTCCGGGTAGCGCCCCCGGTCGACCACCGTCGTGTCGTCCACTCGCATCGCGCCATCCCAGCACCGAGCCGGAGGGTCCGGCCAGCGGTTTTCCCCGCCCCGCCCCGCCCGCCCGGCCGCCGTGGCGTCGTACGGCGACGCACCCCGCACCGCCACAGCCACATACGGTGGGGAACCGGGCCCGAACGGCACCATCGGCCGGCGCGCCTGGGGAGAGCCGCCACCGTCACCACCGGCTTTCCGCCGCCACCCCACAGGTAGCCGCAGGCCGGGCCCGCGGGGCCTGCCCGCGTGGTCCGTCTTCTGCACGAGCGACTACGACAACCGGGCCGGCGCCTCAGTACTCCCGCGTCCGGTGCACTTCGCCCGTCCCCAGGGTGATCACGGCCCGGGGGCGCATGGGGCCGTCGTCGCGCCGGGACAGCAGGACCACCTCCCCGACCACCGCCGACAGGGTGCCGAGTCGCGCGGCACACTCGGCGGCAAGGCGGTTCGGGTCCCGGGTGCGGCCGAGGGACAGATGCGGGGTGAAACGCTCGCCGCGTCCCTGGCACAGCGGGAACCGCAGCCGCAGCTCCCGGTGCAGACGGGCCCAGGGTGCCGGGTCGACCGCGGCCGGGTCGAGCCACACCGTGGCGTAGTGCCGGTGCCGGAAGGACCGCACCCCCGCCAGGCGCGCTCTGAACGCCGTGCTTCGTGCCGCCCCGGCGGAGAGCAGCGGTACGGCCCGCTCGAACTCCTCCTCCGGTACGAAGCCGAACAGCAGGTTCACGTGCGGCGGCCACCGGCGCACCTGTGGATCGTGCTCCCAGCGGATCTCCTGGATCGCCGGCCAGAGTTCCGGCGGCGGCAGCCACGCCACCGCGGTCCGCGGCGTCGGCGCCACCCTGAGCGCGTCCGCCGGCTCGGCCCCGCCGGAAGCCGCGTACCCGTTCACCCGGCCGTGGTCCCGGACAGGGCGGTGCCGCAGTGACGCGGACGCCCGAGGGCGAGGAGGGCCGTGTCGTCGTCGAGTCCGTCGCCGAAGCTGACCAGCAGGCGGATGAGGGCGTCGATCACGGTGCGGGGGTCCGCGGGGGCGAGCTCGCCGGCGAACGACAGCAGCGCGTCGTAGCCGTACAGGTCGCTCTCTCCCGTGCGGGCCTCGGTGAGGCCGTCGGTGTAGAGCAACAGCGTGTCGCCGTGGTGGAGAGCGGTCCGGATCGTCGTGAAGGAGGCGTTGGGGAAGGCGCCGACCAGCAGTCCGCCGGGCGTCGGCAGGTACTCGGCCCGGCCGTCCGCCCGCAGCAGCAGCGCGGGCGGGTGGCCACCGGAGGCCAGGAGGACGCGGACGCTCTGCCCTTCGGATTCCAGGGTGCCGAAGACGGTGGTGCAGTAACGGGGGTCCCCGCCGCCGTAGCGTTCGAGGAGTGCCGAGTTGAGGGCGGACAGGACGGCCTCGGGACCGAGCCCGTGCAAGGCCGCGCTGCGCAGGGTGTAGCGGACGAGGGAGGTCGCCGCCGCGGCCTTCGGGCCCTTTCCGCAGATGTCCCCGAGGAAGAACGCGAAGCGGTCGTCGCCGAGGGGGAACAGGTCGTAGAAGTCGCCGCCCAGCTGTATCGGGGAGGCCGTGTGGTAGTAGGCGGCGGTCTGCACGCCGGGCACCGCCGGAAGACCGGCCGGGAGCAGGCTCTGCTGCAGTACGGCCAGTGCCTCGCGCAGCTGCTCGCGGTCGGCCTCCGCCTGGCGGCGGGCCTCCTCGGCCGCGCGGCGGGCGCGCAGCAGCTCGGTCTCGTAGGCACGCCGGTCGGTGGCGTCGAAGACGGTCGTGCGGATGAGCAGGGGACGTCCGTCGGCGCCGCGCTTCACGGCCGATGTGATCAGCACCGGAAGCCGGGACCCGTCCGCGACCTTCATGTCGAGCGCTATGCCACCCACATGCCCCTGCATGCGCAGCAGCGGCGCGTAGTGGGTCTCGTGGTACAGCTTGCCGCCCACGGTCAGCAGGTCGGCGAAGTGCCGGCGGTGCACGACCTCCTCCCGGGAGAGGCCGAGCCAGCCCAGCAGCGTCTTGTTGACCTTGACGATGGTGCCGTCCATCAGGGTGGACAGGTAGCCGCAGGGGGCGGACTCGTACAGCTCCTCCGTACTGTCCTCCAGCAGGGCGGTGACGTCCGTACCGATGAGTGGCCGTGCCTCCCCGGGGGGCCTGGGAGCCGGGCCGGAGCCGGACATCAGGCCAGCTCTTCCACGAACGTGGTGATCGCCCGGGCGGTGGCCTCGGGAGCGCTCAGTTGCGGGCAGTGGCCGGTGGCGGCCAAGGTGATCAGACGGCTGCCGGGGACGGCGGCGTGGACGTACGCGCCGACCTCCCGGGGCGCGATGACGTCCTGCGCGCATTCGAGGACCAGGGTGGGCACGGTCACCGTCTTCAGGTCCTGACGGCTGTCGGACAGGAACGTGGTGCGGGCGAAGACGCGCGCGATGTCCGGGTCGGTGGCGCAGAAGCTGTTGGTCAGCTCCGCGCCCAGTTCCGGCCGGTGGGGGTTGCCCATGATGACCCGGGCCATGGTCGCGGACCATCCGAGGTAATTGGCCTCCAGCGAGTCCAGCAGCTCGTGGATGTCCGCCGCGGTGAAGCCGCCGCGATAGTCCTCGTCGTCGATGTAGGAGGGTGAGGGGCACACCATGACCATGGAGCCGATCCGGCCCGGTACCGCCGTGGCGGCCAGGACGCCGACCATGGCGCTGACCGAGTGACCCACGAACACGGCGTCCCGCAGGTCCAGCTCCTCGCACACGTCCACCACGTCCTGGGCGTAGCCGTCCAGGGTCGCGTAGCGCTCCTCCCGCCAGGCGGCCAGGTCGGAGCGGCCGGAGCCGACGTAGTCGAACAGCACCACGCGGAAGCGCCGCCGCGCGAGGCCGGGAGTCACGAGGCGCCACAGGTTCTGGTCACAGCCGAAGCCGTGCGCGAGGATCAAGGTCCGACCGGACTCCTGCCCGATGACCCGGACGTTGTTCCTGCGGAGGATGCCCATCTGTCCATCGTCCCACGTCAGGGTCGGACTCGACGGTTCCGTCGCGCCGGCGGTCCCGGCGGTCGAGCGATCACACGGGGACAGCGCCGCACGCTGTGGCGGCGCTGTCGTCGACGCGTTCAGCCGGCCTTCTGCCGTTCGCGGAGCTCGTGCACGTTGCTCGCGGTGAGGGTGCCGTCCTGCTGCTCGTAGTGGGACAGGGCGAGACCCAGGCCGAAGAAGGTGGGGGCCCATTCGCCGACGAAGATGCCCCAGCGGTCGGCGCGGTCCAGGCCGGTGCCGGGTTCCATCTTCAGGGACCCTATCCACGCGGCCACCGTAAGGCCGATGGAGGCCATGCCGGCCAGGTAGGCGTGCTCGCTGCGGATGCCCATCTCGTGCATTTTCTTGATGATCATGGTGTGCTCCAGGTCATGCCGGTGATGCGGACGGTTGCAGTCGCTTCGACACCCACCCGGTTGCCCGATTTGCCGAGAGGCATGTCCATTTCGTGGTGTTTTGTGGCGTTTCTTGATTGCCGCTTCAACATGCCATCGCGGAAGGGCCGGAGCAGGTCAGTCCTTCACCGCTCCGCCCAGCCCGGAGACCAGCCGTCGCTGCACGAGGACGAAGAACACCAGCACCGGAACGGTCATCACCGTGGACGCCGCCATGACCCCGCCCCAGTCCGGCTCGTCGGGCTTGTAGAAGACCAGCAGGGCCATCGGCAGGGTCGACTGCGAGGTGTCGCTGATGATGAACGACTTGGCGAACAGGAAGTCGTTCCAGGCGGAGATGAAGGAGAACACGCTCGTGGCCACCAGGCCCGGCAGGACCAGCGGGAGGAGGATCCGCCACAGGAAACGCGCGCGGCTCGCCCCGTCCAGGTACGCGGCCTCCTCCAGGGACTCCGGAACGGCCCGCACGAATCCGCGCAGCATCCAGATCGCGAACGGCAGCGAGAAGGCGATGTGCGGCAGGATCAGGGAACCCAGCGTGTTCAGCTGACCGAGGTCCCGCATGAGGAAGAACAGGGGGATGGTGAGCGCCTCCACCGGCACCATCTGGGCCACCAGGAACATGATGAGCAGGGTGGTCCGGAACCGGAACCGGAACCGCGTCACCGCGGTCGCGGCGAGGAAGGCGATCAGCGCGGAGGCGATCACGACACTCACCGCGACGACAAGGCTGTTGACGAAGTACCGGCCGAACTCCTGCTGTCCGAACACGCGCCGGAAGGAGTCCAGCGACGGCGAGGCCGTCCAGGGTCTCGGCTCGGTGGACTCGATCTCCCCGGCCGGTCTGAGCGCGCCGAGCAGCATCCAGTACAGGGGGAAGGCGACGACCGCGGCGACCAGCAGCGCGGTCGCCTCGGCGGCGAGCCGCCAGGGCCGCCGTACCGCCCGACCGTGTACGAGGCTCACAGCTCCTCCCCTTGGCGGCGCAGCAGCCGCAGGTACCCCAGCGTGATCGCGAGCAGGACCAGCAGTGTGACGACGCCGATGGCGGACCCGAGGCTGTACTGCGAGGAGGCGAAGGCCTTCTGGTAGGCGTAGACGTTCAGGACCAGGTTCTGTCCGGCGATGCCGCCGCCGCCCGTCATCACGTAGATCTGGGTGAAGACCTTGAAGTCCCAGATCACCGACTGGACGGTGACGATGACGAGGATCGGTCTCAGGACCGGCGCCAGTACCGAGCGCCAGATCCGCCACTGCGAGGCGCCGTCCAGGGCGGCGGCCTCCAGGATCTCGGCCGGCACCGCGCGGATGCCGGCGTAGACGGTGACCATCACGAACGGGAAGGAGCACCAGACGACTTCGAGCAGGACCAGGAGGAACGCGCTGTAACGGCCGTAGGTCCAGGAGAAGTCACCGATGCCCAGGAGGCGGTTGACCGGGCCGAAGTCGGGGTCGAAGAGGAACAGCCAGACCGTCGAACCGGTGACGGTCGGTGTGGCCCACGCCCCCAGCGCGGCCAGCAGGAGGGCGAGTCGCGGGACCGCGCGGACCCGGGTGAGCAGGACGGCGAGCGCGCAGCCCACCGCCAGCGTGCAGACCACACAGGCCGCCGCGAAGCCGACCGTCGCCAGCAGCACCTGCCAGAACTGGTCGTCTGCGAAGAGTTCGGTGTAGTTGGCCAGGCCCCGGAAGCGGGTGGGCTCCCCGCCGCTGACCTGGGCCTGGGTGTACTCCAGGAACGAGATGAGGCCGAGCTGGTAGACGGGGTAGACCAGCAGGCCACCCAGAACGAGCAGTGCGGGCGCGAGACAGAGCCAGGGCGTCCAACCGCCCGAGGCGCGCGGGGCCGCGTTCGAGGTGCGGCTGCCGCCGCGTGGGCGCGACGGGCCACGCACCACCCGCACCCGCCGAGGCTCTGCGAGTTCCGCCCCGGAAGGCGCCGTCAGCCGGCTCACCTGGCGGTTCCGAACGCCTCGTCCATTTTCTTCGCCGCGTCGGCGGAAGCCGCCGCGACGTCCTTCTTGCCGCTGACGATCTCCTGGAACATCGTCGGCAGCACCAGCGAGGCGTCGATCTGGGCCCAGGCGGGCGAGGCGGGTACGAACCTGGTGCCGGCGGCGAGAGTCCGGACGAACGGCTTCACGTACGGCTTTTCGGCCGCGGCCCGCTGCCGTACGTCCGTGAAGGTCGGCAGGAAGCCCATCGTGTCGAAGAGTTCCCCTTGCGTCTTCTTCGAGGCGAGCCGTTTCATCAGGTCCACGGCGAGCGTGCGGTGCGACGTGCTCTTCAGGACGCCGATGTTGTTGCCGCCCGCGAACGCCGGCGCGATCGAGCCGGGCTTCACCCCCGGCAGCGGCACCACCGCGTACTTCCCCTTGACCTTCCCGGCCTCCACGGCGGCGTGGCTGAAGTCGCCGCCGATCGCCATGGCCGCCTTCCCGGAGGCGAACGCGGTCACGGTGTCGTTGCCGCCCATGCCCGCGCACTTGGCGGCGGGACAGTTGTCGTCGCCGAAGAGGGAGGTGTACGCCTCGATGCCCCTCCGGGCGGCCGGGCTGTCGATGGCGGAGGTGTACGCCCCCTCCTTGTCCGTGGCCAGATCACCGCCGTCGGCCCAGATGAACGGCATCGCGCCGTAGGTGTAGGCGCCGCCGACGGCGAGGCCGTACAGGCCGGGTCTCGCGGCCCGGATCTTCTTCGCGGTGGAGATCAGCTCGGCCTGCGACTTCGGTGCGCGCAGGCCGAGTTCGCGGAAGACGTCGGTGCGGTAGTACAGCGCGCGGACGCCGACGAAGTACGGCGCCCCGTAGACCTTGCCGTCCACGGTGACCGACTGCCGGGCGGTCGGATCGGTGTCCTTCGCCTCGCCCCAGGCGTCGAACTCCCGGGTGACGTCCGCGAGTCCGCCGTCCCGCACATAGCCGGCGGTGTCGGTGTTGCCGTACTCGATCACGTCGGGCGCGGACTTCGGGTCGTTGAAGGCGGCCTTGACGCGCTGGGCGCGGGTCTCCACCGGGATGTACTCGACGGTGACGTCGGTGCCGTCGTGCGCCTTCTCGAAGCCGGCGATCACCGTGTCGACGACGCGCTGCTTGGGCTGGTTGTCGACCTCCTGGAAGAGCCAGAGGCGCACGGTGCCGGTCTTCTCGTCCTTGTCGGAGGCGGAGGTGCCGGAGGTCTGGGGTGCGCAGGCGGAGACGAGGGCGGTGGCGAGCGCGGTGAGCCCGACGAAACGGACGGACAGCTTCATGCAGTGCTCCTCCGATGAGGCGTTGCAACATGCGCAATGGTGATTTCGCTGTGCACAACACATCGGAGGCTAGGCACTGCATGAACACGCCACAAGAGGGCGCCACCACTCTGTGACCCTGGGACGCACCCCGCGCAACGCCCGCCGCCCGCCGAGCGGTCCGCGGTCAGTGGACCGGGAAGCCGTTCAGCGCACCGGGAAGGCGGTCACCGGACCGGGAAGCCGAACTCGTACCCCTGCTGCTTCAGCCACGGCAGCACGGTGCGCAGGGCCGTCACCGTCTGGGAGCGGTCGCCGCCCGCGTCGTGGAAGAGGATCGTGGGCCCGTTGGGCACCTCCCGCTCGACGGTCGCGATGATCGCGTCGCTGCCCGGCCGCTCGAAGTCCTTGGAGTCGACGTTCCAGCCCAGCGGCCGCATCCCGTGCGAGGCCGCCAACTTCCGGCTGTACGGGGTGAACGCGCCGCCCGGGGCCCGGTAGTACATCGGCCGTACCCCGCCCGACGCCTTGGTGATCTGCCGCTCGGCGTCCTCGATCTGCTGCGCCTGGTAGGCCGGGGACTTGGTGTCCATGGTGGTGTCGTGCGACACCGTGTGGTCGCACAGCCGGTGCCCGGCGGCCACCACCTGCCGGACCAGCTCGGGGTGTGCCTCGGCCTGGGCGCCGACCATGCAGAACGTCGCCTTCACGCCGTTGTCGCGCAGCACTTGGAGCACCTGCGGGGTCCAGACCGGGTCCGGGCCGTCGTCGATGGTGATGTTCACCGCGTGCTCGCCCCGGTCGGAGGCGTGGACGATGGCGGCGGACACGGGATGTGCCCGGGGCGCGGCGGCCCGGGCGGAGGCGTGCGGTGCGGCCGGCCCGCCGCCGGTCTGGCCGGCCTGCGCCGTCCACACCGACGTGGCGGCGGCCACCGCCGTGACCCCGACCGCCGCCCCGATCACCCGGCCGTACCATCCCCGTCCACCATGCCGCGCCATGTCCGTCCGCCCCCTGCCGTGCCGATGCCTGTGCCGTGCCGATGAGGTGCCGTGCCGAAGCACCGCGCACCCGTTGCACCTGGCAGGACGGCCGGGGTTGAGGGAAGGATCCGTCTGTTACGGATCACGGACAGTTCCGGGGCGCGTCCGGGACAGTCGCCCGTCACCGGGGCCGGATCGCCCCGCTCGACCAGCGCGGCGGCGGCCGGTCCACGAACGGTGGCTGGTGTGGGGCGTGTCCTGCGGCTCCGTCCTCACGCTGCGCCAGGAACCGCTGACCCGGGAGCTGGGCAGACTGTTCCCGGCGGCATTCGCCCGCACCGTCGCCCGCTCCTGGGGAAACGGCCACTTCATCGGTGACGGCGGCTACGGCAGCGATGGCGGGGGCGCGGGGGAGAGCGCGACGGGCCGCACCGTCGGTACCGGCACGGAAGCGCTGGTCGTGGCGACGGACGCGTACGCGTCCGGCCGGATGTCACCGCCCGCTCATGACGGGCCGTGACATCCGGCGGGACATCGTCCAGTTCTGCGGACCCGGTCGCCTCGGGCGCCGAGGACCGCACGCGCCGCCCGGCGGGCGCTCAGCGCACCCGCCGGGAGGGTTCATTGGTGGCCGCTCATCCGGAGCGGCCGCTCACCAGTAGTGACGGCGGCCGGCGACCGCGTGTCCCATGGACCCCATGATCCACAGGATGGCTCCCACCACCAGCAGGATGACGCCGATGGTCCACAGGATCGAGATGCCGGTGATGAAGCCGATGATGAGCAGGATGATGCCGAGGGCGATCATGGCGTGCCTCCAGCCGATGACGGGGCTCCTGCCCTTCGAGTGCCCCCGAAACGCCCGTCCTATCAGCGCGCTCCGACTTTCAAGAAGTTCTGTCGACGATGTTGACTCGGCGATGCGGCGGCCTCACATTACCTAGCGGTAGCACCCCACGGTAACCCCGCTGCCACCCCACGGCCCGCAGCTCGCGGTCGCCCCCGCACGCCTTCTGCGTCGTCCCGCACCCCCAGCCCAGCGCGTCGCCCCCGCACGCCCTCGGTTCGATCGAGCCGCCCGTTCCCGTGCTCCACCACGCCCTGCACCACGCGCCACCGGGCGGAGCCACGGCACCGCCGTGCCCACGGCACCGCCATGCCCACGGCACCGCCATGCCCACGGCACCGCCAGGCCCACGGCACCGCCAGGCCCGTCCGTCCTGTGTCCTGTCCCGAGAGGGGAGAGCACCGCATGCCCATACCCACTCCGCGCCGCCTCCTCACGGCGGCCTCCGCGGCCGTCGGCGCACTGGTCCTCGGCCTCAGCACGGCACCCGCCCAGGCCACCACACCCCTGAACTACGCCGCCCTCGGCGACAGTTACAGCGCCGCCTCCGGTGTCCTCCCCGTCGACCTCACCAGCCCGCTGTGCCTGCGCTCCACGGCCAACTACCCCCACGTCATCGCCGCCCGGACCGGGGCCCGGCTGACGGACGTGACCTGTGGCGCCGCCCAGACCAAGGACTTCACCGAGGCCCAGTACCCCGGTGTCGCCCCCCAGGCCGACGCGGTGACCGCCGACACCGATCTGGTGACCCTCACCATCGGTGGCAACGACAACGGCACCTTCATCAACGCCATCACGGCCTGCGGCACCGCCGGCGTCCTGAGCGGCGGCAAGGGCAGTCCCTGTGCGGACCGGTACGGCACGTCCTTCGACGACGAGATCGACGCCCACACCTATCCCGCGCTGAAGTCCGCCCTGCGCGGCGTCCGGGCCAGGGCTCCCCAGGCCCGGGTGGCGGTGCTCGGTTACCCGTGGATCACGCCGGCCACCGCCGACCCGTCCTGCTTCGTCAGGCTGCCGGTCGCCACCGGCGACGTGCCCTACCTGCACGCCCTCCAGGCGCACCTCAACGCCGTGGTCCGGCGTGCCGCCGAGGAGACGGGGGCCACCTACGTCGACTTCTCCGAGGTCTCGGCCGGACACGACGCCTGTCAGGCCGTCGGGACCCGGTGGATCGAGCCGCTGCTGTTCGGGCAGAACGTCATCCCGGTCCACCCGAACGCCCTCGGTGAGCGGCGCATGGCCGAACACACCCTGAGCACCCTCGGCCTCGGCTGACGGACGCCGCCGCACCGGGGCCGCCGGTCAGGCGTCGGCGAGCAGCGGGTCGTACGGCGTGGAACGCTCACGGCCCGACATGAAGGCCAGGAAGTCCCGCACGAAGGCGCCCCGCGCGTACGTGCCGTCCGCGCCGGCCACGTCCCGGCGGAACCCGGTGCGGAACAGCGCCCGGTACTCGGCCGCGTCGACACGTTGGTCGCCGTCCGCGTCGGTGACGTCGAAGAGGACCTCGGCGACCCTGATCAGGGCGGGACCGGCGAGCGACGGCACGGCCGCCGCGTACTCCCGGGCGCTGACGCGGCCGTCGCCGTCGGTGTCGAGTGCCGCCTGGAGCTCGCGCCACCAGCCGGCGAAGGCGTCGTAGAGCCGCGTCTCCTCCGGCTCGTCCAGGTCGAGGCGGCCGGCGAGTTCCCGGGCCATGGCGGCGAGGTCGGGCCAGTCCAGATAGCCGTCCCCGGTCTGGTCCAGCACCGCCGCGAAGAACTCCTCAGCGCCCCGCCGCGCCGCGCCCCCCGGGTCGGGGTCCGGCTCTTCCGGCGGCAGGGGTGTGATCAGCCGGACCAGGGCCCCGGCCCGCTTCATCCGGTCCCGTAGCGCGCTGATCGTCCGGGCCCGGGGGTCGTCGCCGTCGGGGGAGAGGAAGAGCAGGTCGAGCAGGCCGTCGGTCCGGAGCAGGCCGTCGGGCAGGAACCGCGCGAGGCCGACGGCCAGGTAGGCGCTCTGCATCAGGGTCTGGGCGCCGGGCAGCTCGGGAAGCCCGGCCCGCCGTCGGAAGGGCTCCGGCAGGGACGCCACGGTGATGACACCGATGAGCGGGCCGACGAGCGCGCGGCCGGCCGCCCACAGCGTGGGCAGACCGTGCAGCAGCGGCGGCGCGGGCAGATGGTCGAAGAGCCGGTAGAGGATGACGCGCATCGCCTCCGTGTTCTCCAGCCGCTCCTCGACCACCCGGTCGTAGTACGGCCAGAACTCCTGGACGGTGGGCGGAAGATGCCGGGCATCACCCTCCAGCAGGGCGAGGTAGGCCCGGAATTCGGCGTACAGCCGCTCGATGACGTCCTGCTCCAGGGGCTGCCCGCTGAGGCGACACATCGTGACGCTGCTCTCGAAGAGCGTCGCGACCACCCAGGCCCGCACCTCGGGGTCCAGCGCGTCGTACGGCCGGTCGTGCGCGTCGGTGCCGCGCAGCCGGGCGTGCAGCCGGTTGAGCCGGGCCGCCTCCCTGCGCCGTACCTCGTCGTCGGGCCCGAACATGCGCTGCAGACTGACGATCGTGTTGCGCAGCCGTCGCCACGGGTGCGTCACGAACGTGGAGTTGTCGATCAGGGCTCCGCCGATCTGCGGGTGCGCCGCCTCCAGCACGGTCGCCCGGACGATGGCCGGCGCCCAGCGCGGATCATTGAAGAACGCGTGGAACTGGCTTCCCTCGCCGAAGAGTTGGCCGACACCGGCCTCGGTGCCGGTGTTCCTGGGCTCGTCGCCGCGCGTGTCCGTCACGGTCGTCGTCCTCCGTTCGCGTCGGGCGCCACGCCGCCGAAGCGGCGGTCGCGCTGCTGGTAGGCGTGCAGGCACTCCACGAAGTGCGGCGCGCGGAAGTCGGGCCAGAGCACCGGCGGGAACATCCATTCCGCGTAGGCGACCTGCCAGAGCATGAAGTTGGAGATGCGCTGTTCCCCGGAGGTCCGGATGACGAGGTCCACATCGGGGGTGTCGGGGAACGGCAGATGAGCGGCGAAGCTCCGCTCGTCCACGGTTTCGGCCGGCACCCCGCTGCGGATCAGGGACCGTGCCGCCGCCACGATGTCCCGGCGCCCGCCGTGATCGAAGGCGACGGTCAGCGTCATGCCCCGGTTCTCACCGGTGAGCGTCATCAGATCGGCGAAGTCCCGGGCCAGCGCCGGGGGGATACGGGGATCCGCCACCCCGAGGAACCGGCAGCGGATCCCGCGCGCGTGCAGCAGCGCGGCGTGTTTGCGCACCACGCGGCGGACCAGCCGCATCAGGAAGTCGACCTCGGCGCTCGGGCGCTGCCAGTTCTCGGTGGAGAACGCGTACAGGCTCAGCCACTCCACGCCGGCCGTCCGCGCCGCCTCGATGACGTCGATCACCGTCGTCTCCGCCGCGCGGTGACCCGACGTACGCGGCAGTGAACGCCGCGCCGCCCAGCGGCCGTTGCCGTCCATCACGCAGGCCACGTGCCGCGGCGTCCCGCGGACTGAGCCGCTGCCCCCAACCGTCACGCCTGCCCCCCCCCCGCAGCGATGAGCGGACCCCTCGTCCCGTCCAGAGTGGCAGCCCCGGGTTGCGGACACGGCACAACGCCCGCCGTTCACCCTTGGTACGGCTGTCCGAGGGGCGTGAGGCGCGTGCGGGGGCTCGCCTCCGGACGCGCGCTGGTGCTGCGCCCCACCCCGAACCGCCTGCCCGCCGGAGTGAACGCGGCTCGGGTGGCGCCTGGCGTCGGGGGACATGACGATCTCCTTACCGAGCCCCGCATCCGGTGCACCGAGCCCCGCGTCTCGTGCACCGAGCCCCGCCTCGTGTCCACCGAGTCCCGCCTCCTGTCCACCGAGTCGCGCGTCCCGTGTACCGGGTTCCGCGTCCCGCCCTCCACGGGGTTCCGCATCCCGTGCACCGGGTTCCGCGTCCCGTCGTCCACGGGGTTCCGCATGGCGCCGGCGTACCGGCCTCGCGGCCCTGGCCACGGCCTGCCTGGTGGCCGTCACCCCCTCCGTCCCCCCGGCCGCCGCCGCGCAGCAGCCCCGGGACGCGTCCCACGCCGGACGGCCTGACCCGGTTCGCCCGCGCGCTGCTCACCAGCCGGCTGCTGCCCGCACGGCAGCGCGCCGAGATGCGGCGCACGGTGGCCGCCGACCCCGACCGGCTCTGGCCCGGCGCCCGCTACGGGCCCGGCCTGATCTCCTCACCGCTCGCCGCGCCGCGTGACCCGGAGACGTACTGGCGTGATCTGCGGCGTGCTCGTCAACGCCACCGGCGATCCGCGCACCGTCCACCCCGTGGCGGAGGCGGTGCGCCGCGACTGGCCCGGCTCCCGCCTGGTGACCCTGCGCGGAGCGGACCAGCTAGCGGTGTACGGCGTCTTCGGCAGCCGGTGCGTGGACGGCGCGGTCAACAGCTACCTCGCGACCGGCCACCTCCCGCCCGGTGACCCCGCCTGCCCCACTCGCTGACCACCGGGTACGCGTCTGCCCGCGGCCGACGCCCGTCAGTGCTGCCGTCCCCCGCGCCGCCGGGCCGGCCGTGATAGTTTCAACTTCAACAAAAGTTGCCACTCGGAGGAGCCCAGGTTGACCAGCCCCGTCCAGGCCGGCGCCGACCGGCGGATCTACATCGACAAGCAGAGCCCCAAGGCGTACCACGCGCTGGTACAGACGTCCGAGGCGGTGCGCGCGGTCGCCGCCGACGCCGGCCTGGACCGCGTACTGGTGGAACTGGTCAACCTCCGGGTGTCCCAGCTGAACGGCTGCGCCTACTGCCTGCACCTGCACACCCGGGCGGCGCTGCGGGCGGGGGACACCCCGCAGCGCCTCGGCGTGCTCGCCGCCTGGCGCGACACCGACCTGTTCACGCCCGCCGAGCGAGCTGCCCTGGCCCTCGCCGAGGCGACCACGGCCGCGGCCGACACCGCCGCGCAGGACGCCGCCTACGCGACGGCGCGGGACGTCCTCACCGACGACCAGATCTCCGCCGTGATCTGGGTGGCCGTGACCATCAACGCGTTCAACCGGGTCTCCGTCATGAGCCGGCACCGGGTGCGGGCCGAGCAGTGAGGCGACGCGGGCGTACCGGCTGTCGGGCGTGACGCCCGTGCCGTGATCGGCGTGGACCGGGTGCATGTCTCCGGGACCGCCGGGTCCGGCCACCTGACAGCGCCGGCTTCCGGTCCTGCCGGGTGACGGCCGCCGGTTGGTCACAGACTTAATGTCAGGTAGCCTGACATTGATGCGTAGAGAACCGGAGGTTCCGCATGACCATCGAGTACGCCACCCGGAATCGCGCCCGCTCCTTCATCCCCCCGGAGCCCGGCAAGCCGTACTTCATCGAGAAGGGCCTGGGTGACCGGGCGCATCTGTTCGGTGACCTGGTGACGATCTACGCGGGCGGCGAACAGACCGAGAACGCGTTCAACTTTTTCACCTGCGAAGGCCCGAAGGGGGAGGTGATCCCCGCCCACTCCCACGCGGGCACCTACGAGGTCTTCTACATCACCCAGGGCGCCGTGCGGCTCTTCGTGGAGGACCTTGCGGGCGAGCAGTACGAGAAGCTGCTCACGCCCGGGGACTTCGGCTTCGTCCCGAAGAACTGCCCGCACGCCTACCGCATGGAGCGCCACCACTCACAGATCGTCGGCGTCGCCGCCGGACCGAACGGCACCTTCGAGCGGTTCTTCGAGGCCCTCGGCACCCCGGCGGACGAACTCGGCCTGCCCGCCCGGCCGTTCGTGCCCGAGCCGGAGAAGTTCACGACCGTCCCCCAGCGGTACGACGTGCGGTTCCTGCCCGACCACCAGTGGCGCACCAGGAGTTGACAAGCGTGCCGTACGTCCGGGCCCTGTGCGCGGGTGCCCTGGTCGGCGCCCTGTACGCGCTGCTGCGGGTCAGGTCGCCGGCCCCACCGCCGGTCGCCCTGTTCGGCCTGCTCGGCATGCTGCTCGGGCAGAGCCTGCTGGAGTTGCGGTGAGGCCGGGGGAGGGCTCGCGGCGCTCCGCCGCGGCCGATGTCGTGCGGGCCGCAGGGTGCCGCCGGGCCGTCCGGTGCCGCCTGGCTGTCCGCGTCCGCCGTTCCGCCGGCTTCCTGCGGGCCGCCGGCCTCGCCTTCGTCGCCGGGGGTCTGATGGGTGCCGTCTACTGGCTGCTCGGCCTCCGCTCACCCGCCCCGCCTCTGCCGGGACTGACGGGGTTGCTGGGCATCGTGATCGGCGAACGCGCGGTGTCGGCGGTACGGCAGCGCGCCCGCGCGGCCCGGACGACCCCGGCGTCGGCTCCGTCCGGCCCCGGTCCGGCGTCCGAGGCCCCGGATTCCCCGCACACCGCCCCCGCTCCCACCCCGTCCGACTCCCCTCCCACCCACGAGGATGCCGCCGATGAACCCGCCCGCTGACCGCCCCGGACTCGTCGACGTCCACGCCCACTTCGTCACCGACTCCTACGTCCGCCAGGCCAGGGCGGCCGGGCACGAGCGGCCCGACGGGGTGCCCGCCTGGCCGGTGTGGTCCGCCCGCGCGCATCTGGAGCTGATGGACCGCAGCGGCATCGACACCGCCGTGCTGTCGGTGTCGTCCCCGGGCGTGTCCTTCGGCGATCCGGCCGCCGCCCGAGCGCTGGCCCGCGAGGTCAACGAGGACGGCGCCGGGATCGTACGGGACCACCCCGGGCGCTTCGGGCTGTTCGCCTCGCTGCCGTTGCCCGACGTCGACGGCGCGCTCGCCGAGATCGCGTACGCCTTCGACCAGCTGCACGCCGACGGTGTCGTGCTGGAGACCCACAGCCACGGTGTCTACCTCGGCGACCCCCGCCTGGAACCGGTGTTCGCCGAACTGAACCGGCGCCGGGCCGTCGTCTTCGTCCACCCCACGTCACCGGTGTGCTGGGAGCGCTCCGCGCTGGGCCGGCCGCGCCCCATGGTGGAGTTCGTCTTCGACACCGCCCGCTCCGTCACCGACCTGCTCTTCGCCGGGACACTCGAACGCGACCGGGACCTCAAGGTCGTCGTACCGCACTGCGGGGGCGCGCTCCCGGTCCTGGCCGACCGGATCGACGGCTTCCTGCGACTGTTCATGCGGGACGAGGGGCAGGCACCGGACGCCGTCGCCCAGCTGCGCCGGCTGTACTACGACCTCGCCGGCCCGGGCTTCCCGCGCCAGGTGCCGGCCCTGCTCGGCCTGGCCGACCCGGCGCGGCTGCTGTACGGAAGCGACTACTGCTGGACGCCGGAGGACGCGGCCCGGGCGCACGCCGCCTCCTTCGAGAGCGCACCCGCACCGGTGCCGGGCACCAGCTGGCGCTCCCTGACCACCACCAACGCGCTGACCTTGTTCCCGCGCCTCGCCCGCTGAAGGACACGGTGCGTGAGGACGCCATGCCCGAGGAGGCTGTTGTCCAGGACACCGTGCCCGAGGACACCGTCCCCGACGAGGCCGTGGTCAAGGTCCCGGTCCCCCTACCCGAAGAACCCGTACCCGAAGAACCCGTACCCGAGGACCCCATGGATCAAGATCCCCCGCACGAGGGCACCGCGCCCGCCCCCGGCTTCCCGCTGGAGCTCCTCGACCCGCCGGACCCCCTGCGGCTGCCCCTCCCGTCGGCCGCGCGGCCCGTCCCGGGTGTGCGGCTGGTGCGTGGTGCCGTCTACGCCGTGCCGGACGGCAGTCGGCCGCTGGAGGCCGATCTGTGGCTGCCGGAGGAGGCGCGGGGGCCGGTGCCGGTCGTCGTCTTCGTGCACGGAGGCGGCTGGCGGACAGGACTGCGTGACGACCCCGGACCGCGGTTCCGGCACTGGCGGCCCGGACCGTTCGCCCGGCTCGCGCTCTGCGGTGTGGCCGTGGCCTGCCCGGACTACCGGCTCAGCGGCGAAGCCCGTCACCCGGCTCAGGTCACCGACCTGCGCGCGCTGCTGGTCTGGCTGCGGAACCGGGCCGCTGACCTCGGTCTGGACGCCGACCGGGTGGTCCTGTGGGGTGAGTCCGCCGGGGGGCACCTGGCGGCACTCGCGGCGCTCACCACCGCCGACGGCCGTGCCGGCACGGCGACCGTGCGCGGCTGCGTCACCTGGTACGCGCCCACCGACCTCACCCGCCTCGCCGAGGACCAGCCACCGGGCCGCTTCGACCCGCGCGACCCGGCCACTTCCGAGGCGCTGCTGCTCGGCGCCGCCCCCGTCGACGCACCCGGCCGGGCCCGGGACGCCAGCCCCGCGCTGCGGGTGACGCCCCAGGCACCGCCCTTCCTGGTGCTGCACGGCACCCGGGACGACCTCGTGCCCTGCGCGCAGAGCGACCGGCTCGCGGCCGCACTGCGGGCCGCCCGGGTCCCGGTCGACCATGTTCGGGTGCCCGGCGCGAACCACCTGTGGGTGGGGGCCGCGGAGGACGAGGTCGAGCGGTGCTTCACCAGGACGGCCGCCTTCATCGCACGACACTGCTCCGGAGGATAATCCCCTGGGTACCCGATCTTCCGAGGAGCCATGAGTCATCGCGCCGCAAACCTGCCCCAGCTCCTGTCCGAGGCCCGCCGCTGGTTCGAGGACGCCCTGTTCGCCAGCATGGAGGCGGTGGGTGAGCAGCCGGTGACGACGGCGCAGGCGTCCGTCTTCGCGATGCTCGACGCCGAGGGCACCACCGTCTCGGAACTCGCCCGGCGCAGCGGCGTCACCCGGCAGACGGCCCACCAGGCGGTGCACGGACTGATCGGCCTGGGGCTGCTGGAGCAGGTGCCCGACCCCGAGTCCGCGCGCCGGCGCCTGATCCGTACGACCGCCGAGGGGCAGCGGGTGCACGAGCGGGCGCAGGCCACGATCAAGGTGATCGAGTCGGTGCTGGTGGAGCGCATCGGGCCGGCCCCGGCCCGCGCCCTGCGGGAGGCGCTGACGTCCGACTGGGGAGAGCCGCCGCTCGTCGCCGCTCCCTGAGCCGCCTCACGTGGCGGGGTGCCGCTCCCCGGCCGGTACCGGCAGTATGACGATCCGCTGGACGGCCCGGCTGAGGACCAGCACGCCCGCCACGATCAGCAGGGCCCCGCACGCCTCCGGTACGAGCCACCAGCCCGTTCGGATCCGCTCGCCGAACAGGAAGACGCCCAGGGCCAGGCTCACCACCGCGTCTCCGATGGTCAGCGCGGGCTGTGCGGCGGCCAGCGGGCCGGCCTGGAGCGCGTTCTCCAGCAGGACCACGGAGGCCGCCCCGGCCAGCGCGAAGCCGTACGTCTGCCACGACCGCAGGAACGCCGCGAAGCCGTGGTCGGCGAATGTGCCGGAGGCCGACTTCAGCAGGGCGGCGGTCAGGGCGTTGCCGGTCGCGGACGCGGCCGCCAGCAGCGCGGCGCGCCGGGCCGGCGGCCGCCCCCGGCCGGCCAGCAGGACGGCCCCGGCCATCGCGCCGAGACACAGACACAGGGCCGGGATCCAGCGGACGAGCCGTGCCTGGTCGGTGGCGCCGTGCGGGGCGGCGGCGACGAGCAGGAGGGCGAGCCCGGCCACGCAGCCGCCCACCCCCCACCAGCCCCAGGGCGGCAGCCGCCGGTGCATCAGCGGGGCGGCGACGAGCAGCGCGAAGGGCAGCTCCAGGATGAAGAGCGGCTGGACCAGTGCGAGCGGGCCGTTGACCAGGGCGAGGCTCTGGAACAGCGCGGCGCAGACCACGCCGGCCATGCCGATCAGCCAGGCCGGCCGGCGTGCCAGCTCCGCGACCAGCCGGATCCCGCTGCCCCGCGAGACGGACGCCGCCTTGCGCTGGAAGGCGGTGCCCACGGCGTTGCTCGCCGCTCCCGCGACGGCGAACGCCGCGGCCAGTTCGATCACGACCGTCTCCTGCCTGCGGGTCGGTCTCCCGGAGGAGCTTCCGGCCTTCCCAGCCTACGGAACCGCACGGCCCGCCGCGGTCTGGCCGGAGCCTCCTCGCGCCGGGGCGCACCGGGGCCTGCCGACTGGTG
This sequence comes from Streptomyces sp. Ru62, assembly GCF_002920615.1. Classification (GTDB taxonomy): domain Bacteria; phylum Actinomycetota; class Actinomycetes; order Streptomycetales; family Streptomycetaceae; genus Streptomyces. Next base: position 153,277 of record NZ_PQSU01000014.1, read on the forward strand.
CCCCGGTGTGCGGGTTGCTTCGCAGGGGTGTGCGGTGTCGCTTCGCGGGCGTGTGCCGGTCGGGGTTTCGGGGTGCGCCGGTCGGGGGTCGGGATGTGCCGATCGGGCCGCGGGGTGCGCCGGTCGGGGCCCGGGGTCCCTCGCCCGGTGCTCAGGATGTGCCGGTCGGTGCCGGGGTCTGCGAGTCCGTGGGGTGCCGGTCGGTGCCGGAGCCCGCCGGCCGGTGTTCGCCGGGCGGGGCCGGGAGGTCGCGCCGTGGCAGGGACCTCACGCCGTGGCCGGGCCGGTCGCGCGCAGGGCCGTGTCCGCCTGGCGCACACGCCACTCCTCCACGGTGTCCTGCTGGCGCCGGGCCCGTTCCAGGAGGGTGTCGAGCCGGCCGGGGTCCAGGCGCTTGTCGGTCGCGGCGAGCCGGCGCAGGGTGAGCCACCCCGCGGCCTTGCCCTCGACCGCCAGCCGCATCGCCTCCAGCTCCAGGACCGTGCTGAGCGGAGAACGCCGGACCAGACGGCCGTTCAGCTTCATGCGTCCCACCTTCTCGGCCGTCCAGGCCGCGCAGACCTTCGCGCGCCGCACCGGCACGTCCAGGTCCCGCATGATGTCCAGCAGGGCCGCACGGTCCTCGCCGATCTCCACGGCGACCGGCCCGAGGGCTCTGCCGAGCGCGGAGCCCCGGGCGGACCGCACCAGGTGGCCGATCCGCTGGGTGCCCGCCGTGGCACCGGCGAGGTGGTCGTTGAGGTAGATGCCGAGCAGCTTCATGTCGGCGCCGCCCGTGGTCTGGGGGCCGGGGGTGGCGGGACGGTTCATCGGGCGCCTCCTTCGTGGGTGCCATGGGGTCGTGCGTGGGTGCCATGGGGTCGTGGCCGCGGTGCGGCCGGCGGGCCGTCGCCCGCACCCCGGCCGTGAACCGGCCGTACGGGGTGCGAGATGCCCAGGCGTACCTTGTGCAGGCCGTCCGAGTAGTGCACGAGCGGTGCGGTCGAGGGCCGCGGCAACCCCGCCGCCCGGGTGAGGCTCTCCTCGACGGTGTCGAGCCGAGCCTCGCGCACCGGCCCGGGCGCGTGTTCGACGGGCGTCTCCCAGAGCGCGCCGAGCCGCCGGGTGAAGGCCCGCCACCGCGAGGTCAGCCATACGTCCAGGGGGCCGGGCCGGACCGGCTCGCCCGGGCGGACGGTCACCTCGTACGAGGGCCCGCCGCGTCGCCGGACGCCGGTGTAGAGCACGGTGTCCCCTCGGCGTGCCACCTCCAGGCGGCCCACGTGGTAGGGCACCCCGACCGCGCGGGCGGCCAGCATCACCGGGGAGGACACCTCGATGGACAGGAACCAGAGCCCTTCCCGGCCGTTCCGGTCGCGCACATAGGTCCGCAGATTGGTCTCGGGGAACGAGGGCAGCGCGAGCGGGATCCCGGGCGGGCGCACGTCGGCCATGACGAACGGGGTGAGGCTCACCCACGCGGCGCCGTCGAACGTGTCCACCACCAGACCGTCGGGCAGCAGACGCTGGACCTGGTCGGGGGCGTACGCCCAGTGCACGAAGGTCTGGGTCAGCCAGCCGGCACACAGCGCGGGCAAATACACGCGCTCCTCCGCTCCGTACGAGACCACGCGCACCGACTCCCCCGGGGGCCCGCGCCGAAACCAGGGGAGCGGGCCGGCCTGCCCGGGGCGCACCGGCTCAGGTGGCCCGGGTGCCGCCCCCGCGGCGGATCCGGCCCAGCAGGTCCCGGTGGTAGGCCGCGAGCTGACCGGCGGGCACGGGGGCGGGGCTGCCGGCGAGCGTGTACCAGGTGTCGCTGCCGGCGTGCTGGACGACGACCCGCACGCTGTGGCCGTCGGCGCTCAGGATGGTCGCGACGGTGAGGTCGCCGGTGATGACGCCGACCTCGTCGGTCATCGCGCCGCCCGGGCCGGCGGTGACCCGGTCGACGTAACGGGTGATGGCGGGAGGGATCTTCATGGGCGCAGGCTTCCATCAACACCGCCGTCCGCGCCCGCACCGCGCAGGTGTCGCCGTGCGTGTCCCCGTGTTGGGTGTGCCCGGCCGGGTCTCAGCCGAAGAGCGGGAACCGGTCCGCCGTCGTGCCCAGCGCGGCCCGGTCGGCGCCGGTGAGCGGGGCCCGGCCGGTGCCCACGCGCGCGTAGTGCTCGTCGGTCCAGTCCGGGGGCGCGGGCCGGCCGAGCAGCCCGTCCAGGGTGGCCCGTACCGCGGTCAGGCCCTCGGGCGCCGGCTTCGGTGCGCGCGGGAGCCGGACGGTCAGGTCGAGGTGGTGCACGGTCGCCTCCACGGCCAGGGTGGTCAGCAGGTCCCCGGCCGTGAGCACGTGCCCCTGGGTGGCGACGCGCTGCGCGGGATCGGCCGCCTCCGCCGCGTGCACGGTCGCTGCCAGCGTCTCCAGGTACAGGCCGCGCAGCTGGCCGAAGTCCAGGAACATGCTGCCGTTCACCCGTACCCAGCGCCGGCCGTTCGCGGCCCCGGTGGTGCCCGGCTGCCAGTCCTGCCAGTAGGTCACCGCGTCCCGGTCCGCCGGTTCCCGGACCGGTGTGTGCAGGGCCACCAGGGCGCGCTGGGCGTCCTGGAGGCAGTGGAAGACGAGATCGCGGACCGCCCAGCCGGTACAGCCGGTCGGCAGCCAGGACTCCTCGTCGTCCAGGTCCGCGACGGCCGCCGAGGCGGCCCCGTACGACGCGCGCAGGGCCCGCGCCGGGCCGGCGGGATCAGTGGTGTTCATGCGTTCCCTCGTTCCTCGTGTCACCCGGCGCACTCATACCCGGCTGGAGGTCGCCGTGTCCGCCGACAGCCGCTGGGCCAGGTAGATCGGGATCACCGACAGCAGGACGAGGACGGCGGCCACGACGTTCACCACCGGAGCCTGCTGCGGCCGGGTCATGTTGTCGAAGATCCAGATGGGCAGGGTCTCGATGCCCGGCCCCGCGGTGAACGTGGTGACCACGATCTCGTCGAAGGACAGGGCGAAGGCGAGCAGGCCGCCCGCCAGCAGCGCGGAGCGGACCAGCGGGAAGGTGATGTCCACGAAGGCGCGGAAGCTGGTCGCGCCGAGGTCCATGGCCGCCTCCTCGTACGAGCCGGCGGTTCGGCGCAGCCGGGCCACCACGTTGTTGAAGACCACGACGATGCAGAAGGTGGCGTGTCCGACGATCACGGTGAACAGCCCCAGTCCCACGCCGAGCGGCTCCAGCACCGTGCTGAAGGCCGAGTTGAGGGCGATGCCCGTGACGATGCCGGGCAGCGCGATCGGCAGCACCACGACGAAGGACACCGTGTCCCGGCCGAAGAAGCGGTGCCGGGCCACGGCGAACGCGATCAGCGTGCCGAGGACCAGCGCGACGGCGGTCGCCCCCAGCCCCGCCTTGACCGACACCCACAGGGCTTCGCGGGCACCGGAGTTGTGCGCGGCCACCGACCACCAGTGCACGGTGAGGCCCGGCGGTGGCCAGCTCGCGCTGCGGTCCGGGTTGAGGGAGTTGACCAGGACGAGCAGCAGCGGGACGTAGATCACCGCGAAGCCGAGCCCGGCGCCGATGCGCAGGGCGATGCGCGCGGTGCGGCTGAGGTGCATGGCGCTCTTCTTCTCCAGCTTCCGACGGGTGTGCGGGCGGGCTACAGGCTGTTCAGGGCGCCCGTACGGCGGATCGCCAGCAGGTACAGGACGATCACCGCCACGGGCACGGTGCCGAGGGCGGCGGCCATGGGCAGGTTGAGCTCGATGTTGGAGTACACGAGGTTGCCGATCAGCTGGGTCTTGCCGCCGACGATCTGCACGGTGATGTAGTCACCGAGGCTGAGCGAGAAGGTGAACACCGAGCCGGCGGCGACCGAGGGCAGCACCATGGGCAGGACGACCGAGCGGAAGGTCCGCCCCGGCCGTGCCCCGAGGTCGGCGGAGGCGTCCAGCAGGTTGGCCGGGAGCTGCTCCAGCGCCGTGTGGATCGGCAGGATCATGTACGGCAGCCAGAGGTAGGTCAGGGTGAGGACCGTGGCGGGCAGCCCGTAGCCGGGACCGTTCAGTCCGAACGGCGTGAGCATCCAGTCGGCGAGGCCGCCCTCGGAGAGGATCAGCCGCCATGCGTACACCTTGACCAGGTAACTCGCCCACAGCGGGGTGAGGATGGCCACGACGAGCAGCGGACGCCACTTCGGCCGGGCCACGCGCGCGGTGTAGAAGGCGACCGGGAAGGCGATCACCGCGCACAGCGCGGTCACCGCGAGGGCCACCCCGACGCTGCGCAGGATCACCTGACGGAAGACCGGTGTCGTGAACAGCGCGTGGAAGTTGTCCGTCGACCAGACCTTCACCACCTGGGAGGTGAAGGAGTCCGTCGTCCAGAAGGCGGAGACGAACAGCACCGCGAGGGAGCCGAGGTAGAGGACGGCGAGCCACAGCAGCGGGGCGGTGAGCAGGAGGGCCAGCCGCAGCCGGGGTCTGCGGTGCAGGGTTCCGGCGAGCCGCCGGACGGTGCCCCGGCCGGCGGCGGTCGGCAGATCGGTCGTCACGGCTCAGCCCTTGATCTCGGTCCAGGCCTGCACCCACTTGGCGTACGGGACGCAACGGACGTCCTTGCGGCCGTCGAGGCACTGCTCGATGGGCGTGTTCCAGAACGCGATCTTCTTCCAGTAGTTCTCGTCGGCGGCGTGGTAGACGGTGCAGAAGTTCTTGTCGCTGGTCTCGGCGCACGCCTTGGAGTTGGCGGGGGCCTCGCCGAAGTACTCGGCGACCTGGGCGTTGACCTTGGGGGAGACGATCCAGTCCAGCCACTTGTAGGCGCAGTTGGGGTGCTTGGCCTTGGCGGAGACCATCCAGGTGTCCGACCAGCCGGTCGAGCCCTCCTTCGGGACCAGCGCCTTGACCTTCGCGCCTTCGGAGGCGGCGAGGTTGGCGATGACCTGCCAGGTCGTGCCGACGACCGAGTCCCCGCTCTTGAACGTGGAGACCTCCTTGAGGTAGTCGCTCCAGTACTCGCCCACGTTCGCGTTCTGCTGTTCCAGCAGTGCCACGGCCGCGTCGAACTGCTTCTGGTCGAGCGCGTACGGGTCCTTGATCTTCAACTCCGGCTTGGTGGCCTTGAGGTACAGGGCGGCGTCGGCGATGTAGATCGGCGAGTCGTACGCGGTGACGTGCCCCTTGTACCGCGCGGCGTCGTCGAAGACGGCGGACCAGGAGGTGGGCGCCGGCTTGACCTTCGCGGTGTTGTACATCAGCAGGTTGGCGCCCCGGCCGTGCGGGATGCCGTACATCTTGCCCTTCACCGAGTTCCAGGCACCGTTCTTCAACCCGCTGAAGACGTCCTTGTAGTGGGGGACCAGATCGGTGTTGACGGGGGCCGCGTCACCGGAGGCGATCAGGCGCAGCGAGGCGTCGCCGGAGGCGGAGACGGCGTCGTACTCGCCGGTCTTCATCAGCTTGACCATCTCGTCCGAGCTGGCGGCGACCTTCGAGTGGACCTGGCACCCCGTCTGCTTCTCGAAGTCGGACACCCAGTCCACCTTGGGGTCGTTGGAGCCGTCCTCGACGTAGCCGGCCCAGGCGACGAGGTTGACCTGGCCCTCCGTCCTGCCGAGCTTCGCGGGGGCCTTGAGGTCGGGCGGGTTGAGGCCGGTGGCGGACGTACCGCCGGAGCCGGAGGAGTCGCAGGCGGCGGCGAGCAGCAGAGTGGCGGCGCAGACGGCTGAGGCGCGCAGGGTACGGGCGAGACGCACGGCGTTCTCCAGGGGGACGGTGTCAGGAGGGTGGGGGACGGTGTCAGGAGGGGAGCCGGACGGCGTGCCGGCGGTGCCACTGGAGGCGGACCCGGGTGCCGCGGTAGGCGGCGACGTCCGCGGAGGAGGTCTCCAGGTTCTGCTGGAGCGCGGTGAGCCGGCCGCCGCCGTCCAGGTCGACCAGGAAACGGGTGGCGTCGCCGAGGTAGACGACCTCGGCGACGGTGCCGGTGGCCGTGGCGTGCCCGGGCTCGTCGGCCTCGGCGGACTCCTTCAGGACGCGGATCTTCTCCGGACGGATGTTGTACGTGCCGGCGGAGCCGGTGATCCGGTGGGCCGCCTCGCCCTCCAGCAGGTTGGAGGTGCCGACGAAGGAGGCGACGAAGGGGGTCGCGGGGCGTTCGTAGATCTCCGCGGGGGTGCCGACCTGGGCGATGCGGCCCTGGTCGAACACGGCGATCCGGTCGCTCATCGTCAGGGCCTCCTCCTGGTCGTGGGTGACGAAGACGAAGGTGATGCCCACCTCCCGCTGGATGGCTTTGAGTTCGACCTGCATCTGCTCGCGCAGCTTCAGGTCGAGCGCGCCGAGCGGCTCGTCCAGGAGCAGGACGCGGGGGCGGCCGACGAGCGCGCGGGCGAGCGCGACGCGCTGGCGCTGCCCGCCGGAGAGCTGGGCGGGCCGCCGCTGGCCGTAGCCTTCGAGGCGCACCTCGGCCAGCGCCTTGCGGGCCCGGACCAGGCGTTCCGCCTTGGGTGTCCGGCGGACCCGCAACCCGTAGGCGACGTTCTGTTCGACCGTCATGTGCGGGAACAGGGCGAAGTCCTGGAAGACGGTGTGCACGTCCCGTTCGAACGGGGCGAGACCGGTGACCTCCTGCCCGGCGAGTTCGATCCGGCCCTCGTCGGGGGTCTCGAACCCGGCGACGAGGCGCAGCACCGTCGTCTTCCCGGAGCCGGACGGGCCGAGCATCGAGAAGAACTCGCCGTCCCGGACCTCCAGGTCGACCCCGTCGACGGCGGTGGTCCCGCCGAACGACTTCCGCAGGCCCTGGAGCCGGATGGCCATCCCCTCCATACGGGAACCTTTCTGGCGCGCTGAACGTTGACCGTAAACATATGAAGTCATAGGTCATAGCTCAAGGTCCCCTTAAGGTAAAGCTTGAGTCAACGCACGAGGTGATGGCCGTGAGGCAGCACGAGATCGACGGAGGCGCCCGCGAGGCGGTCTTCAGCCCGGTGGACAGCCGGGCCCGTGTGGACGCCGTCGTCCGCCGCCTCGGCGACGCCATCGAGCTGGGCCTCCTCGCCGACGGCGAGCAGCTTCCCGGCGAGAGCGAACTGGCCGGCCGGCTCGGCGTCTCCACGGTCACCCTGCGCGAGGCGCTCATGGCGCTGCGACAGCAGGGCCTGGTCACCACGCGCCGGGGTCGCGGCGGGGGCAGCTTCGTCTCCCTGCCCGACGTCCCCGCCGACGACCGGCTCAGGGTCCGGCTGCGCGGCTGGAGCACCGAGGAGCTGCGCGACCTCGGCGACCACTGGGCCGCCCTGTCCGGTGCCGCCGCCCGGCTCGCCGCCCAGCGCACCGAGCCCGCGGACCTCCAGCCCCTGCGCCGTACGGCCGAGGAGCTGGCGCACGCCGGGGACACGGCGGCGCGCAGCCGGCTGTACGGCCGCTTCCACGTCGAACTCGCCGCCGCCGCGCAGTCCGCCCGGCTCACCCGTGAACAGGTCGCCCTGCAGAGCGACGTGGGTGCCCTGCTCTGTCTGGTCCTGGCCGACGACGCATATCGTGAAGAAGTTGCGGACCGTCATCGCGCTGTCATCTGCGCCGTGCAAGATGGGGCGCACGAAACGGCCGGCACGCTGGCCGAGCGGTGCGTCAGGGAGTCGACGGCGCGGCTCGTCGCCGTACGTCTCACCCTCTGACCGCGCCGCGTCCGGTTCTTCGTCCGCTGGAGGACACCATGGGCGTCAGCGCCGGGCTCGCCACTGTCGCGACGGACCAGGAGGCGTGGGTGGCCGCGCGGGTGTGCGGCGCGCTGGAGGCCGTCTTCGCATCGGTCGCCGCCACCCGTGCAGACACCGCGGCCGTGCTGGAGCGGGTGGCCGCCGAGGGGCGCCGGCCCGCCAGCCGCGACCTCGCCGCGCTGCGCCCCGGCCTCCATCTGCGGCTGCGCCACGAGGAACTGGTCTCCGGCGCCGGCTTCGTCGCGGCCCCCGGACTGCTGGCCGACGTGCCGGCCTGGCTGGAGTGGTGGCAGGCGGGCGCCGACGGCGCCGTGCGCCCGCTGCTCCTCGACCTCGACCCCGGACGGTCGGCCTACTCCGACTACACGCACTGGGACTGGTTCGCGCTGCCCCGCGACACCGGGCGCCGGGCCGTCGCCGGACCGTACGTGGACTACCTCTGCTCCGACGAGTACAGCCTCACCCTGTCCGAACCGGTGCGGATCCAGGGGCGGTTCGCCGGAGTCGCCGCGGCCGACGTCTACCTGCGGCACTTCGAGGCGGCCGTGCTCCCGCTGCTGCGGCGCCTGCCCCGGTCGGCCCACCTGGTGAACGCCCGCGGCCGGGTCGCCGCCTCTGCCGACCCGGCCCACCTGGCCGGTTCCCTCACCAAGGGCCCGGACTTCGGTGAGCTCCTCACCGCCGGACGGCCCGGTGGGTACGACGGTCTGCGGCTGGTGCCGTGTCCGGGGGTGCCGCTGGTGCTGGTCCTGGCCTGAGCGCGCGCCGGCCGGCCGCGCGCACGCGCGTGACCCCGGGCCGGCCGTGCCCGGGGTCTGTCGTGCGGTACGGGGGCGTCAGGCCGCGAGGCGCTCCGCGAGCTGCTTGGCCTTGCTGGCCGCGGCCTCAAGGGCCTGGTCCCGGGAGGCCTCGTACAGCGGGATCAGCTCGGCCATCGCCGGGTTCTGCGGGGCCATGGTCAGCTCCGGGACGATGAAGTCCAGGTCCATGCCCAGGGCGTCGGCGAGGACGGCCGTGAGGTAGTTCTGGACGTACTCGTACCCCTCGCGCGGGGTGCCCGGCGCGTAGGAGCCGCCGCGGCTGGCGACGACGGTCACCGGGGTGCCCTTGGCGGACGGGGTCTCGCCCGCGGTGCGGCCGAACAGGATCACGTTGTCCAGCCAGGCCTTGAGGGTCGACGGGATCGTGTAGTTGTACATCGGCGCGCCGATCAGCACCGCGTCGGCCCGCTCCAGCTCCTCGATCAGCTTGACGCGCTCCGCGAAGACGGCGGCCTGCTCGGGCGAGTGCGCGGACGGGGGGACGAAGCCGGCGACGTGCGCCTCCGCCGAGAGGTGCGGCACGGGTTCCGCGGCCAGGTCCCGGTAGATGACCGTGCCGTCGGGGTGCTGCTCCTCCCAGTGCTTGCGGAAGGCCTCCGTCACGGCGCGGGAAGCCGACGCCTCGGTCGAGAACACGGACGAGTCGATGTGCAGCAGGGTGGGCATGGGGGATCTCCAGAAATGGGACGGGGCGGCCGGACGCCCGAGGCACCGGCTCACGTTTCGTTCAGAACTATGTTTAACACATCGACTTACTTTTCTTCAGCCCCCTACGGTGAGGTAGTAAGCTGGGGGCATGGCGGCGGAGCAGAACCACGACAGCGCGGCGTGCAAACGGGTGGACGATGGCATCACCCGTGTCTTCCAGTTGCTCGGCAAACGCTGGAGCGGGCCGATCGTGGCCGTCCTCGTCGAACAGCCCGCGTACTTCGCCGACCTGCGGCGGGCCATCCCCGGCATCAGCGAGCGCATGCTCTCCGACCGGCTCGCCGAGCTCGGCGCGGCCGGCCTCGTCCTGCGCGAGGTCGACGAGGGTCCCCCGCTGCGCGTGTCCTACCGGCTGACCGAGTCCGGCGCCGCCCTGGAACCCGCCCTGCGCAAACTGGGGGAGTGGGCCAAGACCTATCTGCCGGAGGTCTCGGGGTGCCCCGAGACCAGCCTGGAACGGCCGGCCGGGGCGCGGAGCTAGGAGCGGGCGCCCCGGGGGCCGCCCGCCGGTGACCGCCCTGCGGGGTGGTCTCCCATGATCGCCCAGGGGTGTGTTCCCCGATGGTCACCCGGCGACGTGGCGGCTGAAACCGCGTCAGTCGACCGGCCAGGTGTGCACCGGCGCGTTGAGGTGCATGTAGTCGATGTACACCTGGGTCATCCGGCGCAGCGCCTCGTGCCGGCCGGCGTGCGTGGTGCCGGCGAGGTGACGGAACATCTCCTTCTGCCACACCGCTCCGTTGCGTGCCGTGACACAACGCTGCTCGATGACGCCGAGCAGCGGCTCCCGCCACGCCGCGTCCATGCCCGAGTGCTCCAGCCCGCGGTGCGCGAGCGGGAGCAGCCGCCGCAGCACCAGCTCCGGCACCGGCACCTCGCCCATCCCGGGCCAGTACAGCAGCGCGTCGATGCCGTGCCGGGCGGCGGCGTGCAGGTTGTCCCGGGCGGCCGAGAAGGACATCCGCGACCACACCGGCCGGTCCTCCTCCACCAGGGCCCGGGTGAGGCCGTAGTAGAAGGCGCCGTTGGCGAGGGTGTCGGCCACGGTGGGTCCGGCGGGCAGCACCCGGTTCTCCACCCGGATGTGCGGCAGGTCGTTCGCGACGGCGTAGACCGGCCGGTTCCAGCGGTAGATCGTGCCGTTGTGCAAGGTCAGCTCGGGCAGCTCGGGGATGTCGCCGCGGTCCAGCGTCTCCGCCGGGTCCTGCTCGTCGCACAAAGGCAGGAGGGCCGGGAAGTACCGCAGGTTCTCCTCGAACAGATCGAAGACGCTGGTGATCCACCGCTCCCCGAACCACACCCGGGGCCGTACCCCCTGCACCTTGATCTCCTCCGGGCGGGTGTCGGTGGCCTGCTCGAACAGCGGGATCCGCGTCTCGTGCCACAGCTCCTTGCCGAACAGGAACGGGGAGTTGGCCGCGAGGGCCACCTGCACCCCGGCGATCGCCTGCGCCGCGTTCCAGTAGCCGGCGAACTCCTCGGGGGACACCTGGAGGTGGAACTGCGTGCTCGTGCACGCGGCCTCCGGGGTGATCGTGTCCGCGTAGGTGTGCAACCGGTCCGCTCCGTCGATCTCGATGCGCAGGTCCTCCCCGCGGGCCGCGAAGACCTGGTCGTTGAGCAGGCGGTAGCGGGGATTCTCCGACAGCGTGTCCTCGCCGATGTCCTCCTGCCGCAGCGTGGGCAGGATGCCGATCATGAGCAGGCGGGTGCCGACGGAGCGGGCCCGCTGGTCGGCGTGGTTCAGCGCGGCCCGGATCTCCGACTCCCAGGCGTCCGGACCGCCCGCCGTCAGCCGCCGGGGCGGGACGTTGATCTCCAGATTGAACCGGCCGAGCTCGGTGGCCCACGCCGGGTCGGAGATCGCCTCCAGCACATCGCTGTTCCGCATCGCCGGCTCGGCGGCGTCGTCGACCAGGTTCAGCTCGATCTCCAGGCCGACCTGCGGCCGCTCCGACTCGAACCGTGCCTCGCGCAGCATCTGCGCGAAGGCGTCCAGGCACTCCTGCATCTTGATCCGGTACCGGCGGCGGTCCTCGCGGGTGAAGACGAGCGCCGGGACATCGCGCCCCATCGACCCTCCAGCGTCCCTCGTCGGACACTTCTCCCCCCAGCGTGGCACCAGCGGCGGATGGCCACCAAGCGGACGGGGCGGGGGGCCGGGCCGGCCGTACGGGAGCGTGCGGTCCGGGGGGCGGGCGGCCGTGCCCGCCGGCCGGTTCGCCCGCGAGGAGGCCGAGGACGGTGATCACGTCACGGGATGGCGGGATGCGCCCCGTGACGCGGCGTACGGCGTGGCGGGCTTGCGCCCGGTGGAATTCGGCCGCGTGGAGGGCTGTACGCGCGGGGGGCTGAGAAGGTCGTCGTCGGTGGCCCGGGTGAGAGGGCCGTCGGTGACTCGGGTGAGGCCACCGGACCGGCCCGCCCGCTCAGCAGCCGCCTCGCGCCCAGGGCGAGGCAGTGGAGTCGGCCGCTGCCGTGCCGTCGGCCCGTGCGCCGCGAGGTTCGCGCGCGGGCCGGGCCCGTCGGTCAGGCGGTCTTGCGGGCCACGCCGCCATAAAAGCCGATCTCGGCCGAGTGGGGCGGCGGCGGGGCGTCCGGGCGCCAGAAGGGCACCTGGGCCAGGCCCGGTTCGACGAGGTCGAAGCCCTCGAAGAACCGCTGCACCTCCGCGTGGGTGCGCAGGTTCAGGGAGGCGGTCGCGTTGGAGTACACGGCCTGTGCGGCACTGCGGTCGGCGAAGTCGCCGGTGGCGTGCGAGAGCACCAGGAAACTGCCCGCGGGCAACGCGTCGCGCAGCGTGGCGACGATCTCGGCGGGCCGGTCCGCCTCGGTGAGGAAGTGCAGGATGGCGACGAGGAGCAGGGCGACCGGCTGGTCGAAGTCGATGAGCTGGCGGACGCCGGGGTGGTCCAGGACGGACCGCGGGTCCCGCAGGTCGCCCAGGATGATGCGGGTCGTACCGGACCGGCTGAGCAGGGCGTTGCCGTGCGCGGCCACGATCGGGTCGTTGTCGACGTAGGCCACGCGGACGTCCGGAGCCACCGACTGCGCGACCTCGTGCACGTTCGGCGAGGTGGGCAGCCCGGTGCCGACGTCCAGGATCTGGCGGACCCCGCTGCCGACGACGTACCGGACGGCGCGCTGCAGGAAGGCCCGGTTGGCCCGCACACCGATCCGCGCCTCGGGTGCCGCGGCGGCGAGTTGGTCACCGGCCCGCTGGTCCACCTCGTAGTTGTCCTTGCCGCCCAGCAGGTAGTCGTAGATCCGCGCGGGATGCGGTTTGCTGGTGTCGATGTCCACGGCCTCGAAGCCGTCCTTCATCACGCTGAGCTCCTCTCGACGACCGTCACGGCCTGGGTCCGCACACGGCCGGCCACAGCTTCCCACATCACCACTCAACTTCCGTCCTCGCCTCGGGAGTTCCCGCAGGCTGCCGACGTGATGTGGCGCGAGGACCGCGAGCGCCGAGCCCGCGCCGACCCCACGCCGTCCGTGCCGGGGCCGTGCCGCCGGGGCCGAGCCCACGCCGCCTGCGGGTCGCCTCACCCGGCCGGACCCTTCCGGCTGGCCCGCACGGACCCGGCGCCGCAGGGTCGGAACAGGATCGGGATCCGGACACGTCCGCCGGTGCGGACCCCACGGACCGGCACGTCGCCTGGCCGCATGGCGGTGGCGGGCCGACCGGCGGGAGCGGGGAACGGTGAATCCACGCGCTCGGGCCGTTCCCCGCCCCGCCGGACCCCGCCGGACCCCGCCGGCTCACGCCGCCCCGCGGGACCGCGCCCGGCACTCGTCGGACCCCGCCCGCGCCCGGCGCTCGTCGGACCGCGCCCGCTCGCGGCACTCGTCGGACCGCGCCCGCTCACGCCGCCCCGCCGGACCCCGCCCGCTCACGCCGCCCCGCCGGACCCCGCCCGCTCGCGCCGCCCCGCGCAGAGGCATCTCCGCCCTCGCCCACCCTTGGCGATCGCGCTCGCATGCACCCTGGCGGGCTTGCCATGTGAAACCGATCGGTTTACGGTGTTGGAAACAGATCGGTTTCCGATTTTGGAGCTGGACATGACGTCGATCAAGAACTCTGTCGCGCTGGTCACGGGCGGCAGCCGCGGTCTGGGCAAGGCGCTGGTGGAGGAGCTGTACGCGCGTGGCGCCGCCAAGGTGTACGCCACGGCCCGCGACCCGCGCAGCGTCACGCACCCCGACGCCGTACCCCTCGCGCTGGAGGTCACCGACCCCGCGTCCGTCGCGGCAGCGGCGGCGCAGGCCCAGGACGTCACCGTCCTGATCAACAACGCCGGCATCTCGGTCGGCGCGCGCTCGTTCCTGGACGCCGCGGTGGAGGACGTACGCCGGGAGTTCGAGACCAACTTCTACGGACCGCTGCTGGTCACCCGTGCCCTCGCGCCGGTCATCGAGCGCAACGGCGGCGGCCACCTCCTCAACGTCCACTCCGTCCTCTCCTGGATCGGTATCGCCGGCTCGTACAGCGCGACCAAGGCGGCCCTGTGGTCGCAGACCAACTCGCTCCGCCTGGAGCTGGCTCCCCGGGGCATCGGAGTCACCGGCCTGCACGTCGGCTACGTCGACACCGACATGGCGGCACATGTGGACGGGCCCAAGTCCGCCCCGCGGGACGTCGCGGCCCTCGCCCTCGACGGCGTGGAGGCCGGGGCGTACGAGGTGCTGGCGGACGACATCAGCCGGCAGGTCAAGGCGGGCCTCTCCGGAGACCTGGCCGCGATGTACCCGCAGCTGTCGGCCTAGCCGTACGGCCCCGAGCCGTCGGCCCCGAGCCGTCGGCCCCGCGCTGCCGCGACGGCCTCTCCACGCCTCGAATCCCCTGGCCGAGGACCCGCTTCCCCATCAGAACGGGGCCTGCGCGACCTCCTGGCCCGCGCCTGACCGCCGCCGTCGCCCCCGCGCCTGACCGCCGCCGTCGCTCCCCGCCCCGGGCCGGCCCCGGGGCTCGGGTGATTGTCAGTGGGTGCCCTTACGGTGAGGAGCAGTCGAGGACCTGCTGGAACGGCCGCGGGTCCGTCTGGGGGAGGGGTGTGCCATGTCCACGGCGTCCGCGGTGTCGACGACGTATCTGGAGCTGTCGCAGGAGGGCGACGGCGCCCACAAGTTCTACGAAGCCACCGTCGACGGACAGGTGGTGACGGTGCGGTACGGCAGGATCGGCGCGGTCGGACAGACGCAGACGACGACGTTCCCGACCGCGGAGAAGGCCCGGGCCGCCGCCGCGAGGAAGGTGGGGGAGAAGGTCCGCAAGGGATACGCCCCGGCGGTCCGGGGACAGCGGGCGCCCCGCGCGGTGACCCGCCGCCAGGTGAGCTCCGCGCCGTCCACCGCCCGTGCCGTGGCCCCGGTGCTGTGGCGCTTCCGCACCGGCTCCGCCGCGTTCGGCATCCATGTCGACGACGACCACTGCTGGGTGGGCAACCAGGCCGGTGACGTCTACACCCTGGACCACCAGGGCGCCGTCCTGGCCCGGTTCAGCCTGCCCGACGGTGTGAAGTGCCTGGTCGCGGACGACTTCTGGATCTACGCCGGCTGCGACGACGGCAAGGTCTACGACCTGTCCTCCAAACTCCCCTTCGCCGCCTACGACATCGCCGCGGACGTCGACATCTTCTGGCTGGACATCCACGAGGGTGTCCTCGACGTCTCCGACCGGGACGGCCGGCTCACCGTCATCGACCACGAGGACGAACACCAGTGGTCCCGCCGCAGCCAGGGCGAGCACGCCTGGATGGTCCGCGCCGACGACCGGGCCGTCTACCACGGCCACCACCGGGGCGTCACCGCCTACGCCCCGGACGGCGGCGGCGAGCTGTGGCACACGCCCACGAAGGGCGGCGTGCTCTTCGGCTGGCAGGAACGGGACGCGGTGTACGCGGGCACCGCGCACCGCGTGGTCCAGCGGCTGTCGAAGGACACCGGCGCCATCGAGGCGACGTACGCGTGCGACAGTGCGGTGTACTCGTGCGCCACCTCGCCCGGCGGCCGGTTCGTGTTCGCCGGGGACGCGGCCTCGTCCGTCTACTGCTTCGACCAGGACGGCACCCGCCTGTGGAAGCTCGGCACGGGCAGCGGCTCGGCACTGTCGATGCAGTACCGCGACGAACGGCTGTACCTGGTCACCACCGACGGTTCGCTGGTGTGCGTCGACGCGAGCGAGGCAGCCGTCTCGGCGGCCCAGCAGGGCACGGTGCCGGTGGTGCGGGACGTCAAACTCGCCGCCGCCACGCCGACGTACGCCCCGGCCACGGCGGTCGCCGCGGTGGCCACGATCGCCCAGGCGCCCGCGGGCTCGGTGGTGGTCGAGTGCGTCCAGGAGAGCGGCCGACTGCGCGTGCACGTCGTCTCCGACGGTTACGACTCCTCCTGGAACGTCCAGTTCCCGCGCGCGATACGCGAACCCGGCGCACGGTACGTCGTGGACGCCCTGCACCCGGCGGCGGGCGGCTTCTACCGCGTCCGCGGCGACATCCGCCGCCTGCTCTGACACCGCGTCACGGCACCGCGCCGAGCGGGAGACAGCGCACCGGGGGCTCGTCGACGCCCCCCGGTCACCCGGCGTTCCCGGCCTCAGCGGCGCCCATGGTCGCCCCGGCTCGCCCGGCGCCCCCGGCCTCCCCGGCTGACCCGGCGCCCCGGCCTTCCCCGGCTCACCCGGCCTCCCCGGCTCACCCGGCGCCGCCGGCTTCACCCGGTACAGCCATGCCCCGGCCTCCGCGTCACCGCCTCCGTCAGGCGTCCGTCCGTGAACAGGGCTCCCGCCGTCCTCCAGCGCCCAGCCGGCGGGCAGCGCTCCCTCGGCGACGGCTTGCCGGTAGGGAGGCGGCGGCCCGGTTCGCTGCCGTGGTGCGGGCACACGGAACCCGGCAGCAGGCCCAGCCCGTCCCGCAGGGAGGCGAGCGGACCGAAGGAGTCGGTGTGCGAGGCGTCGGCCCAGCAGTTGGCGCCGGCGCTGATCCCGCACAGCAGCGTCCCCCGGTCGCAGGACTCCCGCAGCAGCCGGTTCACCCCGTGCACGCGCCAGACGGCCGCCATGTTCGCGGGTGTTGCCGCCGCCGACGTAGATCACGTCCTGGGCCCCGTCAGGGGTGCACCGGCGCCGCCCTGCCGAGGAGGTCCCGGGCCGTGGGGAGTGCCTGGGCGCGGTCCTGAGGGACCACGCCGATGCGGGTGCGGCGGTCCAGGAGGTCGGACTCGTCCAGGGCGCCTTCGTGCCGTACCGCCCAGAGCAGTTCGGCGCGGGTGACCGGGTGGCCGGGGAGCACCGGCTCGGCCAGGGCGGGGTCCTGGGCGGCGAGGGCGTGGACCGCCACGGCCTCGGTGCCGTAGCGGCGGACCAGGCGGCGCGGTGCCGGCAGTGCGCGCAGGCGTTCGGGTGCGGCGGCGCCGGTCAGGGGCAGGGCGGCCGTGGGGGAGGGGGCGGCGCGCAGGCCCCGGGCCGCGGCCGCCGCGTCCACGGCGTCCTGCGCCATCCGCCGGTAGGTGGTGAGCTTGCCGCCGACGACCGTGGTGACACCGTCGGGCGAGGTCAGCACCGCGTGCCGGCGGGAGATGTCGGACGTACGGGGCGCACCCTCGGGGTCCTCGTGGGCGGAGGTGTCCAGCAGCGGGCGCAGTCCGGCGAAGGCACCGACGACCTCGTCCCGGGAGACGGGGGTGTCGAGGGCCGAGCCGAGCACGTCCAAGAGGAAGCCGATGTCGGTCTCGGGGACCTCCGGCACGTCCGGGATCCCGCCGTCGACCGGTTCGTCGGTGAGGCCGACGTAGACCCGGCCGTCCCCTTGGGGCAGGACCAGTACGAAGCGGTTGGTCTCCCCGGGGATCGGGATGTGCAGCCCGGCCGGCAGCGCGCCGAGCCGTTCCGAGCGCAGGACGAGGTGCGTGCCGCGGGAGGGCCGGATCCGGATGCCGTCGGTGAGGGAGCCCGCCCACACCCCGGTGGCGTTGATCACGGCGCGGGCCCTGATCTCGCCCTCCTCGCCGGTGAGTTCGTCGCGGATCCGGGCGCCCGCCCCGGTGAGCTCCAGGGCCCGCACCCGGGTCAGCACCCGAGCGCCGTGGGCGGCGGCCGTCCGGGTCAGGGCGGTCACCAGACGGGCGTCGTCGGTCACCTTGCCGTCCCAGGACAGCAGCCCGCCGCGCAGCCCGGCCGCGCGGACGGAGGGGGCGAGGTGCCGGGCCTCCGTCGCCGAGAGCCGGCGGGGCGCGGGCAGCACCTGCCGCGGGGTCCGGGCGGCCAGCCGCAGCATGTCCCCGGCCCGGAGCCCGGCCCAGGCCAGCGAGGCCTGGGCCCGGGACACCAGCGGGGTCAGCGGCAGCACGAACGGCTGGGCCGCCACCAGGTGCGGGGCCGTACGGGTCATCAGCACCCCGCGCTCGACCGCGCTCTCGTGGGCGACGTCGAACTGCGCGGAGGCCAGGTAGCGCAACCCGCCGTGGATGAGCTTGGAACTCCAGCGGGAGGTCCCGAAGGCCAGGTCATGGGCGTCCACCGCGACGACGTCCAGCCCGCGGGCCGCCGCGTCCAGCGCGGCTCCGGCGCCCGTGGCGCCCAGCCCGACGACCAGGACGTCGACGGTCCGGCCGTCCGCGGCCTCGGCCAGTTCCCGGCCGCGCCGGTGTGCGTTCAGGGACGAGCCGGGCGCGGCCTCGGTGTGGCTCATGGCGTCAGGGTCCTCTCCAGGAGGGTGCGCAGCTCACCGAGGAGCGCGGCGGAGTCCAGCTCCGGATCGTCCTCGTCGGTCATCGTGCGCAGGGACAGGGCGAAGGACTGCACGGTCAACAGCAGGACGCGCGCCTGCCGTTCGGTGTGGCCGGGCCGTACGGACCCGTCCGCGTGGCCCTCGCGCAGCGCGTCGGCCAGCAGCGCCAGCAGCGCCTCCTGGCTCGCGCCGCGCCGGTCGAGCACGTAGGGGAGGAGCAGTTCGGGATCGACGTCGACGATCTTGCGGAAGAGGGGGTGCGCGCGGAACGCCTCGACCCCGGCCACCAGTCCGTCCACGATCCGGGTGCGCGTGGCCGTGCCGGGCGCGGGCTCCGGTATGGCCCGGGTGGCCACGTCGATCCACTCCCGGGTCATCAGATCGCCCACCAGGCTGCGCAGGTCCGGCCAGCGCCGGTACAGCGTCATCCGGGAGACGCCGGCGCGGCGGGCCACGTCGGCGAGCGTGGTGCGCCGTACGCCGACGGCCAGCACACAGTCGCGTACCGCGTCGAGCACGTGATCGTTGTCCGAGCCGTTGCCCGAACCGTTGTGACGAATGGGCGTCATGTGTCACAGTGTAACGCCCCGGGGCCCGGGCGGAAGCGGCCAGGCCCCGCAGGCGGCGCCGAGCCGCACGGACCGAGCACCCCGACCAGCACACCCACCTGTGAGGACGACCGTTCAATGGACATGCTGTGGAACGGCTGGGGCGACCCGGCCAAGGCGGCGCCACTGCCCGACTCGGTGACCGGGCTGCTGCGCGACCTGCTCGGCGTCAAGCCGCGCAGCACGCCCGCGCTCGGCCTGGAGGACATCCGCCTGCCCGCCCCCACCGCGGACCCGGCCGCCCTGAAGGCGCTCGCCGCGGCCGTCGGCGGAGAGGAGCACGTCCGCACCGACCCGGAGAGCCGCGTCCGGCACACCCGCGGCAAGTCCACCCCGGACCTGCTGCGCATCCGCGCGGGCGACCTCGCCGACGTCCCGCAGGCCGTCGTCCTGCCCGCCGGCCACGACCAGGTGCTCGCGGTGCTGCGCGCCTGTGCCGCGCACGGCCTGGCCGTCGTACCCTTCGGCGGCGGCACCTCGGTGGTGGGCGGACTCGCCCCGCAGCGCAGCGCGTTCGTCGCCCTGGACCTGCGCCGCATGAACGGCCTGCTCGACCTGGACCCCGTCTCGCGCACCGCCGTCCTCCAGCCCGGCCTGCGCGCACCGGAGGCCGAGGCCCTGCTCGCCGGGCACGGCTTCACCCTCGGCCACTTCCCGCAGTCCTTCGAGTGGGCCACCATCGGCGGCTTCGCGGCGGCCCGCTCCAGCGGACAGGCGTCCGCCGGATACGGCCGCTTCGACGAGATGGTGCTCGGCCTCACCCTCGCCACCCCCGAGGGGACCATCGAGACCGGCCGCGCCCCCCGCTCCGCCGCCGGCCCCGACCTGCGCCAGCTGATCCTCGGCTCCGAGGGCGCCTTCGGCGTCATCACCTCCGTCACCGTACGGATCCGCCCCCTGCCCGAGACGCGGGTGTACGAGGGCTGGCGGTTCCGCTCCTTCCAGGAGGGCGCCACCGCACTGCGTCGGCTCGCCCAGGACGGACCCCGGCCGACCGTGCTGCGCCTGTCCGACGAGACCGAGACGCTCGTCGGCCTCGCCCAGCCCGAGGCCATCGGCGCCGGCCTGGCGCGGAGCGACGCCGGGTGCCTGGCGATCACGGGATACGAGGGGACGGCCGAGGACACCGCGCACCGCCGCGAACGGGCGGCGGCCGTCCTGACGGACTGCGGCGGCACCCCGGCCGGCGCCGAACCCGGCGAACGCTGGGCGCACGGCCGCTACTCCGCGCCCTATCTGCGCGACGCCCTGCTCGACGTCGGCGCCTTCGCCGAGACGCTGGAGACCGCGGCCTTCTGGTCCCGCGTCCCCGACCTCTACACGGCCGTCCGTACGGCGCTCACCGACACCCTCACCCGGGCCGGCACCCCGCCCCTGGTGATGTGTCACATCTCCCACGTCTACGAGAACGGCGCCTCGCTGTACTTCACCGTCGTCAGTGCCCAGGGCGAGGACCCGGTGGCCCACTGGGCGCCCGCCAAGCACGCGGCCAACGAGGCCGTGCTCGCCGCCGGCGGCACCATCTCACACCACCACGGGGTCGGCACCGACCACCGCGACTGGTACGTCCGCGAGGCCGGCCCGCTCGGCGTCTCGGCCCTGCGCGCCGTCAAACGCCGCCTGGACCCCCGAGGGGCTCCTCAACCCCGGCGTCCTGCTGCCCACCGACTGACCCACCCGATCCGACCGCCTGCTCCGGAGGCCCACCGATGCGCCAGTTCACCGCCGTCGTCAACCCCACCGCGGGCGGCTCCACCGGGGCGGCGACCCTGCTCCGGCTGGCCCGGCTGCTCCGCGAGGCCGGGGCGGAACTGGAGACGGAGTACAGCCACAGCCTCGCCCACGCCCAGGACATCGCCCGCGCGGCCGGTGAGCGCGGCCGGATCGTCCTGGCCGTGGGCGGTGACGGCATGGCGGGCGGCATCGGCGGCGCGCTCAGCGGCACCGGCACCGTCCTGGGTCTCGTACCGGCCGGACGCGGCAACGACTTCGCCCGCGCGCTCGGCCTGCCCGCCGACCCGGCCGCGCTCGCCGGCGTCCTGCTGCACTCCGAGCCCCGGCCCGTCGACACGATCGAGGTGGAGTCGGCCGTCCACCCGCGCACGGTGGTGCTGGGCAGCGTGTACGCCGGCGTCGACGCGGAGGCCAACCGGCACGCCAACAACGCCCGGCTGCTGCGCGGCGCCGCCTCCTACTACGCGGGCGGCCTGCGCGCCGTCACCACCTGGCGACCGGCCGAGTACCGCGTCACCGTCGACGGCGAGGAACACACCCACCGCGGCTACACCGTCGTCGCGGCCAACTCCCCCTACTACGGCTCCGGCCGGCTCGTCGCGCCCGGTGCGCGCGTCGACGACGGCCTGCTGGACGTCGTGCTGATCCGCGAGGCCCCGCGCCGGCTGTTCTTCGCCCTGATGAACGAGCTCAAGTCGGGCGCCCACGTCCACCGCCCGCAGGTGCGCGTCCTGCGGGGGAGGGAACTGCGCATCGAGGCGACCCGGCCCGTCCCCTACGGCGCCGACGGCGAGGTGGAGGCCACCCTGCCGGTCACCCTGCGGGTAAGGCCCGGGGACCTGCCTGTGCTGTACTGACGCCCACGACGCATCAGCCGCGCACCCCTGGGTAAGGAAGGAGTGCCTGGGGAGGGGAGCCGTATGTCGCTGGAGCAGGCCGAGGGTGTGGTGCGGGCGGTCGTCGTGTACGACGGGCGGCTGCTGCTGGTGCCGGACGCGGACGGCTGGACACTGCCCTCGGGCACCCCGGAACCGGCCGAGACCGCGCAGGCCACGGCGGCGCGGATCGTCTACGAGCTCACCGGTTACCTGGTCGACGGCACCGAGCCGCTGGAGCCCCGCGAAACGGCGGGGGAGACGGCCGTGGTCTGCCAGTTGCTGAGCGAGTCACCGTCGGACGGGGGCCGCTTCTCACCGGAGCAGGTGCGCTGGGCCCCGATGGAGGAGACCGCCGGCACACCGTTGCCGGAGAACGTGCGCACGTACCTGCGGGGGCACACGCCCGTGTGAGCCCCGCCGATCACTCAGGGTGTCCCGGGCCCGTCACGCGGTGTGCCCCCGGCTCCCGGTACGTACGGGCAGGCCGATTTCCCTCCGTTCCTTTGCGGTTGCGTGGCCATCCCCACGGGGGTTCAGTGAGTAGGGGCCATTTTGCGCCCTTTTTCCGGTTGCTGCTTCCCGTCCGTACCAGGAGCTGCCATGTCGATGTCGTTCGGTGCGCCGTTCGGTTCGTCGGATGCGTTCAACGAGTTGCTGAATCGTTTCTTCGGAATGTCGCCGACGACATCGCCGCCCGCGGTCCAGCGCGTACCCATCGGACGGCTGCTGACCGAATCGTCGCAGCAACTGCTGAACCTGGCCGCGCAGCGGGCCGCCGACGACGGCACCTCCGACCTGGACACCGAACACCTGCTCTGGGCGGCCACCCAGGTCGACCCCGCGCGCCGGCTGCTCTCCCAGGTGGGCGTGGACCCCGACGCGGTCGCCGCCGAGCTGGCCGAGGTCCTGCCGCGCGAGTCCGCCGAACCCTCCGCGCAGCCGGGCCTCACCCCGGCGGCCAAACGCACCCTCGGCGCCGCCTACGCCCGGTCCCAGGCGGCCGGCGTCTCCTACATCGGTCCCGAGCACATCCTCGGCGCCCTGCTCGGCGACAGCGACACGGGCGCGGCCCGGATGCTGCGCGCCGAGGGCCTGGACACCCGGCGTGTCGCGGGCCTGACCGAGCAGTCGGCGGCGCGCGCCGAGGCAGCCCCCGCCGAACGGAAGAAGCCGGCCACGACCCTGGACGAATACGGCCGCGACCTGACGGAGGAGGCCAAGGCCGGCAAGCTCGACCCGGTGGTCGGGCGGGCCGGGGAGATCGAGCAGACCGTCGAGATCCTCTCCCGGCGCTCCAAGAACAACCCGGTGCTCATCGGCGAACCCGGAGTCGGCAAGACCGCCATCGTGGAGGGTCTCGCCCAGCGCATCGTGGCGGGCGAGGTTCCCGGCGTCCTGAAGGACAAGCGCGTCGTCTCCCTGGACCTGTCGGGCATGGTGGCGGGCGCGCAGTACCGGGGTCAGTTCGAGGAACGGCTCAAGAAGGTCATCGAGGACATCCAGGCGGCGAGCGGCGACATCATCCTCTTCATCGACGAACTGCACACGGTCGTCGGCGCCGGCGCCACCGGCGAGGGCTCCATGGACGCGGGCAACATGCTCAAGCCCGCTCTCGCGCGCGGTGAACTCCACGTCGTGGGTGCCACGACCATCGACGAGTACCGCAAGTACGTCGAGAAGGACGCCGCCCTGGAGCGCCGGTTCCAGCCGGTGATGGTGCCCGAGCCCACGGTCGAGGAGACGGTGCAGATCCTCGAAGGACTCCGCGACTCCTACGAGGCCCACCACCAGGTCCGCTTCGACGACGAAGCCCTGGTCGCCGCCGCCGAACTGTCCGACCGGTACATCAGCGACCGCTTCCTGCCGGACAAGGCGATCGACGTGATGGACCAGGCCGGTGCCCGGGTGCGGTTGCGCAGTGCCGGACGCTCCACCGAGATCGTCAGCCGCGAGGACCGCATCGCCAAGCTGCGCCGTGAACTCGAACAGGCCGTCTCCGCCGAGGACTTCGAGAGGGCCTCGGAGCTCAAGCGGGACATCGCCGAGGCGGAGGGGGAACTCGCCGGCATCGAGGAGCGCCGCGAGGGCGTCGTCTCCGTCACGGCCTCCGACATCGCCGACGTCGTCTCCCGCCGCACCGGCATCCCGGTCTCCCAGCTCACCGCCAGCGAGAAGGAGAAGCTGCTCCGGCTCGAGGAGGAGATGCACGCGCGGATCGTCGGCCAGGACGAGGCGGTCACCGCGGTCTCCCAGGCCGTACGCCGCAACCGCGCCGGCATGGGCGACCCCCACCGCCCCGTCGGCTCCTTCCTCTTCCTAGGCCCGACCGGTGTCGGCAAGACCGAACTCGCCAAGACCCTCGCCGCCCTGCTGTTCGGCGAGGAGGACCGGATGATCCGGTTCGACATGAGCGAGTTCCAGGAGAAGCACACCGTCGCCCGGCTGGTCGGCGCGCCTCCCGGATACGTCGGCTACGAGGAAGCGGGCCAGCTCACCGAGAAGGTCCGCCGGCAGCCCTACAGCGTGGTGCTCTTCGACGAGGTGGAGAAGGCCCACCCCGACGTCTTCAACACCCTGTTGCAGATCCTGGACGACGGACGGCTGACCGATGCGCAGGGCCGCACCGTCGACTTCCGGCACTGCGTCGTCATCATGACGTCCAACATCGGCGCGCGCCGCATCCTGGACCACAAGGGCGATGTCTCCGGCCTCAAGGACGAGTTGATGGAGGAGCTGCGCACCCGGTTCCTGCCGGAGTTCCTCAACCGGATCGACGACATCATCGTCTTCCACGCCCTGACCGAGGACGACCTCGGGCAGATCGTGGACCACCTGCTGGACCGGAGCAGGCGCAAGGTGCGCGCGCAGGGACTGCGCCTGGAGGTCACGGAGCCGGCCAAGAAACTCCTCATCGCCCACGGCCACCAGCCGGAGTTCGGCGCGCGCCCGCTGCGCCGCACGATCCAGGCGGAACTCGACAACCGCATCGCCACCCTGCTGCTCAGTGGCGAGGCCGATCCCGGCGACACGATCGTCGCCGAGGTCCGCGACGACTCGCTGCACTGCACCGTACGCAGGAGCGAACCCGGAGAACCACCGGCGTCCCGGGAAGGCTGAGCGGAGGAGTCCGCGGTGCGGCCCCTCAGCCCCGCGGAGTCCACAGTGCTGCCCCTCAGCCCCGCAGGGCGTCCCGCACGCTGGGGTAGCAGGCCAGGAGGGGGGTGAGGCCGACGATCTCCAGGGTGCGCAGAACGGGCCGCCGTACGCCTGCCAGCCGTAGCCAGCCCCCCGGAGCGTGGGCCTGATGGGCGGCGATGAGGACGTTGATGCCGCTGGAGTCCATGAACGGCACACCGCTGAGGTCCGCGACGGTGCGCGCCCCGTCGGGGTCAGCGGGGGCGAGGGCCCGGCGGAGGGCGCCGGAGGTGTGGTGGTCCACCTCGCCGGTCACCGTGACGACGGTGACACCGTCCACGTCGGTGCGGGTGACCGACAGCGGCTCCGGCCCCGCCTGCTCGTTCGTGTCTCCCGTGTCTGCCACGCGTCCCTCGTCCACGTTCACCCGATCCTTGCCCAGAGCTTCCGTCTCCGTCAGGCTGCCCAGGATCGCCCGGAGGATGCAGGCCGACCCTCGCGCACTCCGGCGCACGCCCGGTGACCGCCGACCGAACAGGGATCGCCGCACCCGGCCGTCTTGTCCCGCGCCGCCCGGCGCACTTCAATGCTCTCCACCCCCGCAGGAGAACACCTGTCCCGCATCACCCAGTGAAGGGGTTCTTCTTGAGAGCCGTACGCGTGACAACCGTCACCGCCGCCGCCTGCGCCACCGTGCTCGCCGCCGCGCTGCCCTCCTCCGCGATCAACTCGTACAACGCCACGCCCGCGCCCGAGCGCACCGAGGTCGGGGCACTCGTGGCCACCTGGGACGACGACGGCGACCCGGCCACCCCGGACCGCGTCGACTGGGTGTGCTCCGGCACGATGGTCGACGCCGACACCTTCCTGACCGCCGCCCACTGCACCAGCGACTGGCCGGCCGGCGTCCGCTTCTCCGTCTCGCTGGACCAGGACGTCCAGGCCGGACTCGACGCCGCCGCCAAGAAGTACCCGGGTGACCCGGTGGCCCAGGCGAACGCCGTCGCTGTCCAGGGCACCGCGCACACCCACCCGGACTACCCGGGCCCCGCCTCCGACCCGCACGACATCGCGGTCGTCGAACTGCCCGCCGCGAAGGTCGCCGCCCGCTGGTCCTTCACGCCGGCCGCCCTGCCGACCGCGAACCAGCTCGGCGCCCTCGGCCCGCAGGGGCTGAACCACACGGACTGGTTCGTCGCCGGGTACGGCACGCAGGAGGCCGCCAACGGACCGGGTGGCCAGACCCACCCCGGCGGTGGCGTCCGGATGAAGGCCCCGGTCACGTTCAACGCCCTGAACGACTCCTGGGCCCGGCTCGGCATGACGGCCCCGCAGGGCAACGGCGGAGCCTGCTACGGCGACTCCGGCGGGCCCGACTTCGCCGTCATCGGCGGGAGGAACGTCCTCGCCGCCACGACCATCACCGGCGACACGCCCTGCTACGCCACGAACGTGGCCTACCGCCTGGACACGCCCGGAGCCCGCGCCTTCCTGGCACCGTTCGTGAAGCTGCCGTAGGCCCGCCGGCACCGTTCGGTGAAGCTGCCCTGGGCCCGCCGGCACCGTTCGTGCGGCTGCCGTGGGCCCGCGGGCCGGACACCGGGGGCACCGGTCCATGCGTGGAGGGGCCGGTGCCCGCCTCCGCCCGCGCGCGAGGACTGCGGGGACCGTGCGCCGCGCGGCCGGGAGGGCGTGGTGCCGGTGGCGGACATACGCTGATGTGGCCAGGGGTGTCGCGGGGGACGGCCGAGCGCTGAGCCTTCCCCGATGCGACGGCCCGAGCCGGCCGACGCGAAGGAGGTACCGGGATGGATCAGGAGAGGATCAACGAGTTCCTGGACCGCTTCGTCACCGACCTCGCGTCGACCGAGGCCGCCGGCACCATCGCGCTGGGTCACCGGCTCGGCCTGTACCGGGCACTCGCCGAGGGCCCGGCGACGCCCGAGGAGTTCGCCGCACGCACGCACTGCCATCCGCGCTACCTCACCGAGTGGCTGCGCGCCCAGGCCGCCGGGGGATACGCCGAGTACGACGCGGCGACCGGACGGTTCTCACTGACCGAGGAGCAGGCGTTCTGCCTGGCCGACCCGAACGGTCCCCACGTCGCCGCTGCCTTCCGCTTCGCCCTGGGAATGCTGCGCGCGGAGCCGCGCATCGCCGAGGCGTTCCGCACCGGCGAGGGCGTCGCCTGGCATGAGCACGATGCAGAGGTGTTCGTCGGGGTCGATGCCTTCTTCCGCCCCAACTACGAGGCCGAGCTGGTCCCGAACTGGATCCCGGCGCTGGACGGCGTGGAGGCGAAGCTGAACGCCGGGGCGCGGGTCGCCGACGTGGGGTGCGGTCTCGGCTCGTCGTCGATCCTGCTGGCCCAGGCGTATCCGCGGACGGAGGTCGTCGGTTCCGACTACCACGGCGAGTCGATCGCGCTGGCGCGCGAGAGGGCTGCCGAGGCCGGGGTCGCCGGGCGCGTCACCTTCCAGGTCGCCGGCGCGCAGACCTTCGAGGGCGCGGACTACGACCTGGTGGCCATGTTCGACTGCCTGCACGACATGGGCGACCCGCTGGGGACCGCCCGAAGGGTGCGCGAGGCGCTCGCCGCGGACGGCACGTGGCTTCTCGTGGAACCGCTCGCGTCCGACCGGATCGAGGAGAACTTCCATCCGGTGGGCCGGCTGTACTACAGCGGCTCCACGTTTCTGTGCGTGCCCAACGCCCTGTCCCAGCAGGGCGGTTACGCCCTGGGTGCGCAGGCCGGCGAGGCGCCGGTCCGCGACATGGCCACCGAGGCGGGCTTCACCCGCTTCCGCCGGGCCGCGCAGACTGCCTTCAACGCGGTCTATGAGATCCGCCCGTAGGCCGTAGGCCGTAGACCGTGGGGTGCCGGGGACCTGGCCGGCCCCGGCCGCCGCGAGAACACGCCTGGAAACGGCCGGGTCGGGTACCTACACCGGGTGGGCGGGTGAGCGTCGACCGTGACGAGGGCGGGGCGGGGGCGGCTGTGACGGAGAAGGCCGGGGGCTTCGAGGACCCGCCCGCCGAGGTGCTCGCCGCGGCCGCCGCCGCGTTCGGGCTGCTCGCCGCCCCGGCCCGGTTGCGTCTGATGTGGGTCCTGTCGCAGGGCGAGAGCGATGTCACGCACCTCGCCGACCGCGTGGGCGGTGCGCTGCCGGCCGTCAGTCAGCACCTGGCGAAACTGAAGCTCGCCGGACTGGTCCGCTCCCGCCGTGACGGCCGGCGGCAGATCTACCGCATCGACGACCCGGACGTCATGGCCCTGATGCATGCCGTGGTCGGCAGGCTGACCGCGCGCTCGTGCCCCTGCTCCCTCCCGGCGCAGGATTCACGCCGGACGCTTACCAAGGGCACGTAGACTCCGGCTGCCGTGCCGCCGCGGACGCGGACGGCCCCGCCATGAGATGCCTCGCCTGTGCATCGGCTGTGGATCCGCGCTGTTCCGGCAACGTGTTTGCTACATTGCGCAATCACGCAACCGACACGCCGCAGGCCCGACCGTTCAGGGGAGTGGGAGATGAGCGACCCGTGGGACGGGCCGGCCGGCCAGGGCACGCGCAGCCGTGGCGCGCGGGTGCCCCGGCAGCGCGGGGCCGAGCCGGACGACGCGCGTCCGCCGGGGGGCCGGGCCGCGGCCCGGGCGGCCTCGCGGGCGCGCGGCGGCAGGCGGTCCCGCCGGGCCCGGCCGGTGCGGCGCGGCAGGCGGCTGCTGAAGATCCTCGGGATCAGCCTGTCCCTCCTGATCGTGGTCACCGCCGGCGCGGGCTGGTGGTTCTACGAGCACCTGAACGGCAACATCCACAGCGTCTCCCTGGACGGCAAGGGCGGTACGGAGAAGGCCGACGGCTTCGGCCGTACCCCCATCAACATCCTGGTCATGGGCTCCGACGGCCGGACCAGCGCGACGGACTGCAAGCTCGGCGGCGGCTGCTCGAAGACCGGGGTGCAGACCGGCAGCAACGCCGACGTGGAGATGGTGCTGCACATATCCGCCGACCGCTCGAACGCCACCGTGATGAGCATCCCCCGCGACACCATGACCCAGGTCCCGGCCTGCAGGGACAGTGAGTCGGGGCAGTCCACGAACGGCTACTACGGCCAGATCAACAGCGCGCTGCAGTACGGGCCCGCCTGCCAGGTGGCCACCGTCCACCAGCTCACCGGCATACCCATCGACCACTTCGTCAAGCTCGACTTCTCCGGCGTCGTGAAGATGTCCGACGCCGTCGGCGGCGTCTCCGTGTGCGTCAGCGACGACGTCTACGACACCTACTCCCATCTGAAGCTGTCCAAGGGCACCCACACCCTCAAGGGCGTCGCGGCCCTGGAGTTCGTCCGCTCCCGGCACGGCTTCGGCGACGGCAGCGACCTCGGCCGTACGGTCTCGCAGCACATCTTCCTCAGCGCGATGATCCGCAAGTTCAAGAGCGCGGGCACGCTCACCGACCCCGCCGCGGTCTACCACCTCGCCGACGCCGCCACCAGGGCGCTGACCGTGGACGACGGCCTCGGCACCGTGAAGAAGCTGATCTCGCTCGCCGACGACGTGAACAAGGTGCCCACCAAGCGGATCACCTTCGCCACCATGCAGACGGCCGCCGATCCGGGCGACAGCGACCGGGTGGTGGTGGGCCCGGGGGCGAAGAGCCTGTTCGCCACCATCGCGAACGACCAGGCCCTGACCACCGGCTCCGGCAAGAAGTCCGCGGCGGCCTCCGCGACCGCCAAGGCGAGGTCCGGGGCCACCGCCTCCGCCGTGCCCGCGGCCGGGATCGCGGTGACGGTGGAGAACGGCACGGGCATCACCGGCCGCGCCTCCGCCCTCGCGACCGCCCTCACCGGCCAGGGCTTCAGCTCCGCCACGACCACGGCCAACGCCCCCAGCCCCGCCGGCAGCACTTCCCTCACCTACGGCACCGGCGACAAGGCCGCGGCGCAGACGGTCGCCAAGGCGCTCGGCCTGCCCGGGTCCCATCTGAGGCAGGGCACCGGCAGCGGCCTGACCCTGGTGATCGGCAGTGACTGGCCCAGCGGCACCAGCTACCCGGGTGGCTCGTCCTCGCCCGCGCCCGCCGACACCGAGGCCGCCGTCGGAGGCGCCCACGCCTCCACCGCCGACCAGGCCAGGACCTGCGCCAAGGTGAGCCCCTACAAGACGGTCACGTACGGCGGCGTCCCGATGACACCGTCCCAGGCCTACGCCGCGGCGCGGAACAAGCCCGACTCCGACGCCTGAGCGGTACCGGGGCCGGCCGTGGGGCCGTCGGCTCAGAGCTTGCGCCAGCGCGCGTTGCACCAGGAGAAGACACCGAACGCGGCCAGCCCGAGCGCGACCAGGGCGAGCAGCCACGGCCCGGCCGGCAGGTCCCGGAACGCGCGCAGGGTGTCGTCCATGCCCTTGGCCTTCCCCGGCTGGTGCTGGACGGCCGCGACGAGCGCGAACACACCGGCCGCCGCGAAGACGACGCCACGGGCCGTGCCGCCCGTCACCCCGAGGCCCTCCACGACCGGCCGGACCCGGGCCGACATGGCGCCGGTCCGCAGCTTGTCGCGGAACTTGCGTCGCACGGCCCGCACCGCGATCCACCCTCCGGCGATCACCACGGCGGCCCCCGCTACCCCGAGGAGCCACTGGCCGCCGGGCCAGTCCAGCACCCGTGCGGTGACGTCGTCGGTGTGCCGGTCGGAGGAACCGCTGCCGCTGCCCCGGTCCCCGGCCGCGTACGAGAGCACCGAGTAGGACACGAAGCAGTAGAAGACGGAACGGAACAGGGCCGCCGCGCGCCGGGAGAGCTTGGACCCGTCGGGGCCGTAGCCGCCGAACACCGCCTCCGTCAGCCGCCACAGCGCCATCCCGGCGAGGGCGACGCCCACGATCCACAGCATCGCCGAACCGAACGGCTTTCCGGCCAGCTCACCGAGGGCACCGCCCCGGTCGGCCTGCTGCCCGCCGCCGTCACCGCCGAAGGCGATCTGCACCGCGATGACGCCCACGAGTACGTAGATCAGCCCACGCGCCGCGAAGCCCGCCCGGGCCGCCGCGTCCACGGCCGGGCTGTCCGCCACCCGCCGCGCCCGGGACCGTCCCAGCGGTGTCCATGTCCGTGCATCCATACACCGCCGGATGCCCCCGGGTACGGGTCCGACACCTGTCCGCAGCCAGGGTCACCGGGACCAGGACGGGCAGGACGGGGACGGAGGGTTCCGCTCAGCGCGCCGCCGCGTCCGCTGCCACGCCCCGCGACGGGCCTCCGCCGACCAGCAGTACCGCGCAGGCCCCGGCCGTCAGCAGTCCACCGGCGAGGAAGGCCCCCCGCACACCGGCGAACGGCAGGACCAGACCTCCGAGCGCCGCGCCCGCCGCGATACCGGCGTTGTAGGCACCCGAGTTCGCCGCCAGGGCGAGGTCGGTGCGGCCCGGCGCCCAGTGCAGCATCGCGTTCTGGGCGGTCATGAACACCGGTCCGAGCGCACCGCCCATCAGCACCAGGCACACCACCGTCATGACCTGACGGCCGCCCGCCACGTACAGACCGAGCATGCCGAGCGCCTGGGTGGCCACGGCCGTGGGCAATGCGGCGTGCGGGAACCGGTCCAGCACCGCCGCGGTGGCGCTCACCCCGGCCAGAGACGCGGTACCGAAGGCCGCGAGCAGCACGCTGACGGTGCCGGGGGCGAAGGCGCCCACGCCGCTGAGGAACGCCACCAGGTAGGTGTATCCCGCGAACGCCCCCGTGGCGGAGAGGAATCCCGCCGTCAGTACGGTCCCGAACCGGCGGACGTCGGGGCTGCTGCCGTAGGCGGCGGGCTCGTCGTCCGGACGCGAGGTCGGCAGCAGCACGGCGACCGTCACCAGGCAGACCAGGCCCGGAACGGCCAGGGAGGCGACCGGCACCGGCCAGCCGCGCTGCCGGCCCAGCCAGGTCCCCGCCGGGACACCGAGCACCAGGGCGAGCGAACCGGCGACGGACAGCGCCCCGACCACACGCCCGCGCACCCCGGGGGCGAACAGGCCCACCGCGACCGGTCCCATCACCGCCCAGAACAGCGCCTGGGCGAGTGCGGTCAGCAGCCGTGCCCCGAGGAGCAGCCCGTACGAGCCGGCCCCGGCCCCGACCAGACTGGACACGACCAGCGCGGCCAGCAGCCCCGTGAGCACATGGCGCCGGGGCACCGCCCGCAGGGCGTGGGCGAGCGGCACGGAGGCGACGGCCACCGTCACGCCGTAGCCGGTGACCAGCAGCCCGACCGCCGACAGCGACACCCCGAGGCTGTCGGACATGAGGTCCAGGAGGCCGATGGGCAGGCTCTCCGCGGTGTTGAAGGCGAACGCGGCCAGCATGAGGGCCGCGAGCACCGCCGGGCCGCGCCATGCGGCCGGTCGTGCCGAGACCCCGCGGTCCCGTCCCGGACCGGCCCGCCGCGCTGGTTCCGTGACACCGCCCATGCGATCAGCTCACCGGCCGCACCGGTGCCACCGCAACCGAATTCCCGGCTCGCTGCCATGGCCGCAGCGTCCTGTGTCGGGCACATGTGCCAAGTCCGCGCGAACGCCCCTTGGCCACCCTTGCGTTGAGATGGCGTGGGGTAGGGTACGAGCTGTTCGGTTTGGTTTTCAGCTCGGGGGAGGGTCCATGGCTCAGCAGGAGCGAGCTGTACGGACCCGGCGTGCTGTTCTGGAAGCGGCCGCCGCCGTCTTCGCGGAACGCGGATACGCGGCCGCCACCATCGCCGAGATCCTGAACCGGGCCGGCGTCACCAAGGGCGCCCTGTACTTCCACTTCGACTCCAAGGCGGCCCTCGCCCGGGGCGTGCTCCAGGAGCAGCTGAGGACCGAGTACCACCTGCCCCGGGAACTGAAGTTGCAGGAGTGGGTGGACGCGGGCATGACCCTCGCCAAGCGGCTGCCGCAGGAGCCCGTACTGCTCGCCGGCGTCCGGCTCTCGGCCGATCTCCAGGGCCGCGACGTCCTCGGCAGCGCATGGCCCGCCTGGGCGCGGATGACCTCGTGCGTCCTGACGGAGGCGAAGGAACGCGGCGAGGTGCTGCCGCACGTGAACCCCGAGGAGACCGCCCAGGTCTTCCTCGGCGCCTGGATCGGCGTGCAGTTCGTCTCCCAGGCCGTGGCCGGCTGGGCCGATCTGGACGACCGTATGTCGGCGCTGTACGGGCACATCCTGCCCGCCGTCGCGGCCCCGGCCGTCCTCGTCCGGCTGGACACCGCCCCGGACCGGGGTGCCCGCGTGATCGCCGAGGTCCAGCAGGCGTCGCAGGCACTCGCCGGCGTCTCCGCCTGACTCCGGCCGTCGCGAACTCCCGCTTTGCGGCCGTCTCCCGGGCGGCGCGGGAGGGACACGTACCGGCGCGTATCAAACCGTCGGGACGGTTTACGACGGACCTCGTCCGCGGCCCCGGTCACGACCCGGCGCCCGGTCACGCCCGGTCGGCCGCGGGCACGAGGCCGGGGGCGAACCTGAACGGCACCGCCTCCATCAGCGGCTTGCGCCTGGTGTTGTGGAAGGCGGCGATCCGCCACGTGCCGTCCTCCCGCACCAGCGTGTACGTCTGCACCTTGCCGAGCCGGCGGGGCCGCCTGCCCTTGTAGGTGTCGCCGCGCCCGCTGACGATCGCCGTGTCCGGGCCGAGGAAGCGGATGCCGACGACCTCGTCCGCGAGCCGGGGGAGCGGCAGGGACGAGGAACACGTGATCTTCCGTCAGTACCTGGACGCCGTGGGCCTCCAGGGCCTGGCCAGCGCCGAGGCCGCGGGTCTGCACACCTCCGAGTGGTACGCGCTCAGCCTGCTCACCCGGGAGGGCGGCCTGACCTCGGGGGAACTCGCCACCCGCACCGGGCTCACCACCGGGGCCACCACCCGGCTGACCGACCGCCTGGAGCGCGCCGGATACGCGCGTCGGACGCCCGACCCCACCGACCGCCGCCGCGTGCACGTCGAACCCGTCCCGGACGCGCTCGACCGCGTGGCGGAGGTCGTGGGCCCGGCCCGCCGCCGTCTCGCCGAGGTCCTGGCCCACTACACACCCGACCAACGCGCCCTGATCTTCGACTACTTCGCCCGCGCGACCCCGGCGTTCCGCGCCGCGACCGAGGAGATCCGGGCGGCGGCCCCGCCCAGGCGGGCCAGGAAGTCCGGCTGACCCGAACGGACCGGCGCCCCGGGCGGCGGGGCGCTCGCGGACGCTCCCCGCTCTCCCGGGCGCTCCGGGCGTGGCATCATCGCCGTCGTCCGTACGACCGCTCCCCACCGGAAGGGCACGGGTTACGATGACGGACTGGGAGTGGGACGAGACCCTCTTCGCCGGCGCCGCCCCCTACTACCAGCGGGGCCGGCTGCCCTACGCCCCCGGGCTGGTCCCACGGCTCGCCGAGGTGCTCGCGGCCGACGGCACCGGTCGCCTCCTCGACGTGGGCTGCGGGCCGGGCACCGTCACCCTCCCCCTGGCCCCCCTGTTCCGCGAGGCCGTCGGCGTGGACCCGGACACCGGGATGATCACCGAGGCCACGCGCCGCGCCGCCGCCGCGGGACTGGCCGCCAGGACCCGCTGGCTGCGGATGCGCGCCGAGCATCTCCCGGCCGGTCTCGGCACGTTCGACGTGGCGGTCTTCGCCCAGTCCTTCCACTGGACCGACCGCGAGCGGGTGGCGCGGACCGTCCACGGCATGCTCCGGCCCGGCGGAGCACTGGTGCACCTGGCCGACCTGAAGACCGAGCGCCGTACGACCGCGGGCCTGCCGCACCCGGCCGTGCCCTACGCCGACGTCACCGGCCTGGTCCAGCGGTACCTCGGCCCCGTCCGCCGCGCCGGCCGCGGCCTGTTGCCGCAGGGCACCCCGGGCGGTGAGGCGGCGGTGCTCTCCGCGGCCGGATTCGACGGTCCCGAGCGGCACGTCGTACCCGGCGGACAGGCGCTGGTGCGCACCACGGACGACGTCGTCGCCTGGACGTTCTCGATGTCCTTCGCCGCCCCGCACCTGTTCGGCCCGGACCGCGCGGCCTTCGAGGCGGACCTGCGCCGTCTGCTCGGCGGT
This sequence comes from Streptomyces sp. Ru62, assembly GCF_002920615.1. Lineage (GTDB taxonomy): Bacteria > Actinomycetota > Actinomycetes > Streptomycetales > Streptomycetaceae > Streptomyces. The sequence goes on from NZ_PQSU01000014.1 coordinate 187,637, forward strand.
GCCTCCCCGGCGGGCCGGTTCGCCGAACGGGTGCCCAGTACCGAGGTGTTCGTCTGGCGCCGGCCGCGGCGGGCTCCGTCACACACCGGGCGAACCGGGTGACGACGGCTCAGGCCGGCCGTGCTCCGGCGGGACGGGCTCGCCCGCCGTCCTGTCGACGCGTATATCGATGAGAGGATGTATGTCCACGGTCACTAGGATGTGAGGCCAAGACAACCATGCGACCGGCCGTTCGTTGTGGGCCGGTCGGGGTCGCCGATGCCAGGGACCGCTCCCCGGGCTGCGGTGATCTTCCTTCCCAGGAGGACCCTCCGCATGTTCCGACGAATAGGCAACGCCGTCGTCCGTCATCCCATTTGGACGATCGTGGCGTGGCTGATCGCCGCGGTGGCCATCGTCGCCACCGCTCCGAGCCTGCCCTCGAACAGTGACGAGAGCAGCTTTCTGCCCAAGAGTTACGAGTCCATCCAGGCGGCGCAGCTCCAGGAGAAGGCGTTCCCCAGCGCCTTCACGCCGTCAGCGATCGTGCTCTACCAGCGCACCGACGGCGGCAAGCTCACCGCCGCCGACCTGCGCGACGTCACCCGGATCAGCTCCGAGCTGGGTGAGAAGCGCATCGACCAGGTACAGAAGGTCGTCCCCGGCCGGCCGTCCAAGGACGGCAGGTATGACCTGACCCTCGTCCAGATGGACAGCAAGACCGCCGGTCAGCCCGAACAGGCCGACGCGGCCAAGGAGTTGCGTGACGAGGCCAAGAAACTGGCCAAGGGCACGGACCTCGAAGCCAAGCTCGGCGGTTCCGCCGCGCAGGCGCTCGACCAGCAGGACTCGTCCAAGCGGGGCGAGGCGCTGATCGGTCTCGGCACCTTCGGGATCATCCTGATCACCCTGCTGATCATCTTCCGGGCGCCGATCCTCGCCGTACTGCCCCTGGTGCTGATCGGCCTGGTCTCCGCCGTCGCCAACGGACTGATCGCCTATGCCACCAAGCTGTTCGGGCTGGAGGCCAACAGCTCGATCTCGTCCATCCTGATCGTCGTGCTCTTCGGCGTGGGCACGGACTACTTCCTGTTCCTGATATTCCGTTACCGCGAGAGTCTGCGGGCCGGCGACGAGCCCAAGGAGGCCATGGTCAACGCGGTCGGCCGGGTCGGTGAGGCCATCGCCTCGGCGGCCGGAGCGGTCATCATCGCGTTCCTCGCCCTGGTCCTGTCCACGCTGGGCTTCCTCAAGCAGATGGGCCCGGCGCTCGCCATCGCGGTCGGTGCCACGCTGGTCGCGGGTCTGACCCTGATCCCGGCCGTGGTCTCGCTCATCGGGCCGAAGGTCTTCTGGCCCTCCAAGTCCTGGAAGACGGAGCCCGAGAACGCCCGCTTCGCCGCCCTCGGCCGGGGTGTCCAGCGCCGTCCGGCGCTGACCGCCGTCGTCTCCGGTCTCGTCCTGCTCGTGCTGTCGCTCGGCACCCTCGGCTACAAGGCCACCTTCGACCTGGCGTCGGGCTCCATGCCCAAGACCAAGGAGTCCATGGTCGTCCAGGACGAGATGCAGAAGGCGTACTCGGCGGGCGCCGCGGCACCGACCGACGTCTACCTGTCCAGCACCGACGGCAAGCCGCTCGACACGTCCGCATTCGACGCGTACGCCAGGAAGCTTGGCGCCGTGGACGGCGTCGCGAGCGCCCGCATGACCCAGCTGAACAAGGCGGGAACCACCGCGGACTTCACCGTCACGCTCAAGTACGAGGCGTCGACGGACAAGGCGATCGACGCGGTGGGCCGGGTCCGTGACGTCGCGCACGACGAAGCGCCCGAGGGCACCAAGGCGCTCGTCGGCGGCATGTCCTCGATCTACAAGGACATCAACGCGGCGGTCAACCACGACTACCGGACGGTCTTCCCCGTCGCCGCCGCCCTGATCATGGTCATCCTGGGGCTGCTGCTGCGCAGTGTGGTCGCGCCCTGGTACCTCATCGCCTCCGTGGGCCTCGGCTTCGGCGCCACCCTCGGTGCCACCGTGTGGATCTTCCAGGACGCGCAGGGGCACTCGGGCCTGATGTTCATGCTGCCGGTGATCATGTATCTCTTCGTGGTCGCGATCGGCACCGACTACAACATCCTCATGATCGCCCGGTTGCGTGAGGAGGCCCGTGAGGGCCGGGAGCCGCGCGAGGCCGCCGGCAGGGCGCTCCGGCACGCCGGGCCGACCGTGGCCGCGGCGGGCTTCATCCTGGCGGCGACCTTCGCCACGATGATGCTGGCCGGCAACTCGCTGCTCTCGGAGATGGGCTTCGCGGTCTCCTTCGGCATCGCGGTGGCCGCGTTCGTCATGGCGATGTTCTTCACCCCCAGCCTCACGGCCCTGATCGGCCACGCGGCCTGGTGGCCGGGCCACGCCGACCGGGCGGAGGTGCCGGCCACCGGCACCGGCGCTACGGCGGTCGGCTCCGGACCGGTCCGCGGTGAGGAGGACCGGGATCCGGCCGGGCGCCGCGGTTGACGGAGGCCGGTGGGACCGCTGAGTTCCGCCGGACGTCGTGACGGGCGGAGGTCGGTGACACCGGCCGGTTCCGCCGGGCGTCGCGACGGGCGGCGGCCGGTCTGATCGATGGGTCCTGCCGGGCCAGGTGGCCCGGCAGGACTTTTTCGTGCCCGGAGCGGGGATCCGCCGGTCCGGTCAGCCGGTGGCGGCGGGGCTGTGGAAGTAGTGGCCCTCGTCCAGATCCGCGAGGAGACCGGGCCGGACCGGTTCCCAGCCCAGCAGTTCGCGGGTCAGGGCGCTCGACGCGACGGCGTCGAAGCCGAGCGGGCCGCTCAGCCAGCCGAAGTGCTCGGCAGCGGCCTCGGGCGCCACGGAGGTCACCGGCACGTCCAGATGACGGCCGATCACTTCCGCGATGTCACGGAGCGCGACACCCTCCTCCGCCGAACCGTGCAGCACCGAGCCGGCCGGCGCCTTCTCGGCCGCCAGCCGGAACAACCGTGCGGCGTCGAGGCGGTGCACGGCCGGCCAGCGGGTGGTGCCGTCGCCGGGGTGGCCGGAGACGCCCCTGGCGCGGGCGACGGTGACGAGGCTCGCGACGAAACCGTTGTCCCCCTCGCCGTGGCACGTGGGGGAGAGCCGCACCACGGACGAGCGGACACCGCGTTCGGCGAGGGCCAGCGCCGCCTCCGCGGTGGTCTGCCGGATCGCGAAGTGCGAGCCGTCGAGCGCGGGCCTGTCCCGTTCGGTCACGAGCCGCCCGGGTGCGAGCCCGAGCAGCCCGGAGGCCAGGACGAAGGGCCGGCCGGTTCCGGCCAGGGCGTCGCCGAAGGCCTCCACGGCACGGCGGTCGGCCTCGGCCGCCTCCTGGAATCCGCCGCTGAAGGCCAGGTCGTGCTTGAAGGCGAGGTGGATCACCCCGTCCGAGGCGGCGGCCGCGTCCCGCAGCACGCCGAGGTCGTCGACGGTGCCGCGGACGACCTCGGCCCCGGCCGCGTCGAGCGCGGCGGCGGAGGCGTCGGAGCGGGCCAGCCCGACGACCTGGTGTCCCGCCTCGATGAGGTCGGGTACGAGGGCGGAGCCGATCCAGCCGGACGCCCCGGTCACGAAGAAACGCATGGGAGAACCCCAGACTCTTGATGTCAGTGACTGTCATGGACCCTAACACCCCATGTCAGTGACTGTCATCGCGTAGGATCTGCGCATGGGCAGATGGGAGCCGAACGCGCGCGAGCGCCTGGCGGAAGCGGCGTTGGAGCTCTACGGCGAACGCGGGTACGAGCAGACCACCGTGGCGGAGATCGCCAAGCGCGCCGGGCTGACCGAGCGCACCTTCTTCCGCCACTACGCCGACAAGCGCGAGGTGCTGTTCGACGGCTCGGGGGAGCTGGAGGAGCTGTTCGTGCGGGCGGTCGCCGGCGCGCCGGCGACCGCCGCGCCGATCGAGGCGCTGACCGCCGGACTGGAGGCGGCGTCGGAGGTCTTCGTCGACCGCCGTGCGTTCGCGCGCGCCCGGCACGCCGTGATCACGGCGAACGCGGAACTCAAGGAGCGCGAGCTGATCAAACTCGCCTCCCTGTCGACCGCGCTCGCCGGCACCCTGCGCGGGCGCGGCGTCCCGGAGCCGGCCGCGAGCCTCGCCGCCGAGGCCGCGGTGGCCGTCTTCAAGGTCGGCTTCGAACGCTGGCTGGCGGCGTCCGAGAACCGCGACCTGGTGCACCTGGTGCGGGAGGCGCTGACCGAGTTCAAGGCGGTGGCCGCCGGCTGAGCGGTGGTGGGGGACGGCCTGCTCCCGCCCGGCGCCCGGCTGCGTGCTGCTGCGCCGAGGGGGACCGGTGCCGTACGACTCAGGGGGTGGCGTCCGCCAGTTCCCGGAGGATCTCCACCGCCCGCTCGGCCTGCTCGTGGGGCACGAAGAGGTGGTCGTGGTGGAAGCCCGCCACGACATTGCAGCTCAGGCCCGCGTCGGCGAGCGCCCGGGCGACCGCGGCGGTCAGCCCGATCGCGTCCAGCGCGGAGTGGACGCGCAGGGTGATCCACCCGGCCACGTAGTCGTACGCCATCCCGGCCGCGTCCGCGTCCGCCTGCGCCAGCACGAGGGTGAGGCCCTCCTGCTCGGCGACCGTGACCACAGGAGAGCAGCCGGAGGGTACGCCGCCCTCGGCCATGGTGAAGACGAAGCGGCCCGGGTTCAGCTCCGGCCGCATGCCGCTTAGCAGGGTGCGCAGATCGGTCTCGCCTGTCACAGGTCCCACCCTACGGGCCGTGCGGACGGCCGGCCGCACGGCCCGGTGACGTGGATCCGGCGGGACCGGGCGCGCGGCGCGTGCTCGTGTGAGCCCTGTACGCGCCCCCGTTCGCGCGACAAGACTGCGCTGTCGGCGGGCAGCGGCCGGGCGCCGCCCGCGCATCGTCCGATCCCGGGGAAGGCAGGTCGGCCGCCGTGCTGTTGCGTCTGCCCACGTCCGTGCCGGAAGCCCGGGCATGCCTGGCCGAGGGGGCCGTGCCGATAGGCGGGGCGACTCTCGTGTGGGCGACCTGGCAACGGGACGGATTCCCCGGACTGGCCATGTCCCTCCGGGAGTTGCCGGAGGCCAACGTCCTGGGCCGGGAGACCGTGGGCGGCGCCGTGATCCTGCACCGGATCGACGAACGGGTGCCGGACGTCCTGCGGCTGGCCGCCGCCGGCATCGGCACCGGCGCGGTACGGCGTACGGCGACGGTCGGCGGCAACATCGTCGGCAGCACGCTGCGCTGCCTGCTGCCCGCCGCGCTCGTCCTGAACGCCCGCGCGACGGTCCTGGAGACCGACGGAGTCCGCGAGGCCGACCTGGCCGAGGTGGTCGCCAAGCGGCCGGTGCTCATCGGCCTGCGCTGGCGCACGCCGGTCGCCTCGGCGTACCGCAAGCTGCCCGGCGAGGCGGGCGGCACGCCACCCCTCGTCGTCGCCTCGGCCCTGCACGCCGGACGGGATGTGCCACACCGCCTGCGGGTCGCCGTACGGGACGGGTACGAGGTGCTCAGCGGCACCGCCCCCGGTGACGCCGGTGCCGACGAGACCCTCGACGCACTGCGCGGCACCGCCCTCGGCGCGCTGCCGGCCGCCGCCTGGGACGTCGTACGCCCCCAGGTGACCGACCTCCTGGCGAGCCGCGGCACGGACTGAGCGGACGGCTGCTCCCCGTGGCCGTCGCGGTCTTCGCGCGGGCGCCCCGGCCGCCGGCCGCGGAGTCATGAGCGTCGGTGGCGTGGCATCGTGGCGGGTATGGCGACGGAACCGGACGTGGCGGTACTGGTCGGGCTGCAGGCCGCAGGCAAGTCCACCTTCTACGCGCTGTGCCTGGCCGACCGGTACGCGCTGGTCAGCAAGGACCTGTTCCCGCGCGGTGCCCGCAACAAGCAGGGCCGGCAGATGCGGCTGGTGGCGGAGCACCTGGCCGCCGGACGGGCGGTGGCCGTGGACAACACCAATCCGTCACCGCAGGAGTGGGGCCCGCTGGTGGAGGCGGCCCACGCCCACGGGGCGACCGCGACGGCCTACTGGTTCCCGCCGGACGTGACGGGCTCCCTGCGGCGCAACGCCGCGCGCGGGGGCCGCGACCGGGTCCCCGACATCGGTGTCCTCGCCACGTCGAAGCGGCTGCGCAGACCGTCGCCGCGGGACGGCTTCGACGCGGTGCGCGAGGTCCGGTTCGACGGGCGGGGCGGCTTCCGGGTACGGGACTGAGCCGACCGACAACACAAGGCCAAGGAGGCCTGCCGTGGACGGATGGTACGTGGACGACCGCTGCGTGAACTGCGACGTGGCCCGGCAGTTCGCACCCGGACTGATCGGCGAGGCCGACGGGAAGTCGCGGATCCTGCGCCCGCCGGCCGACGAGGCGGAGAACCGGCGGTTGCACGCCGCCGTCTTCGCCTGTCCCACCCGCTCGATCCGGCCGGTGACCGGCCGCGCGGACCCGGCGCTGGACCCGTTCCCGATGCACCTGGACGACGGGGTGCTGATCTGCGGGCACAACTCGGCGCGCACCGCGGGCGCCAACGCGTACCTGCTGCCGCGTCCGTCCGGCACCAGCATGATGATCGACACGCCCCGCTGGAGCCGTGAACTGGCCGGACGGTACACGGCGTACGGCCCCGTCACGGACGTGCTGCTCACCCACCGCGACCATGCCGCGCACGGCCGCCGCTACGCCGACCACTTCGGCGCCCGGCTCTGGATCCACGAGGGCGATCTGGACGCCGCGCCGGACGCCGACCAGGTGATCCGCGGACTCGAACCGCTGGAGATCGCCGCGGGCGTCACCGTCCACCCGTTCCCCGGCCACACCCGCGGCAGCGTCCTGTACCTCGCCGACGACCGGTACTGCTTCAGCGGTGACAGCTTCTACTGGTCGCGTACGACCGGTGATCTGGAGGTCGCCGAGAGCGTGACCTGGTGCTCCATCGAGGCCCTGGCCGACTCCCTGGCCAGGACGGCGGGGCGGCTGCGGTTCGAATGGGTCCTGCCGGGCCACGGGGACCGGCGCCGGCTGCCCGCCGGGGAGATGTCCCGGCGGCTGCACGGCCTGACGGAACGCACGCGCGTGCTGCGGCCCCGTCCGATCGACTTCACGGGCGTCCGCTGGTGACGGCACGCCGCGCTGTTCCCTGACAGGCAACACCCGGGGCGCTGTCAGGATCACCGCCCCCGCGCCGGGCTCCTACCTTGTCGGTGCACAGGGTCCGACCGAAGGGGACGGGAATGAAGCGCAAGGCGACGGCACGGGTGCTGCCCGCGTTACTGGTGGCGCTCAGCGTGGTGGGCTCCGGGGCTCCGTCCTCGGCGCAGAACGAGAACCCGCCCGCGGCCCCGCCGACCACGGCGGTCGGACCGCAGTACGACACCACGCACGTCTACGTCACCCCCGGCTCCACGGACGCCTTCGTCGCGAGCTGGGAGGCGACCTTCGGCGGGACCCACACGGCCAAGGTCGTCACGACCGTCACCCCGACGCCCAGCACCACCGAGTCCGAGCTGGTCCTCTCGCCGGTCGGCACCCTGTCCGTGTTCGACTTCAAGACGCCCGTGCCGTACCCGTTCGGCAGCGAACGGACGGGCTGGCTCATGAGTGACTTCGACACGGGCGTCCGCCTGGCCCGCAAGAGCGGGGCCCAGGTCGTCGTCGAGCCCTTCGACGACCCCATCGGCCGCGACGCGGTCGTCCAGTTCCCGGGCGGCATCAACGCCCAGCTGTACTGGCACACCAAGGTTCCGTCGTACGTGCCGCTGGAGACAGTGCCGGACAACCGCGTCCATCTGACGCCGGACTCGGTGGACGCGTTCCTCCGCTCCTACCTGCGTTTCACCGGTGGCCGGATCGTCGCCGACCAGCGGGCGGCGGACGGCGGTGCCCTCGGCCGGCCCGGGGAGACGTACCGCCGCATCGCCCTCCGCTCCCCGTTCGGCAACACGGTCGTCAGCGTCACCGACGGCCACCTTCCCTACCCGTTCGGCCGGGAGACCACCGGCTACGCGGTGCAGGACCTGCCGGCGACGCTGCGCAGGGCCGGGGCATCGGGCGCGAAGGTGCTGTGGGGGCCGTACGCTTCGGGGGGCCGGTCCTCCGCGATGGTGGAGTTCCCCGGTGGCTATGTGGCTGAACTGCATGAAGGAGGGGAGCGCGGGTGACCGACGCGACGATGGGCGATGACGTGTACCAGCCGGACGGGTCGGAGGTGCAGGACGACGCCGGCTTGCTGGACGCGTCCGACACCCTGGACTACCGGAGCGGCGAAGAGGCCCTGGACGAGGGCTACTCACCGCCGGAGCGCCCCTGGGGCGTGGAGCACAGCGGCGTCACGGCGGCGGAGCGGTGGCGGGGGGAGAGCCTGGACGAGCGCCTCGCCGAGGAGGTGCCGGACATCGGCGTCCCGGAGGGCGACGGCCTCGGCGACACCTGGGGCACGGACGGAGAACTCGTCGACGACGAGGTCGGCGACGAGCGCGCCGGACGGCTCGTCGCACCGGACGAGGGCAGCCATGAGATCACCGAGTCCGACCTGTTCGCCTCCGACCGGGGCCTGGACGGCGCCGGGGCCTCGGCCGAGGAGGCCGCGATGCATGTGATCCCCGATGCCGACAGTTACTGACGCCCACCGCGGCCCGACAGGGAGGACCACCGGATGAGCACCGCCGAGCCGGGGCCGGACACCGGCCACCACCACCTGCGGCACCTCAGGGAACGGATGGCCGGGCATCACCGCCGTGCCCGGGCCGAGCAGGAGGAGTCCGCGCTGGAGGAAGCGATCGACGGGGCGGCCTTCGACCTGGCCGCCGACATCGCCCACCCCACCGCCGGTGGGCCGGAGCCCGGCTACGACGTCGACACGGACCTCGGCGTCGACCGGCGGTAGCGGCACCCGCGTCGCGCACCCGGACACCGCCGGCCGGTCTCGCTCCGAGGCCGGCCGGTCTCACTTGAGGGCTGCGCCGGCGATCCCGGCGGCCAGGTGGCGCTGGGCGGCGACGAGCAGCCCTGCCGCCGGGACGGACGCCAGGACCGCGGTGGCCATGACGGCGTTCCACTGGTTCGTGTGGGCGCCGAGGTACTCGTAGATGCCGACGGTGACCGGCCGCACCGACCCCGTGGTGTTCAGGGTGAGCGCGAAGAGGAAGTCGCCCCAGGCGAACAGGAAGGTGAAGAGTCCGGCGGTGATCAGCGCGTTCCGGCTCAGCGGGAGCACCACGGACCACAGGACGCGGAGCCGGCCGGCGCCGTCCACACGGGCGGCGTCGACGATCTCCCCGGGGATGCTCCGCATGAACGCGCGCAGGACGAGGATCGCGAAGGGCACGCCCGTGGTGGAGTCGGCGAGGATCAGCCCGCCGTAGGAGTTCAGGAGGCCCAGGTCGGTGTAAGCGCCGTACAGCGCGTTGGCCACCACGATGCCCGGCACCGTCTGGGTGACCAGGATGCCGAACAGCACGACCGTGGTGCCCCGCAGCCGGAGCCGGGCCAGTGCGTAGGCCGCCGGTACCCCGAGTCCGAGGCTCAGCGCCACACTGCCGAGGGCCACGACGAGGCTGGTGAGCAGGTTGCGCCCCTGATCGCGCAGGGCGGTGGCGTAGCCGCCGAAGTCCGGGTGGAGCGGGAACCAGCCCGCCCGCAGGACGTTGCCCGCCGGTTGCAGGGAGGCGTTGACCATCCAGTACACCGGGAACAGCATCAGCGCGAGCAGGACGATGCCCACGACCGTGGACAGGGGGCCGCGTGCGGGTCCGCGCTTCACCGAGGGCCCCTCAGGTGTTCCGGGCGCGCCGGTCGGCGCGCAGGTGGACGAGGGCGAAGGCCAGCGAGACGAGGACGAGCACATTGCCCATGGCGGCGCCGCGCCCGAACTCGAACTGCTGGAAGGACAGTTCGTAGGACCGGGTGGCCAGGGTCTGCGTCGCGCCGGCCGGTCCGCCGCCCGTCACCACGAGGATGATGTCGAGCACCTTCACCGTGTAGACGACGCCCAGCACCAGCACCACGCCGGCCACCGGCCGCAGCAACGGCCACGTGACATGGCGGAACGACGCCAGCCGGCCGGCGCCGTCGAGCTGCGCCGCCTCGTACAGCTGGGCCGGGATGTCCTGGAGACCGCCGTACAGGATCGCGGTGTTGAAGGGGACGCCCACCCAGATGTTGACCAGGACCACCGACACGAGCGCCTCGGTCGTGCCGGTCAGCCAGGGGATGCCCGAGGACAGCAGGTGGAGGTCGCGCAGCGCCTGATTGACGACCCCGCTGTCCGTGTCGAGCATCCACCTCCACGTCGTCCCGGAGACGACCAGGGGCAGCAGCCACGGCAGCAGCAGGAGCGACCGCAGCAGGCCGCCGAGAGGGAACTTCCGCTGGAAGAACAGGGCGAGGGCCAGCCCGAGCACGAACTGTCCGACGATCGAACCGGCGGTGAACAGGACCGTGGTGAGCAGGGTCCGCCAGAACACGTCCGCCGACAGGACGGTCGTGTAGTTGCGCAGGCCCACGAAGGGCGCGGTACCGGTGTAGAACGTCGCCACCGAGTACTCCTGGAAGCTCATCACGACGTTCTTGACCAGCGGGTAGCCGAAGAACAGCGCCAGGTAGGCCAGGGCGGGCAGCAGGAACAGCCACCGGGAGACCCGCGCCCACAGCCGCGCCCGGGACACCGCCCGCGCGGCCCCGTCAGGAACCGCTGGCGATCCGCTGGGCATGCCCGAGCGCTTCCCGCGGGGTCTGCTCACCCGTCAGCGCGGCCTGCACGGCGGTGTAGATCCCGGTCGCCGCACGCGGCCACTCGACGCCGAGCTTGCCGGTACGGGCCCGGGCCCCCTGCACGCTCTTGACGAAGGCGGCCATCGACGGTTCCTGCTCGGCGTACCGGGACGCCACCGAGGAGCGGGAGGGCACGGTGTGGTACTGCTCGGCCAGGGCGAGCATGTTCTCGGAGTCGTTCAGGCAGGCCAGGACCCGGGCGGCCTTCCGGTGCCGGGCCTCTGAGGAGCTCTGCGGGAGCGTCCACACCTCACCGCCGAGCGGGGTGACAAGGGGCTGGCCCGGCCGGCGGACGGGAAGGGGAGCCACGCCCCAGTGCAAACCCTTCGTCCGGTTCATCGCGGAGATCCGCCAGGGGCCGTTGACCATCATGGCCGTCTTGCCGGCGACGAACTGGTCGTGGACATCGGCCTGGGTCCAGTTCAGCACCGACTTCGACATGGACCCGCTCCTGACCAGGTCCACCCAGAGCTGGAGGGCCTGAGCGGCCTGGGGGGTGTCCAGCCGTGTCTCGTCGCCGCCGTTGGACCACAGGAAGGGCAGGAACTGCCAGGTGCCCTCGAAGGTGGCGTTGGCGTCCACGGCCATGCCGTAGCGGCCCGGCCGGGTGAGCTCGGCCGCGGCCGTCTTCAGCTCGTCCCAGGTCTTCGGTACGGCGACACCGGCCTCGGCGAGCATGTCCTTGTTGTAGAAGAGGGCGACCGTGCTGACCGTGGGCGCGAGCCCGTACACCTTTCCCCGGTACGTGCCCGCCGACCGGATGCCCTCGCTGTAACCGTCGGCGCCGATGCCGTACCGGTCCAGCGGGGTCAGCGCGCCGGTCCGCGCTATCTGCTGCAGGTCGGGGTTGTCGAGCATCAGCAGATCGGGCAGGGTCCGAGAGGAGGCCTGCCGCAGTACCTGCGGGACCAGCGACGCCCCCGGCACGCTCCTGTGCTCGACGGTGACACCGGCGGCCTTGCCGCAGGCGGTGAGCCGCTCGCCCCACTGGGCGTGCTCGGTCGCGTCGGTGTAGTAGTCGAGGGCGGTGAGGGAAGTCACCTCCCCGTCGGCGGATCCGGAGCCGGTTCCGCCGCACCCGGCGGCGGCCAGTACCAGGGCCACGGTTCCGAAGAGGGCGGTGATCCGCCGCACCGACGGTCTGGCCGCTGAGTTCATGGGGTGGTGCCTTCCAAGCGTCGCCGGTACCGGACTGCGCCGGGTTCGGATGAGGGGTCCATACCGGCATGTTCCGGTCCGAGCAGGGATGCTACCGGAAACGAACGATCGGAATATCAGCAGATTTCCAGGCGTCAGTACTGGGCTCCGTGGTCACCGCCCCGGCCCGCGGCCTCCCGGATCATCGCCGCCACGGCGTCCGGCCGTGACAGGACCACGGCGTGCGAACCGTCCACGACGCGTTCGGTGGCCGCCATGCGCTGGGCCATGAAGCGCTGAGCGGTGGGGTTGAGCATCCGGTCGGCGGCGGCGATGGCGTACCAGGACCGTTTGCGGGACCACGCGGGCGGTCCCGACCTCGCGGTCAGCGCGCCCCGCGCGATAGGACGCTGTGTCACGGACAGCACGCTGCCGAGCCGGGGTGCCAGATCGGCGGCGTACACGTCCAGGAAGCGTTCGCGGCGGATGTACAGCTCGCTGTCCGGGTCCGCCGGCGACCGCGCGGGAAGCCAGGCGGTGACGGTCGGATCCGGCCCCGGCATCGGGGAGAAGCGGTTCGTGACATCCAGCAGGGACTCGCCGGCGTCCAGCCCGAACCCCGCGACGTAGCACAGCGCCACGACGTTGTCGGCGTCGGCCTCGGTGATGACCGCGCCCCCGTAACCGTGGCCGGCCAGCACGACCGGGGCGCCGATCCGGCCCACCGCGCTCCTGAGGTAGGCGGCGTCGTGCGCGAGGCCGCGCAGCGGATTCGCCGGCGCGTACACCGTCAGCCCGGTGGCGTGCAGGTGCCGGATGACCCCCGCCCACGACGAGGCGTCGGTGAACGCCCCGTGCACGAGCACGACGGCCGGCGGTAATGGCGTGCGTCCGGGCACCTCGGTGACCTCCGGTGGGTGGGGTTCTCCAGCCAAGCCCATCCGGGTCGCGCCGGCATCGCGTGAACGTACCAGGAACCGCTCACTCGTCGGGCAGGGCCATGACCAGATTGGCCAGCTGCACCCGGGAGTTGACCGACAGCTTGCGGAAGGCGGACGTCAGGTGCGTGTTGACGGTGTGCGGCGAGACGACCAGCGCCTCCGCGGCCGTACGGTTGCTGTGCCCCTCGGCGATCAGCCGAGCGACCTTCTTCTCCGAAGCGGTCAGGGCGTCCCAGCCCTGGACCGGGCGCTGCCCGTCCGCCGCCCGCCGTCCGCCGGCCCCCGCACGCCGCAGATCGCGCTGGACGTGGGCCGCCATGGCGTGCGCGCCCGACGCGGCGAACGCGGCCTGGGCCTCGGTCAGGGCCGCCACCGCCTCGGTCCGCCGGCCCGTCGCCAGGAGCGCCCGTCCGAGGTCGGCCGAGGCCGCCGCCCGGACCAGTGGGCGCGGGCTCTGGCTGAGCAGGGCGACGGAACGTTCGAGCAGGACCGGGTCGTCGCACACCAGCCCGCGGGCGCGTGCCGCCAGACCCACGGCGGTGGGTACCGCCGGATTGCGCGCGGCGTGGGCCTCGGCCTGCGCCGCCAGATCCTCGGCGAGCGCGCGGTCCGCGCCGCGCAGGGCCACGCGGATCGCGGTGCCGACCCATGTGCGCAGCAGCCGCCAGCGCAGGAAGGGTGCCTCCCGCTGCACCTGCCGGACCCTGTCGACGGCACGTGCGGCGTCCCCGTCGACCTCCGCGTGGACGGCTTCCAGGAAGCGCACCGCGGCCGTGTTGCCCGGGTTCGGCTTGGCCGCCAGCCGCTCCCGCGCCTCGGCCAGGTGCTGCCGCGCGGCCTCCCGGTCGCCGCGCAGCAGGGCGATCCGGGAGCGGATCACCCGGCCGTTCACCTGCTGGACGTGCGCCCGCACCTCCTCCTCCAGGCGCTCCATCGTCACGAAGTCGGCCTCCGCGTCGTCCAGCCGGCCCAGTTCCAGGTGCTGCTGTCCCTGTGCCCACAGCAGCATCGCCTCACGGATCCCGCCGGATTCGTCCGCCGCCTTCGCCAGCAGCCGCTCGCTGGTGACGAAGTCGTCCATGTGCTGGTACGCGACGATCTCCTCGGGGAAGAAGGACGGGTCGACGGCACAGAGCGCGGTGAAGCGCTCCAGCGCGAGGGCGTTCTCCCCCGCGTTCAGCGCGATCTCCCCGAGCGCGAACAGGGCCTGTACGTGAGCCTCCCGGTCACCGGTCGCGACGGCGGCACGCAGCGCGTCCTCGCCGGCTTCCCGCGCCGGCGCCAGGTCCTGCGTCCGGGACAGCGCCAGCGCGCGCAGGCCGGCCAGCCGCGCCGCCACCTCCGGGGCCGCGCCGCCGACCGCGAGGGCCGCCTCGGTCCGGCGGCGCAGCTCGTCGGCGAGATCCAGGTTCCACAGCGTGCCGCCGAGGGCGGCATGGAGCCGGCCGAACGCCTCCAAGGGCGGCCGGCAGGCCAGCAGCCGGTCCCCGGTCGCGAGCGCCTCCCGGTTCCGGCCGGCCCGGGTCAGGGACACGATCGCCTCCTCACCCACGGTGAACCACAGCGGGCGTGCCACCGGCACCAGGTCCAGCGCGCGCGTCACCAGGTCGGCCGCGAGGCCCGGCGTGACCGGCAGCACGTCGTCGGCGGCGCGCCTGAGCAGCGTCACCGCTTCCTCGTCTCCTGGCTGGGCGCCCCTCAGGATGTGTGAGACCACGTCGATCGGCTGGTGGCCCGCGGCCACGAGCCGGCCCGCGGCCTCCCGGTGCAGCACCTTCCGGGCCGAGGGCGGGATGTCCACGTACACCGCCTGGCGCAGCAGGTCGTGCCGGAAGACGAGCTGGTCGCCGTCGTCGTCCAGCAGCCCCGCGCGCACGGCCTCCTCCAGCGCCGGGAGCAGCGTGACGGACGGCCGGCCGCAGAGCGCGGCGGCGTCCTGGAAGCCGAAACGGCGGCCCAGCACCGATCCCATCTGAAGGAAGCGCAGTGTGTCGGGGTGCAGCGAGCCGAGCCTGCCGCGGACGCCCACCACCAGTCCCGGCGGCACTGGCTCACCGGAGGCGCCGGAGGTCCGCAGCCCCGCGAGCATCTCGACGGCCAGGAACGGGTTGCCGCCCGCTCCGGCGAGCAGCTCGCGCACCCGCTCGTCGACGGCCGCCCCCAGGGCGTCACCGGCCAGCTCGCCGATGGCCGCGCCGGACAGCGGGCCCAGGGACAGGGTGCTCACCGGGAGCCCGTCCCCCACGGCCGCGACGATCTCCTCCGCCGGTCCGCCGACGCCTTTCCGCTCGGTCAGCAGCCACAGCACGGGTGAGGTCCGCAGACGACCGGGCAGCTGCTTGAGGGCGAACCGGCTCAGCGGGTCGGCCCACTGCACGTCGTCCAAGGCGATCAGCACCGGCACGCCGGCGGCCCGGTCCTCGATCGCCTCCGCGAGACGCTCCACCAGCCAGGTCCGCTGGTCGTGCCGGCGGGCGAGATCGACGAGCGCGTCGCCGGACAGCAGCGGCCGGTCGCCGTGCAGGACGCAGGTCGCCAACGACGACAGCGGCACGAGGTGGTGCAGCTCGTCGGCCTTGCCGAGACCGACGGAGAACCCCGCCGCCTCCGCCCTGGTGACGACTTCGCCGAGGAGCGTGGTCTTGCCGATGCCCGGTTCCCCGCGGAGCACGGCGAGCGCGCCGCTGCCCGTACGGGCCACCGCGTCGACCAGCGTCCGCAGCACCTCCAGTTCGGCCTCCCGGCCGCGCAGACCACTGCGCGACAGCGGTCCGCCTGACCCCGCCACCCTGCGCCCCTCCTGTCCGCATGCGCCGGTCAGGCCGGCGCCCCGGGGCCACTATGACAAAAACGGCAGCTCAGCGCATTGTCAGCGGGTGATGCGTGACCTGGCTCATGCCGAAGCGGCCGGTCCGGCCGAGAGCGAAGGGGGGCCCGCGGTCCTCCCGCCCCGCAGCGACGCGCACCGCTCGGGCAGGGCGGAGGCGCGCCACGCGGCGGGGGAGATCCCGTAGGCGGCCCGGAACACCCGGCTGAAGTGGGAGGCGCTGGTGAAGCCCCAGCGGTGCGCCACCGCGGCGACGGTCAGGTCCGCCGACTCCCGGCGGGCCAGGTCGCGGCGGCAGCGCTCCAGACGGCGTTGCTGGATCCACCGGCTGACGGTGATGTCCTCCAGCTCGAACAGCTTGTGCAGATAGCGCACGGAGATGTGGTGGGCCCGGGCGATGGAGTCCGGTGACAGATCCGGGTGCGCGAGGTGCCGGTCGATGTACGCCCGGATCCGCACCAGCGACATCCGGGCGCCGCTCGCCGAGTCCTCGGTCTCCCTGCCGAGCCGCTCCTCGGCCAGTGTCTGCACCAGGTCCACCACATTGCGGGCGATCAGCTCGCCCGTCCGCTGCGGATACGTCGCCGCGCTGTCCACGAGCCGGGACAGGAGCGGCGTCAGCAGGCCGCCGACCGCCGACTCGGAGCCGAGCGGAGCCGCCGTGATCTGCCGCAGGTCCGACTCGCCCAGACCCAGCACCTCCCGCGGCAGCACGAGGGACTTCGTCCGGAAGCGCTCCGGGAGCGTCAGCCGGACGGGCCGCGCCATGTCGTAGACGAAGAGCTGTCCGGGCCGTACGTGGGCCTCACGGGCGTCCTGTTCGATACGGGCGGTGCCCGCGCAGAGCAGTTTCACCACCACGTAGTCGTCGTTGTCGCTCGCCGCGATGAGCCGTCGGGTGCGCCGTGCCGTCTGCGGGTCGCCCTCCACGGTCACGGTCTGCATCGGGCCCAGCAGCGACGTACGGATCGTTCCGCGGTCGACCTCGTCGGGGACGCCCATGTCCACGGCGCCGAACGTCCGGGACAGGGCATCGCGCCAGTATGCTCGCCGTCGCTGGGCGGAAACCGTCTTCGTGCTGTAGAGGGTGCCTGGGCTCCCGGGGTCCGGTGTCGAGGGGTCCGACGACATGATCTCCGCCCTTCGGCCGTTGCGCTTTCGAAAACGCAGCGTGCCAGGACGGCCGGGTGATTACATCGCGTGAACGCGTGAGACCAGTGGTACGGACCGGACCGAGCGGTTCCGCCCCGGGCGGTCCGGAGCGGTCTCGCCCCGGACGGTTCCGGAGCGGCTTGGCCGGGGACGGTCCCGGAGCGGTTTCCCCGTGGACCGTTCCCGGGACGGCCGGTTCAGCGGGCGCCCGCCCAGGTGCGCCGTGCCCAGTCCGCGAAGGAGGTCCAGCGCACCTCCGGGTGAGCGGCGTGCAGGGCGGGGATGTCGACGCGGTAGCCGGGTCCGTTCAGGAACGCCCACATCGCGTGCATGTCCGGACTGCCGATCGCCGCCAGCGGGACCTGCTCGTGCCGGACCTCCCGCCCGATCGCCGCGCCGAGCGCGGCGGCCATCTGGGAGGGAGTGGGCGCGTCGCCGGCCAGCTCGATGCGCCGCCCGGTGTAGGGAGCGGGGTCGAGGAGCACCTCCGCCGCGAACGCGCCGAGGTCCGGTCGGGCGAGCTGCTGCAACGGCCGGTCGGGGGGCAGCGGCAGATCGAGGACCCCCTCCAGGATGCGGTCCGCACCGCCCAGCGCGTTGTCGAAGAAGTAGGTCGGCCCCAGGATCGTGTACGGCACGTCGCCGGCCGTGAGCTCCGCCTCGATGCGCGCCTTGCTCTCGAAATGCGGCACCCCGCTGTCCTGGTCGGCCCCCGCCACGGAGCTGAACACAAGATGCGGAACGCGCTTTTCCGTCGCGGCGGAGAGGATGGCCCGCCCCTGGTCCACCTCCGCGTCGACTCCGGCCTCGAAGGGAGTGGTGAACGCGAAGACACCCGCCACGCCGCTCATCGCCGAGGCCAGCGACGCGCGGTCGCTCAGTGATCCCGCCACCACCTCGACGCCCCGCTCGGCCAGTTCCCGGGCGGATCTCCGGCCCGGGTCACGCACCAGCGCCCGGACCCGCGCCCGGCGTGCCAGCAGCGCGTCGGTCACCGCCCCGCCCTGCCCGCCGGTCGCCGCGAGCACCAGAACCGGTTGGTCGGTCATCGAAGATCTCCCTCTTTCCTGTGCGGTGCGGGCGCCGCCCGGAGTGCGCCGCCCCCTTGGCCACCTTCCACCCCGGCCCGCCGTACCCGGCGTCACGGCGCGCGGATGGCCGAGGCCGTCCCCGAGGCGGACGACCTCGGCCGGTGCCCGGCCCCGGTGCCGGCCGGGGGCCGCACGGCGCGGCGAAACGCCGTTCGCCGTTCGCGGCGACCACGTGGTCGAGCTCCGCGCGCGGCTGAACGGGAACCCATGGGCGGCGGACCGGCGGCCACCGTGTCGTCGGCCGGCCGGTCCAGCCGGGTGGCCCTGGCCGGCGGATGGCCGATGGCCGGGCCGGGCGCGCGGCCGGCTGTGTGCCGGGGGGAGCCGGCCGAAGGCCTCGCCCATGAAGCGTCCGCCCTTCCGCCGGGGCCGGTGCGCCCGCAGTCGAGCACGCCCTGACGGACGGCCGCCTCGGCCGGCCCTCCGCCGAACCGCGGTGCCCGGCCGCGCTGTTCCTCTCCAGGCCGGGTCCGCGCGGGACGACGGCGTGGGAGGCGGGGCGCGCGGTCAGCGGTATCGGTCACGGACGCGCCGCCCGTTGCGTCGTGGGCGGTCCCCGCCGGGCTCAGGAGCGGACGAGCGGGGTGTCCACCAGGTGTTCGGCCAGGAACCAGGCCTGCAGTTCGCCGGTGCGGATGATCTGCGACACCAGCAGGTCGTTGGTGCCGTCGTCACCCAGCTCGGCGGTGCGGGCGGCAGCGTCGTGGGCCTCGGTCAGGATGGTCTCGTGGGCCTCCAGCAGCCGCGAGAGCATCGCCGGGACCTCCTCCACACCGTCCGGCGGGCGCGGGATCGACGTGATCTCGGCGACGTGCCGGGGGTCGCCCACCGCGACGCCGCCCAGGGTCTGGACGCGCTCGGCGAGGGTGTCGACCAGTTCCAGCTGCTCACCGGCGTGCTTGTCCAGCAGCAGGTGCAACTGGTAGAAGGTCGCGCCCCGCATGATCCAGTGGTGCTTCTTGTAGAGGCCGTACAGGATCTGGGTGTCGGCCAGCACCTTGTTCAGGCGCTGGCAGGAGTACATGCGCGCCTCGTAGGACAGGGCGATGGGGAACTGCTTGACGGTTCCGAACTCCTGGATGACCGCGCCCTTCTGGTGCAGCCAGGGCTGGCTGCTCGGGGGCTGGGTTCCGGTGGTCATGACGTGCCTCCTGCGGATGGCGTGCTTGCGTACGAGGTCGACGCTAGGTGCCGAACCGGGAGGCGCGTTGCCCCGGAGCGCACGCGTTGGTGCTCGTCAGCGCACCGGATGGCTCATCGGCCGGGTCACTCGCTGCCCGCCGTGAGCTGCTCCACGACATGGTCGAGATCGATGTGGCGGTGCTCGGTGCCCGGCGGCACCAGCATCTCGGTGCGGTGCAGGAAGGCCGTGACGGAGGCGCTCGCCAGTTCCAGGAGCGCCGATCCGGCGCGCGTCCGGAGCAGGACGCGGATCGAGTCGGGCCGGCCCTGGCGCCGCGGGTAGACCACCACGTCCCCGGACCCGGTGGGCCGGCGCAGCCCCTGGGCGAGGAGCGACCGGGCGAAGACCCACTCGACGCAGAGGGCGGAGGGGGCGCCCAGGGACAGGCACACGGCGTAGGGATCCGCCGCGGAGTACCGGAGTTCGGCCGGGACCGGTATCGGCAGTTCGTCGGCCACGGTGACGCGGACGCTGGTCTTGCATACGATCGGGTCCTCGTCCGCGGCCCCGGCAGGATCGTTTCTCATGCCGTCCCCCTGTCTGCGACGGTTCGGTTCGGTGTGGCGGCCCGCGCTCTGACGGACCGAGGTGCTGATGACGGTACGGCGGGTCCGGAGGAGTGGCTTGCCGACGAGTGCACGGGTTGTTGTCCGAAGAAGAAGCGCCTTGGCGTGGCCCGTGCGTCCGTCACGCGGACGGTTCGCGGGAACGCTCCGGGCCCAGTCCGTCCGGCGCTCGGGCCGGTCCGGCCGGATGATGGTTGAATGTAGAACAATTACTGGGTGGAGAGGTGATCCCCGATGAGCAATGTCGAGACGGAGCCCGTCGAAGTGCGCTGCGGCACCGAGGCGGACGGCGGGCCGCCGGCCGGGACGCCCCGGGTCGAGGTACTGACCCCGCGTGACGTACCCCTGGGCGGCCCGCGCGCGATGACCGTGCGGCGCACACTGCCGCAGCGCGCCCGGACCCTGATCGGTGCCTGGTGCTTCGCCGACCACTACGGCCCCGACGACGTCGCCGAGAGCGGCGGTATGGACGTCGCCCCGCACCCCCACACCGGGCTGCAGACCGTGAGCTGGCTCTTCAGCGGGGAGATCGAGCACCGCGACAGCCTGGGCAGCCACGCCCTCGTACGGCCCGGCGAGCTGAACCTCATGACCGGCGGGTACGGCATCAGCCACTCCGAGGTCTCCACTCCGCGCACCACCGTCCTGCACGGCGTCCAGCTCTGGGTGGCGCTGCCGGAGGAGCACCGCGCCACCGCGCGGGACTTCCGGCACCACGTCCCCGGGCCCGTACGGACCGACGGCGCCGAGATCCGGGTCTTCCTCGGCTCCCTCGCCGGCAGCACCTCCCCGGTGCCGACGTTCACGCCCCTGCTCGGCGCCGAGATCCTCCTGGAGCCGCACGCGGCCGTCACGCTCGCCGTGGACCCCGGCTACGAGCACGGTCTCCTGGTCGACCAGGGCGCCGTCCGCCTCGCCGACGTCCTGCTGAAGCCGGCCGAGCTGGGCTACGTCCACCCGGGCCCCGGCACGCTGACCCTGACCAACGAGTCGGACGACACCGCGCGGACGGTCCTCCTCGGCGGAACCCCCTTCGAGGAGGAGATCGTCATGTGGTGGAATTTCATCGGCCGGAGCCACGAGGACATCGTCAGGGCCCGCGAGGACTGGCAGAACTCCTCCGACCGCTTCGGCGCCGTCGAAGGATATCCGGGAGACCGTCTCCCCGCCCCCGTCCTGCCGAATGCCACCATCACTCCGCGCAGGAATCCGCCGCGTCACTGACGCCATCCGAAAGGCACCCCATGAGCCAGCCTTCCGCCACTCCGCTCGTCGAGCGTGTGGACGCCAGGAATCGCTACGAAATACTCGTCGACGGCAAGCGCGCAGGGCTGACCGCCTACCGCGACCGCGACGCGCAGCGCGTCTTCTACCACACCGAGATCGACGACGCCTTCGCGGGCCAGGGCCTGGCCTCCCGGCTCGTCCAGGAGGCGCTCACCGACGTACGGGAATCCGGGAAGCGGATCGTGCCCGTGTGCCCGTACGTGGCGAAGTTCCTCAAGCGGCACGAGGAGTTCGCCGACCTCGTCGACCCCGTGACGCCCGACGTCCTGCGGTGGCTGGAGGCCGAACTGGGCTGACCCCCGCCCCCGGCCGCCCGCCGTCCAGGGCCGGCGGCCGGCTGTCCGGGCAGCGCACCACCTCTGGCCCGAGAGCGCACACCGCCCGTGTTCCCCTCGCCCCGCGGCCGCCTCCGCGGTTAGTGTCCAGGCAGTCGAATTCCATCGGCGTGGCGTTCCCCGTGAACGGCCACGCAGCGACGGGCCGGATATCCCGCACGCATTCGCTGCCGGATACGGCCGTCGCCCGGTCAATTCCCGCCCCCACACGAACGAGGTGTTGTTGTGGAGCGATGGACAAGGCGCGAGGACGAACGGCTGCTCACCGGGAAAGGCCGGTATGTCGCCGATATTCACGTGCCCGGATGCCTGGACGCCGCATTTGTGAGAAGCAAGGTCGCCCACGGCTCGCTGCGGAGTGTGGACTGCGCCGCGGCGCGTGACGTGCCCGGTGTCGTGGGCGCCTGGTCGGCCGCGGACCTGCCGGACCTGCCGCCGGTTCCGCACACCCTGCTCGCCCGGCTGTCGACGCAGGAAGCGGTCGCGGGCCGGGAGTGGCCGGCGCTCGTCAAGGACCGGGTGCGCTATCCGGGCGAGGCGCTGGCGGTCGTCCTCGGCGAGGACCGCTACCGGGCCGAGGACGGGGCCGCCGAGGTCACCGCCGTGGTCGATCCGCTGCCCGCGGTGGTGACACCGTCCGCGGCCCTGGACGACTCCGTCCGCCTGTTCGACGGCCTCAGCAACACCGCCCTGCGGGGCGAGGCCGGCGCGCCCGTCGACCCGGCCGTCTGGCAGGACGCCGCCGCCGTGGTCGAGGCCACCTACCGGCAGCAGTTGCTCATGCCCAGCCCCATGGAGTGCCGCACGATCCTCGCCGTCCCCGAGGGGGACCGGCTGACCGTGTGGTCGGGGCACCAGATGCCGCACCGGCTGCGCCGCGAACTCGCCGCGCTGCTCGGCTGGTCCACCGACCGGATCCGGGTCGTCGTCCCGGACACCGGAGGCGCCTTCGGCTCCAAGAGCGCCGCCTTCCCCGAGTTCGTGGTCGTCGCCTACCTGGCCGTCACGCTCGGCCGGCCGGTGCGCTGGATCGAGGACCGCCTGGAGTCCATGCTCGTCGCCACCCGCGGCCGGGGCCAGGACCAGACCGTCCGGCTCGCCGCCGACGCCGAAGGGAACCTGCTCGCCTACGAGTTGACGATCAACGCGGACGTCGGCGCCTATCCGCACCTCGGCGTGGGACTGCCTATGCAGACGGCCTGGATGGCGCCCGGCGCGTACACCACGCCACACGTCCACGCGACCCTGCGCTCGGTGCTCACCAACACCATGGTGACCTACCCCTACCGCGGCGCCGGACGCCCCGAGGCCGCCATCGCCATCGAGCGCACCATGGACCTGCTCGCCCGGCGGCTCGGCATCGACCCGATCGAGCTGCGGCGGCGCAACTTCATCCCGCCCGACGCCTTCCCGTACGACACACCCACCGGCCGCCGTTACGACAGCGGGAACTACGCCGCCGCGCTGGACCTCGCGCTGGAGACGGCCGGTTACGAGGAGTGGCGCGCGGAACAGGCCCGCCGCCGCAGCGACCCGGACGCGCTGCCGCTCGGCATCGGCGTCTCCTGCTACGTGGAACGCTCGGGCGGCGAACCCGGCGGACTGCACGAGTTCGGCAGCCTGGAGGTCCACGAGGACGGCACCGTCACCGCCCGCTGCGGCGCCGCCCCCAGCGGCCAGGGGCACGAGACGGTCTTCCCGGCGCTCGTGGCCAAGACCCTCGGCATTTCCGAGGCGCGGGTCCGTCTCGTCGAGGGCGACACGGACGAACAGCCCGAAGGACTGGGCTCGTTCGCCAGCCGGTCGGCACAGGTCGACGGCGCGATGTTCCAGCAGGCGGCCGGCCTCCTGATCGAGCAGGCGCGCGAGCGCGCGGCGCGGCTGTGGGACCTGCCGGCCGACAAGGTCGCGTGGGCCGACGGCACCGTGCACGCGACCTCCGGCGGTTCGGCCGTCCTGGACCTGGCCGAACTGGTCAAGACGACCGGGCCGCTCCGTGTCGAGCACCGCTACGAGGCCGGCATGGCCTTCCCCTTCGGCGCGCACGTCGCCGTGACCGAGGTGGACCCCGACCTCGGCACCGTGAACGTGCTGCGGCTCGTGGCCGTGGACGACTGCGGAGTGGTCCTCAACCCCACCGTGGTGCACGGACAGGCGTACGGGTCCGCCGTGCAGGGCATCGGCCAGGCCCTCTACGAAGGCATGACGTTCGACGCGGACGGCGTGCCGCACCTGGCGGCCGGATTCCTGGACTACCTGCTGCCCACGTACACGGAGATCCCGCCCATCGAGATCAAGGACACCTGCACCCCCAGCCCCAGCACCCCGCTGGGCGCCAAGGGAGCGGGGGAGTCGGGCTGCATCGGCACCCCGGCCGCCATCGTCAACGCCGTGGCCGACGCCCTGCGGATCGCCGATCCCGACCTGCTCCAGATGCCGCTCACGCCGGACAGCGTCTGGCGGGCGGCCCGCGCCCCGAAGCACGAGGAAGGTGTCCGGTGAAACCCGCGTCCTTCGACTACGTCGTGCCCCGCACGGTCGCCGAGGCCGTCCAGGCGCTCGGCGACACCGACCGCGCGGCCCAGGTGCTCGCCGGCGGGCAGAGCCTGATCCTGGAGATGCACCTGCAACGCATCCGGCCGCAGCTCGTCGTCGACATCAACCGCGTCCCGGAACTCGACGGCATGCGCGTCGAGGGCGACGAACTGCGCGTCGGCGCCCTCGTCCGGCACGCGGCGTTCGAGTCGGCCGACGCCGTCCCCGGCCCCCTCGGCACCCTGCTGTCCCGGGCCGTCGTCAACATCGCCCACCCGCCCATCCGTTCCCGGGGCACCATGGCCGGCAGCTTCGGCTGGGCCCACCCCGCCTCGGAGTGGTGCGCCATCGGTGTCGCCCTCGACGCCACCGTCGAGGTCACCGGTCCCGACGGCGCCCGCTCCATCCCGGCGCGGGACTACTTCCTCGGTCCGTTCCGTACCGCGCGCCGGCCGCAGGAGCTGATCACCGCCGTACGCCTGCCGCTGCTCGGCGGGAACACCGGCGTCGGCTTCATCGAACACCGCCGCACGCACTTCTGCTTCGCCCAGGTCGCGGTCGCGGCGGCCCTCACCGTGACGGACGGCGTGATCAGCGACGCACGCATCGGACTGGTCAACTCCGCCGACCGCCCCCTCCGGGCCCGCGCCGCCGAACAGGCGCTGATCGGCGCCGACTTCACCTCGCTCACCGCGGGTCCCCGGCTCCCCGACGGCCATCCGTTCGCCCGCGCAGGCCGGGCCGCCGCCCAGGAGGACGCCGCACCCCTCGCCGAACCGTACGCCGACGTGGAGTACAAGCGGCAGGCCATCGCCGTCCTGGTCGGCAGGACCCTCACCGAGGCGGCGGCCGGCCTGCGCTCGCGTCCCGCCCCACGACAGGGAGACCCCCGATGAAGATCACGCTCACGGTGAACGGCACCGCGCACGCCCTCGACGCCGAACCCCGCCGCCTGCTCGCCGACGTCCTCCGCGACGACCTGGGCCTCACCGGCACCCACCTGGGCTGCGAGCACGGCATCTGCGGGGCGTGCAGCGTGCTCATGGACGGCGAGGCGGTCCGCGCCTGCCTGGTGCTGGCCGTACAGTGCGACGGCCGCTCGATCCGCACGGTCGAGGGCCTCGCCGGGCCCGACGGCGAACCCCACCCGCTGCAACGGGCGTTCTCCGCCGAGCACGCGCTGCAGTGCGGATTCTGCACCCCCGGCTTCCTCATGGTGGCCGCCGGAGCGCTCGACGCCGACCCCGGCCTCGCCGACAGACCCGACGCCGTCGAAGGCGTCGTCGGCTCCAACATCTGCCGGTGCACCGGCTACGAACCCATCCGGCGCGCCATCGCCCGCGCGGCCCGGGAACAGCGGGAGACCACGGCCTGACACGCCGGCCCCGCACGGAGCGCCCCGCACAGGGGGGCGCTCCCCGGACTGGCCGAGGGAAATGCGGGCGACCACCGCCTGACACGCGCCGGCCCCGCACGCGGCCCCCCACGCGGGGCGGTTCATGGACCGACCGAGGAGACACACATGAACGGTGACATCCGCGCCGGAGTGATCGACGTGCACGCCCACTGGCTGCCCCGCGACCTGCTCCCCCTGCCGCCCGGGAACCCGCTCGGCGGCATGAACGACCGCGACGGCGAACTCTTCCTGGGCGACGTCCCGCTGTCGTTCCCGACCAGCGCGATGACCGACATCGACACCATCGTCGCCGACACCCTGAAGGCCGGACTCGGCGCGCGCGTCATCTCCGCGCCACCCTTCGCCTTCCCCGTGCACGCCCCCGCCGAGGCCGACGACTACGTCGCCGCCTACAACGAACAGCTCGCCGACGCCGTCTCCCGCACGGAGGGCACCCTCGTCGGACTCGGACTGGTCCGGCTGGACGACGCCGACGCCGCCCGCGGGGAACTGACCCGGCTCGCCGCCGCCGACGGCATCGCGGGCGTCGCGGTCCCGCCCGTGGTCGACGGCCGCTCCTACGACCGGGGCGTCCCCCGGCAGATCCTCGGCATCGCCGCCGAACTGGGCCTGTCCGTCCTGGTCCACCCGATGCAGCTCCCGCGCGCCGAATGGGACCACCACTACCTGGTCAACCTCATCGGCAATCCGGTGGAGAGCACGACCGCCGTGGCCGGGGTCCTGCTCGGCGGCGTCCTGGAGGAATTCCCCGGCCTGCGGATCTGCTTCGTCCACGGCGGCGGCTGCGCGCCCGCGCTGCTGGGCCGGTGGGGACACGGCTGGCGCACCCGCGACGACGTGCGCCGCGGCAGCGGCCGGCCCCCGGCGGAGTCCTTCGGCCTGCTCTACTTCGACACGATCACCCACGACCCCGAGGTCCTCGCGCTGCTGCGGGCCCACGCCTCGCCCGACCGGATCGTGTGCGGCAGCGACTACCCCTTCGACATGGCACAGCCCGACCCGGTCGGCTTCCCGCTGGCACACGGCATCGACGCCGCGACGCTGGAAGCGAACGGCCGCCGGTTCCTCGGGCTGACCACGGCGAACCACGGCTGACGGCAGATCGGAGAGATCCCATGCGAGACCTGGCGCCCCGCCTGCTGGAGTGGCAGTCCGCCGGAGCCCGCTGCGCCCTCGCGAGCGTCGTCGCCGTCCGCGGCAGCGCACCCCTGCGCGCCGGGGCGGCGCTCTGCGTCCACGAGGACGGCACGGCCCTCGGCAGTGTGTCGGGAGGCTGCGTCGAAGGCTCCGTCTACGACCTGGCCCGTGAGGTGCTGGCATCGGGGGAGGCGCGGTGCGTGTCCTTCGGGTACGCCGAGGACGACGCGTTCGCGGTGGGGCTGATGTGCGGAGGCGAGATCGACGTCCTCGTCCAGGCCGTGGACGACGCCATGGTCCGGGTCCTCGCCGCCGCCCACCTGGCCGCGGCGGCGCGGCGCCCCGTCGTCGTGGCCCGCGTGCTGCCCGGACCCGGCGCGGGCGCCGGCTCCGTCGCCGTGTGGCAGGACGGCCACCTGGGCAGCACCGGCGACCCCGTCCTGGACCTGGCCGTCCTCGCCGACGCCCGCCGCATGCTCGACCGGGACGGCACCGCCGTACGGAGCTACGAGGCCGGTGCGTCACGGTCGTACGAGGACGGAGCGGAAGGGCCGTACGACGCCGGCGTGTCCCGTTCCCACGACGCCGGCGTGCCGGGCGAGCCGCGGGCCCCGCGCGTGCTGTTCGAGGCCTGGGCCCCGCCGCCCCGGCTGCTGGTCTTCGGCGCCAACGCCCATGCCGCCGCGGTGAGCCGGATCGGTGCCCTCCTCGGCTACCACGTCACGGTCTGCGACGCCCGGGCCGCCTTCACCACACCCGAGCGCTTCCCGGACGCCGACGAGGTCGTGGTCGACTGGCCCCACCGGTACCTGGCGGCCACGGAGACCGACCACCGGACCGTGGTGTGCGTGATGACGCACGACCCCAAGTTCGACGTCCCCGTCCTCGCCGAGGCCCTGGACCGGCCCCTGGCCTACGTCGGAGCGCTCGGCTCCCGCCGTGTCCAGGCACGCAGACGGGAGGACCTCGCCGCGGCCGGCGTGTCGCCCGACGCCGTCGCGCGGTTGCACGCGCCCCTCGGCCTCGACCTGGGCGCGTCGACTCCCGAGGAGACCGCCGTGTCCTTCGCCGCGGAACTCATCGCCGTCCGCTCCGGCCGCACCGCCCACCCGCTCTCCCTGCTGGACGGGCCCATCCACCCGACCACGACAACGGACCGTCCCGGCGCCCGGTGCGCTGCCGGAACCGATGCCGTGCGCGGACGGACAACCGCGGCGCTCGGCGCTCACTAGCGTGGGCCGGGCGCGAGGCAGGCCCTCCGTGCCCCCGCCCGGAGGGTCGTGCCGCAAGGCCCGAACCCGAGGAGTGCCATGGCCAAGCAGACCATCGCCGAACAGTACGTCGACCTCATGGCGCGCGCCGGTGTGCGCCGCATGTACGGCGTGGTCGGAGACAGCCTGAATCCCGTCGTCGACGCGGTCCGGCGGCACGCCGACGTCGAGTGGATCCAGGTCCGCCACGAGGAGGTCGCGGCGTTCGCCGCCGGAGCGGAGGCCCAGCTCACCGGGCGGCTCGCCGCGTGCGCGGGATCCTGCGGGCCCGGCAACCTGCATCTGATCAACGGCCTGTACGACGCCCACCGCTCGATGGCGCCGGTGCTGGCGCTGGCCGCCCACATACCGAGCGGCGAGATCGGCACCGGCTACTTCCAGGAGACCCACCCCGACCGGCTGTTCGCCGAGTGCAGCCACTACTCCGAGCTGATCTCCTCCCCGCGTCAGATGCCCCGCGTGGTGCAGACGGCCATCCAGCACGCCGTCGGCCGGCGCGGGGTGTCGGTCGTCGCCCTCTCCGGTGACACCGCCGCCGAGGACTCCCCGGACGCGTCACCCGAACTCGCCATGCCCCTGGACCTGCCCGCCATCCGCCCCAGCGACCAGGAGATCGCCCGGCTCACCGAGCTGGTCGACGGCGCCGAACGCGTCATGGTGTTCTGCGGCCGGGGCGTCGCCGGAGCCCACGCCGAGGTGATGGAGTTCGCCGCGAAGGTCAAGGCCCCGGTCGGCCACGCCCTGCGCGGCAAGGAACACATCCAGTACGACAACCCGTACGACGTCGGCATGAGCGGACTGCTCGGCTACGGCGCCGCCTACGAGGCCATGCACGAGTGCGACCTGCTCATCCTCCTCGGCACCGACTTCCCGTACACCGAGTTCCTGCCCCGCCACGTGCGCACCGTCCAGGTCGACGTGCAGCCCGAGCGGCTCGGCCGGCGCACCCAACTCGACTTCGCCGTCTGGGGAGACGTCCGCGAGACCCTGCGCTGCCTGACGCCCGCGGTGCGGGAGAAGCAGTCGCGCCGGTTCCTCGACCGGATGCTGGAGCGGCACGCGCACGCCCTCGAAGGCGCCGTCAGCGCCTACACGCGCGACGTCGACCGGCACACCCCCATCCACCCCGAGTACGTGGCCTCGGTGCTCGACGAAGAGGCCGCCGACGACGCCGTGTTCACCGTCGACACCGGCATGTGCTGTGTGTGGGCGGCGCGTTACCTCACGCCCAACGGCCGCCGCCGCATCCTCGGCTCCTTCGTGCACGGCTCCATGGCCAACGCGCTG
Source organism: Streptomyces sp. Ru62 (assembly GCF_002920615.1). Lineage (GTDB taxonomy): Bacteria > Actinomycetota > Actinomycetes > Streptomycetales > Streptomycetaceae > Streptomyces. Next base: position 216,563 of record NZ_PQSU01000014.1, read on the forward strand.
CCCCAGGCCATCGGCGCCCAGTTCCTCGACCGGGGCCGGCAGGTCGTCTCGCTCTCCGGCGACGGCGGGTTCTCCATGCTCATGGGCGACTTCCTCACGCTCGTCCAGTACGACCTTCCGGTCAAGGTGGTCGTCTTCAACAACTCCTCCCTCGGCATGGTCGACCTGGAGATGATGGTCGACGGCCTGCCCCCGCACGGCACGAGCTACCCGCACGCCGACTACGCCGCCATCGCCACGGCCGCCGGAGCGCGCGGCATCCGGGTGGAGAAGCCCGGCCAGGTCCGGGACGCGTTGCGCGAGGCGTTCGCCCACGACGGGCCCGCGCTGGTGGACGTCGTCACCGACCCGGCCGCGCTGGCCGTGCCGCCGAAGATCACCACCGAACAGCTCACCGGCTTCGCCCTGTCCGCGAGCCGGACCGTCCTGAGCGGAGGCGTCGGCCGCATGGTCCACCTGGCCCGGGCCAACCTCCGCAACATTCCCCGCCCCTGACCCGGCACGCCCCTACCCGGCGAGCGCGGGGCCGGACCCGGCCGGTACGGCCGGCCCCGCCACGGTGTCGAAGGCATGGGTCACCTCGGGCACCGTCCCCGGCGCGAGCAGCTCACGGGCCTGCTCCTCGCGCCGGCGGTCGGTGTCCGTCCACCGGACGTGGTGCTGGGCCCGGTGTTCCGCCCAGGAGCCGACCAGGTAGTTCTCGACGAAGCGCGCCGGGTCGTTGCCGTCCTGGTAGAGACCCCAGGACAGGGCTCCCGTACGGCGCCGGGAACGGGCGACCTGACGCATGCGGACCGTGAACGCGGCCCGGTTCCCGGCAGGGACGCGGTAGACGACGGAGACCAGGACCGGGCCGTCGGACTCCCCGGGCTCGAACACCAGGGGAGGGGCCGGCCAGTGGTCGGACGGCGTGGGGTCGATGCCCTCCGCGTCGTACAGCGGCCACCGGCGCACACTGGCCGCGCTGAGCACCATCACCGCACCGGCGATCAGCAGGCACGCGCTGAGCCCCACCCAGTCCGCGACCGCGCCCCACAGCGGTGCCGCGAGCGCCTGACCGCCCTGGAAGACCAGCAGGTACACCGCGAGGCCACGCGCCCTGACCCAGCCGGGCAGCCGCGTCTGCACGGCCGCGTTGAGGGTGGACAGCACTCCGATCCAGGCGAGTCCCGCCGGCAGCAGGGCGATGGTGACCAGCCACGGTGTGCGGACCGTCGCCAGCACTGCCAGCACGCCGGCGAACACCAGGGCGCCGGCGGCGAGCGTGCCGTTGGCACCCAGCAGGGCACGGACGCGCGGCAGCGCGAACGCCCCCGCCACGGCCCCCACGCCCACCGCCGCCAGCAGGAGCCCGTAGCCGCCCGAGCCGAGGCCGAGGGAACTGCTCGCGGTCAGCGGCAGCAGTGCCCACAGCGCGGCACCGCCGGGGATGAACAGGAGCGTGCGCAGCAGCACCCGGCGGACGCCGGGGGCGTTCCACACATAGCGGCGGCCGGCGTACAGGGCCGCCAGCAGTCCGTCGTTCCCGGGGACGGTGGCGATTGCCGCCTCCGGGCGCCGCCACGCCACGAGGACGGCCGCGATGCCCAGGTAGGAAGCCGCGTTGAAGGCGAAGACCCAGCCCGCGCCCGCCGCCGCGACCACCGCCCCGCCGAGCGCCGGACCGACGGCACGGGCCAGGTTCATGTTCACCGCGCCCAGCGCCGCGGCCTGGCCGAGCCGCCGGCGTTCCACCAGTTCCGGCTGGATCGCCTGCCACGCCGGGCCCATCAGCGCGGTGCCGCACCCGAGCAGGAACGTGAGCACGAGCAGCACCACCGGGGTCAGGGCGTCCAGGAACGCCAGCACGGCCAGCACACCGGACACGGCGAGCATCGCGAACTGCGCGGCCAGCAGCACCGAGCGCCGGTCGAAGCGGTCGGCGACCACCCCGGCGGGCAGGGCGAGCAGGACCACGGGAAGGCCGGCGGCGGTCTGTACGAGCGTCACCAGCGCGGCGCCGTGCCCGACCAGCAGCCACTGCGCGCCCACGGTCTGCATCCAGCTGCCGATGTTCGAGACCAGCTGGGCGATCCACAGGGCCCGGAAGACGCGCGCCGCGAGCGGGGCCCAGGGGGAGTCGGTCGCGGCGGGCGGGGAGGCTGAAGACGTGCTGCTCATGCCCGGACAGTAGGGGCCGCCGTCCCTGGGCTGTTGACCGTGAGCGCATGGGGTGTGACCCGGCAGCGCAGCCCCCGGTCACTGTCTTGTCACTCTTTTCGCACATCCACCCGCCTACGCTCCGGGCGAAGCGGAGCCCGGTCCGGATTCCCCGGAACGGCCGCTTCACACACGGCAACGGTTCGGAGGCAAGGGCGGTTCATGTCGCGCACAGCAACGTCCCTGATCGACAGGCGCACGGTCGGCACGTCCACCGCCGGCACGTCACCGGACAGCGGGGCGCGGCGGATGCCCATGGGCCTGGACATCGTCACCAGGGACGCGGTACCCGCACGCCTGCCCCGGGAGCGGCCGCCGGGCGCGCCGCCGGGCCCCGCGGCACTTCCCCGGCGGCTGATCGCCCGGGAGAGCGGCGAGTACCTCTTCGTCGGGCTGCGCGGCACCGTCGGCGCCCTGCTCGCGCGGCAACCCGTCACGGACACGGTCCTCGGCCCCGGTGACATCTGCTTCTACGACGTGCACCAGCCCCCGGTGCTGGACTTCCCGCGGCATGTCCGCCTGAAGGTGTTCCTGCTCCCGGGTCAACTGCTCGGGCTGACCGGGTCGGACGTGCCCCGCCTCACACACGCGCCGGTACCCCTGACGTCCCGGCTGGGCGCCCTGGTCTCGCCGTTCCTGTCCGACTTCGCCGACACGACGGCGGTGGCCCGGTCCGCGGTCGGCGACATGCTCGCCTGGAACGCCGTGAGCCTGCTGTCCACCCTGGCCGGCGAGCATCTGGCCGACCAGGCGCGGGGACCGGGGCAGGACACCCGGGCGCCGCTGATGTCGGACATCCTGGACTTCATCGACCTGCGGCTCGGTGACACGGACCTGTCTCCGGAGACGATCGCCCGCGCCCACCACATCTCCGTGCGCTACCTGCACAAGCTGTTCCGGGAGGAGGGCACGACGGTCGGCCGGCTGATCCAGCGCCGGCGGCTGGCCGAGTGCCGGCGCGTCCTCACCCTGCGTTCCGCGGAGCACATGACCATCGCGGCTGTCGCGCACCGCTGGGGCTTCGCCAGCCCCACCCACTTCAGCCGCGTGTTCCGCGCCACCTACGGAATGTCGCCCAGCGAATGGCGGCAGTTCGCCGGGCGGGGCGACCGGGAGGCCGGGGGATGAACCCGTCCGGACGGACGGCTGCCGTCCGGACCGAGGGTTTCGGTCCCAGTGGAGGGCGTCCGTCCGGACCGAGGGTTTCCGTCCCAGTGACGGGCTTCCGTCCGGATCGTGGCTCGTCGTCAGGACGGCGGCCGGGTCCAGGCGGCGCCGTCGGCGGACAGGCGGTGGGTCACCACGGAGGTGACCGCCAGGAGCAGCAGGGACAGTACCAGGGTGAGCACCAGATGCCCGTGCAGGACGAGTTCCGCGCCGACGAGGGCGCCGAGCAGCATGGCCAGCACGGACAGGATCCGGCGGCCGGGCCTCGGCGCCGCACCGCCCGCCGCCGGCGAGTCCGCGGCCAGACCGGTGAGGGTCAGCGTCAGTACGGTCGTGGTGAGGTCCGGCACGCCGAGGCGCCGGGCGACCGCGTTCTGCAGGCCCATGGCGAGCCCGAGGCACACGATGAGCGTGTACTCGACGCCGGTGGTGACCCGGCCGTCGGCCACCGCCGTGACGACGACGGCGACGGCGACCAACACCGTCTGGGCGGCGGTGGCCGTCTTCAGCAGGTTCCCGCGGTGCCCCGCGAACCGGGTCCCCAGCCGGCCACCGGTCAGCGCGCCGGCGAGGAAGGCCACCAGCGCGACGACGGAGGCCAGCACGGACAGGGTCTGGGCACCTGCCAGGGCGAAGCCGAGGAACACCACGTTGCCCGTCATGTTGGCGACGAAGACGTGACCCAGCGCCAGATAGCTCACCGCGTCGACCAGACCGGTGACCACGGTCAGCGTCAGCATCAGGGGAGGCAGCGGGCCGTGCCGGTCGCCCTTGGGCGGGACCAGCGTGTGGGCCGCGTCAGTCAGCAGGCTGCGCATGGGTCTTTCCTTCCGGTACCAGGGGCGGGCGATGCAGCACCAGCCGGGTCAGCAGCCCGCTCGCCGGGCCGATCACTATCGTGGCGACCGCGACCCACACCGGCCACGGCGTGACGCCGAGCGCGTGGTCGAGGGACCACGCGCCGGGCCCCGTGAGGGCCAGCGCCGCGGAGACGATCACGAGGACCAGCGGGTACTCGTAGCCGTCGTTCTGCACCCAGAGGCCCTTGGGCCACTTGACGGTGCCCGCGACCGTCATCACGCCCATGGCGGCCATCGCCGCCAGCGGCGTGAGCAGACCGGCGGTCAGGAACAGGCCGGCCCCGATCTGGCCGGCCCCCGCGACGACCGCGGTCAGCCGGCCCCCACGGAACCCGTCGTGCCGGAACTCCTCCGTTCCGCCTGCCAAGCCGTGGCCCCCGAGCCGGAAGCTCACCTTCTGCACTCCGTGGCCGGTGATGAGGAGTCCCACCACCACCCGGAGGACCAGCAGTCCCGCGTCCATCTCTTCCTGCCTGTTCCTGACTCGGTCCTTGATCGCTGTGCTGGGGGAGGGCTCAGCCGGCCGCGTGGCCGCCGATGAAGGTCTGGGCGTACACCAGGCCGAGACCGTAGGCGCCGCCGTGCTCCTTCACGACCTCCGTCACCGGCACGTACGTCTCGCCGCGGGCCCAGTCACGCTGGAGCTCCAGCAGCACCTGCACCCAGGTGACCGGCACCGCGCCGCCCTGGATCATGCGCTGGACGGCGTGCTCGTGGGCCTGCGGGCTGACACCGCCGGAGGCGTCCGTGACGACGTACACCTCGTAGCCCTGGGCGATGGCGGAGAGCACCGGCAGGACGACGCAGACCTCGGTCCACAGACCGGCGATGACGAGCTTCTTGCGGCCGGTCGCCTTGACGGCCTCGACGAACGCGGTGTCCTCCCAGGCGTTCATCGTGGTGCGGTCGACGATCTTCTGGTCCGGGAACACGTCCGCGAGTTGCGGCAGGATCGGACCGGAGAAGGACTCGGCGGCCACGGTGCTCAGCACCACCGGCACGTCGAACACCTTGGCGGCCTTGGCCAGGCCGAGGGTGGAGTTGATGATCGCGGTCCGGTCTCCGCTGCCGGTGCCGAAGAACATCTGCGGCTGGTGGTCCACGAACAGGACCGCGCAGTTGTCCGGGGTCAGCAGGTCGGGGCTGGGAGACGCGGTGACCTGGGCGATGTCGACCATGAGAGTGCCTTTCCATTCATCAGTGGCGGCGCGGACGGGCGTCCGCGCCGGACAACGACCGTCCTGGGGACGGGGTCTGTGGGTGCTGACCGGCGGGGACCGCTCAGAGGGCGAAGCAGGGATCGAACGGCATGTCGGCGGCGCCGGGGGCCAGGCCGCGCCGTGCGCGCCAAGCGCGATGCTGCTCCGACTCCGCGACGGCCTCACCGAGGGCCTCGGCCTGGCGCACACCGGCCGGCCGTGACGCCTGGTAGCCACCGAAGTGCGCCACCGGGCTCCAGGCGGGGGTGACGGGCGGCAGCTCCTCGTCCAGGCCCTCGTACTCCCGGGCGGCGTAGACGATCCGGCCGCCGGTGACCGTGAGCAGCGACTCGATGTGCGCGATCTCCGGTTCCGGCACGGTGAAGTAGTCGTCGGACAGCACCGCGAGGTCCGCGTAACACCCCGGCCGCAGTACGCCCTTGACCTGCTGCTCGCCGGTCAGTTCGGCGCCGGCGACGGTGAACATCCGCAGCGCGGTCTCCCGGTCGACACGGTTGCCGGGGGAGCGGAGCACCAGGTCGCCGATGTCCCGCCCGCTCACCATCCAGTGCAGGGCGACCCAGGGGTTGTAGGAGGACACCCGGGTGGCGTCCGTGCCGGCCGCCACGGTCAGTCCGCGGTCCAGCATGGCCCGGATGGGCGGCGCGTCCGCGGCGGCACCGGGGCCGTACCGGCGCAGGAACGCCTCGCCCTGGAAGTACAGCCGGTTCTGGACGGACATGGCGCCGCCGAGCGCGGCGACACGGTCGAGGCTCTGTGCCGAGACCGTCTCCGCGTGGTCGAACAACCACCGGTTCCCCGCGGGGAAGAGCCCCTCGGCGGCCAGCTTCTCGAAGACCGCCAGATCCCGGCGGATCGTCTCGTCGTACGTGGCGTGCAGCCTGAACCCCCAGCCGTTCTCCATGAGGAGACGTACGGCCTTCTCGAACTCGCCCTCGTAGTCGCCGAGTTCCGGGCGCGGCTGGCTGAAGTTCTCGAAGTCCGCCGCCGCCCAGGTGAGGTTCTCACCCGCGCCGTTGAGACGCAGCCACGCGTCCCCGTCCTCCGGGCGGGCCATCTCGATCCAGCGGGTGAGGTCGGCTATCTCCTGGCCCGCGGTCTGCGGGAAGAGGTGATAGGCGATGCGCAGCGACAGCTGACCGGCCTTCGCCAGCTCGACGACGGTGCTGTAGTTCTCGGGGAAGTTCTGGAAACCGCCGGCGGCGTCGATCGCCGAGGTCAGGCCGAACCGGTTGAGCTCGCGCAGGAAGTGACGGGTCGACACCTTCCTGTCCTCGCCCTCCAGAACCGGCGCCTTGGCCAGCGTCGAGTAGAGGACGAGGGCGCTCGGCGCGGCCAGCAGCATGCCGGTCGGTTCCCCGTCCCGGCCGCGGACGATCTGTCCGCCCTTCGGCTCGGGCGTGTCCTTGGCGAACCCGGCGGCCCGCAGCGCCGCCCGGTTGAGGACGGCCGACTGGTACAGGTGCAGTACGAACACCGGGGTGTCGGGGGCGGCGGCGTTCAGCTCGGCCACGGTCGGCAGCCGCCGCTCGGCGAACTGGTCGGCCGACCAGCCTCCGACCACCCGCACCCACTGGCCCTTCGGCGTCCGCGCGGCCTGTTCCCGCAGCATCGCCAGGGCCTGACGGAGCGTCCGGACCCCGTCCCAGCGCAGCTCCAGGACGTAGTTGAGACCGCCCCGGATCACGTGCAGATGGGCGTCGTTGAGTCCCGGGATCGTCCGCCGGCCGAGCGCGTCCACCACCTTCGTGGCGGGACCGACGTGCGGGGCGACGTCCTTGTCGTCACCGACGACCGTGATGACACCGCCTCGCACCGCGAGCGCCTCGGCGCGTGGGCGGCGCGGATCCCCCGTATGGATGCTGGCGTTGCGGACGACCAGCTCCGCGGCATCGTCGATGGCCTGGGGAACCAGCCCGCCGACCGGCATGACAGACACGTGTGCGAGACCTCCTCCGTGGTGGGCGCCCTGGATGTCCGCTGCGCCCGCGCTCGGCGGCCGGGAAGGGCGACGAGCGGAGCGAGGGGAAGAGCGATCAAAGACGCGGGCGAGAAAGAGCGGTGATGGCGCGAGAGTCCGCCGTCGTACCGATGGGCGAACCGCGACCGCTGCGCCCTCAAGCTACGGCCGGGCGACACCGCCGTGTGTCCCGTCCGCGCACTCTGCCGTTCCCCACAGCGCACTCGGCGTGCGGTGGCCGGCATTCGTGCACTTTGAGGACGCGAGACGTGCACGGACGGGCAATCGTGGTGCGGACGGCGGTTCTACGGTTGCGCTCAGCGGCGCCGGAGTGCCCAGCACGACGATCCGGCTCGTATGCCGGAACGACCGGCGCCCCTTACGCACGTCCAGGAGATTCCCATGTCTGATGCCCAGGCGCCGGTGACGCCGGTACTGGAGCCCGCCGCGGCCGAGTTCGTGGCGGCGACCGCCAACCCGCCCTACCTCTTCGACCTGGCCCCCGCCGAGGGCCGCAAGGCCGTCGACGAGGTCCAGTCCGGCGAGATCGACAAGCCCGCCGTCGACGAGGAGTGGATCACCGTCCAGGGCGGCCCCACCGGCAGCGTCCGGGCACGGATCGTCAAGCCCGCCGGCTCCACCGGCACCCTCCCCGTCATCTTCTACATCCACGGCGCCGGCTGGGTCTTCGGCAACGCCCACACCCACGACCGCCTCGTGCGCGAACTCGCCGTCGGCGCCGAGGCCGCCGTCGTCTTCCCCGAGTACGACCTCTCGCCCGAGGTCCGCTACCCGGTCGCCATCGAGCAGAACTTCACCGTCGCCAAGTGGGTCGTGGAGGAGGGCGCCTCGAAGGGCCTGGACGGCTCCCGCCTGGCCGTGGCGGGTGACTCCGTCGGCGGCAACATGACCGCCGCGCTGACCCTGATGGCCAAGGAACGCGGCGGCATCCCGCTGGTGCAGCAGGTGTTGTTCTACCCGGTCACCGACGCGAGCTTCGACACGCCGTCCTACCACCAGTTCGCCACCGGCTACTTCCTGCGCCGCGACGGCATGCAGTGGTTCTGGGACCAGTACACCACCGACGAGACCGAGCGCGCCCAGATCACCGCCTCCCCGCTGCGCGCCACCACCGAGCAGCTCACCGGTCTGCCCCCGGCCCTGGTCATCACCGGCGAGGCCGACGTGCTGCGCGACGAGGGCGAGGCCTACGCCAACAAGCTCCGCGAGGCCGGTGTGCCGGTCACCGCCGTCCGCTTCCAGGGCATCATCCACGACTTCGTGATGCTCAACGCCCTGCGCGGCACGCACGCCGCCGAGGCCGCCATCACCATGGCGGTCCGCACGCTGCACGCGGCCCTGCACACCGCCTGACCCCGAGGAGACACACAGACATGAGCGCCACTCCCACCGTCGTCCTGGTCCACGGCGCCTTCGCCGACGCGGCGAGCTGGTCCGGGGTGATCGAGGAACTGCAGAGCCACGGCATTCCCGTGATCGCGCCGCCGAACCCGCTGCGCGGCCTCGCGTCCGACGCCGCGTACGTCGCCTCCGTCGCCTCCCAGATCGACGGTCCGGTCGTGCTGGTCGGCCACTCGTACGGCGGTGCGCTGATCACCGTGGCCGGCACCACCGAGAACGTCGTCGGCCTCGTCTACGTCGCCGCCTACGCCCTCGAAGAGGGCGAGAGCCTCGGCGAGCTCCAGGGCCGCTTCCCGCTCTCGCCGCTGGTGAGCAACCTCAAGCAGTGGACGTACCCCGTCCCGGGCGGCGAGCCCGCCGTCGAGGTCACCATCGCCGAGGACGCGTTCCCGTCGGTCTTCGCCGCCGACGTGCCCGCGGAGGTCACCAGGATCCTCGCGGCCGCGCAGCGCCCGCTGGCCGCCGCGGCCTTCGAGGAGACGGCCTCCGCCGCCGCCTGGAAGACCAAGCCGTCCTGGGCCCTGGTGGCCGGCGCCGACAACGCCATCAACCCGGAGGTGGAACGCTTCGGCGCGAAGCGGGCCGGGGCGACGATCGTCGAGATCGAGGGCGCCTCGCACGCCGTGGCCGTCTCCCAGCCGAAGGCCGTCGCCGAGCTGATCCGCGACGCGGTCCGCGCGACCGGCTGACCCGGCTCCACGAACGACCGCGCGGACGCCTCCCCCGTATCGCGTCCGCGCGGTCTCGCGCGCCCACCCCGCACACGGACGGTGGGGGCTCAGCTCACCCGGTCGTACCGGCCGAGGAACCGGAAGGAGTCGTCCTCCACCTGGTACAGGAAGTACACGGCGTCCGGTTGCAGCGCGAGGGCGTGCGTGTCGTCGAAGCGGAGCGTCTTGGCGAGGCCCTGGTAGGTGAGGCTGAAGAGGCGCTGTGCCACGGCACCCGGTGCGCCGTCGGCCGAGCCGCCCAGTGACTCCAGGGCCCGCGCGACCAGCCCCACCGCGTCGTACGCCTCCGGTGCCCAGCGGCCGGGTGCGGTGCCGTAGGCCGCGCGGTGGGCGGACCCGAACGCCGGGGACACGCTGCCGGGGTCGGTGAAGGGGGTGCCGAACAGCCAGCCCTGGGCGGCCGGTCCGGCCTGCTGGAGGAGGGCCGGGCGCATGATGTGCCAGGTGCCCAGCCGTGGCCCGGTGAAGCCCGCGTCCGCGAGGGCACGGGCGCAGGCTGCGGCGCGCTGCGGCGACGTCCCGCTGAAGACGACGGCCTGTGCCCGGGCGGCGAGGGCGGCGCGGACGGCGGGACGGAAGTCGTCGCTGCCGGCGGCAACGGAGTGCACGCTGGTCGTGCCGTCGTGGGGCGGGGCCAGCGTGAGGGCGTCGGTGAGGTCGGCGCCCGCCTGCCCCGCGGCCCGGTCGTCGATGACGGCGGTGCGGTCGACCGGGCGTACGGCGTTCAGGTACCTGATGAGAGGCAGCGCCAACTGCCGTTCCGGGCCCCGGGTGGCGCAGAGGGTCCGCAGCCCACTGGCGTCGAGTCGTGGATCGGACACGGAGATCAGCACCATGGCGGTGTCCGCGGCCTGGTAGCGCGGGCCCGCGGCGAGGGCGGCGGTGGCCGTGCCGGGGCCGAGGACCGCGCTGACGCCCGCGTGGGTGAAGCGCTCGGCCGCCTGCCGGGCCCGGGCGGCGTCGCCCCGGTCGTCGTAGGTGTCGAGCGCGAGACGGAAGGCGATGCCGGCGCGCGCGTTGTGGTGCGCCACGGCGAGGCGCGCCCCGCGCTCCTGGGCCACGCCGTCCGCCTTGCCGTCGCCGGTCAGATCGGCCTGGAAGCCGAGGGTGCGCACGGGCAGGCCGCCGGAACCGCCGCCGGCCCCGCGTCCGGCCGTCAGGTAGGCGGCGGTCCCACCGCCGACCGCCACCACGGAGGCCGCCGCGCTCCCCATGAGCAGGATGCGCCGGCGCGTCGGTGGCCGGGCGTCGGCCGGTCCGGGGGCGGCCGGGCCGGTGACGGTGTCCTCGCCCGCCGGCCGTTGGGGGGTGGGTGCGTCCAGGGCTCGCGCGGATGGTCGGGGAGCGGGGGTGTCCGGGGCTCGCTCGGACCGCCGGGGGGTGGGGATGTCCAGCGCTCGCGCGGACCGTTCGGCGACCAGGCGCAGGACCGCGGGCGGCAGCCAGTCCTCGTCCCGTGCTCCGGGAACGTCCCGCGCCGGCGAGGTCCGCGGGTCCCGCAGGGCGGCCCCCAGCCGGGTGGCCGTCGGGCGCCGCGCGGGATCCTTGGCCAGGCAGGCCCCGATCAGCGACCGCAGGCCGGCGGGTACGTCCGTCAGGTCCGGTTCCTCGTGCACCGTGCGGAACAGGACGGCCGCCGCGTGCCCGGTGCCGAACGGGCGCCGTGCCGAGGCCGCGTACGCCAGGACGCAGCCCAGGGAGAAGACGTCACTCGGCGGGCCGACCTCCTCCGCACGGGCCCGCGCCTGTTCCGGTGAGAGGAAGCCGGGGGTGCCCACGACGGCGTCGGGTGCGGTGAGCGCGGTGGCCCCGGCGGCGTGGGCGATGCCGAAGTCGATCAACCGGGGGCCGTCCAGGCCGAGCAGGACGTTGCCCGGCTTCACGTCCCGGTGCACCAGCCCCGCCGCGTGGACGGCGCTGAGCGCCTCCGCCAGCCGGAGGCCCAGGGTCCGTACCGTCGCGACGGGCAGGGCGCCGTGGCCGTCGACCGCCTCGGCCAGGGCGGGACCGGGCACGAACTCCGTGGCCAGCCAGGGCTTGCGGGCCTCCGGGTCGGCGGCCACGACCGGCACCAGCCAGCGTCCGGTCAGGGCGCGCACGGCCGTCACCTCCCGCCGGAAACGGGCGCGGAAGGCCGGGTCCGCCGCGTGCTCGGCGCGGATCACCTTGAGCGCGACCAGCGTCCCGCCCGCGCTGCGGGCGAGGTAGACCACGCCCATGCCGCCGGCGCCGAGCCGGGCCAGCAGCCGGTGGCCGCCGATGTCCTCGGGGTCGTCCGCCACGAGCGGGCGCATCAGAGAGCCGCCTCGCCCGCGTAGGCGTACCGGCCGCCCCTCACCTCGTAGCGGAAGACGTCGTACCCCTTGAGCATCCGGTTCTTGTCGAACGCGTACGTCCGCACGAGCCCCTTGTAGGTGCCCTTCGTCAGCAGGTCGTACAGCCTGGTACGGGACGGCCGGCCGCCCGCCTCGGTGACGCGGGTGATGACCATCCGGGCCACGTCGTAGGCCTCCGCCGCCCAGTACGGGGGCGCGGAGCCGTAGCGCCGGCGGTAGGCGGCGGCGAAGCTCCGCACGCGCGCGGCCGAGGGATCGATGTACGGCGCGAAGACCTGCCAGCCTTCGGCGGCCGGGCCCGCGGCGGTCAGGAACTCCTGATCGGCGGCCGGGTAGCCGAGGACGCGGACGCCGGTGAAGCGCTGCTCGGCGAGGGCACGGGCGACGACCGCCGCGCGCGCCGGTGTGCCCGTGTAGACGATGCCGTCCGGCTTGTGGGCGAGCATCTGCGCGACCACCGGGGCGAGGTGCCCGGCCAGTCGGGGCACGACCCGTGGCTCGGCCTGGATCTTCACGAGACCGAGGGACTGGAAGGTGGTGTGACCGAGCTGCCAGGCCGCGATGCCGCCGTCGCGGTCGATCAGGACGCCCGCGCGTCTGGCGCCCGCCCTGCCGAGCCCGAGGGCGATCAGCGCGGGCGACACGCCGTACCCGGGAACGGCCTGGAGGAAGTGGCGTGGCCGCGAGGTGCCGTACACCTCCTGTGCGGAGGAGGCCGTGAGCTGCGGGACGAGCTGGGCGTCGTACGTGTCGAGGCTCGCGCCGGTGGTCCGGTCGCCGGTGGAGCCGATGACGGCGAGCAGGTCCCGGTCGGCCGCGAGGGTCCGGGCGGCCCGTGCGGCGCGGGTCTCGTCGCCCCGGTCGTCGGCGACCTCCAGGGTGAGCGTGAACGGCTTGTCCGCGCGGGCGTTGAACTGCTCGACGGCCAGGCGTACGCCCCGTTCTTGGGCCTTCCCGACGGCTCTCTGCGGGCCCGTCAGGTCGGCCTGGACGCCGAGCACCCAGCGGCGGGCGGCGGGTGTGGGGTCGTCGTCGCGACGGGACGCCCAGAAGGCCGCGCCGCCGCCCGCGGCGAGCAGGGCCGCGCCGCCGAGGAGCAGCAGGCGGCGACGGCTGCCGGGGCGCGGTGACGCGTCCCCGGGAACTTCCGTGGTCGACTCGTTCTCCGGAACTTCCATGGGCAGTTCGTCCGCGGGAGCTTCCGTGAGGCGTTCGTTGCCGGGAACTTCCCCGGGGCGTCCGTCCTCGGGAACTTCCGCCGGCCGCTCGTCCGTTGTCGCGTCGAGGGCCGTCGCCTCGATGTCCGGCAGGGCGAGCATCGCGGCGGAGCGGTCCGCGATGAGTCGTACGACGTCGTCGGGCAGCCAGTCCGCGGTGTCGGCGGGAGCGTACTCGCCGAGCGCCTCGTCCACCTCACGGGCGGTGGGCCGGGCGGCCGGGTCCTTGGCGAGACAGCGCTCCAGCGGCTCGCGCAGGCCGTCGGGGAGGCCGTCGAGGTCGGGCTCGTCGTGCACGGTGCGGTAGAGGAGGGCGTCCACGGCTCCGGTGCCGAAGGGCGGGCGGCCGGTGGCGGCGTACGAGAGGAGGCAGCCCAGGGCGAAGACATCACTGGCCGGAGTGGCGGGGTGTGCCCGCGCCTGTTCCGGCGCCAGGAAGCCGGGGGTGCCGACGACCATGTCGGCCGAGGTGAGGGCCGTCTCCTCGGTGGCGCGCGCGATGCCGAAGTCGATCAGGCGGGGGCCGTCGAGGGCGAGGAGGACGTTGCCCGGCTTGACGTCTCGGTGCACGAGTCCCGCGTCGTGCACGGCGGTCAGCGCCCGGGCCAGCATCCGGCCGAGCGCGCGTACCCCGCGCGGCGGCAGCGGACCACAGGCGGCGACCGCCTCGGCGAGCGAGGGTCCCGGCACGAACGCGGTGGCCAGCCAGGGCGCGGGCGCGTCCGGGTCGGCGCCGGTCACCGGCACGGCCCACGGGCTGTCCACGCGCCGGGCGGCGGCGACCTCGCGGCGGAACCGCGCGCGGAACTCGGGCTGGTCGGCGTACTCCGGCAGGATCACCTTGACGGCGGCCAGCTCCCCGGACCCCGCACGGCCGAGGTAGACCACGCCCATGCCGCCCGCGCCGAGCCGGGCGAGCAGACGGTGGCCGCCGATCCGGGCGGGGTCGGAGGGGGCGAGCTTCTCGGTCATCGGCGGCTGCCCTTCGTGACGGTGGACCCGGAGGCCGAGGGCGAGCCGGTACCGGCCGGGACGTCGTCCCGCTCGATCGCGCGCCGCAGGCCGGAGCGCATCCTCGTGTGCGGGTCCCTCAGCCGGTCGAACAGGTCCGTCCGGGACCAGCCCTTGGCGCCCTTGGCCGAGACCGCGACGGTGAACGGGCCGATGCGGGTCTGCTCCCAGACGTAGGGGTGGGGACCGCCGAGCCGGTCGCTGGTGTACGCGCCGGTCTCGGTCAGGGTGTCGTCGGCGTAGCCGTTCCCGGAGTCGCCGAGGGCGCTCGGGACGTCGGTGAGGTCCGTGAGCACCTCACCGGGGCGCAGCAGCTGGGAGGGGCAGCGCAGCATCTCCTCCAGCACCTCGGCGTTCTCCCAGTCGGCCTGCTCGGCGGTCCGGTGCACCGTGACGACGGCGCTCAGCGTGAGCGGTCCCCGGCCGCCACCGGCCGGGACCTCGTAATGGCGTGTCAGGGAGGCGAGCACGTCCTTCGGGAGCGCCCGCTGCTCCCAGGCGCAGTCGTCCCCGAGCACCGCCCAGCGCCGCGGGTCGCTCTCGTACGGGCTGCGGCGGACCGTGTCCGGACCGAACGCGGAGGGCTGCGCGAGGACATCGCGGACCAGGGCGGCGGCCTCAGCCGCGGTCGTCGGCAGCTTGGCCGGGTCGATGTCGACCACGGCGGTCGGCGAGGGACTCGCGCTGACCGCGCCCTGGGCCGTCGTCCCGGCCGCCGGTCCGCGGGGCCCCTCCCCACCGGAGGTGCAGCCGGCCAGCAGCACGCCGCACACCGCCACGGCGCAGCCCAGCCGCGCCGCCACCCCTCCCAGCACCACACGTTCCCCCATGCATCGCCGGACCACCGTTCGGCCTCATGCTAGGCGGCAACTTCCGTGTACCGGCCACCGGTTGACGATCGTGGCCCAGCTGTGCCACGGCTGTCACACAGTCCCGACCCCGCCACGCCGGCCGTCCGGTCCCGGTGCGACTCAGTCCTTGCCGGGCCGGACGAGTTCGGAGGCGAGGCGGACGGTGGCCCGTCGACCCTCACCCTCGGCTACGCCGCCGTGTACTCCAGCTTCCTCCGCCACGCCGAGGCCGCCGCCCGCCGGTACGGCGTCGACACTCGCACGATCCTCGGGGCGAGCGAGGTCATGCGCGACATCTTCGCGCAGGCGGGACACGACGTGCGGGGCTGAGCCCGGCGCGTGGGGCCCTTCCTCGGCGGCGGTGGGCGTCCGCGCCCCCGCGCGGGCGAATCGCGCCCCCGTTGATGTGACATACCGTCACCGCGTGATTACTGTGGAGCTGTGATCATGTCGTGGGGCAGCGGTGGCGGACGCGCGGGGCGCTCCCGTCGTGCCGCCCTGCTGGTCGGGCTGGTCCTGGTGATCGCCGCCCACCTCACCGGCGCCGTGCACGCCTGCTCCTTCGCCGGCCCGGACCCGAGCGCCCCGGTGGCGCAGGACGTCCGGCAGGTCGCGGACGGAGCCGGTGAGACGGGTTCGAGCGGGCCGCCCCAGCACCGGCACGCGGCGGACGGGCACGTCGACCACACGGCGGACCGGCCGCGAGCCGCCCTGGACGACAGCGCCCTCGACGCCGAGACGCACCAGCCGCTCCTTCCCGCCGGGCTCCGCGGGCCCGTCATCCCCACCGCTCGGTGCAGACCGCCCGGTGTCTCTCCCTCCTGTGCGAACAGCTCCTCGCTCGCGCTCGTCCGCGTGCTACGGCAGTAGGCCCGCGCCCGCACGCCCCCGCCCCTGCGCGGCCCGGGGCGTGCCTCGCGCGCCACCCCCCTTCTCGCACAGCGCCCGCCGCAAGACCGTCGGGCGCGAAGGAGCCGCACGCCATGCACCCCTCCCTGCCCGGATTCCTCCCCGAACCCCTGCCCGGAGCACTCCCGGAACCCCTGCCCGAACCCTTCCGGAGCCGCACCCCCCGCCTGCGGACCGCCCGGCGCCCCGCCCACCTCGTCGGCGACACCCCGGTCCTGTGGGTGGACGAACCCTTCGCCCCGCCCGGCCGCGGCTTCCACGCCAAGCTGGAAGGCGCCAACCCGGGCGGCCTCAAGGACCGGCCCGCCCTGCACATGGTCCGGGAGGCCCGCCGGCGCGGAGACCTCGCGCCGGGCGCGCCGGTCATCGAGTCCTCCAGCGGCACCCTCGGCCTCGGCCTCGCCCTGGCCGGGCTGACCTACGGCCATCCGGTGACCGTCGTGACCGACCCCGGCATGGAACCGGCCATGGAGCGCCTGCTCACCGCGCGGGGCGCACGCGTTCTCCAGGTCGCCGCGCCGCACCCCGAGGGCGGCTGGCAGGAGGCGCGCCGCGCGTGCGTCGCCGAGCTGCTGGCCCGCACGCCGGGCGCCTACTGCCCGGACCAGTACCGCAACCCCGACAACGCCGCCGCCTACCGTCCCCTCGCGGCCGAGCTGATCGCCCAACTCGGCTGGGTGGACGTACTGGTGGCGGCGGTCGGCACGGGCGGACACTCCGCCGGCGTGTCCGCCGTACTGCGTGAGGTCTTCCCGCGGCTGACGCTCATCGGGGTGGACTCGGTCGGTTCGGTGATCTTCGGCCAGCCGGCGGGGCCCCGTCTGATGCGCGGCCTCGGTTCCAGCATCCACCCGGACAACGTCGCCTACGCGGCCTTCGCCGAGGTCCACTGGGTGGCCCCGGCCGAGGCGGTCTGGGCCTGCCGCCAACTCGCCCGACGGTACTGCGCCTCCGGCGGCTGGAGCGTCGGAGCGGTGGCGCTGGTGGCTGGATGGGCGGCGCGGACGTACCCCGCCGGGACGAGGATCGCCGCGGTCTTCCCCGACGGCCCCCACCGCTACCTGCACACGGTCTACGACGACGGCTGGTGCCGCGAACACGGCCTCCTCGGGCGGACACCGCCGCCGGAGCCCGACGACATCGCCGAGCCGGACGCGCGCGTGGTGACCCGGTGGACACGGTGCGGCCGGGTCCGCGACCCGCTCGGGCGCGACCTGACGAAGGCGGGTGCCCGGTGAAGCGGCTACGGCTCCCCACGGACTCCTTCGACCGGCCGGCCCGGCTGCTGATGGTGAACCAGTTCGCCATCAACCTGGGCTTCTACATGCTCATGCCCTACCTGGCCGACCACCTGGCCCATGGCCTCGGCCTCGCCGCCTGGGCGGTCGGCCTGGTGCTGGGGGTGCGCAACCTCTCCCAGCAGGGCATGTTCCTCGTCGGCGGCACCCTCGCCGACCGCTACGGCTGCAAGCCGATGATCCTGACGGGATGCGCCCTGCGCGCGGTCGCCTTCGGGCTGCTGGCGGTGGCCGCCTCGCTCCCCGCCCTGGTGGCGGCCTCGGCGCTGACCGGCCTGGCGGGTGCGCTGTTCAACCCGGCCGTCCGCGCGTATCTCGCGGCGGACGCCGGCGAGGAGCGCAGGGTGGCGGCGTTCGCCGCGTTCAACGTCTTCTACCAGGCGGGCATCCTCGTCGGCCCGCTCGCCGGACTGGCCCTGCTGACCTGGAACTTCAGCGCGGTGTGCACGGTCGCGGCCACCCTCTTCGGCGCCCTCGCCCTGCTGCAGTCCCGCGCCCTGCCCGCCCGGCCCCCCGCCGGCCGCGGCACCGGACCCGCCTGGCGGGCGGTCGCCGCCGACTGGCGCACCGTCGCCGCCAACCGCCCCTTTCTGCTCTTCGCGGCCGCCATGAGCGGCTCCTACGTCCTGGCCTTCCAGGTCTACCTCGCCCTCCCGCTGCACGCCCGCGCGCTCTTCGGTGAGCGGACCGGATGGGTCACCGGCGCGGTCTTCGCCGCGTCGGCGCTGGCCGCGCTGGCGGGCCAGCTCAAGCTGACGGCGTGGGCGCAACGCACCCTGTCCGGACCGCAGGTCGTCGTGTGGGGGCTCGTGGTCATGGGCGTGGCCTTCCTGCCACTGCTGCCCCGCTCCTACGGCGCTCCGGCCGGGCTCTGCGCCCTGACGGTGTGCGCGGTCCTGCTGGCCTGGGGCGGGGCGCTGCTCTACCCCTTCGAAATGGACACCGTGGTACGGCTCTCCGGCGACCGGCTCCTCGCGACGTACTACGGCGCCTACAACACCGCCTCCGGCATCGCGATCTCAGTCGGCAACCTCGCCGTCGGCGCGCTGTTCGACACCGGGGTGCGATGGCTGCCGTGGGCGGCCCTGGCCGCGACCGGTCTGGGCTGCGCCGGCCTGGTCGCCCGGCTGCACCTGGGTGGACACCTGGGGGTACGGCCCGCGCCGGTGGCCGGATGACGTGTCGCCGGACACAGGGGTGCCTCCACGTGCTGTCGGCGGCAGGATGGACGGATGGCAGCAGAGAGGCACCCCATGTTCGACGACCTGGACGTCCGCGCGCTGTCCCGGCGGCCCGGAGCCAAGTGGAGCCGCGTCGAGCCGGACGTCCTCCCGGCGTGGATCGCGGAGATGGACTTCCCGCCGGCCCCCGCCGTGCGTGAGGCCCTCGCGCGGTGCGTGGACGACGACCTCGGCTACCCCTCCTGGGACGGCCGGTCCGTCCAGAACCCCCTAAGGGCCGCCTTCGCCGAGCGGATGGGTGAACGTCACGGCTGGGTGCTCGACCCCACCCACGTCAGGGAGTTCACCGACATCAACCAGGGCCTGCAGGCCGTACTGAACGTCGCCACGCGGCCCGGCGACGGCGTCGTGGTGCACACGCCGACCTATCCGCCGTTCCTGGAGACGATCGCGGGCATGGGGCGGCGCCTCCACCCGCTGCCGTACACGCCGGACGGCGAGAGCTGGACGTTCGACGCCGACCGGCTCGACCGGGAACTGCGGGAACGGCCCGCCCGGGTGCTGCTGGTGGTCAACCCGCACAACCCGACAGGACGCGTGCTGCGCCGCGAGGAACTGGAGACACTGGCACACCTCGCGCTCCGTCACGGTCTGCTGGTCGTCGCGGACGAGATCCACTCCGACCTCGTCCACGCCCCGCACCGGCACCTCCCGTTCGCCGCCCTCTCGGCCGAGGTGGCAGCGCGCACGGTGACCCTGACGTCGGCCACGAAGGCGTTCAACGTGCCGGGACTGCGCTGCGCCGTAGCCCACGTCGGCGCGGCCGAGGTCCGCGAGGCGCTGGCCCACCCCACCCATGTGTACGGCGAACCCAACACCTTCGGTGTCGCGGCCACCCTGGCCGCCTGGCGGGACGGGGACGCCTGGCTGGCGGAGCTGCTGCCGGTCCTCGCGCGCAACGCCCGGTCGGTGCGCGAGGAACTTCCCCCCGGCGTGCACTACCGGGTCCCGGAGGCGACGTTCCTCGCCTGGCTCGACTGCCGCGGTCTGGAGCTGGACACCGATCCGCAGACCTTCTTCCTGAAGAAGGCGCGCGTCCTGCTCAACGACGGCCGCACGTTCGGGGCGGAGGGCGAGGGCTTCGTACGGCTCAACTTCGGGACGTCGCAGAGCATCCTGCGGGAGATCCTGCACCGGCTCCGGAACGCCCTCGCCTGAGGCGGCCGGGTTTCCGCCGGCCGGGCAGCCGTCGGCCGCGGCAGCTCAGGGCGAGGGCGTGCCCGCCCGCCGCCCGGCTGGAGGGCCTGCCGTGGTGAACGACCCCTCGCCCGCGCGGCCCGCGCCGCCGCACCCGCTGCCCGGAGCCGTCGGCCTGTCCCACCTCAGCCCCTACCCCTGGGAGTCCGCCGACGGCGTGTGCGGCGGCAGCCCGCACCTGCACCTGGTGTGCACCGAGGCGTACGTCGTCACCGCCGGCCGGGGCGCGGTGCAGACCCTCAGCCCCAAAGGTCACCGGGACATCCCGCTGCGGCCGGGCTCGGTCGCCTGGTTCACGCCGGGCACCGTGCACCGCATGGTGGAGGGTGCCGGCCTGCGCGTCACCGTGCTGATGCAGAACAGCGGTCTGCCCGAGGCCGGGGACGCCGTCTTCACCTTCCCGCCCGCACTCCTCGCCGACCCCGACCGGTACGCCGCGGCGGCCACGCTGCCGCCGGGCACCGGCGCGCAGACGGAGGCGGCGGCCCGGCGCCGCAGGGACCTCGCCGTCGAGGGCTACCTCCTGCTGCGCCGGGCCCTCGTCGCCGGGGACGACGGCCCCTACCGGGACTTCCAGCGCGCCGCCGCCCGCCTGGTCCGCGCCAAGGTACCCGTCTGGCGCGCACTGTGGCGCGCGGGCGCCCTGGCCACCGCCGAACGCACCGGCGCCCACCTCGACGCCCTGGAGTCCGGGGACACCGCCCATCTCGGGGAGGCCACCGCGTACGAGACCGGACCCGCCCGGCTCGCGGCCTTCGGGATGTGCGGCCGCCGCGACGAGTACGCGCTGCCGGGGACGACACCGCCGTACGACACCGACTGACCGACCGGTTCCGACGCACCCGATCCGTCGGCGAGGTGCCGCCCGGGGCTGCGGCACGACGGCCACCGGTGCACAGCAGGCTCGTCGCGGTCAGGGCAACGTCCGGCACAGCAGGGCCGCGGGGCCGGGGCGGCTGCCCACGCGGGTGGTGAAGGCGATCCCGGCGGCGTACTCGGTCGTCGCGCACTGGCCCTTGAAGGCGCCGTACGCGAAGTCCCCGCCGGCGCCGCCGGCGGGACGGTTGTCGGACCGGTCGAACCACACCGTGCGCCCGGCGCCCGCCGGCGCGGTCCGTGCCGGGACGCACAGCGCCGCCGACACGCGCTCTCCCCGCAGGCTGTAGCCGATGAGGAACTCCCCGGCGGGACACTGGTACTTGGTGTACCCGGACGCCCAGTCCCCGCCGGCCGGTACGTGCCGCTCGTCGGTGACGACCGTCTGGCGGGCGTCGGCGGCGCGCAGGTCTCCCGCCCCGGCGTCGGCGCACAGACCACGCCCGCCGGTGTGGCTCAGTCCGGCCAGTCCCGTACCGTCGGGGCAGGCCGCCTTGTACGCTCCCGGATCCCAGTCTCCCGTGGCGCGCACCCGCGGCGACATCACCGCGTCTCCGTGATCGGTGCTCAGCATGCGCCAGAGCGGGACGGACGCCACGGGGCCGGTCGTGCCCGGCGAGGACATCAGACGCTGCCATGCGGTGGCGCGCCAGTCTCCGGGGTCGAGGATGCCGGAGCGGTGCCCCGCGGCGTCGTAGCGCAGCAGTGCCCAGTCGTCGTGGCCCTCGAAGCCGACCAGCGGCCAGAACGCGAAGTCGGCGTCATGGTCCGCGAAGTAGTCGGTGACATGGCCGAACCAGGTGCGGGCCGCCGCGTTCGTCTCGTTCGACCCGATGCCGAACTCGCTCACCCAGACGGGCGCGGTGTAGTGCCGTCCGGTCTCCTCCACGAAGAACGCCTCGTCGTCCAGGGCCGCGGCCAACTCGGCGCGGGACAGGTCCTGGTAGCGGGCGTCGTGGGTCTCGCCGAGGCCCGTGGCCCCGCTGTGGCGGGGGCCCGTGTAGCCGTAGAAGTGGGCGGAGTAGACCAGTTTGCGGGCGTCCAGAAGGGTGTGCGAGAGGGTGCGCGCGGGGGTGAGGACCGGCCGGCCGTGGGGGAGTCCGTCCACCGGTACGCCGGTCCAGTTGATGCCCTCGATCACGATGAGGAGACGCGGATTCGCCTCGGTGAGGATGCGGTCGGCGGCCAGCTGGGCCGCGCCGTACCAGTCGTGGTCGTCCCCCAGCCCCCAGTTGGGGTCGTCCAGCACGTCACGCCGCACCTCGTTGTACAGATCGGCGCCGACCACGCGCGGCACGGAGGCGTAGCGACGGGCCATGAACACCCAGTCGTCCGCCCATCGCTCGGTGGACTGCCCGCTGTTCCACCGCTCGTTGCCGTCGATGCCGCAGCACCACCGGGAGGTGTTGGTGTGGTTGTTGAGCACGACGGCGAAACCGCTGTTGCTGAGCGCCTCCACCACGGCGTCGTAGATCTCCAGCGGTGTCCTGCCGCGCAGTTCGGGGTTGGCCGCGACCGCGCCGTCGGGCACGGGCGCGGTGCTGTGGATCATCTCGTTGGAGAACGGCAGCCGGATGGTGTTGATCCCCGACTGATGGAAGTCCGCCATCAGTCGGGGCAGCGGTACGCGGTCGAGGCCGAGCGGAATGCCGTGCGAGTCCTGCCCGGCGTGGTGGCCGGCCGGGTCCGCGGCGCTGCCGCTGCCGGTCCAGGAGCCCTGGGCGCCGTCCCAGTTGGCGCCTTTGAGCCGGAAGCGGTCGCCGTGCGCGTCGACGATGTACCGGCCCCGGGTCGACAACGGCGCGGACCAGGCGGCCTGGTCCGGCTCGTCGACGCCGACCCGGGCGGGCGCGGTGCGCGGCGGCACGGCGGCGGAGGCCGAGGCGGTGGCGGTGGCGCCGGTGGTGGCTGTGAGGAGGAGTCCCACGGCGGTGACGGCGAGCCGCAGCGCGGCTGGTGGCGTCGGCATGAGGGCAGCCCTTGGGGGTCGGAGGGGGGAGCCGGGCGGTGACCGGTCGACGGCACCGCCCGGCTGCGGTGCCCACCACCGTGCCGGGAAGGACCGCCAAGGTCCATACCTACGACGGCCGGCCCGCGGCGGCCTCAGCGGTGACAGGTGGTGACCCCCGGGTGCCAGCGGCAGGCGATCCCGGCGAAACCGCCGCCCGCGACGACATCGACGCCGAGCGCGTCGCCGCCGCGCACCACCTGCCGGTCCTGGACCAGCCCGTCGGCGCCGTCCCGGATCGTCTCGACCAGCCACCGTCCGGCCCCGAGGGTCAGCGGCACCTCGGCCCTGCGTGCGGGACCGGCGTACACCCCGCCGAGGAACCAGCGGTCGCCGCCGCGCCGGGCGAGGACCGCCTCCTGCCCGGGTGCGCCCGCGAGCAGCCGTGTGTCGTCCCAGGCGGCGGGCAGTTGTGCGAGGAAGTCCCGGGCGAGCGGCCGGGCGTCGTACGACTCCGGGCTGCCCGCGAGCATCTGCAGCCCCGACTCGTAGGCGACGGCGAGGCCGGCCTCGGCCGCGTCGGAGTTCGGGCGCTGGCCGACACGCTGGAAGCCGCCGGGCGTGAAGTCCATGGAGCCGAGGACGTTGCGGGTGAACGGCAGGGTGGTCAGGTGGACGGACGTGTTGGTGCGCTTCTCCTCACCGCCGACCCCCTCCATGGTCATGACCTGCGGCCAGGTGCGCTGGATGCCCTTCGGGATCGTCGAACCGTGGAAGTCGACCATGAGGTGGTGTTCGGCCGTCCCCTTGAGGATGGCGTCGTACCACTGGAGCATGGACTGCGACTCCGAGTTCATGAAGTCGATCTTGACGCCCTTGACGCCCCACCGTTCCAGCGTGGGCAGCCACTGGGCGCGTTCCTCGGGCGTGTCCAGGTCGCGCTGGTGGATCCAGACGACGATCCCGACGCCCTTGGCCCGCGCGTACTCGGTGAGCTGCGGCAGCCAACTGTTCGTCTGCCAGTCGGGGTCTGTGGTGTCCCACGCGTCGCTCTTGAAGTACCAGCCCGCGTCGACGGCCTCGTACGGCCAGTGCCGTGCGGCGGCGTAGTCGACGTACGCCTTCTGCGCCGTGAGGCTCTGGCCGGCCGCGCGGCCTCCGGCGAGCCAGGTCCACAGCACGGTGCCGGGCCGGATCCACGAGGGGTCGGCGACCCGGGAGGCTGGGGCGAGGTCGTCGGTGAACGTGGACCGCGTGACGGTGGCCAGGCTGCCGGTGACCATCGCCCGCCACGGCGTGGCGAGCGGGCCCCCGGTGCTGTGGATCCGCTCGTCGGCGAGCGCGACCCGGTACGTGCCGCTGCCCTGGTCGTGCGCGAGCCGGGCACCGGAGTAGGCACCGGTCAGGCCCGACTCGGCGAGCAGTGTGTAGCCGCCGTCGGTCGCGAACAGCGCCTGGTCCGAGTACGAGCCGGTGGGGGCGGTCCCGGCGGAGTACTCGGCGAACTGGCCCTCGTTGTCGACCCGGTAGGGGCTGAGCCACGCGCGCGCGTCCGTCGGCAGGGTGAACGCGGAGGTCTCGCCCAGCACGTCGCCGTGTCCCCCGGGCAGTACGTACCGGTAGGCGACACCGTCGGCCGCGGCACGGACGACCAGGTCGAACCGGGCGCCCGCGGCGGTGCCGAACGACAGCCGCGTCTCGTTCATCAGGGACCGCCGGTCGAGCCGTTTGCCGGACTTCGTCCGGTACCGCTCGTCGACCAGCCGGTCCGTGCGGTGCAGGAACCGCAGGCCCTGCGAGAGATCGGCCCGCTCGGTGCGGATGCCGACGGGGGACGGCTCGATGACCGTCCGCCCGCCGCGGGACACCGACAGGTCCAGGGTGCCGGTGGTGTCGTCCAGGGACACGCGGGCGCGCGGTGCCTGTGCCGCCGCGCCGGGTCCGGGCGCGGACACGGTCCAGACGTGTGCCCCGGAGCCGGTGTCCTGGCCGGCCCGTGCGGGCCCGCCGCTGAGAAGCGAGGCCGCCAGCCCGGCGCACAGCGCGGCGACCGCGGTCCTGATCGGAACCGCCATGAGAACCCTCCCGGGTGAAGGAGTCGGGGTGGGAGACGGGTACGGACAGCCGCGCGGTGCCCCGCGGGGAGGAGCGGGGCGTGGGGACGGTCGTGCGCGGCGTCCGGTGGGCCGGATCGGCGGTGGGCGGCGATCGCGCGGTGTCCTTCGAGGCGGACGCGGGGCGGGCGCGCGATACCCGACGGGCCGAACCGGTCATGGGGGGCGGCCGCACGGCCCGTGTGGGCCGGGCCGCGATCGGGGTCGGCCGTTACGGCAGTCCCCAGGCCGGACCGGGTTCGCTGACGGCCACCGGGGCGATGACCAGGTCGGGGCGGGACCCGGAGTGGACCAGGACCTCGCGGCCCTTGGGCAGGTCGATGGCGAGGGTGCCGTCGCCGAGGTCCCGGGTGTGCGCCGGGGAACCGTCGTCCAGCAGCACGGTGAGGGTTCCGCTCAGGCCGTGCCGGAGCCTCAGCGGCTCGCCCGCCAGGCTCTTGACCCGGATGAACCGGGTGACGCCCGCCTCGCGGACGGCGCTCACCAGGAAGGCGCCCTGCGTGCGGAAGTCGTGCAGGGTGACGTCCGCCCAGGCCGAGGGGACGGCCGGGAAGACGCGGACCACCCCGCCCCAGCTCTGGCAGAACATGTCGTGCAGCGACTGCGAGGCGGACAGCGGCGTCTCGATCACCGGACCGGCCTCGGTGTAGTGCGTGTTGGCCCGGCACGGGTAGCGGGTCGTGGGATCGAAGAACTTCCGCAGGTAGCCGAGCGCGGTGTCGCCGTCACCGGTCATGGCGTGGATCGACGCGGCACCGGTGTAGCTGTAGCCCCGGTGGGCGCCGGTCAGCGCGTGCCAGTGGGTCACCGACTTCGTGATCAGCTCGCGGTTCTCGGGCTGGTCCCAGTTGACCAGGTACAGCGGGTACACCATCAGCATGTGCGAGTAGTGCCGGTGGGACTGCGCGTACGGGGTGTCGGCGCCGATCATGAACCCGTTGTCGTCGACCGGGTACGGCGTGAGCCGGGCCAGCACGTCCTGCCAGCGGGGCGCCGACTCGTCCCGGATGCCGAGCAGTTCGGCCGACTCCAGCAGCGTGCGGCAGCCCCAGCGGATCAGCGCGAGGTCGTAGTTGGTGTCCTGCGGCGGCACGACGGGGTACTCCGGCGAGAGCGTGCTCGGCAGGTGGAGCTTGCCGTCGCTGCCGGGGGTGAGGAAGTGCAGGTAGTAGTTGACCGCCCGGCGCAGCACCGGGTAGATCGTGTCCCGCAGCAGGGCCTTGTCCATGGTGTGCCGGTAGGACAGCCACACGTTGTGCAGCGCCCAGGTGAGGTCGCCGGTCTCGGCGCCGGTGCCCGGCTCTCCCACGGAGCGGTTGGCGAACATGTCGGAGCTGCGGCCGATCCCGGAGCTGTCCTTGCGGTAGGCGGCGGGCACGTTGGCGATGAGCTGTTCCTGGTTCTGCCGCAGCGTGCCGGCGAGCGCGTCGAGTTCCAGGTGGTTGGAGCCGTGGATGAGCCAGTACTCCAGCTGGACGTTGAGGTTCCACCAGACCGCCGGCCAGGGGGTCGGCTCCAGCCAGGGCCCGCTGGTGGCCATGACGGGCCCGCCCGCGCGGCTGGCGGAGGCGACCTTGTAGAGCTGGATCCAGTGGAAGCTCTGCAGCCGCTGGTCGGGGAAGGACACGAAGCTCTTCCGGTAGAAGGCGTGCCACCAGCGGACGTGCCGCCGCCTGAGGGCCGCGTACGACGTCCCGCGCCGCAGGTTGCGCAGCGAGTCGGTCTCGGCGGCGGTCCCGGAGGGGAAGCTGTGGCCGACGCTGAGCAGCAGTTCGTCGCCGGTGCGACGGTAGGCGGTGGCGGTCTGCCCGCCCCCGGTGAGCGGCTGGAGCACCTGCTCGGTGCCGTCGGCGGCGGTCCGGGTGGTCCAGGGCGGGTTGCCGGTGTAGCCGGCGGGCGGGGCCTCCTGGATCTTGCGGGGGCTGATGGCCTCCTCGGGGTGGAAGGTCCAGGTGACCCGCTCGCCGCCGCGCGCCGTCACGCGCACGGCCAGGACCTCGTCGTGGATGAGGGCGGCCAGGGTGAGCGTGCCCGCGGTGGTGGTCACGGTGCCGGTCAGCTCGGCGTTCCACAGGCTCAACCGCCAGTCCACGGCGATGATGGTGCCGACCGGTTCGAGGGTGAGGTGTCCGACCGGCAGCCGGCAGGTGCCCCAGCCGCTGCCGAACTCGGGCCGGTGGTCCTGGACCCGGCCGTGCTGGACGGTGAACCGGATCTGGTGGGCGTCCGGCTCCCGGTAGATCATGCTGCCGAGCAGCCCGTCGCCCAGGAACGGGCCCTCGTGCCAGAGCGCGGGCAGCCGGCTCCACAGCAGGTCCTGTCCGCGCAGGAACGTCTCCCAGGCGCTGTCGTCGGCCATGGCGGAGCGGAGCCGCCACGGCCGTCTGCCGCCCGCCGGGCCGGCGTCCCCGCCCGTCCCCGCCTGTTCCGCGTGCGCCGCCCCCGGCAGTGCCGCCACCGCGGCTCCGCCCAGCGCGGTACCGAGCACGGATCTCCGGGCCACCGGTGAGCGCTTGTCCGACTGTGAGGCCATCGTCGTCCTCCAGACCTGACGGATCGTCGATACATCGGGTGTATCGGCGAACCTAGGTACCCTTCGTGCACCTGTCAATCGTCCGGACAGTGAACGAACCGGCCGTTTGTGAGTGACACATCGGATGTCTGCGCGGTCGTTGGTCGGATGTGGCAGGTGAAAGGGGTTGCGTCCCGGGTAGCGTCCGGGGGCTTTCCGTAACCCGACGGCGCCACGAGGAAGCCCCTGGCGCGTGGGCCGCGGGTCGTGCCGGCCCGTACGCCAGGGGCGTGTTGGAGGTCGGTCAGCAGTAGAGGTTGCCACCCGGGCTGACGCCGAGGATCTGGGTGAACCTCTGGTAGGCGTCGACGCGGCTCTGGACCTGGGCGGGGTTCTTGCCGTCGCACTCCAGGGAGCCGTTGATGCTGCGGATGGTCTGGCCGAAGCCGGCGCCGTTGACCATGGCGTCGTGCGGGGTCATGGTGCCGGGTCCGGACTGGGTGTTCCAGTACCACAGGCCGGTCTTCCAGGCGACGGCGGAGTCGTTCTGCACCAGCCAGGGGTTGTTGAGCAGGTCGATGTGGAGCGCGTCGCCGGCGGCCTTGTAGTTGAAGTTCCAGGACAGCTGGATGGGGCCGCGCCCGTAGTAGGCGGCCTGGCCCGCCGGGCAGCCGTACGGCTGGTTCGGGTCGCAGTAGTGCGGGTAGTTGGCGGTGTTCTGCTCGACGACGTACACCAGGCCGCCGGTCTCGTGGCTGACGTTGGCGAGGAAGGCGGCGGCCTCCTGCTTCTTCACGGTGTCGCTGCCGGAGTTCGCGAAGGCGGGGTAGGCGCTGAGGGCGGCGGTCAGACCGCTGTAGGTGTAGAAGGGGTTCCGGTTCGGGAACATCTGGTTGAACTGGGCCTCGGAGACGACGAACCCGGAAGGCGTGGTGCCGCCCCCGCCGCTCGCCGGCGCGTTCCACTTCTGGTTCGCCCCGCCGGTGCAGCTCCAGATCTGCAGGCGGGTGCCGTTGGCGGAGTTGTTGTCCCGCACGTCCAGGCACTTGTTCGCGGCCGGGTTGACGATGTCGTGCGCGGCGGTGACCACCCACTGCTGGTTGGCTCCGCCGGAGCAGTCCCACAGCTGTACGGCGGCTCCGTCGGCCGTGCTGCGGTCGACGACGTCCAGGCACTTGCCGAGCGCCCGCAGGGTGCCGTCGCCGGGGTTGGACCACCGCTGGGCGTTCGTGCCGTTGCAGTCGTAGAGCTGGACGGCGGTGCCGTTGGCGCTGTTCGCGCCCGCCACGTCGACGCACTTGCCGGCGAGGCCGGTGATCTGTCCGTCGGCGGCCTGGGCCGGGGTGACGGCGAACAGCACGGCGAGGCAGGCGGCGACGGAGGCGGCCAGCGTCCGTCCGAGTTGCACGCGTCTCATCGGTATCCGTCTGAGGTACGGGACATTCATGGGGGATGCGCTCCAGTTCACGGGGCGTACTGGGAGGGGGGACGTGCGGACGTGCGCGGCCCAGGCAGGGAGTGGGCCGGCAACTCGGTGACCTGCCCGGTCAGTTGAGGACGGTCTGGGTGACGACTATGTGTCCGGCGTCCGGGTTCAGGCTTCCGCCGAGCCGGCTGAACGCGCCGTCGGTGAGGTCGAGGCACTTGGGCTCCTGCGGAGTCTGCACGAAGGTGCCCCGGTCGTTGATGCGGACCACCAGCGAACGGCCGTTGGCGACGTTGGTCACCTGGACGCGGGTGCCGAACGGCAGTTGCGGCTGACGGCTGAGGGAGGTCGCCGCCGTGTCGGCGTTGTTGTCGAAGACCTCGCCGCTGGCCGTCAGGGCGCCGGGCGGCTGAGGCCCGTAGTGCGTCGCCCAGCACTGCTCGGCCGGCTGCTGCGCGGCGGGGG
>NZ_PQSU01000015.1 GCF_002920615.1 Streptomyces sp. Ru62
CCGTGCGGGCGGCGCCCCGCCGGGGAACGGGGCCTGCCTGGCGGAGGGGCCCTGCGGGCGGCGCCCCGCCGGGGAACGGGGGCCTGCCTGATGGAGGGGTCGTGCGGGTGGCGTCCCGCCCGGGGCGACCAGAGGCCCACGCTACGGGGCAGGGTGCTCAGGAGCCCGTGGCGGAGTCCAGCAGCGGGCCGAGTTCCTCGACGACCGTCGCCAGGGGCCGCACGTCCCGCTCGGCGCGTGCCATCAGGATCGCGCCCTCCAACGCGCTGATCATGAGGGTGGCCAGGGACTCGGCTCGGGACGGGGGGACGCCCATGTCCGTCAACGCCTCGGCGACCGGGCCCCGCCAGGTCGCGAAGGCGGTGGCCGCCGCCTCCCGGGTCGAGTCGCCGGACGTGGCGCAGTCGACGGTGGCGGCGGCGACCGGGCATCCCGCCGCGAAGCCGTCCGCCGCGTACTCGTCGGTCCACTGCGCGGCCATCGCCGCGAACAGACCGCTCGGCGTCGGCCGGTCGAGTCCCGCGAGGAAGCGGGCGACCCGCTTGCCCGCGTACCGGCCGGCCC
This sequence comes from Streptomyces sp. Ru62, assembly GCF_002920615.1. Lineage (GTDB taxonomy): Bacteria > Actinomycetota > Actinomycetes > Streptomycetales > Streptomycetaceae > Streptomyces. The sequence continues at coordinate 565 of NZ_PQSU01000015.1, forward strand.
ATGCGACCGCCTCGTTGACCAGCTGTTCCTTACCACCAGGGAAGTAGTGCTGGAGGGAGCCGCGCGGTGCCTCCGCGTGCGCGGCGACCTCCCGCATGCCGGTCGCGGTGACCCCCTGCCGCCGGATGAGCTGGGCCGCGCTGAACACCATCCGCTCCCGCGGTCCGCGCCGCGCCTGCGTCATCGTCGACCTCCGTTCCTCCCGCGCCACTGTATGACCACCGTCATAGGGACGGCTACTATGACCGGTGTCATAGTCGACCCGTGGCGCGGAGGGCGGCCTGCCATGCACGTCGGATTCATCGGTCTCGGAGTGATGGGGCGGCCCATGGCCCTGCGCCTGGCGTCGGCCGGCACCCCCCTGGTGGTCTGGAACCGGACCCCGGAGCGGACGGAGCCGCTGCGCGCGGCCGGCGCCGAGGTCGCCGCGGACGCCGGCGAGGTGTTCGCGCGGGCCGAGGTGGTGCTGCTGATGCTCGCCGACGAGACGGCGACGGACGCGGTCCTCGGCCGGGGCACGTCCGAACTGGCCGCGCGGGTCGCGGGCCGGACCGTCGTCCACATGGGCACGACCTCCCCGGAGTACTCCCACGCCCTGGAGACCGAGATCCGCGCCGCCGGCGGCCGCTATGTCGAGGCGCCCGTCTCCGGGTCCCGGGTGCCGGCGGAGCAGGGGCAGCTCGTGGCCATGCTCGCCGGTGAGGAGGCCGCCGTGGCCGCCGTACGGCCGCTGCTCGCGCCGATGTGCCGGGAGGCGTTCCCGTGCGGTCCGGCGCCGGGGGCGCTGCTGATGAAGCTGGCGGTGAACATCTTCCTGATCACCCAGGTGACCGGGCTGACCGAGGCGTTCCACTTCGCCGAGCGGCAGGGTCTGGACCGCCGGCTGTTCCTGGACGTCCTGGACGCGGGCCCGATGGCCAGCGGGGTGTCCCGCATGAAGGCGCCCAAGCTGCGCGAGCGGGACTTCGCGGTGCAGGCGGCGGCGCTGGACGTGCTCAAGAACAACCGGCTGATCGCCGAGGCCGCCCGCAAGGCCCGTCTCGCCTCCCCGCTCCTCGACGTCTGCCACACCCTGTTCGAGGAGACGGTGGCGCAGGGATACGGCGGCGAGGACATGGTCGCCGTCCTGCGGGCGATCGAGGCACGGACCGCGGAGTCGCCGTGAGCGGGCGGCTGGGCGCGGACCGGTTCCTCCAGGCGCCGTGAGCGCACCGGCCGCCGTGGGTCAGCCCTTCGGGATGCCGTACGTCCGCTCGACGTGCAGCCGGACCACCAGGCGGCGGTCGCGGACCATCGCGGCCCGGTAGTCGTCCCAGTCCGGGTGCTCACCGAGGACGTCCCGGTAGAGCCGGATCAGCTCCTCGACGGTCTCGTCGTGCGGGTCGGCGGCGACCGGCGTCAGCTCGGCGGTGCCCTCGGCGACGGTGTACGCCCAGCGGTCGTCGCTGGTGACGTGGTACGAGGCACGGGGGTCACGGCGGAGGTTGCGGGTCTTGGCGCGGTCGTCGGTGACCGAGATCCGGATGACCCCCTCGTCGGGGTAATAGGCGTGACTGACGTTGGACAGCTGGGGGCGGCCGTCGCGCCTGAGGGTGACCAGTACGCCGGCGTGTCCCGCGGAGAGGAGGCCGAGCAGCGTGTCCTGCGAGGAGTCCTGGGTCATACCGAGTCCAACTCACGGCGGCCCCCGGTGCATTCCCCGCGGACAGCGATCGGTGGGATGTCAGTAGACAGTGTCTACGCACACCTGGTAGACACTGTCCATGACCGACTCCGATCTGGGCCTGCGGGCACGGCTGGTGGACGTGGGCGTGGAGCTGCTGGCCGCCGAGGGTCCGCAGGCGCTGACCCTGCGGGAGATCGCCCGGCGCGCGGGCGTGTCGCACGGGGCGCCGCGCCGCTACTTCCCCACCCACCTGGAACTGCTCTCCGCCATCGCCCGACGGGGCTTCATCGAACTGGGCGAGCGGGTCCACGCGACGCTGGAACAGGAGCCCGGAGGGCCACGCGCCCAAGTGGCGGCGCTGGCGCGGACGTACCTGGAGTTCGCACTGGAGCGGCCGGGCATGTACGAGTTGATGTTCCGTCATGACCTGCTGGAGAGCGGTCACCTGGGGCTGCGGGGCACGAGCCTTCCGCTGTTCAGCCTGCTGGCGGGGCTGATCGGTGACGCGGACCCCGATGCCGACGCCCGGCGGGTGGCGGGCGCCCTGTGGGCGAACCTGCACGGAGCGGCCCAGCTGTGGCGCTGGCGCAGTCTGCAACTCGCCCTGGGTGAGGAAGATTTCGGCCCTCTGCTCGACACCGTCCTCACCGCGCACCTGGGCGGGCCGGGGGGTGGCCGGTGAACCGGTCCTGGACGCTGGCGAGCAGTGTGGCGGGCGCGGTGGTCGTCGCGCTGGACGGTACGGTCCTCACCGTCGCGCAGCCCAGTCTGCAACGGGAGTTGGACGCGTCGTTCGCCCAGGTGCAGTGGACCAGTACCGCGTATCTCGTCGCGGTCGCGAGCCTGCTGGTGTTCGCGGGGCGACTCGGTGACCGGTACGGGCATCGGCGCGTGTTCGGACTCGGCATGCTGGGCTTCGGCGCCGCCTCGGTCGGCATCGGCCTCGCGCCCGGGGTGGGGTGGGTGATCGGACTGCGGGCGGTGCAGGGTGTGTTCGGGGCGCTGTTGCAGCCGGCCACACTGGGCATGCTGCGGGCCGCCTACCCGCCGGACCGGCTCGCGTCGCCGCTGGCCGTGCGGACCGCCGCGATCGGGCTGGCGGCGGCAGCGGGACCGCTGCTGGGCGGGGCGCTGGTGACCGGTCTCGGCTGGCGGGCGGTGTTCTTCGTCAACGTGCCGCCCGCGCTCGTCTTCGGCCTGCCCGCCCTGCTCCGCCCGGAGCGGCGCCCGGCGCCCGCCCGCACCCCGCTGGACCTGCCCGGGGCCGTCCTGCTCGCGGTGACCCTGGCCGGCCTGGTGTACGCGGTCACGGCCCGGCCGGTCTCCGGGGCGGGCCTCGCCCTGTCCGGGGTGACGGCGGCCGTCCTGGTCCGGCACGAGCGGCGGACGGCGAGCCCGCTGCTGCCGCCCGAGGTGATCGGCTCCCGTGCGGTCGGAGCGGCGCTCGGCGTCCTGGTCGCCGTCTCCGCGTCCCTGTTCGGCACGCTGTTCGTCGCCACGTACGTCCTCCAGCGCCGCCTCGGCCTCGACCCGTTCGACAGCGCACTGCGCAGCCTGCCGCTGGCCGTGTTCATGGTGTTCTCGGCCTCGCTGTGCCCCGCCCTGCTGGGCCGGTGCGGTGCGCGGGCGACGACGGCGGGGGCGACGGCGGTGCTCGTGCTCGGCGTCCTGGTGCTGTCCGGGGCCACCGGCACACCCGCGTTCGGGTGCGGGTTCGCGCTGCTGGGCGCCGGGTTCGGCACGGTGATGGTGGCGGCCACGCAGGTGATCGTGCGGCGAGCGGAGGTGACGGTGGCCGGGGTCGCGGGCGGGTTGCAGCAGACCGCGCTGAACGTCGGTCCCGCCGTGGGCGTGGCCGGCGCGACCGCCCTGCTGAGCACGGGCACCGGCCCGACCCTGCTCACCCTGGCGGCCCTCACCGCCCTCGCCCTGCCGGCGACCCGCGCCCTGCCCACCCGCGCACGCCCGGCCCCGCCGGCAGCGGCCACGCCCCCGGTCCCCCACACCCCAAAGACGCCGATCCAGGCCGCTGCTCCTCCGCCACCATGAGGAACGCCGCCGCAGGAAGCCGCCACGCACCCTGACCGACGCACCCACCGGCCCCCTCCCGCCCCGTCGGCAACGCCCCCCGTCCCCGGCCGGTGCTCCTCCGCGACGCGGGGAAGGATGCCCGCGGCAGATCGAGACGATCCATAAGGGGCCCGAGGCAAGCCCGGACACTCCATGACGACGCGACCCACCGGCCCTGCCCCCGCCCCGTCGGGAACAGCCGCGGGCACCCACCGACCCCGCCCCGCCCGTCGACGCCGCCCTCCCGGCCTCCCACCCCCACACACGTCGAATCGATCACACACCCCCCGGATGGGCCCCTCCCGACCAGCGGTCCTGCGCGACGATGAGAGGTGGGTGCGGGCCCGCGCGGGAATCGGGACGCATCGGGGACGACGCGACCGGAGGAGAGCGATGGGACAGCTGCGACAGGATGTGGAGCCGGCGGAGGCGGGGCTGGACGCCGGGGCGCTGGACCGCCTGGACCGGCACTTCGCCCAGCACGTCGACGCGGGACGCCTGCCCGGCTTCCTGGTGGCCGTGGCCCGCGGTGGCCGGGTCGCGCATCTGACCACGTACGGGCTGCGGGACGTGGCCGCCGGGCTGCCGGTCGAGCCGGACACGCTGTGGCGGATCTACTCGATGACCAAGCCGGTCACCGCGGTCGCGGTGCTGCTGCTGGTGCAGGAGGGCCGGCTGTCCCTGGACGACCCGCTGGAACGTCATCTGCCCGCCTTCGCCGACCCCCTTGTGTATGTGGAGGGTTCGGGCACCGACGTGCGCACCCGCCCGGCCGCAGGTCCCATCCTGATCCGGCATCTGCTCACCCACACCGCGGGCCTGACCTTCGGCTTCTACCACCGCCACCCGGTGGACGCGCTCTACCGCGAGGCGGGCCTTGAGTACTCGGTGCCGCCGGGCAAGGACCTGGCGGAGACCGTCGAGGTCTACGCGCGCATGCCGTTGCAGTTCGACCCGGGCACCCGGTGGAACTACTCGGTGGCCTCCAACGTGCTGGGCCGGGTGATCGAGGTGGTGTCCGGGCAGCCGCTGGACGCGTTCTTCGCCGAGCGGATCCTCGGCCCGCTCGGCATGACCGACACCGGCTTCCACATCGCGCCCGAGCAGGCGGACAGGCTCGCCGAGCTGTACGGCGAGACGGACGAGGGCGGGATCGAACCGGTACCGGGTCTGCCGGTGCGCGGCCGGCCGCGGTTCCTGTCCGGCAGCGGCGGCCTGGTCTCCTCCGCGTACGACTTCCACCGGTTCATGGAGCTGCTGCGCCGGGGCGGCGAACTGGACGGCGTACGGCTGCTCGCCCCGGAGACGCTCGCCCTGATGACCCGCAACCAGCTCCCGGGCGGGGCCACCATCCGCTCCTTCGGCGCCCCGGTCCACCAGGAACCGGGCATGGACGGCCTCGGCTTCGGCTTCAACGTCTCCGTCGTCACCGACCCGGCCCGCACCCTGGCCCCGTCCCACCCCGGCACGTACGGCTGGACCGGCGTGGCCACCACCGCGTTCTGGGTCGCCCCGGCCCACGACGTGACCGTGCAGTTCATGAGCCAGGTGCGCCCGAAGAGGCTGAAGGTCTTCCCCGAGCTGCGGCGGCTGGTGCACGAGGCGGTGGCGGACTGACCCGGCGGCCGGCTACTGGCCGAGGGTCAGGGTGAACTCCAGCCCGTCGTCGGCGAGTTCGGCCAGCCAACGGTCCGCGCGCTGGGCGGTCTCCGCCGCCCGGTGCAGACCGGCCCGCAGGCTGCCGTCCAGGATGTGCCGGACGCCGAGGGCGAGCGGGCGGGAGACACAGCGGGCCATCGCGGACTCCTCGGCGTCACCGGTCAGGTCGAGCAGGTAGGCGCCGGTCCAGTGCCGGCCCTCGCCCGCGTCGACCTTGAGGGAGACGGAGAGCACCACCCGGTCGCGGTCGGCGTCCGTGGTCGGGTGGGCCGCCGCCAGCCGCCGCGCCAGCGCGGCGATCCGTTCGTCGTCGTCCGTCGTCAGCTCCTCGAAGACCGGCTCCCACGCCTTCAGCCAGCCGTCCAGCCGGAGGGTGCCCCGGACGAAGGTGCGCGGGGTCCAGGCGGCGGGCAGGCCGTACCGGGCGACGAAGGGGATGCTGTCGCGGTTGGGGTAGGCCTCGAAGGTCTCGCCGTCCAGGACGAGCGGGCGGGTCGCCTCCCAGGGCCGGTCGGCCGTGGTCTCCACGCCGTCCTCCAGGTACCGCGCGGGCGAGCGCAGGGCGCCCAGCACACCGAGCGGCGCCCAGCTGAAGCGGTAGCGGAAGTCGTTCGGCACGGCCGGGACGCCGCCGCAGTACGAGGTGAGCCGGTAGGAGGCCGGGGTGTGCTCGCCGACGCGCGCCCGGGCCCGGCCGATGAGGCTGTGCGCGAAGAGGTGGTCGATGCCCGGGTCCAGGCCGGTCTCGGTGAGCACGACCAGGCCCGCCGCCCGCGCCGCCTCCGTGTGCGCCAGCAGTTCCGGCGACACATAGCTGGAGCAGGCGAAGTGCGCGCGGGCCCGTACGCAGACGGCCAGCAGTTCGGCGTGCTGCGGTGCGGGCAGCATCGACACCACGACGTCGCCGGGCTCCAGCGCTGCGGCGAGGGCGGCCGGGGTGGTGAGGGCGCGGGGCTCGGCCCGTCCGGTCAGGCCGAGGCCGGCCAGCGCCTCGGCCGCGCGGTCCTCGGTGCGGTGCCACAGCAGGACCCGGCCGGCCGTACGGCACAGGCCGGCGAGCCCGCTGCCGGTGGACAGTCCGGCGCCGACCCAGTGGACGGTTCCGCTCGCCGGGACGCGGTCGGTCATGAGCGCGACTCCCCTTCCTCGGTGCCGAGTTCACGGCAGGCCTGGTGGAACCGGTCGAGACAGCGGCCCCAGGCGCCGCCCGGGCCGAAGGCGAGCAGCTGCGGCAGCAGGGCCGCCGAGAAGTCGACGCTGGACTCCCGGGGCAGCAGCGACGGCAGGTTGTCGATGGCGATCAGATCCAGCGGCGGCTCCTTGCGCAGCCGGCGCACAGGCTCGGTCCAGTCCGTCGTACGGTCGTAGACCGGCAGGACGTTGAACGGGGAGCCGACGTCACAGGTGACATCGCACAGGGTGCGCAGCCGGCGGGCCGGGGAGTCCAGGTCCTCCTCGCGCAGGAACGGCGGAACCAGGGTGGTGGCGAGGACCGCGTTCACCATCACGTCGTGCCCGAGCAGGGCCCGCCGGTCCAGGTCGCGGGTCTCCGCCAGGTCCCAGCGGGTCGCCTCGACGCCCGCCGTGCGGAAGGCCGTCGACGCGCCCCGCCCGCTGCGTCCGAGGGCGCCGATCACCAGCGCCGCGAACTCCGTGTCCCCGGGCGCCGGCCGCAGTACGGCGTCCAGGTCGTCCTTCGTCGTGGGCGCCAGCGGTGCCGTCAGCCGGCCCCGGTGCTGGAGCACGGCGAGCGTGGCCCCCAGATATCCCGCCCAGTAGCCGAAGGCGGCGAGCCGGCGGCCCTCGTCGTCCACCAGGTACTCCAGGTCCAGCAGCGCCCCGCCGCCGGCCGTGAACCGGCGCAGCAGCCCGGCGGCGCCCGGCTGCTGTTTGTAGGCGTGCCCGAAGAAGATGTGCCGGTGGATCAACTCCGCCGGTTCGTCGGGGAGTTCCTTCAGGCCGAGGATCACGGTGTCGCGGGGTGCCGCCACCCAGGAGCCCGCCGGGGCGCGGCGGCAGCCGGCCGCCTCGTACTCCTCGATGGGGAAGACGCGCTGCGGGGACTCCTCGACGGTGAGGGTGACCCCGCTGTCGACCAGCCGGCGGGCGTCGGCGGGGACGACGGGCGTGCGCCGTTCGGTCGTACGGGGCTCGTGGCGCAGCCACAGGTGGAGCTCGGTCATACCAGGTTGGCCTCCGGGCGCGGGGCGTCGGCCGCGAACCGGCCGGCGCTCAGGGGGCTGATGTCCAGGAAGGGTACGCGGCCGAGGTACAGGTCGCGGATCACCTCGCCGACGGCCGGCCCTTGGAGGAAGCCGTGCCCGGAGAAGCCGGTCGCGTACAGGAACCGGGACACCTCCGGCGCCTCGCCGATCAGGGCGTTGTGGTCGGGGGTGTTCTCGTACAGGCCCGCCCAGCCGCCGGTGCGGGGCAGGTCGAGCAGGGCGGGGGCGCGCTGCCGCATCGCCTCGGCGAGCCGCGGGATCCACCGGTCGTGGGTGTCGGTGGCGAAGCCGGGCCGCTCGTCCGGGTCGGACATGCCGAGCAGCAGGCCGGGGCCCTCCCGGTGGAAGTAGAGGCTGGTGGTGAAGTCGATGGTCATGGGCAGCGTGGGCGGCAGGCCCGGCACCGGTCCGGTGACGGCGATCTGCCGCCGCAGCGGCCGTACCGGCAGCTCCACGCCCACCATGGCGCCGACCGCCCGGGACCAGGCGCCCGCCGCGCAGATCACCGTGCCGGTCTCGATCCGGCCGAGGGTCGTGCTGACGGCGGTGATGCTGTCGCCGCGCAGTTCGATGCCGGTGACCTCGGTGTGGCGCAGGATGCGGGCGCCGTGGGCGCGGGCGGCGCCCGCGTAGCCGTGGACGACGGCCTCCGGGGTGCAGTGGCCGTCGTCCGGGGAGTACGCGGCGGCCAGCAGGCCGTCGGTGCGGATCAGCGGGGAGAGGCGGCGGGCCTCCTTCGGGGTGAGCAGGCGGCTGGGCACCCCGAGGGAGTTCTGCAACCGCACGCCCGCCTCGAAGGAGGCCACCTGCCCGGGCGTGGAGAGCAGGAACAGATAGCCGACCCGGCGCAGCCCGATGTCCTGCCCGACCTCCTCCTCGAACCGGCCGAACGCCTCCAGGCTGCGCGCCCCCAGCCGGATGTTCAGCTCGTCGGAGAACTGCGCCCGCACTCCCCCGGCGGCCTTCGAGGTGGAGCCGGCGGCGAGTTCGTCCCGTTCGACGAGGACGACGTCCCGCACTCCGGCCCGCGCCAGGTGCCAGGCGATGCTCGTGCCCATCACCCCGCCGCCGACGATGACCACCTCGGCCCGAAGGTCCACGCCGCCGCCTCCTCCACCGCCCGCACGCCTGTCGCCTGTCGCCTGTCGCCTGATCCTTTCCGGAACTCCGCCCGCCCAACCGGCGACCGGGCGTTCAGGAGCCGTGGGCGACGGCGTCCAGATGGGGCAGGTGGTGGTCCATCCGCTCCCGCTTGGTCCGCAGGTACGTGATGTTGCTCTCGCACGGCTCGATCAGCAGCGGCACCTGCTCGGCGACCTGGACGCCGTGCCGGACCAGCGCCTCCCGCTTGCGCGGGTTGTTGGACATCAGCCGTACCGAGCGCACCCCGAGGTCACGCAGGATCTCGGCGGCCACGCCGTAGTCGCGGGCGTCCACCGGCAGGCCGAGCGCCAGGTTCGCCTCCACCGTGTCCAGGCCCTCCGCCTGGAGCGCCATCGCGCGCAGCTTGGCGAGCAGACCGATGCCGCGCCCCTCGTGTCCCCTCAAGTACACGACGATGCCGCTGCCTTCGGCGACCACCGCGCGCATCGCCGCCTCCAGCTGGTCCCCGCACTCGCAGTGCCGGGAGCCGAACGCGTCCCCGGTCAGGCACTCCGAGTGCAGCCGGGTCAGCACGTTCTCGGTACCGATCTCGCCGTACACCAGGGCCACTTGCTCGTCACCGCGGTCGTGGTCCAGGTAGCCGACCGCCTGGAATTTCCCGTACACGGTGGGCAGGGGTGCATTCACGACGCGTTCCGCGCCGGAACGCCGCGGGGACTTCTTGCCGAGTACGCCGATGTTGACGCCGGTGTTTTCTGTCATGATCTGATTCCTAAGCAGAGACGAAAGGCCGTGAAAAGATGAGTGGTTCGGGCGCGCGGACGGCGGCGTACGCGGTGGTGAGCGGCGTGGTGCCGACGGACACCACCGAGGACGTACGGACCCGGGGGGCGGGCGTGTCAGCACAGGTCGCCGTCCTTCCCGTCGGGAGCTTCGAACAGCACGGTCCGTTCCTTCCGCTGGCGACCGACACGCTGGTCGCCTGCGCCGTGGCGCGGGAGATCGCCGCCGCGTACCCGGTGCACCTCCTCCCTCCGGTGACGGTCTCCTGCTCGCACGAGCACGCGGCCTGGCCGGGGACCGTCAGCATCTCCGCCGTGACCCTCCACGCGGTGGTCTCCGACATCGCGGCGTCGCTGCGCCGCTCGGGCGTCGAGGCACTGGTCGTCGTCAACGGGCACGGCGGCAACTACGTGCTGGGCAACGTCGTCCAGGAGTCCTCCGCGCGCGGTGAGCGGATGGCGCTGTTCCCGGCCGCCGAGGACTGGGAGGCGGCGCGGGAGCGGGCCGGGGTGGTCACCTCGCTGCTCACCGACATGCACGCGGGAGAAATCGAGACCTCGATTCTGCTGCACGCTCACCCCGAATTCGTCCGCCCTGGTCACGAGTCCGCCGATTTCGTCGCCGACGACCGTCGCCATCTGCTCACCGTGGGAATGTCCGCCTATACCGAATCGGGCGTCATCGGCCGTCCTTCCCTGGGTTCGGCGGAAAAGGGGAAGGAACTGCTGGCGAGTTTGGCGGAATCCTTCGAGCCGTATTTCAGGCTGCTCACCTCGGCGCCGGACCGGGACTGACCCCGGCCGGCGGCCCCCTGCCGACCGGGACCCGTGGGGGCGGCCCCGGTCGGCGGGCGGTCGCCGGCGGCGGGGGTGGCGAACGGTGCGGCGGGCCCGGTGCGCAGGGTCTCGTACCAGCGCAGGAGCAGGACCACGGCGCCGGGCAGGCTCGCCACGAAGCTCAGTACGCCGTAGACCACGGCGACCGCGACACCGGTGTCCGCGCCGAGCCCCGCCGCGCCGAACGCCCAGGCGGTGACGCCCTCGCGGGGGCCGAAACCGCCGACGTTCAGCGGCAGCCCCATGGCCAGCAGCGCCAGTACCGCGAGCGGCAGCAGCACCGCGACCGGCGCGGCCGAGCCGGCCACCCGGGCCGCGACGACGAACATGACCAGGTGCCCGGCCAGGACGACCGCGGAGGACAGTGCGACACCCGGCCCGCTCTGCCGGGACGCCAGTCCCCGGCGGGCCTCGCCGAGCGTCCGGCGCAGCGCGCCGTGCCGGCGGCCCGGCGGCCGGTTCATCCGGACGGCGAGGACGACGGCCAGCGCGCCGACGGCGGCCAGCGCCGTGAGCGGGGCGAAGCCACGGACCTCGGCACGCACCGGCGACGGCAGGGTCAGCAGCACCGCCGCGCCCGCCACGGCCAGCGCGATCTGCCCCGCGACCCGCTCCAGTACGACCGCCTTCACCCCGCGCCGGACGTCACCCGCGCTCTGCCCGTGCCGGACCGCCCGGTGCACATCGCCCAGGATTCCGCCGGGCAGGGCCGCGTTCAGGAACAGCGCCCGGTAGTAGTCGGCCACGGCCGCTCCCAGCGGCAGCCGCAGCCGCAGACCCCGGGCCACCAGCTGCCAACGCCACGCGCTGCACACGGTGGTGACCACGCCGACGCCCAGCGCCGCCAGCACCGTCACGGCGTCGATGCGCCGCAGTCCGTCCAGCAGGGCACCGGTACCGAGCCGCCACAGGAGCGCGGCGAGGATGCCGGCCCCGACGAGGGTGCCGACGTGGGTACGCAGGCTGCGGGAGTCGCGGCGCCGGGGGGTGGGGGGTGTCGCGTCCGCGCGGAGTGCCTGTGCCTGCGCCTCTGTCCGTGCCTGCGTCATGTGCGGGCACGCGGGAGCCGACTGGGGCGCGGCGCCTGCCGGTTCCGCCGGTGTCGTACGCGCGTCCGTGCCGGTGTCCTCGCCCGGCGTTGCCGTACCCGCGTACGTGCCCGTGTCCGCCCCCGTCGGCACCCTCGTGCCCGCTGCCGTCGTCCTCCCGCTCACGCCGCCGCGCCCCTCGGCCTGGGCAGCGCCAGCAGGTCGGTGTGGTGGACGGTGACCCGCAGCGCGCCGGCCGCGCAGGCGGCGAGCCGGGTGCTCAGGTACGTCTCGGCCCGGTCGCCCAGGTCCGGCCGTTGTTCGACGGCGGCGCCCACCCAGCCGCGCAGCCACTGCTCGGTCAGCGCGGCCTCCTCGGCGCCGAGCCGCCACGGGCTCGCGTGCACCCGGACCGTCGCCCCGCGCTCGGCGAACGCCTCGCAGGCCACGGTGACCGCGTCCGGGCCGAGCAGCCCGCCGCGCCGCTGGTGGGCGTTGAACGCCTCGGCGATCTCGGCGTCCAGCGGGTCCTCGGGGGCGAGTTCGACGCGTCCCGCGACGGAGAGGGTGAGCAGCGCCGGGCAGCCGGCGCCCGCGCAGGCGTCCGCCAGGGCATCGATCTCCTCCCGGGTGAGCACGTCGAGCAACGCGGACGCGGTGACCAGCGAGGCCCCGGTCAGCGCTTCCGGGGTGAGCCGGGCGACGTCACCGCGCCGGGTCTCCACCGTGACGCGGCTGCCGTCGGCGGCGGAGCGCGGGGAGGCCACGGCGGCGAAGTGCAGCAGGTAGGGATCGCGGTCGTGCAGGATCCAGTGCTGGGCGCCGTCGAGGCGGGGCGCGAGCCAGCGGCCCATCGAGCCGGTGCCGCAGCCCAGGTCGTGCACCACCAGTCCGCCGGACCGGCCCGGCAGGTTGGCCAGCCGGATCCGCAGCGGGTCCAGCAGTTCCTGCGCGCGGGCCACCGCGTCGGCGCCTTCCCGCAGTTGCAGCCACTCGGGCGCGTACCGCGGGGGTTCCTCCTGGTCGCCGTCCCGCAGTCGTACGGTGGACCGCTCGCCGGGACGGACCACGGGCCCGGCACCGGCGACGACCGGACCGGCAGCGCCGTCACCGGCGGAGCCGCCGGCGCCGGTCGGCCCGGTCCCCGGCGTGCCGCCGCGCCCGCCCGCCCCGCTGGGACCCCCGGCACCGGTCTCGCCGCCGGGTGCCTCCGCACCCACCTCCATGCCCACGGTCTCCACGCCTGGTACCTCCTCGCTCCGCGCACCCGCGGCACCCTGCACGAACTCTTGTGCCGCGGGCCCGGGCCGAGCGGGAACCAGTCCGTCCGCAGCGGACCGGACGCCCACCGCGTCACCGCCCCTCGACCCACCCGGCTCCCACCGCACCTGCGCCACCTCCGCGCCCCTGTCCCCGTGCCCGCTCACGCCGTCCTCCTCGGTCGTTCCGGGAGGCGGCCGAGGACCGCCGCGAGGCTGCGGGCGGTGGTCGCCCAGCCGTCGAGGGCGGCGCGGCGGCCGCGGGCCGCGGCCTTGAGGCGGCGGCGCACGTCGGGTTCGCCGAACCAGCCGCGCAGTTCGGCGGCGAGCGCGGCGGGGTCCTCCGGCGGGACGAGGATGCCGGGCACCCCGCCGTCCGGGGCGCGGCCGACCGCCTCGGGCAGTCCGCCGACGTCGGTCGCGAGGACGGGGATGCCCCGGGCGAGGGCCTCGGTGACCGCCATGCCGTAGGTCTCGGCGTAAGAGGTGAGGACCATCAGGTCGGCGGCGGCGTAGGAGGCGTCGAGGTCGGCGCCGGAGCGGGGGCCGGTGAGACGCAGGCGGTCGGTGAGACCGTGCCGGGCGATCAGCTCCCGCAGGTGGGTCACGTAGTCCGGGTCGTGGCCGAGGCCGCCGACGCACTCGCAGGTCCACGGCAGGTCCCGGACCGCCGCGAGCGCCTCCACCAGCCGGTGCTGGCCCTTGCGCGGGGTCACCGCTGCCACGCATAGCAGGCGGGAGACGCCGTCGGTGCCGGGTGCGAGGGGCGCGATGTCGGCGCCGGGCGCGGCCACGTGCACCCGGTCGGGGGCGAGTCCGTGGTGGGAGACGAGCCGGCGGACCGCCCAGTCGCTGGTGGCTATCACCGCGGGCACCGCCCGCAGCACCATCCGCTCGCGCGCGTCCAGGTCGGCGGCGACGGCCGGGTCCAGGCCGGTCTCGTCACCGAGGGGGAGGTGGACGAGGACCGCGAGGCGCAGGCGCCGCGCCTCGGGGACGACGGTCTCGGGGACTCCGCAGGCGACGAGGCCGTCGAGGAGGACGACGGAGTCGTCCGGGAGGCTCCGCAGCGTGCGGGCGAGCGCGTCGCGGGCGGCGGCGTCCGGGCGCGGCCAGGTGCCGGGTACGGCGTGCCGGGTGACCTGCCAGCCGAAGCCGGGCAGGTCCAGGCAGACCCGGCGGTCGTAGGCGTTGCCGCCGCTGGGTGCGGCCGGGTCGTCGACGCCGCCCGGCATCACGAAGTGCACACTGCGCAGGGACATGGGGATGATTCCGGCGTTCGGGGCGGCGCTGGGCTGCGAGGGCACGTACGCGAGGCGTGCCCGCTCCACGGTCAGGTCGGTCACAGGTCACGCTCGTAACTCGCCCAGGCGATGTGGGACTCGTGGAGCGTGACGGTGATCCCGGCGAGGCCCTTGGCGCCCTCGCCGAGCGCGCCCTTCGCGATCCGCTCGGCGAGCCGGTCGGCGATGACCTTGGCCAGGAACTCGGTGGAGGTGTTGACGCCGGCGAACTCCGGCTCGTCGTCGAGGTTGCGGTAGTTCAGCTCCGCGGTGATGGTGCGCAGTTCCTGCGTGGCCAGGCCGATGTCGACCACGATGTTGTCCTCGTCCAGCTGCTCGCGGCGGAACGTCGCGTCCACGAGGAACGTGGCGCCGTGCAGGCGCTGCGCGGGTCCGAAGACCTCGCCGCGGAAGCTGTGGGCGATCATGATGTGATCGCGGACGGTGATGCTGAACAACGGACGACCCTCCAGGTGCGGCGCGTCTGGTCCCCCGCCTTGCCCGCCGGGGGATGCCGTGTAGTACGGCTCTTCGCTTCCCCGTGTTCAGCCGTTCCTCACTCTTTTCTCAGGTCAGACCGGTCTCCGTGTACCGGATCCGGTGGCACAGGGCGGGGATCTCACCGGACGCCAGCCTGGGCATCACGTCCGGGAGTTCCTCGAAAGCGCTCTCCCCGGTGATGAGCGCGTCCAACGCCGGGTCGGCGAGCAGGTCCAGGGCGAGCGCCATCCGGTCGGCGTAGGTACGGCCGGACCGGGCGGCCGGGGAGACGGTGCCGACCTGGCTGCCGCGCACGGTGAGCCGGCGGGAGTGGAAGGCCTCGCCGAGCGGCAGGGCCACGCGCCGGTCGCCGTACCAGCTCAGTTCCACGACCGTGCCCTCGGGGGCGAGGAGTTGCAGGGCCCGGGTGAGGCCGGCCTCGGTGGCGCTGGCGTGGACGACGAGGTCGCAGTCGCCGAGGGCGTCGGCCGGTGCGGCGAAGTCGATGCCGAGCGCCTCGGCGGTCCCGGCGCGGGCCGGGTCGGCGTCGACCAGCTGGAGGCGGACGCCGGGGAAGCGGGCGAGCAGTGCGGCGACCGAGCAGCCGACCATGCCGCCGCCGACGACCGCGATCCGGTCGCCGAGCAGCGGTGTCGCGTCCCACACGGCGTTGACGGCGGTCTCGACGGTCCCGGCGAGCACGGCCCGCCCGGCGGGCACCCGCTCGGGCACGACGGTGACGGCGCTCACCGGAACGACGTAACGGCTCTGGTGCGGGTACAGGCAGAAGACGGTACGGCCCGTCAGCGCGGCCGGGCCCGCCTCGACCACGCCGACGCTGAGGTAGCCGTACTTCACCGGTGCCGGGAAGTCGCCCTCCTGGAACGGTGCGCGCATCACGGTGTGCTGGCTCTCCGGCACGCCGCCCCGGAAGACGAGGGTCTCCGTGCCCCGGCTGACTCCGGAGTACAGGGCCCGGACCAGGACCTCGTCCTCGGCGGGCTCCGCGAGGGTGACCTCGCGCAGCTCCCCGTGGCCGGGCGAGCGGAGCCAGAACGCGCGGGCCGACCGGTTCATCGGCATCCTCCTGAACGATCGGGAAGTTGTTCACGTACCGAGTTGTGCACAGGCCGCGCACAGTACGCGGCGTTGATCGACTCTGTCACTCGGCCGGAGGGTGTGCGGTGGCCCTGAACAACACGTATGACGCGAGGCTCCAGCAGGAGACCGCTGTGGGAGCGGCTGTGCAGATCCTGCTGCTGGCCCTGCTCGGCTCGGCGATCGGCATGGGGCCGGTCGGCTGGCTGACGGGGCTCGCCTTCGCGTTCGCCACCTGGGCGGTCCTCTCCCGCGCCCTGTACCGCTCCCCGCTCCGTTCCTTCGGCCCCGCGAACCGGGTCACGCTGGGCCGGGCCACCCTGGTCGGCGGGGTGACCGCGCTGGTCGCGGACTCCTTCGAGAGCGCGCCGCCGGTGACGCTGCTGGTCGCGCTGACCGCCGTCGCCCTACTGCTGGACGGCGTGGACGGCAAGGTCGCCCGCCGCACCGGCACCTCCTCCGCGCTCGGCGCGCGCTTCGACATGGAGGTCGACGCGTTCCTGATCCTGGTGCTGAGCGTGTACGTGTCGGCGCAGCTCGGACCGTGGGTCCTCCTGATCGGTGGGATGCGCTACGCGTTCGTCGCCGCGGCCCGGCTCGCGCCCTGGCTGACGGCCCCGCTGCCGCCTTCGTTCGCCCGCAAGACCGTGGCGGCGATCCAGGGCGTCTGCCTGCTGGTCGCGGGCGCCGAGCTGCTGCCGGCCCCGGCCAACCTCGCCGTCGTCCTGCTGGCGCTGGGTTCGCTGGTGTGGTCCTTCGGACGGGACGTGCTGTGGCTGCGGCGCAACGCGCGCGCCGTGCGCCCGGCGCCTGCGCGGCGGGTGCGGGAACTGGTGCCGTCGGGCCGCTGACGGCACCCGGCGCCGCCCGCCGACCGACGCCGGACGGTCCCCGCCGACCGACGCCCGGCGCGGACCGTCGGTCTCGCCGGATTCCCGCGGCTCCCACCCCCCGCGCCCGGGCGTGCGCCCCCCGTCCGGACAGCGGCTCGCGGTCTCCCCTGAGGGAGCGCACGTCCTCCCCCGGTGAACAGGCACGGCCTCCCCACCGTGCCGCCGCCCGCACGGCGTTCCGCCGGGAACGGTTGTCACTGCTGGGCGATATCCTCAAGAGCGCTTGTGACACATGTGTCTTCAGACCACGGGGGGTGTCCATGCACGGCCGTGATCACGGCTTCCCTCAGGACTGCCCGGGTGATCACCCGGGCATGTCGACCGAGGCCGGAATCGACGTCCAGCGGCAGCTGGAGTCCCTGATCCAGGACTTCCGGACCAGCGATCGGCCGATGCCGGTCATCGTGCTGCACGCCGAGGACCCCGCGGACGACGACCGCGTGACCGAACTCGTCGACGAACTGCGCGAAGGACAGCAGCGCCACGGGACGCGCCTGGCCGTCGCCCCGACCGAGCCGCAGCCGGGGGACGTCGACCCGCTGGCCAGGGCCACGCGGCTCCTGTGGGACCTCGGCGACTGGCGGAAGTGGGGCGGCCGCTCCGCCGCCTACCGGCCCTACTCCTTCCCGCGCCTCAACCTCGTCCGCGCCCTCCAGGAGGCCACCGACGCCCCGGAGATGCGCGAGCACTGGCCGACCGCGCCCGCCGGCACACCGGACGGCAACGCGCAGCGGGAGCAGGCCCAGACGCACCTGCTGCGCATCCTGGCCCGGCAGCGCTGGCGGCCCCGCAGGCCCTCGCGCTGGCACCGGCAGTTGCTCCTCAACGACGTGCAGCAGTTCCTGCCCATGGGCATCCTGGGAGCGTTCACCGCGCTGCTCACCCGCCCCGAGTGGTACGTCGCCGCTCTGGCGGGCATCGGACTGATGATCCTGCTCGCCGGCCTCAACCACGTCCCCCGGGCGCGCCCCCCTCTTCCTGTGGCTGCGCACGGAGAGCCGGTGGTTCCTGACCACGACGTTCCTCCAGTCCGCCGCCCGCCGCCGGTCGACCAGCGTGCGACTGCTGCGGCCCGTCAACTCGTGGAGGGCGATAGCGGCCCGCGCCTACGACGTGGCCGAGGCGATGCGGGAGGGCGGCCCGTTCCCGCTCCAGCTGTACGTGCTGGCGCTGTTCGAGGACCTGCGGGACAACCACCGGCGCGCCAGCTGGGACCTGCGGGGCCTCAAGCGGACGCGTCCGCCCGTGCTGTTCCTGCGCCGGATCAGCCGGGAGAACGGCGGTGTCGAACTGATCAGGGCGGTGAGCGACGTCCGCAGCCGGCGCAGTGAGCTGGACCCGCTGCTGATCGTGGGGGGCATGGCGGCGGGCGACGCGGCGCTGCTCGACCGCGGCACGGACGCGGAGCCACCGGCCGGCCGGCCGCAGCCCTGGCGCCTCCAGCAGCGGTTGCGGCACTGGTACGACGAGTGGGCGGGGAACCTCCGGGCCGACCAGTCGCCGAGCCGGACGAACGCCCTGCCCTGGGTGCTCAGGGTGCCGCTGCCCCGCGACGAGCTGGTGCAGTTGCGGCAGACGGACTGGCGGTGCGTGCGGGCCAGGCACCGGCCGCCCCTCGCCCGCGTGGTCTGGTCGGCGTACAGCCTGGTCCTCGTCCTCGTCCTCGCCGGCACCGCTGGTGTCGTCCACTCCCTCGAACTGCACCGTGCCTACTGCTCGGCGGGCCTGGTGAGCGCCGATCGCGACACCGTACGGCGTCCCGCGCCCGGCGGCGGCACGGAGTGCGTCGGCATAGCCACCGGAGACGTGCGGTTCGGCGCGTACCTCGCGGGCGGAGCCGACGGGGACGGCAGGAGGATGCGTGAGCTGGAGGACCTGGTGCGCGCCGAGAACGCCGACGTGCTGCACCACCACCCCGGCACGTACGTCACCGTGGTGTACGCCGGACCGCTGAGCTCCTCCGCGACGGACTCCTCCCTCGTCAAGGGCGCCGAGGAGCTGGCCGGGGTGTACCTGGCGCAGCGCGTGGTCAACGAGAACTACACGGTGAAACTCCGGGTGCTGCTCGCCAACGCGGGTGTGGACATGGGGCAGCAGAGCGTGGCGGCGGACGCGATCGCCCGGTACGCCGACCGCGACCCGACCGTCGTCGGCGTGGTCGGCTTCGGACGTGACCTGCAGAGCAGCACCTACGTCACGCGCCGGCTCCACGAGGTGGGACTGCCCATCGTCTCCGGCACGAACTCGGCGAGCTACCTGCCGAAGCGGTTCTCCAACTGGTTCAGCCTCGCGGCACCCGACGAGCACCAGGCGGAGGCGCTCGGCTTCGTCACCCGGCAGCTGCGCGCCCGCGAGAAGGACCCGTACGCGCTGGTGCTGGCCCGCGACACCAAGGATTCGCAGGACCGCTACACCAGCGAACAGGCCGCCTACGGCGGGAAGATGCTGCTCCGGGAACGGTTCCGGATGCTGCCCGAGCAGCGCTACCGGGTGGCGAACGGCAAGCCTGAACTGCGGCAGCGCGCGGGGAGCATCTGCCGGGCGAAGAACGTTCCCTCGGTGATCTACTTCGCCGGACGGGTCGAGGACATCGGCCCGCTGATGACCCAGCTGGGCACCGAACCGGGCTGCGCGGACCGGGAGATCTCCATCCTCACCGGCGACGACCTGAGCAAGGCCAGGTTCTCCGGCACCGGCGGCCGTGACGGCGTGGCCCCGCGGATCACGCTCTATCACACCGCCCTGGCCGAACTGAGGGAGGCCGCGTCCACGACCGCCTTCTACGAGGACGCCGGCAAGTACCTCCCCTGGCTGGAGGGCAAGAAGGTCACGTACGACTCCACCGACTTCGCCAGCGGCCAGACGGCCCTCGCCCACGACGCCACGCGTGCCCTGTACTGGGCGGCCAGCCTCGGCGACGTGCGCCAGAGCCGGGCGGCGACCTGGGTGAACCTCAGGGGCGTGAAGCTCGACGGGATGGCCACCGGGACGATCGACTTCACGGACGCACCGCTGTACGGCGAACGGCGCGGCCACAGCATCGTGATCAAGCGGGTCCGCAGGACCCCTCGGGGCGTCTCGGAGACGGAAGTGCTGTGCAGCAGACCGGCCGGCAGCACCAGGCCGCTCAGTGTGAAGGAGTGCTCGATCGGATGACCGGAACCGGGCCGGACCGCACCGGCCCGGCCCGAACCCGGGCGGGAGGGCCGTACGGATCGCGCCGCGGCGGTTGTTACGCTCGCCGGATGAGCATTCCGGGACCCGACGAGATCCGTGCGCTGCACGAGAAGTACGCGCCCACCGCCGAGGCGTTCGCGCTCGTCCACACGCACTGCGAGATCGTCTGGAGCGTCGCCCGGCAGCTCCTGTCCGCCCCGCGCCTCGGCCACCTCGACGCCGATCTGGTCCGCGCCGGCTGCCTCCTGCACGACATCGGCGTCTACCGCCTCTACGACGCCGACGGACGGCTGGATCACGCGCAGTACATCCGGCACGGACTGCTCGGCCACGAGATCCTGGAGCAGGAGGGCTTCCCCGAGCCGCTGCGCCGGTTCTGCTCCCACCACACCGGAGTCGGCCTCACCCGGCACGACGTCCTCAGCCAGGGCCTCCCGCTGCCTCCCGCCGACTACCTGGCGGTGACGGAGGAGGAGCGGCTGGTGATGTACGCGGACAAGTTCCACACCAAGTCCCGCCTGTCGGTGTTCCTCACCGCCGACGAGTACGCCGCCCACGTCCGCCGCTTCGGCGAGGACAAGGTCACCGCGTTCCAGGCCCTGCGCGCGGAGTTCGGCGACCCGGACCTGTCCCGGCCGGTGCCGTGCGGCGGCACTTCCGTCAGCCCCTGACCAAGGGCCGCGCCGGGCACATCGTCATGATCGTCGAAAGGCCCGGGAAGGACGGCTGCGGGACGCTTCTCACGTGCCGCGCATCAGCTCCGCGTTGACGGCGTCGACACGTGCGTACAGGGAACCTCCGGTGATGATGCCCGCCCCGATACCCCGGCGATACGGATCGACATCGATCACGGTGACGAGCGCGTTGCCCAGTCCGATCACCACCCACCAGGTCCGCTCGTCCGCCCGCACCCGCCAGGTCGACTTCACCCACTTTCCGGTGTCCGTGCGCACCTCTGCCGAGACCATCTCCCAACTTGCCGGATCGAAGCGGGTCAACGTCTCCAGGGGCGCATCTCGTTGTTGGAGCCGTTCGGTCACGTGCGTGCCATGTGCTCTCAGCTGTACCGGTTCGCGCAGGATGTGCCGGACTCGTGTGAAGAGGGAGTCGGGGCCTGAGTCGACGTGGAAGCGAGCGGTCTCGAAGCGGGGCGGCACGGTGAACTCCTCAAGAGGGGACAGTCCTGACGACACTACGGAATCAGCGGTGACGCCAGAGCTGGTGGAGCCGGTCTGCTCCCACCGCACCGGAGTCGGCTCCACCCGGCACGACGTCCTGGACCAGGGCCTCCCCCTGCCTCCCGCCGACTACCTGGCAGTGACGGAGGAGGAGCGACTGGTGCGCAGGCACGTCCGTCGGCACGTGACCGGGGGCTGCCCAATCAGTGTCCCGCGGTGTGCCGGTCGGCCCCGCGGGTCTTTCGAGCGAACAGAGCGAAGCGTCTGACCCATCATGTTCGTTGGCCTACGGTGAGGTCATGACGACGCAGCCTCTTCCTCACCTGACTCCGACCGGCACCTGCTGGTGCGGCTGTGCCAAGAGAGTCGGCCCAGGATCCTTCTTCGCTCCCGGACACGACAAGGTGGCGGAGGCGGCCCTGCTCGCGGCCGAGTACGGCTCCTCGGTCGCCCAGTTGCTGCACAGGCACGGGTACGGCCCCGGACACTCGGTGAGCGCGCGTGCCGTGTCCGAGGGTGTGTGGCAGAAGTGCCGGTCCTGCGACTACGTCGGCGCACCGGCGAGCATCGCCAACCACGCCAAGAAGGCGCACCCCGTCGCCGTCGGCGAGCAGGCGCGGGGAGCGGAGCGTTGACCGGGTCGGCCTCCAGCCGGCGCGCCGACCTACCGGTCCGCTGCCGCGCCGTGCGGGCGAACTGAGGCGCCCCTCAGCCGCTCCTCTTCCACGCCGGACACCGGTTGTTCTTGCAGTACTCCCCTTGTTGAGCGTCACCCATTCCGGTCCGTCGAGCAGTGCCCTTCCCGAAGACGGTCAGGCCGCCCGAGCTGGACGCCGAGCAGCACGAGACCTGGTCCGGCGATCCGATCCGGTTCCCGGCGGAGGCGGGCGGGTGAAACCGACCCAGCAAGCGCTCGCGTCGGTCGGCTGGATCAACACCGCTGCCCGTACCGGTGGTCGTAGTAGTCCTCGCCGCCCACCAGGACGGAGGTGACGTACTTCGGGAGACCGCCGGCGTTCCGCTCGACCTCCTGTGAGGTCTGCCGGGTGAAGCCGAGCGACACGCCGGGGATCACCGGGTACTCCGGCTGCGACGTGTCGACCGTCCAGCCCCGGCCCGCGGCACGACGGAGGAGGTCCACGGCGGGGGTGGTGAAGACCTCGTCCCCGTGGAGCAGGACGCGCGTGCTGGAGGTGCGGCCCTCGCCGGGCCACCACAGCTCGATCGCGGTGACGTGGGCGCCGCCCTCGACCAGGGCATGTACGCCGACGTGGTCGAGGGTCCAGTACGCCTTGGCCGAGTTCCGGCTCGGGCGTCGCAGCACACGGGGCTCGTCCCGGTCGGGGACCGTGGCGAGCGCCTCGTCGAGCGTCATGCCCAGCATGATCGGCGCCACTCCGCGCGGCGGGTCGAGCACCAGATCCATCGCCGGCCCCTCGGTTCTTCACGGCTCCTCGTCCCAGGATGCCTCAGTCCATCGTCAGCCCTTCTGCTCCACCCGCACCCAGTCCACCTCCGCCTGCACTCCCCCGCCCGCGATCCGGTCCACGCTGGACTGCGGCAGGCCCCAGTAGGGGGTGGTGACCTTGTTCCAGCCGGCCGGGTAGGCGCCGCCGAGGGCGAGGTTCAGGATGACGTACTGGTTGTGGTCGTAGACCCACTGGCCCCGGGTGGACTCCAGCTTGTTGCGGGTCGTCTCCTGGACCAGGCGGTCGTCGACGAAGAACCGCATCGCCGTCGGGGTCCACTCGACCGCGTAGGTGTGCCACTGGTCGGCCGTGCCGCCGCCCGGGTACGTCTGGCGGGCGCCGATGTTGCCGTCGGCCGAGTAGCCGGGGCCGTGCAGGGCCGTGCTGGTCCAGTCGGGGTAGCCGATGTTCTCCATGATGTCGGTCTCGCCGGAGGCCGGCCAGGAGACGGAGGGGTCGTCCACGTTGCTGCCGAGCAGCCAGAACGCCGGCCAGAACCCGTCGCCGACGGGCAGCTTCATCCGGGCGCTGACCCTGCCGTAGGTGAAGTCGACGTGGGTGTTGGTGTCGACGCGGCCGGAGGTGAAGTCGTAGGTGCCGCCGCCCGCGCGGGTGCAGCCCTTGCAGTACTTCGCCCGGAGGATCAACTCCCCGTTCTCGGTGCGGACGTTGTCCGGGGAGTCGACGTACGCCTGCGACTCGCCGTTGACCGGGCCCATCTCGGTGCCGGTGCGAACCACCCGCCACTTGGAGCGGTCGAGCGAGGCGCCCGTGAAGTCGTCGAAGAAGGTGGTGCGGTAGGTGCCCGGCTGGTCGGCGGGCAGGGCCGGATAGGCGGCGGAGGCGCTGCCGCCGGTGCCCCAGACCTGGAACTCGTACAGCGAGTAGCCGAACTGGGCGGTGGCGGGGGCCGGGTTGTAGAAGGAGCGGCGCTCCTTGCCGAGCATGCGGACGTAGCGGCCGGTGACCGGTGCGGGGAGGGTGACGGTGTCGTGCAGGCCCACGGCCTCGGCCGGGGACTTCACGTTGGCGCGGCGGGCGGCCACGTCGGCGGCGGAGGGCTGGTACACCGTGCGCCAGGTGCGGTTGTCGTCGGAGACCTGGAGCTGGTAGTCGACGGCGTAGGCCGCCTCCCAGTAGAGGTCGACGGAGGAGATGACGGACGGGGCGCCCAGGTCCACCGAGACCCAGCGGTCCGCGTTCCAGTCGCTGGACCAGCGGGTCGCGTCGTCCTTGAGGTTGGCGGGCCAGCCGCCGTCGGTGACGAACGCGGGCGAGTTCCCTGCGTGCTGGTACAAGTTGGAGGACGCGGGGTGGTTCAGGGCGAGGTTGGTGCGGGTGGTCGACGCGGGCGCCGGTTCGCCGCCGTAGACCTTGAAGTTCCACAGCGAGTAGCCGTACGGCGTGGCGCGTTCGAGGCCGCGCAGGCGGACGTAGCGGCCGGTGACCTCCTGGGGGTAGGTGTGCGCGGTGACCGAGCCGCCGGTGCCCGCCGTCTCGGTGTAGAAGGGCGTCCAGTCGGTGCCGTTCCGGGACGCCTCCAGCACGTAGCGCTTGCCGTAGGCGGCCTCCCAGTCGAGTACGACGCGGTCGACGCGGATCACCGAGCCGAGGTCGACGCGGATCCAGGCGTCGTCGGCGAAGTCGCTGGACCAGCGGGTGGCGCCGTTGCCGTCGAAGGCGAGGCCGGGCGCGGTGCCGGCGTTCTCGCTGCCGGAGGCGGTGACGGCCGCGGGGTTCACCGCGTAGGCGGTGGCCGCTCGGTCGGTGTCCCAGCTCACGGCGGCGGGGGCCGCGGCGGCGGGCCCGGCCAGGAGCGGGCCGGAGCACAGCAGGGCCGTGGTGGCCAGGGCGGCGAGCAGGGTGCGGGGGATGCGGCTGGGCATGCGGCTCTCCTTGTGGGGTGGAGGTGCGCTTCCTGATCTATGTCGCGTACATGACAGCCATGGGAGGTGTGCTGGGCGGGCCGGTGGACACGCACTCCCCAGCCGTGTCCACCGGCCGTCCGGGCCGGGCTCAGGCGGCCCGGCGTGTCTGGCCGCGGTGGACGCGGACGATGTCCGCGTACCGGCGGCCGGTGCCCTTGATCGTGCGGACCTGGGTGCGGTAGTCGACGTGGACCAGGCCGAACCGCTTGTCGTAGCCGTACGCCCACTCGAAGTTGTCCAGCAGCGACCAGGCGAAGTAGCCGGCCAGCGGGGCGCCCTTGCGGGCGGCCGAGGCGCAGGCGGCGAGATGGCGCTCCAGGTAGTCCTGGCGCTCGGGGTCGTCGACGCTGCCGTCGGGGCGGACCACGTCCGGGAAGGCGGAGCCGTTCTCGGTGACGTAGATCTTCCGGGCGCCGTACTCCTCGGTGAGCCTCAGCAGCAGTGTCTCGATGCCGGACGCGTCGATCTCCCAGTCCATGCCGGTGCGCGGGACGCCCTCGCGACGGACGGAACGGACGTACGGAGCGGGCCCCTCGGGGTCGTCGGCGACGTACGCCGGGAAGTAGTAGTTCAGGCCGAGCCAGTCGAGCGGGGCGGCGATGGTGGCCAGGTCGGTGTCGTCCACCGGGAGTTCGACCCCGTAGGTCTCCACCATGTCGGCGGGGAAGCCGCGGCCGTGCACCGGGTCGAGCCACCAGCGGTTGACATGGCCGTCGTGCCGGCGGGCCGCCGCCAGGTCCTCGGGTCGGTCGGTGACCGGGTGCACGGTGGAGAGGTTGTTGACGATGCCGACCTGGGCGCCGGGGGCGGCGGCGCGGATCGCCTGGGTGGCGAGACCGTGGCCGAGGAGCAGGTGGCAGGAGGCGCGGACGGCGGCGGTGAGGTCGGTCCAGCCCGGCGCCATCGTGCCTTCGAGATGGCCGATCCAGGCCGAGCAGGACGGCTCGTTGAGGGTGGCCCAGAGCGTGACCCGGTCGCCGAGGCGCTCGGCGACGACGGAGGCGTACTCGGCGAACGCCAGGGCGGTGTCCCGCTCCGGCCAACCGCCGCGGTCCTGGAGCACCTGCGGCAGGTCCCAGTGGTAGAGCGTGACGGACGGGGTGATGCCCGCCTCCAGCAGTGCGTCCACCAACTCGTCGTAGAAGGCCAGCCCCTTGGGATTCACCGCACCGGTGCCCCCTGGGACCACCCGCGGCCAGGCCACGGACAACCGGTAGGCATTGACGCCGAGTTGCCGCATCAGCCCGATGTCCTCGCGCCAGCGGTGGTAGTGGTCGCAGGCGACGTCGCCGTTGTCACCGTTCGCGATCTTCCCCGGGGTGTGGGAGAAGGTGTCCCAGATCGAGGGCGAACGGCCGTCCTCGGCGACGGCCCCCTCGATCTGGTACGCCGCTGTGGCCGTGCCCCACAGGAAGTCGTGCGGGAGGGCGGCGAGGTCGATGGGTTCGGACACGGAAGTCCCTTCGGGATCAGGGGTGTGGGTCACTTGACGGCGCCCGCCGTCAGACCCGCGACGAGATAGCGCTGCAACAGCAGGAAGCCGGCCACCACGGGCACACTGACGACCAGCGAGGCGGCCATGATCTGGTTCCAGTACACGTCGTAGAGCGTGGAGTAGCCCTGGAGGCCGACGGCGAGGGTGCGGGTGGTGTCGTTGGTCATGACCGAGGCGAAGAGCACCTCTCCCCAGGCGGTCATGAAGGCGTACACGGCCACCGCGACGATGCCCGGGATCGCGGCCGGTACGACGATCCGGAACAGCGCGCCGATCGGTCCGCAGCCGTCCACCAGCGCCGCCTCGTCCAGGTCGCGCGGCACCGAGTCGAAGTAGCCGATCAGCATCCAGATGGAGAACGGAAGCGAGAAGGTGAGGTACGTCAGGACCAGCCCGCCGCGGGAGCCGAACAGGGCGATGCCGGTCGCGTTGCCGATGTTGACGTAGATCAGGAAGAGCGGGAGCAGGAAGAGGATGCCCGGGAGCATCTGCGTGGACAGCACGGTGACCGTGAAGACGCGCTTGCCGCGGAAGTCGTAGCGGCTGACGGCGTAGGCCGCGAACACGGCGATGACCACCGAGCAGACGGTCGCCGCGCCCGCGACGATCAGCGAGTTCATGAAGTACTTCGCGAGCGGCACGGTCGACCAGATGTCGATGTACGGCCGGATGGTCAGCTCGCTGGGCAGCCAGCGGAACTTGCCGGTGACGTCGGCGAGCGGCTTCAGCGAGCTGGAGATCATCACGTACACCGGGACCAGCACGAACCCGGCGAGCAGAGTGAGGAACACCCGGCGCGACCACAGGAACGAACGCGGGGGCGCCATGGGCGAGTTGCGTGGCGCCGTGAGCGACGGGTCATGCATCGGAGGCCCTCCGTCCGCGCGAGGTCAGCAGCAGGTATCCGCCCGTCACGACGAGCAGGAAGAGCAGCAGCAGAACGGACATGGCCGAGCCGGTGCCGAAGTTCCAGGCGACGAAGGAGGACTGGTAGATGTGCACCGAGATGAGGTCGGCGGCCTCGGGAGCGGCCTTGCCGAACAGCACGTAGGGCGTGTTGAAGTCGTTGAACGTCCACAGGAACAGCACCAGGATCAGCACCTGGTTGACCGGGCGCAGTGACGGCAGGGTGATGCGGCGGATCTGCTGCCACATCCCGGCGCCGTCCAGCGCGGCGGCCTCGTACAGCTCCCGGGGGATGTTCTGCAGCCCGGCCGTCACGATGAGGAACGCGAACGGCCAGCCCTTCCACACGGACACGGTGAGCAGGGCGTAGAAGCTGTTGTCCCCGATGAGCCAGAAGGACGGCTTGTCGGTGAGGTGGAGCTGGTCGTGCAGCACGTGGTTCACCAGGCCGTTGTCGTGCTGGAACATGAACACCCAGGTGATGACGGCCGCGTAGACGGGCAGCGCGTACGGCACCAGGAACAGGGCGCGCAGCAGGCCGCGTCCCCGGAAGGTGCCCTGCATGTAGACGGCGGCGGCCGTGCCGATCAGCCAGCACAGGCCGACCGACAGCAGGGTGAAGCCGACGGTGATGCCGAAGGACTGGAGCAGCGCCTTGCCGACGGGGGCGTCGAAGTCCACCGACACCTTGTAGTTGTCGAAGCCGTTCCAGGGGGCGGTGCCCCAGTCGCGGATGTAGAACTGGGTGAGCTCCTTGAAGCTCATCACGATGCCGATCGCCATCGGCACCAGGTGGACGAGGAGTTCGAGGAGCAGGGCGGGCAGCAGGAGCAGGTACGGCAGGGAGACGCGTCTGATCCGCCCGGTGCGGCGGCGGGGTTCGCGCGCCGCACCGGGGGACGTCTCGCGCACCGGTTCCTTCAGTGCGGTGGTCGTCATCGTGGTCAGGCCGCCGGCATCTGCTGCTGGGCCTTCTCCAGCTTCGCCTTGACCGAGTCGGTGGTCACGGCGCGTCCGGCGGCGGCGTCGGCGAACAGCTCCTTGACGGCCGTACCGACCACCGTCTCGAACTGCGACTCGGACGGCACCTGCGGCAGCACGGCCGCGCTCTTGGCAAGGGTGTCCTTCAGCACCGCGGTGGCCGGCGTGTTGAACGCCGGGTCGTCCTGGGCGGTCCTGACCGGCGGGATGGAGCTGTAGGCCGTGTTGAGGACCTTCTGCTCGGCGTCGGAGGTCATGAACTTCACGAACTTCGTGGCGCCGTCGAGGTTGTGGGTGTTCTTGAAGACGGCGATGTTGATGCCCATGAACGCCGAGTTGACCTGGGTGCCGGGGCCGGGCGTCCCGGAGATGACCGGCACCGGCGCGACGCCGTAGGCGTCCTCGCTCATTCCCTGGGACTTGAGGTTGGCGGCGGCGGACTGCCACAGCAGCATCGCCTGCTTGCCCTTGGCGAAGTCGCTGACGGACTGGTTCTGCGCGTACTCGGCGTCGCCGGCCGGAATGACCTTGTCCTCGGCCATCAGGTCGACGTAGCTCTTCACCGCCTCGACCACCTTGGGGTTGGTGAAGTCGGGCTTGCCGTCGGCGGTGAAGAAGTCGGCCCCGTGCTGCTTGGCGAACACGAAGACGTGGTGGATGTTCTCCGAGACGTTCGAACCCTCGGCGCCGAGCACGGACTTGCCCTTGGCCCTGATCTTCTTGCCGTCCGCGACCAGCTCGTCCCAGGTGGCCGGAGGCTTGCTGATCCCGGCGTCGGCGAAGATCTTCTTGTTGTAGTAGAGGGCGTACGCCATCGAGTACAGGGGTATGGCGGCCGGGTCCTTGCCCTGGACGCCGGTCGAGCCGAGCGCGGTCTCGGAGAACCGCTCCTTGCCGCCTATCCTGGCGAAGTTCTTCTCGTCCCACGACAGAAGTCCGCCGGTCGCCTGCAGGGAGGCGCTCCAGCTGTTGCCGATGTTCAGCACGTCCGGGCCCTGGCCGGAGGTGGTCGCGGTCAGGATCCGGTTGAGCAGATCCGACCAGGGCACGACCTCCAGCTTCACCTTGATGCCGGTCTGCTTCTCGAACTTGTCGAGCTCGGGCTGGAGCACCTTCTTGTCCACGGCGACACTGGCGCCCTGGTTGGAGGCCCAGTACGTCAGCGTCTTGGGTGAGTCGTTCGACCCGCCGTCGGTGGACGATCCGCCTCCGCAGGCCGTGGCCGCGAGGGCGAGAGACAGGGTGACGGCGCCTACGGCCGCGGCTCGGATCCTGCGCATGGCTCCCGGGTCCCTTCAGGGATTGCACTCATGACTTAATTTAGGACGTGAGTTAACCGGCCGGAGAGGCGATCGTCAAGGGATTCGACAGAACAGTTGGGCCGTGCTGAAAGGCGCATGGAAGGCCGCACGGAAGGGCGCGCGGAAGGCGGTGTGCGGAGTCCTTCACCGCGCCGGCCGCGCCGGGAGCGCCGTACACGCCCAGGGCGGAGCTCACGTGCGGACTGTTGCCACGGACAGGAGTGAACGGGCAACCTGGCGCAGGCTCCTGACATACGCTCAGATCCGACCCGTCATGCGAAGGGATCGTTGTGCGTCGACTGACGAAGATGTGGAGGACGGTTCTGGCAGCCGTCCTGCTCCCCGCGACCGTCCTGATTGTCTCCAGCCCGGCCCACGCCGCCGTCACGGTCACCACCTCGGCCGTCTTCAACGACCCGTCAGGCACCACCGCCGACCAGAACCGGATCCGCGACCACATCGTCAGCCTGATCAACGCCACCCCGGCCGGGGAGTCGATCACGGCCGCGGCCTACACGTTCACCGACGACACGGCCGCCCAGGCGCTCGTCAACGCGAAGGCGCGAGGCGTCAAGGTCCGCCTCATCGTGGACCACACCACCGTCACCATGAGCGGAGGCGAGTACACCACCCTCGCCGACGGCCTGGGCACCGACCGCACCCAGCCGTCGTGGGTGATGGCCTGCCCCAGCGCGCGCGGCTGCATCGGAGACCGGGAGCTCACCTCCGGCGATCCCGCGATCAACCACAACAAGTTCTGGCTGTTCTCCAACGTGGGCGGCGCGAGCAACGTGGTGGTGCAGACCTCGCACAACATGACCACCTCACAGCGCACCACCTACTTCAACAACGCCGTGACGATCCCGGACTCCGGCCTGTACGGCATCTACCAGTCGTACTTCTCGGACCTGCTGTCCTACGGCTCCTCCTCGTCGGGCTCCTCCGACTACTACAAGACGCCGATCAGCAGCACCGGCCCGTACAAGGCGTACTTCTTCCCCCGCCACGAGGCGTCCGGCACGTCGTGGAACAACGACGCGAGCACCGACACCGTCAAACTGGTCCTGGACAACGTCAGTTGTTCCGGAGGCACCCAAATCCGCGTGGGCATGAACCTCTTCAGCCGCGACGAGGTCGCCCAGAAACTGGTCAGTCTGGTGAACTCGGGGTGCTCGGTCTACCTGGCGGCCGACGGCGCACCGGGTTCCATGAGCCAGGCCGTGACGGACACCCTCTACGGCAAGCTGACCAAGCGGGTGGAGTGCTACGAGAACAGCCCCGACGGCACCTACAAGATCGGGGTGCACTCCAAGTACCTGCTGATCCAGGGAACGTACGACGGGGTCGCCAACCGCAAGCTGGTGTGGACCGGCAGCCACAACTACACCTACTCGGCGCTGCGGGCCAACGACGAAACACTGCTGAAGATCGACAACCCGGCGATCTACGACCAGTTCAAGGCCAACCACGACACGCTGATGAGCTACTGCGCCGGGAGCTGAACCCGTCCGCCGGCCGGCGGTGCCGGACACCGCGCGGCAGGTACACAGAAAGCGAGGACCACGACCCTCAGGTCGAGGCCCTCGCCACCGTGTCGTCACAGCGAGTGTCCGAGGGGGGACTTGAACCCCCACGCCCGATAAAGGGCACTAGCACCTCAAGCTAGCGCGTCTGCCATTCCGCCACCCGGACCAGGTGTCTGCCGCCTTGCGGGGTGTGTTCCGCGCGGCGACAGGGACAACAATACCAAGGTTTCGGGGTGCGTTTCACCTGCGTATCCGTCCGCCGGGCGAGGCAGGACGCGGGATTGCCAACGGTATACAGTCCGCGAGGTCCCGTGTGCCGAGGGTGAGAGTCAGGGCATG
Source organism: Streptomyces sp. Ru62 (assembly GCF_002920615.1). GTDB lineage: Bacteria > Actinomycetota > Actinomycetes > Streptomycetales > Streptomycetaceae > Streptomyces. The sequence goes on from NZ_PQSU01000015.1 coordinate 31,249, forward strand.
AGCTGGTACTCCGGGAAGTTCCCGGGCAACCGCTCCCCCGCCGGGCCCCGCGTCACCGCCCGGACCAGGAGCTCACCGCCGACGAACGCGCCGCGCCAGGACGCGCCGAAGCCGCCGAACAGCTCGTCCCGGTCGCCGCGGGAGCGCGGGACGCCGTGCCCGGTCTTGAAGGCGCGGATCTGCGGGGCGAGCCGGTCGTAGACGGCCCGGTCGTCGGTGGCGAGCGTGGCCACCAGCGCGCCGTTGGACGCGTTCATCGCGGCCAGCAGCTCGGCCTCGGTGTCGACGAGGACGATCGTGTCGACCGGTCCGAAGGGCTCGGCGTGGTGCAGCGGCGAGGACGGCGGCGGACCGAGCAGGGTGACCGGGTGGACGTAGGCGGAGGTGTCCTGGCCCGGCAGGAAGCGCGCCTCGTCCGGCCGGCCCCGGTACAGCGGTACGGCACCCCGGTCGACGGCCTCGGCCACCTGGTCGGTCAGCTCCTTGGCCTTGGCCGCGTTGATCAGTGGTCCGAAGTCCAGCTCGGGGAGCGGATCGGCCGGGTCCGCCACGGCGAGCGGGTGGCCCACGCGGACGGCCCGGACCGCCGGCAGGTAGGCGGCGAGGAACGCGTCGAAGAGGGAGCGCTGGACGACGAAGCGCGGGTAGGCGGTGCAGCGCTGTTTGCCGTAGTCGAAGAGCCGGGGGACGACGGCGGTGAGCGCCGCCCAGTCGGAGAAGCCCCAGATACCCCAGGTGTTCAGGCCCTCCTGTTCCAGGATGTGCCGTTTGCCCCGGTCGGCGACGTCGGTGGCGACGGCCGCCCCGGTGTCGCGGCCCCCGACGAAGGAGACGCAGCCGATCTCCGGCGCCCGCACCAGCGCCTGGTTCAGCTCGCGCCCGCTGCCGCCGACCAGGGTCAGCGGCACCCCCTCGCGGGCGGCCAGCGCCGCGGCGAGGGTGAGGCACGCCACACCGCCGTCGGTCGGGGTCTTGGCGATGACCGCGTTGCCGGCCAGCGCCTGCACGAGAGCGGCGTGCACGAGCACGCTCATCGGGTAGTTCCAGCTGGCGATGTTCGACACGGGCCCGTCCAGCGGGGTCCGGCCCGTGAGCATCGGTTCGATCCCGTCGACGTACCAGCGCACGCCGTCGATCGCCCGGTCCACGTCCGCGAGCGCCAGCCGCCAGGGCTTGCCGATCTCCCAGACGAGCAGCAGCGCGAGCAGTTCGCGGTGCTCGGCGAGCGCGTCCAGGGTGGCGGCGACGCGGGCCCGCCGTTCGGGCAGCGGGATGTGCCGCCAGGCGCGGTGCTGGTCAAGGGCGGCGCGTACGGCCTGGTGGGCGGTGTCGCCGTCCAGGCGGGGCGCGCCGGCGATGGGGGTGCCGTCGACCGGGGTGGTCGCGGGCAGTGTCCGGCCGTCGGGGCGCCAGACACCGGCCCACAGATTGCCGGCGCCCTGCTCCCGGAAGGCCTCGGGGGCGACCGTGAGACAGCGCTGCCAGGCGTCGGCGTAGGAGGTGCCGGGTTTGAGGAGTGCGACGGGAGGAGGGGGCGGGGGCTGCGGGGTGAGGGTGGGTGCCATGCGTGGTCTCCGCTCTCGCTCGGCGGTGATGGAGGGTGGGGGAGGTACCTGCCGCTTCTCTCGGGAGGCGGCGGTGCGGGAAGCACGCGCCTCGGCTCAGCCCTGCCGCAACACCTCCAGCACCACCCGGGCCGTCTCCGTGGGGGTGCGGCCCACCCGTACCCCGGCCGCCTCCAGGGCCTCCTGCTTGGCGCGGGCGGTGCCGGTGGAGCCGGAGACGATGGCGCCGGCGTGGCCCATGGTGCGGCCCTCGGGCGCGGTGAACCCGGCGATGTAGCCGACGACGGGCTTGGTGACGTGGTCGCGGATGTAGGCGGCGGCCCGTTCCTCCGCGTCGCCGCCGATCTCCCCGATCAGGACGATCAGTTCGGTGTCGGGGTCGTCCTGGAACGCGGCCAGGCAGTCGATGTGACTGGTGCCGACGACGGGGTCACCGCCGATGCCGACGCAGGTGGAGAAGCCGGTGTCGCGCAGCTCGTACATGAGCTGGTAGGTCAGGGTGCCCGATTTGGAGACCAGGCCGATACGGCCGGGCTTGGTGATGTCGGCGGGGATGATGCCCGCGTTCGACTGACCCGGGGAGATCAGGCCGGGGCAGTTGGGTCCGATGATCCGCGTGCCCCGCTGCCGCGCGTACGCGGTGAAGGCGACGGTGTCGTGGACCGGGATGCCCTCGGTGATGACGACGGCCAGCGGGATCCGGGCGTCGGCGGCCTCGGTCACGGCCGCCTTGGCGAAGGCGGGCGGCACGAAGACGACGCTGACGTCGGCGCCGGTCGCGCGCATGCCGTCGGCGACCGAGCCGAAGACGGGCAGCGGGTGCCCGTCGACGTCGACGGTACGGCCGGCCTTGCGCGGGTTGACCCCGCCGACGACGTTCGTGCCGGCCGCCAGCATGCGCCGGGTGTGCTTCATGCCCTCGGCGCCGGTCATGCCCTGGACGAGGATCTTGCTCTCCGTGGTGAGGTGGATGGCCATGTCCGGGCTCCTCAGGCGGTGTGGGCGAGTTCGGCGGCCCGGCGGGCGGCGCCGTCCATGGTGGCGACCTGTTCGACCAGCGGATGGGCGCGTGCGTCGAGGATCGCCCGGCCGCGCGCGGCGTTGTTGCCGTCGAGGCGCACGACGAGCGGCTTGGTGGGCCGGAGGCGGTCGACGGCCGCCAGGATGCCGTCGGCGACGGTGTCGCAGGCGGTGATCCCGCCGAAGACGTTGACGAGGACGCTCCGCACGGCGGGGTCGGCGAGCACCACGGAGAGCGCGTCGGCCATGACCTCCGCCGAGGCCCCGCCGCCGATGTCGAGGAAGTCGGCGGGGCGGGCGCCGCAGCCGGCGACCACGTCCAGGGTCGACATGACCAGGCCGGCGCCGTTGCCGATGATCCCGACCTCGCCGTCGAGCTTGACGTAGTTGATCCCGCGGGTGGCCGCCTCGGTCTCCAGCGGGTCCCGGTCCTCCGCGTCCTCGGCGCCCCAACGGGTCTGCCGGAAGCGGGCGTTGTCGTCCAGGGTGACCTTGCCGTCGAGGGCGAGGATGTGCCCCTGGGCGGCGCGCACCAGCGGGTTGACCTCGACGAGCAGGGCGTCCTCGGCGACCAGCACCTGCCACAGCCGGACGAGGACGTCGGCGGTCCGCGGCGGCAGCCCGGCGGCGCTCGCGATCTCGCCGGCCTTGGCGGAGGTGACGCCCTCGGCCCGGTCGACCGGGATGCGGGCCACGGCCTGCGGGTGGTTCGCCGCCACCTCCTCGATGTCCACCCCGCCCCGCGCGGACGCGATGGCGAGGAAGCCGCCGGCCGCGCGGTCCAGGACGTAGGAGACGTAGAACTCCTCGGCGATGTCGACCGGTTCGGCCAGCATCAGGGTGCGGACCCGATGGCCGTTGATGTCCCTGCCGAGGATCTGCCGGGCCGTCAGTTCGGCGGCGCCCGGGTCGGCGACGAGCCGGACTCCGCCCGCCTTGCCGCGCCCGCCCGTCTTCACCTGTGCCTTGACCACGGCCCGGCCGCCGAGCCGCCGGGCGATCTCCCGCGCCTCCTTGGGTGACTGGGTGATCTCGGCCCGCGGCACCGGGATGCCGTGGTCCTGGAAGAGCTGTCGTGCCTGGTGTTCGTACAGGTCCATGCCGGCTCCTGTCTGCGGGGATCATCGCGCGTGCTCCGGTGACTGGATTCGCCCGGACACCGATGACCGAAAACTGTGTACGCCCCCTGGACACCACCCACTGGATGCGGGATAACAAGCTTCATACAGTATTCGTCGACTGTATGCAATCTACTGCATACAGCCTGCCGCTGTACGTATCGCTGCATCGCCGTACGTCCGCTGTACGCACCCCCTGCCCCGCGAGCCGCACAAACTCCTACGAAAGGGACGGGACTTCGCCATGCCCGACGACACCCAGGACGTGATCTCCGGTGGCCATCTCGTTGCCAAGGCGCTGAAGGCCGAAGGCGTCGACCGCATCTACACCCTGTGCGGCGGCCACATCATCGACATCTACGACGGCTGCGTGGACGAGGGAATAGAAGTCGTCGACGTCCGCCACGAGCAGGTCGCCGCGCACGCCGCCGACGGCTACGCCCGTATCACCGGCAAGCCGGGCTGCGCGGTGGTCACCGCGGGGCCCGGGACGACCGACGCCGTCACCGGGGTCGCCAACGCCTTCCGCGCCGAGTCCCCGATGCTGCTGATCGGTGGTCAGGGCGCGCTCACCCAGCACAAGATGGGGTCCCTCCAGGACCTGCCGCACGTCGACATGATGACGCCGATCACCAAGTTCGCGGCGGCGGTGCCGGACACGGCCCGCGCGGCGGACATGGTGTCGATGGCCTTCCGCGAGTGCTACCACGGCGCACCCGGCCCCTCCTTCCTGGAGATCCCCCGGGACGTCCTCGACGCGAAGGTGCCGGTCGCCAAGGCCCGGGTGCCGCGGCCCGGCGCCTACCGGGCCTCGACCCGCTCGGCCGGTGACCCGGAGGCCATCGAGAAGCTCGCCGACCTGCTCGTCCACGCCGAGAAGCCGGCGATCCTGCTGGGCAGCCAGGTGTGGACGACCCGGGGCACCGAGGCCGCGATCGAGCTGGTGCGCACCCTGAACGTCCCGGCGTACATGAACGGCGCCGGACGCGGCACGCTCCCGCCGGGCGACCCGCACCACTTCCAGCTCTCCCGCCGGTACGCCTTCTCCAACGCCGACGTCATCGTCATCGTCGGCACGCCGTTCGACTTCCGCATGGGCTACGGCAAACGCCTCTCCCCCACTGCCACGGTCGTGCAGATCGACCTCGACTACCGCACCGTCGGCAAGAACCGCGACATCGGGCTCGGCATCGTCGGCGACGCCGGCCTGGTGCTGAAGTCGGTGACGGAGGCCGCCTCCGGGCGGCTGAACGGCGGTGCGGCCCGGCGCAAGGAGTGGCTGGACGAACTGCGCGCGGCCGAGCAGACGGCGATCGAGAAGCGGCTGCCGCAGCTGCGGTCCGACGCCTCCCCGATCCACCCGTACCGGCTGGTCAGCGAGATCAACGACTTCCTGACCGAGGACTCGGTCTACATCGGCGACGGCGGCGACATCGTCACCTTCTCCGGACAGGTCGTCCAGCCCAAGTCGCCCGGCCACTGGATGGACCCGGGCCCCCTCGGCACCCTCGGCGTCGGCATCCCCTTCGTGCTCGCCGCCAAGCAGGCCCGCCCCGACAAGGAGGTGGTCGCCCTCTTCGGGGACGGCGCCTTCTCCCTCACCGGCTGGGACTTCGAGACCCTGGTCCGCTACGACCTGCCGTTCGTCGGGATCGTCGGCAACAACTCCTCGATGAACCAGATCCGCTACGGGCAGGCCGCCAAGTACGGCAAGGACCGCGAACGGGTCGGCAACACCCTCGGCGACGTCCCGTACGACAAGTTCGCGCAGATCCTCGGCGGCCACGGCGAGGAGGTCCGCGACCCCGCCGACATCGGCCCCGCCCTGCGCCGGGCCCGCGAGTCCGGCAAGCCGTCGCTGATCAACGTCTGGGTCGACCCGGACGCGTACGCCCCCGGAACCATGAACCAGACCATGTACAAGTGAGGTGGCCCGCATGACTGGAACGCCCACCAAGGCCCTGACCGGCATCCGCGTCCTGGACATGACCCACGTCCAGTCCGGGCCGTCCGCCACCCAGCTCCTCGCCTGGCTCGGCGCCGACGTCGTCAAGCTGGAGGCACCGAGCGGCGACATCACCCGCAAGCAGCTGCGGGACCTGCCGGACGTCGACTCCCTGTACTTCACGATGCTCAACTGCAACAAGCGGAGCATCACGCTGAACACCAAGACCGAGCGCGGCAAGCAGATCCTCACCGAGCTGATCCGGCGCTCGGACGTCATGGTCGAGAACTTCGGGCCGGGCGCGGTCGACCGGATGGGGTTCACCTGGGACCGCATCAAGGAGATCAACCCACGGATCGTCTACGCCTCCATCAAGGGGTTCGGGGACGGCCCGTACACCAACTTCAAGGCGTACGAGGTCGTCGCGCAGGCCATGGGCGGGTCGATGTCCACCACCGGTTTCGAGGACGGGCCGCCGCTGGCGACGGGGGCGCAGATCGGGGACTCGGGGACGGGTGTGCACGCCGTGGCGGGCATTCTCGCGGCGCTGTTCCAGCGCGAGCGGACCGGGCGCGGGCAGCGGGTCAACGTGGCCATGCAGCACGCGGTGCTCAACCTGTGCCGGGTGAAGCTGCGGGACCAGCAGCGCCTGGCGCACGGGCCGCTCGCCGAGTACCCCAACGAGGACTTCGGCGAGGAGGTCCCCCGCTCGGGGAACGCGTCCGGCGGCGGTCAGCCGGGCTGGGCGGTCCGGTGCGCGCCGGGCGGCCCGAACGACTACGTGTACGTCATCGTCCAGCCCGTCGGCTGGAAGCCGATCACCGAACTCATCGGCCGGCCCGAACTCGCCGAGGACCCCGAGTGGGCGACCCCGGAGGCCCGGCTGCCGAAGCTGAACAAGATGTTCCAGCTGATCGAGGAGTGGTCGGCGACGCTCCCCAAGTGGGAGGTGCTGGAGCGGCTGAACGCGCACAACATCCCGTGCGGCCCGATCCTGTCCACCAAGGAGATCATCGAGGACGCCTCGCTCGCCGCCAACGAGATGGTGGTCCGCGTCCCGCACCCCGAGCGCGGCGAGTTCGTGACCGTCGGCAGCCCGCTCAAGCTCTCCGACTCCCCCGTGGAGGTGACCGGCTCCCCCCTCCTCGGCGAGCACAACGAAGAGGTCTACGTCGGCGAACTGGGCCTCGGCGACGAGGAACTGCGCCTGCTGAAGTCGAACGGGGTGATCTGACGTGATGGCCGAGGACCGGGTACTGCGGGTGCGGTCCCTGCTGGAGTCGGTGCGGGCCGAGGGCCGTACAGCGCTGACCGCGCCCGAGGGCCGGGTGGTCGCCGAGGCGTACGGGATCGCCGTACCGGGCGAGGAGCTGGCGACGGACGTGGACGAGGCGGTGGCCGCGGCGGCGCGTCTCGGCGGGCCGGTGGTGATGAAGATCGTCTCGCCGGACATCCTGCACAAGACCGAGGCCGGCGGGGTCGTCGTCGGGGTGGAGGGCGCGGCCAGCGTACGCGCCGCGTTCCACCGGATCGTGGAGAACGCGCGTGCCTACGACGCCGGGGCCCGGATCGAGGGCGTGCTGGTGCAGGAGTTGCTGCCGGCGGGCCAGGAGGTCATCGTCGGGGCGGTCACCGATCCGACCTTCGGGAAGGTGGTGGCGTTCGGGCTCGGCGGCGTGCTGGTGGAGGTGCTGAAGGACGTCACGTTCCGTCTCGCGCCGGTCTCCGCCGACGAGGCGCTGTCGATGCTCGACTCCATCCGGTCGGCGGAGATCCTGCGCGGCGTCCGCGGCCAGGCCGGGGTGGACCGGTGGGCGGTGGCCGAGCAGATCCGGCGGGTGTCCCAACTCGTCGCGGACTTCCCGGAGATCGCCGAGGTGGACCTCAACCCGGTGATCGCGACGGCGACGGGAGCGGTCGCCGCCGACATCCGGATCCTCCTCGCCGAGCGGCAGCCGGCAGCGCGCAGGAGGTACTCGCGCGAGGAGATCCTCGCGTCCATGCGGCGGCTGATGCAGCCCTCCTCCGTCGCCGTGATCGGCGCCTCCAACGAGCCCGGCAAGATCGGGAACTCGGTGATGCGCAACCTGGTCGACGGCGGCTTCGCCGGGGACATCCACCCGGTGAACCCCAAGGCCGACGACATCCTGGGCCGCAAGGCGTACAAGAGCGTCACGGACGTGCCCGGCGAGGTGGACGTGGCCGTCTTCGCCATCCCCGCACGGTTCGTCGCCGCGGCCCTGGAGGAGGTGGGGCGCAAGGGCGTCCCCAACGCCGTCCTGATCCCCTCCGGCTTCGCGGAGACCGGCGAGCACGAGCTCCAGGCGGAGATCGTGGCGATCGCCGAGCGGCACGGCGTCCGCCTCCTCGGCCCGAACATCTACGGCTACTACTCCACCTGGCAGGACCTGTGCGCCACGTTCTGCACGCCGTACGACGTCAAGGGCGGGGTGGCGCTGACCTCGCAGTCCGGTGGCATCGGCATGGCCATCCTCGGTTTCGCCCGCACCACGAAGACGGGTGTGTCGGCGATCGTCGGCCTCGGCAACAAGTCGGACCTGGACGAGGACGACCTGCTGACCTGGTTCGGCGAGGACCCGCACACCGAGTGCATCGCGATGCACCTCGAAGACCTCAAGGACGGGCGGGCGTTCGTGGAGGCGGCCCGCGCGACCGTGCCGAAGAAGCCGGTCGTGGTGCTGAAGGCGGGCCGTACGGCGGCGGGCGCCAAGGCGGCCGGTTCGCACACCGGCGCGCTCGCGGGCGACGACGCGGTGTACGACGACATCCTCCGCCAGGCCGGCGTCATCCGGGCGCCGGGCCTGAACGACATGCTGGAGTACGCGCGCGCGTTGCCGGTGCTGCCCACCCCGCGGGGCGACAACGTCGTGATCATCACCGGCGCGGGCGGCAGCGGTGTGCTGCTCTCGGACGCGGTGACGGACAACGGGCTGTCCCTGATGGAGATCCCGCCCGACCTGGACGAGGCGTTCCGCCGGTTCATCCCGCCGTTCGGCGCGGCCGGCAACCCGGTGGACATCACCGGGGGCGAGCCGCCGTCGACGTACGAGGCGACGATCCGGCTGGGTCTGGAGGATCCGCGCATCCACGCCCTGGTGCTCGGCTACTGGCACACGATCGTCACCCCGCCGATGGTGTTCGCCGAACTCACCGCGCGGGTGGTCGCCGAGTTCCGGGAGCGGGGTGTCGAGAAGCCGGTCGTGGCGTCGCTCGCCGGTGACGTCGAGGTCGAGGAGGCCTGCCAGTACCTGTTCGAGCGGGGGGTCGTGGCGTATCCGTACACGACCGAGAAGCCGGTGGCGGTGCTCGGCGCGAAGTACCGGTGGGCGCGGGCGGCGGGAACGTTGGGGGGCGGTTCATGAGCTGAGCGGAACGGGGCCGGCCCGCGGTGCGCGCCGGCCGGCCCCGGGACCCGTCTGCGCACGAAAGGCATGGGACAGGGGGCGCTGGCCAGAACTTTCGACGCAAGGGGTGAGCGATGAGAACGACCGACTACTCGACGTCCGTGCCGTACCGCGAAGTGACGGACCGGAACGGGCGCGTGTACCGGGTCGGCGAGTCCGACATCGACATCATGGGCCGCAGGCGCACCTGGATGGTCGTCCTGCCCTGGGTGGGCATGATGGGCATCAGCTCCGCCGAGTACGCGTTCACGTCGGCGGAGGACACGCTCCACGAGGCGCATCTGTGGAGCAACGGGCACATCTTCTGGCTGATGGGCGTCTGGGTGTTCTTCCAGGCGGCCGTGGCCTTCCCGGCGGGGCAGCTGCGGGAGAGCGGCCGGCTGCCCGCCCGTACGGCGATGCTGCTCGGCGCGGTCGGCACGCTGCTGGGCTATCTGTCACTGGCGTACGCGCCGCATGTCGCCGTCGCCTACCTCGGCTTCGGCATGTGCAGTGGCATCGGCGCCGGCCTGGTCTACGCGACCTGCGTGAACATGGTCGGCAAGTGGTATCCGGAGCGCAAGGGCGGCAAGACCGGCTTCGTCAACGGCGGCTTCGCCTACGGCTCGGTGCCGTTCGTGTTCCTGTTCACGTCGTACATGGACCTGGGCAACTACCGGAACGTGCTGGTCACGGTCGGCATCGGACTGTGCCTGGTGGTGGCGTCGGCCGGCTGGTTCTTCAAGGACCCGCCGAAGAACTGGTGGCCCGCGCACGTCGACCCGCTCATGGTGACCCACGACCCGAAGATCCGGCGGGCGCTGGAGAAGAACCCGCCGGCGGTGAAGCAGTACACCCCGAAGGAGGCGGCCCGTACCCCTGTTCTGTGGATGATGTGGTTCTGTCTGCTGTGCACGGCCGGGATCAATATCTTCGGCATCGCCTTCCAGGTGCCGTTCGGCAAGGACATGGGCTTCGCGGGCGGGATCGTGGCGACGGCGATGTCCCTGAAGGCCATCGTCAACGGCACCGGGCGCGGGGTCATCGGCTGGATATCCGACCGCTACGGGCGTCGCCATACGCTGATCATCGTGTGCGTCGTGCTCGGCTCGGCGCAGTTCGGTGTGCTGGTGTCCGGCCAGATGGGCAGCATGCCGTTCTTCCTGCTGTGCTCCATGGTCTCCGGTTTCGGCGGCGGGGCGATCTTCCCGCTGTTCGCGGCCATGACGGCGGACTACTTCGGCGAGAACAACAACGCCTCCAACTACGGGATGGTCTACAGCTCCAAGCTCGTCTCCGGGCTCGTCGGTTCGGGCCTGGGCGCGGTCGTCGTCGACGCGTGGGACTACCACGGCGCGTTCGTCCTCGCGGGCTCCGTCGGGCTGGCCTCCGCGGTGCTGGCGCTCTTCCTGAAGGCCCCGGGCAGGCCGAAGGCCCGGCGCATCGTCCCCAACCCGCACCCCCTCGGTGAGGAGATGGCATAAGCATGACGGCAGATCCACTCTCGGCCGACCTGCACGCCGCACCACGTCCCTATCGCGAGGTGACCGACTCGAACGGCCGCGTCTACCGCGTGGGCGAGACCGACCGGGACATCCTCGGCCACTCCCGCAAGCTCATGGTCTACCTGCCGTGGATCGCCATGATGGCGATCAGCGTCTTCGAGTACGCGTACGGCTCCGCGGAGGACACCCTCTCGCACGCGCACGGCTGGACCCAGTCCAACACCTTCTGGATCCTCAGCGTCTGGGTGTTCTTCCAGGCCGGCATCGCCTTCCCGGCGGGCTGGCTGCGCGAGAAGGGCGTCCTGACCGCCCGCCGTGCGATGTACGCGGGCTCCGGCCTGTGCCTGGTCGGGTTCCTGGCCCTGTCGCACCTGGACGACGTGTGGCTGGCGATCCTCGGCTTCGGCGTGGTCGGCGGCATCGGCGCCGGGCTGGTGTACGCGACCTGCATCAACATGGTCGGCAAATGGTTCCCCGAACGGCGCGGCGCCCGCACGGGCTTCGTCAACGGCGGCTTCGCGTACGGCTCGCTGCCGTTCATCTTCATCTTCAACTACGCCTTCGACACGGAGAACTACCACCGGGTCCTGGACCTCATCGGCGTCTACGTGATGATCGTCGTGTTCGCCTCGGCGTTCTTCTTCAAGGACCCGCCGAAGAACTGGTGGCCGGCGGACATCGACCCGCTCTCCTTCTCCGGCGACAGCAAGAACGCCCGGTCGCTGGCGAAGAACCCGCCCGCCGTACGGCAGTTCACACCCAAGGAGGCCATCCGCACCGGGATGCTGCCCCTGATGTGGATCTCCATCGTGATGACCGCCGGCGTGTCGATCTTCGGGATCTCCTTCCAGGTCGACTTCGCCAAGGAGGTGGGCTTCGGCCCGCTGGTCGCGGCGTCCTCGATGGGCGTGATGGCGGTCATCAACGGCATCGGCCGCGGTGTCGTGGGCTGGCTGTCGGACCACTGGGGGCGCAAGACGACGCTGGTCTTCGTCATCGTCGTCCTCGGACTCGCCCAGTTCGGCGTCATCTGGGCCGGTGACGTCAGGAGCGAGTGGCTGTTCCTGTTCTTCGCCTTCCTCTCCGGCTTCGGCGGCGGCGCGTTCTACCCGATGTTCGCCGCGCTGACCCCGGACTACTTCGGCGAGAACTACAACGCCACCAACTACGGCCTCGTGTACAGCGGGAAGCTGGTCAGCGGCCTGTTCGGCGGCGGCCTCGGCTCGATGGTGGTCGGCGCCTGGGGCTACAACGGCGCCTACGCGCTGGCCGGCGGTGTCTCGATGGTGGCGGCGGCGCTCGCACTCCTGCTGCGCCAGCCGGGCCGCACCGCCGGCGGCGAGCCGGTACCGGCCGCGAAGCCGCACCCGGCCACCTGACCGCCGGGCTCGACCGGTGTTCCCCCTCCCCGACCGGCTCGTCGGGGAGGGGGAACTCGGCGTCGGCCGGGGCGTTCCCTGTGGGGTGGTGCCGGCTCACCCCCGGCCCGGGCCGGTCACCCCCTCACCGCACGGCGACCGCGCGGCGGCTCACGGACGCCCCGTGCGGCGGGCCGCCCGGAGACCCGGTCAGGTCGCGTTCCGCTCGTGGTACGAGCGCCGGGTGTGCTCGGTGTGCGCGCGCATCAGCCGGGTGGCGCGCTGCTCGTCACGGGCGGCGATCGCGGTGATCAGTTCGCGGTGCTCGCGCCACGACTGCCGGCCGCGCTGCCGGGCCACCGGCGTGTAGTACCAGCGGACCCGCCGGTCCACCTGGGCGGCGAGTCCAGCGAGGACGGTGTTGCCGGCCAGCTCCATCACCTTGGCGTGGAAGGCGGCGTTGAGGGCGACCGCGCGGTCCACGTCCTCGGCCGCCACCGCCGCCTCGCCCTCGGCGCACAGCTCCTCCAGCACGGTGATGCCGGCGCTGTCCGCGTGTGCGGCGGCCAGCCGGGCGGCCTCCGCCTCCAGCAGGGTGCGGACCGTGAGGAGCTGGTCGGCCTCCTCCTCGGTCGGCTCGTGCACGAACGCGCCCTGCGCGGGCCGCAGATCGACCCACCCCTCGGTGTTCAGCCGCTGCAGGGCCTCGCGCACGGGCTGCCGCGAGACGCCGAGGTGCCCGGCGAGTTCGCTCTCCACGAGGTGCTGGCCGGGCTGCAGAGCGCGGGTGGTGATGAGTTCCAGCAGCGCCTCGTAGACGCGCTCACGCAGCGGGCCGGGCCGTTCCAGCTTGGGCACCGCCCCCTGCGGCAGTCCGGTCGACAACATCGCGGTCCCCTCCTGAGCAGGTCTGACGCGTGGACCCTGAGACGCTCACTTCGGCTCAGTATCAATTGTCTTTCGTCTACAGTCTACGGTGCACAGTATTCAGCACCAGGCGTGCGGAAGCACGGGGCAATCCAGCCGAGTACGCCAACTGAGCCCCCTGCGGCTCGTATGGGCAACGGGCGCCCGCTAGGGGCACCGCACGACCTGACCGGCGTACGACAGATTGCCGCCGAAACCGAACAGCAGCACCGGGTCGCCCGTGCTGAGCGCTCCCCGTTCGGCCAACTTGGAGAAGGCCAGCGGGATGCTGGCGGCCGAGGTGTTGCCGGACTCGGTGACGTCGCGGGCGACCACCGCGTTGACGGCGCCCAGCTTCTCGGCCAGGGGCTCGATGATCCGCAGGTTGGCCTGGTGCAGCACGACCCCGGCGAGGTCCTCGGGCGCCACCCCGGCCTTCTCGCAGGCCTGGCGGGCGATGGCCGGCAACCGGGTGGTGGCCCAGCGGTAGACGCTCTGCCCCTCCTGGGCGAACCGCGGCGGCGTGCCCTCGATCCGCACGGCGTGCCCCATCTCGGGCACCGACCCCCACAGCACCGGCCCGATCCCGGGCTCGCGGCCCGGTCCGCACGCCTCCACCACGGCCGCCCCGGCGCCGTCGCCGACGAGGACGCAGGTGGAGCGGTCGGTCCAGTCGGTGACGTCGGACATCTTGTCGGCGCCGATGACGAGCGCCCGGGTCGCGGCGCCCGCCCGGACCGTGTGGTCGGCGGTGGCGAGGGCGTGGGTGAACCCGGCGCAGACGACGTTGACGTCCATCGCGGCCGGCCGCGGGATGCCCAGGCGGGCGGCCACCCGGGCGGCGGTGTTCGGGGAGCGGTCGATCGCGGTGGACGTGGCCACCAGCACCAGGTCGATGTCGGCGGGCGCGAGTCCGGCCGCGGCGAGGGCCTTGGCGGCGGCGTGCGCGGCCAGTTCGTCGACCGGTTCGTCGGGGCCGGCGATGTGCCGCGTCCGGATGCCCACCCGGCTGCGGATCCACGCGTCGCTGGTGTCGACCATGCCCGCCAGGTCGTCGTTGGTGAGCACCTTGGCGGGCTGGTAGTGACCGATGGCGGCGATGCGCGAGCCGTTCATGCCGGGGTATCCCCTCGTGCCGTGGGTAGCGGGATCCACAGTCTGATCAGTGACTCGCGAGTACGACGGCAGGTGAAGCCACAGGAATCGGGCGCCCGGGTTGTCGGCTTCCCTCAGCCCCCCGGACGCCCGTCCCTTCACCCTGTGAACAGCTGTGTCGCCTTCCGCACCAGCTCGTACAGGCCGTAGGCGAGGGGTGTGCCCACCCACAGCCAGGCGAAGGCGATCAGGCCCCTTCGGCTAGGCGGGCTGCTGTCGCTGGGCATCTGCGGCCTCCCTCGGGGCGGGGACGTGGTGGCGGGGGTGGACGGGACGGACGAGTTCGCCGGCGACGAAGCCGACGACGAGCAGGCCGATCATGATGCCGAACGACAGCCCGTACAGCGACGAGCCGTGTTTGCCGGCCGCCTCCTGCCGGTCGGCGATCCAGTTGACGATCAGCGGCCCGAGCACGCCGGCCGTGGACCAGGCGGTCAGCAGCCGGCCGTGGATGGCACCGACCTGGTAGGTGCCGAAGAGGTCCTTCAGATAGGCGGGGATCGTCGCGAAGCCGCCGCCGTAGAAGGACAGGATCACCAGCGCGCACAGCACGAACAGCGGTTTCGAGGTGTCCCCGAACAGCGCGATCAGCAGGTACATCAGCGCGCCGACGCCGAGGTAGACGCGGTAGATGTTCTTGCGGCCGACCCGGTCGGAGGTGGAGGACCAGCCGATGCGGCCGGCCATGTTGGCGGCCGACAGCAGCGCGACGAAGCCGGCCGCGGCCGAGGCCGACACGGGGGTGGAGCTGTCCGCGAAGAAGTCCGTGATCATCGGCGCGGCCTTCTCCAGGATGCCGATGCCGGCGGTCACGTTCATGCACAGCACGACCCACAGGCACCAGAACTGCGGGGTGCGCACGGCCTCGCGGGCCGACACCTGCACGCCGTCGACGGCGCTCGGCCCGCTCTCGACGGGCTTCTCGGTGCGCGGCACCCGGATCAGGAGGACGCCGAGGGTCATGAAGGCGGCGTACGACAGCCCGTGCACCAGGAAGGCGAGGGCGATGCCATCGTTGTCGGAGCCGAAGGATTCGAGCATCTGGGCCGACCACGGCGAGGCGATCAGGGCGCCGCCGCCGAAGCCCATGATGGCGATGCCGGTGGCCATGCCCGGCCGGTCCGGGAACCACTTGATCAGGGTGGAGACGGGCGAGATGTAGCCGATGCCGAGGCCGATCCCGCCGACGAAGCCGTAGCCGAGGACGATCAGCCAGTACTGCTCCGTCCTGGCGCCGAGGGCGGAGATCAGGAAGCCGGAGGAGAAGCAGACGAGGGCCACGGTCATCGCCCAGCGCGGGCCGTTGCGCTCGACGAGCGTGCCGCCGAACGCGGCCGACAGGCCGAGCATCACGATCGCCACCTGGAAGGGCAGCGCGCTCTGGGTGCCGTCGAGGCCCAGCGCGGATTCGAGCGGCGGCTTGAAGACGCTCCAGGCGTAGGCCTGGCCGATGGAGAGGTGGACGGAGAGGGCGGCGGGCGGGACGAGCCAGCGGCTCCAGCCCGGGGGTGCGACAGGGGGGCTGCTCATGACGCCGGACGGTAGGGCCGGGCGCGGGAGTTGAGAAGGCGACCGTCGACCGTATGCGGTGAACGGTATGCGCGCTGCGCTCAACGGTCGGCCGACGCGCGGACCCCTCAGCGGTTGTCGCGAGGACCCCGCGGCGGCCATCGCGCGCCCCCTCAACGGTCGCCGCACGAACCCTTGCTGACACCTTCTCCATACTGTAGACAATATTTCGTCGACAGGATTCAGCCGACGCGTCCGTCGGCTCCCGTCCTCACCTCCGCGGTATCCCTCAAACCGAACGGAGCGTCCCTGTGAAAGTCGCAGTCCTCGGCGCCGGTGCCATCGGCGCCTACGTCGGTGCCGCGCTCCACCGCGCCGGTGCCGACGTGCACCTCATCGCCCGTGGACCGCATCTCGCGGCCATGAGGCGGCACGGGGTACGCGTGGTCAGCCCGCGCGGTGACTTCACCGCGCACCCCCACGCCACCGACGACCCGGCCGAGGTCGGCCCGGTCGACCACGTCTTCCTGGGCCTGAAGGCCACCGCGTACGCGGCGTGCGGGCCGCTGATCGCACCCCTGCTGCACGAGCGCACCACGGTGGTGGCCGCGCAGAACGGCATCCCCTGGTGGTACTTCCACCGGCACGGCGGCCCCCACGACGGCCACCGTCTGGAGAGCGTCGACCCCGGCGGCGCCGTCAGCGCCGTCCTCGCCCCCGAACGGGCCGTCGGCTGTGTCGTCTACGCGGCGACGGAGCTCCAGGCGCCCGGCGTGGTGCGGCACGTGGAGGGCACCAGGTTCTCCCTCGGCGAGCCCGACCGCAGCGTCTCGGCGCGCTGCCGGGAGCTGAGCGGGGCCATGCAGGCCGGCGGGCTGAAGTGCCCCGTGGAACCGGACCTGCGCAACGACATCTGGCTCAAGCTGCTCGGGAACATCTCCTTCAACCCGATCAGCGCCCTGGCCCGGGCCACCATGCGGCAGATGTGCCGGCACGGCGGCACCCGCCGGGTCATCGAGACGATGATGCGCGAGACGCTCTCCGTCGCCGAGGCCCTCGGCTGCGAGGTGGGCGTCTCCATCGAGCGCCGGCTCGCGGGTGCGGAACGCGTCGGCGACCACCGCACCTCCACCCTCCAGGACCTGGAGCGCGGCAAGCCGCTGGAGCTGGACGTGCTGCTCGCCGCCGTGGTCGAACTCGCGGAGATCACCGGTGTGGAGGTGCCCACCCTGCGCACCGTGCACGCCATCTCGGACCTGCTCGCGCTGAGGAGCGCCGCATGAGGAACCGGCAACCGAAGACCTACACCCGGCTGACGCGCCCCCTGGTGCGCGACCGTCGTGACGAGCCGTTCCGGGAGGCGGGCTGGCAGGAGGCGCTGGACCGCGCCGCCCGGGGCCTGGAGCGCAACCGGGGCGCGTTCGGGATGTTCTCCTGCGCCCGCGCCACCAACGAGATGAACTACGTGGCGCAGAAGTTCGCACGCGTGGTGATGGGCACCAACAACGTCGACTCCTGCAACCGGACGTGTCACGCGCCCAGCGTGGCGGGGCTGTCGGCCGCGTTCGGCTCCGGCGGCGGCACCTCGTCGTACGAGGAGATCGAGCACACCGACGTCATCGTGATGTGGGGCTCCAACGCCCGTTTCGCGCACCCGATCTTCTTCCAGCACGTGCTGAAGGGCATCCGGAACGGCGCCCGGATGTACGCCGTCGACCCGCGCCGGACCTCCACCGCCGAGTGGGCGGAGAGCTGGCTCGGACTGAACGTCGGCACCGACATCCCGATGGCGCACGCGATCGGCCGGGAGATCATCCGCGCCGGGCTGGTGAACGAGGCGTTCGTCGGACGGGCGACCACCGGCTTCGAGGAGTACCGCAAGCTGGTCGAGCCCTGGACGCTGTCCCTGGCCGAGAAGGTGACCGGTGTACCGGCCCGCGCCATCCGCGAGCTGGCGCACGCCTACGCCCGCGCCGAGCGGGCCCAGCTGTGCTGGACCCTCGGCATCACCGAGCACCACAACGGCACCGACAACGTCCGCGCGCTGATCAACCTCTCCCTGCTCACCGGCCATGTCGGCCGCTACGGCTCCGGGCTCCAGCCGCTGCGCGGGCAGAACAACGTGCAGGGCGGCGGCGACATGGGCGCCATCCCCAACCGGCTGCCCGGCTTCCAGGACATCCTCGACCCGGGCGTCCGGCTGAAGTTCGAGTCGGCCTGGGACACCGTCATCCAGCCGCACTACGGGCTGAACCTGACGGAGATGTTCGAGGCCATGGAGGACGGCCGACTGCGCGCGGTGTACTGCGTCGGGGAGAACCCGGCCCAGTCGGAGGCCGACAGCGAGCAGGCCGTGCGCCGTCTGAAGGCCCTGGACTTCCTCGTCGTCCAGGACATCTTCCTGACGAAGACCGCCGAGCTGGCGGACGTGGTGCTGCCCGCGACCGCCGGCTGGGCGGAGACCGAGGGCACCACCACCAACAGCGAGCGGCGCGTGCAGCGGGTGCGACGGGCCGTCACCCCGCCCGGCGAGGCCCGCGAGGACATCGACATCATCTGCGAACTGGCCGCCCGGCTGGGCCACGACTGGAAGTACGCCGACGCGGAGGCCGTGTGGAACGAGCTGCGGTCGGTGTCCCCGGACCACTACGGGATGACGTACTCCCGGCTGGAGGAGCAGCAGGGCATCCAGTGGCCCTGCCCGAGCACCGAGGAGCTCGAACCACCCTTCCTGCACGGCCGGTTGTGGGAGCCGGACCCCGGGCGGCGGGGCCGGCCGGCGCCGTTCGGGCTGGTGCAGCACGACCCGCCGGTGGACCTCACCGACGAGGAGTACCCGGTCCGGCTCACCACCGGCCGGCGGCTGGACTCCTACAACACCGGTGTGCAGAGCGGCGGTTTCGCCTCCCCGCTGCGGCGCGGCGAGTACATCGAACTGTGCCCGGAGGACGCCGAGCGGTACGGGGTCGTCGTCGGCGAGGAGGTGCGGGTGTCCTCACGGCGGGGCTCGGTCGTGGCACCCGTGTGGATCGACACGGCCCTGCGCCCCGGCCTCGCCTTCATGACCATGCACTTTCCCGACGAGGTCGACACCAACCAGCTGACCATCGAGGCGAACTGCCCGATCGCGGGGACGGCGGAGTTCAAGGCGTCGGCGATCCGGATCGAGAAGCTGCCCGCAGTGACCTATGTGAGGTGACCCACCCGTGGACCTGCACTTCGGCGACAGCAAACCGACGGACGAGGAACGCGCCGCCGTGGACGCGTTGTTGGGCCCCCCGGAATCCTCCTGGGAGGGAGCCGACCGCACCGATGCCGACCTGCGGTGGGCGCGTGGCGGCCGGGCGGCCCGCGACCGGCGCGATCTGCTGCTGCCGGGGCTGCACGCCCTCAACGACCGCGTCGGCTGGATCAGCGAGGGCGGCCTCGGCTATCTGTGCCGCAGGCTGACCGTGCCGCCGGCCGAGGCGTACGGGGTGGCCACCTTCTACGCCATGTTCTCCGTCCGGCCGCGCCCCGCCACGGTGCTGCACGTCTGCACCGACCTGGCCTGCCTGGCCGCCGGTGCCGAAGAGGTGTGCGCCGGGATCGAGGCGCGGCTCGGCCCCGGCAGCGGGGTGAGCGTCGAGCGCGCCCCCTGCCTGGGCCTGTGCGAACGCGCCCCGGCCGCGCTGGCGGTCCGGGCGGGCGAGCCGGTGCGGACGGCGGTGTCGGCGCCCGCTTCCGTGACGGAGGCCGTCGACGCGGCGGGCGCGCCCGACGCGGCGCCCGAGGAGCCGCCGGCCGTGACGGCGGTGCCGCAGGCGGGTGACCCCTCGCTGACGCTGCTGCGCCGGGTGGGCGTGGTGGACCCGTCCTCGCTGGACGACTACCGGGCGCACGGCGGCTACACGGCCCTGCGCCGGGCCTTCGCGCTCGGGCCGGCCGGGGTGATCCGGGAGGTGACGGACGCGGGTCTGGTCGGGCGCGGCGGCGCCGCTTTCCCCACCGGCCGCAAGTGGCAGGCCACGGCGTCGCAGCCGGACCACCCGCACTACCTGGTGTGCAACGCCGACGAGTCGGAGCCCGGGACCTTCAAGGACCGGGTGCTGATGGAGGGCGATCCGTTCGCGCTGGTGGAGGCGATCACGATCGCGTCGTACGCGGTCTCCGCGCACCGGGCCTTCGTCTACATCCGCGGTGAGTACCCGCGGGCGGTCCGCCGGGTCCAGCACGCGATCGACCAGGCCCGGGCCCGCGGTCTGCTCGGCGAGGACATCCTCGGCCAGGGCTACCACCTGGACATCGAGATCCGGCGCGGCGCGGGTGCCTACATCTGCGGTGAGGAGACCGCCCTGTTCAACTCCATCGAGGGTCACCGCGGCGAACCCCGCAGCAAGCCGCCCTTCCCCGTGGAGAAGGGCCTGTTCGGCAAGCCGACCGCCGAGAACAACGTGGAGACGCTGGTCAACGTCCTGCCGATCCTGACCATGGGCGCCCCGGCGTACGCGGCGATCGGTACGGCGCGCTCCACCGGCCCGAAGCTGTTCTGCGTCTCCGGCAGCGTGGACCGGCCCGGGGTGTACGAGCTGCCGTTCGGCGCCACGCTCGGGGAGCTGCTGACCCTGGCCGGGGTGCGCGCGGGGCTGCGGGCGGTGCTGCTCGGCGGGGCGGCCGGCGGGTTCGTACGGCCCGACGAGCTGGACCTCCCGCTCACCTTCGAAGGCACCCGGGAGGCGGGCACCACGCTGGGCTCCGGGGTGGTGATGGCCTTCGACGACACCGTGCCGCTGCCCCGGCTGCTGCTGCGCATCGCCCGGTTCTTCCGGGAGGAGTCCTGCGGCCAGTGCGTGCCCTGCCGGGTCGGCACCGTACGGCAGGAGGAGGCGCTGCGCCGGATAGCGGACCGCACCGGCGCCGGTGCCGCGGACGACATCGCCCTGCTGCGGGAGGTCGGCCGGGCGATGCGGGACGCCTCGATCTGCGGTCTGGGACAGACCGCGTGGAACGCCGTGGAATCCGCCATCGACCGTCTGGGGGCCTACACATGACCGCGATACCGATCGGGGTGCCGCGCCGGCTGGTCGAGTTCACGCTCGACGGGCAGGAGGCCCGGGTTCCCGAGGGCGCCACCGTCCTCGACGCCTGCCGGGCCGCGGGCAAGGACGTCCCGACGCTGTGCCAGGGCGACACCCTGCGACCGAAGAACGCCTGCCGGGTGTGCGTGGTGGAGGTCGAGGGGTCGCGGACGCTGGTGCCGGCCTGCTCGCGCCGGGCCGAGCCCGGCATGGAGGTGCGCACGGACACCGAGCGGGTGCGGCACAGCCGGAAGATCGTCCTGGAGCTGCTGGCCTCCTCGGCCGACCTGTCGACGACGCCACGGGCCGCCGAGTGGATCAAGGAGTACGAGGCGAAGCCGGACCGTTTCGGCCCCGACGCGGCGCGTCTCAACGACGAGCCGAAGATCGACAACGAGCTGTACGTGCGCGACTACGCGAAGTGCATCCTCTGCTACAAGTGCGTCGACGCCTGTGGCGACCAGTGGCAGAACTCCTTCGCCATCTCGGTCGCCGGGCGTGGTTTCGACGCGCGGATCGCCGTGGAGCACGACGCGGCGCTGACCGACTCGGCCTGCGTGTTCTGCGGCAACTGCGTCGAGGTGTGCCCGACCGGGGCACTGTCCGCCAAGCGGGAGTTCGACCTGCGGGCGGCCGGCGACTGGGACGAGTCGCGGCAGACGGAGACGACCACGGTCTGCGCGTACTGCGGGGTGGGCTGCACACTCACCCTCCATGTGCAGGACAATGAGATCGTGAAGGTCACCTCACCGCACGACAACCCGGTGACCCACGGCAACCTCTGCATCAAGGGCCGTTTCGGCTACCAGCACGTACAGAACCGGGGCTGATCAGACCATGGGACGAGTCACGGAACGACGCAAGGTCCTCCGCATCCGGGACGGGGCGGTCTCCACCCGGCCGGACACGCTCGTCGCCGAGGAACCTCTGGAGATCCGGCTGAACGGCAAGCCGCTCGCGATCACCATGCGCACCCCCGGCGACGACTTCGCGCTGGCGGCCGGCTTCCTGGTGAGCGAAGGAGTCCTCGCCACCGCGTCCGACCTGCAGAACATCGTCTACTGCGCCGGGGCGACGGTGGACGGTTCGAACACGTACAACGTGGTCGACGTGAAGACCGCGCCGGGCGTCACGCTCCCGGACTTCACCCTGGAGCGCAACGTCTACACCTCCTCCTCGTGCGGGCTGTGCGGCAAGGCCAGCCTGGACGCCGTCCGTACGACAGCGCGCTGGCCCATCGCCGACTCTCCCCTGCTCCGGATCAGCCCAGAACTGCTCGCGAGCCTTCCCGACCGGCTGCGTGCGGCCCAGCGGGTGTTCGACCGGACCGGGGGCCTGCACGCGGCGGCCCTGTTCAGCGAGGACGGGGAGCTGCTGGACACCCGGGAGGACGTCGGCCGGCACAACGCGGTCGACAAGCTGGTCGGCCGGGCGCTGCAGAGCGACGCCCTGCCGCTGTCCCGGACGATCCTCATGGTCTCCGGCCGGGCCTCCTTCGAGCTGGCGCAGAAGGCGGTGATGGCGGGCATCCCGGTGCTCGCGGCCGTGTCGGCGCCGTCGTCGCTGGCGGTGGACCTGGCCGCCGAGACGGGGCTGACCCTGGTGGGCTTCCTCCGGGGCAGCTCGATGAACGTGTACGCGGGCCAGGACCGGATCGCCCTGCGGGAGGCGGCCGCCCAGGGTTGACCGGTCCCCGCGGCACGGCGGCGGGACCCCGCCCGGCGGGGAGCGCCCCCTGCGCCTGCGGGGTCCCGTCATTTTTTGCTTCGTTCGCCTCCACCGGCGCGCCCCCTGCGGTTCTCTTCGCGGCCGACGCGTGGGGACAGTCGCGCTTGGTGGGCCCTTGGCCTTCGTCGGGTGGCTGTTCAGGCAAAGGTCAGTTCCTTCGACTTCGTCACCGTGCCCAGTCTCGGGAAGTCGAGGCGTACCGAGGCGTCGTGTTCGGCCGCGGTGAACGCTGCCATGGTGTCCTCGGCGAAGACCAGGTCGTAGCCGAGGTCGGCGGCGGCGCGGGCGGTGGACTCGACACCCAGGTTGGTGGCGATGCCGCCCAGCACCAGGGTGGTGATGCCGCGTTCGCGCAGCCGCTCGTCCAGCGCGGTGCCCTGGAAGGCGCCGAGGGTCCGCTTGACGACCTCCAGGTCGCCGTCCCGGCGCAGGCCGGGCACCAGCCCGCTGCCGGGCGGCTGTTCGGCGACGGCGGGGCGTTCGACCCGGACGAGGACGACGAGGGCACCGGCGCGGCGGAAGGTGGTGGCCAACTCCTCGGCGGCAGCGAGTACTTCGGTGCCTTTGCGGGGTTCCAGGGGCAGCGCGACGATGCGGTCCATCAGGTCGACGAGGAGGAGGGCGGTGCGCTGCGGATCGAGCACGGGAGCTGCGGTCATGACGGAACGTTAGCCGTCGTCAGCCGTCCGTGCCGGAAATCCGGATCAACAGGCCCATGAACTGATCGCGTTCGGCGGCCGACAGCGGGGCGAGCAGTTCGTCGTTGGCCTCACGGGCGGCCTTCTCGCAGCGCACGAGGAGACGGGCACCCTCCTCGGTGAGGGAGACGGCGTTCTTGCGCCGGTCGCGGGGGTCGGGGGCGCGGTCGACCAGACCCGCGGACTGCAGGTCGTTCAGGATGCCGACCACGTCCTTCGGGTCGAGGCGCACTCCGCGGCCGAGGTCCGCCTGGGCGACCGGGGCGAGGTCGCGGACGGCGGAGAGGACGACGTGGTGCCACATCTTCAGCCCTTCCGCCGCCAGGGCCTCGGCGACCAGGGCACGGCCCCGTGCGGCGGCTCGGCCGAGTAGCCAGCTGGGCAGGGAGCGGATCGCGGGCAGGGGTGCTTCGGCCATGACGGCAGCCTAGCCGAAGAATCGTTGGACTCCCCAATGAAGTCCGCTATACCGTTGGGCCTCCCAATGATTTCATGGGGTTCCCGACGATCGTGTGTGCCGGGTACGCCCGGCCCCTGGAGGTTCCATGCGTCGCGTCCGGTACGAGTCCACCGGCGGCCCCCTGTTCGTGGAGGAGGTGCCGGTCCCCGTGCCCGGCCCCGGTGAGCTGCTGGTGCGCTGCGCGGCCGTCGGGGTCACGCTCCCGGTGGTCCGCAAGGTGACCGGGGCTCCGGAGCCGGTGCCGCTGTGCGGTGAGATCGCCGGCGAGGTGGTGGCGGCCGGCGAGGGCGTGACCCGCTTCCGCGCCGGTGACCGGGTGACCGGGCTGTGCTTCGGGCACGGGTACGCCGAGTACGCCCTGCTGCACGAGGCCATGGCCTCACCGGTGCCGGACGGCGCGGACCCCGTGACCGCGGTGGCGCTGGTGCGCAGCGGACTGGTGGCCCGGGGGGCCCTGGAGGCGGCCCGCCTCGCGCCGGGGGAGTCGGTCCTCGTCACGGCGGCGGCGAGCGGCGTCGGACACCTCGCCGTGCAGCTCGCGCGGGCGCGGGGCGCGGGGCGGGTCCTGGGGGCCGTGTCAGGGCGGGCGAAGGCGGACTTCGTGCGCTCGCTCGGTGCGGACGACTGCGTGCGGTACGGCGACGACGGCTGGGGCGATCCCGTCGACTGCGTCCTCGACGCCGTCGGCGGCGAGCTGCTCACCCCCGCCCTGGCGGCCCTCGCCCCGCACGGCCGCCTGGTCGCCTACAGCTCGGGCGGCGGCACCGTCCAGGCGTACGACCTGCTGGTGGGGGCCAAGTCGGTGATCGGCTTCCAGATGGCGCTGATCGCCCGCGGCCGGCCGGAGCTGTACGAGCGGTGGCGGCGGGAGCTGTGGCGACTCTTCGCCGAGGGCGCCGTGAAGCCCGCCGTGCACGGGGAGTTCGCCCTGGAGGACGCGGCGGCGGGGCACGAGGTGATCACGGGCCGGGCCAACCTCGGCAAGGTCGTCCTGCGTCCGTGACCGTCCGCACGCTTCTTGTGACCCGCGCCACTGCCAACTACCGTTCAGGGACGCACGTTGGACGTGGGATGTGCGGATGTCCAGATGTCCGGCCGACGAAGGGCAGGTCGCACCGTGCCGTCAGGTCTTCGCGCCCGTATCGGATCCGCCCTCGTCACCGCGGCCGGCCTGGTCCTGCCGTTCCTCCCCGCTCATCCGGCGCACGCCCAGTCGGCGGGCGGTTCCCCGGTGTTCGAGCAGCAGGTGCTGTTCAAGGCCGCCCAGGACCCCGGGTACGCGTGCTTCCGCATCCCGGCGGTCGTCGAAACGGCCGACGGCACCCTGCTGGCGTTCGCCGAGGGCCGCGTCCTCAACTGCGGGGACGCGGCCGACATCGACATCGTGCTCAAGCGCTCCACCGACGGCGGGCGTACCTGGGGCCCGTTGCGGGTGGTCAACGAGGGCGCCGGCGACACCCACGGCAACCCGGCGCCGGTCGTGGACCGCGTCACCGGCCGCGTCTGGCTGGCGGAGACGTACAACACGGGCCGTACGGACAGCGCCAGTTGCTCGGTTCCCTGCGACCGCACTCCGCACCTGCAGTACAGCGACGACGACGGCCGGACCTGGTCCCCGCCGCGCGATCTGAGCCCCGAGATCCTGCCCGCCGACTGGAACTCCTGGTACGCCACCGGTCCCGTGCACGGCATCCAGCTCACCCGCGGCCGGTACGCCGGACGCCTGGTCCTCGGGGTGAACACCGAGACCTGGGACGGCAGCCGGGTCAGCGCCGACCACGCGGCCCTGATCGTCAGCGACGACCACGGCGGCCACTGGCGGATCGGCGCCACCGACACCTGGCCCATCGCCGCCGACGGCACCTTCCGGCAGAAGCCCTCCGAGCTCACGCTCGCCGAGCGCGGCGACGGTTCGGTCCTGGTCAGCGGACGGGAGCAGGACGGCACCGACCTCGGTCACCGCACCCAGGCCGTCAGCCGCGACGGCGGAGGCAGCTTCACCGCGCCCTTCCGCGGCCTGCCGGATCTGTACACCCCGCAGGTGCAGGGGTCGCTGCTGCGGCTGGGCGACCGCCTCCTGCTCGCCTGCCCCGGCGATCCCGACCGGCGCCGCACGATGATGATCCGCTCCTCCTACGACGGCGGCCGGACCTGGGACGGCACCGACCGCGCCGCGGTGGTCACCACGGACTGGTCCGGCTACTCCGACCTGGTCCGCGTCGGCGCCGGCACGGTCGGCCTGCTGTACGAGGGCGGCGCGGTGGACGCCCGCGACGAGATCCGCTTCGCCCGCATCACCGAGGACTGGCTCGGAGCGCGCCGCGGCCCCGATCCGGTCACCGCCGACCTCGCCCCGCGCGCCCGCCCGGCGGCGGTGCTGGGCGGGCCGGAGCAGACGGACGGGGTGTCCGGGGGCGCGCTGGAGTTCGACGGCGCCGACGACGCCGTACGCCTGCCGTACCGCACCGGGCTCCCGCTGGGCGCGGAGGACTTCACGGTGTCGCTGTGGTTCCGGTACACGGCGACGGCCGGGGAGCAGCCGATGCTGTGGATGGGCGGGATCGGCACCACCCAGCCGCAGGTGTGGCTGCGCGGGGAGCCGGCGGACCACCGGGTGCGGGGGCTGATCACCGTGCGGAACGGAGCCGCCCCGCCGCAGACGGTGTCCGTGCGCACGGACACCGCGTACAACGACGGCCGGTGGCACCACGCCGTGCTCCGCCGCGGCGGGGGCCTGCTGTCGCTGTCCGTCGACGGTGCGCCGTCCTCCGCCGCCGACGTGCCGGGCTCCGTCAGCCGCAACTCCCCCTTCGGCGTGCACCTCGGTCAGCGCATGGACAGCCGTGCCTTCCTCACCGGCGCGCTGGACGAGGTGCGCGTCTGGGACCGGGCGCTCACCGACGCGGAACTCGCCGACCCGCGGGTGCTGCGGTCACCGCAGGACACGGTGCTGTGGCTGCCCCTGGACCGCGTGCGCGGCTGACGCGCCGGGGCCGTCCGTGGCCGCCTCCGGGTCACGGGCGCGCCGCTTGGCGATGACCGCGCACACCATCAGCTGCATCTGGTGGAAGAGCATCAGCGGCAGGACGGCCAGCGAGGCGTGGCTGCCGAACAGGACGCTCGCCATCGGCAGCCCGGAGGCGAGGGACTTCTTCGACCCGGCGAACTGGATGGCGATCCGGTCCTCCCGGCCGAAGCCGAGCGCCTTGGCGCCGTACCAGGTCAGCACCAGCATCAGGGCCAGCAGGACGGCCTCGACGCCGAGCAGTCCGGCCAGCCGCACGGGGCTGACCTGGTGCCAGATGCCCTGGTTCATGCCCTCGCTGAACGCGGTGTAGACGACCAGCAGGATCGAGCCGCGGTCGACCAGCCCGAGGACCTTCTTGTGCCGGGTGACGAACCCGCCGATCCAGCGGCGCAGCAGTTGCCCGGCGAGGAACGGCACCAGCAGCTGGAGCACGATCTTCACCACCGAGTCGGCGGAGAACCCGACCGCCTCACCGCCGAGCAGCCCCGCCGCGAGCAGCGGCGTGAGGACGATGCCGGCGAGGGAGGAGAAGGACCCGGCGCAGATCGCGGCGGGCACGTTTCCCCGGGCGATCGAGGTGAACGCGATGGACGACTGGATGGTGGACGGCACCAGCGTCAGGAACAGCAGGCCCTGGTAGAGGGGCTGGGTCAGCAGGACCGGCACCAGTCCGCGCGCGGCGAGCCCGAACACCGGGAAGACGACGAAGGTGCAGGTCAGCACGGTGACGTGCAGCCGCCAGTGCTTGAGCCCGTCCAGCGCCTCACGAGTGGACAGCCGGGCGCCGTAGAGGAAGAAGAGGAAGCCGATCGCGGCCGTGGAGGCACCCGAGGTCACATCGGCGGCGGTGCCCCGGGCCGGCAGGAGCGCGGCGAGACCGACCGTGCCGAGCAGCAGCACGATGTACGGGTCGATCGGCATCCAGGCCGGCCAGCGCAGGCGTTTCACGGTGCTCCGATTGCTGTGGGTGACGTACGGTCGCGGGCCCGTAGGGCCCCCGTCGATTCTCCTCCTCCGGCCGTTGATCGGGAATCCCGGATGCCGCTCTCACTGTCATCATGTTCCGCGATGAGCGGCTAGGCTCGGACGGTGTACGAACCGACGCACCTGCGCACGTTCCTGGCGGTCGCCCAGACGCTGAGCTTCACACAGGCCGCCCGGCGGCTGGGGCTGCGCCAGTCCACGGTCAGCCAGCATGTGCGGCGGCTGGAGGACGCGGCCGGCCGGCAGCTCTTCTCCCGGGACACCCATTCGGTGGAGCTGACCGAGGACGGCGAGGCGATGCTGGGGTTCGCCCGTCGCATCCTGGAGGTGCACGAGCAGGCGACGGCGTTCTTCAGCGGCACGCGCGTGCGTGGCCGGCTGCGCTTCGGCGCCTCGGAGGACTTCGTCCTGACCCGGCTGCCGGAGATCCTGGAGGCGTTCCGCTACGACCACCCGGAGGTCGACCTGGAGCTCACCGTCGAGCTGTCCGGCACCCTGCACGAGCGGCTGGCCGCCGGGAAGCTGGACCTGGTGCTGGCCAAGCGGCTCCCGGAGGATCCGCGCGGCGAGCTGGTCTGGCGCGACGACCTGGTGTGGATCGGCGCCGAGCCGCTGCGGCTGGAGCCCGACCGGCCCGTTCCGCTGATCGTGTACCCGCCGCCGGGCATCACCCGGGCCCGCGCGCTGGAGGTGCTGGAGCGGCAGGGCCGTGACTGGCGGATCGTGTGCACGAGCGGCAGCCTGAGCGGGCTGATCGCGGCGGCCCGCGCCGGCCTCGGGGTGATGGCCCACTCCCGGCGGCTGATCCCGCCGGGCCTGTTCCGGCTGCCCGACCGGGCCGGCCTGCCCGAGCTGGGCAAGGTCGACTTCGTCCTCGTCCACGGCCACCGCCGGGGCCCGGCCGAGGCCGCCGCGGACGCGCTGGCGGCGGCGGTCCTGGCGGGCGGCGAGCGACTGCGACGCACGAACGGCTGACCCACGGCTCCCGCGCCGGGCGGCTTCCCGCGGCCCGCGGCCGAGGCGTGTTCCGGGGCCGTCCCGCGCACGTGGTGCCGTAATCGGCGCGTACAGATTCGGTG
Source organism: Streptomyces sp. Ru62 (assembly GCF_002920615.1). Taxonomy (GTDB): domain Bacteria; phylum Actinomycetota; class Actinomycetes; order Streptomycetales; family Streptomycetaceae; genus Streptomyces. The sequence continues at coordinate 59,768 of NZ_PQSU01000015.1, forward strand.
GAGATTACGGCACCGAAACTTACTGACCCGTCAGTAGTTGTGTCCGGCCCTTCCCCATGTGCGGGCATTTCAGGGTCCCCGCCCCGGCGGAACGTGAGGTTTGCTCGGTTTCCGCACCCCTCCCGCACACCGATCGGGTGGGGTAGCTTTCACGGCGCTGTGCGGTGCGTGGACCAACGTCACTGAGGCGCGAACACGGGGAGCGAGGTTGCGCGAGTTCACCAACCCTCCGTTGGCGTCGCCGCCGCCGGTGGGCGGTCTGGCAGACGTCGTCTTCGACCATGCCCGGACCGACCCGCTGCACATCGCGCTCGGCCGCAAGGACGCCTCGGGGCAGTGGCGGGACGTCACCGCCGCCGAGTTCCGCGACGAGGTCATGGCCCTCGCCAAGGGGCTGCTGGCCCGCGGCATCCGCTTCGGCGACCGGGTCGCGATCATGTCCCGCACCCGCTACGAGTGGACCCTGTTCGACTTCGCGCTGTGGACCATCGGCGCCCAGGTGGTGCCCGTCTACCCCACCTCCTCGGCCGAGCAGTGCTTCTGGATGCTCTACGACGCCGAGGTCGCCGCGGCGATCGTGGAGCACGAGGACCACGCGATGACCATCGCCACCGTCATCGACCGGCTGCCGCGGCTGCGCCAGCTCTGGCAGCTCGACGCGGGCTGTGTGCAGGAGCTGTACGACGCCGGGGCCCACCTGGACGACGAGGTGGTGCACCGGCACCGGGAGGCGGTCACCCCGGACTCGGTGGCCACCGTCATCTACACCTCCGGCACCACCGGCCGCCCCAAGGGCTGTGTGATCTCCCACGGCAACTTCATGTCCGAGGCGGACACCGTGATCCAGCGCTGGGAGCCGGTGTTCCACTCGAAGAAGGGCGACGAGGCGTCGACGCTGCTGTTCCTGCCGCTGGCGCACGTCTTCGGCCGGATGGTGGAGGTCGCCGCGATCCGGGGCCGGGTCCGCTTCGGGCACCAGCCGCAGCTGCACGCCGCCGCCCTCCTGTCCGACCTCGCCGCCTTCCAGCCGACGTTCATCCTCGCGGTGCCGTACATCTTCGAGAAGGTGTTCAACGCGGCCCGCCGCAAGGCCGAGAAGGAGGGCAAGGCGGGGCCGTTCGAGAAGGCCGTCGACATCGCTGTCAGGTACGCGGAGGCGGTCGAGGCGAAGGCGTGGGGCACCGGGCCCGGCCCGTCGGCGGGGCTGCGGATGCAGCACCAGTTCTTCGACAAGCTGGTGTACGCGAAGATCCGGGCCGCGATGGGCGGCCGGATCCGGAACGCGATGTCGGGGGGATCGGCGATGGACCGCCGGCTGGGGCTGTTCTTCGCGGGCGCGGGCGTGCAGATCTACGAGGGGTACGGCCTGACCGAGTCGACGGCCGCGGCGACCGCCAACCCGCCCGAGCGCACCCGCTACGGCACCGTGGGCCAGGCCATCCCGGGCATGACCGTGCACATCGCCGACGACGGGGAGATCTGGCTGCACGGCGCGAACGTCTTCCAGGGGTACCTGAACAACCCCAAGGCCACCGACCAGACCCTGCACGACGGCTGGCTCGCCACCGGCGACCTCGGCTCCCTGGACGAGGACGGCTACCTGACGATCACCGGCCGCAAGAAGGAGATCCTGGTGACCTCCGGCGGCAAGAGCGTCTCCCCGGGCGTGCTGGAGGAGCGGGTCCGCGAACACCCGCTGGTCAACCAGTGCATCGTCGTCGGCAACGACCGGCCGTACATCGCGGCCCTGGTCACCCTCGACCAGGAGGCGGTCGAACACTGGCTCCAGATGCGCGGCAAGCCGAGGATGACCCCGGCCGAGCTGGTGCACGACCCGGACCTGGAGACGGAGGTGCGGCGGGCGGTGGTCGCCGCCAACACCCTCGTCTCCCAGGCCGAGTCGATCCGCACCTTCCGCATCCTGGCCCAGCCGTTCACCGAGGAACACGGCCTGCTGACGCCGTCGCTGAAGCTGAAGCGGAAGGCCATCGAGAAGGTGTACGCGACCGAGGTCGAGGCCCTCTACCGGGGCTGACCCGACGGCCGGCCTGGACGAAGCCCTGGTCCTTCGGAGCGGGCGTGGCCGACGCGTCGGCCTGCGCCTCGGTCTTCGCCCGCCGGCTGCCGCCGCGCGAAGCTCCGGCTGCTCCGGCCCATGGCGGGGCGCAGGGCGGCCTGCCCGTTGTCCGGGCGGACGCGCACGGCGGTCGCCGGGGTGGCGTACGAGGTGCCGACCCAGGCCTCGTCGATCCGCAGCCGCTGGTAGCGGGTGGTGTCGGTGGCGGCGGCCCAGGTGGAGTCGACCTCCAGGCGGACGTACCGGGCGGTGGCGGCGGTCAGGTCGATGACCTGGATGCCGCGGGCGCTCGGCAGTCGGCCCGTCTTCACGGCACTCCCCCAGTGCGTGCCGTCGTCGCTCAGGAACACCTTGTACGCCCTGATCCGGGCCGACTGCTCGGTGTCGGAGCGGGCGTAGGCGACGGAGTCCTCGCGCTGGTTGAGCCCGAGGTACCGCACCTTCTTCGCCGAGCCGAGGTCGAAGGTGAGGGCGACGGGCAGGGTCTTGCCGTTGTCCCAGTAGGTGAGGTGGTCGCCGTCGCCGGCGGCGGAGCCGGGGTGGCCGCTCGCCGAGGTGCTCGCGGTCACGGTGACGCCGGACAGGATGCCCTGCCGGCCTGCCGTGGTCACCTTGAAGACGGTGTCGTACGGGTCCCAGGCGCCGAGCCCGGTGAGCGTGAGCACACCGCCGGACTGCGACCACGAGACCGCCTTGCCGGTACGGAGGTCGGTCACGGACGCGACGCGGTAGCCGTTGTCGCGGATGCGCAGGGTGCTGGTGCTGGGCGGGGTCAGGACGTGGACGTACTGCCGGTCGGGGTCGTCCTTGGCGATGGTGGTCACGCCGTGGGCGCCGTCGTTCCAGAAGCCGGGCTTGAGGCCCCCGTACATGTAGCCGCCGCCCTCCGTGCCGTGCAGGGACTCCCAGACGGGAGCGAGGTAGCTGTCCGCAAAGGTGTTGAAGGCGGTCTGGTTCGCCGGGAACTTGCCGTTGACCTGCGCGGTCTCGGCCATCAGGGCCTTCACCGAGGAACCGGCGTTGGTGATCAGCCGGCCGAGGGTGAGCCCCCGGTCGACCGCGGGGTCGGATCCGTCGTACCACCAGGCGCCGGTCGACGGCAGTTTGAAGTCCGCCTCGGTCAGGCGAGGCTGGGCGGTGTACACGGCTTGCGGATAGTCGTACGCCGGCGTCATCCCCGTCTTCTGCTCATTGCTGATCATGTCCATGATCGGCGTGTCCTCGTTGTTGTTGCTGAGCGTGTACGAGGGGCGCTTCTCGCGGATCTGCTCGTAGAGGTGGTGGCTCTCCCAGTAGGCGTTGTCGTTGTCGATCCAGAAGCCGCCGAGGTCCGGGTAGCGGTCCATGACCTCGAAGAAGTTGTCGTAGGAGAACCGGCCGAAGCCGTCGCGGGTGGTCAGGTCCACGTCCTCCCCCTTGTAGGCGGAGTACGCGGCCGAGTCGAGCCATTCGTGGCCGCCCTCGGCGTGCCACTGGGGGTCGTCGGTCATGTAGAGGATGACCTTCATGCCCTTGGCCTTGGCGGCGCCGATCAGTTCACCGAGGAAGTCCCGCCGGGTGGAGCAGGAGCCGGGGATCCCGGACGGCCAGGGGCGGCCGTAGCCCAGCCGGCTGTGGAAGGTCGCCAGGACCAGGTACTGCGTGTGCAGTTTCCTGGCCTCGTTCACCCAGTAGTCCGGCGTCCAGCCGCCGTTGGTGACGTCCTTCTCCCAGGCGGTGCAGCTCGTGTGGGCGGGCGCGGTGCGCAGGCCCCAGTGCAGGAAGAGGCCGCCGACGGAGGCGCGGAGGAAGGCCTGGCGGGAGTCGTCCGCCGCACGCGGGCGCACCGGCGTGGAGCAGTCCCGGCCGGAGCCGCTCGCCGAGACCCGCAGGGCGCCGCCGGAGGTGGTGCGGCTGTCGCTCAGGCAGTAGCCGGTGACGTTGCGCAAGCCGATGTCGTACGGGGAGCCGTCGCCCTTCTGGGCGGTGAACCGGGTGAAGCGCAGGCCGCTCGCCGCGTCGGCGATGACGGCGGGGCGGCCGTCATCGGCGGCGAAGCGCACCCTGCTGTCGGTGAAGCGCACGTCGTCGGCGTTGTGCAGGTACCAGCCGTAGGCGGGCCGGGTCCCGATGCTCTTCGGGTTGTAGTCGGTGGGGTCGTTGTCGGGCACGCCGGTGGACATGGTGCCGTTGCCGCCGGGCACGGTGATGTCGACGTCGTCGAACCGCACGTGGCTGATCCGGTGGCCGCTCTCGCCCCACAGGGTCGGGCTGAAGGACGGGCTGCTGCCGGTGGCCGTGACGTGCTCGTAGGTGATGTCGCTGATCGAGCCGACACCGGGACTGTTCCCGCACCGTTTCCGGGTGCCGGTCTTCTGCATGATCGGCGAGTGGACGTCCGTCATGGTGATGTCGCGGTAGTGGACGTCGGAGATCTTCGCGCCGTCCATGGAGACCATGCCGAGCCCGGACTTGCCGGCGCCCTCGATGCGGATCTTCTCGAACCGGTAGTCGGAGAAGTCGCCGCAGGTCTCGGAGCCGAACATCACGGCGTTGCAGCAGCGCGCGGACAGGTAGGAGTCGCTGACCCGGACGTGGCCGTTGGGGAGCTCGGCGCCGAGGGCGTAGTCGCTCTTGAAGACCAGGGCGTCGTCGTTGGCCTCGATGTGCGCGTTGGTGACCGTGACGTCGGTGGTGGAGATGATGTTCCAGCCGTCGCGGTCGCTCGCGGTGTCGATGGTCAGACGGTCGGAGACGACGTTCTCGCAGCCGTTGATCAGGGCGGCGAAGTGGCCGCCGCGGCGCAGGGTGAGGCCGTCGCCGAGCCGCAGTCCGTCGCACCGGGTCAGGGACAGGATCTTGTCGGCCTCACCGGACCTGGGGTTGCCGGTGATCAGGTTGCCGGCGCCGTCGATGACTCCCTCGCCGGTGAAGCCGATGTTCGTCAGCCGGTCGCCGTAGATCATGGCGTTGTGGAAGTGGCTGTGCCCGTAGTCCTGGTACGCGTCGTTCGGGTTGGGCTCCGGGGCGTCGTAGGTGTCGGCCGAGGAGCCCTGGAGGGTGGCGCCCCTGTCGAGCTGGAGCGTCACGTCGCTCTTCATGTGGATGGTGTTCTTGGACTTGTAGGTGCCGGCCGGGAAGCGGACGGTGCCGCCGCCGGCCGCGTTGGCCGCCGTGATGGCCTTGTCGACGGCGGGGGTGTCGTTGGTGGACCCGTCGCCCTTGGCGCCGTAGTCGCGCACGTCGTAGACGGCGGCCGTGTGCCGCTGCGGGGCCGCGAGGGCCGACGGGTGGGCGAGTCCCAGGACGACGGCGAGGACGCAGAGCACGACGGCCGCCGCCGGCCTTCCGTGCGCGCCCGGGAGGCGCGCCTGACGATTCGGCGAAAGCATGACGACCCCTCAGACGAGTTGGTAGCCGCGGAGGTTGGTGAGGAGCAGGTAGGTGTCCTGGAGCGAGCCGGAGGTGTCGCCGAGGGAGCGGTAGATGCCCCACTTGGGGCGGACGCGGTCGGCCAGGAAGGTGTCCCCGGTCTTCGACTTGTCGAGGACCGTGGTGGAACCGCTCTTGAGGATCCAGCGGACGGAGCCGGCCGAGCCGTTGCCGATCTTGATCTGGAAGTCCACGTCGGTCCACTTGTCGTGCAGCGGGTCCAGGTCCGCCCGGCCGACGAGCACGTCGCCCTCGACGATCTTCAGCTCGATGGTCTGCTTGCCGTCCACCCGGCGCAGGGACTGCACGACGATCGGCGAGGAACCGGCGCCGGGCTGTTTCATCTGCATGATGTGCGTGAAGGTGGTGGTGGCCTTCAGGCTGCTGGGGATGTACATCGAGTAGGTGATCCGCCAGGTCTGGCCCTCGGTCCACTTCAGATAGCTGCTGCCGCTCGTGCGCAGCCCGGTGACCTCCTGCCGCTGGCGGTCGTCCGAGGTGTCCCGGTCGACCTTGTGCATGTCGAAGCGCCAGTTGTCGCCCGTGGGGTGGATGTGGGGGTGGCCGGCCGGATGGGAGTCCGCGCGGTCGTCCTCGATGGTCTCGAAGGCGCCGAGCCCGTCGGAGCGCGCCGAGGGTGACCACTTCAGCTGCCAGGACGCCGCGTGGGCGCCGGTCGAGGGGACGATCGCCGCCGCGGCACCGCCGAACGCGGCTCCGAGTACCGCTCTTCTGGATGTGCTCATGACACTCCTTCTCCTCGCAGTTGTTCGTTCGTGATCGGAACGGCCCGGCGGCCGTGGAAGTCGCCGGCGGCCCGGCCCCCCGGCCAACCGCCTGAAGCCGCCCAGGAGTTCCGCTCGCGGTCGGCCGTCGGCGCCGCCCGCAGGCGTCGGCGTCTCATGGCCCTCCTTGACGGTGGGTGCGCGCGGGCATCTCCTCGTGCGGTCTCCAGGAGGTGGCGACCAGGGCTTTGCCAGACCTTTTCATCCGATGTCTGCGCGCTGGAAGAGCGAGATCGATACGGCATGGCTGGGCTCTCGTTCTGTGGGTGCACCCGCTTTCCTGAGGGTGACGAATCTCAGAGGGGTAGACAACGGCCGTGGTCAGGGGCCGTTCACATGCATGCACCAGGTTCAGGAAGACGTCCGGTGGCGCGATACAGAGTCGCGGCACCACGGTCACCGGTCAATGGTCCGGACCGAGAACGTCGGATGCATTTCCGGCCATTCTCCGCCCGGGACGCTGACTCACCGGTCAGTCGCGGCGGATTCCGCGGTCAGGAATGCAAAGCGGGCCGTGATCGTTGACGATAGGAGTACCACCTTGTCGACAACCGAAGGATCAAGAGGCTCGTGAGCAGCAAGGTCCCCCCGATCATCCTCAACAACGGCGTCGAGATGCCCCAGCTGGGCTACGGCGTCTGGCAGGTGCCGGACGACGAGGCCGAGCGGGCCGTCGCCACGGCGCTGGAGGCCGGGTACCGCAGCATCGACACCGCTGCGATCTACGGCAACGAAGAGGGCACCGGCAAGGCCATCGCCGCCTCCGGCCTGCCCCGCGAGGACATCTTCGTCACCACCAAGCTCTGGAACAGCGACCACGGTTACGACTCCACGCTGCGCGCGTTCGACACGTCACTGGAGAAGCTGGGGCTCGACTACGTCGACCTCTACCTGATCCACTGGCCGCTGCCGTCCCGGGGCACGTACATCGACACCTACAAGGCGTTCGAGAAGCTGCACGCCGACGGCCGCGTCCGCACCATCGGCGTCTCGAACTTCCTTCCCGAGCACCTGCGGCGGCTGATCGCGGAGACCTCGGTCATCCCCGCGGTCAACCAGATCGAGCTGCACCCGCACCTCCAGCAGCGCGAGGCGCGCGAGTTCCACGCGGAGCAGGGCATCGCCACGGAGGCCTGGTCGCCGCTCGGCCAGGGCAAGGGCCTGCTGGAGGTGCCGGCGATCGTCGCCATCGCGCAGAAGCACAACCGCACCCCGGCCCAGGTCGTGCTGCGCTGGCACATCCAGCTCGGCAACGTCGTGATCCCGAAGTCCGTGACGCCGTCCCGGATCAAGGAGAACATCGAGGTCTTCGACTTCAGCCTGGACGACGAGGACCTCGCCGCGATCAGCGCGCTCAACGAGGACCGGCGCCTGGGTCCCGACCCGGCCACCTTCGACGTGGGCTGAAAGCCGGGCCCGGACACACGCCCCGCACCACCCGGCTCGACCGTGCGCCCCGCACCACAGCGGGGCGCACCGCCGTGTGCCGCCCGGCACCCCGCGTCAACCGGCCGCTCAGTCGAAGCGCACGTCCGCGTGCACGACCTCGAACTCCTCCAGGCCGACCACGTCCGCGTGCGCCTTGGCCGACGCCGCGTGCCGCAGGCCCGCGACGGCCGCGCGTGAGGCGGCCAGGGAAGCGCGGTCGAGGAAGAGGGAGCCGGTCATGGCCCGTCCGCGGTCCCGGTCGATCAGCAGGGTCGTCTCGGCGAGTCCCGGCAGCGACTCGGACCTCGGCACCACCGTGGCCCGGAAGGTGTCGACGACCAGATCGGCGTCGCGCGGGTCGAACTCCATCCTGGTGACGCGCAGTCCCCCGCCGTGCCGGGGGTGCCTGACCTCATGGAACACGGCGGCCTCGTAGTTGGCGACCGCCATGGTGCCGGCGAAGGGCTCCAGGAGCCCCCTGCGCCGCTCGCGCATCACCTCGTCGCTGTTCTGCCGCGCCTCCTCGGTCTCCCACCAGCTCACCGTGAGGAGCTTGCCGAGTTCCCGGTCCGCGAACACGCCCGCGCCACGGTAGCCGGGGCGTTCCTCCAGCAGGTCCCGCCCCTCGCTGTTCACCGACCGGATGGCCGCGTCCAGCAGTGCCGGATCACCGGTCGCGTACACCGCACGGACGAACATGAGCCTCACCTCCGGGGGAAGGGGACCTACCTCCGACAGTGCCGGACAGAACGGATACATCCGTCTCGTCCAGTCTTACCGTCGAGGGAACTCACCGCAATACGCACGGGTTTCGGCCGTTCGCAACACCAGGGTTGACGGGAGCATGGCGAAGAGGCCACCGTGTACGGCACCCGGTAAGGAAACTTTCCTAACAGAAGGGTCCCCCACATGCGTTTCCGAACCCTCACCCTCGCCGCGGCCTCCGGCACCGCCCTGCTCGCCGCCGGCCTGCTGCCCGCGCACGCCTCCGCCGCCGCCTCCCCCAGGTCCGCACAGGAGGGCACGGTCAGCGCCGCCGACCTGCTCGCCAAGGTGACGTCCTGTTCGCAGATATCCAACGGCAAGTACCGGACGGACGAGGAGACGTCGGCCACGGTCCCGGTGTGCGGCAAGAACGGCGCGGTGTTCTGGAAGGCCGACATGGACATCGACTGCGACGGCCAGCGCACCACCAACTGCAACGAGGACCGCGACCCCTGGTACCAGGACGACACCGCCTTCCACCAGTCCGACGGCAAGCCGCTGAAGGCGGAGACCCTGCCGTACGTCGTCGTGCCCAGCACCAGCAGCATCTGGAACTACTCCAACGCCGGCATCAAGGGCGGCGGTGTGGTCGCCGTCATCTACAACAACAAGGTCGAGTACGCCGTCGTCGGCGACACCGGCCCCACGCAGATCATCGGCGAGGCGTCGTACGCCACCGCCAAGGCGCTCGGCATCGACCCGGACCCGGCCACCGGCGGCGCCGACTCGGGCGTGACCTACATCCTGTTCAAGAACTCCAAGGTCTCCCCCATCGAGAGCCACAGCGCGGCGGTCTCCCTCGGAGACCAGCTGGCCAAGCAGTTCATCGCCAGCAACTGAGGCGGACCTCGGTCAGTTGGGCTGGCCGAGCGGGCGGATGACGACGGTGTTGACATCGACCCCGGCCGGTTGCCGGATCGCCCACACGACCGAGTCGGCGATCTGGCCGGCGGTGAGGAGATGCCCCGGGGGCAGGCTGCCGTGGCCGTCCCAGAAGGGGGTCTCCACCCGGCCGGGGGCGACCAGCGTGACACCGATGCCGAACTCCGTGACCTGGCGCCGGGTGTTCTCGGCGAGACCGGTCACCGCCCACTTGGTGGCGCCGTAGAGGTTGCCCGGAGTGTTCACGAACCCGGCCACGCTGCCGACGAGGACGATCCGGCCGCGGGTCTCCTTCAGCGCGTCGACGGAGGCGCGGACGAGGAGTGCGGGACCGAGGACGTTGGTGAGGACCATCTCGGTCCAGCCGGACGGGTCGCCCTCCGCCACGGTGTCATGGGTGGCGAAGCCGGCGTTGGCGACGACGGTGTCCAGCCGGCCGTACGCCTTGAGCGTGCGGTCGACCGCGTTCTGCACGTCGTCGTACGCCGACGCGTCACCGGCGACCGTCAGCAGTCCCTCCGGATCCCCCAGGGTCTCGGCGAATTCCCGCAACCGCCGCTCCCCGCGCCCGGTGACGGTGACCCGGTGTCCGGCATTCAGCAGTTGCCGCGCCACAGCGGCACCGATACCACTGCCCCCGCCCGTGATGAGCGCGACCGGAGCGTCGTTCATGAGGTCCCCCTGTGGTGTGTGTGTCCCGCGGTGTCGAGACGCCCGGAGTCCATCACTTGGAGACCACTCGAAGTCAAGCCCCAGCCCCGCCGGGCCGGCTAGTGCTCTGACCGCATAGGTTCGCCGGGTCGGTGGTCGTGACGGTTGGATGTGCGGTGACGTCCGATCCGACCGCTGAAGGCGCGGTGGCCCAGTCCGTCCGTGTGCGCGGACTTACCGACCAGGAAGGGCAGTTCGCGCCGCGACTCGGAAGTACATCGATGGATTGCCGGTTTCGGAAAGGAGTTCTCGGTAGCCGCGGGAAAGAGGCCGGACTGGGTTGCCCTCCACTCTCGGGCCCGTCCAGCCGGCGTCAGTCCGCACGTCGGCGGGCGCGCAGGAGAGCGGCGGCAAGGAGTCCGGTCACCGCCAGCGCCCCGGCTCCTGCGGCGACGGTCCAAGCGGTCCGGTCCGTCCGGTCCGGTCCGCCGACGGCGTCGACGGTGATGCGCGCGGTGCTGTTCACGTGGTCTGCGTCCGCCTGCAGCACCTCCGTCGGGGCGTCGAGACGGATGGAGCCTCCGGTGAGCTCGGACGTGTCGTCGATCCGCAGCTCGAAGGGGAAGTCCTCGTGGTACCCGTCGCGGAGCATCGGTACGTCGAAGCTGTTGGTGTACAGGTTGTACTCACACTGGTAGTAGGGCCTCTTCGTCACTCTGTTCCCGCACTGCTTCGGACTCTTCAGTACGGTGACGCCCTGGGGGAACTGCACCCGGATCCGGGCGAACGGAACGCTGTTCTCGGCGTCGTGCTGGGCCTGGACGTCGGAACCGTGGAAGTCCATGGCCAGGTGCGCCGTGACCGTCTCGCCCTTCCTGCCCTTGAGCGCGGCTCCCGTCACCTCGATGTCCCACGAGCTGTCCACGTCCACGTCCAACTTGTAGTACGACAGATCGACACCGGCTTTCACGCGGGCGGCGGGAGGCACGTCCCCGGTCCGCTTCGCGAGAGTCAGCTTCCCGCCCCGGCCCCAGTGCCGGTCCCGCCACACGACGCCCGGTGCCGCCCAGTGCTTTCCCAGTCCTGAATCCGCCACGGACACCGTTTCGTCGTTCGCCCAGCGATCCACCTTCAGGGCGAAGGGCGCGAGGTCGACGGACTCGCCCGGCTCGATCCGCATGTCGATCCAGCACACCGCCGTACGGAACGACCGGTTCACCGGGGAGGTCGGCACCTCCTCGCCGTACTCGCAGTTGCTGTACTCCGTCGCGAACGAGAGCCGCTCAGACACAGTGATGGAGAACGCCTTTTTGTGTAGCACCCGTTCGCCCTTGTGCTTGAACCCGGCGCGCACGTCGAACCTCGACCCCTCGCGCAAAAGGTCGCCACCGTCCCGTTCCAAACGGTCGATCGTCAGCAGCTCCTCATGTCCCGCGCCCTCCTCCCGGAGCGCATGGCTGCTCCCCGCGGACAGCGGCCGCACGTTCGCCGAGGACGAACCGGACGCCACAGATACGCCCGGGAACAGCACCCCGCCCAGCACGGCGGCCGTCACCGCGAGCACCCGGCCGAACCCGACCCGCCTGATCATGCACCCTCCTCCGGCCCGTCCGAACGGACCAGGCACCACAGCAACCCGGGCACCGCGAATGTATCGGCGAACCCGGCACCCCCTTGCAGGTGAGAGGACCCGCCGGGCGGACTTATGGTTGTACCGGGCACCAGGGCGACGAGCCGGATGACAGGACCCGAGCGGTTCAGCAGCCGCTCGCAGGGGGCGCGGCGAACACCACCGCAGGCGCCTGGCGCTGTGAGCACGTGGGTTCGCCGGCTGGGTGGTTGCAGCGGTTGGATGTCCAGCTGTAGCAGAAGGGACGCAGCCGGATCCGGTCCAGGACGTCATGGACATCCTGGCACTGGTCGATAGGTCGCGGACCTTGTCCCAGGTCAACTGACACAGGACAGACTCCACGACCAGACCCGGTGAACCTTCCCGGTCATGGCACTAGCCCCGGCGGACCGCCGTGTGCACGGTGTACGCGCCCAGCACGAACACGTCCGGCCTGACGTGGACGCTCGCCGGGTCGGACGGGTCGAGCAGCCGGTCGAGGGTGGCGCGGTCGTCGGCGTCCAGCGCGTCGCCGATGCCCTCGCGCAGCCGGGACAGGTGCGCGACGACGTAGGCGCGGGCCGGGTCGGTGACGGGGGCCGGCAGGTCGAGCAGGAAGGTGCGGGTACGGGCGTGCTTGAGGCCGGCGGCGGTCAGGAGCGCTGGCCAGTCCTCGGTCTCGGCGACGGAGCCCGGCAGGTCGGCGCGCATCCGGCCGAACCACTCCTCCTCCAGGGCGTCCAGCCGCGCCTGGAGTCCGGGGCGGCCGATCCCGATGTCCCGGGGCAGGAAGCGGGAGGGCAGACCGCCTTCCTGGAGGGCCAGGGTGCCGCCGGGGGCGAGCCGTTCGCCGAACGCGGTGAGAGCCGCCCGCTGGTCACCGAGGTGGTGCAGACTGCGGCTGGCCCACAGCAGGTCGGCCGGGTACTCCAACTGGTCCAGCACCTCGGGCAGCTCGCCGGTGACGGTGTCGAAGCGGTCGGCGACGCCCCGGCGGACCGCCCGGGCGCGGGCGCGCTCCAGCAGGGGCGCGGTGGCGTCGACGGCGACGACCCGGGCCCCGGGGAACACCTCGGCGAACAGGCAGGACACCACTCCGGGTCCGCTGCCCGCGTCCACGATCAGCCCCGGCTCGGTCACTTCCCGCGCGAGCCACGCCATGGCCCGCTCGTACACCGGGGTGAACAGCTCCGCCTGCGCCTCCAGCAGGGGGCCCATCTCGTTCCAGTCGATGTCGGTGCCGTGGTGCCCGTGGCCGTGCCCGTGGCCCTGCCGGTGCGCGGTGTCGTGGTGGTGGTCGTGTGCCATGGTGGTCAGCCTCTCCTCCGGTTGCGGTCAGGGTGCGACGGCATACCGGACGGAGGCCAGCGGCGTTGCCGATGCGGCAAAAAACGAGGTGCGTCCCGGCAAGGTCACCGGCGACGATGGGCCCGTGGACGACAACCTGGTGGAACGCTTCGTCGAAGACGGCTTCGTGAAGATCGAGGGAGCCGTCCCGTCACGGGTCGCCGCGGACTGCGGGCGGCTGCTGTGGCGGGAGACGGGCTACGACCCCGAGGACCGCAGCACCTGGAAGGACCCTGTGGTGTGGGTGGGCGGCATGGCCCAGGGCCCGTTCGCGGCGGCGGCCAACTCCCCGGTGCTGCACGACGCGTTCGACGCGCTGGTGGGCGCCGGACGCTGGGAGACGCGCTACTCGCTGGGCACCTTCCCGCTGCGCTTCCCGCACCCCGAGGAACCCGACGACGCCGGGTGGCACATCGAAGGCAGCTACCTCCCCGAGGGCCGGGCGCACTACCACACCAACCTGCGCTCCCGGGACCGAGCGCTGCTGATGCTGTTCCTGTTCAGCGAGGTCACACGGGACGATGCCCCGACCCGGATCCGGGTCGGCTCGCACCTGGACGTGCCCGCGGTGCTCCGGCCGTACGGCGAGGCGGGGGCCTCCTTCCTGGAGCTCGGCCCCCGGGTGGCGGCGGCCTCGGCCCACCGCCCCCTCGCCCACGCCACGGGCCGCCCCGGTGACGTCTACCTCTGTCACCCGTTCCTGGTGCACGCGGCCCAGCCGCACCACGGCACCCGGCCCCGCTTCCTGGCGCAGCCCCCGCTGCTCCCGGCCGTGCCGTACGAGCTGGACCGGGCGGACGGAGCGTACTCACCGGTGGAGCGTGCGATCCGCCGGGGCCTGACCGGCGCGGTCTGAACCGCTGCGGTCCGGCCCCGGCGGTCGCTCACCCCGCTACGGCAGCGGCGGGTAGGCGTTCTGCATGAGCTGCTGGAACTGGGCGGAGAACCAGTGCCCGGCCAGCGGCGAGTTCGGCAGCGCGCCCGTGGGGTTGTTGCCGTTGCGGGCGTTGCCGCCGTAGGTCGGGTCGCACATCCGGTCGAAGCCCTTGCCCTCGTCGTTGGAGATGGCGGAGCTGGCTCCGTCGGACTCCCCCGGGGGCTTGACCCAGACGTAGGCGTCGATCCCGGCCGCCGGGGCGGCGGTCGGCCGTTCACCGAGGCCGGCGCCGCTCTGGTTGCACCAGTTGCCGGCGTGGATGCGCCGGTCGATGCGGCTGCCGTTGACGTAGTCGTCGACGGAGGTCAGCGGGCCGGACTTGGTGGGCCGGGCGGAGCCGCCCCAGCCGTTGCGGGAGGTGTCGATCAGCATGCCGAGGTTGCTGTTGAACCCGGACGCGACCAGCTTGTCGCGCAGTGCCTGGGCGAAGGACTGCTCGTCCACGTACTGGTTCCAGTCGACCCACTTCGACTGGCGCACGGTCTGCCCGTTGACGCTGTCGGTGACCTTGAAGTACGGCTCCTTGGTGGCGCTGTAGTTGGCCGTGTTGACGATGAAGCCCGTCACGTCGTTCACGCTCGCGCCGTTGGTGGTGGCGACCTTGTAGAACTCCTGGACGGTGGGCCCGAGGTTGGAGTCCCAGCCGAGCCAGGCGTGGTGGCCGGCGTCGATGTAGTTGTAGACGTTCGGGATGGCGCCCAGCTTGTCGAGGGCGTAGCTGACGCCCTTCTCGTAGTTGCCGTTGGCCTTCATGGTCGCGCAGGCGTCGGTGCTGCCGGCGGTGCCGCCCGCGTTGGTGACCAGGTTGGGCAGCGAGTCCGGCTCGATGACGGTGGCGATGCGCAGGCCCGCGTACTTGGCGTCGGAGAGGATCGACGCGATCGGGTCGATGTACTGGGTCTTGTACTTGTCGATGTCGTTCGGACCCAGTTCGCCGTTGGAGGCGAGGGCGGAGCAGTCGCGGCCGGGAAGGTCGTAGATGACCAGCTGGACGACGAGTTCGCCCGAGCCCTTCTGCTTCAGTGCCTCGTCCAGGTGGGCGCGCAGGCCCATCCCGCCGTTCACGCCGTTGATGGCGGCGATCCGGTCGAGCCACACGGCGGTGGGCTGGTTGGCGATGCGGCTGCCGCCGGGTTCGGCGGCGGCGTGCGCCGACCACTCCGGGTTCACGTAACCCTTGGCCCCGCTGTAGGGGTTGTCGACGCGGTTGCCGGTGCCTCCACCACCGTCTCCGCCCCCCGTGCCCCCACCGGTGTCTCCGCCGGTTCCGCCACCGGTTCCGCCACCGGTGTCCCCACCGGTGCCGCCGCCACTGCCGCCGCTGCCGTCGTCCACGTTGCAGGTGACGCCGTCGAGCGTGAAGGTCGCGGGGACGGAGTTGGTGCCGCTGAACGTGCCGTTGAAGCCGAAGCTGACCGTGCCGCCGGTCGCGAGCGCCCCGTTGTAGCTCTCGTTGGCCGCGGTGACCGCGGTGCCGCTCTGGCTGATCTTCGCGTTCCAGCCGCTCGTGACCTTCTGGGTGCCGCCGTACGACCACTTCAGCGACCACGCCGACTTGGCGGCGCCGTTGTTCGTGATGGTCACGGCGGCGGTGAAGCCGGTGTCCCACTGGCTCTGGATCTTGTAGTCGACGGCACAGGGCACGGCGGCGACGGCGGCGCCCGGGCCGGCGGGCAGGGCCGCGAACGCCGTTCCGGAGGCGCCGGCGAGAAGCCCCAGGGCCACCAGCAGTGTTGTCTTGGTACGAGTCATGAGTGCGGGTTCCTTCGGTGTTCCGTGGGATCTACGGGTTGGATCTACGGGTGGATCTACGGGTTGAGGGCGCGCAGATGGTCACGCAGCCCGGCGCCGTACGCGGTGGGAGTGCCGTCGTAGGCGGAGATCAGGGACGGCCCGGAGGAGCAGTCCCAGGTATTCCAGGTCCAGCCGAGGTAGGACAGGTCGTGGTCGTCGAACCACCCCATGACCCGGTCGGTGAACCCGTGCGAGCAGGTGTTCTCGCCGATCTCCCCGGCCACCAGGGGCACTTGGGCGGCGACCGGGGCGAGGGTGGAGTTCCAGCAGCTCTCGCTCGCGCAGGAGTTGAAGTTGTAGACGTGGTACGCGGCGGCGAGATTGCCGGCCGGGTCGGTGGGCTTGTACGCGGTCCACTGGCTCAGGTCGTTCGAGTACGCCAGGCCGCCGGCCAGGATGACGTTCCTGGCGCCGGTGGCCCGGACGCTGTCGACGAGGTCCTGCATGCCGGCGACCTCGTAGGAGATCCCGGGGCAGGTGCCCCCGTCCCGCCAGCACGTCCAGGCGTCCGTGGTGCTGGAGGCCGCCCGGTCCGGGTACGGCTCGTTGAACAGGTCGAACACGGCCGCCCGGTCGTCCTTGAAGGTGCTCGCCACCGAGGACCAGAACGCCGGGGAGTACCGCATGTCGGGCATCGGCTTCTGGCAGGTGGCGTGCACGTCGGAGCAGCCGGCCGAGTTCCCGGTGTACTGGCCGTAGGACCAGTGCAGTTCGAGGACCGGGGTCATGCCGTGGGCCTCGACGCGTGCCACCAGTTCCTTGACGGCGGCGATGTAGTTCGCGCCGCCGTACTCGGGCTTGACGTTGGACAGGCCCAGCCAGCACTCCTCGTTGAGCGGGATGCGGACGGTGTTGGCCTTCCAGTCGGCGATCGCCTTGATGGCCGCGTCGTCGACGGGTCCGTCCCAGATGCCGTAGCCCTGTACGCACATGAACTCGCCGCCGGACCGGTTGACGCCGAGCAGGCGGCGGGTGGTGCCGTCGGCGTCCACGAGCTTGTTGCCGGAGACCCGCAGCGCGGGCGGGGTGCCGCCGGGCGGCGGCGGGGTCGTCGGCGGCGGGGTGGTCGGCTCCGCGTCGACGTTGCAGGTGGTGCCGTTGAGCTTGAACGCGGCAGGCGCGGGGTTGCCCCCCGACCAGGAGGCGAGGAAGCCGGCGCTGACGCTCGCACCGGTGCCGAGCGCGCCGTTCCAGCCCTCGTTCGCCGCGGTCACGGTGGCGCCGGACTGGGACCACTCGGCGTTCCAGCCCTGGCTGACCTGCTGTCCGCCGGTGAAGTCGAAGGTGAGCTTCCAACCGCTCAGTGCGGCTTGGTTGTTGGTGACCTTCACCGAGCCCTGGAAGCCGCTGTCCCACTGGCCGGTGACGGCGTACTCCACCGTGCAGGCGGGCGTGGCTCCCTGGGCCGCCACCACCGGCACGACCACGCTCCCGACGAGCGCGACCGCACCGGCGGCGGCTAAAAGTACTGAACGCGGGGGGTGTCGCATGAGCGACTCCTTGCAGCTTGGCGCGTCGTGACGGACGCGTCGACTGAACGGAACCGCTCCCACTGGTGCGAGTGAAGGTAGCGCCAAGTGGCCGGTCTGCCCAGGGGAGTCGCCTGACTTTTCCTCAGCCGGGTCCGTCGAATCTTTTCGACTCTTCAAGCACCTTGACCGCTCCGGGCGCCGTCCCCACTATGGGAGCGCTCCCACTGGTTCAAGCCTTGACTTCTCCCGAGCCGCACGCCCGCAAGGAGGAACCAGCACATGGATCCCGGACGCAGACGCACAGCTGTGCGTCGGTTGTGGACCGCGGCGGCCGCCGCGTTCGCCCTGCCCCTGACGATGCTCGCCACCGGCACCCCCGCCGCGCACGCGGCGTCCGTGCAGTGCAGCGTCGACTACAAGACCAACGACTGGGGCTCGGGCTTCACCGCCGACCTCACGATCACCAACCGCGGTACCGACGCCGTCGACGGCTGGACGCTGACGTACGCCTACACGGGCAACCAGAAGCTGACCAACGGCTGGAACGGCACCTGGTCCCAGTCGGGCCAGACGGTCACCGTGAAGAACGCCTCGTACAACGGCACGATCGCGGCGGGCTCGGCCGTCTCCACCGGCGGCCAGTTCACCTACAGCGGCAGCAACACCGCCCCCACGTCCTTCGCCGTCAACGGCACCACCTGCGCCGGCGCGCACCAGCCGCCGGTGACCGTGCTGACCAGCCCGAGCGCGGGCGCGGTCTACTCGCAGGGTGAGGCGGTGCCCCTCGCGGCGACCGCGGCGGCGGCCGACAACGCGACCATCGGCAAGGTGGAGTTCTACGACGACACCACGCTCCTGGGCACCGACACGAGCGCGCCGTACTCGCTCTCGGTCTCCAGTTTGACCGTGGGCAGTCATTCCCTGGTGGCGAAGGCGTACGACAGCCTGGGCGCGTCCGCAGCCTCCACCCCGGTCGGCATCACGGTCGCCTCCGGGCCCGCCGTGGTCGCCTCGCCGTCCCAGCTAGGCGTCCAGCAGGGCAAGTCGGGCACGTTCTCGGTGAAGCTGTCGACCCAGCCGAGCGCGAACGTGACGGTGAGCACCAGCCGCACCAGCGGCAACACCGGCCTGTCCGTGACGGGTGGTTCCTCGCTGACCTTCACCCCGTCGAACTGGAACACCGCCCAGACGGTCACCGTCACGGCGGACTCCTCCGGCACCGGCAGCGCGACCTTCACCGCGTCGGCCACCGGCCACACCAAGGCGACGGTCACGGTCACGGAGCTGCCCGCGTCGAAGGCGTACGACGCCCGCTTCCTGGACCTGTACGGAAAGATCACCAACCCGGCGAACGGCTACTTCTCCCCCGAGGGCGTCCCGTACCACTCGGTGGAGACGCTGATCGTCGAGGCCCCGGACCAGGGTCACGAGACCACCTCGGAGGCGTACAGCTATCTGCTCTGGCTCCAGGCGATGTACGGCAAGGTGACCGGCGACTGGTCGAAGTTCAACGGCGCGTGGGACATCATGGAGAAGTACATGATCCCCACCCACGCCGACCAGCCGACGAACTCCTTCTACAACGCCTCCAAGCCGGCCACGTACGCGCCCGAGCTGGACACCCCGAACGAGTACCCGGCGAAGCTGGATGCGTCGGTGTCGGTCGGCCCGGACCCGATCGCCGGTGAGCTGAAGTCGGCCTACGGCACGGACGACGTCTACGGCATGCACTGGATCCAGGACGTGGACAACGTCTACGGCTACGGCAACGAGCCCGGCAAGTGCGAGGCCGGTCCGACGGCCACCGGACCGTCGTACATCAACACCTTCCAGCGCGGCTCGCAGGAGTCCGTCTGGGAGACGGTCCCGCAGCCCACCTGCGACGCCTTCAAGTACGGCGGCAGGAACGGCTACCTGGACCTGTTCACCGGCGACTCCTCCTACGCCAAGCAGTGGAAGTACACGGACGCCCCGGACGCGGACTCCCGCGCCGTGCAGGCCGCGTACTGGGCGGACGTGTGGGCGAAGGCGCAGGGCAAGAGCGCCGACGTGTCCGCGACGGTCGCCAAGGCCGCCAAGATGGGCGACTACCTGCGGTACGCGATGTACGACAAGTACTTCAAGAAGATCGGCAACTGCACGAGCCCGTCCTGCCCGGCCGGCACCGGCAAGGACGCCTCGCACTACCTGCTGTCCTGGTACTACGCCTGGGGCGGCGCCACCGACACCTCCGCCGGCTGGGCCTGGCGGATCGGCTCCAGCCATGTCCACGGCGGCTACCAGAACCCCCTCGCCGCCTACGCGCTCAGCTCGGTCGCCGACCTGAAGCCCAAGTCGGCGACGGGCGCGACGGACTGGGGCAAGTCGCTCCAGCGCCAGCTGGAGTTCTACCAGTGGCTCCAGTCGTCCGAGGGTGCCATCGCGGGCGGCGCGACCAACAGCTGGCAGGGCCGGTACGCCTCGCCTCCGGCCGGCGCGTCCACCTTCTACGGCATGTACTACGACTCGCAGCCCGTCTACCACGACCCGCCGTCCAACCAGTGGTTCGGGTTCCAGGCGTGGTCGATGGAGCGGGTCGCCGAGTACTACCAGCAGACCGGGAACGCCTCGGCGAAGGCGATCCTCGACAAGTGGGTAAAGTGGGCGCTGTCCAAGACCACGATCAACCCGGACGGCACCTACCGCGTCCCCTCCACCCTCCAGTGGTCGGGCCAGCCCGACACCTGGAACGCGTCGAGTCCCGGCGGCAACAGCGGACTGCACGTCACCGTCGCGGACTACACCGACGACGTCGGCGTGGCCGCCGCCTACGCCAAGACACTGACGTACTACGCCGCCAGGTCCGGTGACACCACCGCCAAGTCCACGGCGAAGGCGCTGCTGGACGGCATGTGGAACAACCACCAGGACAGCCTCGGCATCGCCGTCCCCGAGACCCGCACCGACTACAGCCGGTTCGGCGACAGCGTGTACGTGCCGAGCGGCTGGACCGGCACCATGCCGAACGGCGACGCGATCAACTCCTCGTCCACCTTCGCCTCGCTGCGGTCCTTCTACAAGAGCGACCCGAACTGGTCGAAGATCGAGGCCTACCTCAAGGGCGGCGCCGCGCCCGTCTTCACGTACCACCGCTTCTGGGCCCAGGCGGACATCGCCCTGGCCATGGGCTCGTACGCGGAGCTCCTGGAATAGACCGGCACCTCTTCACGGGCGGCCCCCACCCACACCGGGGGCCGCCCCCCGTCATGAGAGGACTCCCGCCATGCTCAGAACCCGCATCCTCACCGCCGTGCTGGCCCTCGCCGCCGGCCTGCTGTCCGGCACCCCGCCCGCACTCGCCGGCTCCGCACCGCGCACGGCCCTCGCGGCGGACACCTACACCTGGAAGAACGCCCGGATCGACGGCGGCGGCTTCGTCCCCGGGATCGTCTTCAACCGCTCCGAGAAGAACCTGGTCTACGCCCGCACCGACATCGGCGGCGCCTACCGCTGGCAGGAGCCGACGAAGACGTGGACACCGCTGCTGGACTCGGTCGGCTGGAACGAATGGGGCCACACCGGCGTGGTGAGCCTTGCCTCCGACCCGGTCGACCCGGACAAGGTGTACGCGGCCGTCGGGACGTACACCAACAGCTGGGACCCGACGAACGGCGCGGTGCTGCGCTCCGCCGACCGGGGCGCGAGCTGGCGGAAGGCCGACCTGCCGTTCAAGCTGGGCGGCAACATGCCCGGCCGGGGCATGGGCGAGCGGCTGGCGATCGACCCGAACCGCAGCAGCGTGCTGTACCTGGGCGCGCCCAGCGGAAAGGGCCTGTGGCGGTCGACGGACTCGGGGGCGACCTGGTCGCAGGTGACGAGCTTCCCGAACCCCGGCACCTACCGGCAGGACCCGAGCGACACGAGCGGGTACGCGAGCGACAACCAGGGCATCGTCTGGGTCACCTTCGACGAGACCACGGGGACCTCCGGGAGCGCGACGAAGACGATCTACGTCGGGGTCGCCGACCTGGACAACGCGGTCTACCGCTCGACGGACGCGGGCGCCACCTGGACCCGGCTGGCCGGCCAGCCGACCGGATACCTCGCGCACAAGGGCGTGCTGGACACGGAGAACGGGTTCCTGTACCTCGCCTACAGCGACAAGGGCGGTCCCTACGACGGCGGCAAGGGCCGGCTGTGGCGGTACGCGACGGCCACCGGCACCTGGACGGACATCAGCCCGGCAGCGGAGGCGGACACCTCCTACGGCTTCAGCGGGCTGACGGTGGACCGCCGGCACCCGTCCACCGTCATGGCGACCGCGTACAGCTCCTGGTGGCCGGACACCCAGCTCTTCCGCTCCACCGACAGCGGCGCCACCTGGACGAAGGCCTGGGACTACACGTCGTACCCCGACCGCGCGAACCGGTACACCATCGACGTGTCCTCCTCCCCCTGGCTCACCTTCGGCGCGCACCCCTCCCCACCCGAACAGACGCCGAAACTGGGCTGGATGACGGAGGCCCTGGAGATCGACCCGTTCGACTCCTCCCGGATGATGTACGGGACGGGCGCCACCCTCTACGGCACCGAGAACCTCGCCGAGTGGGACAGCGGCGGCCGGTTCACGGTGAAGCCGGTGGTGCGGGGCCTGGAGGAGACAGCGGTCAACGACGTCGCGGCACCGCCCTCCGGGGACGCCCGGCTGTTCAGCGCGCTCGGTGACATCGGCGGCTTCCGGCACACGGACCTCACCGAGGTGCCGTCGATGATGTACACCTCCCCCACCTTCACGACGACCACGAGCCTGGACTTCGCGGAGTCGGACCCCGCCACGGTGGTCCGGGTCGGCGACCTGGACTCGGGCCCGCACATCGCGTTCTCCACGGACAACGGTGCCGACTGGTTCGCCGGGACCGATCCCCCGGGCGTCTCGGGCGGTGGCACGGTGGCCGCGGCGGCGGACGGCAGCCGGTTCGTGTGGAGCCCGGAGGGCACCGGTGTGCGGTACGCGACGGGCTTCGGCACGTCCTGGTCGGCGTCGAGCGGCATCCCGGCCGGCGCGCTCGTCGAGTCGGACCGCGTCGACCCCAAGACCTTCTACGGCTTCAAGTCCGGGAAGTTCTACGTCAGTTCGGACGGCGGCGCGACCTTCACCGCCTCCTCCGCTTCGGGTCTGCCGAGCGGGGACAGCGTGCGCTTCAAGGCGCTGCCCGGCACGAAGGGCGACATCTGGCTGGCGGGCGGGGCGACGGACGGCCCGTACGGCCTGTGGCACTCCACGGACGGCGGCGCCGGCTTCGCCAGGCTGCCGAACGTCGAGCAGGCCGACACGATCGGCTTCGGCAAGGCCGCGGCGGGAGCCGCCTACCAGACGCTCTACACCAGCGCGAAGATCGGCGGAGTGCGCGGCATCTTCCGCTCCACGGACCAGGGGGCGAGCTGGACCCGCATCAACGACGACACCCACCAGTGGGGCTGGACGGGGGCGGCGATCACCGGCGACCCGCGGGTCTACGGCCGGGTGTACCTCGCGACCAACGGCCGGGGCGTCGTGTACGGCGACACGTCCGACACGAGCGGCGGCGGGAGCGGTGGCGGTGGTACGAATCCGCCTCCTGCCGGGGCCTGCACGGTCAGCTACAAGATCACCAACCAGTGGGCCGACGGTTTCCAGGCGGACGTACGGCTGACCAACACCGGCACCACGGCCTGGAACGGCTGGTCCCTCGGCTGGACGTTCCCGGACGGCCAGAAGATCACGCAACTGTGGAACGCCGACCACACGCAGTCGGGTTCGGCGGTCACGACGAAGAACGTGAGCTGGAACGGCACCGTGACGGCGGGCTCCTCGGTCGCCTTCGGCTTCACGGGAAGCCGGTCGGGCGCGAACACGAAGCCGGCGGTGTTCACTCTGGGCGGCCGGACCTGCGCGGCCGGCTGACCTCGCGGCACTGGTGCGGCGGCGGTTCCCGTGGTGTCCTGGTGGTGACGGGAAGGACGCGTTGCAGACGCGGGGAAGCGGCCGGCAGCCGCGCACCGCGCAATCCTGATCCGCGAGAAGCGGGTGACGCCCTTCCCGTCCTGTCGTGCCGGGGCCGCCGCGCACGCCGCCCCCGTGCCGCGCGGTCCGGGGCCTCGCTGTTCCCCTGCCGGCCGAACCGGGGGTGCAGCGCCGGGTCCAGGCCGCGGTCCTCGCCTCCCGTCTCGGCCGACAGGCGCCGGAAGGACGCTCGTCGCGCAGAGGCGGTCGGGGCGCGCGCTCGAATCACGGTGTCCCGGAAGGAGTCGGCGCCGGCTTGCGGAAGGCTCTCAGACTGAAGCGGGGGTCGGGGCGCGGGCGGTCCTGGTCGGGGAGCCCGGCCAGGCGGGTGGCGAACTCCTCGGTGCGCGGCTCACCGGGCGGCAGCAGGGTGAACCAGCCGCGGCGCAGGTCGGCGATGGTGGTGCGGGGGCTGCGCCCCTGCCCGGAGCCGCGGAAGGAACCGTGTCCGGCGGGCCGGAGTCCGTGCCGGGCGGCGTGGGCGGTGACGGTTCCGGCGGCGTCGGCGGCGGGACGGCGCGGGCGGGCGGCGAGGACGGTGTCGATGTCGCTGCCGACGTCGTGCGCGGCGGCCTTGTCGACCGTGGTGACGTACACCCCGCCGGGCCGCAGCACGCGGGCGCACTCGCCGACGACCGCGCCCACGTCCTCGGGGTCCAGCAGGTGCAGCAGCCAGATGCTGGTGACCGCGTCGAAGGCGCCGTCCGGGAAGGGCAGCCGGCGGCTGTCGGCCCGTACGATCGCGCCGGGCAGCCGGGCCGACGCCCTGCGGACCATGGCCGGGGAGAGGTCCGCGCCGGTCACCCGCAGCCCGGGGCGTGCGGCGGCGAGCCTCCGGGTGACGATGCCGGTGCCGCAGGCGACGTCGAGGAGACGGCCCGGACCCCCGGGTATCAGACCGAGGACGGCCTGTGCGGCCTCCTGGGCGCGGGCCTCGCCGCCGCGCGAGGCGTCGTAGTCGCCGGCTTCCTTGTCGTAGTCGAGCACATCACTCAGTGTGCTCCGTGACCTGGGGCGATGTCCTCCACCCTGCGGGCGAGGGCGAAGTCCTTCGCGGTGACGGCGCCGCCCGCGCTGTGGGTGTGCACGCTGAGGGAGACGGTGTCGTAGCCGAGGGTGAGGTCGGAGTGGTGGTCCAGCTCGTCCTGGATGCCGGCGATGTGCATGACGAGAGCCGCCGCTGCGAAGTGGGAGCCCAGCCGGTAGGAACGGGTGAGACGGTCGCCGTCCACCGACCAGCCGGGCAGCTCGGCCAGCCGGTCCTCGATCTCCTTCTGCGACAGCGGTTCGACGGCCATGGCCCGGGCTCCCTTCGCTGCGTGCCCCCTGCGGGGCGTGGCGGGTACGGGCTCAGACTGCCACGTCGGCCGGGGGCTCGGCACACCGGCGCGGCCCGGGCACAATCCGCTCGTTCCCCCGCCCCGGGCTCGACTAGGGTCGGCGGCATGCCTCTGCCTGCGTCCGGTCCCACCGCCTCCGTCGACGTCACCGGCAAGGGCGTCGGCCCGCTGTTGCGCGCCTGGCGGGAGCGGCGCCGGATCTCGCAGCTGGACCTGGCGCTGCGCGCCGACTCCTCCGCGCGGCACATCAGCTTCATCGAGACCGGCCGGTCCCGGCCGAGCGAGGAGATGGTGCTGCGGCTCGCCGAGCAGCTCGACGTGCCGGTGCGGGAGCGCAACGCCCTGCTGCTGGCGGCCGGTTACGCGCCGCGTTATCCGGAGACCCCGCTGGACGACCCGGCGCTGGACGCGCTGCGCGACGGCATGGAGCGGCTCATCAGGGGCTACGAGCCCTACCCCGCGCTGGTGGTGGACGCCGGCTACACGGTGGTCGCCGCGAACCGGGGCATCGCCCTGCTGCTGGAGGGTGTGCCGGAGGAACTGATGGAACCGGCACCGAACGCGATGCGGCTGACCCTGCACCCGGAGGGGCTGGCACCGCGCATCCGGAACCTGCGGGAGTGGCGCGGGCATCTGCTGGCCCAGATGGAGCGGGAGATCGCCCTGCACCGCTCCGACCGGCTGCGCGCCCTGTACGAGGAGGTGGCGGCCTATCCGGTGCCCGAGGAGCCGGCCGGCGGCGAACCGGCCGAGCCCGTGCCGTACTTCGCGCTGCCGCTGCGCATCGAGCACGCCGGGCGGGTCCTGTCGTTCGTGTCCTCGATCTCCACGTTCAACACGCCG
This sequence comes from Streptomyces sp. Ru62, assembly GCF_002920615.1. Taxonomy (GTDB): domain Bacteria; phylum Actinomycetota; class Actinomycetes; order Streptomycetales; family Streptomycetaceae; genus Streptomyces. The sequence continues at coordinate 85,131 of NZ_PQSU01000015.1, forward strand.
ATGGACGTCACGGTCGCCGAACTCGCCATCGAGACGTTCCTGCCGGCCGACCCGGCGACCGCCAAGTACCTGCACACGCAGTCCGGTTGAGGTTCATTGCCTCGGGCACGTGTGCGAGGCGGCAACACGTGACAGACTGCTCCCCGCGTGAATCGGTGCGCAGGGGAGGGCGTGGCGGTGAGTGAGCGGCGGGCTGCGCCCACCGTGGGCCAGGTGGTGCTGGGCAAGCGGTTGCAGGAGCTGCGGGAGGCGGCGGGCCTGAGCCGTGAGGAGGCCGCCCGGGTCCTGCGGGTGGCGTCGGCGACCGTACGGCGGATGGAGATGGCCGAGGTCGCGCTGAAGATCCCTTACGTGCAGGTCCTGGTGACCACCTACGGGGTGCCCGAGGAGGAGGCCGACGCGTTCGTGCGGCTGGCCGAGGAGGCGAACCAGCCGGGCTGGTGGCAGCGGTTCCACGACGTGCTGCCGGACTGGTTCAGCCTGTACGTCAGCCTGGAGGGCGCCGCCCGGGTCATCCGTTCCTACGAACCGCACTTCGTGCCCGGTCTGCTGCAGACCGAGGACTATGCGCGCGCGGTGCTGGAGGCGGGGACGATCGGGCAGACCTCGCCGGAGACGGTCGAGCGGCACGTCTCGCTGCGCATGGAGCGGCAGCGGCTGCTGGAGCGTGAGGATCCGCCCCACCTGTGGGTGATCATGGACGAGACGGTGCTCAGGCGCCCGGTGAGCATGCGGCCCGAGGTGCTGCGGGACCAGCTCGACCGGCTGCTGGAGTACGCCGGGCGGGACCGGGTCACCTTGCAGATCGCCGAGTTCGCGGCGGGCCCGCACCCGGGGACGTACGCGCCGTTCACGTTGTTCCGGTTCGCCGAGCCGGAGCTGCCGGACATGGTGTTCACCGAGTACCTGACCGGCGCCCTCTATCTGGACTCGCGCCAGGAGGTCGCCGCGCACCTGGAGGTGCTGGACCACATGACGGCCCGGGCCGCGTCCGCCCAGCGCACGCTGAAGCTGCTCCGGGAGCACCGCGAGAGCCTCTGAGTCCCGGGTGACCCGCAGGGGCCCGCTGGTGCCGCGCCTGATGCGGGCGTGACCCGTACGGGTCTGCGGACAGGTGCGTCGCCGGGGCCGCCCCTAGGTTCTGAGTAGTGCCCGAGGGGTGCGGCCCCGACCACGCGGGCGGGCCCGCCCCGGCGACGCGAAGGAGGCCCGATGCCCTCGGACGCGGTGCTCCACCAGGCGGCGGCGCTGTGCCTGACCTACCCGGACGACGGCCTGGTCGCCCGGCTGCCGCTGCTGCGCGAGGCCGCCCCGCCGCTGCGGGCGTTCACCGACCACGCGGCCGTCACCCCGCGGCGGGAGCTGGCCGCGCACTATGTGCGGGTCTTCGACGTCGGGAACCGGCACAGCCTGTACCTGAGCCGGTGGCACGACGACGGCACCCGGCGCGGGACGTCCCTGGTGCGCTTCCAGGACCTCTACCGCCGGCACGGCCTGGAGTGCAGCGGCGAGGAGCTGCCGGACTTCCTGCCGGCGGTGCTGGAGTTCACCGCGCGGACCGGCGACACCAGCCTGCTGACCGAGTACCGCGACGGCCTGGAGCGGCTGCGTACGCGGTTGACCGACTACGGCACGCCGTACGCGGACGTCCTGGACGCTGTCTGCGCCACCCTGCCGGCCGCACCCACCGCAACCCCGCCATGACCGTGCACCCCGGCCGGGCGGCCGGGGTGCACCGACTGCCGGCGGGCGTCAGACCAGCTCGGCCGTCAGGGTGATCGTCGTACCGGTCAGGGCCTGGCTGACCGGGCAGTTCTTCTTGGCGTCCTCGGCGGCGGACCGGAAGCCGTCCGCGTCCAGGCCGGGCACCTCGCCGCGCACGGTGAGGTGGATGCCGGTGATGCCCTCGCCGGGCTGGAAGGTGACGTCGGCGTTGGTCTCCAGCCGGGTGGGCGGGGTGCCGGCGCCGGCCAGGGCGTGCGAGAGGGCCATGGAGAAGCAGCTGGAGTGGGCGGCGGCGATCAGCTCCTCGGGGCTGGTCCTGCCGTTCGCGTCCTGGGCGCGCGAAGCCCACGTGACCGGCTGCTGGCCGATGCCGGAGGAGTCGAAGGTGACGATGCCGTTGCCTTCGAGCAGGTTGCCTTCCCAGACGGTGTGCGCGGTGCGCGTGGTTGCCACGATGCTTCCTTTCGCGAGTGTCGCGGTTCCGGGGTTCCCGGATGTCCCTATCCGATCACATCCGGGCTCGTCGCACTCCGCAGACCGGCCCACGGGCCGTGAACGGCAGGTGACGTCCCCGCGCGATCGGACAGGCGTGCTCCCCGCGGCGGCGGTGCGGGCGCGGCCGGATCTCAGGCGGCCCGCTCCTCCTCCACGTCCGGGGTGAGCGGTACCTGGGGCCCGTCCAGCTCGCTCAGCCAGCGGCGCAGCACATGGTGGACGTGCTCGGCGCCGGTCAGTTCCTCCCCGTCCCCGGCCGGTGCGGACAGCTCGTGCGGGGAGAGCAGGAACGGGTGGGACTGGGCGCCGCCGAGGCCGCCGTGCGAGCCGATCTGTTCCTCGAAGGCGAGGACCTCGCCGTCGGCGGGGTCGTAGGCGGAGTTCACCATGATGTCGGCGGTGTGCGGGAAGGAGTGGGTGCGGCGGACGGCGTCGGCGGCGCCGGGGCCGAAGCGGGCCAGCGGGCCGGGCTCGTCGTCCAGCTCGGCCAGGGGGATCTCGGCACCGTAGGCACCGAGGACGACGCCGTCGTGCTCCTCGCTGCGCACCAGGAGGAAGCCGATGCCGGGGTGGTTGGCGAGGGTGGTGAGCAGGGCGGGGTGGCGGGCGTCGATCTCCTCCTTGGTCATGCGGTGCGGGACGTCCGGGAAGGAGATGAGGCCGAGGTTGCCGGAGGCCAGCACGATCGGCTCGGAGCGGCGGGAGGGGCGGTGGTGCTCGCCCTTCTCTTCCACCGGGCGGCGCAGGGCGGCGCGGACGGCGGCGCGGGCCTCGGCGCCGCTGCGGGTGCGCTGGGCCCGGCGCGGGACGGGCAGTCCGCAGCCGGCCCGGACCAGGTCGCCGAGGGTGAGGCCGTAGCGGGCGTGGAACGTCTCGCCGGGGCTCTGCCCGTGATCGGAGAGGACGACGATCCGGTAGGGGCGCGGGGCGTGTTCGGCGACCCGTTCGAGGAGGGCGAGGGAGCGGTCGAGGCGTTGCAGGACCTTCTCGGCGTCGCGGCTGCGCGGGCCGGAGTGGTGGGCGACCTCGTCGTAGGCGACGAGGTCGGCGTAGACGGCGGTGCGGCCGGCGAGCATGTCGCCCATGACCGCGGCGACGACGACGTCCCGTTCGACGACGGTGGCGAAGGCGCGGACGAACGGGTAGAGGCCGCCCCGGCCGACGCGCGGGCGCTGTCCGCGCAGCCGGGCGCGGGTGGACTGGCCGATCTCGCGGCCCACCTCGGCGACGAACGACAGTGCGGTGCGGACGGCGCCCGCCGGGTCGCGGAAGTAGGCGAAGTACCCGGCGCGGGAACGGTTCCCCGGGCCGCGGCGGCGGGTGGCGATCGACAGGACGAGGGCCTGCTCGCCGGCGCCGCCGCTGAACAGGTTGCCCCGGCTGGCGCCGTCGACGGTGAGCAGTCCGCCGTCGCCGGTGTGCCGTATGGCCCGGCGTTGCAGTTCGGCGGCGCTCGTCGGCCGGTTGCAGACCATCACCTCGCCCCGTTCCTTCTCGTACCAGCGGAACGCCGGCACGTCGAAGGTGCTGCCGTGCAGGATGCCGAGCTGGCTGGCGCCGGTCTGGCTGGACCAGTCGGTGCGCCAGGGCGTGAGGCGGTGGGTGGGCCGGGCGCGGCCGGCCGCCGGTCGCGGGGTGCCGGCCGCCGGTGGTGTGCGCTCGCTCCCGCTCGCCGGCCGTACGCCGTCGCCGCCGGACAGCCAGCGGCCCACCGTCGGCATCAGCCCCTTGCGGACCGCGTCGACCAGGACGTCGTGGCCGACGCCGTCGAGCTGCACGCACAGCAGTCCGGGCGCGGTGGGGCAGGACGGATGGTCCCGGCGGCCGCGGGTGGCCAGGCGGTGCAGGCGGCGCCGGTAGGTCTCGTCGTCGCGCACGGCGAGGGCCGCGCCGGTGGCGGAGGCGACGGCGGACATCACGGCGGCCACGATGACGGCGGTCTCGGGCGCGGCCTCGCCGCGCCCGGAGGGGTTGATGCGCAGGGCGACCAGCAGCAGGGAGCCGTTGAGGAAGAAGACCAGCAGGCCGAGGACGAGGGCGGGGACGAGCAGCAACAGGCGGACCAGGAGCGGCCAGACCACGGCCGAGAGGATGCCGAAGGCGCCGGCACCGCAGGCGGCGGCCACGGCGATGCGGGTGGCGCTGTCGCCGTCGGCGGACTGGAGCTGGAAGTCGGGCAGGATCGCCGCGAGGACCAGCATGGTGACCGTGGAGACCGCCCATACGGCGACGCTCCGCCCGACCTGACTGGCGATCCGTCGCCACCGCACCCCGCGCACGCCCCGCACACCTCACGTCCCGGCCCTCCCCCACCCGGTGGCCGGGGGGGCCTCCTCTCGCTTCACCGGCCCGATCGGGCCGGCTCCACCTTGTCACACGCGCGGGCGTCCGCCCGGACGGGCCGTCGGACAGGGGACGCGGACGGGGGCCGGGTCACCGCCCGTCGTAGCCGGCCGTCGGCATCGACAGCCGGCGGTGCACCCGGGCCTTCATCTGCGCGTCGTACGCCGGCTCGGCCCGCCCCACCGTCTCCACGCGCACGCCCCGGCGCGCGCACTCGGCGGTGAACTCCTCCACCGACGACAGGGCTCGGCGCAGCACCCGGAGGCTGGGCGCGACGAACACGTCCACCCCGGGACGCACCCCGTCCCAGAGCGCGCAGTGGTCGAAACGCAGCCCGCCGACGAGAAGTTCCCGGGCGATCACGTAGCCGCGCTCGGCGGCCCAGCGGGCGCACATCGCGTGCTGGCTGCGCGAGTCCACCAGGAAGGGGTCGGCCTCCAGCTCCTCCAGGGGTGTGAGGCTGGCGATGGCGGTGACCCGCACGGTCGTGAGCGCCCCGAAGGCACCCCGCGGCTGTCCCATGGCGTCCCCCTCACCTCCGGGTTTCGCCGCCGACCCTACTCCTGCCCGTAGGCTTCGGGGAGTCGCGTGAAGGAGGCGAAGAAGGTGCCGGTGGAGATCACGTGGTGGGGTCACGCCACCTGTGCGCTGGAGGATGCGAACGTACGCCTGCTGACCGACCCCCTGTTCGCCCGCCGGCTGGCGCACCTGCGACGCCGCCGGGGTGACGTGCCGCCCCCCGAGGCGCGCCGCGCGGACGTGGCGCTGGTCTCCCACCTGCACGCCGACCATCTGCACCTGCCGTCGCTCGCCGGCCTCGACCCGGGCACGCGCCTGCTCGTGCCCCGGGGCGCACCACGGGCGGTACCCGGTCTGCGCCGGCTGCGACGGCTACGGATCACCGAGGTGGTTCCCGGGGACGAGGTGCGGATCGGCGAGCTGCTGGTGCGTGTGGTTCCGGCCCTGCACGACGGGCGGCGGCTGCCGGTGGGCCCGCACCGCTCGCCCGCGCTGGGCTACGTCATCGAGGGCGAGGCGCGCACGTACTTCGCCGGGGACACCGGGCTGTTCGACGACATGGCCGAGCGGGTGGGGCCGGTGGACGTGGCGCTGCTGCCGGTGGGCGGCTGGGGGCCGTATCTCGGGGAGGGCCATCTGGACGCGGGCCGCGCGGCACGCGCGCTGGCCCGGCTGGCGCCGCGGATCGCGGTGCCGGTGCACTACGGCACGTACTGGCCGATCGGCATGGACGCGGTGCGCCCGCACGAGTTCCACGCGCCGGGCGACGAGTTCGTGCGGCTGGCGGCGGTGGCCGCGCCGGGGGTGGCGGTGCACAAGCTGGGGCACGGGGAGAGCGTGCGGCTGGAGGTCGCGCGGTGACCTGGCTCGCCGACGCGTCGCGGGCGGTGACGCCCGGGTCGACGCAGCAAGTGATGGGCTATCCCTCGCTGTTCCTGCTCGTGCTGATCGGAGCGCTGGTGCCGGTCGTACCGACGGGCGCGCTGGTGAGTTCCGCGGCGGTGGTGGCGTTCCATCAGACGGCGCCGCTGTCGCTGGCGTTGGTGTTCGGGACGGCGTCGCTGGCCGCGTTCCTGGGGGACGCGGCGCTGTACTGGCTGGGGCGGCGCGGGATGCGGTCGAAGAACGGGTCGCGGTGGCTGGAGGCGATACGGTCGCGGGCGCCGGAGGAACGGCTCGCGCAGGCGCGCCAGAAGCTGGCCGAGCACGGGGTGGCGGTGCTGGTGCTGTCCCGGCTCGTGCCCGCCGGGCGGATACCGGTGATGCTGGCCTGTCTGATGGCGGAGTGGCCGCTGAGGCGGTTCGCGCGGGGCAATCTGCCCGCCTGTCTCGCCTGGGCGGCCACGTACCAGGTGATCGGGATACTGGGGGGTTCCCTGTTCGCCGAGCCGTGGGAGGGGGTCGTCGTGGCGGTGGTCCTGACGGTCCTGATCAGCGCGGCGCCCGGCCTGTGGCGGCGGGTCCGGGCTGCCGGGTGAGGGCGCGCCGGGACGCGGCGTCAGTCCAGCACTCCTGAGGCGCCGACCGGCAGGTCCCACAGGTCCTCGCGCTGAAGCCCCGCCTTCTCCCAGGCCGTCCGCACTCTGGTGAGGGGCTCCAGGACCGGTTCCGCGGAGAGGACGAACGTGGCCCAGTGCATGGGGGCCATGCGGCGGGCGCCGAGGTCGAGGGTGGCCTGGACCGCTTCCTCGGGGTCGCAGTGGACGTCGCTGAGCCACCAGCGGGGGTCGTAGGCGCCGATGGGCATCAAGGCGAGGTCGATGCCGGGGTAGCGGCGGCCGATGCGGGAGAACCAGTGGCCGTAACCGGTGTCGCCGGCGAAGTAGAGGCGCTGTCCGTCGGAGTCGGTCAGGACCCAGCCGCCCCACAGGCTGTGGCAGGTGTCGGTGAGGGTGCGCTTGGACCAGTGGTGGGCGGGGACGAAGTCGAAGCGGACGCCGGAGAGTTCGGCGCCCTCCCACCAGTCGAGTTCGGTGACGCGGGTGAACCGGCGGCGGCGGAACCAGCGGCCGAGGCCGGCGGGCGCGAAGACCGGGGTGTCGCGCGGGAGTCGGCGCAGGGTGGGCGCGTCCAGGTGGTCGTAGTGGTTGTGGCTGATGACGACGGCGTCGACGCGGGGCAGGCTCTCCCAGGGCACGCCCACGGGGGTGATGCGGGCCGGGGTGCCGAGTATGCGGCGGGACCAGACGGGGTCGGTGAGGACGGTCAGGCCGCCGATGCGGACGATCCAGCTGGCGTGTCCCGCCCAGGTGACGGCGAGGGTGCGGGTGTCGACGCGGGGCAGCGGGGCCGGTGCGTAGGGCAGACGCGGGATGTCGGCCAGGCCTTCGGGTCCGGGGCGCACGGCGCCTTCGCGCGCGAAGCGGGCCATGGCCTTCAGACCGGGCAGCGGGGCGGTGAGCCGGTCGTGGAACGTGCGGGGCCAGACCCGGTGTTCGCCCAGCGGGCGGGGCTCGGCCAGGGGCGGGAAAGGGGGCGCGGGGCGGGGTGGCGTGCCGGGTTCGCCGGCTGCCATGGTCGTCGTCGTGGCCGGGCCGGGGTCATGCGTCTGCTGCGTCTGCTGCGTCATCGAGGAGGCTCCCATCGCTGAGCGTCGTCGCGGAGATCGTCGAAAGCCGACCTCAAGGAGATCAACGCGCGTTGCACGTGTGGCAGTTCCAACGGTTCGGGGGACGTGAGGCATTCCGTGCGTTCCTCGTCCGTGACGCCCAGCAGGGGTCCGGTGGCGAGCCGGACGCGCAGCGCTCCGAGGTCGTCGCCGAAGCGGTGGCCGCCGGGCGCGGGCATGCCGAGCCGTGCGGTGAGGAGGTCCTCCAGTTCCTGGGCGTCGCCGACGCCCTGGGCGGCGAGCGGTTCACGCAGCGGGCCGAGGTCGACGTACAGGTGCCGGCCGGCCTGCGGGGGCCGGGCGAGCGCGCCGGCGGCGACCACGGCGGCGTGCGCGGCGGCGGCCACGCGCGCGTGCAGCCGTACGGTGGCCTCGCGGCGTTCGATGACGGGCGGGGGTTCGTCCAGGGCGTAGCCGGCGGCCGCCGCGACCGGTGCGGGGAGGCGGGCGCCGAGGGCGGTGAGGATGTCGAGCACGCGCGCGTGGAGGTGCCGTCCGCGGTCGGTGGCCGGGAAGCGGGCGACGGCGGCGGGCCAGCCGGGGGGCAGCAGGGCGCCGGCCAGGTCGGTGACGACGGTGACCTGGTCGGGCCACATCTCGGCGGGGCTGAGCAGGACGGTGTCGTGCGGGGCGTGCAGGGTGTCCCGCCAGGTCTCGTCGCTGACCAGGTGCAGGCCCTCCGCGGTGGCGGCCTCGACGGTCTCGTGCAGCAGTTCGGGCGGGGTGACGGTGGCGGTGGGGTCGTCGGCGACGGACAGCACCAGCAGCCGGGGGTCACCGCCCTCGGCGCGGACCCGGCGGACGGTCTCCAGCAGGGCGTACGGGTCGGGGACCCCGCCGCCCTCGGCCGGGGTCGGCACATGGAAGGCGGGCCGGCCGAGGATGCGGGCGTACGGGGCCCACCAGGCGGGGCAGGGCCGGGGTACGAGGACGTCCGAACCGTCGCCGGCGAGCGCGGCGGTGAGGGCGAGCAGCAGGGCGGGGGCGCCGGGTCCGGCGGCCACCTGGTCGGGGACGCAGGGCAGGCCGCGCCGGGTCCAGTAGCCGCACGCCGCCTCCAGCAGGGCGGGGGCGCCGCCGACGGGATGGGCGTCGGCGCGGCTCGCGGCGGCGGAGAGCACGGCGGACAGTTCGGGGAGCACGGGCAGGCCGTCGCCGGGGAGCGGCGGGCCGTAGCGGACGGGGCCGTGGCCTTCTCCGGGGTCCGTCCGCCGCATGTCGCCTCCGCGCAGTCCGTGGTGCCGTCGTGCCGCCCGTTGCGGGCCGTCTGTCCGTCGTGCCGCCCGTTGCAGGCCGTGCTGTCCTCGTGGGCTGCTGTGCGTGCGCGTGTGCCGTGTGGGTCTCCGTCCTGTCCGGGCGGGTGTCCGTCTCGTCGTCCGTGTCGTGCCGTGTCGTGTGGTGTCCCGGGCCGGCTGTGCGGCGGGCGGTTGTGGTGAGGTCCCCCGGCGGTGTCCTCGGGAGGTGTGTACCCGCCGGACGGCGCTCCATGGGCGGCGCCGGAAGTTGCCCGGATCACATCCCCGCGGGTTCGCCCTCCCGGAACCGCCGGTGGCCGGACAGCCGGTAGACGGCGCCCGCGCACGCGGCGGCGATGAGGGCGGCGCCGGCGGCCAGTGCGGGGACCGAGTCGTCGAAGGTGCCGCCCTGTCCCGCGTCCACGCCGTGCTGGACGCCGGCGGGCGCGCAGGTGTCGGAGCCCTGGGACTCGCGACAGGTACGGCCGTCCGAGCAGCCCCCTTCCCGGGCCTCCGCGCACCAGTGCTCGTCATGGCCGCAGGAGCCCGCCCCCGCACCGGCTCCCGCCCCCGCGCACTCCCGCCCGGAACCGTCCTGCCCGGCGGGGTCCTTGCCCGAGCCGCTGGAGTCCTTGCCCGTCCCGGCGGCGTCCTTGCCCGTGCCGTCCCGCCCGGCGGAGTCCCGCCCGGCTCCCGTCCCATACCCGTCCTGGCCGCCGTCGTCCGGTCCGGTCACCTGTCCGGGCCCCACCTCGCCCGCGCCCACCCGGCCGGCACCGTCCGGGCCGGCACCGTCCGCGCCCACACCGTCCGGGCCAACACCGTCCCACCCGTCGCCCGCCCCGTCCCCGGCGTCCGGGTCTCCGAGGCCGTCCAGTCCGGGCACGGCCGCCGCGCGGCCCTCCCGCCCGGCGTTCTGGGGGCTGTCCTGACCGCACGGCGTGCCGTCCACGCAGGCCGTGGTCGGCGCGGTGGGGGCCTCGCCGCTCCGGGTGAGGGGGGAACCACCGGTGGACGGCTTGCCCGGGGCCGCGGAGCGGGACGGACAGGGGCCGTCGGCGGTCCGGGCCGCGGCGGGGCCGACGGCCGGAGAAGCGCTCCCGGTGTGGTCCAGGGCAGTGGTGCGGACGGCGCCTGGGACGGCGCCCGGGGCGACCGGCGTCGGCCCGCCGACGGGGTCGCAGAGCGCGGACACGGTACGGGTGCCGAAGACGGGGTCCGCGACGGCGGCGGGGCCGGCCAGGGCGAGCACGGCGCCGGCGGCGAGGGCGGTGGACAGGGCGCGTGCGGTGCGGCGCATGGAAGGGGCTCCTCGGCGGGCGGCGGACAACGGGCAGACAACGGGCAGCGGCGGGACGGCCGGACGTCGGTACGCGGTGCGGCGTTCACCGGCGTACCGGTCACGCCGGTCGCGCGCGGTGTGACCGTCGTACGGGGCGTCGGCGACACCCTGCGGTGCCCGCGTGACGGGGGCACGGGGCCGTGCCCTCGCTGCCATGACAGCCCGCGTGCCGCCGTACCGCGCGCGGCCGGAGCCCATTCGCGGGACACGCGGGGCCGGCCGGGTGACAGACCGGCCGTCGGCACGCTGAAGGGCCCCGGAACCCGCCCCCGTACCCGCCCGCGGAGGTTTTCCGTCCCCCGCGCAGGTGACTCGGTAACCGCTGACCGGATCGTCCGCTTCGCACTGCACCGGGAGGTCTCTCCATGAGCACCAAGGTCTCGGACCACATCCTTGAGCGCCTGCGCGCTTGGGGGGTGGAACAGGTTTTCGGCTACCCGGGTGACGGCATCAACGGGCTGCTCGCCGCCTGGGGCCGCGCCGAGGACCAGCCGCGGTTCATCCAGTCCCGGCACGAGGAGATGTCCGCGTTCGAGGCGGTCGGGTACGCGAAGTTCAGCGGCCGGATCGGGGTCTGCGCGGCGACGTCGGGGCCGGGGGCCATCCATCTGCTCAACGGTCTGTACGACGCGAAGCTGGACCATGTGCCGGTGCTGGCGATCGTCGGGCAGACCAACCGGACGGCGATGGGCGGTTCGTACCAGCAGGAGGTCGACCTGCACACGCTGTACAAGGACGTCGCCTCGGAGTTCGTCGAGACGGTGACCGTGCCGGAGCAGCTGCCGAACGTGCTGGACCGGGCGATCCGGACGGCGTACGCCCGGCGCTGCCCGACCGCGCTGATCATCCCGGGTGATGTGCAGGAGCTGGACTACTCGCCACCGACGCACGAGTTCAAGATGGTGCCCTCCAGCCTGGGGATGAGCGAGTGCACGGCGACCCCGACGGACGAGGCGCTGCGCCGGGCCGCTGACGTGCTCAACGCGGGCGACAAGGTGGCCATCCTGATCGGGCAGGGTGCCTCGGGCGCGGTCGCGGAGGTCCGGGAGGTCGCCGAGATGCTCGGCGCGGGGGTGGCGAAGGCGCTGCTCGGCAAGGACGTGCTGAGCGACGAGCTGCCGTACGTCACCGGGCCGATCGGGCTGCTGGGCAGCCGGCCGTCGTACGAGATGATGCGGGACTGCGACACGCTGCTGACGATCGGCTCGTCCTTCCCGTACACGCAGTTCATGCCGGACTTCGGCAAGGCGCGCGGGGTGCAGATCGACATCGACCCGCACATGATCGGCATGCGCTATCCGTACGAGGTGAACCTGGTCGGTGACGCCCGGGCCACGCTGCGGCGGCTGATCCCGCTGCTGAAGGCGGAGGGCCGCGGGCGCGAGTGGTACGACACGGTGTGCGCGAACGTGAAGCGCTGGCACGAGACGATGGAGCGGCGGGCCGGGCTGTCGGCCGATCCGATCAACCCGGAGCACGTGGCCCGCGCGCTGGACCCGCTGCTGCCGGACAACGCGATCCTCACCTCGGACTCGGGGTCGGTGGCCAACTGGTACGCGCGGCACATCACGATGCGGCCGGGCATGCGCGGTTCGCTGTCCGGGACGCTGGCGACGATGGGCCCGGGGGTGCCGTACGCGATCGGGGCGAAGTTCGCGCACCCGGACCGGCCGGTGTTCGCGCTGGTCGGGGACGGGGCCATGCAGATGAACGGCCTGGCGGAGATGATCACGGCGGCGAAGTACCGGGACCGCTGGTCGGATCCGCGGCTCGTGGTGGCCGTGTGGAACAACCAGGACCTGAACCAGGTGACCTGGGAGATGCGGGCGATGGAGGGCGCCCCGTCGTTCCTGCCGTCGCAGTCGATCCCGGACGTGCAGTACGCGGCGTTCGCCCGGTCGCTCGGTCTGACCGGGATCCGGGTGGAGAAGCCGGAGGACGTGGAGGCGGGCTGGCGGGCCGCCCTGGACGCCGACGGGCCGGCGGTGATCGAGTTCCTCACCGACCCCGCCGTGCCGCCGATCCCGCCGCACGCCAGCTGGGAGCAGATGGAGGCCACGGCCGCGTCGATCCTCAAGGGCGACGCCGACCGGGGCTCGATGGTCAAGCAGGGGCTGAAGGCGAAGGTGCAGGAGTTCCTGCCGGGCCGGCAGAAGCACTAGGCCGAGCGGTGGCCGGGCGGTGCCGACCCCGTGTCGGACGTGCGGTACCGGGTACGCGGTGCGGACCTTCGACCCTCTGGAGGGAGACATGCAGCGAGGCAGTGACCGGCTGAGCGTCCACCGGGACGACGAGATGAAGCACGAACTGAAGGGTCTGCTCCGGTCCGGCCATCCCACGCGCGTGGAGGAGTGGCACGACCCGGAGCCGGCCGCGGACGACGATCCGGAGGTGTGGAGCGGACCGGTGGGCGGTCTGGGGTCTCCGGCATCGCTGGAGCGGACCCGGCTGGAGCTGGCCCGGCACCTGAGCCGGCACGCCTTCCCCGCGAAGCCGGGCGAGCTGGCGCGGGCGCTGCGCCGGAGCAACGCGCCCGGCGGGCTGATCGACGCGGTGGCCGCGCTGCCGCACGGCGGCCGGTACGAGAACATGCAGCAGCTGGCCGAGGCCGTGGTGGGCGGCGCATGAGCCAGGACCAGGCGGCCGACATCGCGCGCGGTGCCACGGTCGACGTGGGGGACGCCACCACGCGGTTTCTGCTGTACGGGCTGCTGCCCGGCTGGTTCGTGCCGGGGCTCGCCGACTGGGCGATGCACCGGCGGACCCGGATCGAGGACACGGCGGGGACGAGGGAGTCCCTGATCCATTCGTTGATGATGGCCGAGGTGGGCCTGCCCATCGCGCTCACCCTGCGCTACGAGGTCAATCCGCTGCTGCTGTCCGTGCAGCTCGGCGCGGCGGCGGTGCACGAGGCGACGGCGCTGTGGGATGTGCGGACCGCCGTCCACAGCGACCGTGAGGTCAAGCCCGTCGAGCAGCACATCCACAGTTTTCTGGAGTCGCTGCCGTTCGGCGGGCTGGCCTCGCTGATGTGCCTGCACGCCGATCAGGTGCGGTCGCTCCTGCGTGGGGGGCGCGGGGACCCGGACGCGTGGCGTCTGGTGCCGCGCCGGCGCCCGCTGTCGCCGGGTTACCTGGCGGGCATCGGTCTCGCGATCGGCGCGTGCGTGCTGCTGCCGTACGGCGAGGAGCTGGTGCGCTGCCGGCGGGCGGCCCGGGCGAGGAAGCGCCGGGCCCGGGCCCACCGGGCCACGCTGCGGAAAGTGAAAGGAAGCTGAGCAATCATGCGTATCGCGTTTCTGGTGGCACCCGAGGGCGTCGAGCAGGTCGAGCTGACCGAGCCGTGGCAGGCGGCCTCCGGTGCCGGGCACGAGCCGGTGCTGGTGTCGACCCAGTCCGGGAAGATCCAGGCGTTCAACCACCTCGACAAGGCGGACACCTTCCCCGTGGACGAGGTGGTGGGTGAGGCGTCGTCCGTGTCGTTCGGCGGTCTCGTCCTGCCGGGCGGGGTGGCCAACCCGGACTTCCTGCGGATGGACGAGAAGGCCGTCGCGTTCGTGAAGGACTTCTTCGAGCGGGGCCGTCCGGTCGCGGCGATATGCCACGCGCCGTGGACGCTGGTGGAGGCGGACGTCGTACGCGGCCGGGTGCTGACCTCCTGGCCGAGTCTGCGCACGGACATCCAGAACGCCGGCGGCACCTGGGTGGACGAGCAGGTGAAGATCTGCGACCACGGCTCCAACCAGCTGGTGACCAGCCGCAAGCCGGACGACCTGAAGGCGTTCTGCGACGCGTTCCTGCACGTGTTCGCCGGCGCCGCCGGCTGACCGGACGCGGAGTGAGGGGGCCGGCCCGTCAGGGGCCGGCCCTTTCGTGTGGGTGCCTTTCCGGTCTTGTCCGGTGAGGGTGCCGTCCCGCGGGTGTCCCGGTGGGCGGCGTCAGGTGCCGGTCGTGCCCGGAGTCGCCGCCTCGCCGCAGCCGCGCTCACGGGCACCCTCCCGGGTGCGGGCGGCGCTCACCAGGCGGCGGGGGTTGCGGCGCAGGTACTCGCCCTCCAGCTGCGCCATGCGCTCGTTGTGGGCCCGCAGTGCGTCGTTCGAGCCGTACAGGAGAGTGTCGTGGCGCGTGCGGTGGATCGTCTCCAGCTCCTTCATGAGCTGCTGGTCGTCCAGCCGGCTGGGGTCGACTCCGGTCATGGTGGTGCCCCGCTCGTCGTGTTCGTTCATGGGCTACGGGTACCCGCCCGGCACGCACTGCCCCCGAGCGATTTCCGGGAGGGGAATCCATGGAGCTCGCGTTCCTGAGTCCACTGTACGAACATCCGGGGTCCTGGGCCTCTGCGTACGTCGACCTGTCACAGCACGACGAGGACATGGAGCACCGGCGGCATCTGACGGCGGAGGCGGTGGCCCGGCAGCTGCGCGAGCAGGGCGCCGACGAGGCCACCTGCCGGACGGTGTACGACACCGTGGACGCGCTGCGGCACAGCACGGAGCCGTACGGGCGGGCCGTCTTCGCCCGCAACGGCGAGGTCGTGCTCCAGGTGCCGCTGACCCAGGCCCCGCCGCAGGGCCTGGTGCGCTGGGGCACCCTGCCGCACGTCACGCCGCTGCTGGACCTGGCCGGGGAGGACCCGGTGTCGCTGGTGGCGTACATCGACCGCACCGGTGCCGACTTCGAGCTGCGCAGCGCGGTGCTCCAGGAGGACGCGGGGCATGTGATGGGCAGCCGGCAGTGGCCGATGCACCGGGCGAAGGCCTCCGACTGGTCCGAGCGGCACTTCCAGCTGAAGGTGGAGAACACCTGGGAGCACAACGCCCGGGAGGTCGCGGACGCCCTCGCGGCCTACCAGGCCGAGACCGGGGCCGACCTGCTGATCCTGTGCGGGGAGGAGCGTGAGTGCCGGTCCGTGCACGAGCGGCTTCCCCAGCAGCTGCGGGACCGGACCGTGGAGGCCGCGCACGGCATCGGCAGCAGGCTGCTGCCGCGGGAGGTGGAGGACATCCGGGCCCGGCACGTCCGGGAGCGGTTGCTGGCCGAGGTGGACCGGTACCGGGCGGCCCGGGCGCCCGACGAGGAGCGGCGGGCCGCGGCGATCGAGGGTGTGCCCCAGTTGATCGAGGCGGCGCGCGAGCACCGGCTGGCCGAGCTGCTGATCCGCCCGGACGCTCCGGACACGCGCCGCGAGGTGTGGATCGGCGAGGACCCGGACCAGCTCGCGGCCCGCCGTACGGAGCTGAGGAGCATCGGCGAGCAGCACGCCTGGCCGGCCCGCGCCGATGACGCGCTGGTGCGGGCGGCCGTGGTGACGGACGCGCCGGTCGTCTCGCTGACGCCGGTACTGGAGGAGACCGGCGACGAGATCGCGGCGGGCGGCATGGGCGCGCTGCTGCGCTGGAAGTGACGGCCCCGGCGCGGCGGGCCGGCCGGGCGGCGGGTGGGCGGGTCGGGTTACCGGGCCCGCTCCACGCGCCGTTCGTCCCAGACCGGTTCCGGTGTCTCGCGGACCCGGCCGTCGGAGCCGAAGACCAGGAAGCGGTCGAAGGAGCGGGCGAACCAGCGGTCGTGGGTGACCGCGAGGACCGTGCCCTGGAACGCCTCCAGCCCCTCCTGGAGGGCCTCGGCCGACTCCAGGTCGAGGTTGTCGGTGGGCTCGTCCAGGAGCAGCGCGGTGGCGCCGGCCAGTTCCAGCAGCAGGATCTGGAAGCGGGCCTGCTGTCCACCGGAGAGCCGGTCGAAGCTCTGTTCGGCCTGCTGGGTGAGCTCGTAGCGGCGCAGCCGCGACATGGCGGCGCCCCGGTCCTGGGCGTGTTCCTTCCAGAGGATGTCGAGGAGGGTGCGGCCCTGGAGCTCGGGGTGGGCGTGGGTCTGGGCGAAGTGGCCGGGCACGACCCGGGCGCCCAGCTTCCACTGCCCCGCGTGGGCGACGTCCTCGCCGGCGAGGAGCCTGAGGAAGTGTGACTTGCCGGAGCCGTTGGAGCCGAGGACGGCGACCCGTTCGCCGTAGAAGACCTCCAGGTCGAACGGCTTCATCAGCCCGGTCAGTTCGAGTCCCGCGCAGGTGACGGCCCGTACGCCGGTGCGGCCGCCCTTCAGCCGCATGGTGATGTCCTGCTCGCGGGGCGGCTCCGGCGGCGGGCCGGCCTCCTCGAACTTGCGCAGGCGGGTCTGGGCGGCCTGGTAGCGGGAGGCCATCTCATGGCTGACGGCGGCTGCCTGACGGAGTGTCAGGACGAGCTTCTTCAGCTGGGCGTGCTTCTCGTCCCAGCGGCGGCGCAGCTCCTCGAAGCGGGCGAAGCGTTCGCGGCGGGCCTCGTGGTAGGTGGCGAAGCCGCCGCCGTGCACCCAGGCGTCGGCGCCGGCCGGGCCCGGTTCGACGGAGACGATCTTCTCGGCGGCGCGGGCGAGGAGTTCGCGGTCGTGGGAGACGAACAGGACCGTCTTCCGGGTCTCCTTGAGCTGTTCCTCCAGCCACCGCTTGCCGGGCACGTCGAGGTAGTTGTCCGGCTCGTCCAGCAGCAGCACCTCGTCGGTGCCGCGCAGCAGCGCCTCCAGCACGAGGCGCTTCTGCTCACCGCCGGAGAGGGTGCGCACCTGCCGCCACTGGGCGCGCTCGTAGGGCACGCCGAGGGCCGCGGTGGTGCACATGTCCCAAAGGGTCTCGGCCTCGTAGCCGCGCACCTCGGCCCAGTCGGCGAGGGCCTGCGCGTACCGGAGCTGGGCCGCTTCGTCGTCGACGGTCATGATGGCGTGCTCGGCCTCGTCGACCGCCTTCGCCGCCTCGCGGATGCGGGGCGGGGCGACGGAGACGAGGAGGTCGCGCACGGTCGTCTCGTCCCGTACGGAGCCGACGAACTGGCGCATGACGCCGAGGCCGCCGCTGACGGTCACACTGCCGCCGTGCGGTTTCAGCTCGCCGGAGATCAGCCGCAGCAACGTGGTCTTGCCGGCGCCGTTCGGGCCGACCAGGGCGACGGCGGCCCCTTCGCCCACCCGGAAGGACACATCGCCGAGCAGCGCCCTCCCGTCGGGGAGGTAGTACTCCAGGTGCGCGGCTTCCAGATGTCCCATGGCCAGGCATTCTCCGAGCCACCCCACGCCCGGGGCAAACCGTTATCCAACAGCCCTGGCCCGCGGTCCCGGCGGGCCGGCGCGAGCGGGCCCGCCCGGAGGCACGGGCCGAGGCGGGGGGCCACGGCTCGACGTCCTCCTCGCGCCGGGCATGGGGAGAGGCACGGGCCGACGCGGGGCCACGGCCCGACATTCTCCTCGCGCCGGGCATGGCGCGAGGTACGGTCCGACGCGGGACCACGGCCCGACGTCCTCCTCGCCCCGGGCATGGCGAGAGGCACGGGCCGACGCGGGGCCACGGCCCGACGTCCTCCTCGCCCCGGGCATGGCGAGAGGCACGGGCCGACGCGGGGCCACGGCCCGACGTCCTCCTCGCCCCGGGCATGGCGAGAGGCACGGGCCGACGCGGGGCCCGGCCCGACATTCTCCTCGCGCCGGGCATGGCGCGAGGCACGGGTCACGGGCGGCGGACGCCGGACAGGCGCATCGGTTCTCCCCCGTACCGGGCCGGTTGCCGGCGCGCGGGACAAGAAACGGGCCCTTGCGGGTAACCGCATCCCATGAGCCCAGACGTGGACCTGACTGCCCCCGCGACCGCCGCCCGCGCCCCGGTGCGCACGCTGCTCGACCTCGACGGCCGCCTGTTCAACGCCGCCGCCGCCTGGCACTGGCCCGGCGCCGAACGCGTCCTGCCCCGCCTGAGCCGCAGCGCGAACCACGGGGTGCTGTGGTTCGCGACGGCCGCCGCGATGGCAGCGAGCCGCACACCCCGGGCGCGCCGGGCGGCGGCCCGCGGACTGGTCTCGCTCGGCCTGGCCTCGCTGACGATCAACACGCTCGGCAAGCGCTCGGTACGCCGGGCCCGGCCGGTGCTGGACCCGGTGCCGCTGGTACGGCAGCTCAAGCGGCAGCCGATCACCACGTCCTTCCCGTCCGGCCACGCGGCGTCCGCCGCCGCCTTCGCGACCGGTGTCGCCCTGGAGTCCCCGGCGTGGGGTGCGGCGGTGGCACCGGTGGCGTTCTCGGTGGCGATGTCACGTGTGTACACGGGGGTGCACTTCCCGAGCGACGTACTGGCCGGGGCGGCACTCGGCGCGGGCGCCGCCTTCCTCGTACGGCGTCTGGTGCCGACCCGCTCGCAGATCCGGCGGCCCGCCCGGCCGCGCGCCGCGGTCCCCGCGCTGCCCGAGGGCGACGGCCTGGTGGTGGTCGCGAACCGGGCGTCGGGGACGGCGGACCGGGTGCGGGCGCTGCACGACGCGCTGCCGAGGGCGGAGATCGTCGAGTGCGCGCCGGAGGAGGTCGGGGACGAGCTGGAGAAGGCGGCGGCCCGGGCCCGGGTGCTCGGGGTGTGCGGGGGCGACGGCACGGTGAACGCGGCCGCCGTGGTCGCGCTGCGGCACGGGCTGCCGCTCGCGGTACTGCCGGGCGGCACCCTCAACCACTTCGCCTACGACCTGGGCGTCGAGGACGAACGCCAGCTGGCCCAGGCCGTCCGGTACGGCGAGGCGGTCCGGGTGGACGCGGTCCGGTTCACCACCCCGGAGACGCGGGGACTCTTCCTGAACACGCTGAGCCTGGGCGTGTACCCGGAGCTGGTGCGCGCTCGGGACAGCTGGTCGAACCGGATCGGCGGCTGGCCGGCCGGGGTGCTCGGCGCGCTCCGCGTGCTGCGCGCCGGCCGGCACCCGCTGGAGGTGGAGCTGGGCGGCGAGCGCCGGCCCCTGTGGCTGCTGTTCGTCGGCAACGGCGTCTACCACCGCATGGGCCTCACCCCGGGCCGCCGCACCGATCTGGCGGACGGCCTGCTGGACGTGCGGGTGGTGCACGGCAACGGCAGGCCCGCGCTGCGGCTGCTCACGGCGGCGGTCGCCGGTCCGCTGACCCGCTCGCCCGGGCACGCGGCGGTCCAGGTGAACCGGTTGCGGCTGACCGGCATCGCCCCGGGCACCCCGCTGGCGTACGACGGCGAGGTGACGGCCGTGTCGGGCGAGATGACCCTGGAGAAGCTCCCGGAGGCACTGACGGTCTACCGCCCTCTCCCGGCCACCCGTTGAGGCAGTCGAGACCACCTCCTGGTCCACATACTGAAACCACGGTCTCATAATTCGGCACATGCGCGTACGGTTGAGCCGTACCGGCGGGCGGGTCCGGCCGGTCCGCCGACGAGGTGAAGGGGTTCAGCCATGCCGAAAGCGCAGGAGACCGCCGTCTACACGCACGGGCACCACGAGTCCGTGCTGCGTTCGCACACCTGGCGGACCGCCGCCAACTCCGCGGCCTACCTGCTCGGCGTGCTGAAGCCCCACATGAGGATCCTGGACATCGGCTGCGGCCCCGGGACCATCACCGCCGACCTGGCGGAACTGGTCCCCGACGGTCGGGTCACCGGCGTCGACCGGGCACCAGGCGTCCTGGAGCAGGCCCGGGCCACCGCTGCCGGACGCGGTCTGACGAACGTCGACTTCGCGGTGGCCGACGTCCACGCCCTGGACTACCCGGACGACACCTTCTGCGTCGTCCACGCCCACCAGGTGCTCCAGCACGTCGGCGACCCCGTGCGGGCACTGCGCGAGATGCGCCGGGTGACGAAGCCGGGCGGGTTCATCGCCGTACGGGACGCGGACTACGCGGCGATGACCTGGTATCCGGCGGTGCCCGGCCTGGACGACTGGCTGGACCTGTACGAGCGGGTGGCCCGGGCCAACGGCGGCGAACCCGATGCCGGGCGCCGGCTGGCGGCCTGGGCGCGGGCCGCGGGCCTGCGGGACGTCACGGCCGGCTCCAGCACCTGGACGTTCGCCACGCCCGAGGAGCGGGCCTGGTGGAGCGGCCTGTGGGCGGACCGCACCCTCGCCTCCGACTACGCCGACCGCGCCACACGGGGAGGTCACGCGACGGCGGAGCGGTTGCGGGCCGTGTCGGAGGCCTGGCGGGACTGGGGCCGGCGGGAGGACGGCTGGTTCGCCGTCCTGCACGGGGAAATCCTGTGCCGGAAAGAAGCCTGATTCGCGAATTCCGGGAAACACGTGACCGCCGGAAGTTCACATCGGGTGCCCATCCACCGCACTAGTGCCCATCGCGCGGAAGCAGCGGCCCGAGCGGCCCGAGGTCCAGGTTGAGGTCCTCGGGCCGCAGTCCGTACCGGTCCCGCAGCTCGCCCATCCGCTCCTCCAGGAGCATCAGGGTCAGCCCGATCCGCTCCTCCTGCTCCTCGGTCAGCTCACCGGTGTCGAAGCGGCGCACGGCCTGCCGCTCCATCAGCTGGCGCAGCAGCTCCACCACGGTGAGCACGAGCTTCACCAGGTCGCGTTCGACCGTGTCGGGTTCCAGGTCGAGCCGGTTGCGGCGCTGCCGCGCGGTCATAGGAGCTCCTCGAAGGGCGACGGGACCTGCGCGTTCACGGAACTGATCAGCGCGTTCAGGTCGATGCGGACGAGGTCGACGTCCGCGATGCGCAGGGTGATGTCGCCGGTGATGACGACTCCGCCGGCCAGCAGCCGGTCCAGGAGGTCGACCAGCGCGATCTCGCGGCGTTCGACTACGGTCACCGCCCCTCCCCCGCTTCCACACCCGGTTCCGCTGCCGATTCCTCACCGGAAAAGGAGTACGCGGCCCACGGACCGGTGAGTTCCACCCGGATTCCGGGTGCCTCGTCCTTGGTCCGGTCGACCAGTTCCACGAATTCCTCGGAATGCGCCCGGGACACCAGATAGGCCGCGTTGAGCACATTTCGTCCCGGCGTTCCGGAGAGCGCGGAATTCTGTGGGGGATGCATCCGGAAATCCTCGGCGCGCTCCGCGAGGCGCTCGTGGAGGGAGTGGGCGAACCGCTCGGCCCGCTGCCACTTCTCCTCCTGTGCGTGGCTGTGCTGGCGCCGCCGGCGCAGATAGTCCCGCCCGCTGACCGGCCGGGCCGCCGCGGCGGGCTCGGGCTCCGACTCGGCGGGCTCGGGTTCCAGATACACCTTCACGCCCCACTCCACGCGACCGTGCAGCCGGTCGAGCAGGCGCCGGAAGTCCTCCTCACGGGCCTCGATCATCATGCGGACGGCGCTGTCGTCGCGGAAGACGGTCGCGAGCCGCAGCGGCAGCGGGGTGGTGACCGTGGTGAGCGCGTCGACCACCCCCTGGTGGGCGCGGGCGGTCGAGGCCAGCCAGTCCAGGTCCTCCAGGTGGGCCTTCAGCGCGTCCTCGCAGAAGTCGGCCTCGGGGACCGTACTGACCACCGCGACGAGCCCGTGATGGTGCAGCAGCGCCGGCGGGGCGCCGCCGACGCCCCGCAACTCGGCCTGCAAGGGCGTCCCGAAGGGGCGGCAGACGGCGTACACGTACCGCAGTCCGGTCGTCATGGTGCCTCCTTCGGGGCGCGGCCCGGCTCCAGTTCCTCCAGCCGGGCAAGCCGTTCTCGCAGCTCGGCGTTCTCCCGGGTGAGCTCGTCCCGGCGGGCCCGGGAGGAGAGGGCCGGGTCGCTCTCCCACCAGTCGATGCCCATCTCCTTGGCCTTGTCGACCGAGGCGACGATGAGGCGCAGCTTGACGGTGAGCAGTTCGATGTCGAGCAGGTTGATCCTGATGTCCCCCGCGATGACGACACCCTTGTCGAGTACCCGTTCCAGGATGTCCGCGAGGTTCGCCCCCGAGCCCTGGCCATAGGGCTCGGGAAAGCGGCTGGGTGTCGTCATCGACGGCTCCCGCGCTCGGCGAACTCAGGCTCCTCTTCCTCGTACTCGCCTTCCTCGCCTTCCTCGCCTTCCTCGTCCTCAGCGGGCTCCTCGGCCTCGGTCTCGTACGAGTCCTCGTCGCCCTCCTCGTCACCTTCCTCGTTCTCGTCCTCGTACTCGCCCTCGTAGGGTTCCTCTTCCTCCTCTTCCTCCTCTTCTTCCTCCTCTTCCGGGCCCTCCCGGCCCTCGGGCTCCTCTTCGCCCTCTTCTTCTTCCTCTTCCTCTTCTTCCTCGTCCTCTGCCCGGGGCTCCTCCTCCTCCTCCGCGAGGGCGTCCTCGTGGCTGCGGACCACCTCGCCGTCGCGGATCTCGCCGCGCCAGCTGTCCTCCGCCTCTCCCTTGAGGGTGATGAAGCGGGCGAAGTTCTTCAGGTCCAGCCTGGCCCGGCGGCCCTGGGCGCGCCAGATGTTGCCGGTCTTCTCGAAGAGGCCGGTCGGGTAGTACTCCATGACCAGCAGGACCCGGGTGAGGTTCTCCTCAAGGCGGTGGAAGGAGACCACGCCCCTGGTGGTGCCCTTGGCGCCCTCCGACGTCCACTGGATGCGGTAGTCGGGTATCTGCTCGGTCGTCTTCGCCTTCCAGCTCCGGGTGGACCAGAAGACCTTCGCCGTCCAGTCGGACTGGGTGTCGTCGGCGCGGCTCGCGCTCTTGACGCCCTTGGCGAAGGTGGAGAAGGACTGGTACTGGGTCCACTGGTCGTAGGCCGTGCGCAGCGGTACGCCGACGTCGACGGACTCCATGATGACGGTGGGCTTCTTGCCCGCGCCGCCCTTCTTGCCCTTGCTGCCGCCGAGGCTGCGCACCGTGTCCAGCACCTTGTCCTTGGCGTGGGAGGCACCCAGCTCCACCGCGGAGCGCAGCGGTCCCTTGCCCTCGGCGAGCTTGCGCCCGCCCTCCAGCGCCAGTTTGGCGAAGCCCGGGCTCCTGCCCTCGGCGATGTCGTTCAGCTTGCCGGTGGTCTCGCCGAGCTTGCGGCCGAGCCCGACCAGCAGCCGCTGGGCCTGTGCGTTCAGGTACTCCTGGGCCTCTTCCTTCAGCCGGTCGGCCGCCTCGCTCTGCGCGAGGCCGGCCAGCGGTGCCGTCAGGCCCTTGCCGGCCTTCGAGGTCACTCTTCCGAGGGTCTCGGTCATCGGTCATCGCCGCCCTTCGACTGCCGGGAGACGGCGCTGCGGGCGGCGCCTCCGGCCGCGGCCGTCTTCCTCGCGGCCGTATCACGGGCCGCGCTCGTCTTCTTGGCCGCCGCCTTCTTGGCCGGGGCCTTGTCGGCTGCCGTCCCACCGGGAGCCTTCTTGGCGGGGGCCTTCTTCGCCGGGGCCTTCTTGCCCGGCTTCTTGCCCGCCTGCTTCCGGGGCGCCTCGTCCGCGTCGCCCCGGGCGTCCCCCCTCGGCCGTTTTCGCTCCCCCCGCTGCTCGCCCCGCTCTGCCCGCCCCTCCTGCTCCTCGTCCTCGTCCCGCTCCTCGTCCTCCTCCTCGTCGGAGCCGGTCGGCGCGACTCCGGACAACTCGTCGCGCACCTTCGTCGTACGGCCGTGCAGCCGGTCGGCGAGTGTGTTCATCTGCCGCTCGACCATCGCGCCGGTGGCGGCCTTGCCGACACCCCGCAGGTCCTGGCGGAGCTGGTCGCCGATCTCCTTGAACTGCGGGTTGTCCAGCAGTTGCCGGTTCAGCTGCTCCGCGAGCGCGCGCGGGCTGAGGTTCATCTTCTTCCCGGCGGCCAGGGAGCCGACCGCGAGCGCCATCTTCAGCTTCTTCGTGCGTCCGAGCAGATATCCGGCCCCTACCGCGAGGCCCAGTGCGGTTCGGTTCATGGTCACGTCCCAGTGCCTGTCGTGTCCCCGTGATGCAGGGCGATCTCCAGCCGGTCGAGCAGTTCGTCCTCGCGCCGGTCGAACTCCTCCTCGGTGATCTCGCCCGCCTGAAGCTGCTCCTCGAGGCGGGCCAGCTCGGCCCGGACGGTGGCCGGGTCGTAGTAGATCCGCTCCGCCTCCCGGAGCACCTGCCGAATCGCCCACACGCTGCCGCGTGCCGGTGCGAAGGGCAGCAGCAGCACCTCCGAGATCAGTCCCACGGATCTCCTCCTTCCGTCCGGGCCCCGGCCGCTATGACGCTCCGGCGTCAGCGCCGGCCGTGGCGCCCGCGGACGCGGTCGGGCCGGGTTCGACGAAGCTGTACGGCGGCAGCGGGCCGTTGACCCGCAGTTCGAGATGGGCATGGCTCTTGCGCACCCGCTCGGCGGCGGCCAGGAAGTCCTCGGCCGAGTCGCGGGACACCAGGAACGAGACGTTGAGCAACCAGCCGGTGGACTCGGGGCCCACGCTGACCGCCGCGGCGCACGGCTGGAGCAGACGCTGCACCTCGGCGGCGTCCTCGGCCTCCTTGGCCTTGACGGCGCCGGCGACCATCTCGCCGAGGCGGATCCGGTCGTCGTAGCTGCCGCCGCCCGCCTGCCGGTTGGCCTCGGCGAGGGCGCGGACCTCCGCGTTCTCGGCCATCACGCGGTGCAGGACGGCCTCCTCGATGTGGGTGGCCTTGACGTTGTACTCGACCTTGCCCTCCAGCTCGCGCAGCCGCTCCAGGTAGTGCTCGGCCCGCTCGGCCAGCACCGAGGTGACGGTGTCGTCGTCGGGCGAGACGCTGCCGAAGCGCATGGGCAGCACACAGCCGGCCGCGCCCGCCTCGGCGAGCACGTTCTGGTGCGCGAGGAGGTCCCGGCGCTTGGGGCGCAGGCCCTCCGGGGCGTCGCTGACGACGGCGGCGAGCTCTCCCGCGGTGAGGACCCGGACGGGCCGGGGCGGTTCACCCACCCCGGTCATCCCCTCGGGGAGCGCCGGGTGCGAGCGCGCGGTGATGCCGTAGACGTACGTGCTCACTCCTCTTCCTCCTTCCGGCGGGCCGCGGTCTTACGGGGGCGCCGGGACTCGGCCTCGCCTTCCTCCCGGGCCTGCTTGAACGCGTCGGATATGGTCTGCGCGGCGCCGGACAGCGCGCCCTTGGACTTGCCGCGGGCTCCGCTCTCGGTGATCTCGCCGACGAGATCGGGCAGCCCGGGGGACCTGTGGGGCCCTGCCTCCAGGTCGAGGCGGTTGCACGCCTCGGCGAAGCGCAGATAGGTGTCGACGCTGGCCACCACGACCCGGACGTCGATCTTCAGGATTTCGATGCCGACCAGGGAGACACGTACGAACGCGTCGATGACGAGTCCCCGGTCGAGAACCAGCTCCAGGACGTCGTAGAGGCCACTGGTGCCGCCTCCGCCGCCGGACTGCTGTGCCGGAACAACGGTCATGCCGGCCGCTCCTCCTCGTGAGAATGATCGGTGTTCGGCGCCACGCGGGTCGCGTGGCCGCCGGACGCGGGGTGCCTAGCCGCCGGATCGGCGTGCGTCGGCCCGCCCGCGCTCGTATCGGCGAACGCGCCGGTAGCCGGTGAGCTGACCCTCGGGGTCCAGGTCGACCTGGTAGCTCGCCATCAGGCTCATGGTGTCCGGGACCCGTGCGAGTTCCATCACCTCGACCTCCAGCGACCAGCCGTCCTCGGTCTGCACGAAGGAGGACACGGTCTCCGGGACGAGTCCCGTCAGTTCGGCGAGCTGGCTGCGCGCCTCGCGCAGCACCTCCATGAGGGTCGGCCGCCGGGCTTCCGTCTCGTTCTGTGGGGTGTCGTGCGTCTGATCGGTGTTGTCCGACTTCTGAGATTTCTGTGAATTCTGTGACTGTGATGTGCTGTGTGTGTTCGACATGGCCACCTCTTCCTGCGGGTGGCCCCTCATTCCTTGGCCAAACCTTCAGGAACGCATGTCGGCGAGACGGCGCCGGGCGGGGCCCAGGGAGCGCCCGCGGGCCGGCAGCCCGGCCCAGGGGTCGCTGCGGGCCTGGTCGACGGCGTCGGCGAGGGTCCAGCGGCGGGCGTCGAGCCCGGGGTCGTCGAGCTGCTCCCAGGTGAGGGGGACGGCGACCGGGGCGCCGGGGCGGGCGCGGACGCTGAAGGGCGCGACGGCGGTCTGGGCGTACCCGTTGCGCTGCACGTCGAGGTACAGGCGGTCGCCGCGGTCCTGTTTGCGGACGGCGGTGGTGAGCCGGTCGGGGCGCCGTGCCGCGGCGAGTTCGGCGACGTCGTGCGCGAACTCCCGTACGGCGTCGAAGTCCTGGCGACCGTCGAGCGGGACGACGAGGTGCAGTCCGCGCGAGCCCGTGGTCATCGGGGCGGCGGGCAGCCCGAGTTCGTCCAGCAGCACGCGCAGCCAGGCGGCGGCCTCGCGGACGGCGCCGAAGTCGTCACCGGGGGGATCGAGGTCGAAGACCAGCCGGTCGGGCTGGTCGAGGCCGCCGGCCCGGTCGGTGCGCGAGAGCCAGCGGTGCAGGGTGAGGCAGGCCTGGTCGGCGAGGTACAGGAGCGTCGCGGTGTCGTCGCAGACGACGTGCGTGACCGTGCCGCCCTCCTTGGCGACCTCGGCGCGGGTGATCCACTCCGGGTAGTGCTCCGGGGTGTTCTTCTGCATGAACCGCTGGCCGCCGAGGCCGTCCGGATACCGCTCCAGCATCAGCGGACGGCCCCGCAGGTGCGGCAGCAGGTACGGCGCGACGGACCGGTAGTAGTCCGCGAGGTCGCCCTTGGTGTACTCCTTCGCGCCCCCGCCGCCGGGGAAGAGCACCTTCCCCGGCCGCTTGATCTCCACCGTGCGGCGGCCCGCGCGCAGGGTCCGCGCGTCGTCGGGGCTCATCGCACGACCGCCTCCTCGACCAGCATCCTGGCCGCCGCCGTGATGCCCAGGGCGTCGATGCCGGCCGCGTACAGCTGCTCGTCGGGCGCGGCCGAACCCGGCATGGTGCGCACCGCGAGCCGGACCAGACGGGGCACCGGCCGGCCGTCACCGAACACCTCCGCGACGGCGTCGCCGAGGCCGCCCTCCGGGTGGTGGTCCTCCACCGTGAGCAGGCAGCCGGTCTCCTCGGCGGCCCGGTGCAGGGTCTCGGCGTCGACGGGCTTGACCGAGTACAGGTCGATCACCCTGACCCGGATGCCGTCCGCGGCGAGCCGGTCGGCGGCGGCCAGCGCCTCGGGCACGGTCACCCCGGCGGCCACGACGGTCAGCCGGTCCTCCTCGCCGGCGCGCAGCGTCTTGCTGCCGCCGACCGGGAACTCCTCGTCGGGGCCGTAGATCACCGGTGTCTTGCCGCGGGAGGTGCGCAGGTAGCGGATGCCGTCGAGGCCGGCCATGGCCGCGACGAGCCGGGCGGTCTGGTTGGCGTCGCACGGGTACAGCACCGTGGAGCCGTGCACGGACCGGAACATCGCCAGGTCCTCCAGACCCATCTGGGACGGCCCGTCCTGCCCGATCGCGACGCCCGCGTGCGAACCGACCAGGTTGATCCCGGAGCCGCTGATCGACGCCATGCGCACGAAGTCGTGGGCGCGGGTCAGGAACGCGGCGAACGTGGAGGCGTACGGCACCCAGCCGCGCGCCGCCATGCCGACGGCCGTGGCGACGAGCTGCTGCTCGGCGATGTAGCACTCGAAGAACCGGTCGGGGTGCGCCTTGCCGAACTCCTCGGTACGGGTGGAGTCGCCGACCTCGCCGTCCAGGGCGACGACATCGCCGCGGGCCGTGCCGAGCGCGGCGAGGGCCTTGCCGAAGGCATCCCGCGTCGCGGCCTCCTCGCCCAGCTCGAAGCGCGGCAACTGGACCACCTCGGTGGTGAGCGAGCGCAGCGCGGCGGCGGCCTGCGGCTCGGACACGCGGACGTGCAGCGAGCGCGGCCCGCCGAGTTCGGCGATGGCGTCCTCGGCCTCGGGCAGCGGCTTGCCGTGCAGGCCCTCGCGGTCCTCGACGGCGGCCAC
Source organism: Streptomyces sp. Ru62 (assembly GCF_002920615.1). Lineage (GTDB taxonomy): Bacteria > Actinomycetota > Actinomycetes > Streptomycetales > Streptomycetaceae > Streptomyces. Next base: position 113,028 of record NZ_PQSU01000015.1, read on the forward strand.
GCCCTTGCCCTTCAGGGTGCGGGCGAGGATCACGGTGGGCTGCCCGGTGGTGGACAGCGCCTCCCCGTAGGCCCGGTCGATCGCGTCGACGTCATGGCCGTCGATCTCGATGGTGTGCCAGTCGAAGGCCTGGAAGCGGCGGGCGTAGGCGTCCAGGTCGTGGCCGTGCCGGGTCGGGCCGCGCTGGCCGAGCCGGTTGACGTCCACGACGGCGACGAGGTTGTCCAGGTTCTCGTAGCCGGCGTGTTCGGCGGCCTCCCACACCGAGCCCTCCGCCAGCTCGCTGTCGCCGCACAGCACCCACACCCGGTAGTCGGTGCGGTCCAGCCGTTGCCCGGCGAGCGCGATGCCGACCCCGACCGGCAGGCCCTGGCCGAGCGAGCCGGTGGCCGTCTCCACCCAGGGCAGCCGACGGGGCGTCGGATGGCCCTCCAGGCGGCTGCCGAGCTTGCGGAAGGTGACCAGCTCGCCGTCCTCGATCGCCCCGACCGCCTTGTACGCGGCGTACAGCAGGGGTGAGGCGTGTCCCTTGGACAGCACGAAGCGGTCGTTCGCGGGGTGCTCGGGGCGCTCGAAGTCGTAGCGCATGTGGTTCGCGAGCAGGACGGCCAGCAGATCGGCGGCGGACATCGAGGACGTGGGGTGCCCGGATCCCGCGGCGGCGGACGCCCGCACGCTGTCCACGCGCAACTGCTGTCCCAGTTCGACGAGTTCGTCGGTGTTCATGAGTCTCCTCGGTCTCCTTGCGCTCGGTCGCGGTCGATGGCGGTCGGTCGCGCTCCGGCGCGGTCAGTCGGTTTCGTTCGCGCGGTCCGCGGGATCGGCGGGGTCCGTGCGCTGGACGGGTCCGGGGGCCTGATGGTCCGGGCCGGCACCGGCGGACTCGCCGCCGGGCTGGTTCTTCGCGGGCTCACCACCGGGCTGGTTCCTGGCAGGCTCACCGCCCGGCTGGTTCCTGGCAGGCTCACCGCCCGGCTGTGGCTTCACCGGTTCCTCGGGCCTCGGCTTGTGCGTCATGAGTTCCTCTCCTGCCTGTGCGGCCGTCCACTCCGGGCCGCCCGGTACCCGCGCCAGCTCCGGCGAGGCGGTGTCCAGCGGGACCGACCAGGCTCGTACCAGGCCCAACTGGACGCCCTGGCGCGGGAGTACGGCGTCCAGCAGCCAGTCGGCAGCGACCCGGACGCGGTTGCCGGGCAGCGCCGCCAGGTGGTAGCCGCGGGTGACGGCACCGGCCGCCGGGCCGGACAGCGGGATGCCGAACGGGTTGGCGGCGGCCCGGATACCACCGAGGTCGACGGCGAAGCCCAGGTCCCGGTGGCGGTACGGGCGCCGGCGCCGGCCGAGGCCGAGCGAACCGGCCACGTTCTCCCCGGCCACCCGGCCCTGCCGCCAGGCGTGCTGGGCCGTCATGGGCGTGAACTTCCCCGGACGCTCCAGGTCGGGCACGGCGGCCGCGTCCCCGCAGGCGAACACGTCGATGCGGCCCGGCATCTGCAGATAGGGGTCGACGATCAGCCGGCCGCGCTCCAGCGGCTGCCGGACGGACTCCACCAGCGGGTCCGGCCGTACGCCCACGCACCACACCAGCGTCCGGGACGCGACGACCTCCCCGTCGGTGAGCAGCACCCCGTCCCGGGTGGCCTCCTGCACCGACGTGCCCATCCGTACGTCGACGCCCCGGGCCCGCAGCACCCGGTCGGCCGTGCGGGACATCCGCTCGTCCATCTCCGGCAGCACGCGCGGCGCCACGTCCAGCAGCATCCAGCGGGGCCGCAGTCCGCCGGGCAGCGGGTGCCGGCGGACCAGGCGGTCGGTGAGCATCTGCAGATGGGCGGCCACCTCGGTGCCGGTGTAGCCGGCGCCGACCACCACGAAGGTGCACCGGGCGGCGCAGCTCTTCGGGTCCTCCTCGGCGGCGGCGAGTTCCACCTGCCGGGTGACGTGGTCGCGCAGGTACAGCGCCTCGGGCAGTCCGCGGAAGCCGTGCGCGTGCTCGGCGACACCGGGGATCGGCAGCAGCTTGTTGACGCTGCCGACGGCCAGCACCAGCCGGTCGTAGCCGAGGGTGCCCGCACCGCCCTCGGGGTCGGAGTAGCTCACGGTCCGCGCGTCCAGGTCGACACCGTCCGCCTCGCCGAGCACCAGGCGCACCCCGCGCAGCGTGCCGGGCAGCGACACGGTGACCCGGCGGGCCTCCAGGACCCCGGCGGCGACCTGCGGCAGCAGCGGCAGGTACAGGAAGTAGTCGGTCGGGTTCAGCAGGGTGATGTCGGCCCGGTCGCGGGTCAGCCGGGCCAGGGTGCGCGCAGCCCGGTACCCGGCGAAACCGGCGCCGACGATCACGACGCGAGGTCGGCTCACGGTGCGCCTCCGGCGGTGTGGCTCGTCCGAGGTCTTCCGCGTAACCGGGGCCGGGGCACCCAAACGCCGGGCCGGTCACCCGAACGCCTGCGCCCGGCCATACCGCCGGGGCCCATCGCGCACGGCCGTACCGGCGTTTCGCGCTGTCGGCCCCGGTTACCCGGGCCGCGTCCGGATCAGATCAGCAGCGTCGCCCGCGCGGAGGTTCCCCCCATGCCCGAGTACGGCTATTTCCTGGCGAGCGAGGAACACGACCCCGCAGCCCTCGTCGAACAGGCCCGGATGGCCGAGCAGGCCGGTTTCCAGGCGCTGTGGATCTCCGACCACTACCATCCGTGGAACGACGCGCAGGGACAGAGCGCGTTCGTGTGGTCGGTGATCGGCGCGCTGTCGGAGGCGGTGTCGCTGCCCATCGAGACCGCGGTGACCTGTCCGACCGTGCGGATGCACCCGGCGGTCGTGGCGCAGGCCGCGGCGACCAGCGCGGTGATGACGGAGGGCCGCTTCCGGCTCGGCCTCGGCACCGGCGAGGCGCTGAACGAACACATCCTCGGCGACCCGTGGCCGCCGCTGCACGTGCGCCTGGAGATGCTGGAGGAGGCGATCCAGGTGATGCGCCGCCTCTTCAGCGGCGAGGAGGTCAACCACCACGGCACGCACTACACCGTGGAGAACGCCCGTCTCTACACCGTCCCCGAGGAGCCCGTCCCGATCGACGTCTCCGGCTTCGGCCCGAAGGCGACCTCGCTGGCCGCCCGCGTGGGCGACGGCTACATCACGATGATGCCGGAGGAGGAGATGGTCACCCAGTTCCGCAAGGGCGGCGGCGGGGCCAAGCTGGTCAGCGGCGGCACGAAGGTCTGCTACGGCGCCGACCGCGACGAGTGCGTTCGTACGGTGCACCGGCTCTGGTACAACGAGCTGCTGCCCGGCGAGATGGGGCAGGTGCTGCCCTCGCCGCGGCACTTCGAGCAGTTGCAGGAGCTGGTGACCGAGGACATGGTGCGGGAGAAGTCGGTGTGCGGGGACGACGTGGACGAGCACGTCTCGGCGCTGAAGGCGTTCGCCGACGCCGGGTTCGACCGGGTGTACGTGAACCAGATCGGGCCGGACCAGCGGGGGTTCTTCGACTTCTACCGGACGAAGGTGCTGCCGCAGCTCGGCTGATGGGGCGGGGCGGGGCCGGCGGCCCCGCCACCGCGCCGTCAGGCCCGGTGGTGGGGTGCGTCCGGCGGTGTCCCCGGCGTCGAAGGAGTCTCCGGCGTCGGGGGAGTCTCCGGCATCGGGGGGTACGGCATCCCCAGACCGCCCGGCGGGGCGGCCGGCGGGGTGCCGCCGACCACGCGGTGCGGGGCGTGGGGTCCGTGCCCGGAGTGGGCGGCGCCGCGCAGGAAGTAGGCCACCGCGCCCAGGAGCGCCGCGGTGATCAGCGCCGCGGCCCAGCCGGGCAGGCCGATCGCCAGGGCCAGGCCCACGGCGAGGGCCACCGCGCCGCCCGCGTACAGGGCGGCGGCACCCGAGGCGGCGTAGAGCACGGCGGTGCGGCGCTGTTTGCGGGACTGCTCGCGCAGCTCGTCGCGTACCGTCTCGCGTGCCACCTGCGCCAGCTCTTCGACGAGGTGCCTGTCCAGATGTTCCAGGTGATCCAAACGGTCCATACCCTGCGGGTACCCGCCGGGCACAGCGGGTAACGCCGAGGGGCCTGCGCGCGCCCGGCGGCCCCAACTAGGCTCGGGAGCATGGAGATTCTGGGCGCCTCGCTGCGCATCTGCGTCGACGACCTCGAAGCCGCGATCCCCTTCTACGAGAGCCTGGCGGGCGGCACGGCCCTGCGCTACCAGCGCGGCGGCGTCCAGGTCGCCGCGGTCGGTTCCTTCCTGCTCATGAGCGGCCCCGAGTCGGAGCTGGAGATCCTGCGCAAGGTGACGGCGACGATCGCCGTGAAGGACGTCGACGAGGCCCACCGGCTGCTGACCGGGCTGGGCGCCACGATCGTCGCGGGGCCGGTGCCGACGCCGGTGGGCCGGAACCTGCTCGCGGTGCACCCGGACGGGTCGGTCTTCGAGTACGTGGACCAGCGGGGCTGAGCCGGTTCAGCCGCGCATCTCGGTGGTGAGGGCCCAGCGTTCGTGATCGCGCCAGGCCCCGTCGACGTAGATCATGTCGGGTGAGAAGCCCTCCAGGCGGAACCCGGCGCCCCGGGCGAGGGCGATGGAGGCCGCGTTGCCCGGCTGGACGTTGATCTCCAGCCGGTGCAGGCCGAGCGGCCCGAAGGCGTACCCGATCACCAGCTCCAGCCCTTCGCGCATCAGGCCCCGCCCGGCCGCGTGCGCGAAGGCGCCGTAGCCGAGGGCGCCGCACTGGAAGCCGCCGCGCACGATGTTGTTGATGTTGATGAAGCCGGCGATGGCCCCGCTGTCCTTCTCGCACACCAGGAAGCCGGCCCGGGCCGGGTCCTCGATGAGCCGGCCGGCGTAGTCGGCGTACGCCTCGTCGGTGTCCGGCGGGAACAGCCAGGGCCGGTGCAGGTCCTTGCTCTCCCGGGCCCGTGCGGTGAACTCGGGGCCGTCGGCGAGGGTGAAGGGGCGGATGGCGACGCGCGGGCCCTCGGCGAGGGGACGGGACGGCGGGTGCGGCATCCGGCCAGCCTACGGCGTCCGCGTGGCGCCGGCTCGTCCGGCCGGCCCCCGCGTCAGCGCCGGTTCGTCCAACGTCAGCCCGCCCGCCCCACGCCGGCGCCGCCCGGTCCGGCATCAGCGTGCCCGCCCCACCTCGGTGCGACGCCTGCTCCTGGCACTTCAGCCTGACCGCCCGCCTCAGCGCAGCGCCGGCTCGTCCAGTGTCAGCGTGCCCGTCTCCGCGTCCAGCGTGGCCGCGACTCCGAGCGGGATCGTCAACGCCCCTTCGCCGTGACCGAATCCGACGTTCTCCGCTACCGGGACCCCGAGTCCGCCGAGCCGGTCGGCCAGCAGGGGCCGCAGCCCGTCGTAGTCCGCGCAGCGTTCCCAGGAGCCGAGCAGCACCCCGCGCACGCCCTCCAGCCAGCCGGAGCGCAACAGCTGGGTGAGGTACCGGTCCAGCCGGTACGTCTCCTCGCCCACGTCCTCCAGGCAGAGCAGTCCGCCGCGCGCGGAGGGCCGGGCGTGCGGGGTGCCGAGTTCGGCGGCGAGCAGGGAGAGGCAGCCGCCGAGGGTGACGCCCCGGGCCCGGCCGGGGACGAGGGCGGTACCGCCGGAGGCGATCGTGCGGACGGTCTCGGGGGCGAACAGCGTGGCCCGCAGGTGCTCCTGGGCCCGCGCGTTCTTGATGAAGTCGATGCCGGCCGCCATCGGCCCGTGCAGGGTGGCGAGGCCCAGGCGGGTCGCGAAGGCCTCGTGCAGGACGGTGAGATCGCTGAACCCGACGAAGACCTTGGGCCCGGCCGCCCGCAGCGCGTCCCAGTCGAGCAGGTCGACCACGCGCTGCGCGCCGTAGCCGCCGCGGGCGCACAGCACGGCGTCCACGGCGGAGTCGCACCAGGCGTTCTGGAGGTCGGCGGCGCGGTCGGCGTCCGTGCCGGCCAGGTAGCCGAACTCGGGGTGCCGGTCCAGGACATGGGGTCCGACCACCGGGTCGAGGTCCCAGCCGCGCAGCACGTCCAAGCCCGCCTGGAGCCGCTCCTCGGGCACCGGTCCGCTGGTGGCGACGACGGCGACCCGGGCGCCCGGGGCCAGCCGGCGCGGTCGCAGGAGTTCCTTCACGGGTTCAGCTCCACCTTCGGCACCGGCGGTGTCGGGTCCAGCCCGAACACCTGGGCGTACAGGGATAGTTCGGCCTCCAGGGCGCGGATCATGGTGTCGGCCCGGCGGAACCCGTGCCCCTCCCCCGCGAAGGTGAGGTAGGCGTGCGGCACACCCCGGCCCGCGATCCGGGCGAGGAAGCGTTCGCACTGGGCGGGCGGGCAGATGACGTCGTCCAGGCCCTGGAGGAGCAGGAACGGCGCGGTGAGCCGGTCGGCGTGCGTGGTCGGTGAACGTTCGGCGTACCGGGCGGGCACCTCGTCGCGCGGGCCGATCAGCGACTCCAGGTAGCGGGACTCGAAGTCGTGGGTCTCGCCGGGGCCCCAGGTTGCGAGGTCGAGCACCGGGTAGATGACGGTGCCGCAGGCGTAGACGTCGGTCGTGGTCAGGGAGGCGGCGGCGGTCCAGCCGCCCGCGCTGCCGCCCCGGATCGCCAGCCGGGCGGGGTCGGCGGTGCCCTCCTCGGCGAGGGCCCGGGCGACGGCCGCGCAGTCCTCGACGTCGACCACGCCCCACTGCTCGCGCAGCCGCTCCCGGTAGGCCCGGCCGTACCCGGTGGAGCCGCCGTAGTTCACCTCGGCGACGCCGATGCCCCGCGAGGTGAAGTAGGCGATCTCCAGGTCCAGCACGAGCGGCACCCGGCTGGTGGGGCCGCCGTGCGCCCAGATGACGTAGGGCGGCAGCTCGCCGTCGGGCGCGGTGCGGGCGGGGTGGTGCGGCGGGTAGAGGTGGGCGTGCACCTCGCGGCCGCCTGGGCCGGTGAAGGTGCGGGTCTGCGGCTCCGGGTAGTAGGCGGGGTCGACGGGGTCCTGGTGCCGGCAGCCGATCACCCGGGTGCGGCCGGTGGCGGTGTCCAGTTCGACCACTTCGTAGGCGGTGCGGGGACCGGCCGCGACCGTGACGACGCGTGTGCCGTGGGTCGCGAGGCCGGCGGCGCACTCCGTCCACGGTCCGACGGCGTCCACGATCTCGCCGGACTCCGGGTCGAGTATCCCGAGCGCGGTCGGCCCCCGACCGTGGGCGACGGCCAGGAGACCGTTGTCCAGGGGCGCGAACCAGCGCAGCCCGAGCTGCCACAGCGGTCCGCCGAACTCCTCCTCGCGCGGGCACAGAGGGGTGCCGTCGCGGTAGAGGTTCCACCAGCCGCTGCGGTCGCCGGCATACAGCAGGCCGCCGTCCGCCGACCACTCGACCTGGGCGACGGCCTCGTCCGGGCCGCCGGCGACGGTCCGCGCGTCCTTCAGCAGGCCGTCCTCCGTCACGTCGGCGACCAGCAGCTCCGTCCCGTCCCACGGCATCCGTGGGTGGTCCCAGGCCAGCCAGGCGGCCCGCCGGCCGTCCGGGGAGAGCCGGGCACCGGTGAGGAACCGGTGCCGGGGCCCGATCAGCTCGCGGACGGCGGCGCGGTCGTCGGCGGCCGAACCGTCCAGCGGTACGGCGGCCTGCACCCGCCGGATGTCGTCGGGGCCGTCCCCGGTGGACTCCTCCAGCACGCACCAGACCTCACCGCGGGCGAGGTCGATCCGGGGCTCGGCCCAGCGCAGGCCGCCGCCCACCGGGGAGACCGGGGTGAGCGGGGCGGGCTCGCCGCCGGGCTCGTACCGGTACAGCCGCTGGTCGGCGAAGTGCACGAAGACGATCAGCGGCCGGCCGTCGTGGACCACCCCGGTCCAGGGCCGGCCGCCGTACTCGATGACCCGGCTGCGCACGTTCCACGGCGCGGGCAGCACGGACTCCTCGCCCCCGTCGGTCCGCCGCCGCACCAGGGCCCGCCGGCCGCCCTCGGCCGGCCGGGGCTCGGTCCACCAGACCTCGTCCCCGACGAACCCCACCCAGTCCGGCCGCCCGTCGTGCGCGGCGGCGAGGGCCGCGTCGATCGGCGAGGGCCACGATCCGTACGGCGCGCTCTGCATCCGCTCCCCCATCGTCTAGGCCGTCCGCAGGAACCGGTCCAGGACGCGGACCCCGAAGTGCAGCGCCTCCACGGGCACCCGCTCGTCCACGCCGTGGAACAGCGCCTGGTAGTCGAGGTCCACGGGCAGCTTCAGCGGGGCGAAGCCGTAGCCGGTGATGCCGAGCCGGGAGAACTGCTTGGCGTCCGTGCCGCCCGACATGCAGTACGGCACCACGTGCCCGCCCGGCGCGAACTCCTCCACCGCTGCCCGCATCCTCGCGAACACCGGCGCGTCCACCGGTGCCTGGAGGGCCACTTCGCGATGCGCGAACTCCCAGTCGACGTCCGGCCCCGTCAGCTCGTCCAGCGTGGCGGTGAACTCCTGCTCCCCGCCCGCCAGATACCGCCCGTCCACGTGGGCGACCGCCTCGCCCGGGATGACGTTGAGCTTGTAACCGGCGTCCAGCATGGTGGGGTTCGCGCTGTTGCGCACGGTCGACTCGACCAGCTTCGCGGCCGGGCCGAGCTTCTCCAGCAGCCGGTCCACGTCGGTGAAGTCGGGGTCGATGCCGTACAGCGCGGCGAGTTCGGTGAGGGCGGCCCGTACGGTGGGCGTGAGCCGCAGCGGCCACTCGTGCTCGCCGATGCGGGTGACGGCGGCGGCGAGCCGGGTCACCGCGTTCTCCGTGTTCACCTTGGAGCCGTGCCCGGCCCTGCCCCGCGCGGTGAGCTTCAGCCAGGCGGTGCCCCGCTCCCCCGCGGCGATCGGGTAGATCTCCCGCCCGGACCCGTCGTGGAAGGTGAAGGCGCCCGACTCGCTGATGCCCTCCGTGCAGCCCTCGAAGAGTTCGGGGTGCCGGTCGGCGAGGAACCCGGAGCCGTCCTCGGCGCTGGCCTCCTCGTCGGCGGTGAACGCGAGGACGATGTCCCGGCGGGGCCGCACACCCTGCCGGGCCCAGGACCGGACCACGGCCAGGATCATCGCGTCCATGTTCTTCATGTCGACGGCGCCCCGCCCCCACACCACGCCGTCCCGGACCTCGCCGGAGAACGGGTGCACGGTCCAGTCGGCGGCCTCGGCCGGCACCACGTCGAGATGCCCGTGCACCAGCAGCGCGTCGGCGGACGGGTCGGTGCCCTCGATCCGGGCCACCACGTTGGTGCGGCCCTGGGTGCGCTCCAGCAGCAGCGGGTCCAGGCCCGCCCCCGCCAGCCGTTCGGCCGCGTACTCGGCGGCGGGCCGCTCCCGGCAGTCCCCGCCGCCCCGGTTGGTGGTGTCGATGCGGATCAGGCCGGAGGTGAACTCCACGACCTCGGCCAGGGCCAGTTCGTCGGCCTGCTGGTCAGCCATACTGCTCCTCCACGGCGGCAGAGACGATCGTGGTGACCGCCTTGAACGTCCTGATCCCCTCGTACATCGTGGCGCTGGTGTACGCCACCTTCCGCTCCCCGGTCCGCGCCACGCCGGGCACGACGGTCGCGGCCATGGCGAGATGTTCGGCGTCGAACTCGACGGCGACCGTGAACGGGCCGGCCTCGACCGGTTCGTGACGGACCGCCAGCTGGGCCGCCTCTTTGGCCGCCGCGCGGATGTCGGCCGCGGTCCGGGCCGGGGTCCGGCACACGGCCGCGTACCGCGACACATGGTCCTTGACGGCGACCTTCGGGGCCTCGGGCGCGTAGCCGAGGGCGTCCTCGCAGGCCACGTCGTCGCCGGTGACGAGGACGACGGGGACCCCGTACTCGGCGACGACGCGCGCGTTGAGCAGACCCTCGCTGGCGCGGACGTCGTTCAGCCACACCCCGGTGATCTGGTTGGCCAGGTAGGTGTGGGCGAGGACGCCCTCCATGCCGGCGCCCGCGTGGTAGCCGACGAACGCGATGCCGTCGACGTCACCGTGCTGGACGCCCTCCACCATGGACAGCGCCTTGTGCCGGCCGGTGAGCATCTCGACCCGCTCGTCGAGCCGCTCCAGGAGGAGGTTGCGCATGGTCCAGTGGGCCTCGTTGACGAGCACATGGTCGGCGCCGCCGTCGAAGAAGCCCTCCACGGCGGCGTTCACGTCCGAGGTGAACATGGAGCGGCACCGCTCCCACTGCGGCGTCCCCGGCAGCACGTCGGCGGGCCAGGTGACGCCCGTGGCCCCCTCCATGTCGGCACTGATGAGGATCTTCATGGTCGGTCACGTTACGCGTCGAGCGGCGGACAGGCTACGACCTCGCCCGGGGAGGCGATCTCGGGTCCGGTCAGGCCCTGGCGAGGACGAACCAGCGGGCCGGCAGGTCGATGCGGGTGCCGTCCGCGAGGTGCTCGGTCTGCGGCAGTACCGTTTCACCGTCGGCCAGGACGGCGAGACCGGCCTTGCCGAGCAGCCGCGGGATCTCCTCGTCGGGTGCGTCGGCGGGCTTGAGGCCGTGGTGGAAGACGCGCTGGAGCTTGGGCCCCGGGCCGCCCGGCTCGGACGCCGCCCGCCGCAGCACGTCGCGGGAGCCGGAGGTGAGCTCGACCACGAAGGCCCGGCCTTCGGCGCCGATGAGTTCGGCGACGGCGGCGGCCACCGCGGGGCGCGCGGCCGGTTCGCTCTGGTGGATGACGGCCCGCATGTAGACGTGGCTGTCGCCGAGCCGCTGGTGCAGGGCGCGGACGGCGTCCGTGTCGGTGAGGTCGAGCTGCTGGAACTCGACGGGGTCGCCGTTCGCGGCGCGGCGGGCGTGCTCGACGGCGGCGTGCGAGAGGTCGACGCCGACGGCGCGGGCGAAGCGGGTGGCCAGGTAGCGGGTCTGGGTGCCGTTGCCGCAGCCGAGGTCGACGATCGTCCGGCCGGTGTCGGCGTGGGCCAGGAGCAGTTCGCTGTGCGGTGCGGCGCTCAGGGAGGGGTCGGCGTCCCAGATCGCCTCGCCCCGGCCGTCGGAGGTTTCACGCCAGTAACTCTCCCAGGCGTTGCGGTAGTTCTCCGAGACGTTCATACGATCTCCCCACGGGTCGGTTCCGTGATCGGAATATCGCGGGGACCGGGAGCAGGGCAAGAGCCGGGCGGTCACCTTCACGAGATGTACGGCCCCTGGTCGCTCCGGGCGCGCGGTCCGCGTGCCGTCCTGCCGTCAGTCGCGGGTGGTGACGGCCTGCTCGAACCAGACGGTCTTGCGGTGTCCGCTGGCGCTGGCGCCCCACTCCCGGGCCAGCCGGCTGACCACGCGCAGGCCACGGCCCGACTCGTCGTGGGGGCCGGCGCTCAGCATGGCGGGCAGGGCGGGTTCGTCGTCGGTGACCTCGAACAGCAGCGCGTCCGTGCGGACCACCCGCAGCCCGATCCGGTCGCTCTCCGCGTGCCGGACGGCGTTGGTGACCACCTCGCTGACCAGCAGCTCGGCCGTCTCCACGGCCTGCGGCAGGCCCCACTCCAGGAGCCGTTCGCGGACCAGTCGGCGGGCCCGGGCCACCTCACGCGGGTCGGCGTCGAGCCGCCACTCGGCGACGTGCTCGTCGGGGATGCCGTTGAGGCGGGCCATGAGCAGGGCGACGTCGTCCTTGCGTCCGCCGCGGGTGTTCAGGGCGCGGATGATGGTGTCGCAGGCGTCGTCCATGGAGGCCGCGGGGTGGGCGGCGGACTCGCAGAGCGCGGCGAGGCCCTCGCCGATGTCGGAGCCGCGCACCTCGACCAGGCCGTCGGTGCACAGCACCAGCCGGTCGCCGGGCGCGACCTTGACCCGCCTGACCTCGAAGGGGACGCCGCCGACGCCGATCGGCGCTCCGGTGGGCAGTTCGAGGAGTTCGCTGCTGCCGTCCTCGGCACGGACCAGCACGGGCGGGATGTGGCCGGCGTTGGCGAGGGTCAGGTCGCCGCGGATCGGGTCGTACACGGCGTACAGGCAGGTGGCGAGGTAGGTGTCGCCGAGCCTGCGGGCCAGGTCGTCCAGGTTGCGCAGCAGTTGGGCGGGCGGGGTCTCCATTGCGGCCATGGTCTGCACGGCAGTGCGCAACTGGCCCATCATCGCGGCCGAGTTGAGACCGTGTCCCATGACGTCGCCGACCACGAGGGCGGTGCGGGAGCCGGGCAGTTTGATGGTGTCGAACCAGTCGCCGCCGATCCGGCCGAGCCGGGTGCCGGGCAGATAGCGGGTGGCGATGTCGCAGCCGGGCATCCGCGGGGTGACCTGCGGCAGCATGCTGTCCTGGAGGGTGTCGGCCACGTTCTCCTGGTAGGTGTACATACGGGCGTTGTCGAGCACGAGGCCCGCGCGGGCGGCGAGTTCGGCGCCGGTGGTGCGGTCCATGTCGTCGAACTGCGGCCGGTCGGGGCGGCGCATCAGCACCATGAAGCCGAGGACGACGTTGCGCGCCTTGAGCGGGACGATGAGCAGCGACCGGCCGCCGATCAGGGGCCGCAGGTCGCGCTTCTCGAACTCGCCGGAGATGCGCTCGGACAGCTCCTCGGTGACCCTGGGGACGAGCACCGGCTCGCCGGTGACCATGCACTGGTAGAAGGGGGTGTGCTCGGGGAAGGCGAAGGCCTCGCCGACTGGCACGGTGTCGTCCCAGCGGCCCGGTTCGTCGTTGTGCTCTACCCAGACGCGGAACATCACGGTGCTGGCGTCCGGCGGGCCGTCCGGGAAGCCTTCGCCGGCCAGCACCGCGGCGCGCAGATGGGTGCCGGCGAAGTCCGCGAACCGGGGCACGGCGGCGCTGGTGACCTCGCGGATGGTCTCGCCGAGGTCCAGGGAGGAGCCGATGCGGGAGCTGACCTCGTTGAGGAACTCCAGCCGCTCGCGGACGGCGGCGTACTCCAGGTCCTGTTCGGCGCCGGCCGGGACCACGGCCACGGCCCGCTGCCGCGGTGCGACGGCTTCCTCGGCGCGGGTGCGCCCGGGGCGGCGGGGCACGCCCCAGTACGGGGTCACGGGCACCCGGTCGTACTGGCTGAACTCCAGGACCGGATAGCCGAGTTCGAGGACCTGCGCGACGATGCGGGCGCTGAGTCCCGGACCCATGCTGGGCAGGATCTCGGGCAGCCGCCGTTCGAGTTCGTCGGGGGCGGGCAGTTCGGTGTGGCGGGCGAAGCCGGGCGAGATGCGTTCGGCGGTCTCGTCGTCGTAGCCGCGTTCGTCGCGCAGCCGGGTGGCGTCGGCGGCGAGCACGAGCAGCCGGGCGGGGCCCGGGCCGACCAGCGGGTAGGCCCACCACAGCACGTCCAGCCGCTCCCCGTCGGGCGTCTGCGGGGGCGGGCGCAGGCGGGCGCGCCCGGCCGTGGCGTAGCCGGTGTGCCCGCCGAGCGAGTTCTCCAGGTCGGGGCCGGGCCCGTCGTACGTCTCGTACGCGTCCGGCAGCGCGCCGTCCTGGAGGTCCTCCGGCAGGGCACCGGAGACGGGCAGCAGGTCGGCCGCGGGCTGTCCGACGGCGTCCTCACGGCTGACGCCGAACAGGCGCCGCGCGCCGGTGCTCCAGTGGGACACCCGTCCGGCCCGGTCGACGACGACCACGGCCAGCGGAATCCGGCCCGCGGCGGTGTCGCCGATGCCGCGCCCGGGAGCTGTGTCCCGCTCGCTGCCACGGTCCATGGCCCAGGCCCTCTCTCCCCACGGCTGTCCGCAAACGATCTGTGCCGCCCGCCACTACGGTAAGACGACCACCAGTCGCGATGTGTGGCAATCCTGGAATTGGTTGCAGCGGATCGCTCCGGCGCGGCGGGCGGGCGCCCCGCTCAGTCCTCGTGGCCCAGTTGGAGATCCCGTTCCGTCCGGCCACCCCCCGCGACCTGCAACACCGTGGCGACCGGCGGGTAACCTGCGGCGATGACGGTGTACTCGCCGGAGGAGAGATCGACGAACCGGAACGTTCCGTCGGCTCCGGTGGTGAGCGTGTCGACGACGTTGCCGGCGGCGTCGAGCAGGGTCACGCGCGCGTCCTCCACGGGCCGCCCGCCGCTGGCCCGGACGGTGCCCCGCAGCACGGCGCCGCCCGCGAGTTCGACGTCCTGCCGGGTCTCCCGGGATGCCTGCACGGTGACCGGGAGCGCGGCGGGCCGGAAGGCGGGGGCGCTGGCGGCGAGGGTGTACTCGCCCGCGACCAGTTCGGTGATGACGTAGCCGCCCTCGCGCCCGCTGCGGGTGCTCGCGACGACCTCGCCGTGCACGTTGGTGAGGGTGACGGTGGCGTCCCGGACGGGGGTGCCGTCGGCGGTGAGCACGCTGCCGGCGAGGCGGCCGGCGCCGCTGAGGACGACGTCGAGCTCGACGGGGCGTTCGCCGACGGTGACGGAGACGGCCTGCGGCTGGTGCCCGCCGGCGGCGGCGATCAGCACGTACGACCCGGAGCCGGGCGTGCTGAGCGCGTACCGCCCGTCGTCGCCGCTGGCGCCCCGACCGATCTGCTGTCCGGCGACGTCGATGAGGGTGAGGGCCGCGCGGGGCACCACGGTGCCGTCGGGGTGCTGCACGGTGCCGCAGACGGGGACCCCGGCGGCGTAGGGCGCCCGGGCACCGGGGATCGAGGCGGTCACGGTCTGCGGCTCCGTTTCGGCGGTGTTGTGGGACACCAGTGGTTTCTCCTTGAGGAAGAAGGCGATGAGCAGGCCGAGGGCGAGCACCGGGACCAGGTAGAGGAAGATCCGGGGCATCGCGTCGGCGTAGGCGCGGATGTAGGCGTCGCGCAGGGCCGGGGGCAGCGCGTGGACGAGCTGCGGGGTGATCGAGTCGGCGGCGGGCAGTCCGGTACCCGCGCGCGGGGGCAGCTCCTCGCGCAGCGAGGAGGCGAGCCGGTCGGCGAAGAGCGTGCCGAAGACGGCGGCGCCGACGCTGCCGCCGATCTGCCGGAAGTAGTTGTTGGCGCTGGTGGCGGTGCCGAGGTCGGCGGGGCGGACGGAGTTCTGCACGGCGAGGACGAGGACCGGCATGACCAGGCCGATCCCGGCGCCGAGGACGGCCATCCAGACGCTGTAGTGCAGCCGGGGCGTGTCGGTCTGCAGCCGGGACAGCAGCCACATGCCGACGGTGGCGACGGCGCAGCCGAGCACGGGGTAGATCTTGTAGCGCCCGGTGTGGCTGATGAGCTGTCCGCCGATGATGGAGGCGCCGACGATCCCGGCCATCATGGGCAGCATCAGCAGCCCGGACTCGGTGGCGCTGGCGCCGTCGACCATCTGCAGGAAGGTCGGCAGATAGCTGGCGGCGCCGAACAGGGCGACGCCGATCACGAGGCCGACCAGGCCGCTGAGGGTGAACACGGGGTCGCGGAACAGTCTCAGCGGGATGAGGGGTTCGGCCGCGAAGCGCTCGGCGACCAGGAAGAGGGCGGTGGCGACGAGGGCGCCGGCGCCGAGGCCGAGGATCTGCCGGGAGCTCCAGGCGTACTCGGTGCCGCCCCAGCTGGTGAGCAGGACCAGGCAGGTCGAGGCGGCGGCGAGCAGCAGGGTGCCGAGGACGTCGAGCCGGGCGCGTGTGCGCGGCCTCGGGAGTTTGAGGACGACGGCGATGACGGCGAGGGTGACCAGTCCGAAGGGGACGTTGACGTAGAAGCACCAGCGCCAGGAGAGGTGGTCGGTGAAGTAGCCGCCGAGCAGCGGTCCGGCGACGGAGGCGAGACCGAAGACGGCGCCGATCAGGCCCATGTACCGGCCGCGCTCCCGGGGCGGCACGATGTCGGCGATGATCGCCTGCACACCGATCATGAGGCCGCCGGCGCCGACGCCCTGGACCGCGCGGAAGGCGATGAGCTGGTCCATGGTCCCGGCCCGGCCGGCGAGGGCGGAGCCGACGACGAAGACGGCGATGGCGAACTGGAAGACGCCCTTGCGGCCGACCAGGTCGCCGAGTTTGCCGTAGACCGGCAGGCCGATGGTGGAGGTGAGCAGGTAGGAGGTGATCGCCCAGGACATCTTGTCCAGGCCGTGCAGTTCGCCGACGATCTTCGGCAGGGCGGTGGCGACGATCATCTGGTCGAGGGCGGCCAGCAGCAGGGCCAGCATCAGCCCGAAGAACACCAACCGCACCCGGCGGGGCCCGATTCCGGCGGGCGGCGCGGGAGGCGGCGGTGCGGCCGTGGTCTGCTCGCCGGGGACCGGTGCCACGACCGGCTCGCGCTTCACCAGTGTCGTCCCGCCCACGTACCGCTCCCCTCGTCACACCCGTTCACATTTCCCGCGTAAGGCGACAACTGCGAACAACTGCGGCGAGTTACGGCACGATCCGGTACGGCCCGGAGATGCACTCGAACCGGTGAAGGGGCCGACCGGCGGTCAACCCCCCTTCACCGGCGGGTGCTTGGACTACTTCTCGACCTCGGCGGCGAGCCGGGCGAGCAGGGCGTCGTAGATCCGGCCGAGGCCCTTGGGCGCGAAGGTCTTCTCGAAGAAGCCGCCGATGCCGCCGGCGCCCTGCCAGGTGGTGGTGACGACCACGCGGGACCTGCCCTCACCGGCGGGGGTGACGCGCCAGGTGGTGACCATGGAGGAGTTGCGGTCCTTCTCGACCAGCTCGCCGTCCGTGGGCTCGCTGACCTCCAGCAGGCAGTCGCGCACCCGCTTGCTGGTGGCCTGGAGCTTCCAGTGGACGAGGGTGCCCTCGCCGTCGCCGCCCTCGCGCACCTCGTACTCGCTGAACTGCTCGGGCAGCAGCTTCTGCCGCGTGCCGCGGTAGTCGGCGAGGGCGTCGAACACCTTCTCCGCGTCCGCCGCGACGACCCGCTCCGTAGTGGCCTCGACCTGCGCCATTGCGTTCCTCCACGACCTGGTTCCTCGGGGTTGGGGCAAGCCAACCACCCCGGCGCCCGGCCGCCCAAATCGGGGCTCGCACGATCATGGGAACATGTGTTCTATTCTGTGGGCAGTGCGAGCGAGGAGGCGTCATGCGCTGGGAGAACCTCACAGACGAGAGCGAACACGGCCGGGCCGCCGATGCCGTGCTGTTCGGCGCGGACGCCGTCACCACACGGACGTTCGACACGCCCGAGTTCGCGGGGATCACCTTCCACGAGGTCCGGGCGCGCTCGGTGCTGAACCGCGTGCCGGGTGCCTCGCGCATGCCGTTCGAATGGACGGTCAACCCCTACCGGGGCTGCACGCACGCGTGCGTCTACTGTTTCGCCCGCAAGACGCACAGCTACCTGGACCTGGACACCGGCATCGGCTTCGACACCCAGATCGTGGTCAAGGTGAACGCCCCCGAGGTGCTGCGCCGCCAGCTCGGCTCCCGCCGCTGGCAGGGCGACCACGTGGCGATGGGCACCAACGTCGACTGCTACCAGCGCGCCGAGGGCCGCTACCGGCTGATGCCGGGCATCATCTCCGCGCTCACCGATCACGCGAACCCGTTCTCGATCCTCACCAAGGGCACCCTGATCCTGCGCGACCTGGACCTGCTGGTGCGGGCGGCGGAGGTGACCGACGTGGGCGTCTCGGTCTCCGTCGGCTTCCTGGACACCGGGCTGTGGCGCACGGTGGAGCCGGGCACGCCCGCGCCCGAGCGCCGGCTGGACGTCGTCCGCGCCTTCGGGGAGCACGGGATCGGCTGCGGGGTGCTGATGGCGCCGGTGATCCCGTTCCTGAGCGACGACCCGGCGCAACTGCGGGCCACGGTACGGGCCATCGCGGCGGCCGGGGCCACCTCCGTCACACCCCTGGTGCTGCATCTGCGCCCCGGCGCCCGGGAGTGGTTCATGGCCTGGCTCGGACAGCACCACCCGCACCTGGTGCGGCGGTACGAACGGCTGTACGCGGAGGGCGCCTACGCGCCCAAGTGGTACCAGCGCCGGATCACCCGCCAGGTGCACGAGCTGGCGCAGGAGTACGGCATCGGGCCCGCGCGCGCCGGGCTGGCCCGCCGGATCCGCCCGGCCGAGCCGGCACCGGCCCCCACCGAGCCGGAGCCGGTCCAGCTCAGCCTCATGTGAGGACGCCCAGGGTCGTTCGAGGGCATCCCACGGCCCAATCGGGTCACGTATCCCCGCAACACGTTCCTCAGGGCCCCGGCTCCGGGACGATCCGGCGAGAACCGTGAACCCCGCGGTTCGCCGAAGACCTCCGTCCCGGGAGGACCCGTATGAGAACACGCGCAGCCCTGCTGTGCGCGGCCGCGGCCGTCACCGTGCTGGCGGGCTCGGTCACCGCCGCACCCGCGCAGGCCGCCCGGCCCGCGCAGCTCGGCTGGAAGAAGTGCGGCACCACCGACTTCCCCAGGCTCCAGTGCGCGTCCCTGACGGTGCCGCTGAACCACGCCGACCCGTCGGGGCGGCGGATCACCATCGCGCTGTCCCGCGTCCCGCACACCGCGCGGGCCTCGCAGGGCCCGCTGCTGGTCAACCCCGGCGGTCCCGGCGGCAGCGGACTGACGCTCGCCGGGTTCGTCGCCTCGTCGCTGCCGAAGAGCGTGGCGGCCCGGTACGACGTCATCGGCTTCGACCCGCGCGGGGTCGGCCGCAGCCGGCCGGCCCTGGACTGCGTGCCCGGCCACTTCAAACCGGTGCGCCCCGACTCCGTACCGGCCACGCCCGCGCTGGAGCGGGCCAATCTGGACCGCGCCAGGTCCTTCGCCGCGGCCTGCGGCCGGAAGTACGGCGACCTGCTGCCGTACCTGGACACGGTCAGCTCGGCCCGGGACCTGGAGGCCGTCCGCCGAGCGCTCGGCGCGCCGAAGATCAGCTACTTCGGCTACTCCTACGGCACCTATCTGGGCGCGGTGTACGCGAAGCTGTTTCCGGGGCGGGTGCACCGCCTGGTGCTGGACTCGATCGTCGACCCGAAGGGCGTCTGGTACGAGGACAACCTCGGCCAGGACTACGCCTTCGACGACCGCCACCGGGCGCTGATGGCCTGGATCGCCACATACGACTCCAGGTACGGGCTGGGCAAGGACCCCGCGAAGATCGAGGCCCGCTGGTACGCGATGCGGGCGTCCCTGGCGAAGAAGCCGGCCGGGGGCCGGGTCGGCGCCGCCGAGCTGGAGGACACCTTCACGCCCGGCGCCTACTACAACGGCTACTGGCCCCGCCTCGCCGAGGCGTTCGCGGCCTGGGTCCACCACGGGGACACCGGGCCGCTGGTGGAGGCGTACCGGAAGTTCGGTGCCGTGGACGCCGCGGGAGACAACGGCTACAGCGTCTACGCGGCGGTGCAGTGCCGGGACGCGGCCTGGCCGCGCGGCTGGAACAGGTGGCGCGCGGACGCCTGGGACGTGTACGCGAAGGCGCCCGTGATGGCGTGGAGCAACGCCTGGTACAACGCGCCGTGCGCCTTCTGGCCCACGGCCCCGCTGCGGCCGGTGGACGTCACCAACGGCACGCTGCCGCCGGCGCTGCTCTTCCAGGCGACCGACGACGCGGCGACCCCCTACTCCGGCGGCGCCACGGCCCACCGGCTGCTGGCCCGCTCCAGCCTCGTGGTCGAGGAGGGCGGCGGCAACCACGGCGTCACGCTGAGCGGCAACACGTGCCTGGACCAGCACCTGGCCGCGTACCTCGGCGAGGGCAGGGTCCCGCGCGGCGGCGGCGCGGTGGACGCGGTCTGCCCGAAGACCCCCGACCCGACGCCACCGAAGAGCAAGGCGGCGTCGCCGACGTCCAGCGGCTCGACCCTGCACGGCTTGCTGGGCTTCCACGGGTAGCCGACACGGCAGACGACGCGTCAGGCGCCCGGCACCTCACCCGGCTGTGTCAGGCAACGGGCCCGGCCGCCCAGGGCGTTGTCAGTGGGGTGGGTCATCATGGGGGCCATGAGCGAACCCACCCGGGCCGGTCGTGGACCGACCCGCATCCCCGCGCCGGCCGGGGTGTTCCCCGCCGCCCAGTACACCCATGTGGTGACCGCGACGGGCCGCCTCGTCGCGGTCTCCGGCCAGCTTCCCCTCGACAAGGACGGCGAGCTGGTCGGCGCGGGCGATCCGGCGGCCCAGGCGCGGCAGGTCTTCGCGAATCTCCGGCGCTGCCTGGCCGCGGCGGGAGCCGGTTTCGAGGACGTGGTGAAGCTGACGTACTTCGTCACGGACATGGCCCACATGCCGGCGATCCGCGCGGCCCGCGCCGCCCACATACCCGACGACCGCCTGCCCGCCTCCTCCGCGATCCAGGTGGCCGGGCTGGTGGCGCCGGAGTTCCTGCTGGAGGTCGAGGCTCTCGCGGTGGTCGCCGCGTGAGTGCCCTGACGGTCCGTCAGATGACCCTCGCCGACTGCGACCGCGTCTCGGAGATACGGATCCGCGGCTGGCAGCACGCCTACCGGGGGCTCATGCCGCAGCCGTACCTCGACGGGCTCAGCGTCACCGCGGACGCCGAGCGGCGGCGGGCCCGGTTCGCCGAGGGGAACGGCTCCGTGGTGAACCTGGTCGCCGAGCGGGCCGGCACGGTGGTCGGGTGGGCGGCGCACGGGCCGTACCGGGACGGCGGGACGCGCACCGGCGACGCCGAGCTGTACGCGATCTACGTCGACCCGGCCCGGCTGGGCGGCGGGACCGGGCGGGCGCTGCTGGCCGCGACGACCGAGCTGTGCCGGGCGTATCCCCGCATGCTCCTGTGGGTCCTGAAGGAGAACGCGCCCGCCCGCCGCTTCTACGAGCGCGCCGGGTTCCGCCCCGACGGGGCCGAGGAGCCCTTCGAGGTGGACGGCGTACCGGTGCCCGAGGTGCGGTACGTGAAGACGCTGGGCGGCTGACCGGGCGTCAACTCGGCTGCTGCTCCGGTATCCGCGCGAGCGCGTGCACCGCGGCCTCGGCGAGCGCGGGGTGCGCGAGGGCCTCGGTGAGGACCCGCCGGGCGCGGGCGTCGCCGAGCGCGCCCAGGCCCTCCACGCAGGCGAGGGCCACCCGCCGGTAGGGGTCGTGCGGGCGCAGTCGCCGCTCCAGCGTGGTGATCAGCGCGGGCACGGACTCCGGGGCGCGCAGCGCGACCAGGAGCCGTACCGGGTGCAGGGCGTAGGCGACGCGGAGTTCGTTGGTGGCGAGGGCCGCGGCGGCCCGGGCCGTGCGCGGGTCGCCGAGCCGGGCGAGGGCGTGCGCGGCGGAGGCACAGCGCGGCGGGTCGCGGTGGTTGAGCAGCAGCACCAGGGACTCGAAGGCGCGCCGGTCACCGGCCCGGCCGAGGCGGAACGCGGCCAGCTCCCTGGCCCAGAGCGGCTGTCCGGGCGCGGTGAGCACCTCCGCGAGTTCGTCGTGGTCACCGGTGGCCAGCAGGTGCTCGAACGCGGCCGAGCCGCCCGACTCCTGCCGTAAGCGTTCCGTGAGCGATCGCAACTCTTCGTCCACGAGGTCCAGCGTAGGCGGGTCGCGGCGGCCGGGGGAGCTACATCACAAAGTCGGTCGCCCTCCGGGGACTAGCGCGCTCGTTACCCGCCGGTTAAGCTCATACGAGCGAGTAACCCTCTCGCACTTCCGCTGGCGACGGTCTGGTGACGCGGCCGTCGCGAGCGAGCAGGTCGGTTCGGTACGCCATGTGTACCGCAGTACGACCCGGCTTCGGGACAGAGCCGGTCGGACGTTCCGCCGTTCCCGGGCGCGTGCGCGCCCGTGGCACCGGCGCCCCCGGGCGTGTGCGCTCGCAGCCCGGCAACACCCGCACCCTCTCGCCCCGTGGTGCGCCCTCCGGCGCACCCGGCGCGCCCCTTGTCGTCACCCTCATTCCTGGAGTCCCGCGATGGCCACTCCCCTGTCCGACTCAGCTCTGTCCCCGTCCCCGCTCAAGACGATCGCCGTGGTCGGCCTCGGCACCATGGGCACCGGCATCGCCGAGGTCCTCGCGAAGGCCGGCCGCGAGGTGATCGGCATCGACATCAGCGAGGCGCGGACCGCTCAGGCGCTCGCCACCCTGGAGGCCGCCACCGCCCGCGCCGTGGCGCGCGGCCGGCTCACCGAGGAGGAGCGTGCCCGGGCACTGGCCCGGGTCCGTACCGCCACCGACCTCACCGCGGCGGCCGACGCCGACCTCGTCATCGAGGTGGCCCCGGAGTCGTACGAGATCAAGCACCAGATCTTCCGCGAGCTGGACGGCATCGTCCGCCCGGAGACGATCCTGGCGACCGGCACCAACGCGCTGTCGGTGACCCGGCTGGCGGCCGACTCGGCCCGTCCCGAGCGCGTGCTCGGCCTGCACTTCTTCAACCCGGCACCGGCGATGCGGCTGGTGGAGGTCGTCTCCTCGGTGCTGACCGCGCCGCAGGCCGTGGCGGCCGTCACCGACCTCGCGATCGAGCTGGGCAAGGAGCCGGTCGCGGTCGGCGACCGCCCCGGCTTCGTCGCGGACGGGCTGCTCTTCGGCTACCTCAACCAGGCCGCCGCCATGTACGAGGCCAAGTACGCCTCCCGGGAGGACATCGACGCCGCGATGCGGCTCGGCTGCGGCCTGCCCATGGGCCCGCTCGCCCTGCTGGACCTGATCGGCGTGGACACCGCGCGGACGGTCCTGGAGGCGATGTACGCCGAGTCCCGGGACCGGCTGCACGCCCCCGCCCCGATCCTCAAGCAGCTCAGCGAGGCGGGTCTGACCGGCCGCAAGTCGGGGCGCGGTTTCTACACCTACGAGGCGCCGGGCAGCGGGACGGTCGTGCCGGACGCGCTGACCCCGGCGGCGGGCACCTCCCCGGTCGCGGGCCGCGAGGTGCGCTCGGTGGGCGTGGCCGGCTCCGGCACCATGGCCTCCGGCATCGCCGAGGTGTTCGCCAAGGCGGGCTACGACGTCGTCCTGGCCGCCCGCAGCGAGGAGAAGGCGCAGGCCGCCAAGGCCCGTGTCGGCAAGTCGCTCTCCCGCTCCGTCGACAAGGGCCGGCTGACCGCCGAGGCCGCGGCCCTGGTCCTGGACCGGATCACGCCGGCGGGCTCCTACGACGCCTTCGCCGAGGTCGACCTGGCGGTCGAGGCGGTCGCCGAGGACCTGGAGATCAAGCGGCAGCTGTTCGCCACGCTGGACAAGGTGTGCAAGCCGGGCGCGGTCCTGGCCACCACGACCTCGTCGCTGCCCGTCGTCGCCTGCGCCCGCGCCACCTCGCGCCCGCAGGACGTGATCGGCATGCACTTCTTCAACCCGGCACCGGCGATGAAGCTCGTCGAGGTCGTGCGGACGGTGCTGACGGCGGACGACGTCCACGCGACCGTGCGCGAGGTCTGCGCGAAGATCAAGAAGCACGCGGTGGACTGCGGCGACCGCGCCGGCTTCATCGTGAACGCGCTGCTGTTCCCGTACCTCAACAACGCGATCAAGATGGTGCAGGAGCACTACGCGTCCCTCGACGACATCGACGCGGCGATGAAGCTGGGCGGCGGCTACCCGATGGGCCCCTTCGAGCTGCTGGACGTGGTCGGGCTGGACGTCTCGCTGGCCATCGAGAAGGTGCTGCACCGCGAGTTCCGCGACCCCGGTCTCGCCCCGGCTCCGCTGCTGGAGCACCTGGTGGCCGCGGGCTGCCTCGGCCGCAAGACCGGCCGCGGCTTCCGCGAGTATGCCCGCCGCTGACGGCGTCGGCGACTGGTCCCGGACGGAGCCGGACTGGGGCGGACTGCTCGACCCGGGCGGCTCTCCCCCGCCCGCCCGGCCCGGTGGTCCCCCGCCCTCCCGGGGCGGGGGACACCCCGGACCTGCGCATCGAGCTGCGCGCATGCAGTACGTTCGGGTCATGTCCCAGCCCGCCAAGTCCTCACGTACACCAGCTACGCCCGACGCGCCGGAAAGTGCCGCAGGCAGCCGCGCGGCCGCCCAGCGGCTCAAGATGCGCCGGGAACTGGCGGCAGCAGCCATGGAGCTGTTCGCGACCAAGGGGTACGAGGCCACCACCGTCGACGAGATCGCCGCCGCCGCCGGCGTCGCCCGGCGCACCTTCTTCCGCCACTTCCGCTCCAAGGAAGAGGCGATCTTCCCGGACCACGACGACACGCTGATCCGCGCGGAGGCGGTCCTCAACGCCGCGCCCGCGCACGAGCACCCGCTCGACACCGTGTGCCGGGGCATCAAGGAGGTCATGAAGATGTACGCGGCGCGGCCGGACATCTCGGTCGCCCGCTACAAGCTCACGCGTGAGGTGCCCACCCTGCGCGAGGCCGAGATCGCCTCCGTGGCCCGCTACGAGCGCCTGTTCACGCGGTATCTGCTCGGCCATTTCGACGAGCACGCGCACGCCGACGACGCCAACGACGATCCGCTGCTGGCCGAGGTCGCCGCCTCCGCCGTGGTCACCGCGCACAACCACGTGCTCAGGCGCTGGCTGCGGGCGGGCGGCCAGGGGGACGTGGAGGCCCAGCTGGACCACGCCTTCGCCATCGTGCGCAAGACCTTCGGTACGGGGATCGGGGCCGGCCGCGGCACGGCGCCCCGGTCGTCCGCCCCCTCGCCGGCGGCAGCCTCCGTCGAGGGCGAGGTGCTGGTGACCGTCGCACGCACCGACGCACCTCTGGAAGAGGTCATGCGCACCATCGAACAGGCCCTCAAGGAGCGCTGACCCGCTCTTTCCGCTGTGACAACGGCCACCCTCCGGGTGGCCGTTTTTGCATGTCAGCGCCCTTTTTGACCAGCCGGGACAGGCCCATTCGATCGATCATCGCTCATCTGTCAAGTAAAGATTTCATTTGAGAGGAAGTTCTGGCACTCAGTGCCTTGCGGGGTGACACGCGGTGTCATACGTTGAAGGTGTCCGGGCTGTCCCCGCAGACCATCACCTGCGCGCCCGAACGCCTGCGTCACAGGCAACCTCCCGCGCCACAAAGCGCTGCCGAAGCACCACCGAGCCGAACCGACGGCACACCCTCACCACCCTCAGCAGCACTGACAGCACCGACGAACCCATAGGCGCCCCTCCCTCAGGGCGCTCACCCGCCGGAGGCAACACCGTGACCGTGAAGGACATCCTGGACGCGATCCAGTCGAAGGACGCCACGTCCGCCGACTTCGCCGCCCTGCAGCTCCCCGAGTCGTACCGTGCGATCACCGTCCACAAGGACGAGACGGAGATGTTCGCGGGCCTGGAGACCCGCGACAAGGACCCGCGCAAGTCGATCCACCTGGACGAGGTCCCCGTGCCCGAGCTGGGCCCGGGCGAGGCCCTGGTGGCCGTCATGGCCTCCTCGGTGAACTACAACTCGGTGTGGACCTCGATCTTCGAGCCGGTGTCGACGTTCGCCTTCCTGGAGCGCTACGGCAAGCTGTCGCCGCTGACCAAGCGCCACGACCTGCCGTACCACATCATCGGCTCCGACCTCGCGGGCGTCGTCCTGCGCACCGGCCCCGGCGTCAACGCCTGGCGGCCCGGTGACGAGGTCGTCGCGCACTGCCTCAGCGTCGAGCTGGAGTCGCCCGACGGCCACGACGACACCATGCTCGACCCCGAGCAGCGCATCTGGGGCTTCGAGACCAACTTCGGCGGCCTCGCGGAGATAGCGCTGGTCAAGACGAACCAGCTGATGCCGAAGCCGAAGCACCTCACCTGGGAGGAGGCCGCGGCCCCGGGCCTGGTGAACTCCACCGCCTACCGCCAGCTGGTCTCCCGCAACGGCGCCGCCATGAAGCAGGGCGACAACGTCCTGATCTGGGGCGCAAGCGGCGGGCTCGGCTCGTACGCCACGCAGTTCGCGCTCGCGGGCGGCGCCAACCCGATCTGTGTCGTCTCCTCGCCCCAGAAGGCGGAGATCTGCCGCTCGATGGGCGCCACGGCGATCATCGACCGCAACGCCGAGGGCTACAAGTTCTGGAAGGACGAGCACACCCAGGACCCCAAGGAGTGGAAGCGCTTCGGCAAGCGCATCCGCGAACTCACCGGCGGCGAGGACATCGACATCGTCTTCGAGCACCCCGGCCGCGAGACCTTCGGCGCCTCCGTCTACGTCACCCGCAAGGGCGGCACCATCACCACCTGTGCCTCGACCTCGGGCTACATGCACGAGTACGACAACCGGTACCTGTGGATGTCCCTGAAGCGGATCATCGGCTCGCACTTCGCCAACTACCGCGAGGCGTACGAGGCCAACCGCCTGATCGCCAAGGGCAAGATCCACCCGACGCTGTCGAAGACGTACTCCCTGGAGGAGACCGGCCAGGCGGCGTACGACGTCCACCGCAACCTGCACCAGGGCAAGGTCGGCGTGCTCTGCCTCGCCCCCGAGGAGGGCCTGGGCGTGCGTGACGAGGAGATGCGCGCGAAGCACATCGACGCCATCAACCGCTTCCGGAACGTCTGAGAGCCGGGAGGTCATAGATGACAGAGCGTCAGACAGCGCCTGCGGCGCGAAAGGAAAGGGACCGGCCGTGGCTCATGCGGACGTACGCCGGTCACTCCACGGCCGAGGCGTCCAACGAGCTGTACCGGCGCAACCTCGCCAAGGGCCAGACCGGTCTGTCGGTGGCGTTCGACCTGCCGACGCAGACCGGCTACGACCCCGACCACATCCTCGCGCGCGGCGAGGTCGGCCGGGTGGGCGTGCCCGTCGCGCACCTCGGTGACATGCGCCGGCTGTTCCAGGACATCCCCCTGGAGCAGATGAACACCTCGATGACGATCAACGCCACCGCCATGTGGCTGCTGGCGCTCTACCAGGTCGTCGCGGAGGAGCAGGGCGCGGACATCACCAAGCTCCAGGGCACGACCCAGAACGACATCGTCAAGGAGTACCTGTCCCGCGGGACGCACGTCTTCCCGCCGGAGCCCTCGCTCCGCCTGACGACGGACATGATCGCGTACACGGTCTCCCACATCCCGAAGTGGAACCCGATCAACATCTGCAGCTACCACCTGCAGGAGGCCGGCGCCACACCGGTGCAGGAGATCGCGTACGCGATGTCCACCGCGATCGCCGTCCTCGACGCCGTGCGCGACTCCGGCCAGGTGCCGCAGGAGCGCATGGGTGACGTGGTCGCCCGTATCTCCTTCTTCGTGAACGCGGGCGTCCGCTTCATCGAGGAGATGTGCAAGATGCGCGCCTTCGGCCGCATCTGGGACAAGGTCACCCGTGAGCGGTACGGCATCGAGGACCCCAAGCAGCGCCGGTTCCGGTACGGCGTCCAGGTCAACTCGCTCGGCCTGACCGAGGCGCAGCCGGAGAACAACGTCCAGCGGATCGTGCTGGAGATGCTGGCGGTCACCCTCTCCAAGGACGCACGCGCGCGTGCCGTGCAGCTCCCCGCCTGGAACGAGGCGCTGGGCCTGCCCCGGCCCTGGGACCAGCAGTGGAGCCTGCGCATCCAGCAGGTGCTCGCCTACGAGAGCGACCTGCTGGAGTACGACGACATCTTCGAGGGCTCGAAGGTGATCGAGGCGAAGGTGGACCGGCTGGTCGAGGACACCCTCGCGGAGATCGACCGCATCCAGGAGATGGGCGGCGCGCTGGCCGCCGTGGAGTCCGGCTACCTCAAGTCGCAGCTGGTCGCCTCGCACGCCGAGCGCCGGGCCCGGATCGAGTCCGGCGAGGAGAAGATCGTCGGCGTCAACATCTTCGAGGGCACCGAGCCGAACCCGCTCACGGCCGACCTGGACACGGCCATCATGACGGTCGACCCGGCGGTCGAGGCCCGCGTCATCGACTCGCTCCAGCGCTGGCGGGACACCCGCTACCAGCCGCCCTTCAACCACCCACGTCCCTGCAAGGCGCTGGAGCGGCTGAAGGAGGCCGCCAAGGGCACCGACAACCTGATGGAGGCCACGCTGGAGTGCGCCCGCGCCGGGGTCACCACCGGCGAGTGGGCGGGCGCCCTGCGCGAGGTGTTCGGCGAGTACCGGGCACCCACCGGGGTCTCCTCCGCGCCGGTGGCCGTCGCCGCCGAGGCCGGCTCGGCGCTCGCCGAGGTCCGCGCCAGGGTGGACGCCACCGCCCGTGAGCTGGGCGTCGGCAAACTGCGCTTCCTGGTCGGCAAGCCCGGCCTGGACGGGCACTCCAACGGCGCCGAGCAGATCGCCGTCCGCGCCCGGGACGCCGGCTTCGAGGTGGTCTACCAGGGCATCCGGCTCACCCCCGAGCAGATAGTGGACGCGGCCCTGGCCGAGGACGTGCACGCCGTGGGCCTGTCGATCCTGTCCGGCTCGCACGCCCAGCTGGTCCCCGATGTGCTCCAGCGGCTGCGTGTGGCCGGTGCCACAGATATACCGGTGATCGCCGGTGGCATCATCCCCAACGGTGACGCCGAGCAGCTGAGGGAAGCCGGAGTGGCCGCCGTCTTCACCCCGAAGGACTTCGACATCACCGGGATCATCGGCCGCATCGTCGACGAGATCCGGAAAGCGAACAAGCTCGACCCCCTGGAGGTCCCCGCATGACCACCGTCAACCGCCTTCGCCCGCGGCGTTCCTGCCTGGCCGTACCGGGCAGCAACCCGCGCTTCCTGGAGAAGGCGCAGGGCCTCCCCGCGGACCAGGTCTTCCTGGACCTGGAGGACGCGTGCGCGCCGCTCGCCAAGCCCGAGGCCCGGCACACCATCGTCAAGTTCCTCAACGAGGGTGACTGGACGGGCAAGACGCGCGTGGTCCGGGTCAACGACTGGACGACCGAATGGACGTACCGGGACGTCGTCACGGTGGTGGAGGGCGCGGGCCCGAACCTGGACTGCATCATGCTGCCGAAGGTGCAGAACGCCCAGCAGGTCGTCGCCCTGGACCTGCTGCTGACGCAGATCGAGAAGACGATGGGCTTCGAGGTCGGCCGGATCGGCATCGAGGCGCAGATCGAGAACGCGCAGGGCCTGAACAACGTCAACGAGATCGCGCAGGCCTCCCCGCGCGTGGAGACCATCATCTTCGGCCCGGCCGACTTCATGGCGTCGATCAACATGAAGTCCCTGGTCGTGGGCGAGCAGCCGCCCGGCTACCCGGCGGACGCCTACCACTACATCCTGATGAAGATCCTGATGGCCGCCCGCGCCAACAACCTCCAGGCGATCGACGGCCCCTACCTGCAGATCCGCAACGTCGACGGCTTCCGCGAGGTCGCCGGCCGCGCCGCCGCGCTGGGCTTCGACGGCAAGTGGGTGCTGCACCCGGGCCAGGTCGACGCCGCGAACGAGGTGTTCTCGCCCTCGCAGGAGGACTACGACCACGCCGAGCTGATCCTGGACGCGTACGACTACTACACGTCCGAGGCGGGCGGCAAGAAGGGCTCCGCGATGCTCGGCGACGAGATGATCGACGAGGCCAGCCGCAAGATGGCCCTGGTCATCGCCGGCAAGGGCCGTGCCGCCGGCATGCAGCGCACCAGCACGTTCGAGATCCCGGAGGCGTGACGGCGATGCAGTTCGGACGCACGTACGAGGAGTTCGAGGTCGGGGCGACGTACAAGCACTGGCCGGGCAAGACGGTCACGGAGTACGACGACCACCTGTTCTGTCTCCTCACCATGAACCACCACCCGCTCCACATGGACACCAACTACGCCGAGAAGACGACGGACTTCGGCAAGAACGTGGTGGTCGGGAACTACATCTACTCCCTCCTGCTCGGCATGTCCGTCCCGGACATCTCCGGCAAGGCCATCGCCAACCTGGAGATCGAGTCGCTCAGGCACGTGGCGCCGACCTTCCACGGCGACACGGTCTACGGCGAGACGACCGTGCTGGACAAGTGGCCGTCGAAGTCCAAGAACGACCGCGGGATCGTCTACGTCGAGACCAAGGGCTACAAGCAGGACGGCACCCTGGTGTGCGTCTTCCGCCGCAAGGTGATGGTGCCCACCGAGACGTACATCAAGGAGCGCGGCGGCGAGCAGCCGGGCCGCCCCGAGCTCAAGGAGCAGGAGAAGTAGCCATGGCCCGTCTCGCCCAGACCGCCGGTCTGACCGACGTCCAGCAGGAGATCCTCTCCACCGTCCGGGACTTTGTCGACAAAGAGATCATTCCGGTCGCGACCGAGCTGGAGCACCGCGACGAGTACCCGCAGCAGATCGTGGACGGCCTGAAGGAACTCGGCCTCTTCGGCCTGATGATCCCCGAGGAGTACGGGGGCCTGGGCGAGTCGCTGCTCACCTACGCGCTGTGCGTGGAGGAGATCGCCCGCGGCTGGATGTCGGTGTCCGGCATCATCAACACCCACTTCATCGTCGCGTACATGCTCAAGCAGCACGGCACGCAGGAGCAGAAGGACCACTTCCTGCCGAGGATGGCGGCCGGCGACATCCGGGGCGCCTTCTCGATGTCGGAGCCGGGCCTGGGCTCCGACGTGTCGGCGATCACGTCGAAGGCGGTCAGGGACGGCGACGAGTACGTCCTGAACGGTCAGAAGATGTGGCTGACGAACGGCGGCACGTCGTCCCTCGTGGCCGTGCTGGTCCGGAGTGACGAAGGACACCCCGAGGGCACGGCGCCGCACAAGTCGATGACGACCTTCCTGATCGAGAAGGAGCCGGGCTTCGGCGAGGTCCGCCCGGGCCTCACCATCCCCGGCAAGATCGACAAGATGGGCTACAAGGGCGTCGACACGACCGAGCTGATCATGGACGGACTGCGCGTTCCGGCCGATCGGGTGCTCGGCGGGGTCACCGGCCGAGGTTTTTACCAAATGATGGACGGCGTCGAGGTCGGCCGGGTCAACGTGGCGGCGCGTGGCTGTGGCGTCGCCCAGCGCGCCTTCGAGCTGGGGGTCCGGTACGCCCAGCAGAGGCACACGTTCGGCAAGCCGATCGCCCAGCACCAGGCCATCCAGTTCAAGCTGGCGGAGATGGCGACCAAGGTCGAGGCCGCGCATGCGATGATGGTCAACGCGGCACGCAAAAAGGACTCTGGGGAACGAAACGACCTCGAAGCGGGGATGGCGAAGTACCTCGCCTCCGAGTACTGCAAGGAGGTCGTGGAGGATGCCTTCCGGATCCACGGCGGCTACGGCTTCTCCAAGGAGTACGAGATCGAGCGCCTCTACCGTGAGGCCCCGATGCTGCTCATCGGTGAAGGTACCGCCGAGATCCAGAAAATGATCATCGGGCGCAGGCTGCTCGAAGAGTATCGATTCCAGGGCTGATTGTCCGGATACGGGGTGTTTTCTTCGAGAAGAAGATCACACCCCGTAGACACTCTTCGGCCGCCGACTCGGCTTCCTGGCTTGCCCAGTTGTGGCCCGCGACCGGTACGATCCCGGGAAAGCCGCCGTCCCCCGTCAGAGCGCGGCATCATCCGCTACGAAGGTCATCCATGCCCCACAGCCAAACCTCTGCACCTCGCGACAGCCGAGCCGGCGTACGCCTCGCGCGCGGAGCATCGCCGTGGCTTCTCCCGACCGTCGCCACCGCAGCCCTCAGCCTGGTCCGCGCTCGCCGCTCGGGCGTCGCCAAGGCCGTCGCCGTGCCCACCACCGCGCTCGCGGCGGGCATGCTGTGGTTCTTCCGCGACCCCGAGCGCGAGATCGCCCCGGGCCGGGTCATCTCGCCCGCCGACGGTGTGGTGCAGAGCATCATGCCGTGGAAGGACGGGCGTACCCGCGTCGCCATCTTCATGAGCCCGCTCAACGTCCACGTCAACCGCGCGCCCCTCGCGGGCACCGTGACGTCCGTCGAGCACATCCCCGGCGGCTTTGTTCCGGCTTTCAACAAGGAGAGCGAGAACAACGAGCGCGTAGTCTGGCACTTCGACACCGAACTCGGCGACATCGAGATGATCCAGATCGCCGGCGCGGTGGCCCGCCGCATCGTGCCCTACATCCCCCAGGGCACGAAGGTCGAGCAGGGCGACCGTATCGGTCTGATCCGCTTCGGCTCGCGTGTCGACCTCTACCTGCCCGAGGGCGTGGAGGTCGCGGTCGAGGTCGGCCAGAAGACCGTGGCTGGGGTGACTCGCATTGACCGTGATTGATCCGGAGACCCAGGCGGGCTGGGTGCCCGAGGCCGACGAGGTGGACGACGAGGAGGAGATGCCTCTTTCTCTCCGCCTGTCGATAGCGGACACCCTCACGCTGGGCAACGCCACGTGCGGCTTCATGGCGGTGTACTTCACCACCACCGGCATCCTGATCCCGCACCTCACCGGCAGCCAGGAGTCCGGCATGGCCCGCCACAGCGCGGCCACGGCGGTCATCCTGATGCTCTGCGCGGCGGTCTTCGACCTGTTCGACGGGCTGGTGGCCCGCAAGCTGCGCTCGTCGCCGATGGGCGCGGAGCTGGACAACCTGTCCGACCTGATCAGCTTCGGGCTGGCCCCCGCGTACTTCGTCCTCGTCTACGGCATGGTCGCGGACGACGCGCACCAGCGGGTGGCGGCGGTGGGCGCGATCGTGGTGCTGCTGGCCGTGGTGCTGAGACTGGCCCGCTTCAGCTGCGTGACCATGAAGGACGGCATGTTCCAGGGCATGCCCTCGCCGTTCGGCGCGCTGACGGTCGTCTCGATCGTGCTGCTGGAGCTGCCGTTCGTGGCGACCCTGCTGGCGATCCTCGGGACCGCGTGGCTGATGGTGAGCCGGGTGGAGTACCCGAAGCCGCGGGGCCGTCTCGCCGGCGCGATGCTCTCCTGGATCGTGCTGTCGATGGGGCTGCTGGCGGCATGGGCCTTCGACGCGCCCAGCGGACAGCTGCTCCTCCAGACCGGCTGTGCGCTGCAGCTGGTGATGGGCGCGGTGATTCCGCTGTTCGCCACGGCCCGGCGGGTGAACAACTTCCGCGACAACCGCCGCGAGGCGCGAGCGGCGCAGCTGCCGTAGCCCGGCGTACGACGAGGGCCCCTTACCCGGTGCGGGTAGGGGGCCCTTTGCTCGTGCGGACCACCTGAGGGCTCCGCCCCAGACTCCCGCTCGGGTGGACCAGGGGTCGTCAGCTCAGGTGGTCCTCGGCGATCCGCGCGGCGACCCGCTCCAGGATCGGCCCGGCGTCCGCGATGCACCTGGCCACGTCCGGCTCGACGGACGTCAGCGGGTACGCCTGGGAGATCCCGGCCCGCAGCAGCGCCTCCGTCGGCAGTGCCAGCCGCCCGCACACCGCCACGACCTCCTTGCCGGCCGCCCGTGCCGCCGCGGCGACCCCCGCCGGTGCCTTGCCGTGCAGCGTCTGCTCGTCCAGCGACCCCTCGCCGGTGATCACCAGCGAGGCCCGCTCCAGGGCGGGCGCGAAGCCCAGCACGTCCAGCATCACCTCGATGCCGGGCCGGAACCGCGCACCGAGCAACAGGGCCCCGTAGCCGATGCCCCCGGCGGCCCCCGCCCCCGGCGCCGCCGCGTACTCGGCGGCCCGCGACCCGGCCTCGGCCTCCAGCACCTTCGCGAAGTGGGCCAGCGCGGCGTCCAGCGTCTCCACGTCGTCCGGCGAGGCCCCCTTCTGCGGGCCGTACACCGCCGGCGCGCCCTTCGGCCCGGTCAACGGGTTGTCGACGTCGCTGGCCAGCACCAGCTCGACCGAGGACAGCCGCGGGTCGAGGCCGGACAGGTCCGCCCGGGCGAGGCCGGCGAGTCCGCCGCCGCCCGGCGGCACCGGCTCGCCCTCCTCGGTCAGGAACCGCGCGCCCAGCGCGGACAGCATGCCGGCGCCGCCGTCCGTCGTGGCGCTGCCGCCGACGCCGAACACGATCGTCCGCGCGCCCGCGTCCAGCGCGGCGCGCAGCAGCTCCCCGGAGCCGTACGTCGAGGCAGTCAGCGGCGCGAAGACCCCGGTCGGCAGCCGCTGCAAGCCGCTCGCCTCGGCCATCTCCACCACCGCGGTGCCGTCGCGCAGCGCGAACGCGGCCGTGACCTCCGCGCCGAGCGGCCCGGCAACCCGTACCTCCCGGCGCTCGAAACCGGCCGCGACCGCCGCGTCCACCGTTCCGTCGCCGCCGTCGGCCACGGGCAGCCCCTCCACCCGGAGGTCCGGCACGACCCGGCGCAGCCCGGCCGTCACCCGCTCGGCGACCTGCACGGCCGTCAGCGAGCCCTTGAACTTGTCCGCGGCGATGAGCACCCGACGGGTCCCGTTCACTGCAGCGTCCGCCAC
Organism: Streptomyces sp. Ru62; assembly: GCF_002920615.1. Lineage (GTDB taxonomy): Bacteria > Actinomycetota > Actinomycetes > Streptomycetales > Streptomycetaceae > Streptomyces. The sequence goes on from NZ_PQSU01000015.1 coordinate 146,880, forward strand.
CTTGTCTTCCCCTTGCTCTCCGGGCCCCGCACATGTCGGGGCCAGTCGCGCCGCTGTGACCATAACCGCAGGACACCCCCGCCGTCATGCCCCGCCCGAACCCTGGTCACAACCCCGGATCAGGACCCGGTCAGGCCGCTGGGAGCCGGCCGGGCAAAGTGGGTACACCCCTGCCATGAGCACCCAGCGCACCGGTCCGGACCTCGCCGACCGCGTCCACGGCGGCTGGCTCGGCCGGATCGCGGGCAACATGCTCGGCAAGCCGGTCGAGCAGGGCGAGGTGTGGACGCGCGACCGCATCGACCGCTATCTGCGCCGGGCCGCCGCCCTGCCGCTGACCGACTACCTGCCCGAGCCGGCCGACGCCGAGGAGGCCGCCGTACTGCGCCCGGAGTGGCGCTGTTGCGTGCGCGGCCGGATCCACGGCAGCTGCCGGGACGACGACGTCGACTACGCGATCCTCGGCCTGCACCTGCTGGAGACCCACGGCTTCGGCTTCAGCACCGAGCAGGTCGGCGACCTGTGGCTGCTCAGACTGCCGTACCTGCAGACGTTCACGGCGGAACGGGCCGCGTACCGGAACCTCGCGAACGGGCTGAAACCGCCGCTGACGGCGACGTACGACAACCCGTACCAGGAGTGGATCGGCGCGTTGATCCGCGCCGACGTCTACGGCTGGACCTGCCCCGCAGACCCCGTCCGGGCCGCCGGGCTGGCCCGCCGGGACGCGGTGCTCTCGCACACCGGCAACGGCGTGTACGGCGCCATGTGGGCCGCCGCGCTGATCTCGGCGGCCTTCACCGCCCCGACCGTGCGGGACGCCCTGGACACCGCGCTCTCGGTCGTTCCGGCGAGCAGCCGTCTGGCCCGGACCGTGCGGCGGGTGGCGAGCCTGCACGAGGCACGGCTGCCGTGGGAGGAGACCCTGGCCACGGTGTCCACGGAGACCGCGGGGCTCGGCTGGATCCACACGGTCCCGAACGTCGCCGTCCTCGTCGCCGGACTGCTGTACGGCGACGGCGACTTCACCCGGACCGTCGCCCTGACCGTGCGGGGCGGCCTGGACACCGACTCCAACGGGGCGACGGCCGGTTCGGTGGCCGGGGTCCTCACCGGGGCGGAGGCCATTCCGGCGAGCTGGCGGGACCCGCTGGAGGACACGGTGCGCAGCGCGGTGTTCGGCTTCGACGGCGTACGGATCAGCGCGCTGGCCGAACGCACCCTGCGGCTGGCGACGAGCGGGACGTAGCCGGCGGCCGGCTGGTTACCCTTCCTCAATGACCACGACCCAGGATTTCGCCGCGTACATCGCGAGCCTGCCCCGCGTCCTCGCCGGGGCCGCCGCCCTCTTCCGGGACGCCGAGGGGCGGGTGCTGCTCGTCGAACCCAACTACCGGGACGGCTGGGCCCTTCCGGGCGGGACCGTCGAGTCCGACGACGGGGAGACACCGCGCCAGGGCGCCCGCCGGGAGACGCTGGAGGAGATCGGGCTCGACCGGGAACCCGGCCGGCTGCTGGCCGTGGACTGGGTGCACGGCACGGGCCGGCCGCCGTTGGTGGCGTACCTGTACGACGGCGGTGTCCTGACCGGGGACGAGCTGAAGGCCATCCGTCTCCAGGAGGAGGAACTGCTCTCCTGGCGGCTGGTCGCCCGCGACGACCTCACCGCCCATCTGCCCGGGGCGCTCGGCCGCCGGGTGCTGGCAGCGCTGGACGTCCTCGCGGCCGGCTCCGGGACGGCGGAACTGGAGAACGGCCACCGGGTGGCCTGACCGCCCGGCCCGCCGCGTGCCGCTCAGCCCTCCTGATCGCGCGGCTTGGCGTCGACCTCGCGCAGCGCGTCGTCCCGGGCGGCGACGCGTGCCTCCGTACGGTGCCCGCGCTCGATGTAGTCCCGGACGACGAGCTCGACGGCGTCCTGCGGATTCCCCACCCCCGCGAGCACCATGACCTCCACGACGAGCTGGGCATCGAGCGAGACAGTCACCTTGGCCATGCGGGGACGCTAGCACCGGGGGCCGCGCCGCGGGACCGTCCCGCCGGACCCGTCCCAGCGGTTATCCGCATGCGGCAGCCACGCCGCCCGCCCTACCCTCGATGCCATGGCCAAGCCTCTCGTCGCCCTGCTCAGCGGGGCCGGTATCTCCACCGACTCCGGCATCCCGGACTACCGCGGGCCCAACGGCCTCTGGCGGCGGGCCCCGGAGGCCGAGAAGCTCGTGACGTACGAGTACTACATGACGGACCCGGAGATCCGCCGGCGGTCCTGGCAGATGCGCCGCGAGAACCGGACGCTCCAGGCCGAGCCGAACGCGGCGCACCGCGCCGTCGCCGAGCTGGAGAAGTCCGGCGTCCCGGTCCGGGTCATCACCCAGAACGTGGACGGCCTGCACCAGCTCGCCGGCATGCCCGCCCGCAAGGTGCTGGAACTGCACGGCAGCGCCCGCAGCGTGGTGTGCACCGGGTGCGGGGCCCGCGGACCGATGGAGGACGCCCTCGCCCGGGTGGACGCCGGCGAGGCGGACCCGCCGTGCCTGGAGTGCGGCGGCATCCTGAAGTCGGCGACCGTGATGTTCGGCGAGCGGCTGGATCCGGTGGTCCTCGGACAGGCCGTGGCCGTCACCAAGGCCTGCCAGGTGTTCATAGCCGTGGGCAGCAGCCTCCAGGTGCAGCCCGCGGCCGGCCTCGCCGGCGTGGCCGCCGACCACGGCGCACGCCTCGTCATCGTGAACGCCGAACCCACGCCCTACGACGACCTGGCCGACGAGATCGTCCGGGAGCCGATCGGCACCGCGCTGCCCGCACTCCTGCGCACCCTGAGCGGCTGACCGCCCGGCCGGCGCCGGTCAGGGAGGTCAGAACAGCGCGGTTCCCTGTTCGAAGTCCAGCAGGCGGCGCTTGCGGTGGAGGCCGCCGCCGTAGCCGGTGAGGCTGCCGTCGGAGCCGATCACGCGGTGGCAGGGGACGATGATGCCCACGGGATTGCGGCCGTTGGCGAGGCCGACGGCGCGGGAGGCCCGCGGGTTGCCGAGGGCGTCGGCCAGTTCGCCGTAGGTACGGGTCTCGCCGTACGGGATGGCGGTCAGCTGCTGCCAGACGCTGCGCTGGAACGGTGTGCCGTGCAGGCCGAGCCGGACGGTGAACTGCTTGGTCTCGCCCGAGAAGTACGCCGTCAGCTGCTCGGCCGTCTCGGCGAAGACGGGCAGGGTGTCGTCGCGCGGCCCGAACCTCTCCTCGCCGGGGCGGTGCCGCTGGTCCACCATGTACAGGCCGCACAGGGCGTCGTCGGCGTCGGCGACGAGGGTGAGCGGCCCGTAGGGGCTGTCGATCACGGTGTGGTGGTTCATCGGGGTCCTTCAGGCCGGGAGGAAGTTGATCGGGTGGCTGTCCGTCGCCCACAGGTACTGCACGGCGTACGACCGCCAGGGCCGCCACATCTCCGCGCGGGCGGTGAGCGCGGCCGGCGTGGCCGGCAGGCCCAGCTCCTTCGCCGCGCGCCGGATGCCGAGGTCGGTGGGGAGGAAGGCGTCGGGGTCACCGAGGGCGCGCATGGCGATGACGTCCACCGTCCAGGGCCCGAAGCCGGGCAGCGCGAGGAGCCGGGCCCGCGCCTTCGCCCAGTCGGCCTCCACGCCCAGGTGCAGGCCGCCGTCGGCGAGTTCGCGGACGAGGGTGGTGAAGGTGGTGCGCCGGGTCCGGGGCATCGCCAGGGTCTCCGGGTCGATGCCAGCCAGCGCCTCGGGTGAGGGGAAGAGGTGCGTGAGGCCGCCTTCGGGGTCGTCCAGGGGCTTGCCGTGCGCGGTGACCAGGCGGGCCGCGTGGGTGCGGGCGGCGGCCGTGGAGACCTGCTGCCCGAGCACGGCCCGGACGGCGAACTCGGCCTCGTCGACCGTGCGCGGCACCCGGCGGCCCGGGGCGCGGTCGACCAGGGGCGCGAGGGACGGGTCGGTGCGCAGATGGCCGTCGACCGCCACCGGGTCGGCGTCCAGGTCGAGCAGGCGGCGGCAGCGGCTGATGGCCACGGTCAGATCGCGCAGGTCGCTCAGGGTGAGGCGGCAGGCGATGTGGTCGGGGCGGGGTGCCAGCGCGGCGATGCCGTGGCCGTACGGCAGCCGCAGGGTGCGGCGGTAGGCGCCGTCGCGCCACTCCTCGACCCCGGGGACGGCGGTGGCGGCGAGGTGGCCGAAGAGGTTGGACGGGTTGAGCGGGGCGCGGAACGGCAGCCGCAGGGTCACCACGCCGGGGGTGCCCACGCCGCTCTTCGGCGCCCGGGCGCGCAGCTCGCTCGGGGACAGGGCGAAGACCTCGCGGACGGTGTCGTTGAAGGCGCGGACGGAGGCGAAACCGGCCGCGAACGCGATCTCCGCCATCGGCAGGGCCGTCGTCTCGATGAGCAGCCGCGCGGTCTGGGCCCGCTGCGCCCGGGCGAGCGCGAGGGGGCCGGCCCCCAGCTCGGCGAGCAGCTGGCGCTCCACCTGCCGGGTGCTGTAGCCGAGCCGGGCGGCGAGTCCGGGCACGCCCTCGCGGTCCACGACCCCGTCGGCGATCAGCCGCATGGCCCGGGCCACGAGGTCGGCGCGCGCGTTCCACTCCGGGGAGCCGGGGCTGGTGTCGGGGCGGCAGCGCTTGCAGGCCCGGAACCCGGCCTGCTGGCAGGCGGCGGCGCTCGGGTAGAACGTCATGTTCTCCGGCTTGGGCGGCACGACCGGGCAGCTCGGCCGGCAGTAGATCCGGGTGGTCAGGACGGCCGTGAAGAACCATCCGTCGAACCGAGCGTCCTTGGACTGCACGGCGCGTACGCAGTGCTCCCGGTCAAGGTGCATCCCTGTCTGCATGCGCCCAGCATGGCCCACCGCACGCCCCGGCCGCTGGCGAAAATCCGACATCTACGTGGGCCTGGCCAGGACTCCCGACCGCGCCATTCATGATCGAGCGGTCTGGCGCTCCTCGCTGATCCGTTCGGATCCGTGGCGGAAGCGGGTGATCCAGTCGGCGGTGGTCCGCAGGCCGCCGAACGTGTAGAAGTGCACCTTCACCGTGCCGTGCCGGGCCGGGTCGTACCGGTCGGCCAGTGCGTGCAGGAAGCGGTCCGGGCCGGCCGTATCCACGAGGTTGGTCAGCGAGAAGCCGTACTTGCGGGCCACGGAGGCGCTGGTGCCGACGCCGAACCGGCCGGCGTAGCGCAGCAGTCGGCGCACCCCCGCGGGTCCGGGGACGCCGACGCGGACGGGCAGGTGCACGCCCCGCGCGCGGAGGGCCTCCAGCCAGGCGAGCACCGGGGCGGCGTCGAAGCCGAACTGGGTGATGACGTCGCCGGTGAACCGGCCGGCCCCGATGGCCGCCGCCTTGTCCGTGAGCGCCGACCACAAGACCCGGTCGGCTATGCCGGGGTGGCCCTCGGGATAGCCGGCGACACCGATGTGCCGGACGCCGTGGCGCCGCAGCAGTCCGGTGCGCAGCACGGCGAGGGCGTCCTCGTAGGGCCCCTCGGGCCGGGCCGGGTCGCCGCCGACGACGAACACGTTCTCCGCGGTGCCGTCGGCCGCCAGCCCGGCGAGGAACTCCTCCAGGGCTGTGCGGGAGGGCAGGCGGCGCGCGGAGATGTGCGGTACGGGGACGAAACCGAGCCGCCTGACCGCGCGGGCGGCCGTCAGCCGCGTAGCGGTGTCCTCTCCGGCGAGGAACGTGATGTTGATCCGGGTGCCGGGCGGGACACTGTCCCGCGCCTCCTCCAGCCCGGGCACGTCCTTGCCGGTCATCTCCAGAGAGAAGTCGTCCAGCAGCGCGGGGTCCATCGTGCTCCTCGTACTCCTCGTACTCGTCGTGCTGTGACACGGCTCACCGCGGCCGCCACGGCTGTGGTCGGGCCACGGCTGTGATCGGGCCGGGCCGATGATGTCACGTGGCGGAGGTGGGGTCCGCGGGCAGGGGCCGGGGGCAGCCGGTGGGCGGCGCTCGGGGTGCGGCCAGTGGGCCGGCGCCGCACGCGGCTCAGGGCTGGGGTCCTGGTTTGTGTCGGCGGGCTGGGGTCCTGGTTTGTGTCGGCGGGCCGGGGTCCTGGCTTGCGTGGGCGCGCCGGGGTCCTGGTCTGCGGACCGGGGGCGGGGTGCCGGGCGCGGAGTTCGGGGTTCCGGGGGCGGGGTGCCGGGCGCTGAGTTCAGGGTCTGGGCGCGGAGTTCAGGGTTCCGGGCGCGGAGTTCAGGGGTTCCGGGCGCGGAGTTCAGGGGTTCCGGGCGGCGAGTTATGGACCGGTGATCCGGGTCCTGTTTGGCCCTGGCCGCCGGGCCAAGGGGCGGGCAGGGTGGTGGTCCCGATCATCGAGGAGGTCCCGTTGAGCGTTCCGTCGAACCCGGCTGCCCGAGCGGTGGTGGCGTGACCGTGCGATTCCGGCATGCCGACCCGGTCCGGGCCGCCTTCCCCGACCTGTCCGCCGGCGCGCTGTACGCCGCCGGCGTCGACGCCCCCGTGGACACCGGGCCGCGCGCCGCCGCGTACACCGTCCGGGCCGCCGCACGGCTGGCGGGGGCCACCGAGGGCGAGTTTCCCGAGGTGCTGGCCTGGCGGCGGGCCTTCGCCCGGATGGGGCTGAAGCCGACGCAGTACCGGTCCGCCTCCGAGTCGCTGCTGCGCCGGCTGCGGAAGGAGGGGGCGCTGCCGCGCATCCATCCGCTGGTGGACCTGTGCAACGCGATCTCGGTGGCGTACGCGGTTCCGGTGGCGGTCCTGGACGTCGACCGGATCACCGGGCCGCTGCTGGAGGTGCGCCCGGCCCTCGGGGACGAGACGTACACGGCGTTCGGTGGCGCCGTCGAGCATCCGGCACCCGGCGAGGTGACCTTCGTCGACTCCGCGGGCCGGGCCCACGCCCGCCGCTGGACCCACCGGCAGAGCGGCCACTCCGCGGTCGGCGCGCACACCGGGCGCGTGCTGGTGGTGACGGAGGCGATGCACGAGGGCGGCGCGGAGAGCGTGGCCGAGGTTCTGAAGACGGTCGAGGAGGAGGTGGCGGCGCACTGGGGAGCCACCACGGCGACGGCCGTGCTCACCCCGGCCGCTCCGGAGTTCGTCTTCGGCGACTGACCGGCTGAGGGCAGTATGGGCAGGGTGGACGAGGGGCGGGACACGGTGGGGGTGCCGGCGCGCGGCTCGGACTTCCTGCAACTGTCGGTCGCCGACGTGCCCGCCGGCGGGAAGGCGGAGTGGTTGGCCGGACGGCTCCGGCAGGCCATAGCCGACGGCCGGCTGACGGTGGGCAGCAGACTGCCGCCGACCCGGGTGCTCGCCGCGGAACTGCGCGTGTCGCGGGGCGTGGTGACCGAGGCGTACCGGCGCCTCGCCGAGGACGGCCAGGTGGCGGGCCGCCGACGAGGAGGCACGGTGGTGCTGGCGGCGCCCTTCACCGCCATGCCACCGCCGGCTCCGGCTGACCGGCGCGGGGACGGGGACGTGCCGGGCACGGGGGACGTGCCGGGCACGGGGGACGTGCGTGTGCGCGGGGCGCATGGCGGGGGTGCGGGCGGCGGTGCGAGCGTTCGCGGCGGCGGGAGCAGGGGCGCCGCTGGGAGCGCCGGCGGGGTTGCCGGTGGGCTGGGTCGTCCAGGTGACCCAGGCGGCCTGGCCGGGCCGTCGGTGCTTGGGCGCGTCGGCGGGCCAGGGCCGTACGTCGGTCAACGAGCTGAGCCCTCCCCCGGTCCAGACCCCGGTGGGCGCAGTCCGTCGTATGGCTGTGAGCGCGGTGGGCCGGGGGGCTGTGGGCCCGGTGGGCTGTTCGGCGGGGAGCCCGGTACGGCAGTGTTCGACGCGTTGCGGGCCGCGCCGGCCGCCGTCGACTTCACGCCTGGCCGGCCCGACCTCACCACCTTTCCCCGTGCCGCCTGGCTGCGCGCCGAGCGGGCCGTGCTCGCCGAGCTGTCCGCCGAGGAGCTCGGCTACGGCGACCCGCGCGGCGCGCCCCGGCTGCGGCGGGCCGTCGCCGACTGGCTCGCGCGTGTGCGGGGCGTGCGCGTGGAACCGGAGGCGGTGCTGATCGTCGCGGGCACCGCGCAGGCGCTCACCCTACTGCACCCGGTGCTGTGGGCGGACGGCGTCCAGGCGGTCGCGGTGGAGGACCCCGGCTCGCTGGGGGCCCGCCAGCACCTGCGGAACGGGGGCCTGGCCACCCCGCCGGTGCCGGTCGACGAGGAGGGCGTACGGGTCGACGCGCTGCGGGCGACCGGTGCCCGGGCCGTCCTGCTCACGCCCGCCCATCAGTTCCCGACCGGCGTGGTGACCAGCGGTGAGCGCCGGCGGGAGCTGCTGGAGTGGGCGCGGGACGGCGGGCTGATCCTGGAGGACGACTACGACGCGGAGCACCGCTACGACCGGCCCCCGGTCCCGGCGCTGCGTGCCCTGCTGGCCGACCGGGTCTGCTACCTGGGCAGTGTGTCGAAGCTGCTCGCGCCGGCACTGCGGATCGGCTGGCTGGTGGCACCGGCCCGGTACCGCACGGCACTGGCCGACGCCAAGCGCTTCAACGACCTGGGCAACGCGGTGCTGCCGCAGCTCGTGCTCGCCCGGCTGATGGAGTCCGGTGAACTGGAGCGGCACCTGCGGCTGGTGCGCGGACGCCACCGCCGGCGCCGGGACGCGATGATCGCCGCGCTCGCCGAGCACCTGCCGGGGGCGCGGGTGCACGGGGCGGCGGCGGGCCTGCACCTGACGGTGACGTACGCCTCCGACGCGCCCGACACCGAGTTCGCGGCGGCGGCGCTCGCGCGCGGTGTCAAGTGCCAGCCGCTGTCCTGGCACCGGCAGTCGCCCGGCCCGCCCGGTCTGGTCCTCGGTTACGCGGCCACCCCGCCGGGCGTCGTGGCGCAGGGCGTGGCGCTGCTCGGCAGGACCCTGCGGGAGCTGGCGTGACGGACTGGCGTGCCGGCCTGGCGTGCCGGGCGCCTACGGGGTCTCAGGCCGGCGCTTCGCGGTGCGACGCCAGCGCCCAGAGCACGAAGACGTCGATCGCCAGCAGGATCAGTGACCAGACGGGCGCGTACGGCAGGAACAGGAACTGCGTGACGAGGCTGAACGCCACCAGGACCATGCCGACGATGCGGGCCCAGGCCATGCCCATGAGCAGGCCGACGCCCGTCGCCAGGACCAGGGCGCCGATGACGATGTGGATCGTGCCCCAGCCGGTGAGGTTCATTTTGTAGATGTAGCTGCCGATGCGGTAGTAGACGGCGTCCCCGGCGACCGCGGCGATCCCCTGGAAGAGGGCGAGGAGACCGCTGCACATCATCAGGACTCCGGCGAACGTGACGCCGCCGGTCGCCCAGGCGCCGCCGCGGGCGCCGGGCTGCCGCGGCGGCCACGAGCCGCCCGAGCTGGTCGGTCCGGTGGGCTGTGCTGCCTGGCTCATGAGCGTGTCCTCTCTGCCTCCCCGTTCGTCCGGATCCCGCGCGTTCGCGGGGAGCACGTGGGGCACTCCGAGCGTTGGCCAGGCAGCCGCCCGGCGCATCGAGGGATACGCCGTTCGGGTGACCCCCCGGCGACCGGCCGGGTCGGTCGGCGGCGGTGTCCGTCAGCCGGCCTGCCGGGCGAACGCCTCGTACGCCCGTTCGTCGAAGAGCACGAACCGAGCCTCCTCCACGGCCGTCGGCGTGTTGCGTACGGTCTCCACCGCGATGCGGGCCGCGTCCTCCATCGGCCACCGGTAGACGCCGGTGGAGACGGCCGGGAAGGCGACGGTCCGGGCGCCGAGTTCGTCGGCGACGCGCAGTGACTCGCGGTAGCAGGAGGCGAGCAGGTCGGAGCGGTCCTCGGTGGGCGACCAGACGGGTCCCACGGTGTGGATCACCCAGCGGGCGTCCAGTTCGCCCGCCGTGGTGGCGACCGCCCGGCCCGTGGGGAGGCCCTTTCCGTACCGGGAGGCGCGCAGGGCGCGGCACTCCTCCAGGATGGCGGGGCCGCCCCGGCGGTGGATCGCGCCGTCCACGCCTCCGCCGCCGAGCAGGGAGGAGTTCGCCGCGTTGACGATGGCGTCGGCGTGCTGCCGGGTGATGTCGCCCTGGACGAGGGTGATGGCGGTCATGTCTGCCTCAGCTGAGGGGCCGTCATGTCTGTCTCAGTCTTTGCCAGACGGCCTTGGCCGCGTTGTGTCCGGACATGCCGTGGACGCCGGGCCCGGGCGGGGTGGCCGAGGAGCAGATGAAGACGGCCGGGTGGGGGGTGTGGTACGGGAACAGGGTCGGCTTGGGGCGCAGCAGCAGCTGGAGTCCGGAGGCCGCGCCGCAGGCGATGTCGCCGCCGACGTAGTTGGCGTTGCGGGCGGCCATCTCGGCGGGTCCGGCGGTGGCGCGGGCGAGCACGCGGTCGCGGAAGCCGGGGGCGAAGCGCTCCAGCTGGCGTTCTATGGCGTCGGTGAGGTCGCCGGACCAGCCGTTCGGCACATGGCCGTAGGCCCAGAAGACGTGCTTGCCCTCGGGGGCGCGGGTCGGGTCGACCAGGCTGGGCTGCACGGTGATCATGAACGGTCTGTCGGGGGCGCGGCCCTCGCGGGAGGCGGCGCGCAGGGCGGTGCCGATCTCGGCCTGGCTCGCGCCGATCTGGACGGTGCCGGCGGTGCGGGCCTCGGGCGCGGTCCAGGGCACGGGGCCGTCCAGCGCGTAGTCGATCTTGAAGACGCTGGGGCCGTAGCGGTAGCGCGCGTAGTGGTCGCCGAAGCCGGCGATCCGGGCGAGCGCGGCGGGCGAGGTGTCGAAGACGTACGCGCGCGCGGGCGGCAGGTCGTCGAGGCGCTTGACCTCGTAGTCGGTGTGCACGGCGCCGCCGAGATCGGTGAGGTAGGCGGCGAGGGCGTCGGAGATGGCCTGGGAGCCGCCGCGGGGCACCGGCCAGCCGCGGGCGTGGGCGGACAGGGCGAAGACCAGTCCGATGGCGCCCGTGGCCAGGCCGTTCAGCGGCGCCATGACATGGGCGACCAGGCCCGCGAAGAGGGCCTTGACCCGCTCGTCCTTGAAGCGGCGCATCAGCCAGGTGGACGGCGGGAGCCCGGCCAGGCCGAAGCGGGCCAGGGTGACGGGGTCGCGGGGCAGCGCCGTCAGCGGCAGGGACATGAAGTCGCGGACCAGGGTGTCCCAGTGGGCGAGGAGCGGCTCGACCAGCCTGCGGTACGCGCCCGCGTCGCGCGGTCCGAAGGAGGCGGCGGTCTCGGCGACCGAGCGGGAGAGCACGGCCGCGGTGCCGTCCGGGAACGGATGGGCCATGGGCAGCGGGGCGTGCAGCCATTCGAGGCCGTACCGGTCGAGCGGCAGGGCGCGGAACGCCGGGGAGTTGATGCCGAGGGGGTGCGCGGCCGAGCACGGGTCGTGCCGGAAGCCGGGCAGGGTCAGCTCCTCGGTGCGGGCACCGCCGCCGACGGTGGGCTTCGCCTCGAACAGGGCCACGGAGAAGCCGCGGCGGGCCAGCTCCACGGCTGCGGTCAGTCCGTTCGGTCCCGCACCCACCACGACCGCATCGAGCATCGACGGCACCTTCGGACTCCTTCGTCAGCCGATGGCCATTCGCGATCAGGATATGCCGGGGGTCCGACACCGCCCCGGCCCGGGTGGCCCCGGGGCTCAGGACGCGGTGCGCAGCAGGTCCGCCACCCGGCGGGCGGTGGCGGCGTCCCGGGCGGCGGTGAACGGCAGTGCGTTGCCGCCGGTGACGCGGAACGGCTCGCCGGTCAGGGTGAGGTGCGTGCCGCCCGCCTCCTCGACCAGGAGCAGACCGGCCGCGTGGTCCCAGGCGGCCTCCCAGGAGAACGCGACGGCGTCCAGCTCGCCCCGGGCCACGGCGAGGTACTCCAGGCCCGCCGAGCCGCACGCGCGCGGGGCGAGGCCGTCGGCCCACAGGGGCCGCAGGGCGCGCTTCTGCCCGTCGGTGGTGTAGTCCGGGTGGGAGGTGGCGACGACGAGGTCCCGGCCGGGGGTGGGCGGGCCCGCGAACAGCCGTTCGCCGTCGAGGAAGGCGCCCTGGCCGCGGACGGCGGTGGCGAACTGGTCGCGCGCCGCCGCGTAGGTCCAGGAGGCGATCACGACGCCCCGCTGAACGAGCGCGACCAGGGTGCAGAAGCCGTCGTCGCCGTGCACGAACTGGCGAGTGCCGTCGACCGGGTCGACGATCCACACCGGTACGTCGTCCTGGAGCGCCCGGTACACCGCCGGGTCGGCGTGCACCGCCTCCTCGCCGACGACCACCGAGCCGGGCAGCAGGGCGCCGAGGTCCTCGGTGAGCCGCAGCTCGGCGAGGCGGTCGGCGTCCGTCACCAGGTCGTGCGGGCCGCTCTTCTGGTCGACCTCGTGCGCGGCGAGGCGGCGGAAGCGGGGCAGGATCTCGGCCGCTGCGGCCTTGCGGACCGCTTCCTCCACGTCGGCCGAGCAGCGGGCGAGAAACTCGTCGGTGGTTTCCGTCTCTTCGATCATGCCTCCCATGAGAGCACGTCCCACTGACAATCCCCGCCCGCATTCGGTGTACTCGGGGTGGAATCGGGGTGAACAGCAGGGATCGGCACCGCCCGCCGGGCCCGGGCACGGCCGTCAGCGGCCGACGGCGTACCCCTGCATGCCGCGCGGATTGGCCGCCGCCGACAGCACGCCGGTCTCCGGGTCCCGGGCCACCGCGCACAGCCGCCCCTCGGACCAGGCGGGACCGACGGTGACGTCGTGGCCGCGCCGCCGCAGCTCGTCGATCACCCCGGCGTCCATGCGGGACTCCACGGTCACGCCGCCGGCGTGCCGGCCGCGCGGATGGAAGGAGCTGGGGTGGTTGTCGTTGTGCCAGTTGGGGGCGTCGACGGCGCCCTGGAGGTCGAGGCCTCCGCGGACGGGGGCGCGCTGGGCGGCGGCCAGGAAGAAGTGCAGCTGCCACTGGTCCTGCTGGTCGCCCCCGGGCGTGCCGAACGCCATGACCGGCACGCCGTCGCGCAGCGCGAGGGACGGGGTGAGGGTGGTGCGGGGCCGGCGGCCGGGGGCGAGGGAGCCCGGCAGGCCCTCCTCCAGCCAGGTCATCTGCAGACGGGTGCCGAGCGGGAAGCCGAGCTCGGGGACGACGGGGTTGGACTGGAGCCAGCCGCCGCTGGGCGTGGCCGCGATCATGTTGCCCCAGCGGTCGACGACGTCCAGGTGGCAGGTGTCGCCCCGGGTCGTGCCGTCGGCGGCGACCTCGGGCTCGCCGGGCAGGCTCGCGACGGTCGGTTCGCCGGCACCCATCGGGTCGAAGCCGTGCTCCGCGCCGGCCGGCACGCGCGTGTGTGCCCGTGCGGGCAGCCGCGGGGTACGGCCGCCGGGGCTGCCGGGGCGCAGCCCGTGGTCCGCCTTCTCGCCGACGAGGGCCCGCCGGGCCGCGTTGTACTCGTCCGACAGCAGGTCGGCGAGGGGAACCTCGGCGGCGTCCCCGTACCAGGCCTCGCGGTCGGCCATGGCGAGCTTGCAGCCCTCGATCAGCAGGTGGACGTAGTCGGCGGAGCCGTGGGCGGGCAGTTCGTCCGGGAGCAGGGCGAGCTGCTGGAGCAGCACCGGTCCCTGGCTCCAGGGGCCGGCCTTGCACACCGTCCAGCCGTTCCAGTCGTACGTCACCGGTGTCTCGTAGGTCGCCGACCAGCCGGCGAGGTCGGCCTCGGTGAGGGTGCCGGTGTGCCGCTCGCCGCTGGTGTCCAGGGTGGGCCGGCGGGACTGCCGTACCAGGGCCTCGGCGATGAAGCCGGAGCGCCACATCTCGCGCGCGGCGTCGATCCGGGCCTCCCGGCCGCCCGCGCGGGAGGTGTCGGCCAGCAGCCGCTTCCAGGTGGCGGCCAGGGCGGGGTTGCGCAGCAGCGTGCCGGAGCGCGGTGCCCGGCCGCCGGGCAGGTACAGCTCCGCCGACGAGGTCCACTCCGTCTCGAACAGCCGCCGTACGCTCTCGACGGTCAGGCCGACGTTCTCCACGGGCGCGTGTCCGTGTTCGGCGTAGCCGATGGCGTACTTCAGGACGTCGTCCAGGGACTTGGTGCCGTGGTCGCGCAGGAGCAGCAGCCAGGCGTCGAAGGCACCGGGCACGGCGGCGGCGAGCGGTCCGGTGCCCGGTACGAGGTCCAGCCCGAGCCCCCGGTAGTGGGCCGCCGTCGCGCCCGCCGGGGCCACGCCCTGTCCGCACAGCACGCGCACCGCGCCGCCCGCCGGGGCGAGCAGGATCGGCACCTCGCCGGCCGGCCCGTTGAGGTGCGGCTCCACTACATGCAGCACGAACGCCCCGGCCACCGCCGCGTCGAACGCGTTGCCCCCGTCCTCCAGCACCGCCATCGCCGACTGGGAGGCGAGCCAGTGGGTGGAGGACACCATGCCGAAGGTGCCCTGGAGGGTGGGCCGGGTCGTGAACGTCATCTCTCACCTCGGTGTGCGGGGGCGTCGGTCGGCCCGCCCACCATCACACAGTCCGTGGGGAGATTCCGGGGTTCCGGACACGGAGCCGCCGGAGCACGGGAGCGCGGTGCGGTCATTTTGCCGACACGTGGAGAAATCCGGCCTGGACGCACCGCGAACAGCCGTGGAAACATCCGTAGTTGTCTCCGGAGTTGTCTTTCTCCTCCCGCCGGTCCGGGAAAGCGACGGCGGTCCTCCGCGCGGGCCGGGCCGTTCCGTTCCGCGAGCGCCGGCCACGGGCTCGTCATTCGCAGAAGGAGCAGCATTGTCCCGCTCAGCCGATCGCTTCTTACCGGTGGACGGATACGTGCCGGTCATCGATCTGTCCGCGACCCGGACCAAGGCCGGGGAATTACTCGTCGCCCAGGCCATCACCGGCGCCTGCGAGACGTCCGGGTTCTTCACCGTCGTCGGCCACGGTGTGGACCAGGATCTGATCGACCGCATGTACGCCGTCTCGCGCGCGTTCTTCGAACGGCCCGCCGGGGAGAAGGCCGAGGTGGCCGTCTCCCCGGGCACGCACGGCCTGTACGCCGACGCCGGCAGCGCCGCGAAGAGCCTGGGGAACAACGCGCCCCCGGACCTGAACGAGGTCTTCATCGCCGGTGTCCGGGGCGACCGCCCCGTGGAGTCGCGGGCCCCGGACGGGAACACGGCGTCGCCGTGGGGAGCCGTGAACCGCTGGCCAGGGACGCCCCCGGAGTTCCGGGCGGTGTGGCACGCGTACATGGCGGCCATGGAGCGGCTCGCGACGGACGTGATCCGCCTGTTCGCCCTCGCCCTGGGCCTGGACCGGCACTTCTTCGACGACAAGATCGACGACGGCATGTCGACGCTCGCGGCGAACTACTACTATCCGCTGACCGAGCCGCCGCTGCCCGGGCAGTTGCGCAAAAGTGCCCACACGGACTGGGGGACGCTGACGATCCTCCACCAGGACGGGGCCGGCGGGCTGGAGATCGAGCAGAGGCGGCGCGGCTGGCGCGAGGTGCCCTTCACCGAGGGCAGCTTCGTCGTCAACATCGGTGACCTGATGGCGTTCTGGACCGCCGGGCGGTGGGTGTCGACGCTGCACCGGGTGCGTAATCCCGCCGAGGGGCGCACCGGGGCGCGGATCAGCATCCCGTTCTTCCACATGCCCCGCCACGACGCCCCGGTCGAACCGCTCTTCCCCTTCTCCGACGCCACCACCGAGACACGGTTCCGCACCGCCACGACGCCGGGCGAGTGGTACCGGGAGCGGCTGGCGGCGATGGTGGGCTGACCACGTACCGCGCCGTTCCGGCCCGTGCGTACGGCGTCCCGCTGGCGAGTGCGTAGAGCGTCCTTCTAGCGCGGAGCGGCACCGTGATCCGGAGCGCACCCTGTAGGCGTCCGGAAGGGATCACGATGTCGAGCAGCAGGTCCTCGCAGGACGGGCGGAAGCGGCCATGAGGGCGGCGGTGCTGCACGCGGTGGGAGAAGCACCGCGCTGCGAGGAGGTGCCGGAACCGCGTGCGGCGGAGGGCGAGGAGGTCGTCCGGGTGACGGCCTGCCCACTGACCAACCTGGACCGGGCCCGGGCCGCGGGCACGCACTTCTCGTCGCCCACCACTCTGCCGGCGGTGTGCGGCGCCTCCCTGGCCGCCGGCCGCCTGGAGGACGGCAGCCGGGTCCTGTTCCGGTCGTCGGGCGGCACCATGGCCGAGCGGGCGGTGACCCGGCGCGCCTGGTGCTCGCCCATTCCCGACGCCGTGGAGGACGCGTTGGCGGCGGCGGTGCAGAATCCCGGGGTGTCGGCGTGGAACGCGCTGGAGTGGCGGGCGAAGCTGCGACCGGGCGAGTCCGTGCTGGTGCTGGGTGCGACCGGTGTGGCCGGGCAGCTCGCGGTGCAGATCGCCAAGCACCTCGGCGCCGGCCGGGTGGTGGCCGCAGGACGCAACCCGCGGGTGCTGGCCGGGCTGCCCGCGCTGGGCGCGGACGCCGTCGTCCGGCTCGACCAGCCCGACGACGCGCTGCGCGGCGCACTGCGCGAGGCCGCCGGCGGCACCGACTACGACGTGGTGCTCGACTACCTGTGGGGGCACCCCACCGAGGTCTTCATCAGCACGCTCGGCTCCGCCGACATGGAGCTGCGGTTCTCCCGTACCCGCCTCGTCCAGATCGGTGTGATGGCCGCGCCCACGCTCAGCCTGTCCGCCGAGGTGCTGCGCAGCAGCGGGCTGGAGATCGTGGGCAGCGGTACGGGCAACGCTCCCCCCGCCGAGGTGCTGGCCCGGGAACTCGGCCGGGTGCTGGACCTGCTGGCCGGCGGCCAACTGCGCCTGGAGGTCAGCCGGGTCCCGCTCGCCCGGGTGCGGGACGTCTGGGATCTCGACCAGCGGGGCCGCCGGACCGTACTCGTGCCCTGACCCCCGCGTACCGGCCTGGTCCGCCGTTGCCGGGTGCTTGAGCGGATTTTGAGCAGGCGGGTGAAGTGTGGTGCCAGCGACGGATCACGTGAGGAGAAGTTTCATGACGGAGTCAGCACAGAGCCCCTCCCTCTACGAGCGCCTGGGCGGGACCATGGGTATCGCCGCGGTGATGGACGTCCTCACGGACAGGCTCTACGACAATGTCTCCGCCAACCGGAATCCGTACGTGCAGAAACTGCACGAGACGAATTCCCGGGCGGGGTTCAAGTTCATGGTGACGGCGTGGTCCATTCAGGAGACGGGCGGGCCGAAGTGCTATCCGGGGCGTGATATGCGGGAAGCCCACGCCGACATGGTCGCGACGGAAGAGGACTTCGACATCGTGGCCCTGGAGATAGCCGCCACGCTGAGCTACTGCGGGGTGCCGCAGCAGGAGGCCAAGGAATACCTGGACATCATCGAGAGCTACCGGCACGACGTGCTGACTGCCTCGGAGGGCAAATCGCCGGCCGCTTCCCCGCTCAGCGCGTGACGCGCGACAGGGCCGTGCCACTCCGGCAGGAGGATCGAGGGTCCATGCCCAGCTTGATGATCGTCGTCGGCTCGACCCGCCCCGGCCGGGCCGGACTTCCCATCACCCGGTGGTTCGCCGAGCGGACCCGGGCCCACGGTGGGTTCGACACGACCGTGGCGGACCTCGCGGAGCTCGACCTGCCGCTCCTCGACGAACCGAACATCCCCCGGCTCCGGCAGTACACCCAGCGGCACACCAAGGAATGGAGCGCGACCGTGGAGGCGGCGGACGCGGTCGTCTTCGTCACCCCGGAGTACAACTTCGGCTACCCGGCCACCGTCAAGAACGCGATCGACTACCTCCACCAGGAGTGGCACCACAAGCCGGTCGGGTTCGTCTCGTACGGCGGAGTGGCCGCCGGCACCCGGGCGGTGCAGCAGCTCAAGCAGGTCGTGACGACGCTGCGGATGCTGCCGGTGTTCGAAGGGGTCCACATCCCCTGGCACCCGCGGTACATCGCGGACGGGCAGTTCCGGGGCACCGCGGAGATGGAGCAGGCGGCGGCCGCCATGCTGGACGAACTGCTGCGCGTGGAAGCCGCGCTGCGCCCCCTGCGGCTGAGGTCCGAGGGCGCCGATGCTCCCACCACCGGGCCCGGCGACGGCACCTCCTCCCAGGGCAGTTGACCGCGCGCGGGCCGCCGACGGGTTGGGCGGGCTCGCGCCGCTCCGCGGCCCCCGCAGCCCTGCCGCCGTCCGCCGCGGGCAGGCACCGACACCCCGACCGGCCCCCGTGCCGCTGGCGTCCGCCACGCGGTGCGGGGGCCGGTGGCATGGAACCGTCCGGGCGAAGGGTCGGACGGGCGGACGGGGACGGGCGTGGTTCGCGCACGGCGCTCCGGCATGACGGCGCCCCGCCGCCGAACCGCCGCCGACGCGGCACCTCTTCCGGGGCGGACCGACGATGCGGGGCCCGCCCGGCACGGTGGCGCCGTGGCGCTGTCGTCCAGCGCCACGTGCCCCGGCGCCCGCTCCTCCGGCCGCGCCCGCCCTTCCGGCCAACACCGGTTCCTCCGGCCAACACCCGCTCCTCCGGCCGCACCCGCCCTTCTGGCCAACACCGGCTCCTCCGGCCGCGCCCGCCCTTCTGGCCAACACCGGCTCCTAAGGCCGGCGCCCGCTCCACTGGCCGGCGCCCGCTCCACTGGCCAACACCCGCTTCTCCGGCCGGCGCCCGTTCCTACTGGCCGGCTCTCCCGCCACAGGCACCGCAGCACCGTTTTCGACATGCACGGCCGGGGAGGCGCGCGGTGCCGTTTTCGTGCACCGCGTGCCTCCCCGGCCGGTCCTCGCGCGGGTGGTCAGCGGCGGCCCGCCGGCTGGGGAGCCGCGCCCCGGTCCACCTCCTCGAAGAGCGCCGCCGCCCGGGCGGCGGTCTCCTTGGCCCAGGTGCCGGTGCTGAGCAGCGCCAGGGCGACGATGCCGAGGCCGAGGCCGACCAGCAGCCACCAGACGCTGTGTTCGGCGTGGGTGTACGCGGTGCCGCCGTGGGCCACCGAGCTGCCCACGATCGTGCCCGCGATGGCGACGCCCAGGGTGGTGCCGGTCTGCCGGCCGGCGGAGGCGAGGGAGGTGGCCACACCCGCCATGGACCGGGGCATGCCGGAGACGGCGGTGTTGGTGATCGGCGGGTTGATGGTGCCCTGGAAGACGCCGATCAGCAGGTAGATCGCGAGCAGGGCCACCAGCGGGGTGGACGGCCCGATGAACAGGGACACGGCGCCGCCGGCCGCCAGCGCGGTCCCGGACACCAGCAGGGGCAGCCGGGGGCCGTGCGCGCCGACGTACTTGCCGGTGCGCGGGGAGAGCAGCACGATCAGCAGGCCGACCGGCAGCACGCACAGCCCGGCCTTGAGCGCCGACATGCCGCGGATCTCCTGGAGGTACAGGGTGGTGACGAAGAGGAACGCGCCGAAGGCGCACAGGGCCCCGAAGGCCATGAGGATCGCCGAGCTGAAGGGCACGCTGCGGAAGAGCCGGAGCTCCAGCAGCGGGTCCGCGCGACGCAGCTCGTAGCCGACCGTGGCGAGCGCGGCGACCACGGTGACAGCGAGCAGCGCGAGGATGGTCGGCGAGCCCCAGCCCAGCTTGTTCGACTCGATGATCGCGTAGACCAGGCTGCCCAGCATGAGGATCACCAGGAGCTGCCCGACGGGGTCGGGGCGGCGGGCCCGCGGGGCGCGGGACTCGGGGACGTACAGGGCGGTCATCACGATCGCGACCGCCACGATCGGCACGTTGATCCAGAAGATGGAGCGCCAGTCGAAGGCGTCGACCAGGGCGCCGCCGAGGATCGGGCCCAGTGCGAGCGACAGGCCGGACATCGAGCCGAACACGCCGATGGCCTTGGCCCGTTCCTTCGGCTCCGGGAAGGTGGTGGCGATGATCGCCATCGCCACCGGATTGAGCATGGTGCCGCCGACGGCCTGCACCGCGCGGGCACCGATGAGCCAGCCGATGCCCGGCGCCAGGCCGCACAGGAGCGAGCCGATCCCGAACGCGGCGAGTCCGAGCAGGAAGACGCGCTTGCGGCCGATCCGGTCGGCGGTGGAACCGGCCAGCAGCAGGAAGCTCGCCAGCACCAGGGTGTACGCGTCGACCGTCCACTGGAGGCTGGACACCGAGGCGTTCAGGTCGTCACGGATGTTCGGCAGCGCGACGTTGACGATGGAGATGTCCATGACGACGACGATCATGCTGGCGCAGCAGATAGCCAGCACCAACGACCGTCGCTGGGGACTGAGTTCGGTCATGTGGGTCCAATCCACTCGGAGGCCACCGCAGACCAGCGCGGGTGACGTGGGTCAAGGGCCGTGCCGGTGCGCGTCGGACGGGGACGGGGGATGAACCCGGTCCGATGACGCACCGGCACGACGGTCAGGCCGGCGGAACTGCCGTACCGCCGGGATTTCCTGGACACTTCGCAGGGATCGCGGGCCCGCCGGAGCGGGAACTGCCGCGGGACACCGAACCCGGGCGCTGTCAGTCCGCCCCTGCTCGCGGCCCCGCTCCGGGCGTTCCCGGGACGGCCTGCGGCCGCGTTGAAGCGCTCATGTCCCCGACGGTACAATTTAGAGCGTGCTCGAAATCAAGCCGCTCACGCGATCACAGTCCGTTCGCCCGCAGGCCGAGCCCGACCCAGGTCTGACCATCGCCGAGGCCGCGCGCCGCACCGGCGTCAGTGTCCACACGCTGCGCTACTACGAGCGTGTCGGTCTGGTCATCACCGACGTCGACCGAACGCCCGGCGGTCGGCGCCGCTACCACCAGCGGGACCTGACCTGGATCACCCTGTGCACCAAGCTCCGGGCGACCGGGATGCCCATCAAGACCATCCGGCGGTACGCCGAACTCGTCGCCGCCGGGTACGGCAACGAGGAGGAGCGCCTGGCTCTCATGGAGGCGCACCGCGCCGAAGTCGCCGCGAAGATAACGGAGTTGCAGGAGAACCTGGCGCTCCTCGACCACAAGATCGACGTCTACCGGGGCCGGCTCGCCGCCGGTGACGCCGACCAGCTGTGGGTGCCGCTCCCGGAGACGCAGGCCGGCTGAGGAGGTTCCGCACCGCCCGCCGTACACCGAAGGAGCGGGGCGCGGCCCGTCACGGGCCGCGCCCCGCTCCCCTGTCCGGTGCGGCTCACCGCTCCTCTACGATCGCGACCACCCGTGTCCATCCCGCGCCGAGCCCGGTGAGCTTGACGGGGAAGCAGGCCACGGTGAACCCGGTGGCCGTGGGCAGCTCGTCCAGGTGCGCGAGCTTTTCGAGCTGGCAGTACGCCTGTTCACGTCCGTACAGGTGGGCCGGCCAGAGGAAGGCGTTGTCCCCGGTCTCCCGGTAGTCGCCGATCATGGCACCGAAGGGCCGGTCGAAGCCCCAGCTGTCGATGCCTATCACCTTGACCCCGCGCTCGACCAGCCAGGCCGTGGACTCCCGTGTCATACCGGGGTGGTGGGCCCGGTAGGCGTCGGTGCCCCACAGCCGGTCGGCACCGGTCCAGATCAACACGATGTCCCCGGGGCGGAGTTCGTGCGGGATCTTCGCGAGCGCGTCCTGGACGTCGGCGGCGGTGATGCCGGCGCCGGGCGGGACGTGCCGCAGGTCGAGCCGGACCCCCGGCGCGTAGCACCAGTCCAGCGGAACCTCGTCGATGGCCGCGGCCGGACGTCCCCCGCTGGTGACCCCGTAGTGCAGCGGCGCGTCCATGTGGGTGCCGGTGTGCGTGGTGAGCGTGACGGTCTCGTTCG
This sequence comes from Streptomyces sp. Ru62, assembly GCF_002920615.1. Lineage (GTDB taxonomy): Bacteria > Actinomycetota > Actinomycetes > Streptomycetales > Streptomycetaceae > Streptomyces. The sequence continues at coordinate 168,505 of NZ_PQSU01000015.1, forward strand.
TGATCGCCTCGCCCTCGGGGAAGTCCTCGGGGGTCAGGCCGAGGGCGGCCGGCGCGGAGGCGTGGTCGATGAGGTCCACCTCGACCGGTGTCGCCTCGCTGGGGCCGTCCAGCACCGGCACGCTCAGGTCGATCAGGCGCCTGCTCACGCGGGCGCTCCGACGGACTGGGCGCGCCGCTCGGCCTCCTTGCGGACCGCGTCGAGGTCGGCGTGGCTGTTGCGGTCGACGGCGGCCCGCAGCAGCCGGGACGCCTCCTCCTGGCTGGGCACGGCGTCGGTGGGGCGGGCGGCGAAGTCGTGCGTGATGACGAGCTGGGTGCGGTTCTCGTCCAGCGGCAGGGCGCGCCACTCACCGCCCATGAACTCGATCATCGGGGCGTTCTCCAACTGCCGGTAGGCGATGGTGCGGCGCTCGCGGTCGAGGTCGCGGCGGGTCACCCAGCTCTGCCGCTGCCCGCTGACGTCGACCACCAGCCTGGCGATCTGGTAGGTGTCGGTCTCCTCCAGCATGGTGGAGGACTCGGTGGGCGGGAACAGCTCGGAGTAGCGCTCGATGTCCGCCAGCACGGCGTAGACGACGTCCGCGTGCGCCTCGACGGTCACGGTGTGCTCGGTGTGGAACATGGAAGGTCCGTTTCCGATGCTCGACGGCAGCATCTGCTCGTGGTTCGCGTACGCGGCCTCGTAGTTGAGCTTTCCGCGCCATTTCCCGATGAACTCGTGCACGGCGGGCCGCTCGGAGAACTCCTTCAGGGTCGCCACGTCGGCGCAGGAGAACTGCGCGATGTGGGTCGCGGTCATCCCCTTGCTCTTCTCGTCGACGGGCAGCAGGACGTGCGGCTTCCAGCCGAAGCCCGTGACCAGGCCGGAGCCGATCGCGAGATCGCGCAGCCCGTCGAAGAACTGCCGGATGCCGTCCGTGTCGGCCTCCGGCGGGAACCGGTAGATGAGGGTGTGCACGATCATGCTGTCCTCCGGGTAGTGGGCTGCACGGCGGGCGCGCTGAAGGCGGTGGACCGGCGGAACGGGGTGTCGTGCCCCGGCCGGACGGCGGGCCCCCGCGTCACGGTGAGCCGCGGCCCGGCGCCCACCGGCGTCCCGCGGCACGAAGGAAGCGGTGGCCGACCGTGGCCGGCCGGCACCGCCGGAAGGGGGACGCCCTCCGCCGCCTCCGTCCGACCGCGGGCCGCGGGGCGGCATCCCTCATGGGGAACGACGCTAGGCAGCGGGCCTAGAGGAATCCTCAACCGGCTCTGCACGCCGACGGAGCCGGTCAGCCGGCCCGCACGGCGGGGGCCAGGACCTCCTCGCACCAGCTCCGGAAATCGGTGGGCGTGGCGGACCGCGCGGTGCGCGGCTCGACGGTGTCGAGGCCCTCGTCCTTGGCGAGCAGCATGTCGACCATGCCCTGCGCCATGGCGTCGGACATCCCGCCCGCGAGCATGGCCGCCTTGAACTCCTCCGGCGCCAGGCGCTGGTAGCGCACGGGGCTGCCGAGGACCTGGGACATGATGCGGGCGACGTCGTGGAAGGACAGGTCCCGCGGGCCGAGGACGGGCACATCGTCCCGGCCGGTCCAGGTGCGGTCGAGCAGCAGCCGGACGGCGACGGCCGCGATGTCGCGGGAGGCGACGGTGGGCAGGCTGCGGTCGCCGTCGATCAGGGAGAAGAACCTGCCCTCCGCCCTGATCAGCGGGACCTGGGCGAGCAGGTTCTCCATGAACGCGGGCATGGTCAGCGCGCGGTAGCCGACGCCGGTGCCGGCGATGAGGTCGTCCATGGCCAGGGAGGCGGTGGCGAGGCCCGCCTTCCCGGGGAAGCCGCGCCCCAGCGCGGAGATGCCGACCACCCGCCGGACCCCATGGCGGATCAGGGCGTCGCAGGCGGGGCGGGTGAAGCCGGTGAAGGCGGACTCGACGCTCTCGGCCCGCGGGTCGGGCGGCACCACCCAGAAGACGGTGTCGGCGGAGGCGAACGCCCGGTCGACGACGGCGGGGTCGCCGTGCGAGCCGGCCACCACCTCGACGCGGGCCCGGACGCGGGCCGGAAGGCGGGAGGGGTCGCGGACGATCACGCGGACGGGTGCGCCGGCCCCGAGGAGGGCGGCGAGGACCTGGCTTCCGAGATTTCCGGTGGGTGTGGTGACGACGATCATGCGGTGCTCCTCGGTGGCTGCCGGTGATGTGGAGGCGTACCGTGCCACCCGCGGTCGGAATTCCGTCCCACTGTAATAAGGTCACCGCGCACGCGATTAACACTCTTTGAGCGGTTTTTTAGCCCATCGCGCCAGTGTGGCTTGATCGCCCCGGTCGGTCAGGGATCGGGATTCGGATTGACAGCCCGGCGCACCAGCCGTCTTTCCCGGTGCGGGCGTCGGGCTCGTCCAGGTGCAGGGAGCACGCATGCTGTCCGAAAAGGACCTGATAGGAGTCTGGCGACTGGTGTCCCACTTCTACCTCGAAGACGACGGTTCCACGAGCGAAGGCCCGCTGGGCAACGAAGCGGACGGTCTGCTGATTTATCACGCGGATGGGTACATGGCGGCCAGCCTGATGCGGAACGAGCCACTGGCCGGAATCGACGGCGTGCCACCGGCGACCTACCTCGGCTCCGCCGACGACTATCTCGGGTATTCAGGGCGCTGGCGGCTGCGCGGCGACGCGGTCGTCCACCACGTGGTCATCGGGTCGCACCGGCGGGTGGTGAACACCGAGCAGGTCAGGGAGGCCCTCCTGCACGACGGCGTGCTGCGGCTGCAGCGCCGCCTCGGGGGTCCGCACGCCTCTGTGGTGATGGACTGGCGACGCGTCTGACCCCCACTCCCCGTCGACCAACTCTTTGCGAAGCCATGGGAATGCAAACACCATTCCAGGGGTAGGCGCCTACTCTGGTCGTATTTCAAACTCTTTACAGAGTCCGCGACGACGCCATGGAACGCTCGTTGACACGGCTACTCGGACGGTCTTAGGCTCCAGCCGAAAACGAATACTTGAGCGAGCAGTCAGCCGTTGATGAATTCAATGGTGGATCAGAATTCTCGGTTCGTGTCCGTTCCGTATTTTTGCGTTTGGCCGGTCGGCCATAACACCGAAATGGACGACCGTACGTACGCCGAGGTCTAGGGGGAAATCCACAGTGCTCGGGGAGCTGATATGGGTCAATCTGCTCGGCCCGCTTGAGGTGAGCCACGCCCTGGGAACCGACGACACCCGCTTGCCCGTCAGAATCACCGCGACCAAGCTCCGGCAGGTCCTCGCACTCCTGGCCGTCAACGCCGGCTCGACGGTGAGCGTGGAGCGCGTGATCGACGAGCTGTGGCCCGACGGTCCGCCCAACACGGTCAAGACGATCGTGCAGACGTACGTCCACCAGCTTCGCAAGCTCTTCGACAAGAACTTCCACTCCGCCCGCGGCGCGGAGCTGCTGGTCACCCGGCCCGACGGGTACATGCTGGCCATGCCGGCCGACCACGTCGACGTCTTCCTGTTCCAGAGCCTCCTGGAGCGCAGCAGGAACGAGCTGCGCCGGAAGCAGCCCACCCGGGCCGCGGAACTGCTCCGTGAGGCCCTGAACCTGTACCGCGGCGCGATACCCGCGGACATCACCTCCGGACCGGCGCTGTACGGCCTCTCCGTCCTCCTGGAGGAACTCAGGCTGGAGGCGGTGTCGCTGCGGATCGAGGCCGACCTGGCGAACAACCGGCACCGGGAGATCGTCGGTGAACTCAGGTCCCTGGTCGCCACCCACCGCCTGCACGAGGCGTTCTACATCAAACTCATGGAGGCGTTACACCGGTCGGGCCGCCGGGGGGACGCGCTGACCGTCTACCGCGATCTGCGCTGCGTGCTCGACGCCGAACTCGGCCTGAAACCCTCGCCGGAGGCGCGGAGGCTCCAGCACGAGATCCTGGTCAGCACATAGCGGCCGGCACAGCGCGTCGCGTCTGCCGTCTCGCCGGGGGCATCACCGGAAGACGGCAGTCCGCGTGCCCGCCGCGGCGGCCGGGGCGATCAGCGGACGCCGGCCAGACGGGGCTCGATCGCGCGCGCCTCGGCGGTGCCGTAGGCGGCTTCGACCCGGCCGATCAGGTCGGCGGCCACCAGCTCGTACTCCTGGGTGCCGGTCGACTCCAGGACGACCGCGGCGATCGCACAGCCCAGGCGGGCGGCCCGCTCCTGCGGCCACTGCCAGGCGAGACCGGCCAGGAAGCCGGCCCGGAAGGCGTCACCGGCCCCGGTCGGGTCGGCGATCCGCCGGACGGGGACCGCGGGAACGGTCGTCGGGCGCCGTCCGCTCCGGGCGACGGACACCCCGCCCGCGCCGAGCGTCACCACCCACCGCCCGACCCGCTCCAGGACCTCCCGCTCGGTCCAGCCGGTGCGCTCCCGCAGCAGCGCGGCCTCGTACTCGTTGGTGAACAGCAGCCAGGCACCGTCGACCAGCCGGCGGACCTGCTCGCGGTCCAGCCGGGCGAGCTGCTGCGAGGGGTCGGCCGCGACGGCGACGCCCAGGCGGTGCGCGGTGCGGGTGTGACGGAGCATCGCCTCGGGGTCGTCCGCGCCGACGAGCACCACGTCCAGGCCACGGGCTGCCCGCCCGGCGACGGCGGCGAGGTCGATGTGGCGGGCTTCGGCCATGGCGCCGGCGTAGAACGTGGCGATCTGGTTCTGGTCGGCGTCGGTGGTGCAGATGAAACGCGCGGTGTGCAGCGCGGCGCTGAGCCGCACCGGCGTGGTGTCCACCCCGGCGGCCCGCAGCCAGGCGCTGTACTCGGCGAAGTCGGGGCCCGCGGCGCCCACGAGCAGCGGGGTCAGCCCCAACCGGGCCAGGCCGTAGGCGATGTTCGCGCCCACGCCGCCGCGCCGTACCTCCAACCGGTCGGCGAGGAAGGAGAGCGAGACCTTGTCCAGCCGGTCGGCGAGCAACTGGTCGGGGAAACGGCCGGGGAAGGTCATGAGGTGGTCGGTCGCGATGGACCCTGCTACGGCGATCCGCACGGGATGCTCCTGTCGGTGAGGGGGCGGGCCGCGGCACCGGCGTCCGGCCGGAACTTCGTTGCCCGCGGGGTGACTCGGGATGACCGGGGCGTGGCGCGGCGGGGTGGCCGGTGGCGGTGGAGCGGCCGGTCAGGTTCCGGCGGCGGCCCGCGGGGCGCCGACGCGGTCGGCGCGTTCCCCGACGCCGCCGGGCAGTCCGCGGCCGAGGGGGCCGCACGCCGCGGTCCGTCCATGGACGGGTCGCAGCAGGTTCCGGTCGCTGTCCGGAGGAGGCGGATGCCGGCCCCGGCGATGGGCACCCGGCCGGTGGTGAACGGGCGGCGGGGCACCGGGCGTCTCCCGGGCGGGCGAGGGGTGGTGGGGCGTCAGGTGACGCTTCGCACCGCGTCGGCGGGCGCCGGGGCGGCCGGGGTGCGCGGCGCGTCAGACGACGGTCTGCCAGCTGTGGGGGGCGGCGAACGTCCGGACGGGGTTCCACCGGGCGGCGGCCGGCAGCGCGACGGTCTCGACCGGCCGGGCACCGGCGGGGTGGGCCAGGGCCAGCAGGGCCACGACCACCGCGGCCAGTTCACCGGGCTCGGCGTGGCCCCGCTCGACGCGCAGGAGCGGCTGCCCGGCGGCGGGGGCGAGGGCGGGGGGTCCCACTTCGGCCACCGCGGAGGCGGCGCCGGGTCCCGCGTCCGCGGACGCGGACGCCTCCCGCCCTTCGGGCGCCGGGGACGACGCATGTGCTCGGGACGTGTGCGACGAGGGCATGGCGGCTTCCTGGGAGGGGGTCACTGGGGCGGGTTGCCGTGTTTGCGGGAGGGCAGGTCCGCGTGTTTGGTGCGGAGCGCGGCCAGCGCGGACGCCAGCACGGCACGCGTCCGCGCCGGGTCGATCACGTCGTCGACCAGGCCGCGCTCGGCGGCGTAGTAGGGGTGCATCAGCTCGGCCTTGTACTCCTTGACCAGCCGGGCCCGCATCACCTCCGGGTCGTCCGCCTCCGCGATCTGCCGCCGGAAGATCACGTTCGCCGCGCCCTCGGCGCCCATGACCGCGATCTCGTTGGTCGGCCACGCGAAGGTCAGGTCCGCCCCGATCGACTGCGAGTCCATCACGATGTACGCGCCGCCGTACGCCTTGCGCAGGACCACCGAGACGCGCGGCACGGTCGCGTCGCAGTACGCGTAGAGCAGCTTGGCGCCGTGCCGGATGATCCCGCCGTGCTCCTGCTCCACTCCCGGCAGGAACCCGGGAACGTCCAGCAGGGTGACGATCGGAACGTTGAAGGCGTCGCACATCCGCACGAACCGCGCCGCCTTCTCGGACGCCTCGATGTCCAGCACGCCCGCCAGCGAAGCGGGCTGGTTGGCGACCAGCCCGACCACCTGCCCGCCGAGTCGGGCGAGCGCGCAGATGATGTTGGTGGCCCACCGCTCGTGGACCTCCAGGTACTCCCCCTCGTCGACGATCTCCTCGATCACCCGGCGCATGTCGTAGGAGCGGTTGCCGTCTGCGGGCACCAGGTCCAGCAGCGCCTCGGCGCGCCGGTCCACCGGGTCCGCCGGGTCCGCGGCCGGAGGGTTCTCCCGGTTGTTGGCCGGCAGCAGCGACAGCAGGTACCGCACCTCCTCCAGACACGTCGGCTCGTCGTCGTGGACGAAGTGCGCCACACCCGACACCTCGGCGTGCACGTCCGCACCGCCCAGGCCGTTCTGGCTGATCTGCTCCCCGGTCACGGCCTGCACCACGTCGGGGCCGGTGATGAACATCTGCGAGGTGTCGCGGACCATGAACACGAAGTCCGTCAGCGCCGGCGCGTACGCCGCCCCGCCCGCACACGGGCCCAGCATCACCGAGATCTGCGGGATCACGCCGGACGCCCGGGTGTTCCGCCGGAAGATGCCTCCGTAGCCGGCCAGCGCGGACACGCCCTCCTGGATGCGGGCCCCGGCACCGTCGTTCAGCGACACCAGCGGCGCACCGGCCGACACGGCCATGTCCATGATCTTGTGGATCTTCGCCGCGTGCGCCTCGCCCAGCGCACCGCCGAAGATCCGGAAGTCGTGCGCGTACACGAACACCGTGCGGCCGTGCACCGTCCCCCACCCCGTGATCACCCCGTCGGTGTAGGGACGCTTCGCCTCCAGTCCGAACCCGGTCGCCCGGTGCCGGCGCAACTGCTCCACCTCGTGGAAGGAGCCCTCGTCCAGCAGCAGGCCGATGCGCTCACGCGCCGTCAGCTTCCCCTTGGCCCGTTGCGCCTCGGTCGCCTTGTCACCGGGACCGCGCTCCGCCTCCGCGCGCAGGAGACCCAGTTCGGCCACCCGTCCGCGCGTGCTGCCGACGTCCGGCGTCACATGTGCCACCTCTCGTCCTCTCTCCCCGGGCGGGCGCGCCCCGGGCGTCAGGCCGTGTCGCGTATCTGGCGTTCCCAGGCCCTCTCGGCCCGGCTCAGGGGGATGTCGGGGCGTACCCGTTCCGGATGGCGCTCCCCGGGCGCCGCGCCCGCGGGCCCGGCCCCGGAAACCTCCGGAACGGCGATCCACATTTCTCCGTAGGCCACCACGTTCCGCCAGACGGAACGCAGACAGGCGAGGGCAATGGATTTCAGTGGGCGCAGCACGTCGGGCCCCTTTTCGACGGAACGACGGAACGACGCTAACGGGTCCCGCTATAGCAGGGCTCAGAAAGCGGTTCAGCGGCCTGCCGGAGACGGAAGCGCAGGTGAGCGGCGGTTCCGGGGGGTCGCTCCAGCGAGAATATTGCCGTCGTGCAGCATCGCTTTAATGCGTCCACCGGCCGTACGGCTAGCATCTCGGGCATGGAATATCGACAGCTCGGCAATTCCGGTCTCCGGGTTTCCGTCCTGACCCTGGGCACGATGACATTCGGCGGGCGCGGTGTTTTCGCGAAGGTGGGCCGGGCCGACCTCACCGAGGCGAGCCGGCAGATCGACCGCGCGCTGGACGCGGGCGTCAACCTGATCGACACGGCCGACTCCTACTCCGGCGGTCTGTCGGAGGAGATCGTCGGCCGGGCGATGAAGGGGCGCCTGGACCGCGCCCTGATCGCCACGAAGGCCCGCATGCCCACCGGGACCGGCCCCAACGACGCGGGCCTGTCCCGCCACCACCTGATCCAGGCGTGCGAGGCGAGCCTGCGCCGGCTGGGCACCGACCACATCGACCTCTACCAGGTGCACGCGTGGGACGGCCTGACGCCGCTGGAGGAGACGCTCTCCGCCCTGGACGCCCTGGTGCGCGCCGGCAAGATCCGGTACGTCGGCTGCTCCAACTACTCCGGCTGGCACCTGATGAAGGCGCTCGGGGTCTCCGACCGGACCGGCACGGCGCGGTTCGTCAGCCAGCAGATCCACTACTCGCTCCAGGCCCGGGAAGCCGAGTACGAACTGCTCCCGATCGCCGTCGACCAGGGCCTCGGCGTCCTGGCGTGGAGCCCGCTGGCCGGCGGGCTGCTGTCCGGCAAGTACCGCCGGGGCGTGGAGCCGCCCGCGGGTTCCCGGCGCCTGAGCGGCTGGGACGAGCCGCCGGTGCGCGACGAGGACCGACTGTACGCCGTCGTGGACGCGCTGGTTTCCCTCGCGCGGGACCGGGACGCGACCCCGGCGCAGGTGGCCCTCGCCTGGCTGCTGTCCCGGCCGGCCGTGACCTCGCTGGTGATCGGTGTGCGCAGCGAGGAGCAGCTCGACCAGAACCTGCGCGCCGCCGACCTGGTCCTGGAGCCTGCCGAGCTGGAGCGGCTGGACGAGGTGAGCGCCCCGCCGCTGCCGTACCCGTACTGGCACCAGGCGAAGATCGCCTCCGACCGGCTGGGCCCGGCCGACCTGACGCTGCTCGGCCCCTATCTGCGCCGGTAGCACCGGGGTGGTGACAGCGGCGCGCCGCCGGCCCGGTGCCGGCGGCGCGCCGCTGTCGTGTGCGGGGGCCGGGGGCTCAGGTGACGGAGTCCCGCCAGCTCACCATGTCCTTCAGGGACGACAGGTCGTACCCGGCGTCCGTCGGCTTGACCTCCGTGACGAAGAGGGTGACGCCTTCGGCCCGCAGCGCGTCGGCCTGGGCGGGGCCGCTCCAGTTGGCGGCCCGCTCGATCGCGTCGGCGTCCCGGCCGGCCGCCGCGGCGTGCTGCTTGACGAGGTCGTTCTTGCGGCGGAAGGTCTCCAGGTCCAGTCCGCAGTGCCAGATGTCGGCGTACCGCCCGACGACCGGCAGGGTACGGCGTTCACCGCCGCCGCCGATGAGGAGCGGGATCTTCCGCAGGGGTGGCGGGGTCAGGTGTCCCAGCCGGTGCTCGATGCGCCGGACGCCCTCGGTGAAGAGGTCCATCCGGGACCTGAGGGTCCCGTAGGAGTAGCCGTAGGCCGTGTAGTCCTTCTCGTACCAGCCGGCGCCGACGCCGAGGACGAGCCGGCCGCCGCTGATGTGGTCGACGGTACGGGCCATGTCGGCGAGCAGGTCGGGGTTGCGGTAGCCGATGCCGGTGACGAGCAGGCCGATCTCCACCCGGCTGGTGATCTCCGCCCACGACGCGAGCGACGTCCAGCCCTCGAAGTTGGTGACGTCGGGCTGCACCGGGGCGATCTCGATGCCCTCCGGGCCGCGGCGCACCCACGGCTTGTGGAAGTGGTCGTAGCCGAAGACGGCGTCGGCGCCCATCTCCTCGGCCCGCAGCACCGCCGCGCGCCAGGTCGCGTAGTCGGGGGCGCCGCCGGGCCACAGATGGGCGGCGACGCGGACGGGACGGGTCATGCGGTCTTGGTGGCGGACAGGATGCCGTGGACGACGAACGTGCCGGGCGGCATCGTGGCGCGGTCCTGGGTGAGGGTCCGGGTCACCTCGAAGCCGCACTCCTCCAGCCAGGCGCGGTAGGTGGACATCTTCTGCGGGCCGCCCTGGCCCATGGTGCAGCCGAGGAAGAAGGCGGGGAAGAAGTCGATGTCGACGTTGTCGTCGCCCTTGACGTCCTCCGGGTAGACCGGGACCAGGATGTGGACCTGCCCGCCGGCCGGCAGCGCCCCGTGCACCCCGCGCAGGATCTTGAACACCTGGTCCTTGTCGAACATGTCCAGGAAGTGCTTGACCAGAGCGACGTCGAAGCCCGTGGGGACGGACTCGAAGACGTCACCGCCGATGAAGGAGCAGTGCTCGGCGACGCCGTGCGCCCGGAAGTTCTCCAGGCACTCGCTCTCCTTCTCGGGCAGGTCGAAGGTGGTCACGTGCAGTCCGGGCGACTCCTTCCGGCGGTACGTCAGGATGGCGCCCAGGCCGGTGTTGCCGGCGACGTCGAGCACCCGGGAGCCGGCCGGGATGTCGACGTTGGCGAAGAACCAGGTGTCGATGTACTCGGTGACGTTGTCCATCAGCGTCGCCCACGACTCGCGCAGGTCCTTGTGCTCGGCGACGGCTCCGTACAGGTTGCCCTGGTACCCGTAGAGCTTCTCCAGGCCGACGACCGTCCCGGTCTGCACGCTCTCGGTGAGGTAGAAGACCTGCCGGAGCATGACCACCTTGATCATGTTCATCAGGGTCAGCAGGCGCTGCACGTCCGCCTGGTCCACGCGGGCGAGCGAGTCGAGGGAGTACCGGCCGGACGCCTCGTCGTGCGCGACGAAGCCCTCCTTGACCGGCAGGAGCAGCAGTTGTTCCACGGCGTCGGGGCGGGTCCCGACGGCGGCGCCGAGCTGGGCCGCGGTCAGGGCGCCGTGCTCCCGGAGTTCGTCGATGAGGCCGAGTTCGAAGACGCTCAGCAGGTTCATGAACCTGGCCGGGCCCACCATGTAGTCGCGAAAGCGCTCGAACGTGAGGTCCGCGGTCATTGCAGTGATCCCTTCGGCTGGGGTTGGCTCGGTCGTGCCGTTCACTCGGGCTGCTCGGGCGCGCCCTCGGCGCGGACCGGGGGTCCGAGCCGCTCCACCTCGAACCGGAACGCGGGGCGCGGCACGTCGGGGTCGCTCGACGCGGCGGCGAAGACGTTCTCCAGGCCGCCGGGGGTGGACACGGTCAGTCCGGCGGCGGGCTCGCCACCGGCGTTGGAGAAGGAGTGCGGGGTGTTCCGGGGCATCCAGGCCAGCTGCCGCGGGCCGAGGACGTGGCGCTCCTCCCCCACCTGGAAGACCACGTGGCCCTCCAGCACGTAGAAGGCCTCGTCGAAGTTGTGCTGGTGCAGCCCCGGACCGGTCTGCCACGGGTCGAGGTGCCATTCGAGGAGGCTGAACCGGGCGTCGGTGTCGCTGGCGATGAGCTTGAAGGCCGTCTTGAAGGCGGTGCCGGCCGCGTCCTCGGGGCTGGGCGCCCCGGGCCGGGCCTCGGACGGCTTCAGCACGAAGGGTTTCGAGATGTGCACGATGACCTCATCAGCATCGGGGATTCGCTGGTCGAACGCCTGTGTGCCGGCGTCGCTCGTGTCGATGGTCCGGGGCCGCCGTAAATCCCGGCTCAAGCCTGGCTAACCGGCGGGGCCGCCCGGACCCGGCGCTCAGGCGCTCAGCGTCACCAGGCAGAGTGCCGTGACGGAGCCGAGCAGGATGGCGGCGGACAGGCCGGCGCGGCGCGGGTGCCCGACCCGGATGTGCGACCCGACGGCGCCGAGGAAGTACAGCACGAGGCCCGTGGCGGCGGCGATGGCCAGTGGCGACCAGTACAGCCCCGCGATCAGGCCGACGGCGCCGGCGCACTGGGCCAGGCCCAGGAACCAGAGGAGGGATGCCGGGAAGCCCACCTCGACGATGCCCCGGCGGACGGCCTCCTTGCCGGTGAAGGTCGCGTAGGAGGTGAAGAGGAGCACCGCGGCGAGCATGACCGAGACGGTGGTGGCGGCGGCGGACATGAGCACTCCAGGGCAGCGGTGAGGACGGCTGGGCGGATCGGGTGCCGGGTCGGGACGGTCGGGTCAGGACAGGCCGGTGCCGGGGCCGTCCCCGAGCAGGGTGCGCGGGTCGAGGGGGGCACCGTAGGTGTAGTGCCGCTCGCCGCCCCACGGTTCGGTGTGGGAGCGGCCGCGGGCGTCGACGGTGGTGTGCCGGGACGTGAGCGGTTCTCCCGCCGCCCGTTCGGCGAGCCAGTCGGCGACGGCGACGAAGACGGCGGGGCCGAGGCGGCCCGCGGTGCGGGTGACCGGGGCGTGGTGCTCGCCGACGTAGAACAGCAGTTCCTTGGGGCCGGGCACGTCGTTGAGGTGCCGGTAGGTGTCCGCGGGGTCGCACAGCGGGTCGTCCTCGCCCATGACCGCCAGGTAGGGCATGTGGATCTGCTTGCTGAGCCCGGCGACGGTCATGGTGCCGACCTTGGCCTCCAGCTCCTCGACACCGGACGTGCCGGTCATGTACATGAAGCGCTGGCGGAAGGTCGGCGAGGCGGAGCCGAACATGACGGCGTTGCCGGGGTCGAAACAGGTGAACAGCGTGGCGCAGGCGGCGTACCGGGGCTCGGCCGCGGCCATCTGGGTGACCCAGAACGAACCCTGGCTCACCCCGCAGAGCATGACCCGCTCCGGGTCGACCTCCGGGCGGGCCGCGACCGCCTCGTAGGCCGCGGTGCCGACCTGTCCGTAGCGGTCGGGGTCGTACCAGATCTCCCGGACCAGCGACGTGCCCTGGCCGGGACCGTCCAGGGTGAGCACGGCCATGCCGCGGCGCAGGTGGCGGTCGGCGCTCGCGAAGACGTTCATCTCCTTGAAGCCGTCCATCCCGGAGAGCAGCACCACGCACGGCAGCGGGCCGGTGGCTTCCTCGTGCCCCGGGGGCAGGTGGAACCAGCCGGCCAGCGTCCGGCCCTCGTACGGCACCTCGACGGGTTCCACGAGGTGGTCCGCGCCGGCGGCGTAGGCGGTGTAGCAGTCGGTCTTCTTCTGTTCCAGGACGACGTTGAGCTCGGTGTTGGCGAAGATGGGCCACTGGGCGCCGCCGTAGAGGACGGCGGCCGCGAAGTGGTCGTCGCTCGCGGAGGCGGTGTGCCCGGCCCGCCGCTGCCCCGCACCGCGGAGTTCGAAGTGCCGGGCGAGGTTGACCATCTCACGGGTGAAGTCGTCCAGTTTGCGGATCGAGCGCCCCAGCCCCAGGATCGCGCCCTTGTGATCGGCGCTGACCGGAGCCGACAGGTAGTGCAGGCGGTCCTGGTCCCATTCCGGCCCGAACTGCTCGATGGCCAGATCCAGCAGCCAGCGCTGATCGGCGAAGCGGGGATCGCGGTTGCCCAGGGCATGAGGATTGACCGGCATGGTCTGACGCTCCGGTGGGTGAGGGGGACGGACGGCACGACGGGAGTTCGACGACAGGGCCTACTCCTCGGTGTTCACCGAGACCGCCTGGTAGGGGAACCTGGACTGCCAGTGGCGGACGAACTCCAGCAGTGGCGGGTGGGCGAAGAGCTCGCGCATCGTGCCGAGGTCGCGGCAGGTGATCCGGGCCATCGCGGAGGGGACGAAGACCGGGGCGACCTCGGCACCGACGTCGTCGTGCAGCGGCACGTGCGGCCAGTGCCGGTAGGAGTCCGCCAGCCCGGAGGCGAGGACCAGCGCGGAACCCTCGCGGAAGAACTGCGCGCGGTCCGCTTCGGACATCTCGTCGCTGAAGTGGAAGACGAGCGTGTGCGTCACCATGACGTCTTCGCCCACAGGTCGGCCACGAACTGGTGGTAGTAGCCGGACTGGAGCACCAGCATCAGCTCCAGCAGCTTCGCCTTGTCACCGGTCACCCGGAACTGCCCGGTGACGAAGGCGGTCGCGGCGTGCAGCTCCCCGGCCTGGAAGTCGACCAGGTCGCGGTAGGTCCCGGTGATCGCGAGGTCGCTGTCGCCGATCACACCGCGGCCGGCCCTGACGATGACGCCCCGTCGGATCAGCAGGTGGTAGTCGACCTGGCCCTCGGGCGTGTCCGTGGCGTGGAACTGCACCCGGACGTTCACGTGCGGTATCTCCGGCTGCTTGGCCGGAGCCAGCGCCTCCAGCTCCGCCAGGTACTCCTCCGACAGGAACCGCACGGTCGAGCCGGACGGCGCCGGACGCTCCGCCGGGTGCTCGTGGAACCGGATCCGCAGCGACTCCAGCTGCGGGAAGGCGACCCGCGCCCGGTGGCGCAGCGGTTCGGTGATCTCCAGCCGGGAGAAGCGGGTGAGCAGCGACGAGAAGACGACCTGCGCCTGGAGGTTCGCCAGCCGCCAGCCGAGGCAGAAGTGCGTGCCCAGCCCGTAGGCCAGCGGCGCGGGCTGCCCCTCACGCAGGATGTCGAACCTGTCCGGGTCCGGATAGCGCTCCGGGTCGCGGTTGGCCGCCGCGATCCACACCATGACCCGCGCGCCGGCCGGGATCTCCACGCCGCCGACCCGCACCGCCGCGGTCGTCGTCCGAGGGATCATGTGCGCCGACGGCATGTAGCGCAGCACCTCCTCCCGCGCCCGGTCGAGGAGCGAGGGGTCGGCGCGCACCAGGTCCGCCTGGTCCGGGTGCTCGGCGAAGAGCCGGATGCCGTTGGTCATGAAGAAGGTGGTGGTCTCGCTGCCCGCGGCGATGATCATGTGGCACATCTGCACCAGCTCGTCGAAACCGAGACGTTCGCCCTCGTCCTCGGTGTCGATCAGCGCCGAGACCAGGTCGTCGCCCGGCCGGCGCTGCTTGCCGCGGACGTGGTCGGCGAAGTAGTCGTCCAGGAACTTCGCCGCCTCGTCGGCCTTGCGCAGCTCGGTGGCGGTCATGCCCGGCTCGAAGGTGCGCTGGAAGTCACGGATCTTGTCGCGCAGCAGCGGAGCCTCCTCCTGCGGGACTCCGATGAGGTTCGCCACGACGCTGAGGGCGAGCGGGAAGCAGACGTCGTTGCAGATGTCGCCGCCGCCCGCCGCGGCGAGCGGCTCGATCAGCTCGTCGAACCTGCGCTCGATGAAGGCCCGGTGCTCGTTCACCCGCTTCTCGGTGAACGCCCGGTTGGCGATCCGGCGCAGCCGGGTGTGCTCGGGCGGGTTGGTCCACAGCATGTTGGCGGCGAGCTTGCGCAGCGCCTGGTGCTGTTCCCAGTCGCCGCTGAACCGTCCGGCCATGTAGACCTGGATGTCCTTGTTGACCAGCTTGCTGCGCAGGAACTCGTCCACGTCGTCGTAGCGGGTCAGCACCCAGGTGCCCATCGAGGTGCGGTGGACCGGCGCGGCCTCACGCAGTCGGTGGTACCGGGAGAACGGGTCCGCGAGTCCCTCGGGGGAGAACAGCAGCTCGGCGAACGCCTCGTCGGCGGTGTGCTCGGCCGTGGCGTCCGGCCGGGCGATGTCAGTGGTCATCGTGGCACCTCGATCGTGGGAGGGGTCGGATCTGGTCGTTCGCGCCGCGCGGGTCACTCGGGGACGGACGTCTCGACCACGTGCAGGAGCCGGCCCACCGGGGCGATGCCCTCCAGCCGCAGTCCGGCCCGGTCCACGAGTCCGGCCACGCCCTCCCGGGTGTGCCGCCTGCCGTTGGTGTTGAGCAGGAACAGCAGGTCGATGCCGGTGGCATAGCGGATCTCCGGGCTGTCGTCGACGAGGTTGGTGATGACGAGGACACGGCTGCCGGGCCGGCCCGCCCGCCGGGCGTTGCGCAGCGCGGTCACGGTCCGCTCGTCGTCCCATTCGAGGATGCTCTTGAACTGGTAGACGTCCGCCTCGACCGGGATCTCCCGCAGGCAGTCGCCGGCCACCACACTGGAGCGTCCGGCGAGCGCGCCTCCGGGGCGCAGCCGCGGATCGGGGTGGGCGACCGCGGCCGGCAGGTCGACCAGTGTGCCGTGCAGGTGCGGGTTCGCCTCCAGCAGCTCCGCGAGCGTGAAACCGCGCCCGCCGCCGACGTCGGCGAAGGTCTTCACCTCGCTCAGGTCCAGCGACTCGGCGATGGCCGCGGAGGTCAGCCTGGACAGCTCCGTCTGCGACTTGTTGAAGATCTCGGTGGACTCCTGCCACCGGCTGTGCAGGTGGGCGAAGAACTCCTCGCCGTACCGGTCCTCGAAGTGGCCTCGGCCGTCGCGCACCGCCGCCTCCAGGTCGGGCCACAGCTCCCACACCCACGGCTCGGTGACCCACTGGACCCAGTACTTCAGCCGCTGCGGGTCGTCCTCGCGCAGCAGCCGGGAGGTGGCCGTGTGCACGATACCGTCGGCGGTCTCGTCGAAGACGCCGTAGCAGCGCAGGTTGCGCAGCAGGCGCAGCAGCACCGCGGCGTCGACCTTCAGTGCCGCCGCGAGGTCGCCGACCGGCACGGGGGTGTCGCCGAGCGCGTCGGCGACCCCGATCCGGACGGCGGCCCGCAGCGCCGCCGGCGCGGCGGAGGCGAGCGACAGATCACGCAGTGCGGTGACGGGCGAGGGACCCTGGTCACCGGCCGCGGCGGACGGTGTGCTCCTGATGACGGGCATCTGTTTTCCTCTTCGGCCACTCGGTTCTGCCGGAACGGGACATGACGGCGAGCGGGCCCGAGAACGCGACGGCCGGAAACAACGGCCAGGAATTCCGAAGGCCGCGCGACGGGGAATTGTCGCCCGGCTGGAAAGAGGTCGGTCCAGGCATCCGGAAAATCGACCCTCGCCACATCGGTCACATGGTGGATCAGTCCGTTAAAGCGGGGCTCAATTATGGCTAACCAGTCGGCGTGCGGACATTCGACCTTGCCCCGCGTCAGTAATTCCGTTATAGATTCCGGGAAAACATTTTCTCGTGAGCTGGAGGCGTGCCGTGGAATCCGTACTGCTGCGCAACGGGCTCGTGATCGACACGGAGCCCGAGCCGGTCGCCCATCCCGGCTGGGACCTGCTGATCGAGGACGGCCGCATCGCCGCGGTCGGCCCGCACCTGTCCGCCCCCGAGGGGGCGACCGTCATCGACGCCACCGACCGGATCGTGCTGCCCGGTTTCGTGGACACCCACCGCCACGTCTGGCAGGCCGTGCTGCGCTCCATCGCGGTCGACGTGGACCTGCCCGAGTACTTCCAGCTGGTGCGCCAGCAGATCGGTCCCCGGTTCCGGCCCGAGGACGTGCGGGTGGCCAACCTGATCGGTGCCTTGGAGTGCCTCGACTCGGGCGTCACCACCGTGCAGGACTTCGCCTACGCCCGTGCCGACCGCATCAAGCCCGACGGCTTCGTGCCCGGCTTCGACCTCGACTACGCCGAGGCCGCGCTGGACGGTCTGCGCGCGGCCGGCGTCCGCGCCGTCTTCGGCTACCTCCTCACCCCGCAGTACCAGGCCGAGGTCCGCCGGGCCCGCGAGCTCATCCGGCCCGGCGAGACGCTGCTGCGCATGGCGGCGGCCTCGCTCGGCCCGTCGAACCAGAAGCTGGACGCGGTCGAGGCGGACTGGAAGCTCGCCGACGAACTGGGCCTGCCGATCGTCACGCACGTGGCCAGCGGACCGGTCAACGAGCGGCCGATCGAGCTGCTGCGCGACAACGGGCTGCTCCGCCAGGACACCCTCTACGTGCACGGCAACTCGCTGGCCGACGACGAACTGGCGATGATCGCGGACTCCGGCGGCGCCGTCTCCATCACCCCGGCGGTGGAGGCCCGGCTGGGCCACGGCGGCCCGCTGATCGGCCGGCTGCGTGCGGCCGGTACGACCACCGGCCTGGGCGTGGACGTCGTCACCACGGTGGGCGGCGACTTCTTCTCCGTCATCCGCGCCGGCCTGCTGACCAGCTACCTGGCGCCGGGTCCGCACCTGACCCCGGCGGATCTGCTCCGGATCGCCACCCTGGACGGGGCCCGGGCGCTCGGCCTCGGCGACGAGGTCGGTTCGCTACGGGTCGGCAAGCAGGCGGACATCGTGCTGCTGCGGGCCGACGACGTGAACCTGGCCGGCGCGCACGACCCGATCGGCGCGGTGGTCAGCTCCGCGCACCCCGGCAACGTCGACACGGTGCTGGTGGCCGGCCGGGCCGTGAAGCGCAACGGCGTCCTGCTCCACCACGACCTGGCGGCCGTGCGCGCGCAGGCCCGGGCGGCGGCGGAGTACGTCACCGGCGGCGAGGCCGTCACCTCCTGACGGTCTCGCGGACCGCCGTCCCGCCGGCCCCCGCGGACTCTCGGTGCCGCCCTCGCCGGGCCGCGGGCCCGGGTGACCCGACCGGCGTCACCCGGGTGGCGAGGGGCGCACCCGGGTGCCGCCACGGCCGGATTCCTCGTGCCCGGAATCCGTCTCACCCGGCTCATTCCACGGCTCCCCGCCTTAGAGCACGGATTGAGCGAGCGTTGAGCTGCGAACTTTATCTTTCGGAGCGACGCGAATTCGTACGGAGACCTCATCACAGCGCGGAGGCCACGCAGATGAACGGCATAAAAGTGCCCGGTGGCACCTCATGAATCGTCGAGTCGTCATCACCGGGATGGGAGTGCGGGCACCAGGATCACGAGGCAAGGGCGCCTTTTGGGATTTGCTGTCCTCCGGCCGTACGGCGACCCGCCGCATTTCGTTCTTCGATCCCTCGCCCTACCGGTCCCAGGTCGCGGCCGAGGTGGACTTCGACGCGGCGGAGGAGGGGCTCACCCCCCGTGAGGTACGGCGGATGGACCGCGCCACGCAGCTCGCGGTGGTCGCCGCCAGGGAGGCGGTGGCCGACAGCGGCATCGATCTGGACGCGCTGTCGCCGTACCGGACGGGGGTCAGCCTGGGCAGCGCGGTCGCGGCGGCGACCAGCCTGGAGCAGGAGTACCTGGTGCTGTCCGACGCGGGCAGGAACTGGGAGATGTCGCCCGACCACCTCTCGCCGCACATGTTCGACCACATGGTGCCGAGCATCATGCCGGCCGAGATCGCCTGGGCGTTCGGCGCCGAGGGGCCGGTCACGATGGTCTCGGACGGCTGCACCTCCGGGCTCGACTCCGTCGGGCACGCCGTCTCGCTGATCCGCGAGGGCAGCGCCGACGTCATGATCGCGGGGGCCACCGACACCCCCATCACCCCGATCGTGGTCGCCTGTTTCGACGCGATCAAGGCGACCACCACCTACAACGACGACCCCGCCCACGCGTCCAAGCCGTTCGACGGCACCCGCAACGGGTTCGTGCTCGCGGAGGGCGCGGCCTTCTTCGTACTGGAGGAGCTGACCGCCGCCCGGCGGCGCGGCGCACGGGCGTACGCGGAGGTCGGCGGCTTCGCCACCCGCTGCAACGCCTACCACATGACCGGCCTCAAGGCCGACGGCCGGGAGATGGCGGAGGCGATCCGCGCCGCGCTCG
This sequence comes from Streptomyces sp. Ru62, assembly GCF_002920615.1. Classification (GTDB taxonomy): domain Bacteria; phylum Actinomycetota; class Actinomycetes; order Streptomycetales; family Streptomycetaceae; genus Streptomyces. The sequence continues at coordinate 187,684 of NZ_PQSU01000015.1, forward strand.
GCCAGGCGCGGGTTCACCCGTCCGAGGTGGACTACATCAACGCGCACGGCTCGGGGACGAAGCAGAACGACCGGCACGAGACGGCGGCGTTCAAGCGGAGCCTCGGCGAGTACGCGTACAAGACGCCGATCAGCTCGATCAAGTCGATGGTGGGGCACTCGCTCGGCGCCGTCGGCTCGGTCGAGATCGCGGCCTCGCTGCTGGCGATGGCGCACCACACGGTGCCGCCGACGGCGAACCTGCACGTGAGCGATCCGCTGTGCGATCTGGACTATGTGCCGAACGTGGCCCGCGAGCACCGCACCGACACCGTGCTGACGGTCGGCAGCGGCTTCGGCGGCTTCCAGAGCGCGATGGTCCTGACCCGGCCGGACCGGGAGGCGTCATGACCGTGATCACCGGTGTGGGTGTGGTCGCACCGAACGGTGTCGGCCTCAAGGAGTTCTGGGCGGCGACCCTGTCCGGCCGCACCGGCATCAGGGAGCTGGACCGGTTCGACACCTCCGGCTATCCGGCGCGGCTGGCCGGCCTCGTGGAGGGGCTGGACCCGGCCCAGCACCTGCCCAGCACCCTGATGGCGCAGACCGATGTCTCCACCCGCCTGGCGCTGATCGCCGCCCAGGACGCCATCGAGGACGCGGGAGTGGACACGTCCGCCCTGAGGGACTACGACATGGGCGTCGTCACGGCCAACGCCTCCGGGGGCTTCGACTTCACCCACCGGGAGTTCAAGAAGCTCTGGAGCCTCGGGCCGGAACACGTCAGCGTGTACGAGTCGTTCGCCTGGTTCTACGCGGTGAACACCGGCCAGATCTCCATCAGGCACAAGATGCGCGGCCCGTCCATCGCGCTGGTCGCCGAACAGGCGGGCGGGCTCGACGCGCTGGGGCAGGCCAGGCGGGTGGCCCGGACCGGTGTGCCGCTCGTGGTGTGCGGCGGGGTCGACTCCGCCTTCGACCCGTGGGGCTGGGCCTCGCACCTGGCGGGCGGGCGGGTCAGCCTCGACCCCGACCCGGCCACCGCGTACCGGCCGTTCGACCGGCACGCGGCCGGTTACGTGCCCGGCGAGGGCGGCGCGATCTGCGTCGTGGAGGACCCGGCGGCGGCCCGCGCCCGAGGGGCCCGTGTCTACGGCGAGATCGCGGGCCACGCGGCCACGTTCGACCCGGCCCCCGGCACCGGACGCCCACCGGGCCTCGGCCGGGCCGCGCGGCTCGCCCTGGCGGACGCCGGGATCGGCCCGGACGCGGTGGACGTCGTGTTCGCCGACGCGGCGGGCCTGCCCGCGCTGGACCGGGCCGAGGCGGAGGCCCTGCGGGACCTCTTCGGGGCCGGCGGCGTTCCCGTCACCGCGCCCAAGTCCCTGACCGGCAGGCTCTTCTCCGGCGGCGGGGTCCTCGACGTCGTCGCGGCCCTGATGAGCATCCGGGAGGGGGTGATCCCACCGACCTCCGAGGCCGTTTCGCCGCCCGACGACTACGGCCTCGACCTCGTCGTCGGTGAGCCCCGCCCGGCGGCGGTCGAGACCGCGCTGGTCCTGGCCCGGGGCCGCTGGGGGTTCAACGCCGCAGTCGTCATCCACCTCGCCCAGAACGGAATCCGACCATGCCCGAACCGATGACCATCGACGAACTGCACGGCATCCTCGTCTCCTGCGCCGGCGGCGGGGAGTTCGCCGAGGTGCCCGACGACCTCGCCGACATGCCGCTGGACGACCTCGGCTACGACTCGCTGGCGCTCATCGAGACGGCGACCCGGCTCAAGGTGGAGCACGGGGTGGTCGTGCCGGACGAGCAGATCACCGAGGTGGGCACCCTCGGCGAACTGCTCCGCCTGGTCAACGACCGCATCGCCGCCTAGGCGCGAGGCCCCGCAGCGTCGTCGCCGGTCGCCGGCTCCCCCGGTGCACCTCACAGCGGCCTGAGCCGGACGACCGGGACCGGCGGATTCGTTCCGTCCGGGGCCGGCGGGCCGTGCCCCGCGCCCTCCCGGCCCGGCGCCCGGCGGACGCTCCTGCCGGTCGTCGGGCCCTCTCCTGGCGGGCCGCCTCTCCCGGGTGACCGTATGGACGTGACCGGCGCCCGGGGGAACACCGCGGCCGGCTCCCGCGTTGATCTCGTCCGGGAGGAACGGAGGCCCAGGCAGTGCACGGTGAGTACAAGGTGCCCGGCGGCAAGCTCGTCGTCGTGGACGTGGACGTCGAGGACGGCGTGCTGCGGCACGTCCGCGTGGCGGGTGACTTCTTCCTGGAGCCGGACGAGGCACTGGAGGCGGTGAACCGCGCGCTGGAGGGCGCCCCGGCGGACACGGACGCGGCGGGGCTGGCCGCACGGATCGAGGCGGCACTGCCGGCGGGGACAGTGATGTACGGGCTGACGTCGGAGGGCGTCGGCACGGCGGTCCGCCGCGCGCTCGCGCACGCGACGGACTGGACGGACTACGACTGGCAGCTGATCCACGAGGCCCCGCAGTCGCCCGCCCTGCACATGGCGCTGGACGAGGTGCTGACCGCCGAGGTGGCCGCGGGCCGGCGGGCGCCGACGCTGCGGGTGTGGGAGTGGGGCGCCCCCGCGGTGATCATCGGCAGCTTCCAGTCGCTGCGCAACGAGGTGGACCCGGAGGGCGCCGCCCGGCACGGCATCGAGGTCGTGCGGCGGATCTCCGGGGGCGGCGCGATGTTCGTGGAGCCCGGCAACACGATCACCTACTCGCTGTCGGTGCCCGAGTCCCTCGTGCAGGGCCTGTCCTTCCAGGACAGCTACGCCTATCTGGACGACTGGGTGCTGGGCGCCCTCGGCGACATGGGCATCCGGGCCTGGTACCAGCCGCTGAACGACATCGCGACCGACCAGGGCAAGATCGCGGGCGCGGCGCAGAAGCGGATCGTCGGCCCCGGCGGCGGCCCGGGTGCCGTACTGCACCACGTGACCATGTCGTACGACATCGACGCGGACAAGATGGTCGAGGTGCTGCGGATCGGGCGGGAGAAGCTGTCCGACAAGGGGACGAGGAGCGCGAAGAAGCGGGTCGACCCGCTGCGGCGGCAGACCGGGCTGCCGCGCGAGGCCGTCATCGACCGGATGATCGCCTCCTTCCGCGCGCGCTACGGCCTGGCGCAGGGCAAGGTCACCGACGAGGAGCTGGCGCGGGCAGAGGAGCTGGCGCGCACCAAGTTCTCGTCGCCGGAGTGGACGGCGCGGGTGCCGTAACCGCACCCCGTGCCGTGCCGGCGGCCGTCGGCGGTTCGTGGTGCCCGCGGCCGGCCGGGGGGCATAACGGGCCAAGCAGTACCTCGTGAACACGCGGCCGTGATCGGGCGGGTACGCAGCGAGTTGGCACTTCCGCCCCACCGGGAGTCGTGTGACACTGTCGTCCCCGTCCACCATGCGGACCCCCTCCGCACCCCCTCCCCCACGAGAAGTGCGCTGTGCGTTCCCTTCCTCTGCCGCTCGCTCTCACCGCGCGCCTGACGCCGGTCGCGGTGCTCGCGTGCGCCGGCTGGGCGCTGTCGTCCGGCCCGGCCGCGCCGCCGGCCTCCGCCGGGCACCAGACGGCCCAGAAGACGCCCGCCGGGTCCTCCGCCGCCGCGCCGTCGTCCACCACGGCGGCGAAGACGTACAGCACCGCGCCCGCCCCCTGCTCCGCCGTGCCCGCCGGCACCGTCAAGTCCCTGGTTCCCGGGGCGAAGACGGCCGGCAAGGAGATCCCGTCCACGGACACCGCACTGCGCCGCACCTGCTCCTGGAACGCGCTCCAGGGCTACGACTACCGCTGGCTCGACGTGTCCTTCGAGATCAGCGAGTCGGACCAGCAGGCGAAGAAGGAGTACGAGCAGCGGGTCGCCGAGAAGAGCGGCGGCGGGGTCGTCCCCGGGCTCGGGGAAAGCGCCTACTCCGTCGTGAACCTCACCACGGAGGACGGCCAGCAGACCCGTGAGGGCGTGGTGCTGGTCCGCGCCGCCAACGCCCTCGTCGTCGTCACCTACAACGGAAGCGACTTCGAGAGCAAGAAAGCCCCCGGTACGGACGAGATCAACAAGGGTGCCATCAAGGCGGCGAAGTCGGCGGTGGCCGCGCTGGGCGCCGACCGGGGCTGATCCCGCGACGCCGTCCGGACCAGCCCGGCCGGTGGCCGGTGATGGGGGCCGCCCCTGTGCGCGGCACGCCGGTGGTCGAGTCCCGGCCCGAGCCCGGTCCCTGCGCCGTACGCCGGTGTTCAGGTCGGCCGGCCCGGGCCGAGGCCCTGACCGTGGTCGACGACTGCCCGGGCGCCGCGCCCCCATGACGATGCCGGTCCGCTCAGCCGTCGGCGCGCCGCCCCGAGGCCAGGGTGAGGGTCAGGTAGAGCACCAGGGAGGTGCCGAGGCCCACCGCCCAGCCGTAGTCCGCGAGGGGCGCCAGGGCGGGGATCGGGCGGCCGTCGGCCAGGGGCTTGAGGCTCGCGCCGCCGATCGCGAGGACACCGCCCGCCAGGAAGGCGACGACCGCCCGCCAGTTCCAGCCGGCCGCGTACCAGTACCGGCCGCCCGGACGGTACAGGTCGCCGAGGTCCAGGCGGGTGCGGCGCAGCAGCCAGTAGTCGGCGACGAGAATGCCGGCGACCGTGCCGAGCAGGCCGCCGACCAGGCCGAGCCAGGTGAAGATGTAGCCCCTCGGGTCGGAGTACAGCTTCCACGGGCAGATCAGCACGGCGAGGACGGCGGTGATCAGGGCGCCGGTGCGGAAACTCACCTTCCTGGGCGCGACGTTGGAGAAGTCGAAGGCCGGGGAGACCAGGTTGGCGGCGATGTTCACGGACAGCGTGGCCACCAGGACGGTCACGAGCGCGTACAGCAGACCGGCCACGTTGTCCGTCTTCGCCGCCAGCTGCACCGGGTCCCAGACGGGTTCGCCGTACACGGCCTGCGAGCCGGAGGTGACCAGCACGGACAGGAACGCGAACAGGGTCATCGTGGTCGGCAGGCCGAGGGCCTGGCCCCAGGTCTGCGCGCGCTGGCTCCTGCCGTAGCGGGTGAAGTCGGGGATGTTGAGCGACAGCGTCGACCAGAAGCCGATCATGCCCATGAGGGAGGGCCAGAACAGCTTCCAGAAGTCGCCGCCCCAGCCGAGCTCGGACGGCTGGTCGAAGAGCGGCCCGACGCCGCCGGCCTTGCTGCTCATCCACCACAGCATCACGAACGCGCCGACCAGGACGAACGGCGCGGCCCAGTTCTCGAAGCGGCGGATGGTCTCCATGCCGCGGTGGATGATGGCCACCTGGATCGCCCAGAAGATCGCGAAGGACAGCCACATCGTCCAGGCGTGGCCGCCGATGTGCCCGGCGTTCTTCCAGCCGTCGCCGATCAGCTTCCCGGCGAGGAAGTAGATCGCCTCGCCGCCGATCCAGGTCTGGATGCCGAACCAGCCGCACGCCACCAGCGCCCGTACGACGGCGGGCAGGTTGGCGCCGCGCACGCCGAAGGACGCGCGGGCGAAGACCGGGAAGGGAATGCCGTACTTGGGGCCCGCGTGCCCGGTGAGCAGCATCGGCACCAGCACGATCAGGTTGGCGAGGGCGATGGTGAACACCGCCTGCTTCCAGTCCATGCCGACCGCGATCAGGCCGGAGGCGAGGGTCCAGGAGGCGGTGTTGTGGGCCATGCCGACCCACAGGGCGGAGAAGTTGTACGTCGTCCACGTGCGCCCGGCCACGGGGACCGGGAGCAGGTCCTGGTTGGCGTAGGGGCCGCTGGGCGGCGGGGTGCCGGGGGCGAGTTCCACGCGCCCGTCGGGAAGGGTGACCTGGCCGGATATCGGTCTGGCCGTGGGAGCGGTGTCGGTCATGGGCTGGCCAATCGGGGAGAGGCGGATCGGGATGGCCGTGCGGGCACCAGCCCCCTCCCCAGGCGCCGGGGAGGGGAGACCAAGAGGGGGCGTGGGGGGACTCGTAGCGCGTGGACGGGGGTCAGGAGTTGACGGCGGGGATGACGTGGTGGCCGTAGGCCTCGATGGTGGCTTCCTGCGCGTCGTGCATGTCGTACACCGCGAACTGGTCGACGCCCAGGGCGCGCAGCGCGGTCAGCTTCTCGATGTGCTTCTCGACCGGGCCGATGACGCAGAACCGGTCCACGATCTCGTCGGGCACGAACGCGGTGTCCGGGTTGCCGCTGCGGCCGTGGTGGGCGTAGTCGTAGCCCTGCCGGGCCCTGATGTAGTCGGTGAGTTCCGCGGGGACCTGCGCGGAGTGCTCGCCGTACCTGGCGACCAGGTCGGCGACGTGGTTGCCGACCATGCCGCCGAACCAGCGGCACTGGTCGCGGGCGTGCGCCAGGGCCTCGGGCGAGTCGTCCTCGGTGACATAGGCGGGGGCGGCGACGCAGATCGTCACCTCGGACGGGTCACGCCCGGCCTCGGCCGCCGCGTCCTTGACCGCCTTCACCATGTACTCGGTCAGGTACAGGTCGGCGAGCTGGAGGATGAACCCGTCCGCCTCCTCGCCGGTCATCTTCAGCGCCTTCGGTCCGTACGCGGCCATCCAGACGGGGAGTTCGGCGCCCTCCTTGATCCACGGGAAGCGGATCTTGGTACCGCCGAGGTCGGCCTCCTCGCCCCGGCCGAGGGCGCGGATGACCTTCATGGCCTCGCTGATCCGGGCGAGGGTGTTGGGTCTGCGGCCCGCGACGCGCATCGCGGAGTCGCCGCGGCCGATGCCGCAGACGGTGCGGTTGCCGAACATGTCGTTGAGGGTGGCGAAGGTGGAGGCGGTGACCTCCCAGGTGCGGGTGCCAGGGTTGGTGACCATCGGGCCGACCGTGAGCTTCTGGGTGTTCGCCAGGATCTGGCTGTAGATCACGAACGGTTCCTGCCAGAGCACGGCGGAGTCGAAGGTCCAGCCGTAGCGGAAGCCGTTGCGTTCCGCCCGTTTCATCAGGCTGACGACCCGGGAGGCGGGCGGGTCGGTCTGGAGGACGAGTCCGAAGTCCATGGGCGCCACTCCTAGGTGAGGTACTGACAGGTGGAGCGCGGGGTGAAGACGCCGTGCCCGGCGCGTCCGGTGTACTCCCGCTGGTCGATGACGACTTCGCCGCGTGACAGGACCGTCTCGACGCGGCCGGTGACGCGCTTGCCCTCGTACGCCGAGTAGTCGACGTTCATGTGGTGGGTCTCGGCGGACATCACCTGTTCGGCGTGCGGATCGTAGATGACGACGTCCGCGTCGGCGCCCGGGGTGATGGTTCCCTTCTTCGGGTACAGGCCGAACATCCGGGCCGGGGCGGCGCAGGCGATCTCGATCCAGCGGCGACGGGAGATGTGTCCGTCCACGACCGCCTGGTGGAGCAGGTCCATGCGGTTCTCCACGCCCGGCAGTCCGTTGGGGATCTTGGAGAAGTCACCGCGGCCCAGTTCCTTCTGGCCGGTGAAGCAGAAGGGGCAGTGGTCGGTGGAGACGACCTGGAGGTCGTTGGTCCTCAGGCCCTGCCACAGCCTGGCCTGGTGCTCCTTCGGCCTGAGGGGCGTGCTGCACACGTACTTGGCGCCCTCGAAGTCCGGCTCGGCCAGGTTGTCGGTGGACAGGAACAGGTACTGCGGGCAGGTCTCGCCGAAGACGTTCAGCCCCTCGTCGCGCGCCCGCGACAGCTCGGCCACGGCCTCCATGGCGGAGACGTGCACGACGTACAGGGGCGCGCCGGCCACCTGGGCGAGCTTGATGGCCCGGTGGGTGGCCTCCGCCTCCAGCAGGGCCTTGCGCACCTCGCCGTGGTGGCGGGGATCGGTCTCGCCCCGGGCGAGCGCCTGCTCGACCAGCACGTCGATGGCGATGCCGTTCTCGGCGTGCATCATGATCAGCCCGCCGTTCTCGGCGGAACGCTGCATGGCGCGCAGGATCTGCCCGTCGTCGCTGTAGAAGACCCCGGGGTAGGCCATGAACTGCTTGAAGCTGGTGACCCCCTCCTCGATGAGCAGGTCCATCTCCTTGAGCGTCTCGGGGTTCACATCGGAGACGATCATGTGGAAGGCGTAGTCGATCGCGCAGTTGCCCTCGGCCTTGGCGTGCCAGGTGTCCAGGCCCTCGCGCAGGGTGCGGCCGACGCTCTGCACCGCGAAGTCCACGATGGTGGTCGTACCGCCCCAGGCGGCGGCCCGGGTGCCGGTCTCGAAGGTGTCGGAGGCGAAGGTGCCGCCGAACGGCAACTCCATGTGGGTGTGGGCGTCGACGCCGCCCGGGATGACGTACTTCCCGGTGGCGTCGATCGTGCGGTCCGCGCTCCAGCTCTGTGAGCCGGGCGTGGCGAGCGCGGCGATGCGGGAGTCCTCGATGAGGACGTCGGCGTGGATCTCGTCGGACGCGGTGATGACTAGGCCACCGTGGATGACGGTACGGCTGCTCATGCTGCTCCTTCTGTCAACGTTGCCGTCAGGGCGCCGTCAGCGGTCCGTAGGCCCCCGGCGCCCGGTCGCGGTAGAACTGCCAGCGGTCGCGGACCTCGCGGAGCCCCGCCAGGTCCAGGTCGCGGACGACGAGTTCGGTCTCCTTGTCGCTCGCGACCTCGCCGACGAACTGGGCCTCCGGGTCCACGAAGTAGGTGGTGCCGTAGAAGTCGTTGTCGCCCAGGTCCTCCACGCCGACCCGGTTGATCGCGCCGACGAAGTACTCGTTGGCGACGGCCGCCGCCGGCTGCTCCAGCTGCCAGAGGTAGCGGGACAGGCCGCGCGAGGTGGCCGACGGGTTGAAGACGATCTCGGCGCCGGCGAGGCCGAGCGCCCGCCAGCCCTCCGGGAAGTGGCGGTCGTAGCAGATGTACACGCCGATCCGGCCGGCGGCGGTGTCGAAGACGGGCCAGCCGCTGTTGCCGGGGCGGAAGTAGAACTTCTCCCAGAACCCCTGGACCTGCGGGATGTGGGTCTTGCGGTACTTGCCGAGGTAGGAGCCGTCCGCGTCGATCACGGCGGCCGTGTTGTACAGGACGCCCGGCTGCTCCTCCTCGTACATGGGCAGGACCAGGACGATGCCCAGCTCGCGGGCGAGGGCCTGGAAGCGCTGCACGGTCGGGCCCTCGGGGATCCGCTCGGCGTACTCGTAGAACGCCTTGTCCTGGACCTGGCAGAAGTAGGGGCCGTAGAACAGCTCCTGGAAGCAGAGGACTTGGGCGCCCTGCGCGGCGGCGTCGCGGGCCGCCTGCTCGTGCACCTGGATCATGGACTCCTTGTCGCCGGTCCAGGCGGTCTGGAAGAGGGCGGCACGGATCACTCGGCTCATCGGGACCTCCGGTTAGCTCGGTGTGCGGTGAGCGTAGGAAGCCCGGAGGGCCGGTTCGACGGGCAGCGTGTCACGTCCGCGGGCGGTCGGCGTGCCACCGTGTCACGCGTGCGCGGTCCCATGTTTCACCGCCGTTGTCGCAGGTCGTCGCATGTTTCACTCCTGTTGCGCGTCATGCGCGAGGAGCGCGATGTGCACGGAGGCCGCTTGTTCGAAGTCGTCCAGGTCGACGCCGAGGCGGGCCTGTATGGCCTCCAGGCGGCGGTAGAGGGCCGGCCGGGAGACATGGTGGAGCTGGGCGGTGCGGGACTTGTTGCGGCCCGTCGCGAGATAGGTCCGCAGGACGTTCAGCAGTTCCGGTTCGGCGTCGCACAGCAGCCCGTCCAGCTCGCGCTCGGCGAAGGACTGCACCTGCGGGTCGTCGCGCAGCAGGCGGATCAGCCCGCGCAGATGGACGTCCTTGAGGCGGACGACGGCCGGCAGGTCGAGGGCGGCCGAGGAGCCGGCAACGGCGTCGGCGACGTGCCGCGCCTCGCGCAGCCCGGCGGGCACGTCGTCCCACGCGGTGCGCGGACCGGCGGCGGCGACCACGGCCGGGGACGCCGCGCGCAGCCGGGTCGCGAAGTGGAGGGTGAGGGCGTCGGCGTCCTGGTCGCGGGCGAGGCTGAGCAGCACGGTGGCGGTGCCGGCGGCGAGCTCTGCGACGAGGCCGGGCAGCCCCAGCAGGCGCAGCACCCGGTCGAGTTGGTCGGGTGTGCGGCCCTGGACGACGAGCGGGACGAAGGTCCGCCGGTTGACCGGCAGCCCGGCCGCCCGGGCCCGCGGCAGGAGCTGCCGGGCCGGTACGACCCCGGAGACGAGGTCGGTCAGCAGGCTCTGCGCGGACTGCTCCTCCCAGCTGTGCACGGGGGAGCCGCCGAGCATCCGGTGCAGCACCAGGGCCTCGGCGGCCCGGTCCGCGAGCAGCCGTCCGGTGGCCGCGTCGCCCCGGTAGCCGCACAGCAGCAGCCGGCCCCACCGTTCCCCGCGTCCGCCCAGCTCGGCGCGGATCCAGCCGTCGCCGGCGGTGCCGCCGGCCTGCCGGGCGATCCGCTCCCAGTCGCGCAGGACGTCGTCCACCGCGGACCGCTCCCCCGCCGTGCCGAGGACGCGGTGGGCGAGGTTGGTGACGACGACCGGGCAGCCGCCGTGCCGGGCGACCTCGTCGAGCAGCCGTTGCAGCGGCGCGCCGGCCGTGATCAGCCCGGTGAGGGCGGTGCGTACGCTCTCCGACAGGCTGATCGCGGCGAACTTGCGCCGCACGAGCCGGGACTGCACCTCCTCCGTGAGCTCGGCGAAGGGGAACGGCCGGTGCAGTACGACCATGGGCAGCCCGCACCGCTCGGCGGCCCGGCGCATCACCTCGGGCGGCGCGGGGAAGGCCCTGCCGAGACCGAGGACGACGGCCGCCGCCTCCGCCCGGTGCAGGGACCGGACGTACTCGGCCTGCCGGGCCTCGTCCCCGGCGAGCAGCACACCGGTGGTGAGGACCATCTCCCCGCCGCTGAGCATGACGCCGACGTCGGCGGCCTCGGCGACGTGCACCCAGCGCACCGGCCGGTCGAGCTGTGCGGCGCCGGCCACCACCTCGGGCTCCCCGGCGAGCACGCGCTCCAGGGTCAGCACCTGGCGCACGGAGAGGGCGGGTTCGAGCACGTGCCGGGACTCCGAGGTGATGCTCATGGCGGTACACCTGTTCTCTAGTACGTGCTCCTCAGTGCCTGTTCCAGGATCGCCGCGCCCTCCTCGGCCTCGGCGACGGTCAGCGACAGCGGCGGGCTGATCCGCAGGGCGCTGGTGTTGTGCCCGCCGCCCTTGCCGAGGAGCAGCCCGCCCTCCCGGGCCGCCTCCAGCACCGCTGCGACGGCCTGCGGGTCGGCCTCGTCCGTGCCCGGTCGGACCAGCTCGACACCGATCATCAGCCCGCGTCCGCGGACCTCCCGCACCCCGGGCAGCTGCGCGCCGACCGTCCGCAGCCGCTCGATGAGCAGGCCGCCGACGCGCCGGGCGTTGCCCTGGAGGTCGTGTTCGAGCAGGTAGGTGAGGTTGGCGAGGCCGGCGGCCATGGTGATCTGGGTGCCGCCGAAGGTGGAGATGCTGTTGGCGTCCAGGCAGTTCATGATCTCGGAGCGGGCGATGACCCCGCCGATGGACATGCCGTTGCCGATCCCCTTGGCGAAGGTGACGATGTCCGGCGGGCCGCTGCGGGCGTGCGCCTGCCAGCCCCAGAAGTGGTCGCCGGTGCGGCCCCAGCCGGTCTGGACCTCGTCGGCGATCCACAGGACGCCGTGCTCCTTCAGCACCTCCCGGAAGGCGGCGTAGAGGCTGTCCGGCGGGGAGGTGAACCCGCCGACGCCCTGGACGGGTTCGGCGATCAGCGCGGCCGGCGGCCGGGTGTGGCCGAGGACGTCCTTCAGGTCGGCGACACAGGCGTCGATGAACGCCCGATCGTCGAGGTGGGCGAACGGCCCCCGGGTCCGTACGCCGCCGTGGACGTACAGGGTCTGCAGCGGGGAGAGGGAGGTCGGGGACCAGCCGCGGTTGCCGGTGACGCCGATCGCGCTGAAGGACCGGCCGTGGTAGCTGTTCCGCATGGCGAGGACGGTGTTGCTGCGCCGGTAGGTGGTGGCGAGCAGCAGGGCGGTGTCGTTGGCCTCGGTGCCGGAGGTCGTGAAGAACACCCGGGCGTCCGGGATGCCGCTCAACTGGGCGACCCGCTCGGCGAGTTCCACCATCGGCCGGTTGAGGTAGAGGGTGGAGGAGTGGATGATCCGGCCGGCCTGCTCGCTGACCGCCTTGGTCACCTCGGGCAGCGCGTGCGCGGTCAGCGTGGTCAGGATGCCGCCGAAGAAGTCCAGGTACCGCCGGCCGGCGGTGTCCCAGACGTGGCGCCCCTCGCCATGGCTGATCTCGATCGGGTCGTCGTAGTAGAGGGCGAGCCAGTCGGGCAGGACTCTGCGGTGGCGGGAGTAGAGGTCGGTCACGGCTGCACCAGCCCTTCGTAGGCGTCGGGACGGCGGTCGCGGTAGAAGGCCCACTGCCGCCGCACTTCCTCGATGAGGTCGAAGTCCAGGTCGCGCACGAGGAGTTCCTCGCTCTTGTCGCTCGCGACCTCACCCACGAACCGGCCGCGCGGATCGACGAAGTACGACGTCCCGTAGAAGTCGTTGTCGCCGTACTCCTCCTGCCCGACCCGGTTGATGGCGGCGATGAAGTACTCGTTGGCGACGGCCGCGGCGGGCTGCTCCAGCTGCCACAGGTAGGCGGACAGGCCCCGGTGGGTGGCGGACGGGTTGTAGACCAACTGGGCGCCGTTGAGCCCGAGTTGCCGCCAGCCTTCGGGGAAGTGGCGGTCGTAGCAGATGTAGACGCCGACCTTGCCGACGGCGGTGTCGAAGACGGGCCAGCCGAGGTTGCCGGGCTTGAAGTAGTACTTCTCCCAGAAGCCCTTGACCTGCGGGATGTGGTGCTTGCGGTACTTGCCGAGGTAGGTGCCGTCGGCGTCGATCACGGCGGCGGTGTTGTAGTAGAAGCCGGACTGCTCGACCTCGAAGACCGGGACGACGATCACCATGCCGGTCTCGCGCGCCAGCTCCCGCATCCGGCGCACGGTCGGGCCGTCGGGCACGGGCTCGGCCCAGCGGTAGTGCTCCGGCTCCTGGACCTGGCAGAAGTAGGGGGCGTTGAAGACTTCCTGGAACCCGATGACCCGCGCGCCCCGGCGGGCCGCCTCGCGGGCGTGCTCCTCGTGTTTCGCGACCATGGACTCGGTGTCGCCGGTCCAGGTGGCCTGGACCAGAGCGGCGCGGACGACGTTGGTCATGAGCTGCTCCTTCGACACGACGTCAGAGCCTCTACGCCCGTAGAGCAGGCCGTAGAGGGACGAAAGTAAGCCTCCGCGCGGCCCTTGCCAAGACCATCGCCGTTAACCCGCTGAGTGGATCTCGATTCGCACCCCTGCGGGTGAGCCGCCGGCCCGGCCCGGGGCGCGGATCGTGACACATCAGGACACTACCCACCCGGACCCGTCACGCGTGGTACCCGGCGACACGCAGGGCGTGCACGAGGTCCCAGTGCCGTTCGTCGGAGACGGCGAGCGCGGCCTCCAGCAGCAGGGGCACCAGGCGCCCGGGGTCGGCGGCGACACACCGGGCGGCCTCCTCGGCGGTGCGGACGCGCACGTGGGCGTCGAGCAGGGTCCGCGCCTCCCGCCGTCTGCCCTCGTCCTCCAGCCGCAGCACGGCCGCGCCGATGTGCTCCGCCGGCCGGGCCACGCCCTGCCGCAGCAGTTGCCGGCCGTCGCCGTCCCGGCCGGCCGCGGTGAGCGCGTCGGCGGCGGCGACTAGCCGCTCGGCGGGCAGCGCGGCGGCCTCCCACAGCAGCGTGGCCCAGTCGGCGCCGAGCCCGGCCCGGTGCAGGGCGTCCGCGAGCAGCGGCAGCCGGCCCACGGGCCACCGCGCGGCCTCGACCAGCACCACGTGGGCCTCACCGCTCCGCCCCTCGGCCCGCAACCGCGCCAGCCGCCCGACGACCCCGTCGACGGCCTCCCGGGCACCCTCGTCCACGACCGCTCCGTCCGGCACCGGTGGTTCCGCCACCTCCCCGACTCCGGCGAACCTGGCCCCTCGCGGTGACCGCGCCCCGCCGTCCGCCCCGACACCCCCGGAAGCCTGCGGTACGACGACGGGCGAGGCCTCCTCGTCCTCGACGACCCCGGCGAACCGGGCACTGCCACGGCGGCGTTTGCGGGGTTCGGGGGGCGGGGGACGGGGCCGGCGGAGGTGCGGGTGTGCGAGGGGGTGGCGCCGGGCGAGACGAGCGCCGAGGCACCCGGCAAGGAGGAACCTCCGTCTCGGGCACCGGCACCTGCGCCGGGGGCCGGTGCAGGGGGCACGTCAGGAGCGGGCGCCCAGGGGGCCGAAGCGGGCGGCACGACGCCGTGGCGGGCCTCCTCGGGGGGCCACTGCGGCCCGGGGACGGGGAGCCGCGGGCGGAACGGCGCGGGAAGGACGGACGGCGGCGTCAGGGGCGGCGACGTGAGGACGGCCCACGGGCAACCCGGCACCCGACTCCCCACCTACGCCCCGCCCGGCACCCGACTCCCCAGCCCCGCGCAAGCCCCCGGCCGCGCTCCCTCCCCCGGAGCCCGTGCGCCGGTCCAGCGCCTCCAAACGGGCGCGGAGCTCCGCGCAGCGGGACGTGGCGCGGGTGTGGTCGTCGTGGGCCCAGGCGAGGTCGAGCCGGAGGGCGTCGGCCTGGTCCCCGGGGACCGGCGTGGACAGCCGGCGGCTCAGTCCGGCATGACGTTCCGCGGCGTACCGCTGCTCGCGGAGCATGACGTCGAGCCGGTCGGCCAGGGCGTCCCGGGCGCCGGGCCGGGCGTCGTACGCGGTGACCGCGGCGGCGTGCAGGGCGCGGGCCCGTTCCCGCTCGGCCCCCGCGGCGGCGGGGCCGTACAGCGCGCCGAGGTCCTCCAGCAGCGCCTCCACCACGTCCCACGGCGGTACTTCCCGTCCGTCCAGGCAGGCGCGCATGCCGTCGGGGTCCCGCTGCCAGAAGACCCCGTTCCAGCCGCCGCGCGGATCGAGGCGCGCCAGCAGAGCGTCCAGGTAGCTCGCGAACTCCCGTACCCGACCGGAGAGTCGATCCACAGCCATCGTCCAGCTCCCGCCCGACCGCCGGCACTTTCGTCCGGGTAGGCAACACCAGTCGTGTTACGGGCTTGCTACAGAGAGTTTTCCGGCAGCACGCGGACCGCTCATTGCGGGATCTTGACCGTTGCGCGTCCGACCCCGTCGCACGGGCCCCTCAGACGGCCACCAGGGCACACCGGGCGACCAGGTCGTCCATGGACAGGCCGAGGACGCGGGCCAGCGCGGCCACGGTGAAGAACGCCGGCGTCGGCGCCCGCCCCGTCTCGATCTTGCGCAGCGTCTCGGCCGACACGCCCGCCTCGGCGGCGACCTCGACCATGCTCCGGTCGCCGCGCGCGGTCCGCAGCAACTGCCCGAGCCGTTCGCCGCGTTCACGCTCTTCGGGGGTGAGGGGGGTGCGCACCATGCGGCCCATTCTAATACCACCCCACACCCTTCCCCCATTCAAATACCGGTATGGTAATTGGCACGGCGGTCACGGAGAACCGGCCCCGAGGCGTGACGGCACGAGAAGTCACCGGAGAGGCGCGGGGCCGTGCACGGCGTGCGGCTCCGCTTCGCGGTCGCGGGCCACCACGACGCTCGCGCGGCCGCCGTCCCGGACCGGCCCCCACCCCACTGGGCGAACATGCCCACCCCCACGGATCGTGTCATCGTGGGCATGAGCAACCCGCCCCCGGGTTACCCGGCCGCTCCGCATGTCGTCAGCGAAGGAACCCACGCGATGACCAACGGCTACCCTCCTGACCCCTTCGGTGAATTCCTGGCCCGCTTCTTCGGCGGCACGGGCGGTGCCGGTGCCCCCGGGCCCCGCCACATCGACATCGGCCGCCTGCTCAGCCAGCCGGCCCGGGAGCTGGTCAGAGGAGCCGCCCAGTACGCGGCCGAGCACGGCAGCCGGGATCTGGACACCCAGCACCTGCTGCGCGCGGCCGTGTCGTCGGAGCCCACCCGGAGCCTGCTGAGCCGGGCGGGCGCGGACCCTGACTCGCTCGCGCACGAGATCGACGACCGGGCGGGCCCGGTCCAGCACCCGCCGGGCGAGGCACCGCCGCCGACCTCGCTGTCGCTGACCCCGGCGGTCAAGCGCGCCCTGCTGGACGCGCACGACATGGCGCGGGCGAGCGGCGCCGGGTACATCGGCCCGGAGCACGTGCTGAGCGCGCTGGCGGCGAATCCCGACTCGGCGGCCGGGCACATCCTGCACGCGGCCCGGTTCTCGGCGGGCGGCCTGCCGCCGGAGGCCCCGGAGAGCGCGCCGCCCCGCCCGGAGCGGCAGCGCCAGCGGCCCACCGGCACGCCGACCCTGGACAAGTACGGCCGTGATCTGACCGACATGGCCCGGCAGGGCCGGATCGACCCGGTGATCGGCCGGGAGACGGAGATCGAGCAGACCATCGAGGTGCTGTCGCGGCGCGGCAAGAACAACCCGGTGCTCATCGGTGACGCGGGCGTCGGCAAGACGGCGATCGTGGAGGGCCTGGCCCAGCGGATCGCGGACGGGGAGGTCCCGGACGTGCTGGCGGGCCGCCGGGTGGTCGCCCTGGACCTCACCGGGGTGGTGGCCGGCACCCGATACCGCGGCGACTTCGAGGAACGCCTCAACACCATCGTGGAGGAGATCCGCGCCCACTCCGACCGGCTGATCGTGTTCATCGACGAGCTGCACACCGTCGTGGGCGCGGGCTCCGGCGGCGAGGGCGGCGCGCTGGACGCCGGGAACATCCTCAAGCCGGCGCTGGCCCGCGGCGAGCTGCACATCGTGGGCGCGACCACGCTGGAGGAGTTCCGCCGGATCGAGAAGGACGCGGCGCTGGCCCGCCGCTTCCAGCCGGTGCTGGTGCCCGAGCCGACGGCCGAGGACACGATCGAGATCCTGCGCGGGCTGCGGGACCGGTACGAGGCCCACCACCAGGTCCGCTACTCCGACGAGGCGCTGGTCGCCGCCGTGGAGCTGTCGGACCGGTACCTCACCGACCGGCGGCTGCCGGACAAGGCGATCGACCTGATCGACCAGGCGGGCGCGCGGGTCCGGCTCGGTGCCCGGACCAAGGGCACGGACGTGCGCGCGATGGAGCGCGAGATCGAGCAGCTGGTCCGGGACAAGGACCAGGCGGTCGCGGACGAGGACTACGAGCAGGCGAAGCAGCTGCGCGACCGGATCGGTGAGCTGAAGCAGCGGATCGCCCAGGTGACCGGCGGGGACAAGGCCGACGAGGGCCAGGACCTGGAGGTGACGGCGGAGGCCATCGCCGAGGTGGTGTCCCGGCAGACCGGCATTCCGGTCAGCCGGCTGACCCAGGAGGAGAAGGAGCGGCTGCTCGCCCTGGAGCAGCACCTGCACCAGCGGGTGGTGGGCCAGGAGGAGGCGGTCGCCGTGGTGTCCGAGGCGGTGCTGCGCTCCCGCGCGGGGCTGGCCAGCCCGAACCGGCCCATCGGCAGCTTCCTCTTCCTCGGCCCGACCGGCGTCGGCAAGACCGAGCTGGCGCGGGCGCTGGCGGAGGCGCTGTTCGGCAGCGAGGACCGGATGGTCCGGCTGGACATGAGCGAGTACCAGGAGCGGCACACCGTCTCCCGGCTGGTGGGCGCCCCGCCCGGGTACGTCGGCCACGAGGAGGCCGGTCAGCTCACCGAGGTGGTGCGCCGGCACCCGTACTCGCTGCTGCTGCTCGACGAGGTGGAGAAGGCGCACCCGGACGTCTTCAACATCCTGCTCCAGGTGCTCGACGACGGCCGGCTCACCGACTCGCAGGGCCGGACCGTGGACTTCACCAACACGGTCATCGTGATGACCAGCAACCTCGGCTCGGAGGCGATCACCCGGCGCGGTGCCGGGATCGGGTTCGGGCCGGGTGGCGCGGACGCCGACGAGGAGGCGCGGCGCGAGCAGATCCTGCGGCCGCTGCGCGAGCACTTCCGGCCGGAGTTCCTGAACCGGATCGACGAGATCGTGGTGTTCCGGCAGTTGACGGGCGAGCAGCTGCGGCAGATCACCGATCTGCTGCTGGAGACCACCCGGCGGCTGATGGACGGGCAGGGCGTCTCGGTCGAGTTCACGAGCGCGGCCGTCGACTGGCTCGCCGAGCGCGGCTACCAGCCGGAGTACGGCGCCCGGCCACTGCGCCGCACCATCCAGCGGGAGGTGGACAACCAGCTGTCCCGGCTGCTGCTCGACGGCACGATCTCCGAGGGCAGCCGGGTGACGGTGGACGCGCGGGACGGGCGGCTGGACTTCCGCACGGAAGCGGACCGGCCGCCCGCGCCCGAACTCTGAGTCGGGCGGCCCCGGCCGTCAGCGCGTCGGGTCCACCACCATCGCCGAACCGCCGCCGCGCCGTACCTTCTCGGCGGCGGCCAGCCACTTGCCGCCCGGCAGCCGCTGCACGCCCGTGGCCGCGCCGATCTCCGGGTTGAGGCTGAAGGAGTGCCCGATGGCCTCCAGTTGCCTGCGCAGGTCGCTGTCGTAGAGCCCGGGTTCCAGCTCGGTCCGGGCCGCGTTGCGCTGGCTGGCGCGGGGTGCGGCGATCGCGTCCACCAGGGGCAGTTTTCGGTCCAGGAATCCGGTGAGCGTCTGCAGCACGGTGGTGACGATGGTCGCGCCGCCGGGTGAACCGAGCGCCACGACCGGCCTGTTGTGCCGGTCCAGGACGATCGTCGGGGAGATCGAGGAGCGCGGGCGCTTGCCCGGGCCGGGCAGGTTCGGGTCGTGCACGGCCGGGTTGGCCGGGGCGAAGGAGAAGTCGGTCAGCTCGTTGTTGAGCAGGAAGCCCCGGCCCGGGACGGTGATGCCGCTGCCACCGGTCTGCTCGATGGTGAGCGTGTAGGCGACGACGTTGCCCCACTTGTCGGCCACGGTGAGGTGGGTGGTGTTCTCCCCCTCGTACGTCGTCGGGGCCGCCGTACCGCCCTGGCCGCAGGGTGCCGGGTGCCGGGGGTCGCCGGGCGCGAGCGGGCTGGTGAGGACCGCGTCGTCCTTGATCAGGCAGGCACGGGAGTCGGCGTACCGCTGGGACAGCAGCTCCTTCGTCGGCACGTCCTCGAAGGCGGGGTCGCCGACCCAGCGGCCGCGGTCGGCGAAGGCGATCCGGCTGGCCTCGATGAAGTGGTGCAGGTACTGCACCTCGCTCGCCTTGGACAGGTCGGTGTTCTGAAGGATGTTGAGCGCCTCGCCGACCGTGGTGCCGCCGGAGGAGGAGGGGGCGATGGAGTACACGTTCAGGCCGCGGTACCACGTCCTGGTGGGCGCCTGGAGCTTGGCGCGGTAGACGGCGAAGTCCTTCTCGGCCAGCTTGCCGGGGCGGGCGTTCCAGCCGGAGGCGGGGTCCACGGGCGGGTGTTCGACCGTCTTGACGATGTCGTCGCCGATGTCGCCGCGGTAGACCGCGCCGATGCCCTGCCGGCCCAGTTGCTCGTAGGTGCGGGCGAGTTCGGGGTTCTTGAACGTGGAACCGACGACGGGCAGCCGGCCGTTCGGCAGGAACAGCTCGGCGGTGTCCGGGAAGTAGCGGAACCGGGTCTCGTTGGACGCGGTCTGCGCCCGGAAGGTGTCGTCCACCGTGAAGCCGTCGCGGGCCAGGCGCTCGGCGGGCTTCAGCAGCGTGCCGAGCCGCTTGCTGCCCCACTGGTCCAGCGCCTTCTGCCAGGTGGCGGGCGTGCCCGGGGTGCCGACGCTCAGCCCGCTGCTGACGGCGTCGGCGAAGGCGAGCGGCTTGCCGTTCTCCGTGAACAGGTCGGCGTCGGCGCTCAGCGGCGCGGTCTCGCGCCCGTCGACGGTGTGCACCGTGCGGGACTTGGCGTCGTAGTAGACGAAGTAGCCGCCTCCGCCGATTCCGGCCGAGTAGGGCTCGGTGACGCCGAGCGCGGCGGCGGTGGCGACGGCCGCGTCCACCGCGTTGCCGCCGTGCTTGAGCACTTCGATGCCGGCGGCGGAGGCGTCGGCGTCGACGCTGGCGACGGCACCGCCGTAGCCGACGGCCACCGGGACCTTCGCGGGCGTCCTGTTCGCCGTCGCACCGGGTGGCGCCGCCGCCCCCACCGACACCACGGCGGCCGAGACCGCCAGAACCGCCAGTTTCCGCGTGCCTGGACGACCCATCCGTACCTCCCGTCGGGACAAGTCCGCGCAGCGTAACCGGATGACCGGTACTACCGACAGTACGCCTGCGCACCGTGGCCGTCGCCCGGGCCCGCTACCATGCGCGGCCATGAACGACGACGTGCGCAACATCGTCCTCGGGGTGATAGCCGCGGGGGTCTCGGCCGCGCTGGGCTGGGCCGCCCGGACGTACCTGTGGAAGCGCCGGCTGCGCCGCAAGCAGGCCTTCTTCGGGCTGCCGGACCATGCCGAGTCGCTGCTGGTGGTCAACCGCAACGCGGGCGGGCCGGAGCTGTCGGTGATGCGGCACGACGTGTTCGCCCTGCTGGAACTGTCGGCCCTCATCAAGGACTGCAACGCGCACGCGCGGGTGGTGGCGCACGACGCCGCCCAGCAGGGGTTCGGCGAGCGCACGGAGTTCTGCCTCGGCGGTCCCGCCTCCAACCGCCGGATGGAGGCCCACCTGTCCTCCCTGCTGCCCGGGGTGCGGATGAACGCGGAGGCCGCGACGGGCCCGGACGTCGGCGCCTTCCGGATCGGTGGCGAGGAGTACCGCATGGACGGCGGCCGCAGCGAGTACGTGCTGCTCGCCCGGCTCACCGCGGACGGCGGCCGGGACACCCGCCCGGTGTTCCTCTTCTGCGGCCAGCGGGCGATCACCAACCAGGCGGCCACCCGCTATCTCGCCCGCCATCACGAGCGGCTGGCCCGCAAGTACGGCGGCGGCTCGTTCGTGTTGCTGCTGAAGGTGGTCAACTCCCAGGCGTACGGCCCGGATGTGGTCGAGCTGGTCGCGGACGTGACGCGCGCGGCGCGGACACCGCTGCCGGAGCCCGCCCCCGCCACCGCCGAGTGACGCTTCAACAATCTTTACCCGCACGTAACTTACCGACGGGTTACTTGCGGTAAGAGGGCGCGGTTACCGTCAGGTCACTTTGCACGGACACGAGTG
Organism: Streptomyces sp. Ru62; assembly: GCF_002920615.1. Classification (GTDB taxonomy): domain Bacteria; phylum Actinomycetota; class Actinomycetes; order Streptomycetales; family Streptomycetaceae; genus Streptomyces. The sequence continues at coordinate 208,661 of NZ_PQSU01000015.1, forward strand.
AAGGAGTGACCCATGGGACACGGTCGCACCGCGCTGCGCGCCTCCGCCGCCGGAGCCGTCTCGGCGGCCCTGCTCGCCGGCTCCGCCGTCGGACTTGCGCCGGCCGCCGAGGCCGCCCCGAGCGTCCGGTTCGTCGACATCACCGGCGACGGCGGCACCGTACTGAAGGCCAACGTCCTCACGCCCGGGGGCGCCGACGGCTCACGCCGCTATCCGCTCATCGTGCTGCCCACGAGCTGGGGCCTGCCCCAGGTGGAGTACCTGGCCCAGGCCCAGAAGCTGGCCGACTCCGGCTATGTGGTGCTCACCTACAACGTGCGCGGATTCTGGCAGTCCGGCGGCCGGATAGAAGTGGCCGGTCCGCCCGACACAGCGGACGCCTCCAAGGTGATCGACTGGGCCCTCGCCCACACCCCGGCCGACCCGGAGCACATCGGCATGGCCGGGGTGTCGTACGGCGCCGGGATCAGCCTGCTCACCGCCGCCCGCGACAAGCGGGTCAAGGCCGTGGCCGCGCTCAGCGGGTGGGCCGACCTGATCGACTCCATCTACTCGGGCCGCACCCAGCACCTCCAGGCGGCGGCCGTGCTGGACGGCGCGGCCACCCTCACCGGCCGCGAGAGCCCCGAACTGCGCGCCATCTTCGACAACCTGTACTCGTCGAACCTGTCGAAGGAACAGGAGATGATCGACTGGGGGAGGAAACGTTCCGCCACGACCTATGTGGACCAGCTCAACAAGAACGGCGCCGCGGTGATGCTGGCCAACGCCTGGGGCGACACGGTGTTCCCGGCGAACCAGTACGCCTCCTTCTACGAGAGGCTGACCGTCCCCAAGCGGCTGGAACTGCGCCCCGGCGACCACGCGACACCCGAGCTCACCGGTCTGTTCGGGCTGCCCAACGACGTGTGGACGGACACCCGGCGCTGGTTCGACCACTACCTCGCGGGCGCCGACAACGGCGTCGCCCGCGAGCAGCCGGTCCGGCTGAAGTCCCGTGGCGCGGGGGAGTACGAGGGCTACCCGGACTGGAAGTCGGTCACCGCGACCCGGCGCAAGCTCGCACTCACCGGCTCGCCCACCATCCACGCGAACGTCGACTCCAGCGCGGACGGCGGGATCGTCTTCCTCTCCAGCATCCTGGACCAGGTCGCCCAGCTGCCGCCCACCGCCTCCCTGCCGCTGCTGCCGCGCCGCTGGGCGGCCGTGTGGCAGTCGGAGCGGTACGGCGCCGCGCAGCGGGTGCGCGGCACGGCCACCCTGCACACCACGCTCACCCCGACCCGCGAGAGCGGCACGCTCATCGCCTACCTGTACGACGTGGGCCCGCTCGGCATCGGCAAGCTCGTCACGCACGCGCCCTTCACCTGGCACGGGCGGACGCCCGGCGAGCCGTTCGCCGTCGACCTGGACCTGTTCTCCACGGCCTACGACGTCCCCGCCGGGCACCGCCTCGCGCTGGTGGTCGACACGGTCGACCCGCTCTACGCCGAGCACAACCCGTCCGGCGCGCAGCTGACCTTCTCCTCGCCCTCGGACGACCCGTCGTACGTGTCCGTCCCGCTCGGCGAGCAGTGATCTCCGGCTGCCGCCGGACGAGCCTGGCCCGTTGAACTGCCGCCCCCCTCATGCCTTCGGGGCCGTGGGGGGCACCCCACCCGGCAGCAGCGCCCCCGGCCCGGGAGCGGCGACCGCCACCCCCTTGGTCCTGGGGCTGCGCCGCTCCCGCCGGGACACCCGGTCGGCGAACCAGGAGAGCAGCATGCACATCCCGATGTAGATCGGCGAGATCACCATCACCACAGGGATGAACGGCAAATCGTAGTCCAGGTTGGAGGCGATGAGCTTCCCCGCGTGGAGGAACTCCTCGTAGGTGATGAGAAAGCCCAGGGAGGTGTCCTTCAGGGCGACCACCAGCTGGCTGATGACGGCGGGCAGCATGGCACGCACCGCCTGCGGGACGAGGACGTGCGCCATGACCTGGGTCTTGCGCATGCCGAGCGCGAACGCGGCCTCGCCCTGGCCGCGTTCGACGGCGTTCACGCCCGAGCGGAGGACCTCGGCGAGCACCGAGCCGTTGTAGAGGGTGAGCCCGGTGACCAGCGCGGGCAGCGGCTGCACCTTCAGCGCCACGAAGATGAAGAAGATCATCACCAGGACGGGCATCGCGCGGAAGAACTCCACGACGACCGTGGCGAGCAGGCGCACCGGCCGGTGGTCCGACAGCCGGCCGGTGGCCAGCAGCCCGCCGAGGGCGAGGGAGAGGACGGCCGCGAGGGCGAACGCCTTGAGGGTGTTGCCGAGTCCGCGCAGCAGCAGTTCCTGGATGCCTTCGTACGCGAAGGGCATCCACTTGGTGGAGGTGAACTGGCCGGTGGCGAAGAGGAGGTACAGGATCCAGACGAGGAGCGCGAGGATGACGACGGTGGACAGGACGGCGTAGAGGGCGTGCCGGCGGCGGGTGCGCGGGCCCGGGACGTCGTAGAGCGCGGTGGCCTCGGTCATCGGACCACTCCCCAGGTCCGCTCCAGCACGTTGAACAGGGCGCTGATGGCGAGCGTGATGACGAGATAGCCGGCGGCGATCCAGACGAACGTCCAGACGATGTCGTAGCCGAGTTCGTTGAGCGTCTTGTAGGTGCCGAGCAGTTCGGTGACGCTGAACGCGCCGGCGATCGCCGAGTTCTTGGCGAGCGCGATGAGGGTGGAGCCGACGGGCGGGATCACGGACCGGAACGCCTGCGGCAGCACCACCAGCGACAGGGTCTGCCCGAAGGTCATCCCGAGGCTGCGGGCCGCCTCCCCTTGCCCCTTGGGCACGGTGTTGATGCCGGAGCGCAGCGCCTCGCAGATGAACGCCGAGGTGTAGCAGCCGAGGGCGAGGACGGCGAACACCTGGAAGGGCAGGACCAGTCCGAAGCGGGGCAGGCCGAGCAGGACCGCGAAGAACAGCAGGGTGAGCGGGGTGTTGCGCAGCACCGTGACCCACACGGTGCCGAAGACCCGCAGCGAGGCGACGGGGGCGACCCGGAAGGACGCCATCAGGAAGCCCAGGGCGAGGGCCAGCAGGGAGGCGTAGACGGTCAGCTGGAGCGTGCCGAGGAAACCGTCGCCGTAGGTGGAGAAGTTGTCGGTCAGTACGTTCATGCCGTCCTCGGTCAGCTCGCCGGGTAGCGGTCGATGGCGGGAGGTCTGGGTGCGGGCACGCCGGACAGGCCGAGCGTGGCGTCGTACGCCTTCTTCCAGTCGCCGTTCCTCTCCCGGGCCGCCAGGGCGTCGTCGAGGGCGAGGCGCAGCGCGTTGTCGCGGTGCGGGACGCCGATGCCGTACGGCTCCTCGGAGAACGGCCTGCCGACGACCTTGAGTTCGCGGGGGGCCTTGGCGGCGTAGCCGATCAGGATGGCGTCGTCGGTGGTGACGGCGTCGACCTGGTAGGTGAGCAGGTTGTCCACACAGACCGAGTAGGTGTCGTAGGCGACCAGGACCGCCTGCGGGTAGTCGGCCTTGACGCGCTGGTACGGCGTGGAACCGGCCGCCGAGCAGACGCGTTTGCCCGCCAGGTCCTGCGGGCCGTGGATGTCGTCCTCGTCCCTGCGGACCAGGAGCGACTGACCGGCCAGGTAGTAGGGGCCGGCGAAGCCGACGAGCTTCTTGCGGCCCGCGTTGATGGTGTAGGTGCCGACGTAGTAGTCGATCTGGCCGTTCTGCAGGGCGGTCTCGCGATTGGCGGAGGCGATCGTGCGGAAGCGGACGGTCTGCGGCGGGAAGCCGAGGGAGGCGGACATCATTCTGGCGATCTCGATGTCGAAGCCGGAGTAGGTGCCGGTCGCCGGGTCCTTCTCGGCGAGGTAGGGCTGGTCCTCCTTGGCGCCGACGACGACGTAACCGCGCTTCTTCGCCCGGGTCCAGGTCAAAGAGGCGGGCAGGCGGAAATCCCGGGCCACCTGGTAGTGCGGGAGCTTCTCGGGCGCCGGGCCCTTGCCGGGCGGGCTGCCCTCCTTGCCGCAGGCGGCGGCCAGCACGGCCAGCAGGGCGCACAGGGCGCGGGGCACACGGGTGGGACGGAACACGGCTGGCACTCCCCCGGTCAGTGCGTGAGGATCTTGGAGAGGAAGTCCTTGGCGCGGTCGCTGCGCGGGTTGGTGAAGAACTCGTCCGGGCTGCGGTCCTCGACGATCCGGCCGTCGGCCATGAAGACGACGCGGTTGGCGGAGGCACGGGCGAAGCCCATCTCATGGGTGACGACGATCATGGTCATGCCGTCCCGGGCGAGCTGCCGCATGACCTCCAGCACCTCGTTGATCATCTCCGGGTCCAGGGCTGAGGTGGGCTCGTCGAAGAGCATCGCCCTGGGTTCCATGGCGAGCGCGCGGGCGATGGCCACCCGCTGCTGCTGGCCGCCGGAGAGCTGGGCGGGGTACTTGTCGGCCTGGTTCAGCAGGCCCACGCGGTCGAGGAGCTCCCGGGAGCGGCGGTCGGCGTCGCCCTTGCCGCGCCTGCGGACCTTGACCTGGGCGAGGGAGACGTTCTGCAGGACCGTCCTGTGGGCGAAGAGGTTGAACGACTGGAAGACCATGCCGACCTCGGCGCGCAGCCGGGCGAGGGCCCTGCCCTCCGCGGGCAGCGGCTGCCCGTCGAGCAGGATGGTGCCGGACTCGATGGTCTCCAGCCGGTTGATCGTCCTGCACAGTGTCGACTTGCCCGATCCGGACGGGCCGATGACCACGACCACCTCCCCCCGGCCGACGGTGAGGTCGATGTCCCGCAGGACGTGCAGCTCCCCGTAGTGCTGTTGACGTTCCGCAGTTCGATCAACGGATCGACGGCCATCCGCAGGCCCACCCACTCTCGGCTGTGTCCTGGTGCGCAACCTATCCAGACGACAGCGGAGCTGAGGAACGACACGCACCTTCCGGGCAATAGCCGTATTTACGCCAACAGGGGCATCCGGGGCAGCGGGTGTCAGGTCTCGGCGATCTCCGCGTACCACTGGGACAGCTCGGGAACCCCGCTCACCGCCCACGCCTCCCCGGCCGGCACCACCTCCACCGCACGGCCGGAGGCGAGGCGTACGACGGGCTCGCCGTCGGGCCGGATCAGCCAGGCGGCGCCGGGTACGGTGCGCACGACGACCGTGCCCAGGTACAGCCCGGCGTCGTGGCCCAGCCAGGGCAGGATCTCCGGGTCGTCCCGCCAGCGCGGGACCATCTGGTCCAGGGCCTCCAGGGAGGCCGGGGTGTCGTCGAGACGGACGCCCGCCCGGTCCGCCTGCGAGCGCAGCAGCTCGCACTCGGAGAGCAGCGCGGCGACCGCCTCGGGGTCGGCGCGGAGCGCCTCTTCCGCCTTCTTCGCGTGCCGGGGGCCCAGGAACGGAAGGTTCATGGACCCAGCGTGGCATCACACGTCCAGGTCGACCACTACCGGCGCGTGGTCGGAGGCGCCCTTGCCCTTGCGCTCCTCGCGGTCGACGTAGGCATCCTTGACGGCCTTGGCGAACGGCTGGTTGCCGTACACCAGGTCGATGCGCATGCCCCGGTTCTTCGGGAAGCAGAGCTGGCGGTAGTCCCAGTAGGTGAACGGGTGGTCGTACTTCAGAGGGCGCGGCACGACGTCGTCCAGGCCCGCCTCGCGCAGGGCGGCCAGCGCGGCACGCTCGGCCGGGGTGACATGGGTGGAGCCCTCGAAGGCGGCAGGGTCGTAGACGTCGTCGTCCGTCGGCGCGACGTTGTAGTCGCCCAGCACCGCGAACGGGCGGCTGCCCTGCGCGTCGCCGTACACGGCGGCCTTCAGCGCCTCGAACCACTGGAGCTTGTACGCGTAGTGCGGGTGGCCGACCTCGCGGCCGTTGGGCACGTACACCGACCAGACGCGGACCGGGCCGCAGGTCGCCGAGACGGCGCGCGGCTCGGTCACACCGTCGAAGCCCGGGTCGCCGGGCAGGCCCTTGACGACGTCCTCGATGCCGACGCGGGAGAGCACCGCCACGCCGTTCCACCGGCCGGTCGCGTGGACCGCGGCCTCGTAGCCCAGCTCGCGGAGCTGGTCGAACGGGAACTGCTCCTCGGCGACCTTGGCCTCCTGGAGGCAGAGCACGTCGGTGCCGCTGCTCTCCAGCCAGGCCAGCAGCCGGGGAAGGCGGGCGGTGATCGAGTTCACGTTCCAGGTAGCGATGCGCATGCCTCACAACCTACCTGGAGGGTCCGACAACGCCGGTCCGCGTGCTCAGACCTCGGTCCACGCCCCGGGGTGGAGCCGCTGGTGCTCCGTGCCGCCCAGGCGGCCGAGGTGACCCTCGTAGATCGGCAGGGCGAGGTCGGTGAGCAGGGCGTCGTGGACGTCGTACGCGCGCTGCGGGCCCACCTCGCGGACGTAGTCGATCACCTCGGAGATCTTGTTCCAGGGGGCCATCACCGGCACGAGCAGCGTCTCGACCGCCTGGCCGGGCACGGTGAGGGCGTCGCCGGGGTGGAACACCTTCCCGCCGTCGATCAGGTAGCCGACGTTGGTGATGCGCGGGATGTCCGGGTGGATCACCGCGTGCAGCTCGCCGTGGACCTGGACGTCGAAACCGGCGGCGGTGAAGGTGTCGCCGTGCCCGACGGTGTGCACCCGGCCCGGGAAGGCCGCCTCGACCTGGTCGGCGACCGACTTCAGCGTCCAGATGCGGGCGGCCGGGTTGTTCTCCATGGCGGCTCGCAGCCGGAACTCGTCGAAGTGGTCCGGGTGCTCGTGCGTGACCAGGATCGCGTCCGCGCCGAGGGCGGCGTCCTCCTCCGAGAACCCGCCCGGGTCGATGACGAGGGTCTGCCCCTCTTTCTCCAGGCGGACGCAGGCGTGGGACTTCTTCGTGAGCTTCATGTCTCCCCATCCTGCCGTCTGCGGCCGCCCGCGGCGCTACTCGGCGGGCGTGGTCTCCTCCCGGATCACCTGCTGGGCCACCCGGAACGCGCTGTTCGCGGCCGGCACCCCGCAGTAGACGGCGGCCTGGAGCAGCACTTCCTTGATCTCGTCCGGGGTGAGCCCGTTGCGCAGGGCCGCCCGGGTGTGGAAGGCCAGCTCCTCCAGGTGGCCGCCCGCGACCAGCGCGGTGAGCGTGATGCAGCTGCGGGTACGGCGGTCCAGGCCGGGCCGGTCCCAGATCTCTCCCCAGGCGTAGCGGGTGACGAACTCCTGGAAGTCCCCGGAGAACTCGCCGGCCTGTGCCAGCGCCCGGTCCACATGGGCGTCGCCGAGCACCTCGCGGCGGACCTTCAGCCCGGTCTGGTACCGGTCCGGCTGCCCGGCGGGCCCCTCCGGTACGGCGGCGGGGGCGATCTCGGCGACCGGCGCGGGCTGCGGCGCGGCGGCCGGGACCGGGACGGCCGGCATGCCCGGAAGGGCGGTCTGGCCGGTGTCGTAGGGCTGCTGCCAGGCGGTGGAGAAGTGGTGGACGAGCAGGTCGGTGACGGCGGCGGGCTGCTCCACCGGCACCAGGTGGGAGGCGCCGGGGACGACCGCGAGCCGGGCGTCCGGGATGCCGGCGACCAGGGTGCGGGCCTCGGCCGGGCCGGTGACCTGGTCGTCGGAGCCGACCAGCACCAGGGTCGGCACCCCCACCCGGCCCAGCTCGGGCCGTACGTCGAAGGACGCCAGGGCCTCGCAGGCGGCGATGTAGCAGCCGGGATCGGTGGTGCGGACCATCTGCACGGCCCACTCGGTGATCGCGGGCTGCGCGGCGGCGAACCCGCCGGTGAACCAGCGGTCGGGCGCGGTCCGGGCGATCGGGTCGAGCCCGTTGGTCCGCACGACCACCCCGCGCTGGCGGAACTCGTCGGCCGTGCCGAACCGGGGCGAGGCCGCGACCACCGCGAGGGAGGCGAGCCGGGCGGGGTGGCGCAGGGCCAGCTCGATGCCGATCGCGCCGCCCAGCGCACAGCCCGCGTAGCCGAACCGCTGTACGCCGAGCGCGTCCAGCGTCGCCAGCAGCCGGGCGCTCAGCTCGGCGACCGATCCGGCCGGGTACGCGGGGGCGCCGCCGTGACCGGGCAGATCGAACCGGAAGACCCGCCACTGCTTGGCCAGCTCCGGTACCTGGCGGTCCCACATGTGCCATGTGGTACCCAGTGAGGGACCCAGGATCAGGACCGGAGCGTCTTCTGGCCCGTCAAAGCGGTATTGCAGGGTGTTCGGGGGTGTCTCACTCACGCCCCAGACCCTCTCACGTCTCACGGACGCCCCTATAACGCGGGGGCGCGGGAAACCGGTCTGACCAGGTTGAATACCTCGCGGGCGGCATATCGCTTGAGGCATCGGATGATCTCGCGTCGGGTCTTGCCTTCCTGGGTGCGGCGTTCGTAGTACGCCTGGGTACGGGGGTCGTGGCGCAGGCGGGTGAAGACGATGCGGAGCAGGGCGGCGTTGGCCTGCCGGTCGCCGCCATAGTTGAGCCGGCGCGTGCTCCGACGGCCCGACGAATACTCGACGGGGCTGACTCCGCAAAGGGCAGCAAAGGATGCCTCAGTGTTCAGTCGCTCGGGGTTGTCTCCCATGGTGATCAGCAAGGTGACTGCGCTGTCCGGGCCGATGCCCACCGGTACGAGCAGCTGCGGGGCGTGGTGTTCGACGAGCTGGGTCAGGCGTTGGTTCAGCTCATTGATCTGCCCGGTGAGCTGTTCAATACGCTCCGCGAGCATTCTCAGGGTCATGTGGGTGGCCTGGGCCACCGCGTTCTCGCCGTCCTCACCGTCGCTTGGCCCGAGGCGTGCGCAGGTGCGGAACAGCTCGCGGTTGCCCAGACTGGAAAGTCGTTCCCGCAGTGCGGGATCGGCGATAACCAGAACGGCTTTGAGCTGGTTGATCGCCTGGGTACGGGCCTTGACCGCGGAGTCCTTGGCCAGCTTGAAGATCCGGGCGCTGTGCACCGGACCGTCGCCGGACTTGGCCCGGGCCCGGGCGCGGCCACTGAGCACCGCTCGCGCGGCGGCCTGAGCGTCGAGCGGGTCCGACTTCCCGAGCAGCCGGCGGGCCGAGCGGTCGGGCCGGTTCACTTCGAAGACCTGAATCTGCTGGGCCAGCAGGTAGCGGGACAGGCCCGCACCGAAGGTGCCGGTGCCCTCCACACCGGCCCGGCGCACCGTACCCCGCTTGCGGGCCCACACGAGCAACTGCCGGTAGCCGGCCGCCGTCGCGGGAAAGGACTCCGTTCCCAGGATCTTCCCGAGCGGGGAGATCACGGCGGCAACATGCACCTCGCCGTGCGTGTCCACGCCCAGGACGACCTCGCGCCGAACGGGCGGATCCGTGCTCGAGGAGGTGCTGCGCTGTCGGGTCGTCATGATGGTTCGCCTCCCTCGTGGTGACGTGCTGGCTAGGGTGGATGGCACCGGCCTGCTCGGGCGGTCTGAACCGTGATGGCGCCTGAAACTCGGTAAGGCCCCTATTGGGACACGCCCTGTGGCTCGGTACCTGCAGGCGCCATCCCGCAACGACAGTCGACAAGCCTGTGACTGGACACTTCGGTCATAGATCTCATGAGTCAGACCCCCGTCCGGGACGGCACTGCGCCACCGTCCCATCGATCCCGGCACAACGGCGTGACTCGATCACTGCCGGATGGCTTCGAACGAACCGGCGCTCAACCTGGCCTGGACCGGCTGACAGTACGTTGACTCTTCGTCCACTCGTGACCGACCTTGACGGACAGCCGTGTGGTCCGCCATCCCGGCAGTCCTTCGTTGGCCATTGCAGGAACGCCCTCAGACCCTCCCTTGTAAGCCGCTGGTCACAAATCCTGTAGGCACTGCGCGAGATCCTCGCCGGCTTCCCCTCGACTCGGCCACGAGGTGGATGCCTAGGCGGTTTCGGCCGAACTTCACGAGGAGTGGCCGGTCTTCGATACCTCTCCGAAGGCTCCATGGCCGACTCCTCAATCCGAAACCCACTGAGGACGGTGGACCGTGCGATGAGGCAACGCTCAGGACCTGGCAAGTCGCCTCATCACCACGGCTGCGGCCACTGCGGCGAAGAGCAGGGCCGCACGGGGCGGCCGTGGACGTCATCGGCGTGTAACCCCGTCAGATCCTCTGCTGTCCTGGTCCGCCCCACCACCACGCCTCGGTCGTCCAGCACCGCGACTGCCGGCCGTAAGGGGGGACATCCCGGCCGGGACCGGCACCAAAGACAACTCATAGCTGCTTGGGAGGCGCCTACCGAGTCGGCGTCTTCACCATTCACTGGGTGATCCATAACGCTGGCTTCCTGGTAAGAGCCCTGCGGCTACGAGAGACCGACACGCGCGGACGACCCCTGTCGCGCGCGGCTCGCCGACGGGTCACAGGGCACCGGCCCTGGCGGGCAGGTCCTGTTCAGCCCAGACGACCTTGCCGTCCGTTGCGCAGCGGGAGCCCCACCGGCGCGAGAGCTGGGCGACCAGCTGGAGGCCGCGGCCGTGCTCGTCGAGATCGCCGGGATGGCGGGAGCGTGGCTGGCCGGTGTTGCTGTCGAAGACCTCGCACGTCAGCACCCGGTGCTGGATGAGCCGTAGGCGGCTGGGTCCGCCGCCGTGGCGGATGGCGTTGGTGACCAGTTCGCTGACGATCGACTCCACGGGCGTCACGAGCGGCTCCAGACCCCATTCCCTGAGCTGACGGGCGGCCAGGTGCCGGGCTGTTGTGACGGTGACCGGTTCGTTCGGCAGGTCCCAGGAGGCGACCTGGGTGGGCTCGAGCGCGCGGGTCCGGGCAAGGAGCAAGGTGACATCGTCGGCCGGTGTGTGACTGCGCAAGGTCTCCATCACTCGCGAGCACATGTCCTCCGGGGATGCGCCCGGCTGTGCCAGGGCGGCGCTCAGACGGCGCAGGCCGGCGTCGATGTCCTCGTCCCGGGACTCGACCAGCCCGTCGGAGTAGAGGGCGAGCACGCTTCCCTCGGGCAGTTCCAGTTCCACGGACTCGAAGGGGACCAGGCCGAGACCGAGGCCGAGCGGGGCTCCGGCGGGCAGGTCGGGGACGGTGACCCGGCCCTGTGCGCCGACGATCAGGGGCGGCGGATGCCCGGCCCGCGCCATGGTGCACCGCCGGGTGACCGGGTCGTAGACGGCGTACAGACAGGTGGCGCCCACCACCGCGGGGGCCTGGTCGGTGTCGTCGGTGTCCTCGTCGTTCAGCCGCCGGACCGTGTCGTCGAGGTGCGTCAGCAACTCGTCCGGGGGCAGGTCGAGGTCCGCGAGCGTGCGCACGGCCGTGCGCAGCCTGCCCATGGTCGCCGCGGCGTTGATGCCGTGTCCGACCACATCGCCGACGACGAGGGCCACCCGCGCGCCGGACAGCTCGATCACGTCGAACCAGTCACCGCCCACGCCGTGGTCCATGTCGGCCGGCACATAGCGCGAGGCGACCTCGACGGCGGCACCACCCTGCACCCGGTGGGGCAGCAGGTCGCGTTGCAGGGTGAGGGCCGCGGTGCGCTCGCGCGCATACTGCAGGGCGTTGTCCAGGCTGAGCGCGGTCCGGGTGACGAGCTCCTCGGCGAGGAGCAGGTCGTCCTCCTGGAACGGCGTCTGTTCCTCGGAGCGGCCGAACAGCGCCAGGCCCAGCACGCAGCGCCGCGCACGGATGGGCACGACCATCAAGGAGTGGACGCCGCTGTCCCGCACCTTCTGCGCCCGCACCGGGTCGTGGTCGACCCACGGACCGGCCTGGGTGTCGAGCACCGGCTCCAGGTGAGACCTGCCCGTGCGCAGGGCGACGGCGAACGATGAGCTCGGGTGGGTGTGGATCACCTCTTCCCTCACCCACGGCAACTCCAGGAGTCCCAGGTCGATGGAGGCCAGACCAGCACGCCGCAGCAGCGGCGGGCGGCTGCTCGTCGTGCCGATCCGTGCCGAGGGTTCCACGCCGAAGGGAACCGACTCGACCAGATCGACGAGGGCGTGGTCGGCCAGCAGGGGCACGGCGAGCTCGGCCAGTTCCTGCCCGGTCTGCATCACGTCGAGGGTGCTGCCGATGCGCGTACTCGCCTCGCTGAGGATGGCAAGGCGTTCGCGCGCCCGCCGGTTCCCGGTGACATCCACGGTCATGGAGCACACTCCCAGGGGCGTGCCGTCCGCGTCCTGGAGGCAGAAGAACGAGGCCGAGAACGCATGTTCGCGGCGCCCGTCCGACAGCGGCCACGCCCGGTATTCGTGGACCATGGTGGTACCGCTCTGCAGCACCTGCTGCATCACCACCTCGAGCGCTTCGGCCTCCACGGCGGGCAGCGAGTCCTTCAGACGGCGTCCGAAGCGCCGGTCACGGGGAATGCCGTCGTGGCGCTCCATGGCGTCGTTCACCCAGGTACAGCGCAGCTGTGGGTCATACACCACGATGCCGATCGGTGCATGGGCGAGGAGCGACTCCCGCACCGGTCCGTTGGCAGGCTCCGAGGACAGGGCGCCTATGTCGGTCACGGATACCAGCCACCGGGTGCCGGCGTCCTGTCCCCACAACAGCGAGACCCGCAGCGACATCTTGAGCGTGTGGCCGTCGCGGTGGCGGACCGCGGCGGTGCCGGACCAGCCACTTTGGGCACGGCGCTGCTCGGCGAACAGCGAAGCCATTCGGGCCTCCTCAGGGGGCGGTAGCACGTGCGCGGCGGATCGGCCCACCACTTCCGCGGCCGAGTACCCGACAAGTCGCTCAGCGGCCTGCGTCCAGGCCGCCACCGTCCCGTCCGCATTGATCACCGCTATCGCCGAGTCCGGTATCTCGCCGGGGCTCACCGACTTGGCGAGTGGCGTGTGGTCGGTATGCGTCATCGTGGTTGATCCCCTTCAGTTCGGAGGTGAGGGAGTGCCGGCATGCGGGCGCGGCCGCCCGGTCTGTAGCCGTGGTGGACGGTGATGGGCAGGAGGCGGAGACCCCGGGGGTAGCGGGAGCCTTGCGGTGCAGCGGGCGACCTCCGCCGCTGCCCTGTGACCCGCAGCCCGGCATCCGCCACCCTTACACCGTTTGCCCACTTCTGATGAAATAGTCAGATACGACCGCTTCATCGTCAAGGCCACCGAAACTGATTGTTCAATCAAATATGGCCATGCAGTGCGACGGGGGAGGCGAGGCGGCCTCTGTCGCCGCTGCAATCACTGACCCCGGGGCGGCGAAGTTGGGGTCCGGCAAGGTTCCGGCTGGACAATTCGCAGCGGCAGCGCGATGATGAATCCATCAGAACTGGTGACCTTGTGTGCGGTGTATGCCGATGTCAGCCTCACCCAGGAATCGATTCGAACGCCGTCGGGCCGAGACCCGGCAGGCACTCGTCCGCGCCGCGCGGCAGCTCCTGGCCGATTCGGGCGATACGAGCGCCAGCATCCGGACCATCGCGGAGCTCGCCGACGTGGGCTTCGGCTCGTTCTACAACCACTTCACGTCCAAGCCGGACCTGTTCGACGCAGCCGTGGCCGATGCACTGGAGGAGTTCGCCCGAGCCGTCGACAAACATCTGTACGGCGTCGACGACCCCGCCGAGCGCCTCGCCGCCGGCATGCGGCTCAGCGCACGCATGGCCAGCTCACACCCGGAGATCATGCGGATTCTCTGCCACAGCGGGCTCGGCCGCATATGCGCCGGCTGCGGACTGGCTCCGCGCGCGAGACACGACGTGGAGCAGGGCATGACTTCTGGCCGCTTCACCGTGGTCGACCCGATGATCGCCTTGACCGTGCTGAACGGCAGCCTGCTGGCGCTCCTGCAGCTCTGGTTCCATCAGCCCGAGGCCGACAGGGACCATGCAGCCGCAAAGATGGCCGAGACGCTCCTGCACATGCTTGGCGTCTCCGCGGACGAGGCCCGTGACCTCGCCCGGCGGCCGCTTCCCGCTGCGGCGTGAAGGCGATGTGCTGTCTGCCGTTGACGCGGCCTCACAGTTGGATGGACAGGTGGCGGGGGCCGCGGAGCATAGCGTTCTGGCGGTAGGGGGGCGGGTCCTGAACCAGGCTTGCCGTCGCGAGATAGGGAAGCAGCGCGCCGAGCGCGGCGTAAGCCTCGACACGGGCCAAGGGGCCGCCGTAGCAGAGGTGGATACCGCTGCCGAAGCCGAGGTGTTGGTTGTCTGGGCGGGTGGGGTCGAACCGGTCGGGGTCGGGGAACCGCTGGGGGTCGCGGTTGCCTGAGGCGAGGGCCAGGATCACGGAGGCGCCTTGGGGGACGGGCGTACCGGCGACGTCCACGTCGGCGTGCGGGATGCGCTCGCGCATATGGACCGGGGGCTCGTAGCGCAGCAGTTCCTCCACCGCACGCGGTAGCAGCTCCGGTTCCCGGCGCAGCCGGTCCAATTGCTCGGGCTGGCGTAGGAAGGTGAGGGCGCCGTTGGCGATCAGGTTGACCGTGGTCTCGTGTCCGGCGATGAGGAGCAGTACGGCGGTTTCCGCGAGTTCCTCCTGGGTGAGCCGCAGGGCCGGGTCCGGCTCGTTGACGAAGGCGGAGAGCATGTCGTCGCCTGGCTTGCCACGCCGCTGCTCGGCCAGGTTCAAAAGGTAGCCGCCCATCTCCATCCGTGCCTGGTCGCCGGCCTTGTCCGGCTCGGTGGAGTCGTCGTCGGGCCTGACGTCGGCGGCTGCGACGATCGCGTCGGACCAGGTCCGGAAGAGCGGCTCGTCCTCGTGCGGCACGCCGAGCAGGCGGCAGATCACGGTGACGGGCAGCGGGTAGGCGAAGTCGTCGACGATGTCGATCTGCCGGCCCGCCTCGAAGGGCTCCAGCAGTTCCTTGGTGATCCGGTCGATCTCACCGCGCATGCCGTCGACCCGGCCTGGGCTGTGCGGAGGCCCGAAGGGCCGCATGGCGAGCGTGCGCAGCCTGTGGTGCTCGGGGTCGTCGAGCCGCAGGAACGGCGGCTTGTGGGTCACCTCGCCGCGGGTGCGGGGATCGGCACTCATCCGTGGGTCGTGGAGCAGAGCGGCGATGTGGTGGTAGGTGCCGATCAGATAGCTGCCGTCGGCCTGCGGCACCACAGGACCGGCCTCGCGGAGTTCCGCGTACAGCGGATAGGGGTTGGGGCGGCTGGCGTAGTCGGTGATCCGTGCCAGCAAGGTCGCGGAGTCCATGGTGGCTCCTCGTAGGGGGCGGGATGTGGGCTACACCACCGTCAGCCGGCGGTCGGGAAGGTGACCGGTGAGTGCGACGGTCGGGCCGTGGGACAGCACGGAGGGGTCCGGTACGGCGGAGGGGATCGTGATGTCGGCGGCGATCGCACGGTCCTGTGCGCCGGGCGGGGGCGGGAAGGGAGCGGCGGTCTCGATCAGGTGCCGGTAGTAGTCGAGCGACTTGGCCATGTCGACGGTGACGGCGGCGGTGACCCGGCCCTTGTATCCGTAGACCATCGCGAGCCGGCGTGCCTCCAGGGAGCCCTGGGCGATGACCACGTGGTCGGAGTAGGTGGGGACGCCCACCGACTTGATGTTGAGTCCGAACTGGGTCGACCAGAAGACCGGGATGGCCAGGTGCGGGCGCTGCAGCGGCCCCGGGTTGACCATGTTGTGGGCGGCCACCTCGGCCTGCTCGACGGCGTTGCCCCAGTGTTCCAGGGACAGCATCTGGTAGCCGAACAGCGGGTGGGGGAAGCGCGAGACGTCACCGGCCACGAAGACGTCATCGGTGACGATCCCGTACATGTTGAAGGCCCGGCAGCCTGCGTCGCAGGCGATGCCGCGTGGACCCGCCGCCAGCCCGGACTCCGCCAGCCACTCCACGTTGCGGATCGCGCCCAGCGCCACGACGCACACGTCCGCCTCGACGCGGCTACCGTCGGACAGCTGCGCGCCCGTGAAGCTGCCGTTGCCGTTCAGGGCGGTGACCGTCACCCCGGTGCGCAGGTCCACGCCGTGGTTGCGCTGCATGACGGCGGCCAGCTTGGACAGGGTGCCGCCGAGCGCGCCCACCAGGGGTGCGGGACCACGTTCGGCGACGGTCACCTCAAGGCCCAGTTCCCGACAGGCCGAGGCGATCTCCGAGCCGGTGAAGCCGCCGCCGATCACCAGTACCCGCTCCGGTCTCGCGGCCAGCCGCTCGGCCAGCCCCGCGCCGTCCTCCCGCGTGCGCAGGGTGAACACCCCGTCCAGGGCGCCTTCCTCCGGGTTGGGCCAGGGCCGTGCCCGGGTCCCGGTGGCGATCAGCAGCCGGTCGTACGGCAGCGACTCACCGTCTCCCAGCAGTACCCGTTTCGCCAGCAGGTCCACACCGGTGGCGCGCACGCCGAGGCGCCACTCGGCGTCCGGGTCCCGGCGCATCGGCAGCTCGAGGGTGTCCGCCGTCGCCTGCCCGAGCAGCACCTGCTTGGACAGCGGCGGCCGGTCGTAGGGCCCATGGGGCTCGTCCCCCACCACCGTCAGTGAACCCGTGAACCCTTCCTCGCGCAGCGCCTCCGCTGCTCTCAGCCCGGCCAGCGACGCGCCGACGATGACAATGCGGCCGTCTTTCAGGTCACCGGGCACCGGTGCTCACCTCTTCCCCGAGGAGGATCGCCTGCACCGGGCACGCCGCCGCGGCCTGACGTACCCGCTCCACCTGGTCGTCCGGGACGGCCGTGGCGTACAGCAGCCCCTCCTCCCCGTGCAGCTCGAACACCTCAGGGGCGAGGAACACGCACTGCGCATAGCCCTGGCAACGTGTGAGGTCGACAACGGTCCGCATCTCCACCACTTCTTCCTCCGTTGTCACACCCCCCTCCTCTCCAGCATGGGGCCAGACCCGGGTGCCTGCATGCCTTGTAGTCGGGAGCTGGTATTCGGGCCAGCAGGGCGAGGGGGAAGGAGAGGAGTGGTCCGAGTGACCCGCGTCACTGTCACCGCCAGGCCATTTCCATACGTCGTATGGTTATCCTGGCAGGGTGATTCCGTACAACGTATGGAACTGCTTGACGGACAACGCCACACAACGCCAGGCGCTACACATCGCCTGCAAAAGCAGCCGTTGGTGCAGACCGCACCAACCGGAAGGAAAGATCATGAAGAAGCTCACGAAGCGGATTGCTGTCGCCGTTTCCTCCGTGGCGGTCGCGGGTGTCGCCGTTGTCGGTGCCGGGGGCACCGCTTCGGCCGCGACTCCCGCCTCCGTACACGTCCAGCGGTCGGCCGAGGTCAACCCCGCCGACTACCGCTGGGACCACGGCGTGGGCTACCTGATCGAGCAGGGCTACTGCTGGGACGCAGAGCGTGGCTGGCACCACGACGACCATGTCGCCGGCTCCCTCTGGCACAGCCGCGACGGTCGCTGCTACCGCTGGGACGACGAGCGGCGCGAGTGGAAGTCCGACAGGTCCTACCGGTACGACTGGAACCGCTACGAGAGCGACGGCCGGGGCTGGGACCAGCACGACTGGAACCGCGGTGACCGGGACTACTTCGACTGGGACCACTACTACCGGAACCACGGTGGCTGGGACTCCTACGGATGGGACCACTACGGCCGGAACCACGGTGACTGGTAAGACAGGTCCCGTCTGTGCCCCTGAGCGGAGGCTGGTTCTCTCACCTTGATGCCTGTCGGCGGCGGGGATGCGACCGCTGGTCACGGATCAGTGGTCCCCTGCCCGCCGCCCAGGCGGCCGATTGAGCGAGGGCCTGCTCCCTGCCCCCTCTGAACCTGCCTGCGGCACCACCACGTGCCACAGGCGCGCGTCGCTTCAACTGCTGCGACGCCACGACCCGCACGGTCCGCCGATGCCGTCCGGCGCCCGGGCCCCGCTGAACACCTCCTGATTCGATGCGTGCTTGTCGCCACGAGCGCCGGAGCCGCAGCCGAGGCAAGGGGGGTGCCTTGGAGTGAATGCCCATGGAGTCTTCGAGGACCGTGGTTCGGGCGGTGACCGCGCAGCTCGTCGTCTCGCGCACCTACTCACAGCCCTTGTGCATGCGGCTGCGGTACGAGCCTGCTGATCCCTACGTCGTCCGTGCCGCTTTTTTCGTCCACAGCGACGAGCCGGTCGAATGGGTCCTGGGGCGTGACCTTCTGGCCGACGGCCTGAACGGTTTCGCAGGTCATGGGGACGTCCGTATCTGGTCGGCCGCCAACCGTGGTGACCCCGCGATGTACATCGCTCTGGGGTCTCGCGCGGGCACCGCCCTTGTCGAGGTCCCCGTACACGACGTCAAGACCTTCCTGGAGCGCACGGAGACCGTGGTGCCACGGGGCACCGAGTCGGAGCGCATCGACTGGGAGGCCGAACTGGCATACCTGCTCTCGCAAAGCTGACCACTGATCATCATGCTCAGACAGAAAAGGATCGACTGTTCATGTCCCAGTACCAGCTTCGTGTCTACACGCTGTGCAGCCCTGAGGCGCTCGTCGCCTACGAGAACATCTGGTCCAAGCACATCCCCGGCATGTCGAAGCACCGGATCACCACGCACGGCATCTGGACGGTACCCGCTGCTCCCGGCAGTGAGACGCCCCAGCTGTACGCCCTCGTCTCCTACCGGGACGGCGACGACGTGCAGGAGCGGCTGCTGGCGTATCTGGCCAGCCCGGAATTCCGCGCCGACATGGAGGGCTTCGACCTCAGCCAGATCGTCGGCGTCACCGATACCGCACTGACGCCCACCGCCGACTCACCCTTGCGCTGAGGGTTCTCGCGCGACCGGATGCTTCGGCCATGGCGGCCGGCGTCCAACAGGTCTCATCACGGGAGCAGTTCCCTCGGCACCTGACATGAGGTGCGGCCGGTGCAGATGACGCGAGGGGGTGCGTTCGATGATCAGGAAAGCGTCGTCGTCGGTGAGTCGCCCTGCGGTGTATGCGAGCAGGTCGTGGTGAATGTGGTGCAGCAGCGCGTCGGGGCTTGAGGCGGGAAAGAAGGCGACCCGTTGGCGAGCGTGTAGAAGGCTCCGGCGGGTGAGCGGGCTTCGATCACGCCGTCGGTGTAGAGCAGCACCATGTCACCAGGTTCCAAGGTGAACGGGTCGGTGCTGTCCTTCCTGACACAGAGGGCGCACAGGCCCAACGGAGGCCCGGGCCTGCGGGAGTGCAAGACGGTCACCTGGTCTCCACAGATCAGCAGGGCGGGGGATGGCCGCAGCTAAGCGTCTCGGCCTGCGGGCCCTGATCGGGGATGTCTAGCAGGGCAGCGGTGATGAAGTGCTCGTCGGCGTCGTGCACCGTTGCGGCGACCCGGCGCGGACCGCGGTGCTGTCGTGGCGACCGCGGTCGTCAGACCCAATTGCTCATGACCGGTGCCGCACAAGTTGCCGGCGTTGCCGGTGGTGAGGTGAGGTAGTGACGTGGCGGACAGCTGCAGCGCGGAGTCGACGGTGGCGACCTGAGCGAGCACCGCGTCGATGGGTGTCCAGCAATAGTCGCAGCCATGCAGGAGACGCTCGGTGCCGAAGGTCGCGTCGAAGGCCGGGATCTGGCGCGGAAAGGGCGTGCCGGCCACGTCGTACCAGAGGAGGCCGAGCTGCTGGACGGCGCTCGGCGCGTCGACGGCGCCTCCGCCGACGTGCGCGCGGAAGAGTTCCATCCGGTCGGCGAGCAGCGGCAGCACACCTCCGCCGTGTGTCAAGATCCAGCTGATCCGCGGACGGCGGGCGAGGACTCCTTGCAGGAGCAGGTCGCTTATAGTGCGGGCGATGTCGAAGAGGAACTCCAGCATCGGTCGTGGCCGGCCAAGAGCAAGCTCGTCGGCGTGGGGCGCTGAGGTGGGGTGAACGTGGACGACGGCGCTGCGGCGGTCGAGTTCCTCCCAGAGCGGCTCGAACCGGGGTCACCGAGGTAGTGGGCATGGTGGTTGGTTCCACCACCAATCCGCCCGCACCGACGACGTCGAGCGCGTGGGCGGCCTCTGCAAGCGAGCCCTCGACGTCCGGCAGGGGCAAGGAGGCGGAGAGACCGAACCGCTTCGGGTCCTCCCTGCGGACCCGGGCGCCGAACTAATCGACCTCACTTGCGAGGGCGCGGGCCTTCTTGTGGTCCCCGAAGTGCACGCCAGGCGAGGAGATCGACAGGTAGGACCTGTCGATCCCTGGGCACGGCATCATGCCGAGATGATCTGCGACGCTCCACGCGGGCCAGCCGGGCATCCCGTCGGGATGCTTGATACCGTCGGCACTTCCTGCCCCCTACATGTGCACGACAGGTGCGGCGTTCTCGCCCTGCTGGGGCACACCCCGGCGGTAGAGCAGGGCTGTGACGACCAGGCCGGTGACGAAGACGGCCGCCGACCACCAGTAGGCCGTGGAATAGCCCGCGAGGCCGGCCTGCGCCAGGACGCCGGGATCCTTGCGGTTGCGGCCGGCGAGGTAGCCGGTGGCTGCGTCGGATGCCATCGTGCTGAGCAGGGCGATACCGATGGACCCACCCACCTGCTGGACGGTGTTGACGGCGGCGGACGCGACTCCGGCGTCGGCCGCTTCCACACCGGAGGTGGCCAGGCTCATCGCGGGCGCGATGACCGTGCCCAGCCCGATGCCGACGAGCACCAGCTGGGGCAGTACCTGCGCCACGTATCCGCTGTTCAGGTCCAGCTTGGTCATCCAGATCAGCCCGGCGGCCGCAATGGCCATGCCCAGCGGGACCACCGGCTTCGGTCCTATGCGCCGCACCAGGACGTTGTTGGCCACGGCGGAGGCGGACGACGAGGCCACGATCATGGGCAGGAAGGCGAAGCCCGTCTTCAGGGCGCTGTAACCGAGGCTCTGCTGCAGGTAGTAGGTCAGGAACAGGAACACGCCGAACATGCCCGCGCCGCTGACGAAGAGGGCTGCGAAGGAGGCGCCGCGGTTGCGGTCCAGCAAGACCCGCAGCGGCAGCAGCGGATACGCCGCCCTGGTCTGCCACCACACGAAGACGGCCACCAGTACGGCACCGACCGCCAGCATGCCCCAGGTCGCCGGCGAACCCCAGCCGTGCGTCTCGGCGTTCGAGAATCCGTAGACCAGGCAGAACAGCCCTATGGTAACCAGCACGGTGCCGGGGACATCGAGCTTCGAGGACGTATCGCGCGGGGTGCGGTGCAGCAGGGCTACACCGCCGACGAACGCCAACCCCGCGAAGATCACGTTGACGTACATGGTCCAGCGCCAGTCCAGGTACTGGGTCAGCACGCCGCCGAGGATCAGGCCGATGGCTCCGCCTGCACCGGCGATCGAGCCCGCGACGGTGAATGCCTTCGCCCGCTCGCGCGGCTCGGTGAAGGTGGTCATCAGGAGCGACAGGGCGGACGGGGCCAGCAGTGCGGCGAACAGGCCCTGGACGGCGCGCGCGATGACGAGCATGAGGAAACCGTTCGCCGCGCCTGCGACCATGGAAGCGGTCGCGAAGCCGGCCAGCCCCACCAGGAATGTGACCTTCTGCCCGACCAGGTCCGCGACCCGGCCGCCGAGCAACAGCAGGCTGCCGAAGGCCAGCGCATAGGCGGTGACCACCCACTGCCGGTCGGCGTCCGAGAAGCCCAGGTCGTGCTGGGCGGACGGCAGGGCGATGTTCACGATGGTGCCGTCGAGGACACCTATCAGCATCGACAGGGAAATGACCAACAGAATCCACCAGCGGCGCTGGTGCGACAGGTCGGGCACATTCTCAGCTGTGGTCTCGGCGCCGCAAGCAGCGACCGTGGCGTTCTGGGACATGGGGGCAGCCCTCCGAACAGCGGATGGGGGACGGAGGAAGAGAGAAAAGAACGGCCGACGGTCTCCCCCTTCAGGAGAGAGACCAGGAACAAGCCGACGACCACGGCCATTTCACGGTGCAGCGCCGGCATACGGCTGCCGTGTAGAGGCTCGATATGGAACCACCCCGCCGGGCGGTCTCACCCGATGTGACGGGGGGGCTCCCGTGTGTCGCAGCCTGAGATCGCCCGACCGCGGGCGCGCCTCAGGCGGCAGTGCCTGGGCGCAGCGCCTCAGGATGACTGGCTCAGAGGTCGGCGCCCCGGCCGTCCGGATCGCCGGCGAGCCGGCTTTCCAGGCCCGTGATCAGCGTGTCCATCACGAGGCGGAACATGTGGTCCTGGTCAGGGCCTTCAGGGGCCGCACTCGTAGAGCCAGGGTGTGCGTCCGCGGCCCCGTCTTCGTCGGCTTCAGGGCCGTGGGGCTTGAGGGTCGACCACTGGCGGAGAGCGCCGTTGAGTTCGGCGGCGAGGACACCGACGACGACGGCGGCGATCAGCGCGGCGATCTCCGGGGCCTTCGACCGCGGTACCCCGGCGGCCGCCACGATCGCGGTGAGCGCGGTCCAGAACGGGTCGTCGGGCTGGATGAAGTCCGGCTGGTGGCTGAACGAGTAGGCCATCAGCTTGGGGTGACGGTGCGCCAGGGTCCGGAAGTCCGTTGCGAGCAGGCGGATCCGCTCCTGCCAGGGCGCGTCCTCCAGTGTCACGGTGCGGAACTGGGCGCCGACCATTCTCGTCACGCCACGCAGCACGGCTTCCTTGTTCGGCACGTGGTGGTACAGCGACATCGGGTTCGCGTCGAGCTCGGTGGCGAGTTTGCGCATGGTGAGCGCCTCGACCCCGTCCTCGTCGATGAGCCGCAGGGCGGCGGCGTAGATCCCGGCCTCGGTCAGAGGCACGTCTCTCTTCCTCGTTCCCCGCGGGGGGCGTCTCACCTTATTTTCCATACCTCGTACGGTATCAGTTTCGTACGCCGTATGGAAATGACCTGAATCACAGCGCCCGCTAGGGCGGCCGGGCTTGCTTCACATTTCCATACGCCGTACGGTACTAATTCCGTACGGCGTATGTTTCCGTACGGCGCCACAGCATCGACCTGCGCAGCGCGCCCTTGCCCACCCCTCCACGCAGAGGAGCAAGACATGACCACGCACTCCGCGAACGACCTTCGCCCCATCCGGTCCCCGCGGGGGACCCCCCTCCTCGGCAACACGCCGCAGATCCCCGACACCAATCCGGTGGAGTACTTCGGTGAGCTGTCCAAGCAGTTCCCCGAGGGCATCTATGGCATGGACATCGCCGGCATCGAGCAGGTCTTCGTCTACGACCCGGACCTGGTGGCCGAGGTCTGCGACGAGACGCGGTTCTTCAAGCAGATCGACAAGACGCCGCTGAGCCATGTGCGGGACTACACGGGGGCGGGCCTGTTCACGGCCCACCAGCACGAAGAGGAATGGGCCATGGCCCACCGGATCCTGCTGCCGGCCTTCAGCCAGCGGGCCATGAAGACCTACTTCGGGCAGATGCTGGAGATCGCCCAGAACCTCGTCGGCAAGTGGGAGCGCCGGGAGGGTCAGCCGGTCAACATCACCGACGACTACACCCGGCTCACCCTGGACACCATCGCCCTGTCCGGCTTCGGCTACCGGTTCAAGTCCTTCGACAAGGAGGAACTGCACCCCTTCCTCAACTCGCTGCTGGAGGCGCTGATCGAGTCGATGCGGCGCTCCCAGGAGCTGCCGATGATGACCAAGCTCCGCAAGGCGGACGACAGGAAGTACCGCCAGAACATCCAGCTGATGCGCGACCTGGTCGAGAGCGTGATCAAGGAGCGCCGCGAGGGGAAGGGCACCGGCGAGGAGGACCTGCTCGGCCTGATGCTGGAGGCCACCGACCCGGAGACCGGCAAGCTCCTGGCGGACGACAACGTCCGCGACCAGGTGGTGACCTTCCTGATCGCCGGTCACGAGACCACCAGTGGCCTGCTGTCGTTCGCCACATACTCGCTGATGCGCAACCCGCACGTGCTGGCGCAGGCGTACGCCGAGGTCGACCGCCTGCTGCCCGGTGACACGGTCCCGGACTACGACACGATCATGCAGCTCGACGTGATCCCGCGGATCCTGGAGGAGACCCTGCGCCTGTGGGCTCCGATCCCGCTGATCGCCAAGGCGCCCATCGACGACACCGTCATCGGCGACCGGTACGAGCTGAAGAAGGGAACCAGGGCCAACATCCTCATGGGCGCGCTGCACTCCCACCCCAAGGCGTGGGACCGGCCGGAGGAGTTCGACATCGACCGGTGGCTGCCGGAGAACCGCGCCCAGCAGCACCCGCACGCCTACAAGCCGTTCGGCAACGGTGTGCGTGCCTGCATCGGCCGGCAGTTCGCGCTCACCGAGGCCCGCCTGGCCCTGGCGCTCGTGCTGCAGAAGTTCAGGTTCTCCGACACCACCGACTACAAGATGGACGTCCGCGAGGCGCTGACGCGCAAGCCCGGCGACTTTCAGTTGGTCGTCCGCAAGCGTCAGGACCACCAGCGGACCGACTTCGGCGCCGCCGACCTGCAGACCGGCGACACGCAGGCGCAGGCAGCGGTCAGCGGTGTCGGGGTGAACCTGACCGTCGCCTACGGCTCCAGCCTCGGCTCGTGCGAGGACCTGGCGCGCACCATCGCCGACCGCGGCGAGCGCTCCGGCTTCGGCACAACGCTGGTGAGCCTGGACGAGCTGGGTGACAACCTGCCCTCCGAGGGCCTGCTCGCCGTCGTCGCCGCCAGCTACAACGGCAAGGCTCCCGACAACGCCCAGCGCTTCGACGACCTGCTCGCCGCCGGGCTGCCCGAGGGCTCGCTGTCGAATGTGCGGTACGCGCTGCTGGGCGCCGGCAACACCCAATGGGTGGCCACCTACCAGGCATTCCCCAAGCGGATCGAGGAAGGTCTGCTGGCCGCCGGCGCCACCCCGGTCGTCGAGCGCGGCATCGCGGACGCCGCCGGTGACTTCGACGGCATGGCCACGCGGTGGATGGGCAACCTGTGGGCCACCCTTGCCGAGGAGTACGCCGCCGACACCTCCCAGGCAAGCGGCCCCCGTTACCAGGTCCAGCTGCTCACCGAGTCCGACATACGTCCCGCCATCGTCTCCGAGCAGGCGTACCCGCTCACCGTGGTGACCAACGACGAGCTCGTGGCCGACGCGACCGGACTGTGGGACTTCAGCATCGAGCCGCCGCGCCCGTCCGCGAAGTCCATCACCTTCGAGCTGCCCGAGGGCGTCACCTACGACACCGGCAACCACCTGGCCGTCTTCGCCAAGAACGAACTCGCCCTGGTGGAGCGTGCGCTGAGGCGCCTCGGCGTCGACTACGACCAGGTGCTCCGGCTCGACCAGCCGGCCGGTGGCCGCACCCACCTGCCGGTAGGGACTCCGGTCACCGCCGGCATCCTGCTCACCGAGTTCCTGGAGCTGCAGGACGTGGCCACCCGGTCCCAGATCCAGACGCTGGCCGAGTACACCGAGTGCCCGTGGACCCGGCCGCAGCTCCAGGCGTACACCGCTGACACGGAGGAGGCCGAGGAGCGCTACAGCAAGGAAATCCTCGGCAAGCGGCTCTCGGTGCTGGGCCTGCTGGAGCGCTTCCCCGCGGTCGAGCTGCCGCTGGCGGTGTTCCTGGAGATGACGGGCCCGATCCGCCCGCGCTTCTACTCCATCTCCTCCGCCCCGTCGGCCAACCCGCGCCATGTGCGCCTGACCGTCGGCCTGCTGGAGGGCCCGGCCCTGTCCGGCGACGGCCAGTACCGCGGCACCTGCTCCGCCTACATCGCGGGCCTGGAGCCCGGGGACGTCGTCTACGGCTACGTCCGCGTGCCCTCCCCGACGTTCGCCCCGCCGGCCGACCCCGCCACGCCGCTGATCCTCATCGGACCGGGCACCGGCATCGCTCCACTGCGCGGCTTCCTGGAGGAGCGGGCGACACAGCACGCGAACGGCACCCAGGTCGGCCTGTCCCAGGTGTTCGTCGGCTGCCGCCACCCGGAGCACGACTACTTCTACAAGCAGGAGATGCAGGACTGGCAGCAGGCCGGGATCGCCCAGGTGCACACCGCCTATTCCGCGGTGACCGGCCACCCGGCCCGGTTCGTGCAGAACGCCATCGCGAACGCCGCCGACACGGTGTGGCAGGCCATCGAGGACGGCGCGTACATCTACGTCTGCGGTGACGGCCGCCGCATGGCCCCCGCCGTCCGCGAGGCACTCGCCGCCATCCACCGTCAGAAGACCGGCAGCGACGACGAGACCGCCCAGCAGTGGCTCGCCCAGCTCGAAGCGGACGAGCGCTACCAGCAGGACGTCTTCGCCTGACCGTCGCACGCCGTCAAGGCGCGCTGTCCCCCAGCCGCCGGGAGGCGTGCGGCACCCCCCGCTGCCGGCCGTACGCCTCCCGGCTACCCAAGCCCCCAGACACCACACAGCACCCACTGGCCCGAACCACCGGGCGGTGCCTCTCACAGAAAGCAGATCACCATGGACACCATGCTCGCCGGACGCTTCCACCTGGACAGCAAGAAGTTCGCCGTGGAAGAGGTCCCGATCCCCGTGCCGGGCCCGGGCGAGGTCCTCATCGAGGTCAAGGCCGCCGGCGTCTGCCTCTCCGACGTCCACCTCCTCGACGGCTCCCTCGTCCCGCTGTTCGCCACCTCCGACACGGTCACCGTCGGCCACGAGGTCTCCGGTGTGATCCACACACTCGGCCCCGACCTCAGGCGCGGCCT